>CAVWWJ010000028.1:0-111089 GCA_963758625.1 uncultured Alphaproteobacteria bacterium | reverse complement strand
GGATCAAGAAAATGGCAATGGGGAGAGAACATTCGTCGAGAGCCGCAACGATGTTCTTCCGATGATGGTGCTGCGGCGCGCACCAACTGGTCCAAGAACCCTTCGTTCGCAATAAGAGCCCTCCAGGCAGAATGCTGCTTCCAGTGAGCCACGAGCCAAGCTCCGAGCCTCAACTGTCATTCCGCGTTCTGCAAGCAGAATTACTGCTTGGAAGTGGAACAGCGCCCTCACGAACAGGAAAATCGAAACCAGCTCGCAATTTAGTCCTCAGTGTCGCGCTGGCAGCAAACAACGTTCGTTGCGCAAGACGATTAAGTCTGTCGACATCAGTAAACCAACCAGCCATGATCTCTACGAATTAGTGGCGATCCCATTGGGCGCTCTCCCGGAGAGAGGCGTATCCGATTTATTAAAAGGACATAACAAACTTACCGTCTTGCCAAGAAGGCAAAACTGATATACGGGAGGCGTCGTTCTGTAGGGCAACAATCTTACTTCATCGTCGGTATCACGAACTCCGCCCCCTCCTTCACGCCGGACGGCCAGCGCGAGGTCACCGTCTTGGTCTTGGTATAGAACCGCACCGAGTCCGGGCCGTGCTGGTTGAGGTCGCCGAAGGCGGAGCGCTTCCAGCCGCCGAAGGTGTAGTAGGCGAGCGGCACCGGGATCGGCACGTTGATGCCCACCATGCCGACGTTGACCTTGGCGGCGAAGTCGCGCGCGGCGTCGCCGTCGCGGGTGAAGATGGCGACGCCGTTGCCGTACTCGTGGTCGCTGGCGAGCTTCAGGCCTTCCTCGTAGGTCTTGGCGCGCACCACGCGAGAGCACCGGGCCGAAGATCTCCTCCTTGTAGATGCGCATGTTGGGCTGCACCTCGTCGAACAGGCAGCCGCCCATGTAGAAGCCGTTCTCGTAGCCCTGCATCTTGAACTCGCGGCCGTCCACGCGCAGCTTGGCGCCCTCCTCGATGCCCAACGCCACGTAGTCCTTCACCTTCTTCAGGTGCGCCGCCGTCACCAGCGGGCCGAGGTCGGCATCGGCCGACGTGGAGGGGCCGATCTTCAGGCTCTCCACGCGCGGGATCAGCTTCTCCACCAGCAGATCCGCCGTCTTCTGCCCGACCGGCACCGCCACCGACACCGCCATGCAGCGCTCGCCGGCCGAGCCGTAGCCGGCGCCCACCAGGGCGTCGACGGCCTGGTCCATGTCGGCGTCGGGCATGACGATCATGTGGTTCTTGGCGCCGCCGAAGCACTGCACGCGCTTCCCCGCCGCGCAGCCCTGGGCGTAGATGTAGGCGGCGATGGGCGTGGAGCCGACGAAGCCGATCGCCTGGATGTCCGGGTGCTCGAGGATGGCGTCCACGGCCTCCTTGTCGCCGTTGACGACGTTGAGGATGCCGGCCGGCAGCCCGGCCTCCAGGAACAGCTCCGCCAGCATCAGCGGCACGCCGGGGTCGCGCTCGGACGGCTTCAGGATGAAGGCGTTGCCGCAGGCGATGGCCGGGGCGCACTTCCACAGCGGGATCATGGCCGGGAAGTTGAAGGGCGTGATGCCCGCCACCACGCCCAGCGGCTGGCGCATGGAGTAGAGGTCGATGCCGGGGCCGGCGCCCTCGGTGTACTCGCCCTTCATGAGGTGCGGGATGCCGATGGCGAACTCCACCACCTCCAGGCCGCGCTGGATGTCGCCCTTGGCGTCGGCGATGGTCTTGCCGTGCTCGCGGGCGAGGCAGTCGGCGAGCTTGTCGTAGTCGCGGTGGGCAAGCTCCAGGAACTTCATGAGCACCCGCGCGCGCCGCTGCGGGTTGGTGGCGGCCCAGGCCGGCTGCGCGGCCTTGGCATTCTCCACCGCCGCCGCCACCTCCGCCTTGGAGGCCAGCGGCACCCGGGCGCGCAGCGAGCCGTCCATCGGCTGGAACACGTCGCCGAAGCGGCCCGACGTGCCCTTCACGTGCTTGCCGCCGATGAAATGCGTCAGCTCTGCCGGCCTGGCGTTCGACATGGTCGTTTCCCCGAGTGCGATGGCCATGGATCGGGATGCATCGTAAGCGGGATCACCGGCTTTGGCCAACGCCTGGCCGCGGTCCAGCCTCGCCACGCCGCCGCGTCCTCAGAACGGGCCGTTCTCCGGGACGATCAGCGGGATGAACCCGAACACGCCGGGCGCGTCGGGATCGACCAGGATGCGCACGGCATGCACGAGGCTGTCGCCCGGCACCTGGAGCCTGAAGGTGTTCGGCACCGGCCGCATCGAGCTGTCCTTGAAGCTCTCGAGCTCGAGCGCGTGGTGGTCGCCGTGCACGACGAGCACCGGCTTGCCGAAGGCCCGCGCACCCCGCGCCACCGCGTTCACGGTGTCGAGGAAGCCCGAGGCACGCGGCATCGCCGGATACTGCTGGCGCAGCTCGTAGACGTTGGCGTGGAAGGCGACCACCACCGCTTTCGCCCCGGTCTCCGTCGCCACACGGAACCCATCGGCGATCCAGGCGACGGTGGCGGCGTTGCGCTCGAAGTACTCCGTGGCCGCCTGCGGGTCCTGCGGCTCGAAGCCGTTGTTGGAGCCGACCACGTGGACAATGATGAACACCACGCCGTTCTTCGCGAAGCGCTGGTTCTCGACGAACTTGGCGTGCTTGGGGCTTACCTTCGCCTGCGACTCCACCAGCATCGGCATCTTGCCGAGCGTCCTGCCCGGCTTCGCAAAGGCCAGGTCGCGCAGCTTCGCGAGCCGTTCGCGCGGATTGAACTTCTGGCCCTTGATCTCACGGTGGCAGTCGGTCCACTCGTTGTCGCCGATGGCATAGACCACCGGCCCCTCGAGCGTGTTGATCTGGTCGATCGCCCGCTCCAGATCGGAGTCGGTGCAGGGTGCCGCTCCCGACTTGATGTCGCCGACATGGATGGTGAAGGCGGGCTTCAGCTTGTTGATGGCACCGATCAGCCGGTCCACCTTCGCGATGTCCTCGTCGCGGTAGGGCATGTCGCCGAAGGCAACGAAGGTGAAGGCGGTGGGCCCGGTCTGGACTGAAGTCTCGGCGGAAGTCTGGGCGGAACTCTGGGCGGAAGCGGGTGCGCCCGCCAGCAAGGCACACGCAAAGAGAGCAAGCGCAAGACGCAGCACGGTGGATTCCCCCGGGAACGACCGAATGGCCGACAATGCTCGGCCTTGAAGCACCGCTGGCGCCGATCTGCAACCGCGGCATGCGCGCGCGGTCGAGCCCAGAGATCCGGGTGGGACGCGCAACCGGTGCGGCCGCCGGGGAAGGCCCTGGGAGCCCCGTGTCTCCGGCGGGCCCCTACCCCCTTCCGCCCCGGCGAGGCCTCTCCACGCGCACGCTATGCAGCGGGAAGGGCACTCCCTCGGGCCCCTCCGAACGGCGGCTGTCCGGCACCACTGGCCGGGTCGAGTTGAACAGGCACGGGCAGCACGTTGCGGAGGGGCGGCTCGATCGCCCTGCGGACCGGTGGATTGTCAGGTCTGAGCGGCAGCGATACAACAAGCAAAAAGGGCGGGTAGCAAAACCATGGCCCGGAGGAGGCGTTTGGAGGTGTCCGTCACGTGAACGCGAGCCAGCCGGCATCGGCCGCACCCGATGCCCCACTCGATACCATGCCGAAGTTGCTGCTGCGCAACGCAGCGGAGCATGGCGCGCGGCCGGCCATGCGGCACAAGGACCTCGGCATCTGGCAGACGTGGACATGGGCCGAGCTCACGGACACGGTGCGCGCCTTCGCCGTCGGCCTGCGCAAGCTCGGCCTCGAGCGTGGGCATGCGGTGGCCGTCATCGGCGACAACCGCCCGCGCCTCTATGCCACCTTTGCGGCGGTGCAGAGCCTGGGCGGCATCGCGGTGCCGATCTATCAGGACTCGGTCGCCGACGAGATGGCCTATGTGCTCGACCACGCGGAGGTGACCTTCGCCGTGGTGCAGAACCAGGAGCAGGTCGACAAGGTCATCTCCGTCTCGGACCGGCTGCCGAGGCTCAGGACCGTCGTCTACGAGGAGGAGCACGGGCTCGCCGCCTACGACCACAGCCATCTGCACGCCTTCGCACACGTCGAGGAGCTGGGCCGGCAGGAGCTGCGCGAGAACGCCGGAGCTGCGGGCTGGTGGCTCGACGAGATCGCCAGGGGCAAAGGCTCGGACGTGAGCGTAATGCTCTACACGTCGGGCACCACCGGCCGGCCCAAGGGCGTCGTGCTGACGCATGAGAACATCGTCGTCTCCGCCCAGAACGGCAACCGGTTCGACGCCTTCACGGCCGACGACACGCTGCTTGCCTATCTGCCGATGGCATGGGTGGGCGACCACATCTTCTCCTATGGCCAGGCGACAGCCGGGGCCATGTGCGTCGCCTGCCCCGAGAGCCCGGAGACCATCATCGAGGACCGCAGGGAGATCGCGCCCACCTACTTCTTCGCGCCGCCGCGCGTGTTCGAGAACCTGCTCACCCAGATCATGGTGCGCATGGAGGACGCCGGTCGCCTCAAGAAGGGCATGTTCGACTACTTCCTGAAGGTCGCGCGCCGCTCGGGCGAGCAGCTCCTCGACGGCAGGCCGGTCGGCGTCAAGGATCGGCTGCTCTACGCTCTGGGCGACTTCCTCGTCTACGCGCCGCTGCGCAACCGCATGGGCTTCTCCAGGATTCGCGTGGCCTATACCGCGGGCGAGGCCATCGGACCGGAGCTGTTCCGCTTCTACCGGTCGCTCGGCATCAATCTGAAGCAGCTCTACGGCCAGACCGAGGCCAGCGTGTACGTCACGCTGCAGCCGGACGGCGAGGTCTATGCCGACACCGTCGGCAAGGCCGGACCCGACGTGGAGCTCGGAATCGCCGAACTCGGGCGAGGTGCTCTACCGCAGCCCCGGCGTGTTCCTCGAGTACTACAAGAACGAGCAGGCGACGCGCGAGACCAAAACCCCCGACGGCTGGGTGCACACCGGCGATGCCGGCTTCATCGACCAGCACGGCCACCTCAAGATCATCGACCGCGCGAAGGATGTGGGGCGCCTCGTCAACGGGGCGCTGTTCGCGCCCAAGTACCTCGAGAACAAGCTGAAGTTCTACCCTGAGGTGCGCGAGGCGGTGGCCTTCGGCCAGGGGCAGGATTACGTGACGATGCTCGTCAATATCGATCAGACCTCAGTGAGCAGCTGGGCCGAGCGCAACAACGTCTCCTACGCCAGCTACCAGGAGCTCGCCGCCCACGCCCAAGTCTACGACATGGTGGCGAAGCGCCTCGATGCCGTGAACCGGTCGCTCGCCGAGGAGCCGCAGATGGCGGCCTCCCAGATCAAGCGCTTCCTGATCCTGCACAAGGAGCTCGACGCCGACGACGGCGAGATGACGCGCACGCAGAAGGTCCGGCGCTCGACCGTGGCCGAGCGCTATGCGCCGCTCATTGCCGCCCTCTACGACGGCTCCACCCAGGTCCATGCAGCCATCGAGGTGACCTTCGAGGACGGGCGCAAGGGCGTGGTGGAGGGCGATCTCAGGATCGTCGATGTTGCAACCTATCCGGTGCGGGCGGCCGAGCCGCTGCGGGAGGCGGCAGAGTGAAGGCCGATGTGAAGCCCAAGCCCGTCGTCGGCAGCGAGGTCGCGACGGGCGACGTTCTGCTCGCGGTGGAGAACGTGTCGCTGTCGTTCGGCGGCGTGCGGGCCATCCGCGGCGTCTCCTTCGACATCAGGAAGGGCGAGGTCAGAGCGATTATCGGCCCCAACGGCGCCGGCAAAACGTCGATGCTCAACGTCATCAACGGCTTCTACCATCCCCAGGAAGGCACCATCACCTACAAGGGCGTGCGACGGCGCGACATGCGCCCCAACATCGCCGCCAGCCAGGGCATCGCCCGTACGTTCCAGAACGTGGCACTGTTCAAGGGCATGTCGACCCTCGACAACATCATGACCGGGCGCACGCTCAAGATGCGGCGCGGGCTCTTCACGCACGCCATCCACTACGGCCCCGCGCGGTGGGAGGAGATCCGCCACCGCGAGGCGGTGGAGCGGATCATCGACTTCCTGGAGATCGCCCACATCCGCAGGACCCCGGTCGGCAGGCTGCCCTACGGGCTGCAGAAGCGCGTCGAGCTCGGGCGCGCGCTCGCCATGGAGCCGGAGCTCTTGCTGCTCGACGAGCCCATGGCCGGCATGAGCCTCGAGGAGAAGCGGGACATGTGCCGCTTCATCCTCACGACCAAGGACACCTTCAACACCACCATCGCCCTCATCGAGCACGACATGGGCGTGGTGATGGACCTTTCCGACCGGGTGGTCGTGCTCGACTACGGCCGCAAGATCGCCGACGGAACGCCAGCCGAGGTCCAGGGCAACCAGGACGTGATCGACGCCTACCTGGGCGTGGCGCGCTAGGGGGATCGGGTGGAGCTTCTTTACAAGGTCTTCGTCGATCCGTTCGTCCAGATGGGCGGGGCGCCCGATCTCCTGTTGCAGACGCTCTGGGAGGGCTTCGTCTCCGGCGTGCTCTACTCGCTGATCGCCCTGGGGTTCGTGCTGATCTTCAAGGCGTCGGGCGTCTTCAACTTCGCCCAGGGCATCATGGTGGTGTTCGCCGCCCTGACCCTCGTCGGTCTCTACCAGAAGGGCGTCCCGGCCTTCGTTTCCCTGGGACTGACGATCCTCGTCATGCTGGCCCTGGCGTTTGCGGTCGAGCGGCTGGTGCTGAAGCCGCTGGTCAACCAGCCCGACATCATCCTGTTCATGGCGACATTCGGGCTCACCTACTTCCTCATCGGCCTGGGGCAGCTCCTGTTCGGCGGGGAGCCGAAGGTGATGATCGCGCAGGAGCTGTTCCTGCCCAAGGGCGCCATCGACATCCCGATGTTCGGCGGCTTCGTCTCGCTGCAGAAGATCGACATCGCGGCTGCGATCATCGCGTCGGCGATGGTAGCGGGCCTTGCCGTGTTCTTTCAGCGCACGCGCATCGGCCGGGCCTTGCGCGCGGTTGCCGACAGCCACAAGGCCGCCCTGTCTGTCGGCATCTCGCTCGAGCAGATCTGGGTGATCGTGTGGTTCGCCTCCGGGATCGTCGCGCTGACCACCGGCATCATGTGGGGCGCGCGCTCTCAGGTGGAGTTCTCGCTGCAGATCATCGCGCTCAAGGCGCTCCCCGTTCTGATCCTGGGCGGCTTCACCTCCATTCCCGGCGCCATTCTCGGCGGCATCATCATCGGCGTCGGCGAGAAGCTCGGCGAATTCTATTGGGGGCCGTTGCTCGGCAACGGCATCGAAGTCGTGGCTCGCCTACGTCATTGCGCTCGTCTTTCTGCTGTTCAGGCCGCAGGGCCTGTTCGGCGAGAAGATTATCGAGCGGAGTCTAGGGGAACAGGGAGTAGGGAATAGGGAGTAGGGGAATAGGAACTTGGGAACGGGTGCATCAGCCCCCTACTCCCTACTCCCTATTCCCTACTCCCCTCTAACAAACCGATGCTCTACCGGGAAGCAGGTCAGTTCAAGACGAGCTACGCGTCCGACATGGCCGTGTTCCCGATCCTGCAGGATCGCATCGGGATCGGCGTCATTCTCTTTGCGGCCTTCGTGGTGGTGCCGCTCACGATGTCGAGCTTCACCATCAACTCGCTGATGATCCCCGTCCTCATTTTTGCGCTGGCCGCCATCGGCCTCAATATTCTGACGGGCTACTGCGGCCTGATCTCGCTCGGCACCGGCGGCTTCATGGGTGTGGGCGCCTACGCCACCTACAAGCTCACCACGCTCTATCCCGATGTCAACATTATCATCCACATTCTCGCCTCGGGCCTCATCGCTGCCGCCATCGGCGTGCTGTTCGGGCTGCCTTCGCTGCGCATCAAGGGCTTCTACCTGGCGATTGCCACGCTCGCGTCTCAGTTCTTCCTGTCCTGGTGCTTCATCCGTATTCCGTGGCTTTACAATTACAACGTCTCGGCGGCCATCGAAGTGCCGACCCGGGCGCTCTTCGGCGTGCCGATCACCGGCCCCAACGCCACGCCCGCCGTCCGCTACCTTGTGGTCTTGAGCATCGTGGTGGCGATGACATGGATCGCCTCCAATCTCGTGCGCGGCCGGATCGGCCGGATGTGGATGGCTGTGCGGGACATGGACATCGCCGCAGAGCTGATGGGCATCAAGCTCTACCAGACCAAGCTCATGGCCTTCGCGGTGTCGTCGTTCTACTGCGGGGTCTCTGGCGCCCTCATGGTGTTCCTGTGGCTCGGCGCCGCCGAGTTCGAGAGCTTCAACATCGACGAATCGTTCATCATCCTGTTCATGGTCATCATCGGCGGCCTGGGCAGCCTGATCGGCTCGTTTCTGGGCGCCGCATTGATCTGGGGCTTGCCGGTCGTCCTGCGCGCGCGCCGCACGCCTGGGGCATTCCGATCAACTCCGCGACCGTCGAGCATCTCCAGTTCATGATCGTCGGCGCGCTCATCATTTTCTTTCTGGTTGTCGAGCCGCACGGATTGGCCCGGCTGTGGCAGATCGCAAAGCAGAAACTGAGGGTGTGGCCATTTCCCTATTGATGGAGCATCCTGGCCGGACTTTCCGATCCTCCGAGCGTGATGAGGGGGACAACTGCAAGGGGCCGGCAGGCAGCCGGCCAGAACAGAGGAGGAGCGCAATGCGAATGAGAACGATGGCACTGGCGGCCGCACTGGCCGGCGCGGTGGGGCTCGCCCCGCTCGCGGCCAGCGCGCAGGAGAGCATTTATGTGCCGCTCTTGACCTATCGCACCGGGCCGTTCGCGGGCTCCGGCATCCCGATCGCCAACGGCATGGCCGACTACCTCAACATGCTGAACGAGCGCGACGGCGGCATCGGCGGCGTCAAGCTGGTGGTCGAGGAGTGCGAGACCCAGTACGACGCCAAGAAGGGCGTGGAGTGCTACGACCAGGTGAAGGCCAAGAACCCGGTCGTCGTCAATCCTTACTCGACTGGCATCACGCTGCAGCTGATCCCCAGGGCAGCAGTGGACAAGATCCCCATTCTGTCGATGGCCTATGGGCTCTCCGCCTCGGCCGACGGCAAGAACTTCCCATGGATCTTCAATCCGCCCGCCACCTACTGGGATGGGCTGTCGATGATCTTCAAGTACATCGGCGAGAAGGAGGGCGGCCTCGATAAGCTCAAGGGCAAGACCATCGGCTACATCTTCTTCGATGGCGGCTACGGGCGCGAGCCGATCCCTCTGCTCGAGCAGTTCTCGAAGGACTACGGCTTCACCGCCAAGCTCTATCCGGTGCCGGCAGCGGAGATGCAGAACCAGTCCGGGCTGTGGCTCAACGTCCGGCGCGACCGTCCGGCCTACATGATCATGTGGGGCTGGGGCGCCATGAACCCGACCGCGGTCAAGGAAGCCGCCAAGATCAACTTTCCCATGGATAAGTTCATTGGCATCTGGTGGTCGGCCAGCGAGGACGATGCGCGCCCCGCAGGTCAGGATGCCAAGGGGTACCTGGCGCTCAACCTGCACCAGATCGGATCGGAGTTCGCGGCTGTCAAAGACATCGTGAAGTACGTGGTCGACAAGGGCAAGAGCCAGGTCGCCAAGGACAAGGTCGGCGAGACCTTCTACAACCGGGGCGTCTATAACTCGGTCATCGTCGCCGAGGCCATCCGCACCGCCCAGAAGATCACCGGCAAGAAGGCGGTCACGGGAGCGGATGTGCGGCGCGGCCTGGAATCCCTGGTTATTACCGAAGAGCGCTGGAAGGAGATCGGGTTGCCGGGCTTCGCAGCCCCCATCAAGGGCCTGTCCTGCGCCGACCACAACGGCCACCACTCCGCCTTCATGCAGCAGTGGGACGGATCGAAGTGGGTGAAGGCGTCCGATTGGATCGCGCCCATGAAGGACAGGGTCCGGCCGCTGCTCGAGGAGGCTGCGAAGGACTACGTGACCAAGAACCAGGGCTGGCCGGCCCGCACGGAGGTCTGCGACAAGCCGTCCTGATCCCAGCAGCCGCGGCTCTCATCAAGGGATGGCGCCCGCTCGCCGTGGGGCGCCATCCGCACCAGCGTAATGCAGAAAGACGCGTCAGCATGACGGTTTCACGTGCAAGCGATCCCGAGCCGGATCCGGCGCCGAGCCCGATCCTTGCGATCAACAACATCGAGGTCATCTACGACCACGTCATCCTGGTGCTCAAGGGCGTCTCGCTCGAGGTCGCCAAGGGCGGGATCGTGGCGCTCTTGGGCGCCAACGGCGCGGGCAAGACGACGACGCTGAAGGCCGCCTCGAACCTCCTGCATTCCGAGCGCGGCGAGGTCACCAAGGGCTCCATCGTCTTCGACGGCGAGGAGGTGCAGGCGCGCTCGCCGAACGAGCTGGTGCGGCGCGGCTGCATCCAGGTCATGGAGGGCCGCCACTGCTTCGGCCACCTCACCGTCGAGGAGAACCTGCTGACCGGCGCCTTCACGCGCAGCGACGGCCGCGGCGCCATCGCCGCCGATCTCGACATGGTCTACGGCTACTTCCCGCGCCTCAAGGAGCGGCGCGGCGCGCAGGCGGGCTATATCTCGGGCGGCGAGCAGCAGATGTGCGCCATCGGCCGGGCGCTGATGTCGCGGCCCAAGACGATGCTGCTGGACGAGCCCTCCATGGGCCTCGCGCCACAGCTGGTCGAGGAGATCTTCGAAATCGTCAAGCGGCTCAACGCCGAGCGCAGTCTCTCCGTGCTGCTGGCCGAGCAGAACACCCACATGGCCCTCAAGTACGCGACCTACGGCTACATCCTGGAGAACGGGCGCATCGTCATGGACGGCGACGCCCAGGCGCTGCGCGAGAACGAGGACGTACGCGAGTTCTACCTCGGCATCGGCGGCGGCGACCGCAAGAGCTTCCGCGACGTGAAGTCCTACAAGCGGCGCAAACGCTGGCTGGCGTAAGGAGCGCGTTGCGTCAGCTGAGGCTTGGGGCGGCAGGAAGCGGGATGGACCCAGCGCGTCACAAGCGCCAAGGGTGGCCTACCGCTGGGCTCTGAGGAGGATGTCGTGTCCATTCGCCACTCTCTCCTAGCTTTCTTCATCTCCTGGTTTTCGTTTTCTCGACGGCCTATATCCGTCTCCTGGCTTTGTTCGGGCGCGGGGGACGACGTCCCTCATCTTCCAAACTCCCACAGAGGTCGCGTGCGCAAGCTACCGGCTCGCGCGTGCAAGGCGTCTGGCTCAGCTCTCCGGCTGCAGCCGATTTCGCGCACGTGTCGGATCGCTCGCGGTGCGTTGAGTCAGGAAGTTTACGTTCCCTGAGGGCTCGAGCGTGCTCGCCTCCTGGTCCTCAAGCTCAGGGATGCTGCCGGCATTGCCGTAGCCCGAGAGCTGCTCGACCTGCAGAACCCTTCAGCGGCAGACTGTTCATGCCCGGAACAGCCTATGCTGAGACGACGCGGGTAACGCATCAACGCAGAGCGGAAGGCCAGGGTCAGGAGCTGACCCGCATCCTGATGCCGAATCGCCGCAAGGGGATCGTGGCGTCTCCAGACTGGGTGGACACCGACGATCGCGTGCGGGAGTTGCTGGAGAAGCAAGCCGGCGCTGCTCTGGCTCGGCCGGACCATCATGAGGAGGGAGAGCTACACGCCGCTGTGGATGGGGCCGGGCTGGCCTGGTCGCGGCTTCGGTCATGCCGCTCCTCTGGCTGTCGGGACGGCTTGTCTCTCTCCACGCAGTGGTTGACGATCAAGCGCCGTGCTCGGCGCGCACGGAGGGCGGATACCGGGGACAAGCCCCAGTGCAGGCGCGTCGGCTGGCTACGGCACGGAAGGTTAGGCAACCTATGGCCGACTACTTTGACCAGCTGGAGACGCGCGACCCCGAGCAGCGCGAGCTGGCGCAGTTCAACCTGCTGCCCGACCTGATCCGCCAAGCGATCGCCGCGGCGTCGGGATGGGCGGAGCACCTCAAAGGCGTGGACCCGGCCGCGGTCACCTCGCGCGAGGCGCTCGCCGCGCTGCCCGTGCTGCGCAAGTCGGTGCTGCATGCCCTGCAGGCGCGGCGTCCGCCGTTCGGCGGCTTCGCCATGGCGGCAGCCGGAGACGTGGCGCGCATCTTCATGTCGCCGGGCCCGATCTTCGAGCCCGAAGGCTACGGCGAGGACTGGTGGCGGGCGGCGCGCGCTCTCCATGCCGCCGGCGTGCGCAGGGGCGACATCGTGCACAACACCTTCGCCTATCACCTCACCCCCGGCGGATGGATCCTCGACTCCGGCGCCCGCGCGCTCGGCTGCACCGTGATCGCGGCAGGCCCCGGCAACACCGAGCAGCAGCTCGAGGCCATCCAGGCGCTCAAGCCCACCGTCTACGTGGGCGTGCCCGACTATCTCAAGATCCTGCTCGACAAGGCCCGGGACACCGGCAAGGACGCCACTTCGTTCAAGAGGGCGATGGTGGGAGGCGGCGCGCTGTTCCCCTCGCTGCAGAGCAGAGTACAGGCAGCGCGGCGTCGCCACCTTCCAGACCTATGCCACGGCCGATCTCGGCATCATCGCCTACGAGAGCGAGGCGCTGGAGGGCATGATCGTCGACGAGGGCGTGATCGTGGAGATCGTGCGGCCCGGCACCGGCGACCCGGTGCCGGCGGGCGAGGTGGGCGAGGTGGTCGTCACCTCCTTCAACCGCGACTACCCGATGATCCGCTTCGCGACGGGCGACCTTTCCGCCGTACTGCCGGGGATATCCCCGTGCGGTCGCACCAACATGCGCATCAAGGGCTGGCTCGGACGCGCCGACCAGACCACCAAGGTCAAGGGCATGTTCGTGCATCCCGAGCAGGTGGCGGAGGTCGCCAAGCGGCATGCGGGCGTCGGGCGGGTGCGGCTGGTGGTCGGGCGCGCGGACGAGCAGGATGTCATGACGCTGCGTGCCGAGGCCGAGGACGACGCGGGGCTGAAGGCACGGTTGGCAGAGACGCTGCAGGCGGTCACCAAGCTCAAGGGCGAGGTGGAGATCGTGGCGCCGGGCTCACTGCCCAACGACGGCAAGGTCATCGCCGACGAGCGGACGTATAGTTAGGCAGTAGGCAGTAGGCGTGGCAAGCCTGGGCCGGCGCCTGCTGCCTACTGCCTACTGCCTACTGCCTCTCGCCTACGGAGTGCTGCCTTGGTCCCAATGCTTGTCATTCTGGCGCTGGTGCTCGGCCTTGCGCTGCTGCCGCAGGTGTGGGTGCGGCGCGTGATCGCCCGGTATTCGGTGGATCGTCCCGACTTTTCCGGCACGGGCGGCCAGTTCGCGCGCCACCTGCTGGACGGCATGAAGCTCCACCATGTCAAGGTGGAGGCCACCGATCTCGGCGACCACTACGATCCCGACGCCAAGGCCATTCGCCTGCTGCCGCAGCACCTCGACGGGCGCTCGCTCTCCGCGCTCGTCATCGCCGCGCACGAGACCGGGCACGCCATGCAGGACGCCACCGACTATCGCCCGCTCAAGGATCGCACGCGCCTCGCCAGGCAGGCGATCTGGATCGAGAAGGTCGGTGCCGTCGTGATGCTGGCGGCGCCGATCATGATGGTGGTGGCCAAGGCGCCGCACCTCATGCTGGTCCAGGCGCTCGCGGGCGTGCTGATCCTCGGCCTGTCGATCGTCATGCACGCCTACACGCTGCCGGTGGAGTACGACGCAAGCTTCCGCCGAGCGCTGCCGCTCCTGGAGGCCGGCCGCTACATCCCGGATCGGGACCTGCCCGCGGCGCGCCAGATCCTGCGCGCCGCGGCCTTCACCTATGTGGCCGCGGCGGCCATGAGCCTGCTCGACGTGGCCCGCTGGATCCGCGTGTTGCGGTTCTAGGTTTCAGTTGTCAGGTTTCAGGAGGCTGTGCGGCGAGACTTTGATATCTGAAACCTGGCACCTGAGACTTGAACCTTTCGTTTACCGAAAATTAGTCCCTCAGCGCCATGATGCTCCGTGTCCAGTCATCTGGAACCGAGTGGCCCCGTCCACTCTGTCTACGCCTCCCTGTCAAACTCGAGAGCCGCCTCTCCCCAGGCGGCTCCTTTTTGCGCCGCTCGCTTCGCCGGGCAGCCCGGGTTGCTTACGGCGCTCTCACAGCCGCCGCGCCGGGATCGACCAGGCGAGCGCCACGCCGACGGCGGCGAAGGCGGCGATGGTGAGGAAAGCGGCGCGGAAGGCCGTCGCGATCTCGGCCTGCAGGGCGGCTGCGGCCGACGGCTGGCTGGCGAGCGCGCCCGGCCCATCCTGCAGCAGCGCCCCGAACAGGCGGGCGGTGCGCGGGATCGCCCAGCGCGAGGGTGGCGAACAGCACGGTCCCCACCAGCGCCGTACCCGCAGCTGCGCCGATCGAGCGCGACAGCTGCACGGAGGCCGCGGCGGAGCCCAGCGAGGCCGTGCCCGCCGCGTTCTGCACGGTGACCTGCACGACGCCCATCACGGTCCCCATGAACAGGCCGTTGCAGAACAGGAGCACGCCCAGCTGGCGCGTGCCCAGGTGGCTCGCGAACAGCGCAAGCGACAGCAGCGTGACGGTCGCGAAGATCAGGCCGACGGAGGGAAAGATGGCGGTGAGGCCGGTCCGGCTGACGATGCGCCCCGTCAGCATCGAGCCGATGCCGATGCCGAACGTCAGCGGCAGCAGCAGGAGCCCCGTCTCGGACGCCGACGTGCCGTGCACGACGCGCAGGTAGATCGGCACGAACGCGATCAGCGACACCAGGGTGGCGCCGTGGAAGGCGGCCAGCGCGTCGCTGCGCCAGATCGTCGGCTGGCGCAGGAGCGAGATCGGCAGCAGCGGATACGGCGCGCGCCGCTCGCTGGCGCGATGAGGGCGACGAGCGCGACGACACCGACCGCCATGCAGCGCCACGAACGTCGGCCAGGTGCCGCCGCTCATGCGCTGCGCCTGCTCCAGCGCCAGCAGCACCGGCACGATGAAGGCGACGAACAGGACGAGCCCCATGCCGTCGAAGCTCCAGGGCTGCTGCCGCGCCGGCCGGGAGGCGAGCCGCAGCGTGAGCAGGCCGGCGATGACGCCGAGCGGCAGATTGATCAGGAACACGCTGCGCCAGCCGAAGTGCTGGGTGAGATAGCCGCCGACCACCGGCCCGAACGTGCTGGACGTCACCATCACGCTCGGCGAGATAGCCCTGGTAGCGCGGCCGCTCGCGCGGTGGGATGGTCTCGCCGATCAGCGCCTGCGACAAGGTCATGAGGCCGCCGCCGCCGAGGCCCTGCAGGACGCGGGCAAGCGCCAGCATCTCGACGCTGACCGAGACCGCGCACAGGAGCGAGCCCGCCAGGAACACGCCCAGCGCCACGAACATGACCCGCTTGCCGCCGTAGACGTCGCGCAGCTGCCCGTAGACCGGGGCGGCGATGGTGCCGGCCACGAGGTAGGCGACCACCACCCACGACACCCGCTCCACGCTGCCGAGCGAGGCGGCAATCGCCGGCAGGGCCGTGGCGACGATGGTCTGGTCCACCACCGCCAGGAACATCGGCAGCATCACCGAGGGGAAGACGGAGAGGAACAGCTGCCCGGCGGACGGGCGTGGCTCGTCGGTGTCCTTCATGGGGGGTGCTCGCGTGGGAAGGCACACTCTACCAGCGCCCCTGGCGCTGCGGCGACCGCTATTGCAGGCTGGGGGTTATGCGTCCACGAGGCGGCGGGGTCAGACCCGGGTCAGACCCCTGGCGACCCCGTTGCAGTCTCGCGCGCCGGTCGAGGCGAGGGGTCTGACCCCCTCCTGCGCCGGCGCAACCCGAAGCCGAGCCGGACGAGCAGGAGAGCGGCGATCAGCCCGGCATAGACGAGGGGCTCCCCCCACCAGACCTTCACCAGCATGACGAAGTGCAGCGCCGCCGCCGCCGCCGCCACGTAGACGAGGCGATGCAGCCTCTGCCAGGCGCGCGCGCCGAGCCGGCGGATCATGGGGCCGTTGGAGGTGACGGCGAGCGGCACCAGGATGGTGAACGCCAGCATGCCGACGGTGATGTAGGGCCGCTTGACGATGTCGGCCCAGATCGCGGCTGACATCGAGGCCCTTGTCGAGCAGCAGGTACACCGAAAGATGCAGTGCAGGCGTAGTAGAAGGCGAGCAGCCCGATGGCGCGGCGCTAGCGCACGAGGTTCGGCCCGCCGAGCCGGCGCAGCGGGGTGATGGCGAGGCCGACGACGAGAAAGCGCAGCGCCCACAGCCCCAGCGTCCGCTCCAGCGTGTTCTGTGGGTCGGCGCCGAGCTGGTCGGTGAGGCCGAGGTAGAAGGTCCACACCGCCGGCAGCATGCCCAGCGACATAGATCGACCGCCGGATCGGGTCTGCGCCGAGCAGCAGACGCCCAAGTCGGGTGTTGGGCCGGGCAGCAGGGCGAAGGCCGGGCATCGCAGTCTCAGTAGTTGGCCCTGAGGTCCATCCCCGCGTAGAGGCTCGCCACCTGGTCGCCGTAGCCGTTGAACAGGAGCGTCGGCCGGCGCCGACGAACAGCCCGCTGCCTTCGCCGATGCGCCGCTCGGTCGCCTGGCTCCAGCGCGGATGGTCGACCGCGGGGTTGACGTTGGAATAGAAGCCGTACTCGCGCGCGTTCTGCAGCTTCCAGGTCATCGGCGGCTCGTTCTCGACGAGCGAGATGCGCACGATCGACTTGATGCTCTTGAAGCCGTACTTCCAGGGCACGACGAGGCGGATGGGCGCGCCGTTCTGGTTGAGCAGCGTCTCGCCGTAGAGGCCGACCGCCAGGATCGTCAGCGGGTGCATGGCCTCGTCGAGGCGCAGGCCGTCCACGTAGGGCCACGGCAGCGGCTGGAAGAAGCCGCGCTGGCCCGGCATCTCCGCCGGGCGAACCAGGGTCTCGAACGCCACGTACTTGGCGCTGCCCTGCGGCTCCACCCGCTTCAGCACCTCCGAGAGCGGAAATCCGACCCAGGGGATCACCATCGACCAGCCCTCCACGCAGCGCATGCGGTAGATGCGCTCCTCGAGCTGCGTCGACTTGATGAGATCGTCGACGTCGTACTCGCCCGGCTTGGCGACCAGCCCGTCCACCTTCACCTTCCACGGCCGGGTGGTCAGCGTGTGGGCGTTCTTGGCGGGGTCGCCCTTGTCGGCGCCGAACTCGTAGAAGTTGTTGTAGGTGGTCACGTCCTGCAGCGGCGTCAACGCCTCGTCGGTGGTCGACAGCGGGCTCTTGGCACCGGGCAGCGGCGCTGCATGGGCGCTATCGGCCCTGAGGCCCGCCGCCGCGATGAGGCCGAGCGAAGCGGCGCCCGTCAGGATCTCCCTGCGGCGCAGGTAGACCGCGCGCGGCGTGATCTCGGAGGGTGCAATGTCGGAGGGGCGCTTGATCAGCATGGGCGTCGACCTGTTGTTGCATCCCAGTGTGGCATTCGAGTGCCGCATTTCGAGACAGATACGCTCCCGACGCTTGTGCCGTTACCGGCAAACGGTCCTCCTGACGCAGATGTGACCTCGGATCCGTTCCTGCCGACGCTCCCCGCCGTAGATCGTAGGGTGCAATAAGCCGAAGGCGCATTGCACCGAAACACCCGTGCCCACAAGCGCGCGCGGATCGGCGCAATGCGGCTGTCGCCTTATTGCGCCCTACCGATCGCCTCCACGCCCATCCTGGCCATCAGGGGTATGCGCTCGCCCGATTTCAGGGCCTTCTCCGGGTTGGAGGCGGTGCCGTCGAGCCCGCGCTTCTTGACCCCCTGGACGATGGCGGCCAGGCGGAAAAAGGAGAAGGCGAGGCAGAACTGCCAATGCGGGATGTGCGACAGCCCCATGCGCTCGCAATACCGGGCGACGTACTCCTCCTCCGTGGGGATGCCGAGCGCCGCCCGGTCGATGCCGGCCAACCCGCGCATGGTCTCGTGATTGGGGAAGCGCCACTGCATGCACTGGTAGGCCAGGTCCGAGAACGGGTGGCCAATGGTGGACAGCTCCCAGTCGATGATGGCGAGGACGCGCGCGCCGTCGGGGGCGGAGATCATGTTGTCGATGCGGTAGTCGCCGTGCACCAGGCTCGAGCGGCCGTCATCGGGCGGCTCGTTCTGCTCGAGCCACGCAATCAGCGTCTCCATATCCTCGAGCCGCTCGGTCTCCGACGCCCGGTACTGCTTGGTCCAGCGGTCGCGCTGGCGGGCGAAGTAGCTGCCCGCCCTGCCGAAGTCAGCGAGGCCCACCTTGCCCGGGTCGACGGAGTGCAGGGCGGCGAGCGCCCGGTTCTGCGCGTCGTAGAGCTTGGCGCGCTGGGCGTTGCTGAGCTCCGGCAGCGCCGGGTCCCAGAACACGGTGCCGTCGACGAACGCCATCACGTAGAACGCCGTGCCGACGACCGCATCGTCCTCGCAAAGGTGCAGCATACGCGGCACCGGCACGTCGGTATCGGCGAGCGCCTTCATGACGCGGTACTCGCGGTCGACCTGGTGCGCCGACTTCAGGAGCTGCCCAGGCGGCTTCTTGCGCAGCACGTAGCGCCCGCCGGGTGTGCTGAGGACGAACGTCGGGTTCGACTGCCCGGTCGGTGTCTTCTGGGCCTCGATCGGGCCCCGGAAGCCCGGCAGACGCTCTTCGAGGTAGGAGGCCAGCGCCACGGTATCGATCTGCGCCGCCTGATGGGCGAATGAGGTCATCTTTGTCATCCCGGTGCTTGTCACCGGGATCCAGCCAACAGCTATCTCCGGAGCAAGCGGATAGATGGATCGCGGGCACAAGGCCCGCGATGACAGGTCACATCTTCTGGTTCGTGTACCGCCGAAGCTCGGCGCGGGCGACCTGGCGGCGGTGCACCGCATCGGGGCCGTCCGCCAGCCGCAGCGTGCGCAGCCCCGTCCACATGCGGGCCAGCGGCACGTCCTGCGTGACGCCCATGGCGCCGTGCATCTGCACCGCCTCGTCGGTGATGTCGAGCGCGATGCGCGGCGCCACCACCTTGATCTGCGAGATCCACGGCGCCGCCTCGCGCGGGGTGGCCGTGTCCATCATGTAGGCCGCCTTGAGGCAGAGCAGGCGCGCCATCTCGATCTTCATGCGGCTCTCGGCGATGATGTCGTAGTTGGCGCCGAGATGCGCCAGCGGCTTGCCGAACGCCTCGCGCGAGAGCGAGCGCCGGCACATCAGCTCCAGCGCCCGCTCGGCCTGGCCGATGGCGCGCATGCAGTGGTGGATGCGGCCCGGCCCCAAGCGACCCTGCGACACCTCGAAGCCCCGCCCGCGGCCGAGGATCAGGTTCTCCTTCGGCACCCGCACGTCCTTGAAGCGGATGTGCATGTGGCCGTGCGGTGCGTCGTCGTTGCCGTACACCTTCATCGGGCGCAGGATCTCCACGCCCTTGGTGCCGGCCGGGACCAGGATCTGCGAGTGGCGCTTGTGCTTCTCCGGCGCATCCGGGTCGGTGCAGACCATGACGATGTAGATCTTGCAGCGCGGATCGCCTGCGCCGGAGGCGAACCATTTCTCGCCGTTCAAGACCCACTCGTTGCCGTCGAGCTTCGCCTCCATGACCAGGTTGGTGGCGTCGGAGGAGGCCACCGCCGGCTCGGTCATGATGTAGGCCGAGCGGATCTTGCCCTCCAGGAGCGGTTTCAGCCATTGCTCCTTGTGCGCCGGAGAGGCGTAGCGCTCCAGCACCTCCATGTTGCCGGTGTCGGGGGCGGAGCAGTTGAAGGTCTCCGGCGCCAGCCGCGACCAGCCCAACTCCTCGGCCAGGTAGGCGTATTCCACGGTGGTGAGGCCGTAGCCCTTGTCGGAGGCCGTCAGCCAGAAGTTCCACAGGCCGCGCTCGCGCGCCTTGGCCTTCAGGCCCTCGAGGATCTCGGTCTGCCGTTTGGTGTGCGTGAACCGGGAGCCCTCCTTGCCGATCTCGGCCTCGTACTCCTCCTCCAGCGGCATGATCTCGTCGCGCACCATGGTGCGCACCTTCTCAACCAGCGGTTTCACCTTGGGCGTCATGCCGAGGTCCATGGGCGTTCTCCGATCCTGTTTCCTTGCGGTTTTGTGACCATAGAAGCACGCCCGGCCGCGCGCGAGAAGGTGTGGCTCGGCAGTGCCGGGTTGCGCCCGTAGCCACAGAGGCAGGGCGATCGGTCGCTTGCTGGGCAAAGCGGCTTGCGATACCAAGTCCCCGGCTCATCGAATGCACTGGGTGGAAGACTATGGCAATTGACACTTCCGGCGGACATTCCGCCATGGACTATCCGGAGCACGTGCGCACCTACAACGGCTTTCTGCGCGCGACCGTGATCCTGGTCGCGTTCGTCGTGGCGCTGCTGCTGTTCCTGCTCGCCCTCGTGCCCTAGCGGCGCCAGCAGGCTTTCCGGCTGCACTCGCTCGGGCTGAGGGCGGCGGCCGACGGATGGCGGATCGTGCGGCCCGCGAGCGGCGAGTGGGGCGGGAGCGTCCATGGTCACCATAGCGGTCACGGCAGAGCGAGACGGTGAGCCGCGGGTGGCCGTCTCGCCGGAATCCATCAGGAAGCTCACCGGTCTCGGCTGCACCGTGCGCGTGGAAGCCGGCGCCGGCCTGCGTGCGCGCTTCTCCGACGACGCATTTGCCGCGCAAGGTGCGGCCATTGTGCCCAGTGCCGCCGAGGCCGTCTCCGGCGGCGACATCCTGCTCAAGGTGCGCCGCCCCTCCGCGGAGGAGGTGGCCGGCCTCGCGCCCGGCGCCATCGTGGCAGCCATGCTGGCCCCCTACGACGACCGTCCGGGCCTCGATGCGCTGGCCGCCACCGGCGCCTCGCTGATGGCGATGGAGCTCATGCCGCGCATCTCGCGCGCGCAGTCCATGGACGTGCTGTCGAGCCAGGCCAACCTCGCGGGCTACAAGGCGGTGGTGGACGCCGCCGCGCACTTCGGCCAGGCGCTGCCGATGATGATGACGGCGGCCGGCACCGTGCCCGCCGCCAAGGTGTTCATCATGGGCGTGGGCGTGGCCGGGCTGCAGGCGATCGCCACCGCGCGCCGGCTCGGCGCCATCGTGTCGGCAACCGACGTGCGGCCCGCCACCAAGGAGCAGGTGGCCTCGCTCGGGGCAAAGTTCATCGCCGTGGAGAACGAGGAGTTCCGGCAGGCCCAGACCGCGGCCGGCTACGCCAAGCCCATGTCGGCCGAGTACCAGAAGGAGCAGGCGGAGCTGATCGCCAGCCACATCAAGGGCCAGGACATCGTCGTCACCACGGCCCTGATCCCCGGCCGCCCGGCACCCAAGCTGGTCTCGACCGCAATGATCGAGAGCATGAAGCCGGGCTCGGTGATCGTGGATCTGGCGGCCGAGCGCGGCGGCAACACCGACTTGACCAGGCCGGACGCGGCAGTGGAGCACAACGGCGTGTTGATCCTGGGCCCCACCAATCTGGCGGGCGAGGTGGCGGTCAATGCGTCGAGCCTCTACGCCAAGAACCTGCTGGCGTTCCTGGAGACCCTGATCGACAAGAAGGAGAAGGTCTTGAAGATCGACTGGGACGACGAGATCGTGAAGGGCACGCTGCTGGCCAAGGACGGCAAGATCGTGCACCCGGCCTTGCAGGGGGAGTGAGATGGCGACCTCTCCACGCGCTCCCGTAGGTTGGGTCAAGCGAAGCGCAGACCCAACACACCGTTCGATGGGTCTGTTGGGTCTTCGCTATCGCTCGACCCAACCTACACCTGCAGCAGGCGTCCCCTCCCCCCTTGTGGGGGAGGGACAGGGTGGGGGGGATTGCAGAACATCGAAGTTCGGGATTGCCCCCACCCCTAACCCCTCCCCACAAGGGGGAGGGGAATCCGCGTCGGCGCTTGTGGCGCAGGAGTGCCTTCCTTGCTGCGGGAACACTGGCCGGCACCACCCCCGCGCTCGCCGCGGGCGGCGGGGATGTGAGCCCGGCGATCTACCAGCTCATGGTGTTCATAGTGGCGATCTTCGTCGGCTACTACGTGGTGTGGAGCGTGACGCCGGCGCTGCACACGCCGCTGATGTCGGTCACCAACGCCATCTCCTCCGTGATCGTGGTCGGCGCGCTCCTGGCGGTGGGCGTGGCGCTCACCACCCAGGGCAGCCTGCTCGCCAAGATCTTCGGGTTCCTGGCGCTCACCATGGCGGCGGTCAACATCTTCGGCGGCTTCCTCGTCACCCAGCGCATGCTCGCCATGTACAAGAAGCGGGAGGCACCCAAGAAATGATGTTTCGACACGGCGGGCCGGCCAGGCAGGAGAGCGCACGCTCCACGCTCGCGGCGGTCCTGGCGCTCGTGCTCGTGCTCGCGGCCTCCGCGGCGTGGGCACGCCCGCTCAGCGATCAGGAGAAGGCAGCGCTGGCGGCCACCGTCGCCAGCTTCGATGCCGCCATGCGCAATGGCGACTATGCGCGCGTGGCCCAGACCGTGCCGCCGAAGTTCATTGCCGCCATTGCCCGCCGCGCCGGAGGAGCGCCGCCGGACCAGATCGTCGCTGCGATGATCAAGTCCATGCAACAGACGCTGGAGCAGGGCGATGTCAAGATCGAGTCGTTCGCAATGGACCTCGGAGCTGCCATCTACAAGGAGCACGCCAGCGGGACGCCCTACGTCCTCATCCCGACCCAGACGACCATGGCAGTCGGCGGCCAGGGTCGCGTCCGGGAAAGGTCGCACACGCTGGCTGTTCTCGACGAGGGCCAGTGGTTCCTGCTTCGCGTGAGCGACGCCGGGCAGCTCCAGATCCTGCGCGAGGTGTACCCCGAGTTCACGAGCGTCGAGCTTCCGCGCGGCTCGACGGAGATCCTGAAATGAGCTCTTGAACCCATGAGCGCCAACCTCGTCGCCCTGCTCTATCTCGCCGCCGCGGTGCTCTTCATCATGGCGCTGCGCGGGCTGTCGAGCCCGGAGACCTCGCGCCGCGGCAACCTGCTCGGCAAAATCTTCGGCTTCCCGGCGCTGATCATGGCCTCGGTGAACACCTTCGGCGGCTTCCTCGTCACCCAGCGAATGCTCGCCATGAGCAGGAAGCGGGAGCCCACGCAATGAGGGCGAGGCACGGTGCACCGGCGAGGCAGGAGAGCGCGCGCTCGCCGCTCGCGGCCGTCTTGGCGCTCGTGCTCGCGCTCGTGGCCTCCGCGGCGTGGGCACGCCCGCTCACCGACCAGGAGAAGGCGGCGCTGGCCGCCACCGTCCACAGCTTCGATGCCGCCATGCGCGAAGGCAACCATGCGCGCGTCGCCCAGACCGTGCCGCCGAAGGTCCTGGCTGCCATTGCGCGCCGCACCAACATGACGCCGGAGGCGGTCGTCACTGCGATGGCCAAGGCAATGCAGACGTTGCAGGGCAACATCGAGTCGTTCGGGATCGACCTCGGGACCGCCATCCACAAGGAGCTGGCAGGCGGGACGCCCTATCTCCTCATCCCGACCCAGACAACCATGGCGGTAGCTGGCAAGCGCGTTCAGGTAAGGTCGCACACCCTGGCTCTGCTCGACGAAGGCAGATGGTACCTGCTGCGCGTCAACAACGCCCCACAGCTGCAGATCCTGCGCGACGTGTACCCCGAGTTCGCAGGCGTTGAATTTCCGAGCGGCTCGACGGAGATGTTGAACCCATGAGCGCCAACCTCGTCGCCCTGCTCTATCTCCTCGCTGCGGTGCTCTTCATCATGGCGCTGCGCGGGCTGTCGAGCCCGGAGACCTCGCGCCGCGGCAACCTGCTCGGCATGCTCGGCATGGCGCTCGCCATCGGCACCACGCTCGCCCAGATCGGCGCGCCGGAGGAGCAGCTGACCTGGGCACTGATTGCCGGCGGGCTCCTGCTCGGCGGCAGCATCGGCGCCGTCATCGCGCGCCGCGTGCCGATGACGGCGATGCCCGAGCTGGTGGCCGCGTTCCACTCGCTGGTGGGCCTCGCCGCGGTGCTCGTGGCCGCCGGCGCCCTCTATGCCCCCGAGGCGTTCGGCATCGGCCAGCCTAATGCCATCGCAGGCGCGAGCCTGCTCGAGATGGCGCTCGGCGTCGCCATCGGCGCCGTCACCTTCACGGGCTCGGTGATCGCCTTTGCCAAGCTGTCGGGCCGCATGTCGGGCAAGCCGATCATCCTGCCCCTGCGGCACCTGATCAACCTTGCGCTCGCCGCGCTGCTGATCGGGCTCGTCTGGCTGCTTCAGCCAGTCCGGCGGGGACCCGGCGCTGTTCTGGGCCGTCACGGCGGTTGCCCTGCTGTTCGGCATCCTGATCATCATCCCCATCGGCGGCGCCGACATGCCGGTGGTGATCTCCATGCTCAACTCCTACTCGGGCTGGGCGGCGGCCGGCATCGGCTTCACGCTCGGCAACATCGCGCTCATCATCACCGGCGCGCTGGTGGGCTCCTCGGGCGCCATCCTGTCCTACATCATGTGCAAGGGCATGAACCGCTCGTTCATCTCGGTGATCCTGGGCGGATTCGGCGGTGAGACCGCGGGGCCGGCGGCCGGCGCCGAGCAGAAGCCCGTCAAGCTGGGCTCGGCCGAGGATGCGGCGTTCCTGCTCAAGAACTCCGCCAAGGTCATCATCGTGCCGGGCTACGGCATGGCGGTGGCCCAGGCCCAGCACGCGTTGCGCGAGATGGCCGACCGGCTCAAGAAGGCCGGCGTGGAGGTGAAGTACGCCATCCACCCGGTGGCGGGCCGCATGCCCGGCCACATGAACGTGCTGCTGGCCGAGGCCAACGTGCCCTACGACGAGGTGTTCGAGCTGGACGACATCAACAACGAGTTCGCCCAGGCCGACGTGGCCTACGTGATCGGCGCCAACGACGTGACCAACCCGGCGGCCGAGGACGACAAGTCCTCGCCGATCTACGGCATGCCGGTCTTGCAGGTGTGGAAGGCGGGCACCGTGATGTTCAACAAGCGCTCGCTGGCGTCGGGCTATGCCGGCATCGACAACCCGCTGTTCTACCGCGACAACACCATGATGCTCCTCGGCGACGCCAAGAAGATGACCGAGGAGATCGCCAAGGACCTGGCGGCGTAGGAGGTGTCAGACCCTGCGGGTCTGACACCATGGCTCCGACGGCGGTTTGTTGCGCCAACTCCGGCGACCTCGTGGCCATGCGCGGTCTGACCATTCATGCCTTGGAACGCGCAGCGCGACCACGGCACCGGCGGGGCTCCACGTCGATTTCAGCACTGTTGGCCTGCCGGGCGACTTGCAGTGGGCGCGGATGTAGCCTTGGATGTCATCATCCGCTGCCATATAGTGAGCACGCGTCCGACCCGGCTGCGCTCAGCTCAACAGATGGTGAGGTGGGTTTGCCCCAATGTTGCAAGACATGCCTCTTATATAGTACGATGTCATCGAGGATGATGCAAGTGCCGTCCGAAAGGATCACCTCTGGTATTCTATCTGGACGCTCACCGGCAACGAACCCGTGCGCGAATGGCTAAGAAGCTTGCCAGGAGAGGGACCGCGCGATAATCGCGCCTCTGGGATCTCCAGCGTGTGCAATTCCGCTGGCCGGTCGGTTAATCTGCCTCTCGCCCGCCCACTCGTGAAGGGACTGTCGGAAGTGCGGACTGCTCTTCCGCAGAAATCGCATCGCGCGGGTGCTGTTTTTCGTGGAGCGTGGTCGGATCGGCGTCGTGCACGGCTTTATCAAGAAGGCGCAGAGGACGCCAAAAGGCTGAACTGGACCTTGCACTCGCGCGCATGAAGGAGATGCTGGAATGAGCGCCAAGCGAAAGAACAACCCGCACTGGGGTTCTACCATCGACGAATTCCTGGAAGAGGAAGGCGTGCTCGAAGAGTTCCGCGCCGTCGCCATCAAGGAGGTCATTGTCTGGCAGATTGGGCAGGCGATGAAGAAGAAGAAGCTCTCCAAGAACAAGATGGCGGAGCTGATGGAGACGAGCCGCGCCCAGCTCGACCGGCTGCTCGACCCCAAAGGCGGCAATGTCACCCTCGAAACGTTGCACCGCGCGGCCCACGTGCTCGGCCGCGAGCTGCGCATCCAGCTCGTCTAGGGTAAGAGCCTTCGGGTCTGCGACAACACCATGGTGCTCCTCGGCGATGCCAAGAAGATGACCGAGGAGACCGCCAAGGACCTGGCGGCTTAGTCTCCACCCGTCATCCCGGAAGCCGCGCCGCAGGCGAGGCTATCCGGGACCTCCCGGAACAAGTGGAATCTCACGAGGTCCCGGATCGGAGCGCTGCCCGCCTTTGGCGTGCATCGCTCCGTCCGGGATGACGGGTGGGGAGGTGTCAGACCGCAGAGGGTCTGGCACCAGGGTGGAACCGCCGTACCGCGAGGTAGCCCAGCGCAAGGAAGAGCGCGAGCACGGCGAGCTGCGCGACGGCGAATGGCGGCTCGGACTGGGTCGGCGCCAGCGGCTGCAGGAAGGCGAGCTTCTGGAACGCCTGCACCACGCTGACGAATACGTTGAGATAGAGCGCCAGCAGGGCCGTCACGACGTAGACCCAGCGCCACGGCCCGGCGAGCCGGAACACGTAGAGCGCTACCAGGGCGACTGCGAGCACCACGAGCGAGATGGCGCCGACCACCAGCGCCGGTGTCAGCCCGCCGATGGGGAACATGAAGCCGGTCACGCTGGTGAGGATGGTCGTGGCAAGGAAGACGGCGGTCCAGGCCTCCAGCCTCTGCGCGTTCAACAGCCCGTAGAGGACGACGAGACCGGTGGCAATCCCGATCAGGCTGATGACGACATGCAGCGTCGTGAACGCCGAAAGCGACAATCCCAGAGTCATGGCACCCTCCTCGGCGCAGACGCATATCCCAAGCTATAGGCATCCCCGCCAGAAGGGCCAAGAGGCGCGTTCATGCCTGACCTTCTCCTACCACAGCCCGGCTTGCGAGACGGCGCCGCGGCGTTCTGACAGGCTTGATCCGAGGGGCATCTGCGGGATGATGCCTGCAAGAGACCCATGACGCTGGGGGGAAACGCCAGAATGCACGAAGACCTGCACTACGCCGTCCTGCACGAGTTCGTCACGCCGGCGAGGCGCAACCTGTCCCAGGGGGCCTGGGACTACCTGATGGGCGGCGCCGAGACCGAGACCACGCAGCAGCGCAACCGCCTGGCGCTCGACGCCCTCGCCTTCCGCCCGCGCGTGCTGCGCAACGTCGAGAACGTCGATACCAGCGCCACGGTGCTGGGGCAGAAGCTGCGCCTGCCCGTGATCCTGGCGCCGATCGGCTCGCTGCAGGACATGGTGGCCTCGGGCGGCGAGGCGCCGACGCGCGCGGCCGCCCAGTTCGGCGTGCTGCACATGCTGAGCTCGGCCTGCGCCCCGGGGCTCGAAGCCGTAGCCGCCTGCACCAGCCATCCCAAGATCTTCCAGCTCTACGTGCGCGGCGACCAGGCCTGGGTGGACGACTACGTCGCCCGCGCGGTCGCCAGCGGCTACGTCGCGCTCGCCCTCACCGTCGATCTCGACTACTACGGCCGGCGCGAGCGCGACCTCGCCAAGCGCTACCAGACCACCTCGCGGCGCACGCGGCCCGCCGACCACTTCCAGGCCCGCTTCTCCTGGCGCGACGTGGCCCGGCTCAAGGCCAGGTACAAGCTGCCCTTCATCCTGAAGGGCATCGCCACGGCCGAGGACGCCAGGATCGCGGTCGAGCACGGCATCGAGGCCGTCTACGTTTCCAACCACGGCGGACGGCAGCTCGACCACGGCAAGGGCGCCGTCGCCGTGCTGCCGGAGGTGCTCGACGCGGTGGCCGGCCGCGCCGAGGTGTATGTGGACGGCGGCTTCCTGCGCGGCGGCGACATCGTCAAGGCGATGGCGCTCGGCGCCACGGCCGTGGGCATCGGCCGCCTGCAGGGCCTGGCGCTGGCGGCCGGCGGCGAGGCGGCGCTGGTGCGCGCGCTGGAATTGCTGCAGGACGAGGTCACGCGCTGCCTCGGCCTCCTGGGCGTGACCTCGTTCGCCGAGCTCGACCCGAGCTTCGTCGCCCAGGTGGCGCCGATCGTGCGTCCCTGGCTCGACAGCGCCTTCCCGCTGCTCAAGGAGGGATACTGAGGTGTCGGACCCTCCGGGTCCGGCACCGGGAGTAGGGAGTAGGGAGTAGGGAAGTGGGGTCGCGATACCACCGCCGCCCCTTCCCACTCCCCACTCCCCATTCCCCACTCCCAATGGAGCGTCGCATGTCCCTCGACCCCGCGATCGTCGCCAAGCTCTCCGGTACTTCGACGGCGACCGTGACCTCGGTACTCCTGAAGAAGGGCGTGCGCAGCGCGTGGATGCGCGGGCCGCGACCGCTGCACGCCGGGCAGCCGCGCCTCGTGGGGCGCGCCTTCACCTTGCGCTTCGTGCCGGCGCGCGAGGACCTCGCCACGCCGGACTCGGTGGCATCGCCCAGGTCGACCAGGGCCGCCATCGAGGCCATGCCGGCGGGCGTCATTGCCGTGGTCGATGCGATGGGCGTGACGGACGCCGGCATCTTCGGCGACATCCTCTGTGCTCGCATGCGCAAGAGAGGCGTCGCCGCGCTGGTGACCGACGGCGTCGTGCGCGATGCGGCCGGCGTGCTGGCAACCGGCTTGTCCGTCTGGTGCCAGGGCGTGGCCGCGCCGCCGTCCTACGCCGGCCTCACGTTCGTTGGCTGGCAGGAGCCGATCGGCTGCGGCGGTGTCGCCGTGCTACCCGATGACGTGATCGTGGCCGACGGCGATGGCGCCGTCGCCATCCCGGCCGCCCTCCTCGAAGCGGTGGCAGCGGCCGCCGTGGAGCAGGAGAAGCTCGAGGCGTGGATCATGCAGGAGGTCGAGAGCGGCGCCGCGCTCCCCGGCCTCTACCCGCCCGACGAGGAGAACAAGGCGCGCTACGCAGCGGCCATGGGCCGCAACCGTAGCACCCGTCATCCCGGAAGCTGAGGGCGCAGCCCGAAGCTGTCCGGGACCTCGCGAGGCGAGTCGAACCTCACTTCACGAGGTCCCGGTTCGGCGCGCTGCTCGCCTTTGGCTCGCATCGCATCGACCGGGATGACGGGTAGAGTACCTACCAGGTGAGCGCTTGCATCGCCGCCACCGGCGCGAACGGCCGGTCGGCGAACAGCTCCCCGAGGACCGAGGCGTCGAGCCCGTTCGGTACGAAGATGGGGCTGGCGATGAACAGGGAGCGCAGGCCCGCCGCGTGCGCGCCCGCAAGGTCCGTCTCGATGCCGTCGCCGATGCACAAAAGCCGATCCTTCGGCACTGCGCGGCCCCTGAGGCGGGCGATCTCGGCCTCGGTGCGCGCGTAGATGGGGAGGTGCGGCTTGCCGGCCCAGGACACCCCGCCGCCGGCCGCCGCGTAGTCCGCCGCCAGCGCACCGGCGCAATAGACGAGCTCGTGACCGCGCTCCACCTTGATGTCGGGGTTGGCGCAGATCATCGGCACGCCGCGCGCAATCAACCCCGGCCACAGGCCGGCGTAGTCGGCGGGCGTCTCGCGCGTGTCGTCCCAGAGCCCGGAGCAGAGCACGACCTCCGCCGTCTCGGGCGGCGACAGGTGCACGTCGAGCCCCGCGATGATGCCGAGATCGCGCTCCGGGCCGATGTGGAGGACCTGACGGTCCCGCCAGATGGAGATCAGGTCGCGGGTGGCATCGCCCGAGGTGACGCCGGCGTCGTAGGCCCCCGGCGGCACGCCGAGCGCCGTCATATGCGGCACCACGGCCGCAAACGGCCGCGGGGCGTTGGAGAGCAGCACGACGGTGCCACCTCCCCTGCGGAAGGCGATGCACGCCTCAGCCGCGGCGGCGTGGGCGCGCGCGCCGTTGTGCATGACGCCCCAGATGTCGACGATCCAGGCATCGGTGGTGGTGGCGAGCGCGGCGACGGAGGAGAGGATGGGGATCGATGCTGGCATGGGGTGGAGCTTAAAGCAGAGTTGCGTGACGAGGCCAACCGGTCGCAGGGACGGCAATAGGAAGCACCGCCGCGCCTCTCGCTCGCGCCGCGCGTGTGGTGTGCTACTTGGGCACGAGCTGCCAGGTGCCGAGGCTGGCCTTGGCGATGGCGTCGCGCCGCGTGGCGATCTCGATGTACTCGCCCTTGGCCCAGCGCCCGCGAAGGAGCGGTAGAAGGGCGAGAGCGGGTTGCCCGACTGGCCCGTCGGCGCCATGAACAGCGAGCGGTCGAGGTCGGCGAGGTCGTAGATCAGCGCGCAGGTTCGCGGCATGCCGGTTGGCGAACGGCGGCTCCATCTCGAAGTCCGCCTCGCCGCGGTTGAGCGTGTAGTTGCCGCCGCCGCTGTCGACCTCGACATTGAAGCAGCGGGCGAGGCAGGGCACGGCGCCGAACGGGCGATGCTCGCTCAAGGCCCGGTGCGCCCTGCCCCAGCGCCACTTCGTGCGGTCGGGGCCGTAGCGGTCCCGAAGCTCGGCGAGCGCCGCGTTGAGCGCGGCGGCGAGCACGGCCCCGCAGCTCTCGCGCTCGGGCGTGGTGCGGTCGTCGCACCAGTCGCGCGCCGTGGCGCGTCCCTCCAGCAGGCGGATCAGCGCCGTCGGCCCGATAGTCGAAATAGCGGCTCGAACGCCGGGCCCAGATCGTCGCGATAGATCGCCTTGACGGCCGCGCGCATCCAGGCCGTGAAGATCAGCGGCTCGGGCCGGTCGGCGCGCATCCTGGCGTCCCAGGTGGTCAGCTCGTCGAGGACGGCGTTGTCGACCGAGCCGCTCGCCTGCGCCGCCGCGATCATCAGCGGCTGCAGCTTCGCGACGGCCAGCGACAGCACGTCGGTCTGGGCCGAGCGCATGCTCGCCATGTCGTGCTTGTCGCGGTCGAAGATCAGCTCCTTGATGCGCTGCTGGCGGAAGGCGGACTCCCAGTCGTAGGTCAGGAGATGCGGGTAGTCGGGGTCGACCATGCGCGCGTTCGCGGTGCCGATGGCGCCGATGTTGGCGTCGTCCACGCGCGGCAGCTCCTCGAACGCGAGATACCCCTTCCAGTCGTAGACGGCATCCCACCCGGGCACCGGCGCGCGGCCGCCCACCTTGTTGCTCGGATCGCGCACCGGCACGCGGCCGGGCGCGATCATGCCGATCTTGCCGCCGTGTCGGCGATCACGATGCGACTGCATCGGCACCATGTACAGCGCCATCCGCGCCATGTAGTCCGCGACGCTCTTGAACCTCGGGGTCGAACATGCCCGCGGCGATGGTCGTGTCGTCGTCGCTGAGCGCGGTCCACTGCAGCGCCGCCACGTGGCCGGGGCCGAGGAGCCCGTCGAGGTTGCGGTAGAAGCCCGGCAGCACCGGCCCGTGGCGCGTGCGCCGGCGCTCGACCTTGCGCACCCCTCCGCCCTTGACGGCAATCGCCATCTCCTCGACCTCGAACGGCCGCCAGCCGTCGGGCGTCAGGTACTCGCGCGGCATTGTCCGGGTTCACCTTCTCGATGAAGATGTCCTGCACGTCCGGGCCGGTGTTGGTGAAGCCCCAGGCGAGGCTGGTCGCCGCGGCCGAGCACGATCAGCGGCACGCCGGGGAGGCTCGCTCCCGCGATGTTGGCCACCTCCGCGCCGGGCCGCTCCAGCGCCAGGTGCACCAGGTACCACGTGCACGGGCGCCGCCAGCCGCAGGTGCGGATCGTTGGCGAGCAGCGGCTTGCCGGACTGGGTGCGCGCTCCCGACACCACCCAGTTGTTGGAGGCGCCGCGTTCCAATGAGGCCGGCGACGGAGATCGGGGGTGCCGGCGCGGCGCTCTGCCGCCTGCTCGCGCTTCAGGGGATAGAGCTCGGCGAGCTTCGGCAGGGGCGGCGGCTTGTCGGCCGCATCGGGCGGCAGCAGCTCCTCGATCTCGGCCGGGCCGAGCCCCTGCGCCGCCAGCGCAAGCCGGAGGATCTCGTTGTTCATGTTGGTGGAGAGCTGCATCGCCATCAGCTTGACGATGACGGCGCTGTCGGCCGCGCGCCACGGCTCCGGCCGGTGCCGCAGCAACACGAACTCGGGGGGAAGCCGCGGCTCGAGCCAGCCGAGGCGGCGGTCAGGTAGGCGTTGACCCCGCGCGCATAGGCGTCCAGCGCGCGCCTGACCTCGGCGGGCAGCGCCGCCAGCGAGCGCTCGGCGTGGCCGTAGAGATCGAGCGTGCGCAGGAATACGTCGTTGCGGAAGGTGTCCTTGCCGAAGATTTCCGACAGGCGGCCCTGACCGGCGCGGCGCTGCAGCTCCATCTGCCACAGGCGGTCCTGCGCGTGCACGAAGCCCAGGCCGGCGTAGAGGTCGTCGATGGTCTTGGCGAAGATGTGGGGCACGCCCTCGCGGTCGCGCACCACCTCGACCGGCGCCGACAGCCCCGCGATGGCCAGCGTGCCCGAGGGCGCAGGCACCGTGTTCCGGAGGATACGCAAAGCCGAGGCCCGCGGCGGCGAGGGCGAGGCCGAGAAGCCCCGCCACGCCAATGCCCAGCCATTTCAGAGTGCGCTTCATGGTCCGCAGAGCCGACGGCGACGTGGAGACGACAGCCCGTGAGGCATCGCCAACTGCCGCCGCCGAGTTAAGCGGGGTCAGACCCCTCGCCGAGCGGAGCGAATAAGGCGCAATCGTGGCAGCGAGGGGTCTGACCCCGTTGCCACTACTTCGCCTCCTTCGTCGGCGGCGGGCTCAGCTCGGCCTCGAGCTTGGCGATCTGCTCGCTCAGGCCCCTCATCTGCTGGCCGCGCACCGCGATGCGGCGCTGGATGTCGCCGACCTCGCGGTTGAGCGTCATCCGGCCTGGTCCATCCTTGACGGCGCCGTGCTTGCGGTAGGTCTCGAAGATCAGGCTCTGGTCGTGGCGGCTCTCCTCGGCGAGCTGCCGCACGCGCTCCTTGAGCTGCGTCAGCTCCATCGAGCTTGACGGTGCGTTGCGGATCGGCCCTGCGCTCGAGACGAGTGTATCGGGCAACCTGCTCCGGAACGAGCCGTCCTTTGCGGGGTTCTGTACCGCAACAAAGGCGCCCGGCTGCGACCTCACGGCCACGATCTTGCGCCGATGCCGGGGATACAAGAGGTCACGGACCAATGATTCCGAGGAGAGCTGCATGCAGATCTTCGAACGCACGTTGAAACGCACGGGGCAATGGCCTTCATCTTCGCGACCGCATTGGCCGCCGGCTCGATCGGCGCTGGCATCACCACATCGGCAATGGCACAATCCATGACGACCGCATCGGGCTTGCAGATCACGGACACCAAGGTCGGCACGGGCGCATCGCCCAAGACCGGCCAGACCTGCGTCATGCACTACACGGGCTGGCTCTACAAGGACGGGCAGAAGGGCGCGAAGTTCGACAGCTCGGTCGACCGCGGCGAGCCGTTCGAGTTCACCCTCGGCGTGGGCCAGGTCATCAAGGGCTGGGACGAGGGCGTCGCCAGCATGAAGGTGGGGGGCAAGCGCACCCTCGTCCTTCCGCCGCAGCTGGGCTACGGCGCACGCGGCGCCGGCGGCGTCATCCCGCCCAACGCCACGCTCGTCTTCGAGGTGGAGCTGCTCGGCGTGAAGTGACGGCCGGCGGACAACGGACAGGGGAGGGAGGGATGCGTGCCTTGGCACTGGCCGGAGCGGTCGGCATTGCCGCGCTGCTGGCCGGCTGCAGCGGCGATGGCCTCAACGCCCCGCCCGACCCGGCGTCCCTCGGGCCGCAAACCGAGACCGCCACCGTCTTCACCCATGCCTCGGGCCTGAAGCTCACCGACATCAAGATCGGCACCGGCGCCGCTCCCAAGGTCGGGCAAATTTGCGTCATGCACTACACCGGCTGGATCTACCAGAACGGCAAGAAGGGCGAGAAGTTCGACAGCTCGGTCGACCGCGGCCAGCCGTTCGAGTTCCAGCTGGGCAAGGGCAAGGTGATCCGGGGCTGGGACGAAGGCGTCGCCACCATGAAGGTCGGAGGCAAGCGCACGCTCATCATCCCGCCCGACCTCGGCTACGGCCACATCGGCGCCGGCGGCAAGATTCCCCCGCATGCGACGCTGATCTTCGAGGTCGAGCTGCTCGAGGTGAAGCGCTAATCAGAGTTCTCGCTGTCGGCCCAACGCAAGCCTGCCCGGCAACGGCGGCTACGCCTGCGGAACCTGACGGACGGTGACCGGTGGTTGTGTGCCAGATTCTGCCGTGAGCAAGTGGAGCATTCTATCGAATTGCGAGCTAACAAGAGGAGCGAACCCATGACTGTGTCATTGGAAAGGTCCCGACCCGCACTTGGAGCGCACCTCAGGGTTTGTGCGCCAACTACGCCAACTCGGACAGAGTGAGAATGCTCTGTCAGCTGGCTGCGTAGCCGTTCCTATTGGTCGACGACGACCGCGATAACAGCACTCCTGCAGCCAGAGAATCGCATTCTCGCAATGCAACAAGTGTCCCAGTGCTGTGAATTGGCCAGCGCCTGACACGTCCCATCGGCGCCGAAAACTGACTAGGGGTGAAGATCGCGTGCCGATTGACAGCGACTAGGCGCACACCGTGCTATAACCTTAGATACCAGCCCCGGCGATCCATGACCCAGACTGCCAGGAAGACGGCAGCCAACACCACAATCGCGAACAGTAGGGACGCGTTCGGCGGGCTTGCGATACGCGCGAAAACATCGGTGTACAGCGATTTCCCCATGACATGTACGCGCGGCACATTGGCCACGAGCCGGGAGATCAGGTAAGCCGCGATCGCGTTCAATCCCATGATTTCCAGCGATCTGGACCAGCGTTGCAACGGGCGGCCGTCGATGAGCCAGATGGAGCAGGCCAAGCCTGTTGCCGCCAGTCCCGCCATGAAGACGGCGAAGGAGGTAGTCCAGAGCTGCTTGTTGATCGGCACCCATGTCGAGAGCAATTCGCCTGCAGTGATCAGTACGAGTCCCCCGCCCAGAAGCCACAGGAGCCGCTGTCGCGGACGCCACTCGCTCAACAAGAGATGTCCCGCCAGCACGCCAAACAGGACCGACGTGGTGGCGGGGAGGATGGCTCCCAGTCCGTCGGGGTCGAAGGCCGTGCTTTGCCACCTGTGGCCGCCGAGTACGATCTCGTCAAGGTAACCGGGGAAGTTGCAGCCAACGGCCAGTGAGCCGGGGCCGCACCCGGGCACCGGGTAGAAGTTGAGGAGGCCGAGATACAGCAAATTGAGGCCGATGATCCCGACGATCACCCCGCGAAGCCCGGTCCACAGGTAGATTTGAAAGGCCAAAAGGTAGCATACGGCGATCTTCTGCAGGACGCCTGTGAGCTGGAGATGAGCCTGAAACCCGACGAACGGAAACTCGCGGACGGGCACACGCAAGTAGTCGATCGCCACGCCGCACCCGAAGATCAGCAACGATCTTTGGAGGGCATGCGCGAGGAGACGGGTTCGGTCCTCCCCGCGTGCCACGCGCGACGCGGTTGAGAGGGTGAGCGAGACACCCACGATGAAGAGGAAGCAGGGGAAGATCGTGTCCGCGAAGGTCCAGCCATGCCACGCGGCGTGCGCAAGCTGGCGGTAGCTCTCCTCGTGCGAGAATTGCGCGTTCACAAGGACCATCGCAGCGATGGTGGCGCCACGGAAGACGTTGATGGACTTCAGTCGCGGTAGAGCAGATGACGATTTGGATGATGCTGCCGACGGTGACGACATTCGCCCAGGTTCTCTTGCAGGAATAGACGAGACGCCGCCAGTATAGACCACGGGCCTGCCGCCCTCCTGCATTTGTGTACAGCTCGGTCAGAGCATCGGAAATTGCACCACGCTCCGCAGCAGGCCCCGCTCGATGACGATGTTCTGTCCCTGGATAAGACCGCGTTCGCGCAACCTTGAATCCCTCGATAAAGGACTGAGGAGACGTGCAGGAAGCCTATGCACTTAACCCAGCTTGGCCTGTGGGGTTAACTCCGGCTGCTACGCCTGCAGAGCAGCGCGACCGCTGCGCTCGCAATCAAGGCTGAAACCTCAGAACCACCACGACTTGGCCGCGTTTGCGCGAACATCTCTTTCTTTGCGTTCTTCCGGCGTCAACTTCGCTTCGGCCCGCCTACGACCGCGTTCGTACCGAATGTTGAGTACGAGCACCCCAGCGAACGCCACGAGCACCAGTAGCCCAATCAGTGCGTACCAAGCATATTCGAAGACCTTGGCGTACACACTGGAAGGCCGCGCACAATGAGGCTGAGCCCCGGAACTTCGCCCAAGAGACGTTCGCTACTACATTGCGGAGGATGGCAGTTTGAAGCTCTCAGGTTACACACGATGGGCAAGCGCGATATGGCGCAGCGTCCATTCGGTTGCCGAGTAAAACACTAGCGACCAGCATGGCCGACCTTGAGCAGGGAGCGTCTGGCGTTGCTCCGCGAACTTTGTGGTTGCTCTCAATCCGCAACAACGTCGGAGCTTCCTTACTTCTGAGATCACTCAGATTGGCTATGCGGTTTATCAAACTGCGGGCTGGAGGAATGTCTCCTTCGGGTCAAATCCCACCGTACAGGGGCAGACGTTCTGCCAGGAAAGCATCGGAAGCGGACGCGAGGGCATGTGGCCAAACGTTGGCCTGGCTCCGAAACTCTGCTTAGCGCGTTCTCCGCTTGATCGTGCCATCCATTGGCACGCGTTCTCCGCCGGAACAAGCCCGCTTTGGCAGACGATGTGTGCACGCAGTGGCGCAAAGTTTCCCATGGCTCCACGGCGGCTTCGAGAACGGTGCGACGGCCGCCCAGCCGTGCAAGGCACGGGGTCGCGGCGCCGGACGGGTTGGTCTAGCATGCAAGGGGCGGAGGGCCGCCGGTGGCCGCCTTCCCCTTCTGTCGATTGCGGGCCAGCGCCGGCCGCGGCTCGCATGCGTCTGGTGGGGAGCTGCGAATGCAAGAGGAGACGAGCCCGCTGCTGGCAGTCGACGACGCCGCACCCGCGAACGGGTCAGCGCCCGCGGTCGATCCTGCGCTCTTCCGCCAAGTGATGGGCTCGTTCGCGAGCGGCGTCACGGTCGTGACGACGCAGGTCGGCGGGGAGGTGCGCGGCATCACGATAAGCGCCTTCATGTCGGGCTCGCTAGAGCCAGCGCTGTGCGTGATCTCGGTGCGCAAGGGCGCGCGCCTGCATCCCCTGCTGGTCCAGGCGGGGCATTTCGGCGTCAGCATCCTGGCGCACGACCAGGAGGCACTCTCCCACCACTTTGCCGGTACGGCCGGTACGACCGGTGCGGACGTAGCCCCCGAGCTCGTGTGGGCCGGACGCACGCCGATGCTCGCCAACGCCGCCTCGGTCATCGCCGCCGAGGTCACCGCCCAGTACGACTGCGGCGACCACACCCTCTTCGTCGGCCGCATCGTGCACCTCGAGGCGCACGGCCGCCCGCCTCTCTTGCTCCACCAGGGCCGCTACGTCGCCGTGGACCGCCCGCCGGGCTGAGGCGTGCGCGACGCCTTGCGGCGGGCTCGGGATGCATCCCTCAGCGGTCGAAATCGAGCGTAGACGGCGTCGTCAACCGTCCCAGGGCGGGCGGGAATCGACCCAGGATCAACCCTGCAACCGCGGATCGGCGATGTCCTCCACGATCAGCTCGCGCCGGTCGCGGCCGTTCCAGGTATCGCGGCGCAGGTGGCCGGCGACGTGCAGCGGCATGCCCGCCGAGGCGAGCAGCGCCTTGCCCACCGGCTGGTCCGCTGCGCGGAAGGCGACAGCGTCGAGCCGGGCGCCGTCGCCGCCTTCCAGCACGCAGCGCACGTGCGCCTCGCCCACCACCTTGGCGAACTTGACGCGTTGCGCGGGAAAGCGCGAAGCGCGGCTCGGGGTTGCCCTGGCCGAAGGGGCCGGCGCGCTCGATCAGCTCGATCAGCTCGTCGGTGACGTGGGCGGGCGTCAGCGCGCCGTCGATCTCGAGCACGCGGCCGAGCGCGCGCCGAGCGCGCCGGAGCGGCCAGCCGCTCGCACAGGAAGGCCCTGAGCCCCTCGAGGCGGTCGCGCGCCACGCGTCAGCCCCGCGGCCATGGCATGCCCGCCGCCCTTGGCGAGATGACCGGCGGCCACCGCCGCCCGCACCGCCGCGCCGATGTCGACGCCCGCGATGGAGCGCAGCGAGCCCGTGCCCTGATGCTGTCCTGGCCGCCGCTCTCCTCCCAGGCGATGACGCAGGAGGGGCGGCCGAACCGCTCGGTCAGCCGGCTCGCCACCAGCCCGACCACGCCCTTGTGGAAGCTGTCGCGATGCCACGATCAGGATCGGCACGGCGGGATCGGCCTCGACGCAATGGTCGGCGCAGCGCCATCGCCTCGTCGAGCATCGCCGTCTCGATCGCCTTGCGCTCGCGGTTGAGCTTGTCGAGCAGCACGGCGATGCGCGCCGCCTCCGCCTCGTCGTCGACGGCGAGCAGCCGCGCCCCAGCGCGGCATCGCCGATGCGCCCGCCGGCGTTGATGCGCGGCCCCAGCACGAAGCCCAGGTGATAGGCGGTCGGCGGCACGGCGAGGGCCGGCGGCGTCGGCCAGCGCCCTCAGCCCGACGTTGCGGCGCTGGCGCATCACCTGCAGGCCCCGCGCCACATAGGCGCGGTTGAGGCCCGAGCGGCACCACGTCGCACACGGTGGCCAGCGCCACGAGGTCGAGCGAGCTCCAGCAGGTCCGGCGGCGCCAGCGCCGGCGCCGGTAGTGCCCGCGCTGCCGCAGCTCGCGGGCGGTCGCCACCAGCAGCATGAAGATGACGCCGGCGGCGCACAGATGGCCGAGGCCCGGACAGGTCGTCCTGGCGGTTCGGGTTGATGAGCGCCGCCACCTCGGGCAGGCGCTCGTCGGCCTGGTGATGGTCCACCACCACCACGTCGGCGCCGAGCGGACCGGCGACGCCGAGCGCCTCGAAGCTGGTGGTGCCGCAGTCGACGGTGACGATCAGCGTGGCGCCGTCCCTGGCGAGGCCCTCGATGGCCGCGGCATTGGGGCCGTAGCCCTCGGTCATGCGGTCGGGGATGTAGATGCGCGGCCCGCAGCCCGTGGGCGCGCGAGGAAGCGCGCGAGCAGGGCGGACGAGCAGGCGCCGTCGACATCGTAGTCGCCGAAGATCGGCACCGCTCTCGCGCCTGGATCGGCATCGGCGAGCCGGGCGGCACCCTTGTCCATGTCGCGCAGCGTGCTGGGGTCCGGCATCAGCGCCTTGATGGTGGGATCGAGCGCCACGGGCACGTCGGCGAGCCCGATGCCGCGCGCCGCCAGCACGCGGCCCAGCAGCTCCGGCAGGCCATGGCGCTGGCTGATGGCAGCGGCCGTGCCTCGCCGCCGCCGGATCGAGGCGCTCGCGCCATTTCAAGCCGCGCGCCGAGGCCGTGACGCCGAGGTAGCCGGCCTCCCCTGTCTCCGCCGGCCTTGGCTTGCGAACCGCCCCCATCGCCCCCGCCAACAGCCGCACCTGCCCCGGCGCAGGCCGGGGTGCGCAATCATCTACCCACGCTGCACCAGAAAGGACACCAATTCGCCCGTGCGTTCCACATGTAGCTGTGGCTATGGCCCACCGGTTGGCAGCGCAGCCACGGGGTGTCGAGTAGACGTTGGGCCACGGTCCGCCGGGTGCCATATGCGGAAATAAGCCTTTGCGTGACGCCTCCCAGCTCCGATCGGTCGAGTACAAGCCGCTGGACCCTGGCAATGCCAGCGGATTTCAACCGAAGTACGCCTCGCGCACCTCGCTGCGGTCGGCGAGTTCCGTCGGTGTCCCGCTCGCGACCACCCGGCCCTTCGACAGCACATATCCGTAATGGGAGATGGCCAGCGTCTGGTGCACGTTCTGCTCCACCAGGAAGACCGTGATGCCCTGCTCGTTGATGTGGCGGATGATGCTGAAGTTCTCCTTCACCAGCAGGGGCGACAGGCCGAGCGAGGGCTCGTCGATCAGCAACAGCTTGGGCGCCCGCATCAGGCCGCGGCCGATCGAGACCATGGCCTGCTCGCCGCCCGACATGGTGCCGGCGAGCTGCGTCGCGCCGCTCGGCGAGGCGCGGGAACAGCGCGTAGATCTCGGCCATCCGCTGCGCGCGTGACGGCTTCGGATGTTTCCTGATAGGCGCCGAGGCGCAGATTCTCCTCGACCGTGAGCTTGGGAAACACCTTGCGGCCTTCCGGGATGCAGGCGATGCCGGCGGCGATCACCCGGTGGGTCGGCAGTGCGGTGATGTCGTCGCCGTCGAAAGCGGATGCGGCCCGCGCGCGGCGGCGTCAGCCCGAGGATCGAGCGGATCAGCGTGGTCTTGCCGGAGCCGTTCGAGCCCAGCAGACAGGTGATGCTTGCCGGGCGCCACCGTCAGCGAAACGCCTTCCAGCACATCGGCCTTGTCGTAGGCGGTGCAGACGCCCTCGATCTCGCGCAGTTCCGCGGTCATCATTGCGACCCCGAGATAGGCTTCCTGCACCTGCCGGTCGGCGGCGACCTCGCGGTATGGGCCCTCCGCGATCTTGCGGCCGAAATTCAGCACGACGCAGCGGTCGGTGATGCGCTCGATCACGCCCATTTCGTGCTCGACAATGACGATCGTGAGCTTCGTCGATGCGGTCGCGCACCTGCAGGATGTCGTCCATCAGCTCGCTCGGTCTCGTCATGCGTCATGCCGGCGGAGGGCTCGTCCAGCAGAAGCAGCTTGGGCTCGCTGATCAGCGCGCGGCAAATTTCGATGCGGCGGCGATCGATCATCGGCAGGCCGGCAACCGGCTCGAACATGCGGTCGGCGAGCGGCGGCTCGAACACCTCGACCAGCGCGCGCGCGGCGCGATAGCTTGTCCTCGAACTCGCGCCTGAACGCGCCCCGCCGCATCAGGTTGAACCAGAGCCCCTGGTTCAGCCGCTTGTGATTGCCGATCATGATGTTGTCGAAGATCGACAGCGGCAGCGACAGGCGCGAGCGCTGGAAGGTGCGCGCGATGCCGGCGTGATAGATGGCCTGCGGCGCGGCCGCGTGATGTCGGCGCCGTCGAAGGTGACGCTGCCGGCGTCGGCGCCGTAGATGCCGGTAACGACGTTGAAGAAGGTGGTCTTGCCGGAGCCGTTGGGACCGATCAGGCCGAGAATTTCGCCTGCGCGCGACGTCGAGATCGAGCCGGTCGAGCGCCACCACGCCGCCGAACCGCTTGGTCAGGCCCCGCGCCTCCAGCAGGACGGCGTCATGGCCGCCATCCCGGGAAATAGCGGCGCACCGGCCGCGGCAGCAGCCCCTCGGGCCGGAACAGCAGCACGACCATCACCAGCAGCGCGTAGAGCAGGAAACGGTATTCCTGGATCGTCTGCAGCTTCTCGGGAACGATCACGACGATGATGGTGGCGACGGCGACGCCCCACGGATTGCCGATGCCGCCGAGCAGCAGGATCGACACCAGGATCAGCGAATCGGCGAAGGTGTAGTTGTTGGGCGCACGAAGCCGCCCACCATGCCGAACAGCGCGCCGGCAATGCCGATCAGGAAATTGCCGAGCATGAAGGCCGTGATCTTCCAGCGCGCGATATTGAGACCGAAGCAGCTGGCGGCGGTCTCGTCGAGCCGCAGCGCATCGAGATTGAGCCCGATCCATGACCGCTCCAGCCGGCGCACGAGGATGAAGGCGCCGACCAGCAGCAGCAGGCTGACGACGAAATAGTTCATGTAGAACGACAGCTCGATGCCGCCGATCTCGATGTTGTTGTTGAACGACCAGCCGAGGATGTTCATGCCCTTGACCTGCAGGCCCTGCGGGCCGCCGAGCACGTCGTTGACCTCGAGGAAGGTCTTCAGCAGCAGCGCGAAGGCGATGGTGACGACCGCCGCGTAATGGCCGCGCGTGCGCAACACCGGCAGCAGCAGCAGCGAGCCGATCAGCGCGGCGAGCAGGCCCCCCGATCAGCAGCACGAGCGAGTGCGGGACGGCGGTGTGCGGGTTGAGCACCGCGGAGGTGTAGGCGCCGATCCCGAAGAAGGAGGCGCCGGCGAAATTCAGCACGCCGGCATAGCCGAACTGGATGTTCAGCCCGAGCGTCGCCACGGTATAGAGCAGGACCGTGACGAGCAGCAGCAGCACGAAATGGTCTTCGCGAAAGAACGCGGCGACCGCGACGGCGGCGACGATTGCCAGCGCCCCGAGCGCGTCCTCGCGCTCGGCGAAGCTCCGGCTCACCGGCGCGAGCAGCCCGAGCCAGTTGGCGGCAAGCGACGGCGACGATCGCGAGCGCCAGCAGACCGATGATGAGCGCCTGCTTCTCCGCCGCGCAGCAGCGCGATCAGATAGACGGTGGCGAGCGCCAGCGCGGCGAGGCCCGGCCAAACAGACGCCCGCGACCTCGGTTCCGCTTCGGCCATGCGCTCAAACCCGCTCGCTGATCTTTTCCTGGATCAGCCCGGTCGGCCGCCAAGCCATGAAGACGATGACGACGGCGAAGGCGAACACGTCCTTGTAGGCGCTGGCAAAGGGCAGCGCGACCGCGCCGATGGTCTGCAGAGCGGCGAACAGGAAGCCGCCGAGGATGGCGCCATAGACGCTGCCGAGCCCGCCGATGATGGCGGCGGTGAAGCCGACCACGCCGAGATAGAGCCCGATGCCGAAATTGATCTCGTTGTAATAGAGGCCGTTCATCACGCCGGCGAAGGCGGCGAGCGCCGAGCCGATCGCGAAGGTGACCAGCACGATCGGCGTTGAAATTGACGCCCATGGTCCGCGCGGTTTCCTCGTCCTGCGCCACGGCGCGGATGGCGAGGCCGAGCTTGGTGCGGTTGAGCAGGAACTGCAGGCCGACGATGACCAGCGACGCCGGCCGCGAGCATGATCACGTTGTCGAGCCGCAGATTGAAGTTGCCGAGATTGACAGAACTTGCCGGCAGCAGCGCCGGAAACGGCTTCGGATTGGCGCCCTGCGGATAGAACAGCCGCACCGCCTCGCGCAGCACCGTGCCGAGCATCAGCGTGATCAGCAGCGTGTTGAGCGCGCGGCGCCGAGCGCAGCGGCAGGACGAGAGAGCGGGCGATGACCATGCCGAGGACCGCCATGGCGCCGATCGCGACCACGAGCATCGCCAGCAGCACGAGCGCGATTGGATCGGATGCCCGCCGCTGCCAGGCCGATGAAGGTCGCAAGCGCCGCGAAGGCGCCGACCGTCAGCACGTCGCCGTGAGAGAACTTGATGACGTCGAGCACGCCGAAGAACAGCGTGAAGCCCACGGCGACGAGCGCGTACATCATGCCGAGCATCAGCCCGTTCATGACGTATTGGGCGAACAGCCCCACATCCATGCTCGTCGGTTCCTGCGCCTGTGAGGAGCAGACGAGCAGAAGCGGGACGGCGCCGCGCTCCCCCGCCGCTGCGCGCTATTTCTGTCCGGGCAGCTTGCGCTTGCCGGTGGCATATTCGCTGTCGTCCCACTCCACGAATTTGCCGTCCTGGATCACGTACTTGGTGATGACCGGCACGGTGTTCTGGCCGTGATCGTCGAAGGTGATCTTGCCGACGATCGAATCGCGATCCTTCACCTTGGCGCAGCTCGGCGATGACTTTTTTGCGGTCCGGCCCGACCTTCTCGATGGTGTCGAGGATCAGGTCCATGGCCGCAAAGGCGAAGGCGCCATAGGCCTCCGGCGGGTTGTCGTATTTCTGGGCGGTGTATTTCTCCATGAAGAACTTGCCGCCGGGCAGCTTCTCGGTCGGCGCGCCTTCGCGGAACGCCAGGCAGCCTTCGGCGAGCGGCCCGAGGCCCTGGATATAGGCGTCGGACACGATGCCCGAGGTGCCGTCGAACACGGCCTTGATGCCGAGCTTGTCCATCTGCGAGCGGATGCGCACGCCGATCGGCGTCAGGCCGCCGAAATAGATCACTTCGCGGATTGAGCGCCTTGATCTGCGTCAGCTCGGCGGTGAAGTCCTGCTGGTCGGCGGTGACGCCGAAAGTGCCGACGATCTTGCCGCCGACCTTCGCGAGCGCTTCGCTGAAATACTTGTTGTGGCCCTTGCCGTAATCGGTGGTGTCGTGGATCACGGCGAAGGTCTTGTAGCCGAGCTTGGTGAGCAGCTCGGCGTTGGCGTCGTTCTGGTTGATCATGGTGCCGTTGACGCGATGCACCTCGGGATACTTGTTGCGATAGGTGATGTCCGGGAGCACCGCGCCCCACACGATCACCGGCAGGCCGAACTTGTGATAGGTGTCGACCGTGGCGATCGCGGTCGACCGAGCAATAATGCGTCGCCGCGGCGATGATCTCCTTGTCCGCCGCCATCTTGGTGGCGACCTGCACCGCCACATTCGGTTTGCATTCGTCGTCGAGCACGACGAGCTCGTATTCGTATTTCGCTTTCGGGTCGGCGTTGCGCAGCCGCACCGCGAGATCGGCGGAGTTGCGGCCGCCGATGCCGTTGACCGAGACGCCGCCGGTCAGCGGGCCGATGAAGCCGACCTTGACCTTGTCTTTGGCGTCGGCGGTTGCGGCCATCGAGCTACGTCATCAGCACGGCCGCAAGCACGGCCACGATCCTGGCTGTCATGAACATGGTCTTACTCCCGTCACAAGCAGTGCTACCGCGAGGTTGCCTCGGTTCAGTATAGGCGCTGCGAAGATACACTGGAATATTAGCCTCTCCGAAACCGTCTCGATTGTGGTTGGACTATCGTCAGAGGTGACCTTCGGCGAACTTGAAGGGCAACCGCCAAGCCGCCCCCGACCCGCTCACGTCCCCGGCGCCGCCTTGGTGCCGATCATGCGGAAGCTGGTCTTGATGCGCCGCACGGTGCCGGTCTTGGAGCGCAGCACCACGGTCTCGGTCTCGGCGAAGTTGCCGCGGAAGTGCACGCCGTCGAGCAGCGAGCCGTCGGTGACGCCGGTGGCGGAGAAGATCACGTCGCCGGAGGCCATCTCCTCCATGCTGTACTTGCGCCTGATGTCGGCGATGCCCATCTTGCGGCGCGCGCTCGATCAGCCCGGCCGCTCCTTCTCCGCGTGCAGCTCGGGGCCAGCCGGCCCTGCATCTGGCCGCCGATGCAGCTGAGCGCCGCCGCCGCCAGCACGCCCTCCGGCGCGCCGCCCGAGCCCAGGTAGATGTCGATGCCCGGTCTCCTTCGGGTCGGTGGTCCAGATCACGCCGGCGATGTCGCCGTCGGGGATCAGCTGCACGCCGGCGCCGGCCTTGCGCACGGCGGCGATCAGCTCGGCGTGGCGCGGGCGGTCGAGGATGCAGGCGGTGATCTCCGACACCGGCACGCCCTTGGCCTTGGCGAGCGCTGCGCGATGTGTCGCCGGGCGGCGCGTCGAGATCGATGATGCCGTCGGGATAGCCGGGGCCGATGGCGATCTTGTGCATGTACATGTCGGGCGCGTTGAGCAGGCCGCCGCGCTCGGCGATGGCCAGCACGGCCAGCGCGTTCGGCATGCGCCTTGGCGCAGATGGTGGTGCCCTCCAGCGGGTCGACGGCGATGTCCACCTCGGGGCCGTCGCCGATGCCGACCTCCTCGCCGATGTAGAGCATCGGGCTCTCGTCCATCTCGCCTTCGCCGATGACGACGCGGCCGTTGATGTGGACCTTGCCGAGCTCGCGTGCGCATGGCATCGACCGCGGCCTTGTCGGCGGCCTTCTCGTCGCCGCGCCCGCGGAAGCTTGCGGCGGCGATGGCGGCGGCCTCGGTGACGCGCGCCACCTCCAGCACCAGCACGCGATCGAGACCGTTCCGTCTGCTCGACCTTGGCCATGGCCTCGCTCCCCTGCTGCCGCTTGCGTCTGCCGCGTCTCACAGCGGCTCGATGCGGATCATCTGCGGCTTCTCGGACACGTTGCCGTCGCGGTGGATGGCCTCCAGCGCCGCGGCGGATGGCCTCCTCGGTGGTCTCGTGCGTGATCAGGATGACCGGCGTCGGCGCGCCGGGCTCGCCGCCGCGCGTTGATGCCGATCTGGGCGCCGCGCGGGCGGCGCTGCACGATGCTCTCGAGCGAGACGCTCTCGCTCGCCCATGCGCCCGGCGATGCCGGCCATGGCGCCCGGCCGGTCGTACACCGACAGGCGCACGTAGTAGGCGCCCTGGTGCCGCCCGAGCCTGGCCCGCTTGTAGGGCTTGAGCTTCGCGGCCGGCACGCGGAACGGATAGCGACCTGGCGCCGCGCGCGATGTCGAGGATGTCGCTCATCACGGCCGAGGCCGTGGCGCCCGCCCCGGCGCCGGGGCCCGACCAGCAGCAGGTTGCCGACGAAGTCGCCGTCGACGGCGACGCAGTTGGTGACGCCCGACACCTCGGCGATCGCCGAATGCTGCGGCACCATGGCCGGGTGCACGCGCTGCTCGATGCCGCTCTCGGTCAGCAGCGCGACGCCCAGCAGCTTGATGCGGTAGCCGAGGTCCTCGGCGGCCTCGATGTCGGCCTGGGTGATGCCCTCGATGCCCTCCACGTCGATCTCGTCGAAGGCGACGCGGGTGCCGAAGGCGAGGCTCGTCAGCAGGGCGAGCTTGTGGGCGGTGTCGAAGCCGCCGATGTCGAAGGTGGGGTCGGCCTCGGCGTAGCCCTTGGCCTGCGCCTCCTTCAGCACGTCGGCGAAGGCGCGGTGCTCGTCCTGCATCTTGGTCAGGATGTAGTTGCAGGTGCCGTTGAGGATGCCGTAGACGCGCCGCACCTCGTTGCGACGCCAGCGCCTCGCGCAGCGTCTTGATGATCGGGATGCCGCCGGCGACGGCGCGCCTCGAAATTGAGCGCGACGCCGTTCTTCTCGGCGAGCCGGGCGAGCTCGGTGCCGTGCCGGGCGAGCAGCGCCTTGTTGGCGGTGACCACGTGCTTGCCGGCGGCGAGCGCCGCCTCCACGGCCTCCTTGGCCGACGCCGTCGTCGCCGCCGATCAGCTCGACGAACACGTCGATGGAGGGGTCGGCCGCCAAGCGCCGCACGGATCGTCGAACCACTCGACGCCGTCGAGCGCGACGCCGCGCTCCTTGCCGCGCGTGCGGGCGCTCACGGCCGCCGACGACGATCGGGCGCCCGACGGCCTCGGCCAGGCGGCTCGCGTGCGCCTGCGACCAGGCGCAGCAAGCCGGCACCAACGGTGCCGAGCCCGGCGACCCCCAATCTCAACGGCTGGCTCATGCAGTGAGGCTAACGTGATGCCGTTTGCGGAATTGGGATCACGTTATGCATGGTTTTCGTGCGCCCGCGCGAGGAACTTTTTGATGTTGCGGGCGGCCTGGCGGATGCGGTGCTCGTTCTCCACCAGCGCGATGCGCACGTAGCCCTCGCCGTACTCGCCGAAGCCGAGACCCGGCGAGACCGCGACGTCGGCCTCGTCGATGAGCAGCTTGGCGAACTCCACCGAGCCGATCTCGCGGAAGGGCTCCGGAATGGGCGCCCAGGCGAACATGGAGGCCGGCGGCGCCGGGATCGGCCAGCCGGCGCGCCCGAAGCTCTCGACCAGGCAGTCGCGCCGCGCCTTGTAGATCTTGCGGATCTCCTCGACGCAGTCCTGCGGCCCGTTGAGCGCCGCGGCGGCCGCCACCTGGATCGGCGTGAAGGCGCCGTAGTCGAGGTAGGACTTCACGCGCGCCAGCGCCGCGATCAGCCGCTCGTTGCCGACCGCAAAGCCCATGCGCCAGCCGGGCATGGCGTAGGTCTTGGACAGCGAGGTGAACTCGACGGCGATGTCCATCGCGCCCGGCACCTGCAGCACCGACGGCGGCGGGTTGTCGTCGAAGTAGATCTCCGCAGTAGGCGATGTCGGAGAGGATGATGAGGTCGAGCCGCTTCGCCAGCTGCACCGCGTCCGTGTAGAAGTCGAGGTCGGCGACCTGCGCGGTCGGGTTCGAGGGGTAGCTCAGCACCACCGCCAGCGGCCGCGGGATCGAGTGCCTGCACCGCCCGCTCGACGCCGCGCAGGAACTCCGCGTAGCGGGTCCTTGCGCGCCGTCGCCTTCGCCGGTCGTCGGAATGTGCCGGATGGCGGCGCCCGAGATGATGAAGCCGAACTCGTGGATGGGATAGGTCGGGCTCGGCACCAGGATCACGTCGCCCGGCGCCGAGATCGCCTGCGCCATGTTGGCGAAGCCCTCCTTGGAGCCGAGCGTCGCCACGACCTGCGTCTCCGGATCGAGCTTCACGCCGAAGCGGCGCGCGTAGTAGGCCGCCTGCGCCTTGCGCAGGCCCGGGATGCCCTTGGAGGCCGAGTAGCGGTTGGTGCGCGGCCGGCTCACCGTCTCGCACGAGCTTGTCGACGATGTGCTGCGGCGTCGGCATGTCCGGATTGCCCATGCCGAGATCGACGATGTCGGCGCCTCGCGCCCGGGCGGCGGCCTTCAGGCGGTTGACCTCGGCAAAGACGTAGGGCGGGAGGCGCTTGACGCGGTGGAACTCTTCGATCACGGCACTTACCGACGCTGGAGGCGGACAGACCACGGGCCAGCGCTACTGCTTGCCCTTCTCGATCTCCTTGGCGGCCTCGGCCTGCTGCGTCTGCGCCTTCTCGACCATCTGGTTCACGGTCTTCGCCTGCTCCTCCTTGCTCAGGAGCTTCTCGGGCAGCCTGTCACGTTCGGCAACTCGGCGAGGGACAAGGTCTCGGCGCAACCGACGAGGGCAGCGCCGATGGCCGCCGAGGCGACCAAGGCGATCCCGAGCCTGCAACGTAGCCGCCATCAGCCCCTCCATCTGACCGCGCGCGCGATGTGTAGCACCATCGCACTGCGAAGTCTTCGCTGTTTGTGGATGACCGCTAGCTGATTCTGGCGGCTTTGACATGGCAACACTGGAATTTTTTTGCTGGAGCTGGTGCAGCCGGGCGACGCACGCGCCAAGTAATCTTCAGGCAGGCAAAGCAGGGTATGGTGTGCCTGCTCGGCCCCGTCCCGCGAGACCCACGATGCAGAAATCCGCCGATGCAGAAGCATCCGCCACCAGACAGCACCGAGTCCGCCGCCGGTCTGCCCCAGGCCGCGTCGATCTCGGCGCCTACCGGATCGCCGATCCGGAGGCATTTGGCCGCAACGTGCTGCGCCTCATGGAGGAGGGGCAGAAGGTCCTCAACGGGTTTCTCGAGCGCGCCCGGGGCGCGACGGGCGCCTACACGGCCGCCAGCGAGTGGACGGAGGCGGCCAAGCTCTTCTCCGAGATCACCCAGCCCTGGATGGCAGAGCCCGCCAAGGCTGGTCGAGGCGCAGGCGGCGCTGTTCAGCCAGTACATGCAGCTCATGGCGCACATCGCCGAGCGCGCCATGGGCGGGGAGGCGCCGCCGGTGGCCGAGCCGGAGCCGGGCGACAACCGCTTCAACGACCCGGAGTGGAGCCGCAACCCCTACTTCGACTTCTGGAAGCAGGCCTATCTCATCACGGCGCGCTGGCTCGAGGAGCATGCTGGACAAGACCGCGGGTCTCGACGAGCGCACGCGCCAGCGGGCGAACTTCTACCTGAAGCAGGTCGTGAGCGCCTTCTCGCCCTCCAACTTCCCGCTGACCAACCCCGTGGTCCTGCGCGAGACGGCGCAGTCGAGCGCCGCAGAACCTCGTGCAGGGCATGGCCAACCTCGTGCGCGACATGGAGCGGTCGGGCGACCTCCTCAACATCAGCCAGACCGACGTCGATGCCTTCGAGGTGGGACGCAACGTCGCCACGGCGCCGGGCAAGGTGATCTTCCAGAACGACATCATCCAGCTCATCCAGTACGCGCCGTCCACCGACAAGGTGCACGAGCGGCCGCTGCTGATCGTGCCGCCGTGGATCAACAAGTTCTACATCCTCGATCTGGGCCCGGAGAAATCCTTCATCAGGTTCGCGGTGTCGAAGGGCTTCACCGTGTTCGTGGTGAGCTGGGTCAATCCGGACGAGCGCCTCGCGCACAAGACCTTCGAGGACTACATGAGCGAAGGCATCCTGGCGGCGACCGATGCCGCCAGGCGCGAGACCGGGAGCCGACAAGGTCAACGTGATCGGCTACTGCGTCGGCGGCACGCTGCTCGGCACCACGCTCGCCTATCTCGCCGCGCGCGGGGAGGAGCCGTTCGCCTCGGCCACCTTCTTCGCCGCGCAGGTGGACTTCACCAAGGCCGGCGACCTCATGGTGTTCATCGACGACGCGCAGCTCAAGGCGCTGGAGGAGATGATGGCCGAGCGCGGCTATCTCGACGGGGCGCGCATGGCGACCGTGTTCAACATGCTGCGCCCGAAGGACCTGATCTGGCCCTACATCGTCAACAACTACCTGCTGGGCAAGAAGCCGTTCCCGTTCGACCTGCTGTTCTGGAACCAGGACTCCACGCGCCTGCCCGCCGCCAACCACAAGTTCTACCTGCGCGAGTTCTATCAGGAGAACAGGCTCGCCCGCGGGCAGATGACGATCGGCAACGTCAAGCTCGATCTGGGCAGCGTGAAGCTGCCGATCTACGAGCTGTGCGCCAAGGAGGACCACATCGCGCCGGCGAGGTCGGTGTTCATCGGCTCGCGGCTGTTCGGCGGGCCCGTCACCTACGTGCTGGCCGGGTCCGGGCACATCGCCGGCGTCATCAATCCGCCGGCCAAGCCCAAGTACCAGTACTGGACCAACGACGGGCGCGCGGCGACGCTGGAGGCCTGGATCGAGGGCGCCCAGGAGCACCCGGGCTCCTGGTGGCCGCACTTTGCCGACTGGCTCGCCGAGGTACTCCGGCGAGCATGGTTCCCGCGCGCGCAGCCGGGCGCCAGGAGCGGCGCCATCGAGGATGCGCCGGGAAGCTACGTCAAGGTGAAGGCCTGAAGGGCCGGGCGGGTCGAGCAATGGATCATGACCGCTATACCGACCAGTACATCGCCGGCATCCTGAGCCGGGCGCGGACGATTGCCATGGTCGGTGCCAGCGCCGGCACCAGCCGCCCCAGCTACTTCGCCATGAAGTACCTGCTTGGGAAAGGGATACGACGTGATCCCCGTCAATCCCGAACCTGGCCGGCAAGGAAATCCAGGGCCGCCCGGTCTTCGCCTCGCTCGCCGATGTTCCGGCACCGGTGGATATCGTCGACATCTTCCGGACTTCGGAGGCCGCCGGCGAGGTGGTGCGCCAGGCGATCGCCTTGAAGGACAAGCTCGGCCTCAAGGTGATCTGGATGCAGCTCGGCGTGCGCAACGAGAAGGCGGCGGCCGAGGCGGAGGCGGCGGGCCTGCAGGTGGTCATGAACCGCTGCACCAAGATCGAGTACGGCCGGTTTCCGGCGAGATCGGCTGGGCCGGGGTCAACGTGGGCATCCTGTCGTCCAGGCGCCCCCTCCTCAGCGGACGCGGCGTGCAGGACCACCTGATCCCGGACAAGTCCCCCGGCCGCCGCTGACGGCGCGAGTGTCCCGCCCGCTCCTCGGAAATGAACGCGCTGATGATGATCGCGCTCAGGTCGCATTAAGTGGCCGGTCGTTGATATGGCTGCGCATCGACGCCGGGACGTTCCCGACGCCGGAGAGCTCCAAGTCTCGAATTTCCACAAGCAAGATCATCGGATAGGTGCAACATGTTGCGCAAAGCATTTCTTGCCGGTTTGGCCGGGCTGAGCATGGTGGCGTTCGCCGCCGCGCCGGCCAAGGCAGACCAATGGATCATGGTCGGTCAGCATAGTCCGTCGGTCTCAATCCCGATCGCGATGTGTTCCACATCGGCGGTGAGGAGGGCCGGTTCAATGCGCTCAAGTTCAAAGCGACTGGGCGGTCGCGTTGCCGTTGCCGAGGTGCGCGTGTTCTTCGGCGATGGCTCCAACGAGTACCTCAACGTGCGTGAGCACATGCGGCCCGGGCCAGTTCACGCCGGCCTACGACCTCAAGGGGCACGACCGTGTCGTGAAACGGGTCGAGGTGCTCTACCAGACGGAGAGCCGCTTCAGGGACAGGGCCACGTTCCAGATTCTACGGCCTGCGTCGGTCGCGCAGCGGTAGTCCTGACGTGACGCCGATCCCGAGCGGCAACTGGGTCACGCTCGGCACCGGTGACGGCCGAACCGTGGTGCTCGACCACGACACCATCGTCGTGGGGGCCAGCAGCGGCACGTTCCGGACCCTTCGGTTCCACGTCACGCAGCGGTCGATCTTCCTCAACGATGTGCGCGTGACCTTCGGCAACGGCGAGACGCAGGTCTACAACTTCAACCAGCACGTCAACGCCGGTGCCTGGTCCGTCCCCCTCGACCTCAGGGGCCGTCGATCGGATCATCTCCCGGATCGACATCGTCTACCGCAAGGATTCGAACTGGCCGGGCAATGCCCGCCTGAGCGTCCAGGGCCGCAGCTGAGCCTCGCGGTGTCAGACCCTCGGGTCTGACACCGTTAGCCCGTCATCCCGGAAGCTGAGGGCGCAGCCCGAAGCTATCCGGGACCTCCCGAAGCGAGCTGAACCTCACGAGGTCCCGGACCCCGGATCAAGTCCGGGGCAGCGCTGACCGCTTCGGCGCGCATCGCTCCGTCCGGGATGACGGGTATGTTGAGTGTCAGACCCGCAGGGTCTGACACCGCTCCTCGGCGAGGTTGCCGAAGAATTCGATCGCCGTGCGCTCCGTGTCCTGGACGGTAAGGTACTTGGGGAAGACGCCGGTGGGCCGCAGATCGAACTTGGCAAAGGTCCCGAGCAGCGCCGCGGACCGCCGCGCGAGATAGCTGATCAGCAGGGGCTGCCGGAAATCGTAGTGGCTGAGGACGCGCACGGCCGCGAACAGCTGCGACAGAGAAATCTTGTGGAAGGGCGGGTCGCAGAGGATGAGGCTGAAGCGCTGGGCCAGATGCTCCGGCCGGTAGATGTCGAAGCGGCGGAAGCCGGGCGTGTCGGCGAAGCGCTCGTCGATGTCGAGGATCGTGACGGCAACGCCGCGGCGCGCGAGATGCTGGCCGAGCAGGGGGGCGCAGAGGCAGCAGGCATCCGTCCAGCCGCTCATGAAGTCCGCCAGCCGCTCGAGCGTCGGCGCATCGAAGAAGTACTGCTCGTTCTCGTGTCGCTCGTCCATGAACGTGATAACCAGCTCCTCGATCGTGAAAGCAGCCCCGGGTTTCGCCGTTGCCTTGCCGGCGGCGATTGGCTCCGCTGGGCCACCCGCAAGTGTCCATCCAGGAGCCTGTCGATGCCCACCAACGATGAGCCGGGCTTTGCCACCCTCGCCATCCACGCCGGCGCCGCGCCGGACCCATCGACGGGCGCGCGCGTCACCCCGATCTATCAGACCACCTCGTACGTCTTCAACAACGTGGACCACGCCGCCGCGCTGTTCAATCTGGAGGTGTTCGGCAACATCTACACGCGCATCGGCAACCCGACGCAGGCCGTGCTGGAGCAGCGCGTCGCGGCGCTGGAAGGCGGCACGGCGGCGCTCGCCGTCGCGTCCGGGCCACGCCGCGCAGATGGTCGCTGTTCCACGCGCTGATGCAGCCGGGCGACGAGTTCGTGGCCGGGCGCCAGCTCTACGGCGGGTCGGTCAACCAGTTCAACCACGCCTTCGCCAACTTCGGCTGGAAGGTCGCCTGGGCCGACGCCACGCGGCCCGAGAGCTTCGCGGAGGCGATCACGCCGCGGACCAAGGCGATCTTCTGCGAGTCGATCGCCAACCCCGGCGGCATCGTCGTCGACCTGCCGGCCATCGCCGCCATCGCCAAGGCGGCCGGCGTGCCGCTGATCGTCGACAACACGCTGGCCACGCCCTACCTGTGCCGGCCCAAGGCGTTCGGCGCCGACATCGTCGTGCACTCGCTCACCAAGTTCATGGGCGGGCACGGCAACTCGATCGGCGGGGTGATCGTCGACTGCGGCACCTACGACTGGCTCGCCTCGAAGAAGAAGTATCCGGCGCTGCAGGACCCGAACCCCAGCTACAACGGCATGCGCATGGCCGAGACCTTCGGCAACTTCGCCTTCGCCATCGCCTGCCGGGTGCTGGGCCTGCGCGACCTCGGGCCCGCCATCTCGCCCTTCAACGCGTTCCTGATCCTGACCGGCATCGAGACCCTGCCCCTGCGCATGGCCAGGCACTGCGAGAACGCGCTCGCCGTCGCCGACGTATCTCGCCGGGCACCGCCAGGTCGCGTGGGTGAACTATGCCGGGCTGCCCGCCAACCCCTACCATGCGCTGGCGAAGAAGATCTGCCCCAAGGGTGCCGGCTCGGTCTTCACCTTCGGGCTGAAGGGCGGCTACGAGGCGGGCGTGAAGCTCGTCTCCAACGTCAGGCTCCTCTCGCACCTCGCCAACATCGGCGACGTGCGCAGCCTGATCATCCATCCGGCCTCGACCACCCACCGCCAGCTGACCGACGAGCAGCGCAAGGCCGCCGGCGCCGGGGACGACGTGGTGCGCCTGTCCATCGGCCTGGAGGACGCCGCCGACATCATCGCCGACCTGGAGCAGGCGCTTGCGGCTTGAGGGGGGTTCCCTCTCCCCGCAAGCGGGGAGAGGGAGCACAGCGGCGCTCAGTCGCGCAGGGCCTTGATGCCGGTCCTTGGCCTCGGGATGCCCGAGCTGGTCGGCGCGCTGATACCAATGGCGCGCGCGCTCCTTGTTGCCGACCATGCCGAACACGCCGAGCGACCACAGGCGGCCGGGGTCGTAGGTCGAGCCCAGCACCAGCGCCGCCTGGGCGCTTCCCAATGCGGCCGCCTTCTCGTAGATGGCCCGCGCGGCCGCGACATCGCCGCGGCTCGAGCAGCCGGTCGCCGCTTCTGCAGCAGCTCCTTGATCGCGGCCTGGTCGAGCTTGGCGCCTTGCGGCACCGGAGGCGGCGGCACCGCCAGCCACGCCTTGCCCTGGGCCGCGACGGCGCCGTTGGCATGCCGCAGCTCGACGCTCAGCTCGATGACGGAGGCCGACCATTCGGGCACGATGATCTCGAGCTGCCGCAGCGCACCCGGCGCGACGAGCCACGAGTCGGAGCCCATCCGGGTCGCCCCGGAGAGCGTCGCGTTCGCAGGCAGGCCGGTCAGGACCAGGATGTAGCTCCCCTGCATCGCCTCCTCGGGGCGGACCTGCAGGGGGAAGCGCGACGGCTTCAGGGCCTCCAGCCGCAAGCGGCTCGCTGCGCGAGCCGATGGGCACAGCTCGATCGGGCGCACCAGGACCGGCGCGGCAAGCTGCTTGGCCTTCGCGGCCGTGCGCGCATCCTCCTTGCCCGGCATCGCGGCCGGCGCGACCTCCGCCGAATCGCGGCGGCCCACGCCCAGGGTTATGACGACGGCCAGCACGGCGGCGATGATGGTGTTCACGGCGGTCGCCGTGACGAACAGCCAGGGGCTGATCCCCATGGAGCCGCTCGGTCTGCACCGGCACCAGGGCGCGCGACTCGCTCGGTGTGCCGCTCCTCCCGGAAGGCGAGGGAGCTCAGCGCGTGCGCGGGGATCGGCGGCGGCTCCGGATCGGGCTCGACGGAGGACGAGGCGGCGGCTCCGGGTAGAGGCCGTTGGGATACCGTGCACGGCTCCGCGTGGTGGCCGTTGTGCATGCCGTTCGCAGCGCGCGCAGCGCGTCGACGGGTCTGCGTGGAACCCGTTGTGCGTGCCGTTTGCGAGGCCGGTGCAGGCGAATAGGACGAGTTCCGCGCAATGGCCGTCCTCAGCCTCGTTGCCGGCATCGCCCGCCTCGGGCGATGGAGCGAGCCGGCGAGGAAGCCGTTGTGCACGCCGTTTCCGGCGGCCGCCGCCGCAATATGGGGCAGCTGCTGAATGCGATCGAGAAGCCTCTTGATCTCACGCAGTCTGGCAACTTCGTCGGGAGTGCTCATGGCGGTCCTGGACTTGTGCTCGAGTTGCGCTATCCGGTCGGCAGGAAACTTAATCTCTCCGCGTCATCCTCGGCTCTGCTCGCCGGCATCGCGATCCCGTCCGCCGCATCGTTCGGCGATGCCGGCGCTCAGGCTGCCTAGCTGCGTTGTGGTCTCGCTCGTGATCGACTTGCGCGCCCAGCTCTGGAACTCGTCGAAGAGCTTCTTGCGCCGGACCGCGGAAAGCTCGCGAGGACGCGGGCTCCTTGCGCTCGCGCAGGAACTCGTCGAATTGGCCCTGCAGGAGGTGCCGTCTGCTGCTCGAACGCCTTGCTCAGCCACGCCTCGGCCGCCGGCACGCGGCGTCCATCCGGGCAGCACCGCGCCGAGGTTCACGTCCTTCCACTTGGTGTGGCTCTGGGAGACGGCGAGCCTCGAGATCGCGTCGAACAGGGCCGGCACGTGCCTGGCGATGCGCCGCGCCGTCTCCTCGCCGCCCTTGTCGCTGTTGGCGACCAGGATCGCGCGCACCGCGACGGTCTCCACGATCGCCTCCGGCGGTATCAGCGCCGGGTAGTCCTCGGCGAGAAGAACGGCCGGGGAATAGCCCTCGCCCAGCGCCGCCGACAACGGCAGGCTCAGCAGGCGCAGGCTGCCGTCCTTCGGCAGCCCGCGACACAAGCGCACGGGTTTGCCGGCGACGAGCACGGCCGCGGCGATCGTCGCCGGAACGCACCTCCTCCACGGCATCGGCCGCCTCCATGGGCACGCTCTCGACGGCCACGCCGAGCCGCTCGAAGATGTCCTTGGCCGTGAACTGTCCCGTGCCATCGCTCGAGCGGGACGGCGACCTTCTTGCCGCGCAGGTCGTCGATGGAGGCGATGCTGCGGCCCGCGACGATATGCACCTCTTCGCCGTAGAGCGGAGCCACGTAGGCGATCTTGTGCGTCAGGCCGCCGCCGAGCGCATTGGTGGCCTTGGCATGGGCCAGCACGTTCGCTGCCACGATGGCCATGTCGACGCCGCGCAGGAACAGGAGGTCGCGCAGGTTCGCGAGGCCGCCTTCGGCCGCGATCGGCAGGAGGCGCAGCTCGCCGCCGCTGGCGACGGCAGCCGCCAGATCGTCGGCCATCGCAAGATAGCTGGCGCCCGGCCGGCTCGCCGCGACGATCAGCGTGTCGTGATTGAGCTTCAGGCGCCGGGCTGCTCGGGGCTCAGCGGCCGCGGCGCGGCTTCGGGGCGCGGCGGCGGGCTCTCGGCCGGTGGCGGAGCCTGGCCGGCTGGGAGGCGGGGGCGGCGGCTGCGTCTGAGCGAGGGCCGGCTGGCCCGCGAGCAGGACCAGTGCTCGGGGCCAGCGCCGCAATGCGCGTACCCTTGATCCGCCGACGGCCGGCCGATGTCTGATCCAGAGGCCTGAAATGCGACCGTGATGCGGTGCCGCCGCTCGTACGCATACCAATTCCCTTTCCGGGCAGCTCAAGTGGGTCAAGTCCGGACGCAACCGGGGGAGAAACCGCCATCTGTCACGCACTGTCGATTGCGCCATCGTGAAGGCTCAATTGCGGCGGGAAAAGACCGCCGTCTGTTCTTATCCACATGTGCGGCAATGCAAATTCCTATGTCTGATAGCAGGTATCAGGTTGTAGACGACGGGGAGCCAAACATGCACGTGACCTACGATCCCATCCTCGTGCTTTTCTCGATCGGGGTCGCGATCCTGGGCGCGCAGACGGCGTTCGCGCTCACCGCGGGCGGGTACGACCGCCGGTTCGGGGCGTGGCGCACGAGCTTTGCGCTCGCCAACAGCGGCCTCGTCATGGGGCTCACCAGCTGGGCGGCACACCTCGTCGGCCTGATGGCCATCAAGCTGCCCGTGCCGCTTGGCTGGGCGGTGGCCGGGACGCTGGGCTCTATCGGTGTCGCGATCGCAGGGACAGGCGCCGGGCTCTACATCGCCAGAGCGCGCCTGCTGCGGCACTGGAGCATCCCCGCCGGCGCTCTCTGCGTGGGCGCATCGCCGGCACCTACGCGGCGATGGGAGGGGGAATCCGTTGGCGCAAGTGGAATCCGGTTGGCGCGAGTGGCGAGGGTGCATGCCTCGTCGGTCGGAGGTGCAGCCTCGTCAGGCCTTGTCCCAATCGGGAGCGCGCTTCTCCAGGAACGCGCCGATCCCCTCCTTGGATTCGGCGTGCATCATGTTCTCGACCATCACCCCGGCGGCGTAGTCGTAGGCCTCGGCGAGCGGACATCTCGATCTGGCGGTAGAAGGCCTCCTTGCCGATGGCGAGCGTCACCGGAGGCTTGGACGCCAGGGTGCGGGCAAGGTCCAGGGCCTCGTCGAGCGCTTCGCCGGCGGGCACCACGCGATTGACGAGCCCGTAGTCGGCCGCCTCGTGCGGGCCCAGCATCTCGCCGAGCAGCAGCATCTCCATGGCGCGCTTGCGCGGCACGTTGCGCGACAGCGCCACCATCGGCGTCGAGCAGAACAGCCCGATGTTGACGCCGGGCGTGGCGAACCGCGCCGTCTGCGATGCGACGGCGAGATCGCAGGTGGCCACCAGCTGGCAGCCGGCCGCGGTGGCCACGCCCTCGACCGCCGCGATCACCGGCTTGGGGCAGCGCACGATCGACGCGCATCAGCGCGGCGCAGGCGCGCATCAGGAGCTGCGGTGAACGCGCGCCCGCCGTCCGGGTCGGTCCGGTGCGCGGTGAGCTCTCTGAGGTCGTGGCCCGCGCAGAAGGCGGGGCCCTTGGCAGCGATGACCACGCTGCGCACGCCGGCATCCGCGGACGCCTCGTCGATGGCGCTCTGCAGCGCCGCGAGCATGGCCTGGGACAGGCTGTTGCGCGCTTCGGGCCGCGCCAGCGTCAGCACCAGGATGCCGGGTTCGCGGCGCTCGCTCGCGACCAGGAGCGGCAGCGTCGCTGCTCCCGTGCGGACAGGCGCCGCTCCCGCCGGCTGTCGTTGCCTGCCGGCATCGCTCTGCTCCGCTATTGCAGCAGCGGCTCGATCTTGTCGAAGTACTTCTTGACGAGCTCGATGTTGCTTGGGTGCATGATCGGCTGCACCACCTTCAGCTGCTCGGTCAGGTCCTCCACCACCTGCTTTCTCTCCTCCTCGGACAGCGACTTGTCGGCCTTGGCGTCCTCCAGCTGCTTCCTGGCCAGGGTCGGCGGGTCGGTGAACGCCTTGGTCTTGGGGTCGATCCCGAACATCACCATGGCGATGTTGGTGGCGACCTCGTCGTACTCGTTGTGATCCTTGAAGCCGAACTTCTTCGCAATCGCGTCGAGCTGCGCGTCCGCATGCCGCGTCGGCCTTCTCGGGCGACATCTTGTCGAGCGCCTCGGCCATGTCCTTGTGCGCGGCGATGAAGCCCTCGATCTGCTTCTCGGTAAGCTTGATCTGCTTCACAGGCGCTTGCGCCGAGGCCAGGCCGGCGAGCGTAGACGAGCGACGGCGGCCGCAAGAGCCGTGAGGGAGAGCGCGAAGCACTTGCTGCATGGGTGGTCCTCGCTTGGCGAAGCTGCGTTGTGATCCTCGGGCCCGGTCCTATAGGCGATCAGGAGCAGACAAAGTCGGACAACTGCTGGCATGTCAATCTCTGTCATCGGCCCCCGATCCGCTGGATGCCAAACGTATCGAAGACTTGATGGCGATCCGCTTCCCCCAAATCCATCTCGGGCGGCCGCAGCTTCGTCATCGAGGAGGTCGGGACCGCGGAGCGCGCGGGTGCGCATGCAGGCCGATCCCCGCAACACCCGGCCCGGCGGCACCATCTCCGGGCGCGGCCATGTTCACGCTGGCCGATTTCAGCATCTATGTGGCGATCATCGGCACGCTCGGCGAGGTGGGCTTCGAGGCCGTGACCGCGAGCTTGACCATCAACTTCCTGGCAAAGCCCGAAGCACGGCGACCTGACGGCGCACGTGAAGCTCATCCGGCTCGGGCGGCGCCTGGCGGTCGGCGAGGTCGAAATTTATTCGGCAGGGCGTGCCGGACATGGTTGCCCACGCCATCGCCAACTACGCGCTCCCAGCGCGGCGATAAGATGAGGTAATATTTTACCTCACATGCAAAGTATTGATTTTATTGATGTTTTTTATAGGTTACTGGCATTGACGAATGCACGGCTTCAGCTTAGAAGCCAGCGCGTCGCAAGCCAACGGTCGGGGCCGACCATGAAAACCTATTTCGCCAAGCCCGGTGAGGCGGAGAAGAAATGGATATTGATCGACGCCCAGGGGCTGGTGGTCGGGCGGCTCGCGTCGCTGATCGCGATGCGCCTCAAGGGCAAGCACAGGGCGACCTACACGCCGCATGTCGACGGCGGCGATAACGTGATCGTGATCAACGCCGAGAAGGTCGTCTTCACCGGCAACAAGACCGACGACAAGATCTACTACCGGCACACGGGCTATCCGGGCGGCCTCAAGCAGCGCACGCCGCGCCGCATTTTCGACAGCAAGTTGCCGGAGCGCGTGCTGCAAGCTTGCCGTCGGCCGCATGCTGAAGCGCGGCCCGCAGCAGCGCAAGCTCATGCGCAACCTCAAGATCTACAAGGGCGCCGCGCACCCGCACGAGGCGCAGCAGCCCGAGCCGCTGGATGTGAAGACGCTCAACCGCAAGAACGCGAGGGCCTGACCGCCATGGCCGAGTCCAAGACCCTGGAAGACCTTGCCGCGCTGAAGGGCGACGAGGCGCGGTCCGCTGCCCGCACGGAAGCTCGACGCACAGGGCCGCGCCTATGCCACCGGCAAGCGCAAGAACGCCGTGGCGCGCGTCTGGATCAAGCCCGGAGTCGGCAAGATCGCCGTCAACACCAAGCAGTTCGATCAGTATTTCGCGCGCCCTGTCCTGCAGATGCTGCTCAGGCAGCCGCTGCAGGCGGCCAACCGCCTCGACCAGTTCGACGTCATGGCGACCGTCACGGGCGGCGGTCTGTCGGGTCAGGCCGGCGCGGTGCGCCACGGCATCTCCAAGGCGCTCACCTACTTCGAGCCCGAGCTGAGGCCGGTGCTCAAGAAGGGCGGGTTCCTCACCCGCGACAGCCGCGTGGTCGAGCGCAAGAAGTACGGCCGCGCGAAGGCCCGCCGCAGCTTCCAGTTCTCCAAGCGGTAGCGGTCAGCGAGGTCGCCGGATCCAGTTCTCGGCTGCGCCTCGACATTGCCGGGATGACAGGTGCGTTCTTTTCGCCGGCGGGTGTGGTGCCGGGACTGCTGGCGGCGGGGCCGCGTTGCGTGCAATGCTGATTTGTGCGGTCTGCGTTGCCGGGGTCGCTGGGGGCGCGTTCCGATGATCGACTGGGTCCAGCAGAACCTCGCCGCGCTGCTCCAGGTCATCATGATCGACGTGGTGCTCGCCGCCGACAACGCCATCATTGTCGGCCTCGCGGCCTCGCGCGTGGCGCCCGAGCTGCGGCAGAAGGTGATCTTCTGGGGCATTGCCGGCGCCGTCGCGCTGCGCGTCGTCTTCGCCGCCCTCACCACCTATCTGCTCGGCATCGTCGGCCTCCTGCTGGCCGGCGGCCTCCTGCTCCTTGTGGGTGTGCTGGAAGATGTACTGGGAGCTGACGCACGCCGGCGCCAAGCGGGTGGGCGCCCACGGCGTGCTGGCGCCACGGGGCAGCCGGCGGGCCTGCCCATGAGCTTCGGCGCCGCCGTGACCCAGATCGTCGTCGCCGACGTGTCGATGTCGCTCGACAACGTGCTGGCGGTCGCCGGCGTCGCCAAGGGCGACCCCTGGGTTCTGATCGTTGGCCTCGGCATTGCGATCCTGCTGATGGCAGTGGCGGCCAACGCCATCGCCAACCTGCTGGCGCGCTTTCCCGTGGATCGCCTGGATCGGCTGGGCCGTGATCCTCTACGTTGCCCTCGACATGATCTTTGCCGGCTCGCGCAGGTCGCCTGCGGCCCTGGAAGGGGCATCACCTGTCCTCCCGACATGGGCGAGCTGGGTCCGAGGTCTGCTCGGGCGGTGACATGAGGCCCGTCGACAGGATCCGCTCTCTCCCGCCGTCCATCGGCGGCATTGACAGCACCGCGCGCCCTTCGCATAAGGCGCCATGGTCACGCTCGCAAAGTCCGCCCTCCGACGCACCCGCTGCCCGCGCCTGCGATGACGGTTGCGTGAAAGCCTGCTCGATCCCTGTCGCAGGCCGCTCCCCCGGATGCGGCCTTTTTCGTCGCACAACCACCCGAGTCTCAAGCCGATGTCGAACATGACCGCTGCCAACAGCACAAGCGTCGAAGGTCGGCGCCACTGCGCCACCAAGCCGGTCGTCTTCATCGATGGCGAGGCCGGCACCACGGGCCTGGAAATCCGCCGCCGGCTCGCCGGCGTTGCCGGCATCGAGGTGCGCAGCATCGCCGCGGACCGGCGCAAGGACGAGGCCGCACGGCTTGCCATGATGCGCGAGGCCGACCTCGTCGTGCTCTGCCTGCCCGACCAGGCGGCGCATGGAAGCGGTGGCGCTGCTGCGATCGCTCGGCGACGACGCCCCCAAGGTCGTCGACGCCAGCACCGCACACCGCGTCGCCGAGGGCTGGGTCTACGGCTTTCCCGAAATGGATGCCGGCCAGGCGGCGGCCATCAGGCAGGCGAGGCGCGTCTCCAATCCCGGCTGCTATCCGACCGGCGCCATCGCGCTGCTCCGCCCGCTCGTCGACGCCGGACTGTGCCCGCGGACTATCCCGTCACCGTCAACGCCGTCAGCGGCTACAGCGGCGGCGGCCGCAGCATGATCGAGGCCTACGAGACCGGCCGTGCGCCGGCCTTCGAGCTCTACGGGCTCGGACCTGCAGCACAAGCACGTGCCCGGAGCTGCAGAAGTACGCCAGGCTCGTCGGCGGCGGCCGATCTTCGTGCCCTCGGTCGGCAACTTCCGGCAGGGCATGCTGGTGAGCGTGCCGCTGCATCTCGACACGCTGCCGGGCAAGCCCGAGGCGCGCGACCTGGAGGCCGCGCTCGCCGCGCACTACGCCGGCTGCCGCCCTCGTCAAGGTCGTGCCGCCCAGGCCGCCGAAGGGCGGGCGCCTCGACGCCCTGGCGCTCAACGACACGGACCGTCTCGAGTTGCGCGTGTTCGGCAACGAGCAGCACCGCCAGGCCGTGCTGGTTGCGCGCCTCGACAACCTCGGCAAGGGCGGCCTGCCGGGCAGCAGCCGGGTCCAGAACGTTCCGAGCTGTACATGCTGGGGCGAATTGGGCGCTAGGTTGGCGTCGCAGAGCGACGAGCGCTCCGCACCGCCAGGCGATGCGCTGCGCGATTGCGCGGGCATCCTCCAGCTCGGCCGTGGCCGAGGCGCCGGCAGGGCCAGAACAGCATGTACCTATCACCGTCGCGGCGTCCACGCTTCACGTGTAGACTCCGGCCATGAGCCGCTACGACTTCGCCGCCCAGCGCCTGTTCGTCGATGCCGACCTCGCCGAGGGCGGCACCGTCGCGTGCACGCCCGCCCAGACCAACTACCTGCGCAACGTCCTGCGCCTGAGGGCCGGAGATGCCGATCCTCGTCTTCAACGGCCGCGACGGCGAATGGCGCGCAAGCTCGCCGAGGCGGGCAAGCGTGGCGCGGCCCTCGTCGTCGGCGACCGGTGACGGGCGCAGGAGGGCGGGCCCGACATCGACTACCTGTTCGCGCCGCTCAAGCGCGCCCGCCTCGACTACATGGTCGAGAAGGCCACCGAGATGGGCGTGGCGCGCCTGCGCCCCGTGCTGACCCGGCGCACCGTCGCCGAGCGCGTCAACCTGGAACGCATGCGCGCCCACGCCATCGAGGCGGCCGAGCAATGCGGCATCCTGCGCATACCCGCAAGTGATGCGCCCGAGCAGCTCGAGCGCGCGCATCGCCGGCTGGGACGCGGCGCGGCCACTCGTCTTCTGCGACGAGGACAGCGAGGAGGCCTGCCCGTTCACCGCGCTGGCGCGCATCGCGCCCGGTCCCGTCGCCGTGCTGGTCGGCCCGGAGGGCGGATTCGACGCGGCCGAGCGTGAGCTTCTCTCCGCCCAGCCATTCGTCACGCGCATCTCGCTCGGTCCGCGCATCCTGCGCGCCGACACCGCGGCCGTTGCGGCGCTCGCACTTGTCAATGCCGTGCTGGGGGATTGGCGTTAGCCCCTGCGGCGACAAGGCTTGTGCGCGGCAATGCTTTTCAACTAACAAGGGTTCAGGCGCGGCAGCCCCGACCCAGCTTCGGACCAGGACAAGAAAAAACCCGATGTCCACACGCCAGGACAACATGCCGAGCCAGCCGGTGGGCTCGCGGGACGACCTTGTCGCCTGGATCGCGGCGGGCTCCAAGCCGCGGCCAGCGAGTGGCGCATCGGCACCGAGCACGAGAAGTTCCTGTTCCACGTGGATAGCCTGAAGCCGGTGCCCTATGCGGGGCCGCGCGGCGTGCGCGCGCTCATGCAGGGCCTGATCGACCGGTTCGGCTGGCTGCCGATCCGCGAGGGCGACAACATCATCGCGCTCAAGCGGCCGGAGGGCGAGCCCGGCGGCACCGTGTCGCTGGAGCCCGGCGGCCAGTTCGAGCTGTCCGGCGAGCCGCTGCGCACCGTGCACGAGGTCGGCGCCGAGACGCAGGCGCACCTCGACCAGTGCCGCACCGCCGGTGCGCCGCTCGGCATCGGCTTTCTCGGCGTCGGCTTCTCGCCCAACTGGACGCTGGCCGAGACGCCGCGCATGCCCAAGCAGCGCTACGAGGTGATGACCCGCTACATGCCCAAGGTCGGCACCCGCGGGCTCGACATGATGTACCGGACCTGCACCATCCAGGTGAACCTCGACTTCGCGGACGAGGCCGACATGGTGAAGAAGTTCCGCGTGTCGCTGGCCCTGCAGCCCGTCGCCACCGCCATCTTCGCCTGCTCGCCGTTCACCGAGGGCAAACCCAACGGCCTCCTGTCGCTGCGCAGCGAGGTGTGGCGCTCACACCGACAATGCGCGCACGGGCATGCTGCCCTTCGTGTTCGAGCCCGGCATGGGCTTCGAGCGCTACGCCGACTACGCGCTCAACGTGCCGATGTACTTCGTCTACCGCGACGGGCGATACATCGACGTCGCTGGCGCCTCCTTCAGGGATTTCATGGCCGGCAAGCTCGCGCGCTGCCGGGCGAGCGCCCCACGCTGGACGACTGGTCGGACCACCTCACGACGCTTGTTCCCCGAGGTGCGCATGAAGCGCTTCCTCGAGATGCGCGGAGCCGATGGCGGGCGCTGGCGGCGCATCTGCGCCGTGCCCGCCTTCTGGACCGGGCTCGCTCTACGATCAGACCTCGCTCGATGCGGCCTGGGACCTCGTGAAGGACTGGAGCGCGGAGGAGCGCCAGGCGTTGCGCGACGAGCGTGCCCCGCACGGGGCTGCGCACCCCGTTCCGCCGGGGCAGCGTGCTCGACGTGGCGCGCGCCGCGCTTGCGATCGCCAAAGCGGGCCTCGCCCGCCGCGGGTTGCTCGATGCGCAGGGCAACGACGAGACGCGCTTCCTGGAGCCGGTCGAGACGATCCTGCGCGAGGGCTGCTCGCCCGCCGAGGAAATGCTGGCCCGCTTCGCGCGCGAATGGCGCGGCAGCACCAGCCCGCTCTTCACCGAGTTCGCGTTCTGAGCAGGCATCTGTGCCTCAGCGCTCCGCCTTTGGTGCCAAGAACGCTGACAGTTCGAGGGAAACGACATGCCCGAGCAGCGAACGATCGACGCGCACGCCCACATCCTTGCCGAGGAGACGATGGCTCTCATGCGCAAGGAAGCGCCGCGGATTGGACCGCGGATGGAGCGCATAGACGACGATTTCGCGATACTGGACGTGGCGGGAAGCCGCTATCGGCCGTTTCCGCGCGGCGGCTGGGACATGCAGCGGCGACTGAGCGACATGGACGCGGCTGGCGTCGACACGCAGATCGTTTGCAACACGCCGCAGACGTTCCTCTACAATCAGGACCCCTCGCTCACCGCAACTTTGGCGGGGCTGCAGAACGATGAGATCGCCAAGGCGGTAGCCGCCAATCCGAAGCGGCTGATCGGCCTCGCGACGCTGCCGATGCAGGCGCCCGCGCTGGCCGCCGACGAGCTGCGCCGTGCCGTCCGCAGCCTGGGGCTGAAGGGCGCGCAGATCGGCTCCAACGTCAACGGCCGCAACCTGGACGACCCTGCGCTCGAGCCTCTGTGGGCGGCGGCCAACGAGCTGCGTGCCTTCGTATTGGTGCATCCGACCCAGGTCGCCGGGGCGGACCGGCTCGGCTCGTACTACCTTGTGAACCTCATCGGCAACCCGCTCGACACGACCATCGCCGCGGCCTGCCTGGTGTTCGGCGGCGTCATCGATCGCTATCCCGGTATCAGGTTCCTGATGGTGCACGGCGGCGGCTTCGTCCCCTACCAGGCGGGCAGGTTCAGACACGGCTGGCAGGTGCGCCCGGAGCCGCGGGCGACCCTGAAGACGCCGCCCGACGCCGCCCTCGACCGGCTCTATTTCGACACCATCGTGCACAGCCAGCCTGCGCTCGAGTTTCTGGTGTCGAGCGCCGGCGCAGCGCGCGTCCTGCTCGGCAGCGACTACCCCTACGACATGGGCGCGCCCGATTGCGTGCGGCAGGTGCGTGCCCTGTCGCTTGCCGAGCCCGACAAAGCCACTATTCTGGGCGGCGCGGCCAGGGCGCTGTTGCACGAGGTTGCCTAGCACACCTGCGGCTCCTTGGTCTCGTGGCCTTCACATGGGGAAGGACCCATCATGCACCGAGCCATGGCAGCAAGGACTCCGGGCGCCAGGCGCGCGGGCCCGGGCGAACATCACTTCGAGCTGGCCGGCCTCGACCAGATAAAGGGGGGCCCTGAGTACTCGACGGCCACGGGAGCCTGCGTCGAGGGCGATCGGATGATGGTGGCCCTGATGCGGATGGCAGCCGGCACCGGCGCGGAGCCCCACAGCCATCCCAACGAGCAGTGGATCTGACATACTCGAGGGCACCTTCGAGGCGGATATCGGCGGCAGGAAGATTACCGCCCGGGCCGGCTCCGTCGTCTACGTTCCAGCCGACGTGGTGCATTCGGGAGAGGCGACGCCTGACGCAGACGTGCTCTTCTTCACCGTCAAGGACACATCGCACAGCCTGCATGGCCGCAAAGCCGAGTAGGCGGTCCTTGCTGCAATAGCCCGGGCCGTCGGGCAACTGGGGCGACGAACGCCCCGATACCAACGAAAGACAAATCGTGGGAGGACCAATTGAGAGCATTCCCAGCTGTGCTGCTGTGTGTCGTGGGTCTCGCGCTAGGAGGCGTCGAGGCTGGAGCGCAATCCGCGGCCTACCCCGACAGGCCGGTCAAGATTCTGGTGCCCTACGCACCGGGCGGCGCGACCGACATCGTGGCGCGCATCATAGGCGAGCAGATGCGCACGCTCCTCGGCCAGCCGGTGGTGGTCGAGAACAAGCCCGGCGCCAACGGCATCATCGCGGTCGAGGAGATGGCGCGCGCCAAACCCGACGGCCACACCTTGATGGTCGGCAACGTCACGACCAACGCCATTGCGCCGGTGCTCTACCGCAAGAGATACAAGATCGACTATGAAAAGGACGTTGTGCCGGTGCAGCGCCTGGTCGACATCCCGGCATTCCTGCTCGTCACGACGACGAACTTCCCGATCAAGACGGTCGCCGAGCTGATCGACCAGGCCAAGAAGAATCCGGGCAAGGTGCGCTACGGCACCGTCGGCGCCGGCTCCTATCCCCACTACGACATGGCGCTTTTCGCCAAGCGCGCCGGCGACCTCGACATGATCGCCATCCACAACAAGGCGGGCGCATCCGGCGTCATCAACGACATGGTCACCGGCGACACGCAGGCCGTGTTCCTCAACGTCGCCTCGACTGCTGCCATGGTCCGGGCCGGCAAGATCAAGCCGCTTGCGCTGGTCAACCACCAGCGCCTGCCCGAGCATCCGGACGTCCCCACGATGAAGGAGGTCGGCTACCCGGACGTAGGCACGTTGGCTTGGCAAGGGCTGTTCGCGCCCGCCGGCACGCCCAAGGAGGTGCTGGAGAAGCTCGCGAACGCTGCCGTCGTGGCGATGCAGACACCTGCCGCCATGGAGATATTCAAGAAGCAGAACTTCAACGTCGTGCCCAACAAGTCGCTCGACGACGCAAGGGCCTGGCTCGCCGGAGAGATGGCGACCTGGAAGAAGATCGCCGATGAAGTGAAGATCGAAACGGCCGAATAGGGAAAAGGTGTCAGACCCTCCGGGTCTGACACCTTGGCACCGACGCCCTGTTGGAGCAACGGTGTCAGACCGCAGAGGGGTCTGACACCCCGCGCCGATCCGGGAGGGACAGATGCCGGTTTACCCCCCGAAGCCCAGGGACGGGTTGCGCTGGCGGGCGGTCCTGCAGCGCAAGGACGTTCTGTCGGGGCTCCTGTTCATGGGCGTGGCCGCATTCGGACTCTGGGTCTCGCGGGACTATCCGATTGGCACCGCATCGAGCATGGGCACCGGCTACATGCCGCGGCTGCTGCTGTGGGTTCTGCTGGGGCTCGGGGGATTGATCCTGGTCTCGGGCCTGTGGAAAGCCGACCGGCTTCCGGAAGCCGACGTCTCCAGCGCGGTGGCGTGGCGTCCGGTCGTCTTCGTCACCTTGAGCCTCGTGGTGTTCGGCCTCGCGCTGGAACGGCTTGGCCTCGTGCTGTCGATCCTGCTCCTGACAGGCATCGCCGCGGTGGCGGGGCGCAGCATGCGGCCGCTGGAGACGGCGATCGCCACGCTGGCGCTGATCGCACTGTGCTGGCTGATTTTCATCGTCGGGCTTTCGCTGACGATCCCCCTCTGGCCCACGTTCTAGCCGATGGAGCTCGTCCACAACCTCGCCACCGGCTTCGGCGTCGCCATGACGCCAATGAACCTGTTCTTTGCCTTCGTCGGCGCGCTGATTGGGACCCTCATCGGCGTCCTTCCCGGCATTGGTCCGATCGCAACCATTGCCATGCTGCTGCCGCTGACCTTCCACCTCGAGCCGACCTCCGGCATCATCATGCTCGCCGGCATCTTCTACGGGGCGCAGTATGGCGGCTCGACCTCGGCCATTCTCGTCAATCTTCCGGGCGAGACCTCCTCGGTCGTCACCTGCATCGATGGGCACCAGATGGCGCGCCAGGGCCGGGCCGGGACGGCGCTGGCCGTCGCGGCGCTCGGCTCGTTCTTCGCCGGCTGCGTCAGCACGGCGCTGATCGCGGCATTCGCTCCGCCGCTCGCCCTGGTGGGCCAGTCGTTCGGCGCCCCGGAGTATTTCTCGCTCATGGTGTTCGGCCTGATCGCCGCGGTCGTGCTGGCGCACGGCTCGGTGCTCAAGGCGGTGGCGATGATCGTGCTCGGGCTCCTCATCGGGCTCATCGGGACCGACGGCCACACCGGCGGCACGCGCTTCACCTTCGGTATCACGCAGCTGAGCGATGGGATCGAAGTGGCGATTCTCGCCATCGGTCTGTTCGGCATCGGCGAGATCATCGCCAACCTGTCGCGGGCGGAGGAGAAGCGCTCGATCCTGGCGCAGAGGATCACGCGGCTCTGGCCGTCGGGCGAGGACTTCCGCCGCGCCTGGCCAGCGGCGCTGCGCGGCACGACGCTCGGCTCGCTGCTGGGCGTCCTGCCCGGCGGCGGCGCCTTGTTGAGCTCTTTCGCGGCCTATGCCCTGGAGAAGAAGGTCTCGAACAGGCCCTCCGAGTTCGGCCGGGGGGCGGTGGAAGGCGTGGCCGGCCCGGAATGCGCCAACAATGCGGGCGCCCAGACCTCGTTCATTCCGATGCTGACGCTAGGCCTGCCCGGCAACGCGGTCATGGCCCTCATGATCGGCGCGCTCACTATCCACGGCATCCAGCCGGGGCCGCAGATCATGACCGAGCGCCCGGCCATGTTCTGGGGTCTGGTGGCCAGCATGTGGATCGGCAACCTGATGCTGCTGATCATCAACCTGCCGCTGATCGGCGTGTGGGTGCAGCTGCTCAAGGTCCCCTATCGCTTCCTCTATCTGGCAATCCTCTTGTTCTGCGGGATCGGCGTCTACACCGTGAGCAACAGCCCGACGGCGGTTTTCCTCGCCGCCTTCTTCGGCGTCGCCGGATACGTGTTCATGAAGCTCGACTGCGAGCCGGCGCCGCTCATCCTGGGCTTCGTGCTCGGCCCGCTGATGGAGGACAACCTGCGCCGGGCGCTGCGCATTTCCGGCGGCGACCCGATGATCTTCATCGAACGTCGTATCAGTCTGGCCTTATTGATCGCGACCTTGCTGCTGCTGCTGATCCTCGTCCTCCCATTCATTCGCAAGAAGCGCCAAGAGGCGTTCCAGGCCTGAGGATTAACTTGCGCGTTGGGTCAACGACAATAATCTGCTTGGCAGTGCGGTTCGACCGCTCGGCGGGGGTGCGGCGCGGCAGTGCTTCTGGGTCCAGCTTGGCGCATGCGAACGAATTATGATCAGGATGCCGCGAACCTCGTGGCTCGGGCCTCTCCTCATGGCGGCAGTACACCATTTCGACGGCCTCAATCCCGAGCAGCGCCGTGCCGCCGAGCACGGCGTCGCTGGCAGGGGTTCGAACGTGGCCGGCCCGCTTCTCGTCATCGCCGGCGCCGGCTCCGGCAAGACCAACACCCTTGCCCACCGCGTCGCCCACCTCGTCGTCAACGGCGCCGATCCCGGGCCGCATGCTGCTGCTCACCTTCTCCCGCCGCGCCGCTGCCGAGATGGCGCGCCGCGTCGAGCGCATCGTTGCGCCGCGTCCTCGGGGGAGCCGGCGCGCCGGGCCCGATCGGCTGGTCGGGCACCTTTCATGCCGTCGGCGCGCGGCTCCTGCGGCTCTACGCCAACGCCATCGGCCTCGATCCCGGCTTCACGATCCACGACCGCGAGGACTCAGCGGACTCTCATGAACCTCGTGCGCCACGAGCTGGGGCTCTCAGACAAGGCGGAGCGCTTTCCGCTGAAGGGCACCTGCCTCGCCGTCTACTCCCGCGCCGTCAACGCCGCCGACCCGCTGGAGGAGGTTCTGCGCAGGCAATTCCCCTGGTGCGCCCAATGGGAGGCGGACCTGCGCGGCCTGTTCGAGGCCTATGTGGACGCCAAGCAGAGGCAACACGTGCTCGACTACGACGACCTGCTGCTCTACTGGGCCGAGCTGATGCAGGTGCCCGAGCTCGCCTCCGAGATCGGCGGCCTCTTCGATCACGTGCTGGTCGACGAGTACCAGGATACCAACGCCCTGCAGGCCGCCATCCTCCTTGGCCTCAAGCCCGACGGCGCCGGGCTCGACCGTCGTCGGCGACGACGCCCAGGCGATCTACGGCTTCCGCGCCGCGACGGTGCGCAACATCCTCGACTTCCCGCGCCGGTTCGAGCCGCCGGCCACCCTCGTCACGCTGGAGCAGAACTACCGCTCGACGCCCGCCATCCTCGCCGGCCTCCAACGCCGTCATCGGCCTCGCCCGTGAGCGCTTCACCAAGAACCTGCGTTCGGTGCGCAGTCAGGGCCCGAAGCCCGCGCTCGTCACGGTGCTCGACGATGCCGCGCAGGCGGGCTTCGTAGTCGCGAGCATCCTGGAGCACCGCGAGGCCGGGATGGCGCTGAAGGAGCAGGCGGTCCTGTTCCGCACCGCGCATCACAGCGCGCTTCTGGAGATCGAGCTCACCCGGCGCAACATTCCCTTCGTCAAGTTCGGCGGGCTCAAGTTCATCGAGGCCGCGCACGTGAAGGACATGCTGGCGGTCTTGCGCTGGGCCGAGAATCCGGCAGACCGGGTCACGGGCTTTCGCGTGCTGCAGCTCATGGACGGCGTCGGCCCCGCGGTTGCCGGCAAGGCGCTCGACGCCATGGTCGGCCAGAGCGCGGCGGGCGCGCTCGAGGCGTGCCGCCCGCCTGCCAAGGCCGCCGAGCCCTGGCGCGATCTCGCCCTGCTCATCCGGCGCCTGCAGGATCCCGCCCTCGAATGGCCGACCGACCTCGACCTCGTGCGCAGGTGGTATGCGCCGCACCTCGAGCAGCGCTTCGACGACGCCATGGTGCGCGCCGGCGACCTCGATCAGCTCGCGCGCGTTGCGACCACCTTCCCCTCGCGCGCTCGTTTCCTGACGGACCTGACCCTCGATCCGCCGGAGGCCGCGAGCGGCAAGGCGGGGGTGCCGCGGCTCGACGAGGACTACCTGGTCCTCTCCACCATCCACTCCGCGAAGGGCCAGGAATGGAAGGCCGTCTTCGTGCTGAACGCCGTGGACGGCTGCATCCCCTCCGACATGGCCACGGGCACCCCCGAGGAGATCGAGGAGGAGCGGCGCCTCCTCTACGTGGCCATGACCCGCGCCAAGGACCGGCTGGCCCTCCTTCTCCCGCAGCGCTTCTATACGCACCAGCAGGCGAAGCGCGGCGGCAGGCACGTCTACGCCGCGCGCAGCCGCTTCCTTCGGAGCAGCAGCCTCGCCCATTTCGAGGCTGTCACCTGGCCGAGGTCGAACCAGGCCGACCCTGAGGGAAGAGCCGGCGGGCCCGCGGTTGACCTCGCAGCGCGCCTACGCGGAAGATGGCAGCGCACGGGCACCTAGACCGAGCCGACTCCTCTCTCCGCCGCCTCGGCTGTCCACGAGGGTGCGCAGGCCACAATGTCCCGAGGGCGGCGGGAGGGATGGGCCTGCCCCGGACTTGATCCTGGCGAAGGCGGGGGTGATGGGCAGCCATGGGCACCGACCTTCAGCGCGAGGCCTCAATGACCCTCTTGAACTACCTGCTCACCGATGAGGCCGTCTACGTGCTGGCCGATACGCTCCTGTGCGACCCCGACGATCTCTCCCCCGTCGCCTTCGCCACCAAGATCCATGCCCTGCCGCACCTCGAGGCCCTGATCTGCGGAACGGGCCACGCCCAGGCCATCGCCGAGTGGGTCGCCACCGTGAACACGGAGCTCGTCGTGCGCGACGTCGTCGACCTCGACCGCCTCGCGCCGGCCGAGCTGCGCAAGCTCCACGCGCGCCATCCGGACGCGGGCGCCGGCCAGCAGGAGATTGCAACGATGCTCTATCATTTCGGGCTCGACGAGCGCGCGGGCCGCTTCGTCGGCTTCGCCTACGCCTCGGTGAGCGACTTCCGCTCCGAGCCCCTTGCGCAGGGGTTCGGCCTCAAGCCGGCCCCGGATTGGCCCGTCGACGGCCGCAGCATCACCCGTCTCCCCGAGCATCTGATTGCCGTGGCCACGAGGCAAAAGGCCCAGGACGAGGCGGCCGATGCCGGCAAGCGGGTCATGGTCGGCGGCAAGCTGATCTTCTGCGCCATGCAGTGCGTGCGTGGGCCAGCCGGCCCCACGGTGCAGACCTCACTGGCGGTCTGTCACGCCTTCCCGGACTTCGAGCAGCTCTATGCCCAGGCAGCCGCCAGGCCACCGCGGGCGTGAGACCGTTCAGGACCGGTGCAAGCTCACCCGCAGCGGGTGTTGATGCCGGCGCCCACTTGTGGGTGACTTCCTCGCCTGTTCTGCCCGTCTGCCAAGGTCGCGCCATTGCCTTGCGCTTGGAGTGGCGCTAAGCAGTGACTTGGCGGACGTGTAAGGCATCTCGACGCGTCGGGGCATAGCTCAGCCTGGTAGAGCACCTGCTTTGGGATTAGCCGCTTTTGCACCTAAGCAACTGAAATCATTGCAGAAAGATTTTACATGTTCCGGCGATTTCTGGCGAACATGTAAAACTCGTCCGACATCATCCTAAACAGGCCGACTGCCTACCGTCGCTCTTTGGAGCGACGAGTTTCAAATAGCCTCCGGCGTTCCACAAGCGTCCACGCGACACGGCGGACCCCGACCGCATACAGGAAGGCATCGCGGCGGCCACCCTCTCCTGCCCTGGTCTCTGCCGACTTCCGCACTGCAATAATTCAGACCGCTTTCTGGGCAAGTTGAGACGCACCGGCTCTGCCGGTCCCACTCGCAAATCGGACCCGGAACGGAACTCAGACGCGTGCCTGGTGCGGCTACGAAATGCGGATAGCGCCGGGTCTTCATCAGACGTGCTCCGCCGCCGGTGATGCTCTCCCGGCGGCGGTAGCACGCGCGCCCATCACGCTTGCGCAGCCTTCCTGATGAGGGAAGCAACGTCCTCCGGCCGCGACACGTAGATGGCATGGCTTCCCGCGCTCTCCACCACCGTTGCGCCGGCACGCTCGGACATGAAGCGCTGCGCTGGGGGTGGGATCATCCTGTCGTCGGCCGCAACCAGATACCAGCTGGGCTTCTTCTTCCATGCCGGCTCGCTTACAGCCCCCTCGAGCGCAGCAACGCCCCACGGAACCTGCGAGTTGGCCATGAACGCGGCCTTCCCTGTCTCGACGTCGGCCGCAAAGGAAGCCGCGAACTTCGCCTTGTCGAGGAACAGGAAGCCGTCCTGCGGCGGCAGGATCGGCGCCGGGCGCCGGGTCCTTGATCAGAGAGGCCACGGACTCGCCCTTGTCCGGCGCGAAGGCCGCGATGTAGACGAGCTTCGACACCTTCGGGTCGTTGCCGGCTTCGGTGATGACGACACCGCCGTACGAATGCCCCACCAGGACCACGGGCCCGTTGGCTTGGGCGATGACCTGCCGCGTGGCGGCGACGTCCCCTGCGAGGCTCAAGGTTGGGTTCTGGACGATGCTCACGTCGTAGCCATCCTTCTTCAGGATGCTGTAGACGCCTTCCCAGCCGGCGCCGTCGACAAAGCCGCCGTGGACGAGAACTACGGTGGGTTTCAGGTTCGTCATGGCACTCTCCTATACGATGACGCCCATCACGATGAGCGTGGTTTCTGGCGCCTATCAGCGGGGCCGGCCGGACGGCGGTGATCCTCGATTGACGCATCAGGCAAGGCTCGCAGCTGCGGTTTTCCACCGATTGGGGTACGAGAAACGCTGCCCCGGCACGTCGAGGAGCCGCTGAGCATTGTCGCAAGCCGCGTCACGTCTTCGCGCATCAACGCGCCCGCAGGTTCTTCCGCAGAAACTCTATAAACACCTGCAGCGGCTGTGGCACCTGTCGCCGGCTCGGATAATACAGAAAGAATGCGGCCGAGCCGATCCGCCAGTCCTCCAGCAAGGGAACCAGCCGGCCCGCCTTGATCTCTGGCGCGGCATAGCCGAGAGCCGTAAACAGCACGCCCACGCCGTCCACCGCGGCTCGGATGGCCAGTTCAGGGTCGTTGACCGTTAGGCGGCCCTCTACTGCCACCTCCACCTGCTTGCCCTTCTTCTCAAATTGCCACGGAACGATCACGCCGCTCGGGAACCGGAAGCGGATGCAGTTGTGTGTTTGGAGGTCCCGGGGAGTTGCCGGCCGCGGATGCCGCGCCAAGTAGTCCGGCGCGGCGACGACCACGCCGCGTATCTCCTCGCCGATGCGCACGGCGATCATGTCGCGCTCGACGCGCTCGCCCGGGCGGATTCCCGCATCGAAGCGACCGGCGACGATGTCGGTCAACGCCGCGTCGACGGAGATCTCCAGATCGATTGCGGGGTATTGCGCGAGAAAGCGCGAAAGCAGCGGTGCGAGCAGGAGCTTCGCCGCTGGCGGCGACACCGTAAGGCGCAGCAGCCCGGCCGGCTTGTCGCGGAATACGTTGATTGAGTCGAGGACGGTGTCGAAATCATTGAGCAGCGGGCGCAGCCGCGCCAGCAGCCGTTCGCCGGCCGCCGTTGGCGCCACGCTGCGTGTCGTCCGGTTGAGGAGGCGCACGCCAAGCCTGTCCTCGAGGCCGCGAATGGTTTCGCTCAGTCGCGAGCGGGAAATTCCCAGCTGGGCAGCAGCCTTGGCAAAGCTGCGGCGTTCCGCAACGGATACGAAGGCGTTCATCTCGCCCAGCTCTGGCTTCCGCATTGGTCGCCTATGCCGAATAACCCATCCGCATAATACAGCCTTATCGAATAGACGGCCAGCCGCCATCTTCACTGGCGAAGGCGGTGAGGATGCTCGCTGCCATCATGACGAACAGCGAGGAGGAAAAGCATGACCGTCATTTCCGTCATCGTTGGAAGCACCCGCGAGGGCCGTTTCTCGGAAAAGCCCGCGAAGTGGATCTTGCAGCATCTCAAGAAGCGCAAGGGTGTCGACGCTCGGCTGCTTGATCTTCGCGATTTTCCGATGCCGTTCTTCGATCAGCCAGCAACGCCGGCCATGCCGGGTCGCCCGCCCTACAAGAACGAGGTCGTGCAGAGGTGGACCGCCGCGATCGCGCAGTCCGACGGCTTCGTCTTCGTCACCCCGAGTACAACTACGGCCCCTCCGCCGTGCTCAAGAACGCGATCGACTGGGTTTATCCCGAGTGGAATCGCAAGGCGGCGGCCTTCGTGAGCTATGGCTCCGCCATGGGCGTACGCAGCGTCCAGCAGCTTCGCCAAACGATGACTGAGCTTCAGCTCGCCCCGATTCGCTCCTCGGTCCACATCCCCGTCGCAACCCTGTGGGCTCACTACCAGGGCGGCGATGTCGATGCCGGATTGGCGGAGTTGGGGAAGCCCGCCGAAGCGATGATCGATGATCTGCTGTGGTGGACCGCAGCCTTGAAGGGGGCGCGCACCAGCGCGTCCTGACCAGCCACTGCGCGGGCAAGGCGCTTCTCCCGCCCTATTTTCGAAAGGAACCCCCCAATGACCCTTGCCTCAACCAAATCACCAACGCCGCGCCTGGCGCGGGCGATCGTGCAACGTACCCGTGGGCGAACGCACGGCGCCACCACACGTTTGATCAGCCCGTCCGGCCTCGGCGAGATGCTGAAGCCATTCGTCTTCCTCGACCTCTTTGACCATGAAGGTCCACCGTTCAACGCGGACCTACACCCTCACTCGGGTATCGCTACGCTGACCTATGTCGTGGAAGGCGAGGTCAGCTATATCGATCCGGACAACGTCAGGGGCACCGTGCCGGCCGTCACCGGCTACAACTCAGTCCACACGTCTCCGTACCCGCTTCGCGATGGCGAGGCGCACATTGCAACGATCAAGGAGCGCCTCGTTTAGGAAGGCCGTGTGTATGCGCAGGCTCGGGGTCGAGGTCCCTCTCCGGCTTCAGTCAAAGTCTCCAGAACGCTCGCGCCGTCCATCAACGTGACGGCCATCCGAGCGCGTCGAAGACCGCCACGGGGTCGAGGTAGTCGCGCCAGTGAGTGACCTTACGATCGCTGATCGTGAGTACCGAGATGTACCGGTTGGTGTAAGGGGCCCCGGTCGGAACGACGCGGCCTTCGGAGGCGTACTCGAGCACCACGACGCCGGTCTTGATGTCGTGATGGACGGCGAGGTCGTGACATCGGTCTAGGACGATCATGGTGCCGTAAGGGCGGTAGAGCTCGGCGACGGCCTTGCGGCCTTTGACTCGCCTTGGGTAGCCGGAGATTTGTGATGATGTAGTCGAAGATGACGTCTTCGGCCAGCAGGTCGAAGAAGTGCCCACCATCCGCAATGCCTTCGAGGCCCTTCTCGATGATGCGAAAGAACGGGTCGAGCCCCTTGAAGTCATCGAGGTCGGTGATTTGTCGTCGTCATGATGGACAGATTGCAGCACGCGGCGGTCAAGAAATTTCTCGGCCGAACGCACTGATACATTGAACCGCGGAGCCGCACACGATGAGCCTCAAGGCCGCCCGCTCGCGCGGTGACAGCCTCGGCGCGTCGGACAGAAGCCTTGGCGTTGGACGAAGTCCCAAGAACTGGGTCGTGGTAGCCTCAGCCCCGCGACATTGGGCGTAACGACGGCCCACCCGATTGGCTCAACCGCGTGCCAACACGTCTCGCGTTAAAATCGGCATGCCGTCCATCGGATTTCCACCCCCAGGGCGTTGCTCAGCACGGCAAGGCTTGTGCTGGAATTCCACGACCGTCTTCGCCGGGATAGCCTCCTGTTGCCTATCCGCGAATGGTTTGGCTGCCTCGGGACCTCTGTCGTCGCTCGACGGGGACGTGATCTAATCGATCCGTTCCACGTGCGCGGCTTGATCCGGGATGAGCCTGACCCGGTAGGTGGCGTTGGCGCAGCGCAGCACCCACACCTTCTCGTCGGGCTTCGAAAGTCTGCCCTCATGTTCCGCGCGTGTGGGACCGTCGCACCGGTAGCCCTGCGAGCGAATCTGAGCGGCTACGATCTCTGCGGGCCTCTCTTGCTGAGCGGCGACAGGGACAAGCGCGCAACACCAGCATGAGGTGATGACTGCAACCGCCAGAGATGTTGGGTGACAGGTCAGTTGAACCTCCCGGTGATGATTTTGGACGATAGTGCCACTCGACGATTACTCGACGAACCTTAAATCAGACCATCACGGATCTCACTTGATCGCACGACCGATCCCGCTCGCAAACACTTCCTTCCAATCGTTTTTGACGCTGATGACGGTCCAACCCTTCCTCTTCGCCTCGTCGTAGAACTCCTGAGTGAACCTGCCAACCTTGGTGTCGGGCAATCCCTGAGCTGGCCCGTAGGCGTACTCGCGTCTGTCGTCGTCGTGCATCACCAGCATCGCCAGTCGCGCCCCGTCGCCGGCCTGCGTGTATTCCAGGCGCTGCCGGTGCGCTCCCGGCCATGCCCGCGGTGCTAGCATCGCGGGCCGGAAAGGTTCACGATCCTATTTGCGGGTGTATTCGAAACGCGGCATGGCGCGTAACTTTTCTTTGGTTGCCCCAGCCAGCACTAGCCGATCATTGCTCACCTTGAGCTGCGCGGCTGGGATAGCCACGTCGTGCGAGCCTATGCCGAGAAAGCCTCCCGTGCTGACGATCGCGTACGAAGCAAAACGCTCTGGGGTTATGATGATATCCTCGACCTCGCCGATCTTCTCGTTCTTGTCGTTGTAGACGTTGTGGCCGAGTATTTGGCGTCGCGCGCTCCATCCCTTGATGACGTCGTTTAGCTCTATGACGGTCACACCGAGCTTAGTTTCACCAGCTGTCTGCGCACGGACATCCGTCGTGGCGGCGGACGTCAAAAGCAATGCAATCAGGCTGGCATAGAGCGGGTTTCGCATGGTCAGCACCTTCTATCGCGTTCTGCCGATCTTTGAGGTCTGTGTCGCTGCACAGCAACGGAGAGCCTACTGCGGGCGCTGCGACGGACAGATCAGGATGAACCCTGGAAAGACAGGTGGTGATGTGCGTATTCTCGGACGCCGTCTTGACGGAGTGCGCGGCACCGTCATCGATACGGCGTCCGAGGACCTGCGCCAAAGCAGCCCTACGTTTCGACGTGTTCCTGCGCATGCTGGAGTTGATGCCGGTGCCGGCGCGAAAGCGCGTCGGCTGGGCGGCTGAGCTGCGCAATGCGTGATGACGCACCAAACTCCAACTTGCCGCCGCCGCATCTGCTTGAAGCGTCACGCTTTGTGCGTCTTTCCCGTGATGCTGTTTCGAAGCTCGATTGGGCTGGCGATGGTGCGGAGCGCCTCAAGGCCTTCGCCGGTGCCAAGGATCGCCAGATCGCCATAGTCGAGCATGCGCCCGAGGATTGATTGATCGATCTGGACGCTCTCGACCTTGTCCATGTTCATCTCGTTGGTCTGCCGCCGGATGAGACCTTTCTTGTAGATAACCCGCCGGTTGGTGACTGCGATCTCGGTTACCAACCAGTGGAACCATTGCTTGATCAGAAGAACGACAGCAACGAGCGCGAGAGCGTATGCCGTATACCGCCAAATTTCCGGCAGTAGCCGCGATCCACTGAGCCAATAAGCGACCCCCGCTAGGACTGCAACCGCAACACCGGGCCCGTACCCTATCCAATGAATTGACGAGATGTGCCGGACCTGCTCACCGGGTTGCAAGACGCGCTGAAGGTAGCTCATGACTCTCCTTTTGTAGCCCCGTTGCCATGCCAACGATAGGGCTTGTCCGGCCCGGGAACCACTGCGCAACGTCGGCTTCCGGCGAGCGAGGCGCTACGCCCAGGGGCAGACGCGCAAGTTTGATTGTCAACCGAGAGTGCATAGGGGCGCCCGGCGTCACTATCGTCTCGTCTGCCCTGGAACCATGACGAAAGTAGCGATCCGGTCGCGCGAGATACCGCGCTCCAGCAACACCTCATTGAGTGCGACGAAGATTATTCCCCCAAGGCAGCGGGCGTGCACTCCGCACAAACCCCAAGAAGTGGCCCGTGGTTAATCTGCGATTGCCCCTACGGCGTCGTCAAACGGCTTTGCGTTGAGGACCACTGTACTGATCGCCATGCTTGGTTTCAGGTGGTTTGACTTGGTAACGCATGACGCGGCCGTGGTCGGGTTCGTCACCGGAATTCGCGGTCGCTATCGCGATCATGGTGGCGAACGCCAGGAAGGCCAGCGGGTAGCTTTCCTCGCCCTGGCACCTCTTGGATGATGGCGCTCCGGTCGCGGTCCATCCGGTTGGCGGTATGGTGTCACGATGCGCTCTTTGCACCGAGCAAGCAAGGAGGACGTGGGCCCCCGCTCGGGCGGGGGCTTTGCGTTCGCTCGCATCACTCAATCCCCCGAGTAAGCACCACCACGCCGCTCACGCACCATGCTGCGGATGCTCACGGCGGATCGGGGCTTTGTGCCAGCGCGAACGTGCGGGGGAATGCTCCCGTAAGCACTGGAAGTGCCGCCAAGGTAGAGAGCAGGACGCGGCGGCGGATACCGGAGAAAGCGGGGGGTAGAGATCATAGCGCTTCCTTTGGGCGGGGAATGCTGCTTCGCCGCTCGCGTCACGGTGGTTCATATGAGGTAGACGCTCGGGGTCGTAAGCATGGTCCGGGTACCCCTTTATGTCTCTCTTGCACCATCTCGGGGGTGCGGACGCCCCATGGGCGTCCGCTAGGTCGCGTCACGTCGCTCAACGCCGGCTAGTCTGCGCGACCGCTCGTTTTCATTTCCCGGACCTGCTGCATGACCTGTTCCAGATTGTAGCTCGACGGGTTCTGCAGTGGCGGGAAGGCGACGTATGTCTCGAGCTCCTTCAGCCACAGCTGCTGGCCGATAGGCAGCATGTTCCAGTCATATTGGTAAGCAGTGACGGGTCCAGCGAGCGCTCCGCCCATACCCATGAGCGTCTTTTGTTGCTGTCCAATGGACGTCTCGAAGGGATCGCGTTTGATGTTGACGATCTGGGTCCAGTGGTAGGGGACCACGCCCGTAACGAAACCCGCTGGTGAGTCGGACACCATCGCGAAGTACATCTTCCAATTCTTATACCGGACTGCGGAAGGGTCCTTGCCGGAATAGTAGAAGATAACCTCGCGTGCCGACTTCTCCGACTTGCCTTCCAGGAAGTCTCGCTGGTTGACGCCGTCGAGCGTGGTCTTGAGAATGGCGGGGTACCCGCCGGCCTCGATCTGTTTCTTCAACGCGTCGCCCTTGGGCCCGCCGGCGATATCGACAAGCGTGGGCACCCAGTCGAGGCCGGAGAACAGCTGCTTGTGAACCGTGCCCGGCTTGATGATGCCCGGCCAGCGAATGACCATCGGAGCGCGCATGCCGCCTTCCCAGGTGGTCAACTTCCCGCCCTTGAAGGGGGTCGTGCCACCGTCCGGGAAGGTTTCGGTCTCGGCGCCGTTGTCGGTGGTGAAGACGACGATGGTGTTGTCGGTCTGGCCCATGTCGTCGATCTTCTTCAGCACGAGGCCGATGTTGTCGTCCATCTGCTTCATGCCGGCTTCGTTGACGCCCCAGTCCTTGCCGCCGCGCTCACCCACCATGGCCATGTACTTGTCCGACAGCACGGTGGTGATGTGCATTCGCGCCGGGTTGTACCAAACGAAGAACGGCTTGTTCGTCTTTCTCGGGTCGTTGCGGTCGAGGAAGTCGACGACCTTGGCGGAGATTTCCTCGTCCACGGTTTTCGAGCGCTCGAGCGTCAGCGGGCCCTCATCGGTGACGCGCTGGTTCCGTGCCGTACCGTCGGAGGACTTGCACGACAGCACGTTGCGCGGCGGCGTCAAGCAAATCGTCGTCTTCGGATCCACAGCGCCGGGGACCTCGGTCAGGCCGGGGACCGGTGTGTTCCTGCAGGGTGGAGCAATTCCCTGTTCGGTCGGTGTCCTGTTGATGTCAAGGAAGCTCACCTGCTGCATCGCGTCGAGGTGATAGAGGTAGCCCCAGAACTCTTGGAAGCCGTGCGCCGTCGGCAGCGCGTCGGTGTGATCACCGAGGTGGTTCTTGCCGAACTCGCCAGTGGTGTAGCCGAGATCGAGCAGAAACCGGGCGAGCGTCGGGGTGCCGGGCTTCAGATATGACGGGCTGCCGGGGAGCTGCGGCATGATCATGCCGGCTCGCAGGGGATTCATTCCGGTGATAAAGGCACAACGCCCCGCCGTGCAGCTCTGCTCGGCATAGTAGTCCGTGAACATCGCGCCATCGTGTCCGATGCGGTCGATGTTGGGCGTTTCGCCGACCATCAGGCCGCGGTGGTAGATGCTCGGCTGCATCCAGCCGATGTCGTCTCCCATGATGAACAGGATGTTCGGCCGCTGCCCCGACCTGGCCGCCTGTGCCGGAGCTTGTTGCTGGGCTTGCGCCCTCCTTCCGAGGCCGGTCGCCGACAACGCCGACGCGGCCGCGAGCGAGCCTCCGCTGAGCAGCAGATCCCGCCGCTTTATTCCTCTGCGGTTGCGCGGCGTGCCGTCTTGCGGTTTGTCGTGCGAGCCAGTGGTCATGTCGTTCTCCTCCTAATGGGCATCGCCCGCGGCCGCGCAGGCGTGACCGCCGCGCTTCGGCGCCCCTAAGGGGGGCCGCGCAACTCTGCATGGATCAGAGGGTGTAATTTCCGCCGAAGGGAAATGCGCTCGGGTGAACCCCGCGAATTCAGTGCGTCGATTCCCCAACAGGGGGAGGCGCGTCGTCGAGTAGGGCTCGGCTATGCAGTGGTGCTCATTCGGACCAGGAAAAATCCTTCAGCACCTCAGCGGGTATAGAAAGAACGTTGGGGGTTTGCCACGCCGTCGAGACACGCACCGCACCGGACGGCAAACGTAGCGTCTGCGTAATCAACGTGCTGACGACCGCCACCACTCTGCCCTTGCAATCGAGCACAGGCGCACCGGAAGCGCCGTGATCGAGCACGAGTCGGTCGTTCCCGTCGTGCATCTCCAGCAGCGCTGCGCCGGCGAACCTCGCTTCGGCTCCATATCGAACGAACCGACCCTGAGCAAAGCGCAGGTGACTGTTGGGGTAGGCAAGACTGACAACGAGTTCCTCCGAAACGAGGGGCTCGGTCCTGATCGAGAGCGCGGCGGCGCCTGCAAACGCGGTCCTCAGTTCGAGGACGGCCATTTTCTCGGAGTGCGAACCCGCAACGCGGAGGATGCGAGCGGGAAGCGACACCTTGCTCTCCCTCTCGCGAATCTCGATCTCCTTCCAATCTCTGCCGGAGAGATGCATGGCCTCGGCAACATGCCCCGCGGTTACGATCAATCGCGAGGCGAAGAACCAACCGGTACCTTGTATGCCGAGTATGGCCGGTGCCGGCTGTCGTTCTTCCTCGCCGAAATGGCGCGTGATGCTGACCGTGGTGTGGACGAGCGTCGAGGGATCGATGCATGACGCCCGGACTCCGGAGAATGCCCCAAACAGCATAAGGATGGAAAACAAGCATCGACGCATGGCGCCGCCCCCCGATTGCGCTTCGCTGCATTCTTCGATGGACCGGCGATGCGGTCCTACCGAGCGCCAAGACTATCGCCGGGGGCGCGGTGAGACTGTGATCAATATGCTGCATGTGGCCGGTAATTCATGACCAAATATCAGGCACTTGCTCACACCAACCAAAGGAGGCACCACGAAACACCGTGGTCAAACCATACGCTGTTCCATTGCAGCCTGAACCCGCGAACTCAGGGCGCCCTGATCGTCGCACAGCGCGAGCTGCTCATTTTTTCCGGCCGAGCCCAAGTCAGCCGTCTGATAGCTGACAGTTGCGAAAACGAGACTGCCCTGATTGATCGAGCCCACGAAGGCGAGCGGAAGGACGTTTCTGATTTATGCCGCTCGCGACTTTGACTAGCGACATTGACATCTCGGAAGGTCGATGGTCCGGGCTATCGGTACCGGGCGGGGGCTCTAATGGCTGGATCTCATCAAAAGGTGCGTCAAGGGCTCATTGTCGGAGCGTGCGCGCTCCTGGGCGGAACAAGTACGGCGTTGAGCGCGGACTTGGGCGCTGGTCCGCCGCCGGTGGCAGACGTGTGGCCGCCAGTCCGCCAATGGACCCTGACCCTCACGCCTTACAGCTGGCTCGCCGGGCTCAGCGGCGACACGACCGTGAAGGGCAGAACCACCGACATCGATGTCGGCCCCTTCAAGGTTCTGGAGCATCTCGATGGCGTACCGTGGATGAGCTATGCCGAGGCGCGCCACGGCCGGCTCAGCTTCTACAACGACGTCTTCTATGCCCCGCTCGGCGTCGACGCCAATGTCGCGAGGTCCTTTGGGCGCGTCTCGCTCGATGCCGCGCTCGGCGTGGACATCGAACAAACGATTATCGAACTCGGCGCAACCTACGAGATCGCAAGGTGGAATGCGTTCGCCGGGTCTACCGCCATCGATGTTTTGGCCGGCGCCCGCTACTGGCATCAGAACGTTGCCATCAACCTTGCGCTGACGACCACGCTCGATATCGCCGGGTTGGACTTGTCCAGAGACCGGGCCATTGCTCGCGCCCGCGGAGTGGACTGGGTTGATCCCCTCGTTGGGCTGAGGATCCGGCACCAGTTGGTACCTGGCCAGGAGTTGCTGTTGCGGGGTGATGTCGGCGGCTTCGACGCAGGGAGCCAATTCTCCTGGAACGTGCTTGCCACCTACAGCTGGCAAATCGGCGTCCACTACGGCGTGACCTATTCCGGCATGTTGGGATATCGGGCACTCAGTGTGGACTTTGAAAAGGGGTCGGGTGTCAACCGGTACGAATACGATGTGGTGCAACACGGTCCACTGTTGGGCCTAACGCTGAAATTCTAGCAACTCCGTGCTCCGCTGCTTTGCGTTCGCAGTGCCACGGCCCAACTTCCCTACCTACGATCGGCCCATGCCTTGTGTGCTTGGCCTGGAATCCGTGCCGCTTGCGAACCATCCCATTCTCGGCACCGCCTGGGTGTCGTTCGGCCGCACGGGCGCGACTTGATTGCGACGTACCCCAGAAAACACACGCGCTGAGAATATCAGCTAACGGCTTGTTCGGCTTGTGGCACAGGGCTGAAGACTTCGGCAGCGCAACAATTTCGACAGCTATTCGGGGGTACAAGAGACGTGCCGAGAGTGTCGGTGCCAGTCCGCCCTTGACCCTGATCGACCGTGTGGCTCGCGCGCGCTTGCAGCGTGGCCAGCCCGACACGCTATAGCGCAGCAACGTCGCCGCAGTGATTGGCCTGGCTATTCTTCCCGCAACCCCGCCTTGCGCAGACCTTCCATATGCAGCTCCAGCATCCACTTGTGGCGGAAGCCGTGTTGGCGGAAGAGTGCGAGCGAAGCGTCGGGCTGGTACGTGATAAGGTCGGCAAGAGACGTGCCGAGAGCGTCGGTGCGATGCCCGACACCCGCGCGTTGCCGACGACCGCGACGCCGCAAATGCGCTGGGATGTTGGCTGCCGTACCAGCACAAAGTCCAGCCCGTCGCGGCCTTTCGCCAGGACAAAGGTGAAAAGGCGTGGCCGATCGGGTCCTCGATGACCCGTCACCTCACCGCGTCGTCAAGGCTGAAGAGTTCGGGCGCAACAGCTGGCAGCATGGCACGGAATATCACCGTGTGCGGCAAGCGTGCTTCCTGGTATCTAGAAGCATCATTCAGAAACGGAGGAGGCAGGCCATGTTCATACCTATGCCGTTAGCGCAGGTAACCGAAACCAGCGGCAGCGGCGTGTGTCGTCGATCAGCGAACGCATGGTCAGCGGCTGGCGCGCCACGAGCCGCTCGATGACGCGCGCCGCGATCCGGCCGACACCCTTGGTTCTGCGCCGGTTGTGGCGGAAGGCGAACTCGTCGAGGTAGGCCTGCAGGTGCTTCGAGCCGACCGCGCCCGCGTGCGTGCCGAGCAGCCAGCGCTTCAGCAGCGAGATGGTCCAGTGGCAGACCTGCAGGGCATCGCCCTGGCGCCGCTCGGCCTTGGTCTGAACGATCCTCTGGTAGGGCCGCGCACCCAGGCTGTCGCCATCGTAGCTGGCCAGCCCGTCCGTGACGATCCGCGCGTCGGGCGCGACCTGCCCGTCGGCGAAGCGCCTGAGCGTCGCCTTATCGTTGGTCTCGGCGTGGGCGAGGCGCACGCGGCCGTCCACCTCCGCCGCCACCAGCACCAGCTCCTTGTTTGGGCCGCTTTTTCCCCCCACCAGCGCCTCGTCCATCTGCACGAAAGGGCCGAGCGGCTCGCGCTCCGGCCGCACCAGCGCCGCCCGCAGCTTGTGCAGCCAGCTCCACGCCGTCTTGTACGAGCCGAACCCCATGATGCGCATCAGGTCCATGGCCGAGATGCCGGTGCGGCGCGTCGAGATCTCGAACACGGCGCGGAACCACATCTTCAAGGGCTTGCGCGTCTTTTCCAGCACCGTGCCCGCGGTCAGGCTGGTCTGATGGTCGCAGTCGCGGCACTCGAACGTCGTGCCGTCGCGGATCGCCCACACGTACGTCGAGCCGCAGCGCGCGCACGCCGGCTTGCCGCCCCAGCGCGCCTCGATCCAGTACGCCCGGCAGTCCGCATCGGTCGCAAACCGCTTCTCGAACTCCGTCGCCGTCTTGGGGAAATCACGCCAAAGATCGTCCGGGGTGCGCTGCGTCATGGTCCAACTCCTTGCTGGACCTCATGTTACCCACGATTCCGGCGGAACTAAGGGGAGAGGTACGGGCCATGTTGGGGAGCCCGAAGCGGTCGCTAGTTGTGGCTGTCTTTGCTGCATGGGGCGTTCTCTTTCCAACTAACTATCGTGGCTGCGCAAGGGCTCTATCCCAACGAGAGCGTCAAGTTCGTGGTGGCCTTCTCGCCAGGCGGGCCGACCGATGTGGTCGCGCGCATTCTCGGTCAGCGACTGACGGAGAAATGGGGTCAAAGCGTCGTCGTCGAGAATCGCGGTGGTGCCGGCGGCAATATCGCTGCCCGCCAAGTAGCGAAAGCGGAGCCCAACGGCTACACGGTTCTTGTTACGACCAGCGCCTTTGCCGTCAATCCCAGTCTGACGACGAATGCCGGCTACTCGCCCGAGTCGAATTACAGGACGGTGATCGTGGTCGGCACCACACCCAACATCATCGTCGCGGCTCCAAATCTCAAAGCGTCCACTCTCAAGGAGCTGATCGAGGCGGCAAAAACCGAGAAACTCACCTACGGCATGCCGGGGGTAGGAACCACGCCGCACCTGTCGGCTGAGAAAATCTTCAAGGTGCTAGCCAAGGTCGATATCCCGGCTGTGACCTTTACGGGCGGGGCGCCAACCCTCAACGCCCTGCTTGGAGGACACATCAGCGTCGCGTGCTTGGCCATGCCCCCGACAATCGAACTGATCAAGAATGGTCAGATCAAAGCGCTGGCGATACTCAGCGACAAACGTTTGCCGAGCCTCCCTGACGTTCCTACTGCCATCGAACAAGGGTTCGGAGACAGAGAGGAGTCGACGTGGATCGCGCTCTTCGTGCCAGCGGGCACGCCGGATTCGGTGGTGGCACGACTCAACACTGACATAAACGCCGTGCTCGCGGAGAGCGACATCCGTGCCCGCCTCGACCAGCTCGGTGTGCTGCCCGTGGGTGGGCCTCCATCTGTCGCGGAGGCATACGTACATTCAGAGATTCGGAGATGGGGTGAGGTTGTACGCAGCATTGGACTGAGGGTCGACTAAAGAGCAGATCACTGATCAATCGTGGTGAACGATGACCACTCCTGGCAGCGCCCCACGGCGAGATGTGCTAACAAAGGTCTCATGGACGGATTAGCCTTCCAACCGGGGCGCGCCCGGAATGCGCGGGCAGGAAACGGGCTTCAACTCCCGGGCGGTGCTAGCCTTGGCCGCCGCGCGGAGGATGGCCGGTTTCGCAATGGTGCAGATCTGCCCGCGGATTAGCATGGCCCTGGGTCACGTCGGCGACACTGGCGAGCTCCGCGCGAGCGGACATCCCGATTGAGAGAGTGAGCAAAGAGGACGTACCCGATCCCGCGCGGCGCTCATCAACAGCATGGAGGATGGCGCCATGGAGCGCAAGGGAGGGGAGATGGCGGCAGCCGACGCGGCCGGCCGGCGGCAGCGCAAAGGGCGCAAGAAGCGCGCGCGCAAGGCGAGCTTTGAGCTGACCCACCCCGATTGTGCGGGGATCGACGTTGGCGCCTCGTCGCATTTCGTGGCGGTGCCGCCAGATCGGGACAGCCAACCGGTGCGCGAGTTTCGCAGCTTCAGCGACGATCTCAATCGTCTGGCGGACTGGCTTTCGGCGTGCGGGATCAGGACGGTGGTGATGGAAAGCACCGGGGTCTACTGGATCGCGCTCTACGAGCTGTTGGAAAGTCGCGGCTTTGAGGTCTATCTGGTGAACGCGCGGCACGTGAAGAACGTGTCGGGGCGCAAGAGCGACGTTCTGGACTGCCAGTGGATCCGCGAGCTGATGAGCTTCGGGCTGCTGCGTGGCGCTTTTCGTCCGTCGCAGGAGGTGTGTGCGCTGCGGGCAGTGATGCGGCAGCGCGACATGCTGCTGGCGAGCCAGGCGCGGCATGTGCAGCACATGCAGAAGGCGCTGGCGCAGATGAACATCCAGCTCGTCAACGTGATCTCGGACGTAGTGGGAGAGACGGGCCAGCGGATCGTGCGGGCGATCGTGGCCGGGGAGCGGGACCGGTATCGCCTGGCGGCGCTGCGCGGGCCGCGCATCGAGGCGAGCGAGGCTGAGATCGCGCGGGCGCTGGAAGGAACGTGGCGCCAGGAGCATCTGTTTGCACTGAAGCAGGCGCTGGCCCTGTTCGACACCTACGGGCAGATGCTGGCGGAGTGCGACCGCGAGCTGGAGCGGATGCTGGCCGGACTGGCGCGCTACGACGGCGATCCCGGCAAGCCCAAGCGTCGCGGACGGGCGAAGAATGCGCCGCGCTTCGACGTGCGGGTGCGCCTGTTTGCTATGTGCGGGGTGGACTTGACGCGGATCGACGGCATCGACACGACGACGGCGCTGAAGGTGCTGTCGGAGACGGGCCCCGATCTGAGCCGCTTTGCGACAGTCAAGCATTTCACCTCGTGGCTGAACCTGTGCCCGACCACGCGCATCACCGGCGGCAAGCGGCTGCGGGGCCGCGAGCGCAACAGGTTCAATCGCGCCGGCCAGGCCCTGCGGCAGGCGGCCGTCGGCCTGAGTACGAGCAAGTCGGCGCTCGGGGCCTACTTCCGACGTATGGCCAGCCGCCTCGGCATGGGCGTTGCCATCAAGGCCGCGGCGCACAAGCTGGCGCGGCTCGTCCATGCCGCACTCACCAAGGGCATGGTGTACGTGGACCGGGGCATGGCGGCCGAGGAGGAGCGCTACCGCGTGCGCGCCCTCAAGCATCTCGTCAAACGCGCCACCGCGCTCGGCTACAGCCTTTCCCCCACACTCCAGGAGGCGCAATAAAAAATGACGTAAGATCAACGCGCGGAGAGTGTGTTTCTTGAGAGCGGAGATGTGCACATGAGCGACACGACCAAGGGATTGCAGCTTCGCTCCCTGATCAAGAAAAGCGGCGAGCTCGAACTGTCGCTGGCCGAGGTGCCGATCCCCGAGCCCGGTCCCGACCAGGTCGTGGTCAAGGTCGAGGCGACGCCGATCAACCCGTCCGATCTCGGCCTGCTGCTGGGGCCGGCCGACATGAGCACGGCCAAGGCCTCGGGCAGCGGTGCCGCCATCAAGATCACGGCCAAGGTGCCGGAGCAGGCGCTGCCCTTCATCGCCGCGCGCCTCGACCAGGCGATGCCGGTCGGCAACGAGGGCGCGGGCACGGTGATCAAGGCGGGCTCGTCGGAGGCGGCGCAGGCGCTGCTCGGCAAGACGGTGTCGATGATCGGCGGGGCGATGTACGCGCAGTATCGGCTCCTGAAGGCGACCGACTGCCAGCCCCTGCCGGCCGGCACGACGGCGGCCGAGGGCGCGTCGTGGTTCGTCAATCCGCTGACCGCGCTCGGCATGACCGAGACGATGAAGCGCGAGGGCCACAAGGCGCTGGTACACACGGCGGCCGCGTCGAACCTCGGCCAGATGCTGAACAAGATCTGCCAGGAGGACGGCATCGGCCTGGTGAACATCGTACGCAGCGCCGAGCAGGCCAGGCTGCTGTGCGACATCGGCGCCAAGCACGTCGTCGATTCGACCTCGGCCACCTTCGCCGACGAGCTGACGCAAGCGCTGGTCGAGACCGGCGCCACTATCGCCTTCGACGCGATCGGCGGCGGCAGGCTCGCCAGCCAGATCCTGACCTGCATGGAGATGGCGCTGAACAAGACCGCCAAGGAATACAGCCGTTACGGCTCGACCACGCACAAGCAGGTCTACGTCTACGGCAGCCTCAACACCGCGCCGGTCGAGCTGGTGCGCAACTACGGCATGGCGTGGGGCGTGGGCGGCTGGCTGCTGACGCCGTTCCTGCAGAAGATCGGCCGGCCCGAGCAGGTGCGCCTGCGCGAGCGCGTGGTGAAGAGCCTGAAGACCACCTTCGCCAGCCACTACACCAAGACGGTGTCGCTCACCGAGGCGCTCGACCTCGCGAACATCGCCGTCTACGGCAAGCGAGCAACGGGCGAGAAGTACCTGATCAATCCCAACAAGGTCTGAGCGGGGCAATTGCGCGCCGTGTGCCACCAAGGGCCCACATGGCACTCCCCTCCGCATAGCCGCATCCCCCCCTGGGGCTGTGTCACGCCTTGCGTCCATTGGACGGCTTGTGGCTCAGCATGATGCGGATCATGGCGAGGATGACGAAGGCGGCATGCGTGCGCGTGAGGTTTTCCAAGTCCTTTGCCAGGCGCCGGTAACGGCCGAGCCAGCCGAAGGTGCCGGCAGCGCCGGTTGACGAGCGCCGTGCGCGACGAGTGGCCGAGCTGGAGCGGCTGAACGAGTTCGGCCGGCAGCTGGCGCAGCGTTAAGAATAGCCAATGCCTTGCGCTACGTCATCGGGCGGGACACCCTGGCCCGGGAGATCCGGGTCGTTGTTGCCCATCGGCGCAGGCACGGATGCAAATTGAGGTACCATGCGCAGCGTAGGCTCGAGGGAATGGAGGGAGGTGCGTAATGCAGGCAGAGCCAGCCGTACCGGGTGAAGTCATCCATGATGAGGTCCTGCCGGCGCGTGCTTATTGGCACAAGCGCCTGAGCAAGGGTACCGCGCTCCGCATCGTCGATCTGGAGGGCTGCCAGGCCGTCGATACGCTCATCTACGATGCGGCGGATACGGCCGTCCGCTACAACGCCGCCAACACCATGAAGCTCGCGGGCGGGGTGTATCTCTCCAAGGACTGTGTGCTTTACGATGATCTCGCCCAGCCGCTGATGACCATCATCGAAGATACGGTCGGCCGCCACGACACGCTCGCCGGCAACTGTAGCCGTGAGATCAACCTGGTGCGCTACGGGAAGACCACGGCGCTCAGTTGTCGCAACAACTTCATCAAGGCATTGGGCGAACTCGGCATGAACTCGAGGGACATCCCGGCCAACATCAACTTCTTCATGAACGTTCCCGTCGATGCCGACGGACGCATTGCCATCGTGGACGGCGTGTCCAAGCCCGGCGACTACGTGGACCTGCGCGCCGACAGGGACGTGATCGTGGTGATCTCTAACTGCCCGCAGGAGCACAACCCCTGCTCGGGCGGCAATCCGACGCCGATCCGACTCACCACCTGGCGAGGGAGGGAAGCACAATGTGGGAAGCAATAGTCGTCGACTTGCAGTCCCGAAAATCGAAACCGGAGCGTTGAATTGCGAACCCTGCAGCTCATAAAGGAAATTCGTCCCAAGTTGCTCAAGCAGGGACTTCTCGTCATTGGTGTTTGGACGAATTTTGGAGACGGCATAGGCAAGCCGCACTGAAGGGAAGTGTACGGTTTCGGACACGCCAGCGCACGCATTCTGAAGGTTGCGTAGCGCACGGATACTGGGGGGCGCGTGGCCTGCGCGCGGCCTCGTTGAGAGCTCGGTTCGGTCGTGGTTCGCGGTGCGGTCACCGCTTGATGCCGCTCCCGCCACATCGTTGACAGCGAACGACCCTGTCGCCGTTCTTGAGCGTGCCTTTTCCTTCGCAGTTCTTGCACTTCTGTTTCTTGTGGGCGGTATTCTTCTGCATGGCGTCGTCCTATGCGCGATGGCTTGGGAGAGGCGTGCGCGGAGCGCCGGTTGAGCGACGACCGGGTTTGCGTGGCTTAAGGGTGACGGGCATCGGCCCCGGAGCAGCGGGGTGCGCTCCGGGACCGACGCGTTCCCCCATCATAGCTGCGCCGCCAGAACGCGGTACATGGCGCGCAGCTGCGTCTTATGCTGGTCACAAGAACGGGGTGAGTCGAAGCAATTCACGCATTTCGGCGGACAATTGGATTCAGGATGGTACCTATTGTCCTCCCGCTTACGCCGTTGTTTTGTTCGGGGCTCTCCGCGCGGAGAGTTGTGACGATCGCGAATGGCTGACCGCGAAGCCTGGGCAATGATGCTGGAAAAAAATAAATAGGTGCGGGGGTGATCAAATGGCTCGGGCGTCCCCATATAGTAGTCAGAGCTGTGCGTTAACCCTCGCGGCCCAGGAGAAAAAGACGGCCGAAAAGGAGTGGGAACTATGCCAGTCGATGTCTATGTCGTTGAGCGCGCGACTGGCGGATGGGTCGTGTCCAAGCGGGACCGGACGCTGGCACGCTACGAGAACCTCCACGGCGCTATGGCGTTCGCACGAGCCTTGGCGCACAGTCGGCGGGCGGGCGTAATTGTTCAGCAGCAGGATGGCAGCAGCAGCCGCCACGCGGGCGCATCGCTCACGTATCCACACGATCTCTGATCGCAACCCGCGGACCGCTCCGTGCCGGCTGGGACACTCCTCATTAGGAATTGACGTGGTGAGCGCGGGCGCAAAGGTGAAGGGAGACGCCTACAGGGCGGCCAACTAGATAGTTGCATAATCAGCCGCCTTTTTTCAGGAACGTGTAGTCAGCGGAGTAGGGCACGCTCAGGAACGCACCGGCCGAATCGCACGGCCCTTCCGCAACGCCGCCTTTCGTGTTGATCCTCTGGATCGTTGTCATACCGGTCAGCATGCCTGATCCGCGCCGTGATGCCACCTCGAGCTTCAGTAGCGGGATATCTTTGGGCGTTGCGCTTGGAGCGCGGCCAGCGACCTTGCCGGTGACGGCGCTGCCGTCGGTGAGCTCCCAAGTCGGCCCGGCATAGTGCCGGCCGATGGTCCTCCCGTCCGCGATAAGAGTGGCAATCGGCTCGCGGAACTGCCACGTGAGCTTTCCACCCGCATCGGCCTTGCAGTCGTACACCTGAGCGCCCTCGGCATGAATCGTTGCAATCAATTTCTCGCCTGGAGCAGAGATCGCGTCAGGAACTTGGGCGTCTGTGTGCGGTGCAGAAAGGGAAATTGCGACGGCACTGACAATGACGATGAGTGATCGCGTGTACATGGGCTCCACCCTTGGGAATCGTTGAGTCCCGAGTACGGGCGTACGGCGCGGCGAATTGATGGCGCTCCAGGAGTATGTGCACACTTGGTTCGAGGTCGGAAGTTGGTGAGGCGTGCGAGGTGAGCCGGGGCTTGCGAATCGGGTGGAATGCGTACGCCCCTTTTGCGCGTCGCGGGGCGCTGGCCTCGCCTCCAAGGTCTGGCGCCCGCACCATCTTCGGAACATCAGAGCGAGCTTTCTTCGCAGGCGCGGAAGACGCGTGGTCCTGCTTACAGGAGACTGAATGAATGAATGAGCGGGACAGGAATCAGCCGCAGCGAAGATGGCCGCCGGTCGGGCGCACCAATGTCGCGAACCGGCAGCGGCAGAACGGGTCGGCCGCGAGCGCGCATCGGAACTATGAGCGCTACCTCGCGCTCGCGCGAGAGGCGACGTTGAACGGCGATATTGTCGAAGCGGAGAATTTCTACCAGCACGCCGAGCACTATTTTCGTGTGATGCGAGAGCGCGCCGACTGACGGTACCGCGCGCTAATTGCTCGGTGGCAAGTAGAGGCAGATGAGTTTCCCTAGATAGATGCACGCGTGCATCCTGCCGTCTTTGCTCTCCCGGATCTTTGTCTCGGGAGTGACCGGCTTCGTGCCAAAACTCGTTGTGACAACCATGACCGGCACTGAAGTTGAGTCGCTTGCCACGAACGAGACCGCACGTACTGGCTCGCAATCACGATCCGAGCAGCAATCCGCGTCGTACCACGAATGCGATCTCGCGGGCGTTGAGAGCGCACCAACGATCAGCAGTGCCAGCAGTGCCAGGGCAACGATGATGCACCAGCCGAGCGGATCTTTGCGTACTTCCTGAAGGACTCGCATGGGGGAGCCTCGCGCAATTGGTGGTTCCCGCCGCATTATTGCAGGCAGGACGCCCACCCCGAGGTTTTCCCCAGACAGTTTTGGAGCTTACGTGATTCGACTGCCGACGCAACGGCGGGAGCTGTGCATCAGTGGGTACTGAGATCACGAAAATTGGAGTTGCGTGCTGGCGATGCCGGCGCGGCGCGCGGAGCCGAGGTCTTCTCGATCACGTACGTCGGTCGCGCATATTGCGCTGGACCTCTGCAGCGTGCACGCGCCGCTCCATGCGCAACAGCTTCCGGTGCAGATCGCGGAGCTGGTCTTCCGCAGCCTGCCGTCAGCAATTGTTAAGCCGCCGCGCTTTTGCGCAGCATGCTGGCACAACTCATTCGGATCGGACCTTGGACGGCTATGCCGAACCACTATTGGTCGCTGGCGTTGGGCCGGGACTTTGAAGGAAGGAGCGCGAGCGCAAACGTCCCAATCTGCGAGCCGAGCGCAACCCTGGCTGCGTCTTCGGCGGTAACCTCGATGGTCGCGGCTTTGTCCCGTCCGTTCCCCTCAGCGACTTGAACGACCGCCAGCACACGAACGTTCTGCAGAAGCACCTCGACATTGTCTACCTTGTCGCCGCCCGACAAGCATTCGGAGGACTGAAGGCGGTCACAATACGCACCAACAATTCACTCGGCTGTACGCCGGTCGGCGCTCCTGGTCCGGATCAGCATTGTGACACTCACCCGGTCACCCGTGCTTATGAAGGCGGCTGCTGGGGCTTGCTGACCTCACCAGGTGTCTGTGCCAGCGCAGTTGCGATCCCCAAGAATAGCAACGACACAACCAGCCCTATAAACCTAAGCACTCGCACGCGCATCCTCGTCCCCCGACCAATTGCACCCGGCCAAACCGTTGCGCGCCATTGCGGGCTCGACTATCGCTCAGAGTTCGAGACCACCTTCCCGTAGACGCGGTCGCGCCATACGAGCCCCTGATGCGCAAGCTTCGGGCGATAGTTATCTTCCGCGTCCTCGCTATTGTCGCGATTGTCGCCGAGGAGGAAGACGTGACCGGCCCCGACGCGAACTTCGCCAAATGTCCGGGTGGGATCGGAATCGAGGACGCGGTAGCTTACCCCATTCGGTAGCGTTTCCTGAAAATGCGGCCTCGGCCTCGTCGACCCGTCCTTGTCGCTGACGTCGAAGTCGGCAATGCGCTGGCGCTTCACCGCCTCACCATTGATGCTGAGAGTGCCGCCTGTCATCGCGATGACATCGCCGGGCAGGCCGATCACTCGCTTCACATATCGCCTGGTCACAATCCCGAAAAACGGATGGTTTCTCATCCGCGCGAAACGAACGATATCGCCCCTCTGCAAGGTCTCGTCCGTGGCGCGGAGAACGCGCTGCGCAGGCCGCAAGGTCGGCAGCATCGCCTCGTTCGGCACGAGGAAGGACGGCAGACAGCCGTCCACCAGAGCCGAGAGCTGAACCGTGGCGTAGCCTGTGACGCTGCCGACCAGGAAGAGGCAAAAGATGGCTCGCACAAAGCCGACCTTGAGCACAGCGCCGATGGCGCGGACTGTCACGAACAAGCCCCAGAACCCCAGCGGCGATACCAGGAGCACGAACAGGGCAAGGATTGGCCAGTCGTATTCGGGCTCGCTCGAGGGGTGGAACGCGGCTCCCAAGGCGGCCCAGATGAACCACGGCACGATCATCAGCGATATGGCGAAAATATTCGGGATCGCGGTCCATGCGAGTACCCGCTGCAATTCTCGTTGTGTCGCGTGGCCGCCGACGATCAAGCCGGCCAGCCGCAACAGCGCGCCGCAGACATATACGCCCGCTATGCCTGCCACCACCCCAATGCCTAACAACGCCGCCGGGTGAAGCAGCACGCCGACGCCGGGGGCCCCGAAAGCGACGAAAACCATAGTGAGAAAGACGCCGCCGATGCTGGAAAGCGCAAGTACGACGGCTGTGTTCTCCCGCGCGGCAAGGTCGCGGATTGCTGCCTGCGGCCAGATCCACATCGACAGCAGCGGATAGCGGATCCTCTCGCTCGGACCAGCCGGTGTCATCATCCCTCGATTGCCGCCCAGTTGTCGCTGGACGCTGGCGACTGCAATCGACAGGATTGCTGCCTCAGCGATTTGCAACGGTCATCGCCCCCGCACAGCGTGGCTCCCCAGCGCGGATAGACTACGGGAAAGGACGGGTCGGCCCCTTGGGGCCGGCCACCTATTCCTTCGATCTGAAAGTAGTAGGCACGCTGCGCGCCATCATATTGACCACTCTTCAAACAGCAGCGCTTGAAAGCGGCGGCCTGAGCCACGCGGACACTCGTCATTGCGACCGAGCTTCTCAAGAAGCTCAACGTCGCCGTGCACGACCCGGTAGCCGCGCTTGACGCGGGTCTCCGACGGATATGAGCGTCGACGTTTGCTCGACACTTCAAAAGCAGGGCATGTCGTCGAAGTCGTAGACTTTAATTGCCATGGCACGCACTCCTTGCAGTGGCCAACCGTTTTGGTTCGGGTCGCCGTCTTTTACGGGACACCATAGCCCCTGGCAAGGCACCGTCTTGGAGAGACACGTAGCGGCAAGAGCACCGCAGTAGAGACAATCTGCTAAGGTGTTGTTCTCCTTCTGGCACTGACCGCCATTTGCTGCAGCGCAATAATTCCGTCGGGTAACAGAGTTACTTGCAGCGTGCTCCTGGGGTTGGCGGCATGCCTGCTCGTGGCCAGTCCTGCCGGTCTAAACGGTTCGATCAAGTTCGAGCGATAGTCGGGCGTATCGATCAGTGCTTAGTAGCCTGCCATCGGCAAGTCTCTGTGGCTGGCAGAACCGAGTGCTCGAATTGCCCAGAGGCGTAACAATTCGGACAATCGCCATGCCGTTCGGGACTTCTGGGTTGCCGCGCGGCGATCACTTCGCGCTGCTTGCAGCGCCCGCGCGCCGGAAGCTATGCGCTGGTGAGAGCGGCTGTACCTGTCGCTATGCCCTCGCCTTGCCAGTTCCCATGCATAGTCGCACCGCGCCCTGCCGCTGCCCCCGCACACCGCGCAGGTGGTGATCTCGACCGTGCCTCCCATGCCCAGTCGTGAGAGGCGCCCCGTGCCGTTGCAGCCGCCACAACCCGCTGACTTGCCCGAGCCGTTGCAGCAAGTACACGTGCCGCCTCCGTCGGGACCGGGGGGGCCGGCGGTTGGGCTCGGCCAACGGTGCGCCATCATACTTTGCGGTGCGTTGAGAGCTTTGGGAAGCATGGCTGTTGCCATCAGGTCGATGGCCGCTTTCGAGGCCGCCACGCCTTGTAGAACCAGCTTCAGCGTCTGCCGCTCAACCACAGGCACCAGACGCTCGTATTGATCCATGGATGGGTCCCCCATGAGGTCCCGCATCGCCCGCCGCTCGCCTTCAGGTATGTGCGTGTATAGATCGAGCAATTTGATCCACGGCTCCAGCATGCCGAATACCGCGACCGATCTGCGCAAGACGAAGTAGGCGCTGAAATAGCGCCGATAGCCGCCATCGGAAGCTTCGAACGGGATATCGGCAGCATCCGCGTACTGGATGAGGCAGGTTGCAAGCGCGAGTGCAGCGGCAGGGTTCTGCCCGTTGAGTTCGTCTATCGCGTCCCCATACATCGTGGCGCCCGTCGTCGAGAACGTGATCAGGCGAATAACCTGCTTGGCAAGTACCTCCCATGCCTGTGCTTGCACATCGGTTCTGGCGCCTGACAGAAAGTGCGGATGCTCGCGCTGCATCGCGCTCGCGACGGACTGCGGGTCGAAAGGCTGCGTGTTCAGCTCCCGCACGCGGCCTTGGATCAGGGACGCGAGCTCGGAGCCCTTGTAGCTCACATTGCTGCGACCACCGCCAAACAGATTGAAGATCAACGAAGCCCTCCGAACTGCGCAAATCTCGGATCAGCCACATTGCAGCCGATTCCGCAATTTGCAGACATTGGACTGGATGTTGAGGGCAATTTCGGGGCGCCGGACGCGCGAGTTGCCACGTTCGATCAGGACGGCAGGTTGTGGGTTGAGCACCCGATCTACACGCAGGTGATGTACTGCCTGGAACGCGTCCCAACCGTGGTCGCGCGACAGTTATCCAGGGGTGCAACGGACGGAGAGTGGCAACCCTGCCATCAGCGCCACGCATTTGGCGCACAGTGGCATTCGTGCCGTGTCCAAGGGGAAAGTGCCAGCGTCGTCGTGACGGCCGCTGCAGCCCGCTCAGCGCCAGCGACAGAGGGTATTGCGGGCAGGGGCTCGGAAGCCGCGCTCGGCGTAATCGCTGTCGCGCAATTGGCCCCTGCGGGTTTTAGCAACCACTCGCTTTAGGCGGCCAATTCGACGATCTCCGCCCGGAGCCCGTCGTGGGCTATCCAGAGCTGGCCGACAGTCACGGGCAGCTTGAATCGCCGCGGGCCGGCGCTCCCAGGATTGATGTACAGCACGCCGTTCCGGGTCTCGACCAAGGGCTTGTGCGTGTGCCCGAACACGACGGCAGCGCACTCCTCGGTGACAGGCTCTCGGAAGAGGTGCCCAATCTGATGCAGCACTAGGATCTGCCGCTCTCCGGCCTTAACGATTTGCCTTTCCGGGACGGCTGCCGCCCATGCCTCAGTGTCGTTGTTGCCGCGCACGCAGAATGTGGGAGCAATCGTGCGTAATTCGTTGAGCACCTCAGGCTTGCCGATATCGCCAGCGTGGATGATGAGTTCCGAACCTCTCAGCGCCGCAAGTGCCTCTTGGCGAAGCAGTCCATGAGTATCCGAGATCAGCCCAATCAGCATGGAGCCTCGTGTGTCTGGGAGTTGTCCGCAGCGGCGACTGATCCGCGAGGTCCGCCAACTCAATGTCTTTGACCACTGCGCCAAGCTAGCTGACGGGCGGCATACGCCAATGTGCCAACGTTAGCACGCATCAGCCCGTGGCGTCCAAACTGATCAGATGATTTACGCTGCCTTGTCATTTCGTCAGTTCGCGTCCGGTTACAGAGTAACTTTCACCGTGCCGACGAGCCCGTCAGCATGCCTGCCCATGACCCTACCTCTAACTCGTGGCACGGGTGCCACTTGGCCTGGATCTCTAGCGGCAAATTCCTCGGCGCAAAGATCGCGTTCCAGCTCGAAGCCTGGAGGTCGGGCAGACCGCCCTCTCTGGTGGTCGGCACATCCTTGATGATGTCCGCGCGCTCCGGGCTGGCGATGGCGATGGCCCTGATCGTGCCAGCCTGGAGTTGTCCGATGAAGCTGCCGATGTCGCCGCAGGCGAAGTCGACCTGGCCGCCGACCAGGTCGTTGACGACCGGAGCAAGGCCTCGATAGGCGACGCGGGCCGTTTTCGTCCCCATGATCGATTGAAGCAGCGTGCAGACGGTGTGCGATTGCGATCCCGACGCCACCGTGTGCTTCGCTCACCTTGTCCTGGTTTTTCTTTACGTAGTCGATGAACTCCGCCAGGCCGTTGGCAGGGAAGCTCTTCCTGACGACGATCAGCATCGGAGCCACGGCCGTTAGGCCGATCGGCGTAAAGTCTTTCGCCGGATCATATTTGAGGTTGGGGTGGAGTGCCGGCGCAGCGCCATGTGTGCCCATCTGCCCCATCATGATGGTGTAACCATCGGCCGCCGCCTGAGCTACGCGCGTGGTGCCGATGGTTCCGCCGGCGCCGGCGACGTTCTCGATCGCAATGGGCTGACCGAGTGTCTTGGCCATGTGCTCCGATACTATTCGCGCAATCAGGTCCGTCTGACCACCGGCCGCGAACGGCACAACGAGAGTGATCGGCCGCTCGGGGTACGCGGCCAAAGCTGGAATGGAAGCCGAAGGCAAGCGCTAGAGCGCCAATGGCCAACTTGACGAGACCTTGATGTGATTGTTTCACCGTCACCCTCCATCCTTCTGCGCCGTTCGAGAGCAATGATCTGGCGGGGCGCGAGGCAGCCTAATGAGCACCCAGGTTGCGCGCGTCACCCAGTCGGGTGAGGTGGTCGATCGTGGAGCAGCCGCACCGCGCCTCATGATGAACCGGCCGCACGTTTGGGGTGAGTTCCCGTCGCCGCCCGCCGCGAGGGAAGCGGGTGCCCGCTTAGCCTCGAGGCCGCGCCACACCGGACGGGCCCGATGCTCTGACGGATGCGGTATTCCCCATCGCATCACCTACAGGGGTGACGCACATCGTTCGCAGCCATGGCATCGCTGACTTCGAATTTTCAGAACGAGGACTACCATCGTGAGCGAGCAAGTAAACCGGGTTGCGGAATCCTCGATCGGCTGGTCGGCCAAGCAAGCCGGCAACGTCGCGAGGATTCTTTGGGCAAGACTACGCGACGGCCTTGCCGCCTATCGCCGGCGCAGGGTGGCGGCGGTCCTTTACGCGGAAGCTCGGCAAGCTGTCGGATGCCCAGCTCGAACGCCGCGGAATTGCGCGCGGCGATCTCGGTCGGCTGACCTCGGAGATGGGCCGAGCGCTGAAAAGCCCGCCAAGCGAGGGAAACGAACTGATCTAACCTGGACGCGCTGCTCGCCTGGTCAGATGTCGGTCGTTATCGAGCCATTGGGTTTCAGCAGACCGACCGAGGCCATCAGGCGCGCCAGCTCGGTCTGGCGGTTGGTGCCGGTCTTGGCGAACACCTTGCGCAGGTGCGTCTTGATGGTGTTGGGCGAGACGTTGAGCCTGTGCGCCGTTTCCGGGATCGTCGCACCCGACGCGGCGCACAGCGCCACCCTGGCCTCGGCCGGCGTCAGGCCGTAGGCCTCGATCATGCTGGCAAAGGGAACGTCGATTGGCCGTGCAGGATCGCAAACGAAAAGGATGGCGGTCGCATCCTGCAGTGCTCGGCCGAGCTGGGCAGCCTCTCCGCTGCGCAAGGAGGAGACGAAAAGCATCAGCGAGGAGCTGTCGGTGACGTATGGACTGTATGGAATGTTGGTTGCAGCCGTGGCTGCGCCATCCTGTGCCGACTTGAGGAGATCGCCCAAGCGCCGGGTCGGCACCGAAGTGAAGCTGTCGTAGATCAAGCCGCCCGGTCGAAGGCGTTTCCCGCTGGGGACGAAGGACCGGGCTGACGCGTTGGCGAATACGACCCGGTGCGCGCTGTCGAGCAGGATGATGCCGACCGAGAACCGGTCAAGGATATGCGGCGCCACCGGTCTCCCGATCGCGATATTGCCTCTCGTGCAACCCTGACCATAAGTGGAAGCAATTTCTGTCATCGCGGCAACCGAACGTCAGCCCAGAAAGTGAACTACTCGAAGAGAACTTCGGGCCGGTGCGTCTGTACGATCCTGCACGGCGGTTATTGGTCAATACCGGCACGAGCCACCAAATGCGAATGAGATTTCCTTACAAGGCCGTGAAGAAAATAGATGCAGCAAATGCGATCCCGGCGTCTGCTCCGGAAGAAAGCTGCAGTCACGCGGTCACAGTCAACCTTGCTTGTGAAGCCGACCTCGCCTATCGCCGCGCGCCACTGCGCAGAAGCAAGGTCGATGAAATCGTGCGGTCAGGAGTGGGGCGGCAATACTACTGCGTTGAACATGCTGCAGAGAGATCATCTGCTGGCTGTTCAAATGTCATTTTCGCTCGCATCCTAAACTCTGACGCCGTTCATGGCGGGGACCACCTCGCCCCCATACTTGCGGTCGGACCCAATGCCGGGCGCCACTTTGAGGAGCCAGTTCACGAAGGTCTGCGCAGGGGGGCGCAGCCGAGGAGCCGTAGCAAGGCAGTAGCTACCAGCGTGGAACTGCCGACTGGCGCCAAAGGGAACCAGCAGGCCGCTTGCGATCTCGAGGGGGAGTGGGTCTACGGCATTCAATAGTGCAACACCGAGACCAGCTCGGCACGCGGCACTGGCCGCGCACTCACAATCAAACCGATAAGCAACACGCAACTCCGCGAACTCTATGTTGTTTTCCGCAGCCCAGATGCGCCAGTCCCAGTCATCCGGCGTGCTTGAGATCAGCGGCACAGCGCGAATGTCCCGTGCCCGTCCACTCTTGTCATGCCAAAGGCCTGCTGCCGCCCACGGAAGCGAGAGGTCCTTCAGAAGCTCGATGGCGCCTGAAACCGGCGACCCGCGGCGAGCAAAGACGATTGCCATTTCCACGCTGTCATCCAGCACGACCGGCCGCCGCACCGTGTCCATCTCGATCGCGATGCGCGGGTGGCGCTTTTGAAAGTCTGCAAGGCGCGGGATGAGCCAGAGCAGCGCGAACGCGTTGCTCACATTCATCGCAACAACTTTCGTGTCGATGCGGATCGCCTCAGTCGCCCTTGCGATGGCGCGCAGTGCCGGCCCAACTTCCTCGAAGAGGCGATATCCCTCGCGCGTCAATTCGATGGCGTTGTTGCGACGAGTGAACAGCCGCTTTCCGATCTCCTCTTCGAGCTGCCGTACCTGGTGGCTGACGGCGCTTGATGTGACGCCCAGAGCCGTCGGCCGCCGCCTTCAGGCTCCCTAACCTCGCTGCGGCTTCGAACGCCTTTACGGCGTTGAGCGTGGGCTGGCGCAGTAGTTCCCGCATTGATCTTCCTCGTATGCCCGATAGTTTCTGTCATGCCGCTGGCCGACGCGCCACTCTGTGTAGTCCCTCGCTTCATTGGTCTGAGGGCATCCTGTGGCGTGAGACCCTGCCATCTTGTATTCGACTTGGCCTCATTTGACCGCCCCAGGCGTCTCGACCGGCTTTCATGCAGTCAAGGATGTCAGCGATGACAAAGTCAGCTTGGGTCATTTTCCAAGGTGCGCCAACGGCTTGCGCTCGGCGAATGTAACACCGCCTCCCTGCCGCGCTGCACCGCCTGCCGGACCCCTGCGCAAGGGCCTGGAGTTGCCCCGCCAGGGAGGCTCCTCGATCGACCGCGCCTCGCCCGATTGGGTGACGCGCAATGGCACATGCCGGTGCCATAGCTGCGTTGCATCGGAGACCGCAACTAGCGGAAATCTTCCTTGGCGGCCAGGCATGCCATCGGACTGTGGGCGATGTCCTGCGGGTGCAGAACTTCGTCGAAGAAGGGCGTCTTGCGCAGCGATGCAAGCGGCACGATCTCGTCCGACAGCACGATGCGGCCGACGTGCCGCGACCGCATGCCGGCAGCCACTGGATTGCGTACATGGCGCGCCGCGTAGGCACGATTGCACGCCTCGTCCATGCGTCCGTTGTAGCAAAAATGCAGCTGACCGGTCGGCGCCGACTGGCGCAGGAGCGCGGCACCCTGGCTGCCAGTGCTGTCGGCGATCTCGGTCAGCACCGGGCGCCACAGCTCCTGCTCGGTCGCAGCGTCGTAGATGAGATCGAGGAGCCGATCGCGACGCGCTTGTCGGAAACATCCATAGCGCAAACCGTCGTGTTCAGTTGCCAATGCCAAAACAGGTAGCCGTGCGGTCCAGCGCGCCCCAAGCCGGAGCCAAAGGCACACTGCATACTAATACGCAGGTTTCGATAAGTCATCGCCTCACCCAGGTGGGTGACGCACACGACGAATGTCCGTGCCATAGCTCCTGCGTTTCCGCAGGAGCCGCCTGCTGTGCGGCCGGCATGCATAAGGAGGGGGAAGCCATGTCCAAACGTTCACTCGCAGCAGGAACGGCCTGCGCCTTGGCCTGTTTCGCGGTTGCAATGACGCCCGTCCAAGCAACTGCTGCCGACATCAAGCTGTTTGGCGGGAACGCGATGCGGGTGCTGCTCGCCGAACTGGTTCAGCAATTCGAGAAATCGTCAGGGCACAAGGTCACGGTCGAGTATGGCACGCTCGGTGCCATCACGGATCGCGTCATGAAGGGCGAGGCCGCCGACGTGGTGATCGTCACGCCTGCCCAGAACGAGAAGCTGGAGAAGGAAGGCAAGCTGCTGGCCGGCAGCCGAGCCCCACTCGCCAAGGCCGGCTACGGTGTATTCGTGAAGACGGGTGCCGCGCGGCCCGAACTCGGAACGGTCGACGCCTTCAAGCGCACCATGCTGGCGGCCAAGTCGATCGCCTTGGGCGATCCCGCGGGTGGCGGCCCGCTTGGGGTCTACTCGGCCGGCTTGATGCAGCGCCTTGGCCTCGCCGACGACCTGAAGGCGAAGATCAAGCTGTTTCCGTCCGGCACCCAGGTCGCCGAAGCCGTAGCGAAGGGCGAGAGCGAGGTCGGACTCGGACTGGCGAGCGATGCCGTGGTCGTTCCCGGTCTCGTCGCCATCCCGCTGCCTGGCGAAATCCAAACGTATACGGTGTATACACTGGGTATCGTCGCCAGCAGCAAGCAAGTCGATACAGCCAAGTCGCTGATCGCATTCCTGACCTCGCCCGCAGCCAAACAGGCCCTCGCCGCCAAAGGCTTCGAAGCGCAATAGCGTTGCGGCGGCATGTTGGGGCGGTCCGCAGTGGCCGCCGAATGAGCCATCAAGCGATCAGCGCCTTGATTGCGCGGTAAGCCCCGGCCGGAAGCCTCAGCGGCGTTGCTCGTACACAACCGGTGCGCGGACACGTTCGAGCTGCTTTAGTCCGCACTTGGCACAGGGCTGAAGACTTCGGCGCCGCAACAAACTCCGGCAGCTATCCGGGGGTTGAAGAGACGTGCCGAGAGCGCCGATACGATGCCCGCCGATGACGCACAAGAGACATCGCTGAGTGTTCTCGGTACACCACGCGGCGTAGACGCGCTTGTGATGTCGTGCTTTGCTTCAACCTGCTGAACCGGGCACGTCTATTGTTCGAGGGGGAAACTGATGTGGCTCGTAATCGGGTTGGCCTTCGTCCACACCTTCACCGCGAATCCTCCTCCGCGGCGCGCTTGAGCTGGCGCAGGGTGTCGGGGTGCAGGCGGGAACTTGACGGGGGACAGCCGAGATTTGGCTGCCAGCTCGAGGTGCCCAGCCGTCTCGCGGCAGCGAGTTGCCTCTTGATCGGGTGTGGGTGGGAGAAATTCATTCATGACGTGTCCGCGCGAGCAGGATCGGCGAGCATACTGAAGATGCCGGCGCATGACGCAGCGCCAGGTCGCGGAGCGGATGCGACGCTGTCGCCGTCGGAAGTCATGGAAGCATTCAGGCGCTCGAATATGGCGAGAAGGACGGCCTGGCAAGGATCGCGAGGTTCTATGGTGCGTGCTCCCCAAGCAATAGGAGGCTGCGGATGCGAATTCTCTGCCTATCAGCGTTATTGTGCCCACTGCTACGCCTTCAAGGCGTCGGGTTTTCAAGAGGCTTACAGATGGGTTGGCGTAGGGCGCAGGGAGGTAGCGGAGCAGCAGCGCTCGGGGAAATGCAGACCTTCGCTACCCATCGATCCTAACCAACAGCGCTGTCGCGGCTCTCACACGACCGGGTGAGGAAGAGCGTGTGCGCAGCAGCTACATTGCCGGTTCGTTCTGCCATATGGGGGTTGATCCATGAATACTCTGACACGCCGCCGGCTCGTCGCCGTCGGCCTCGCCATCACCGGGATTGCCGCGCTGCCGCGCATGGCCGGGGGGCAGGGCAAGATGCGGGGGAGCGAGATTCCCGAGTGTCCGCAACCGAGGGGCGTGATCGGAGATTGGCAGTGGAGCGCCGGGACCGCGGCAGTGCTCTACGCGAGGAAAATCGCGATACTCGAAAGAGGTGCCTACGTCGGCATCGACGGCGGGCCGGATGCGGGCAAGATTCCCCACGATTTCCTCGTCCGCACCGAACGGCCCGACACCTGGAAGCTCAAGCTGGTCCTGGCCCACAAGCCCGCCACACGGCTGGTGACACTGATCGCAACGGGCGCGGAGACCGCAACGGGGGAGTTCCAGAGCCTGCTGTTCAAGGAGTCTCTCAGCAATGCCGAGAAGCATAGGCCCCCCGGCACGCCACTCCCCGTTCGGCAGCGTCCCTTCATGATCGATCTCGAGATCACGCCCCTGCTCGAGGGCAAGGCCAGCCCAGCCAGAGCGAATGAGATCATCCTGGAGTTCCGCGAGGGAAACCGCACGCTGTGCAAGTTCGCCATCGGCGCCAGCGGCTACGCCGAGGCGCTGGGAAAAGCCCAGGCTGATGCCCGGGCGATCAAGGGCATGAGCGACCGCGGGGAGTGTACGGTCGAGCCATGCTTTCTGACCGCGATGTGCGTCGGGCTGGTGGGCCTGCCGGACGACTGTTTCGAGCTTCGAACGCTGCGCGCATACCGCGACGGGCCGCTGCGGGCGATGCCCGGGGGCCCTGAAATCATCGCCGAGTATTACGCCGAGGCGCCGCGCATCGTGGCGGAGATCGCGCGCCGGGGCGAGGGCCGCCGCGTGCTGCGCTACTACCTCACCCACATCCTGCCGTGCGTGGCGTTCGCCAAGCTTGGCCTCAATCGCCTGGCGCTCTGGCGCTACCGGCACATGATGTGGCGGCTGCAGAGGGCGTATGCGCTGAGCTGAGGGCGGCTTTACCGTGGGTTGGGTCAAGCGCAGTGCAGACCCAGCGACGCAAGTTTGTTGGGTCTAGCGTCGGATGCGCCGGCATGGACCCAAACCTACGACTAGGGGTTCATGCATGGATACGCTGATGTTTTGGCGGCTCGTTGGCATTTGCCTCGCGCTCTCGGGTATGACGGCGCTGCCGCATGTTGCGGGCGCGCAGGGGGCTCAGCCGGAGAGGCTACGCGCCGAGTGTCCGACGCAGACCGGCACGATCGGCGACTGGGACTGGTCCGGACATGCGAATGGGTTCACCCTATGGGCCATCAATGTGAAGATCCTCGAACGCGGAACCTACGTGCCGATCGACAAGGGACCGAATGCCGGCAAGGTCTCTCGCTTCTTCCTGACTGACATAGCCGGTCGGTGGAAGATGGAAACCAATACCTCCAGGAAGCCGGCGACGGAGACGATATCGATCGTTGCCACGGGCGCGCAGGTTGTTGCATCCGGCGAGGTGCCGAGTTCGGTGTTCACGCCATTGGGCGGGAAAGCGAAGCCGGAGCAGGCGGGCCCCTTCTATGCGACGATCGAAGTGACGCCGCTGTTCGCCGGCAAGGTCCACCCGGCCCGATGCGCGCGAGATCGTCCTGGAGCTGCGCGAGGGCAGCCGCACGCTGTCCAGGTTCGCAGTCGGCACGAAGGGGTATGCCGAAGCCGTCGCACAGGCCAAGAAAGCGCACGAGGAGGTTAAGGCGCTGCGGGACGACCGGTGGTGCAAGTAAGAATGAGCCCATGGGCACATCCTTGCCGTTTCCGTCCTGCAGCGACGTCGTCCGAGTTGAGGGACGAGGCGACGCGCGGCCGCATGGTCGCAAAGACCGTTCGTGGCACCAACTAACTCACCGTTCGCCGCGCCGCGGCAATTTCCGTCCGAAGGACTTCATTGGCCGCACCCCGCGCGGCCGAGTTCGCATCTTACGCGCGTACCGGCACCTGGGCCTGACCGGGTCGGCCCGCTCGGCGAGCCCGCAGATCGGCTGTTCGAAGACGATGCGGGCCGGCGGCCAGGTCGGCGCGGGCTAGCGGCGCGTCCGGCTAGGGTCGGAACTTCTTGAGCAGGTCCTGCATTGCCTTGCGCCGGTCGGCACTGTCCGACTCCGCCAGGGTGGCAACCAGCTGCGTCTGGATTCTGTTGTCGACGCGGAAGGCGTGAAACTGCACGAGTTGAATCTGCGGCGTCGCCGCGAAACTGATCTGCACGGCGACACCCTCAACCCGGTCCTGGAACGTGAACGGCACGATCTCTTCGACCTTGAGCTGAGAAACGGATTTCCTCGTCTTCTGCAGGAACTCCTCGCAGGCCGCGCGCGGCGTCGGCGATGTTGCCGGCAACCGGCTGACCACCACATTGGCCCGCGGCGGGGGGCCGAACATCGGGTTGGGCGCCTGGGAGCTTTCAGGCTCGACCAGCGTCACCTGCAGCCGAACCTCCCAGCCCGCAGGCGGCTCCAGCGTGAACATGATGTCGGAAAGCTTCGTGGAGCCCTGCTTGGGCGCCTGGGCGTCTGCGCCTGGAGCGAGGCCAGCAAGGGTGGCGATGCCGAGCAGAACTATTGCGATGCACCTAACATGAACTACCCCTGTAAGATGTACCGAAGCTATAGGTTAAGCATCTGCAAGCCTACCTCGACGAGTTCGCATTCCGGCACAACCGGCGCAAGACCAACGGTGTCGGGCGGATCGCGGCGCGCGTCATTGAGCAGCTTTTGGCTCGCCTGCCGCTGACCATGCGATCACTGATCGACGGCACCCTGCGCTGCCGCTGGTTCTCGCATCCTGAACTAGCGGCATAGGTATGCATATCCAGTCGCAAGAGCCTGCAACGCCACGCCGAAAGCGCATCTACTCCGAATATACCAAAACGCATTGTAGAAGAGCGATCGCTTGTCATGAAGGTCAAAAAACTCAGAGAGTGTCGCCTCTCCACATTCACGTCTTTCACCGCCAAATTGATAGTCCGACAGGAACACGATTCGCCGCTCAGGTGACGCAGCTATGAGACGCCGCATTAGATCGCGGACATCTGGCCAAGCGCCGGATCGAAAGATGAGTGGGTTGTCCCCTTCATCTGGCCAATCCATGAGCTTGCCAGCGAACCAAACATACCCTCCTTCCAAGTCTTTGTTCGCCAAGTGCACGATAACACCTGTCAACGAACGAAGAATGTCCTGGAAGAGCCAACGATGCGTCACGAGCCTTTCTCGGCGCAATACGCAAAGGTTTGATAGGTCGGAAGTCTTGGAACCTCCGGACAGCCAATAGATACGAGTTCAATTGTGAACATTTGACCGAGGACTCCCGGACTTTAGGGGCAAGTGCCAATATCGAAATTGGTAGGACCTGTTCTTAACTCGATGTCGCCCCGCTCTTCGCATCGCCTAGGGGATCCCGCGTTTATAGCCTTAACTTGCGGGTTGCGCGAGATCAGGCTCAAACGTCTGTTTGTGGCACAGGACTGACGACTTCGGCGCCGCGGCGATTCCGTCTGCTAACAGAGTTACTTATACCGTGCCGCCGAACTAGTCACGCCAGAACTCTCCTAGAGGCGCTCCCCTTCTCCAGCCGCCCGCCCTCGCTTCCGCCGCTCCTTGGCTCGGCCTGCTCTCTGCAGCGCCTCCCACTTGAGGATGGCGGACGCCGCGAGCTTCTTCTGGTTCACGGCGAGCGCATAGTGCTCGACCATCTCGCGCGACTGCCCGGTGATGGCCGACACTTCGGCATCCGTGCATCCCGCCTCCAGCAGCATCACCACGGCGGATTTGCGCAGGCCGTGGAAGACGCATTTCTGCTCGCGCAGCGGCTCGAACTTCTCCTCCTTCATCTCCCGCTGCCAAGCCGTCTGGAAGCCGTTCGCCGTCCAGGCCTCGCCGCGCCCGCTCGTCAGGATGAATTCGCTCGTCGCGGGGCACGTCCTTCAGGACGCGCTTCAGCGCCTTGTGCATCGGAATCCAGAGCTTCTTCCCGGTCTTGTCCTGCTCGACGCGCGATCATGCCCTCGCGGATGTCGCTCCAGCGCATCTTCAGCACATCGCCCTAGCGCTGCCCGGTATAGAGAGCGAGCGCCGCCGCATGCCACAGCGTCGGCGCGCGCCTCCTTCTCGAACAGGCAGATCGCCTCCCAGCTCCAGGGCTCGTAGGGCGTGCCCCCCTTCAGCTTCTTCACGCCGAGGCACGGATTGGCAGCGATCCAGCCGCGTGGCACCGACCAGCTCATCATCGAGGAGAGCGCGCGCAGGAGATTGTTGGCGGCAGCCGGGCGGTTCGCGTAGTCCTCCAGCGGCTTGGTGTGCTTCCTGGCATCGGCCGGCGGGATGTCGGCGAAGCTATCCCGCAGCGCCAGCACATGCCGCGGCTCCACGGAGGCCACGCGCAAGCTGCCCCATTTCTCCTCCACGTGCGCGAAGTACCTCGTCCATTCGTCACGGTCGTTCGCGGAGAGCTCGGTCCATTCCGGGCTCTTCTTGTATTCGGCGATCAGCGCCGCGAAGGTTCCGGCCGCCTTGTTCTCTTCGCCTTCGATCCCGGCGAGGCGCGCGGTAGCTCTCCCACCATTCCGCGTCGGGCGTGCCGGCATCGTCGTAGGGCCTGCCGGCCAGCTTCACGCGCGGCGCCTTTACCCTTCTCGCCGCGATGCTCCTGAAAATAGAAATACTCCCGGCCCTTCGCCCGCACGACATGGACGTGCGCGCGGCATCCGTAGCGCGCATCCTTCGCCGGCCCACCGAGTCTCACTCCTACTGCTTTGCGCTTCGCGCCGCCGGTCCTTCAGCGCCGCCAGGAACGGGTCGTCCTCGGGGACCCGGCCGCCCGTTCGGCGCCGAGGCGCTTGCCTCTCGGCCGATTCTGCGCCTCCACGAAGGCGCGCACCGCTCGCAAAATCCCAGCGCCGCAGATCGCCGATCATGCGCGGGCCCGGCAACGCGCCCTTGCGCATCAACGCCTCGATCGCCTCCACCTCGCAATCGAGCCGGTAGGCCAGCGTCTCCGCCGACACATAGTCCGGCGGATAGCCCGCTCCACCCCCTTGCTTTCTCTACGCATCGCACCTTACGGCCCGCTTCCCTTGCCGCCGCCGATGGCCGCCGCCTTCGCGATCTTCACGCCGAATTTGCCGCCATGGGGATCGAGGCGCTCCACCTCGCGGGCCAGCAGATCCTCGATCAGCTCGGGCACCAGCACGCCGCGCTCGGCGGCCAGCCTGCGGCACCGCCTGGAACACCGATGGCGTGCACCAGACGCGCAGCTCGCGCGTCCGCCCGGCGCGCGCCTCGGCCGCCGGCACCGCGCCCGCCGCGACGTCCCTCCCGCCGCCTCGTAGACCGCGAGCATGTCCTCCAGGACCGCGCCGATGGTCCGGCCCTCGCGCTCCGCGACTCCTCGACGCGCTCCTTGAAGCCAGGCCGCACCCGGCTGTTGAACTGCTCCGTCCGGCCGCTTTTCTTTCGGCGGCCCCGGTTCACGGGCGGCCGCTCCAGCGTATCGTGCGTCTCCTCGCGCGACGGCGGCAGACCTACCTGGCGCGACGGAGCGCGCAAGGATGTGAGCGGTTTCATCGTCCATCCTCCCTTCCTCCCCGCTCCTTTGTGGGCACGAGCCGCGCGGGGCCGCCCTTCTCGCGCTCCGCGGCCTCTCTCTTGCGCGACCGCTCAAGCGCGGCGGCGATGCTGGATCAGCTCGATCGCCTCCCGCGAGACGCTGCGCCGACCCTCGGTCACCGCCTGGCCGACATTCTGCAAGACCCAACCTGACGAGTAGAGGACGTATTGCTCGTCCAC
>CAVWWJ010000027.1:0-90229 GCA_963758625.1 uncultured Alphaproteobacteria bacterium | reverse complement strand
GTCTCGACAACTGCTGGATGCTGGGCAAGAACTGCGGCCAGGAGGCGGCCGACAAGTATTGTCAGATCCAGGGATACCAGAGGGCCACGCGCTTCCAGCTAGAGAACGCAAGCCCGACGCAGACCCTGGTCGGGCAGCGTTGCACGGGCTCGCACTGCATCGCCTTCAAATCGATTACGTGCAGCACGAACGCCAGGAAGCGTGGGCAGGGAGAGGCTTGGCCTCAGCTCATGAACTGACCGGCGTGCTCGTTCCGGCCGTCCCGTTCGGGTCGGGACGAGCACCCTACCCGGTCCCCTGCCCCGGTCCGAGGCCGAGCGCGGCGGCGGCCATCACCGCCTCGGTGCGGTTGGCCGCCTTCAGCGCCTTCAGGATCGCCGAGACGTGGATCTTCACCGTCGGCTCGGCGAGGTCGAGCGACGCGGCAGATCGCCTTGTTGCTCTTGCCCTGCATCATCAGGGCGAGCACCTCCATCTGCCGCTCGGTGAGCCCGAGCTCGGCGGCCGATACGCGGCGCCTCGACGCCGGTGTGGCTTGGCCCGCGGTCGCCGCCGTCCGCTGGCGCTCCAGGATCTCGGGCGGAATGTAGATGCCGCCCGAGAAGATCAGGTGGAAGGCGCCGAGCAGCACCTCGCGTCTGGCCGACTTCGGGATGAAGCCGATGGCGCCGAGATCGAGCGCCTCGATCACCTTGTCGCGGTCCTGATTGGCGGAATGCACCGCGACCGAGACGGTCGGATGGCGCTCGGCGAGCTCGGCCAGCAGCTCGAACCCGTCACGGTCCGGCAGGCCGAGGTCGAGCAGCACCAGCTCGACGCTCCGGGTTCTCCCCGAGCTGCCGCATCGCCTCGCGTGCGTCCGGCGCCTCGAGCACGACGGCCGCATCGCCCTTCAGCTCCTCGAGGACGCCGCGCAGCGCGTCGCGGATCAGCACATGGTCGTCGACGACAAGAATTTCTTCATGCCACACCGGTCCCGCCTACCCGAGCCGGTGCCAGCATACTTCAGAACGGGTGCGGAATTCACCCCTCCTCGCACTTCTCGCCGCACCGGCGGTTGCCGGGATTGTCCGACCCGTCCCGGCCCTGGCCCGCGCGTGCCGTTGCGATGCAGCAATGACTTGTTCCCTAGACGAAGACGCCCTCCAGCGGCCGCACGGCGCGGCTGTCGGGGAACACCTTCGTCTCGAGCGCCGCCTCGCCAAGCCCGAGCTGCGCGGCGAGCGCCGCCTTGAAGAGCGCTCGCAAGTCGAGCGTCGGCCGCAGGTCGCGGCCCTCGTGCAGCGCGCGTTCGCCCAGACCCGGCCAATCGGCGATCACGCGTCCGCCTCGCACGGCACCGCCGGCGACGAAGGCCGCGCCCCCGGTGCCGTGATCCGTTCCGCCCGAGCCGTTCGGCGCCACGGCACGACCGAACTCCGAGACGATCAGCACCGCGGTGTGCTGCCAGGCCGGGCCCAGCGACGCTGGAGCGTGGCACCGCTCGGTCGAGCAGGCGCAGGTTGCGCGTCAACGGGCCGTACTCGCCCACCTGGCCGATATGCGTGTCCCAGCCACCGAAATCGATCGTCGCCACCCGCGGGCCGTCCGCTTGCCGAGGATCTCCCCCGCCGCTGGGCGAGCTCGACCACGGGCTGCGCCTGGCCGCCCATCCCGCTGTTGCCCTCGCGGCCTTCATCATCGCCTGCGCTTCACGCGCGACCGTGAACGATCGGCCGAGCAGCGCATCGCCGCGGTACAGCTCCGCCAGCCGCTCGAGCAGGTCGGCGTCGGGCACCGCCAGCCGGGAGGGCGACCAGGAGCCCACTTGCGCCGGCCCGCGCAGCACCAGCGGAACGCTCTGTCCGAGCGCGAATCCGAGGGTGCCCGAGGGCGCGCCGCCAGCCGCGGGCTCAGCGACGCCGAGCGCGACGTTGAGCCAGCCGGCCTCGCGGCCGAACGGCCTGACCGTGCCGTTCTCGATCAGGTTCTGCGCATCGAAGTGCGAGCGTTCACGGTACGGCGACGCGACGGCGTGCAGCACCCCAAGCTCGCAGCGCGGCGTAGAGCTTGTGCATCTCGCCGAGTTACGGGCTCAGGCCGAAGCTGCCGTCGAGATCGAACGCGCCACCGGCCGACCCGGTGCCGGCACGGCCAGCTCGCCGCGTCGCGCCGCGTACCCAGAGTCGCCGTAGGCCGGCACGGCCGAGAGCCCGTCCATGCCGCCGCGCAGGAACATGAACACGAGTCGCCGCTCGCTGGCGCGATCCTCTTCCGGCGCGGCGGCGAACGCGAGTCCCGGCAGGCCGTCGAGCGCGGCCGTGCCCCCGAGCAGCCCAGCGCTTCGCGACGTGTCCGTCATGCTTATCTCCGCTGGAACTCCGGGCTCGCGAGCCACATCGCCAGTCCCTGCTGGCGACTCTCGGCACGCTCGACTGCGCGCCGCGTCGCCTCGCTAATCGCCGCACCGTAACTCTCGCCCGCCAGGCGCACCGGATCCACCCGGGAGCCCACCTGGGCGGCGAGGATGCCGGCCCGCTCCATGCGCTTCCACAACGCGTCCCCGCCGCCCCAGGCCTGGGCCGTGTCCGGCCAGCCTTGCGGCGAAGGAGCGAAGAAGGGTCGCTCGCCCATGCCGCGCAGCGTGGCATAGAGCGCCTCGGGCCGTGCGGCCCGCAGCTGCCGACAATGCGCGCAAGCACGACACGACGTACTCGATCGGCGACTTCAGCTTGGCGAGCGGAGTGCACCCAGGCCTCGGGGCAAGCGAGCAGAGCCGCATACACGCTCGGCAGATGGCCGTCGGAATCGCGGAATGCGCGTGCGATGCGCACCACCGCGTCGGGCGGCTCGTCGGCGATGAAATGACGCGCGAGTTTGGTCGCGATGTGCAAGGCGGTTGCGGGGTGGGCCGCGAGATCGCGGAGCACAGCCGTGCCTTGCGCGACACCGTCCTCGGCGTAGGTCTTGCCCAGCAGCGCTCTTGCCCCTGGTTCGTGACGGTCGGGATCGAAATGGAAGCCGGCCGCGGCAGGGGAGCGAGGTCGAACATCGTCGGGCGGACCGTCCAACCGGTGATCACGCGCGCGAACTCGGTCACTTCCGCTCTGCGTGTAGCCGCCGTTGACGCCCAGTGTGTGCAGTTCCAGGATCTCGCGCGCGAGGTTCTCGTTCAGGTCCGTCGGGAACGGAAACGCCGTGCTTTGCACCCGGCGCAGCCCGCGTGACTTCCAGCCCTTGCGCACCGAAAGATGGCTGTCCAGATACAGGAGCATCGCCGGATGCTGGGTCGCGGCCAGCAGCATGTCGACGAAGCGACCGTTCACATGAGGCCGGATGGCCTCGCGCTCGAAGCTGCCGACGAGCGCGAACACGAGCGCCTTTTCTGCCGAGACGGCAAAGTGGTTCGACCAGAACCACGCCAGGCGCTCATGGAAGGGGAGACTGGAGTGGACGCAGCCGCCGCCAGCCGGGCCGTGACCTCTTCGAGAATGATCGGCCCGAGCTGCTCGCGAAACGTCGCCTCGACAGTGCGCGGGCGGCCGGGGATCGATGTTGTGGCGCCCAGGGTGTCCTGCCGAGGCTTGCGATCCAGCGCGGATAGGCTTGCAAGGCCTCGCTCGAACCTGCGCGAGCTTGGGCCGAACTCGGGGGTGGCAGGAGCAGGCGTGTTGACCTGCCTGGCGAGCCATGCCCCGCGGGTCGCCACCGACGGCGCCCAGTTCGTCGGGCGCAGCGCCGAGGCCGAAGCGATTGACGGCGATGATGGATTCGATGCTCATTCGACATTCAACGGCCCAGGGCGGGACTTCCTTCGCTCAGCGGAGTTTCCGAACCGGGCCAACGCTTGGCCAGCGTCCCTTGCGTCCGGTTCGATGCTTACCTGCCAGACGCCCGCTTATGGCACGCTGAGGTTTTGAGCCGGAGGTTAGTCGCGGGGGCGCTGTGGCCCAACGTCAGCTATTGCCGAGGTGCTCTACATCTATCGGCGCGCACTTCACGTGATTGGATCAAGCAGCCTTGTGCCGCCAATGGATTTGGATGCGTCGCGCGAATTCGAACAGTTTCTCGTGCCTGTAGAGATCTTCTGGAGGGCCTTTGACCGCGATGTGCTCTTCGCTAGGGGCTCGAAGAATTGTGACGCGATCTCGACGGTCTCGGTCTTCGAGATCTTTTTGTCGGCGCTTAGCTCACGATAAACAGTCCGGAACTGTGCATCGTTGCCGAGCGCACCCTCCAGCCTTTGCAGGTAGAGCTCAATTAGCTGTTTGGTGTCCACGGCTGGCGCTCCGGGCTTAGCCTTCCCACTGGACGCAGACGCCACGGAACGTTGTGCAGATGATTCGAAATCGTTGAGAGACACTTCACTGTGTCGGCGAATGAGGTCAAGGAGAACTTCCAAATCAGCCACAACCACCTTCTTCGCTCCGGCCTCCTTGAGAAGGAGCGTCAAGTTCTCTACGACCGGCACGAGATGCCCAAGGGTTGGCCCGTCGCTCGCCGACCGCTCGAAACCGCTCTTCTCGATGCTGATGAGAAACTTAGCTGCGGCCTGCGCCCCACCCCTACCCAACCCGTCGGCCAGCACCTGCAGCCGCGTGACCATTTCGGCCGCACCCGCATCGGCGAGAGTCGCGCCATATCTCTCGATCAGGGCCTTAAGCTGACTGGCCTGCATCACAGTATCCTTCGTTGAAGTTCGTCTGCAAGCTTGTCAAAAGAGGTTCGCACCATACGGGCGTCCTCGCCATTTCCGAGGCAACTATATGCGATTCCGTTTCCGCCAGTTTTGCCGATAATGGAGCGGTCTGGAATTGATAGCTCGTACGGGATGTCATAGGAAATCTCCAGCCGTTCCAAGTACGCGAGTTCGGTGTTTGTCCCGCGCAGGTTGTCAGCGAGCGCGTCCTTTGCGGTCTTGAGGGCACCGGGCTCTTGATTGAGGTCCTGCCTCATCATCCCGAGGATGCCGATGACCCGGAGGTGCGGCCACAGCCCCTCGTGCCGCCGCAATTGCCGTCCGAAGTACCCGACGGCCGTCGCCGACGTATTGTCGAGAATGGTCGGCACCAGGACATGCGTACTCGTGCACAAGGCTTGGATCGATGAGATGGAGAAGCGCGGTGGCGCATCGATTAGCACGGCCCCGAAGCGCTCGCGCACCGTGGGATCGCGTAGGAGCCGAAACAAATCGTATCGGATGTCCCTTGTTCGGTCTCCGATCAGCCACTCTGCGACCGCCCGATTCTCAGTCTCCGTGAGGTCGTAAAATGCAGACAGTCCGAACGCGTTCTCGGTCAGTCGTGTCTCGCCTCTGCTATCGCGCCATGTGAATGGACGCGCGGCGCTCGCCTCCACGAGCCAGGACGGCGATTTCCCGCCGTCGATGGCGAGGCTCGCCGGTGATTGCTCACCCAGTTTGGGTTGCCAATTTTTTGTGCCAGCAAAGATCTGCGCCGACGCCGACCCCTGCGGATCGAGGTCGATAAGCAGCACCGGCTTTAGTAATCGAGCCGCAAACGCCGCAGCCAAATTGACGGTAGTCGTACTTTTGCCGACGCCTCCCTTGTCGTTGGCCACCGTCATGACGAATGGCGATGTTTTCATCCAATCGTCGTATTGGGCCGGTCGCTCCTGCTTGATCGCGAGCCACATCCCGGGGCCATCTTGCCGGACCGCGCTCCGAATCCTGTCCACTCGCGAGCAGCACCCGTCAGTGAAAACCCAACCAATGATCCGCTTCAGGAGCCGGTAGCCCTTCCGGGCCAACCACGTAAAAACCCAGACCGCAACGGCTACAAAAAGCGCCTTGCTGATGTCCTTGGCCAGCTCGTTGTTGCCGGGGAGCATATCGGAGAGCGCCGCCCAGGCCGCGCGGCACCACTCACATTCCCACCACCCACTCATCGGATCCCCCCAACGCACTACTACCTGTAATTGCGCACGCCCTCGGAAATGCGCCATCGACCCAAAGCCAGGATCAATGTCAGGTTTGATGATCTCTAACGTGAATTGAGATTTGCGCCAGTGGTATCAGTTCTTCCACCGCTACTGGCAACGTCCGGTCGCCGGGAACGTCAGGTTCCCCAGGCAAATACCGCCGCTACTGGCACGCCTGCGTTGGGTCAACTGAGACTTCTGCTTGGGCCAGGAGAAAGGGAAGCCGAAGGAAAACGGCTGTTCGCGCGTTGAAAATAGGGATCGATAAGGCGGGTGACTTGAACCCTGCTCAAAACGCGCGGGCTCGATGAAACCGCCGCCAGATGATGTGCTGGACCATGAGTTGATGATGGCGGTGGGCAGGCACGACCACCACGCGTTTGCGCTTCTCGTCGAGCGCCACTACGGCTGGGCGCTCGGCTTCATCGACCGCATGCTGGGCAAGCGCCATGAGGCGGAGGACTTGGTGCAGACGGCCTTCCTGCGCGTTTGGCAGGGAGCCGCGCGGTGGGAGCCGAACGCCAAGTTCAGCACGTGGCTGTACCGGGTTCTGCACAATCTGTGCATGGACCACCTCCGCGCCCGCCGTGCGACCGCCAGCGAGCCGCTCGAGGGCGAGTTTGTCGAGGCATTGGCCGACGAGGCACCCGACGGCGAAGAACGTGTCTCGGCCTCGCAGCGCGGAGCACGCGTGCGGGCGGCCCTAGATCGGCTCCCCGTCCGGCAACGGGCGGCGCTCGTCCTTTGCTACTACGAGGAGCGCTCGCAGGCGGAGGCCGCCGCGCTGCTCGGGGTGAGCGAAGGCGCCTTGGAATCGCTGCTGTCACGCGGGCGCGGCACGCTGAAGAAATGGCTGCGGGACGATCTGCAATAGGGAAAGCCCATGGACCTCGATCGATTTAAGCAGTGCAGCGCCGCCTTCGGTGCCGAGCGGCGGCGCTGGCCGCAGCGCGAGCACGCGCTCTACGATCGGTTCACAACACGCCGGAAGGCATGGCGATCCTCGCGGAAGCCGGTCGCACCGATGTTTTCCTCGACGCGCTCGAGCTTGCCCCGCCGACCCACGCCGCGCGCACCGCATCGGTGCGCTGGCCAGGCCCGCTTGGCGTCGCCTTGGCAAGCCGGCGGCAGCCTTGGCGGCGAGCGCGGCGGTCGGCTTTGTCGTGGGTTACCTGCTGTCGGGCGGCACCACCGACACCGGTGTCGTGACGCAACTCTTGCTCGGACCGCAAAACTCTACAGGAGATCGGGCTGTGATGGCTTGGCTGCGGAGCACCCGTGGGGTCACCGTGCTGCTCGCTGCATCGCTCGGTGCAAATCTCTTCCTAGGTGGCATGGTTGCGGGGCGCATTGCGGGAGACGTTACGCAAGGTTCGCCGACCCGGCGCAGCATCGAGGCGATGCTCGCGCCACTGCCAGATGCCAAGCGCAAGCTGGTACGCCAGGAGATCAACGGCGCGATGCCCCGAGTGCGCGAGCGGCTCGCTGCCCTGCAGAAGGCACGCGCTGGGCTTGCGGAGGAAATGGTCAAGCCCGCACCGGACGGTGGTGTACTCGAACGTGACTTCGCCGCCGTGCGGCGTCACACGATGGAGATCGGGGCCGAGCTGCAGCGGGCCATCATGCGTGCATTGCCAGCCCTGACGCAGGAAGAGCGCCGGGCCTTGGTACGGGCACTGGTGCGGCGCCAGGGCGCAGGAGGGCTGCTCTAGACGCCGCGTCCGGCCCGAGGAGGGGAGCCGGACGCGGCGAGGGTGCGGCGTCAGCTGCGCAACGAGTGCGCCTGCCTAAGTGTGCGGTGTGAGCACCGCAGAGTGCCCGTGCCGAGCATGGAGATGGGAGCCTGCAGGAACATCCGCATCCCGCTTGGGGGGAGGTTTCAGTTCGGCGGGCGACAGAGGGAGTCGCGATTCTGCCGCCGCTTCCGGGCCCCGCCCACGCAATACCGCTCGGGAGGCGGTGGAGCGGAAGGGACCGGCTGAGAGACCGCTGCGTCCGCGCCTTGCCCTCGGCGAAAGCCGCATGCGATACACGGCTCGCAACCGCAGGCCTGAGAGTGAGTCGCCATGACTGGTACCGGCCGGGTCTTGGAGAAGTTCCTGGAGCGCCTCCTTTCCAGCAGCCGCTGGCTGCTCGCTCCGTTCTTTCTCGGCCTGGCGCTCGGCGTCGTCATCCTGCTCATCAAGTTCGTGCAGGAGTCCTACCATCTGGCGGTGAGGCCCTGCAGATCAGACCGAGGGCGAGGCCATCCTGGGCGTGCTGAGCCTCGTCGACTTGGCGCTGACCGGCGCGCTGGTGATGATCGTGATCTTCTCGGGCTACGAGAACTTCGTGTCCAAGATCGACCACACGGCCGATCGCAACTGGCCCGAGTGGATGGGCTCGATCGACTTCACGGCCCTGAAGATCAAGCTCTTGGGCTCGATCGTGGCGATCTCGGCGATCCAGCTCCTCAAGCAGTTCATGACCATCGGCAAGTCCTCGGATCGCGATCTCATCTGGTACACGGTCATTCACGTGGTGTTCGTCGTGTCGAGCGTGCTGCTCGCCCTGTCGGACCGCATCAGCGGCGACATCAAATCGAAGTCCAACACACCGCCGCCGCCGAGCGGTGATACCCCCGCCTGACATGAGACTTTGGCTTCGAGGAGGACACGCATGCAAGCAGCCATCAACGGCATTCGCCTGAACTACGAGGTGGAGGGCCCGAGCGCGGCGCCGACAGTCGTGCTGCACCATCCGCTCGCCACCAACCTCGCCACCTGGGACGAGCTGACCGCCGCGCTCGTCCCGCGCTATCGCGTGGTGCGCTTCGATGCGCGCGGACACGGTGCGAGCGAGGCTGCGCCGGCGCCCTACACGTTCGCGACGCTCAGCGCCGATGTGATGGGCCTCATGGACCACCTGAAGATCGAGCGCGCGCACTTCCTCGGGCTCTCCATGGGCGGCATGGTCGGCCAGCATCTGGGCCTGGAGCAGCCGCAGCGCTTCCAGAGCCTGGTGCTGTGCTCGACCTCGAGCCGCGTTCCGGCCGAGGCGCACCCGTTGTGGGACGAGCGCGTCAAGAACGCGCGCGAGAAGGGCATGGGCGCGCAGGTGCCCGTAGCCTTGCAGCGGTGGCTCGCGGAGGCGGCCCGCAAGAGCAATCCGGCACTGGTCGCACGCATGACCCGATACCTGGAGACGACGCCCGTCGAAGGTTACGTCGGTTGGTGCCAGGCGATCCGCACGCTCAACATCACCGACCGGCTCGGCGGCATCGAGCTGCCGACGCGGGTGATCGTCGGCGCCGAGGACCCGAGCACGCCGCCCGCGGCGGCCGAGGTGATCCATCGCGGGATTGCCGGCTCCGACCTGGTGGTGGTGCCGGGCGTGTCGCACATGCTGCACGTGGAGGAGCCCGAGACGTTCAACCGGCATGTGCTGGAGTTCCTGGACCGGCAGACCAGCGCCTAGATTTGCGCCTTGCGGCTGGCTCCTGGTGTCATCCCGGTGCTTGTCCCCGGCATTGTCACCGGGACCATCCTGCCCCTGCTCCGGCGTCTGTGGATAGTTGGATACCGGGGACAAGCCCCGGTATGACACCGTTTGCAGGATTGACGTTACAACGCTAGCGGGGGCCCCGGCTTGAAGCGCGTGCTCGTACTCGGCGGCTACGGGGCCTTCGGGGGGCTGGCCGCGGAGCGGCTGGCGCGGGTGGCCGGCATCGAGGTGATCGGTCGCCGGCCGGCGCGCGGATGCGGCGCAGGCGTATGCTTCGCGGCTGGCGGCGGGCGCGTGCGCAGAGGTTCGTGGCATCGGCCTCGAGGCGGCGGACGTGTCGGGCGCCATGCTCTCAGACATCGGGCCCGCGGTGCTGATCAATGCGACGGGACCCTACCAGGGCCAGGATTACCGGCTGGCGCGGGCGTGTATTGCCGCCCGCGTGCACTATCTGGACCTTGCAGATGCACGTGCCTTCGTGGCGGGCATCGCCGCGCTCGATGCAGAGGCAAGGGCAGCCGGCGTGCTGGTCGTGAGCGGGGCGAGCACGGTGCCCGCTGTGTCGACGGCCGTCGTCGACGCCTGCGCCCTGCAACTCGCCTCGCTCGACAGGGTCGACGTGGTCATCGCCCCCGGCAATAGCTTCGATCCGGGGCTCGCCACCATCCGGTCCATCCTGGACATGCTCGGAAGGCCTCTGGGAGGGCCTGCGAAGGCCGCTGGCAGGCACTGGCACGGCTGGCAGGGTTTGCAGCGCCGCCGGCTCCCGGGCCTCGGCGCGCGCTTCCTGGGCCTCTGCGAGACGCCCGACCTCGACGTGCTCCCGGCGCGCTATCCGGGGCTCCGGGACGTCAAGGTTTACGCCGCGTTAGAGGTGGGCGCGTTTCACCTGGGACTGTGGGGCCTCTCCTGGCTGACGCGCTTGGCCCTGGTGCCGCGGCCCGAGCGGCTCGCGGGGCTTCTGCTCGCCGTCAAGCGCCGGCTTTCCTTCCTCGGGTCCGACCGCGGCGGCATGGTCGTGACCCTGGAGGGCCGCGACGCCGGCGACGGGCCCCGGCGCATCGTCTGGCACCTCGTCGCCGGCAGCGGCCACGGCCCCTACATCCCGTCGACGCCGGCGGTGATCCTCGCGAAGCGCCTGCTCGATGGCACGCTGGCGGCCCGCGGCGCCATGCCGTGCGTGGGGCTCTTCAGGCTTGACGAGTTCCTTGCGGAGATCTCCGATCTCGACATCACCGCGGGTACGGCGTAACCACACGCCATCCCGGAAGCCGAGCTGCAGGCTATCCGGGACTCCCGGAACGAGGCGAGCCCGGAAGCTCCGACATGCTCAAGCAAAACGGTTGGAAAGGATTTCCCAGCGGCCGAGAGAAAGTCGCCTTGGAAATTGCATTGTCCAAAGAGGAGATCGAAGTCCGGTACGGGTTAGCATTCATGCATGGATCCGATAATCTGGGAGAGGCGCATTCGACCTATTTTGACGATGAGCTATTGGGACCGGTGACGATTGTTTGCTACGCAAGGTCACCGCATGGCAGGGCTATCGTATGGGTCGATTTCAGAGTTGATCTCAAGGTCGCCGTTCCCCACTTGCTGACGGTCTTTGAGTTGGGTCCGACACTCGTCAATGTGCCAAGGCACTTGCCCTGATCGAGGTCTCCTCGGCTATTGCAGCATCATCCTTAGCGCAATCCCCGCCAGCGCCAGGGCGCCGAGCCACAGGGCCCAGCGGGTCCAGCGGTTGTGGCGGGCCTCGGCGGCGGCGAGGCGCTCCACGGTGTCCTCGTCGAGGCGGAAGCCTGCGCGCGCCATGCCGGCGAGCGCCAGCGCCGTGCGCTCGAACTGCTCGAGGAAGCGCGGGGCCTCGCCCAGGAGGCGGCCGAAGGTCTCCGCGCCGGCGCCGGCCTCGCGCAGGGCGCCGGCGACGCCGGCGTTGGCCTCGACCCACTCGCGGGCAATGGGCTCGGCGGCGCTCCACAGGTTGAGCTCGGGGTCGAGCGAGCGCGCCACGCCTTCCACCACCACCATGGTCTTCTGCAGGAGGATCAGCTCGGGCCGCGTCTCCATGTCGAACACCTCGGTATAGGCGAAGAGCTGGCCCAGGAGGTCGGCCATGGAGATCTCGGCCGCGGTGCGGCCGTGGATCGGCTCGCCGATCGCCCGCATGGCCTGGGCGAACAGCTCCAGCGACTGGTGCGGCGGCACGTAGCCGGCCTCGAAGTGGATGGCGGCGGCGCGCTTGTAGTCGCGGGTGATGAGGCCGTGCAGGATCTCGGCGAGGAAGCGGCGCTCCTTGGGCCCGAGGCGGCCCATGATGCCGAAGTCGACGGCGACGATGCGGCCTTCCCGGTCCACTAGCAGGTTGCCCTGGTGCATGTCGGCGTGGAAGAAGCCGTCGCGCATGGCATGGCGCAGGAACGCCTGCAGCGCGGTGAGGCCGAGCTTTTTCAGGTCGTGGCCAGCCGCGCGGAGGGCTGCGTGGTCGCCGATCGGGATGCCGTCGATCCATTCCAGCGTCAGCACGCGCCGCGCGGTGCGGCGCCAGTCGACGCCGGGTACACGGAACGTGCCGAGATCGGGCGTGGCATCGCGCGCGATGTTGTCGGCCATCTCGGAGATGGCGGCGGCCTCGAGGCGCATGTCCATCTCGATCTCGACGGAGTGCGCGAGCGTGTCCACCACCGCCACGGGCTTGAGGCGGCGCGAGGGCGGGTGGAAGCGCTCGAGCTGGCGCGCGGCGAAGAAGTAGCTGTCCAGGTCGCGCTTGAAGCGCCTCTCGATCCCGGGGCGCAGGACCTTGACGGCCACCTCGCGCCGGGTGCCGTTCTCGATCACCACGGCCTTGTGCACCTGGGCGATGGAGGCGGCGGCAACCGGGGGGAGAGCTCGGCGAAGTGATCCTCCAGGCGGCCGCCCAGCTCGGCCTCGATGGTGCGGCGCGCCTCCTTCATGGAGAAGGGCGGCAGCTTGTCTTGCAGGTGCCGCAAGTCGCCCGCAAGCTCGGGCCCGATCAGGTCGGCGCGGGTGGCCAGGAACTGGCCGAGCTTGACGTAGCTGGGCCCGAGGCGGGTCAGGGCCGCGGCGACGCGCGCCCCCTTGGGGGTGCCGGCGCGGAACGGCCAGGCGACGAGGCGCAGGGGCAATGTCAGGCCACGGGCAATCAGCAGGGCGAGGGGTGGCTTGCTGCCGGCCGGCACGAAGCGCACGCCGTGTTGCGCCAGCACGATGCCGGCGCGGGACAGGCGCAGGATGTTGCCCACCGTCGTGGTCATTGGCCTCGCGAAGGCTCTCCCTGGGGACAGGGCTCGAGCCGGACATTGCCTTTGCCCCGGGCCGGGTCAAGCCGCGAATGCAACTGTCGTCCTGCCGGGGCATCACCCGTCATCCCGGAAGCCGAGCCCCGGCATCGAGCCGGGGCGAGGCTGTCCGGGACCTCCCGCAACGAGTTCGAGCCCTGCCTCACGAGGTCCCGGATCGGCCCCCTGCTCGCCTTCGGCTCGCATAGTTCCGTCCGGGATGACGGGTCACTCAGGGCTCGCCTGCGGCTCCCATCGCTCCGTCCAGGATGACGGGTGGGGGAGCTATTCGTCCTGGTCTGCCGCTTTCTTGCGCGGGCGGGGGCGGGCTTTCTTGGCGGCGGACCCCGCGCCGCCGTCGTCGACAGTGGCGCCGTCGGAGGCGCCCTGCAGCTGCTTGAGCTGCCGGGTGAGCTGGGAGACCACCTTCCACGCCTGGGTCTTGGCGGCCTGCTCGCGCTCCAGCGCCTCGCGCGCCTCCTCGGCGGCCTTCTCCGCCGTCTCCTTGGCGCTCAGCGCCTCGGCGGCGCGCTTCTGCGCCTTCTCCAGAGAGACCTTGAGGTCGGCGGCGAGCTTCGCCGCATTCGGGTGGCCGGGCGACGCCGCCGCCGGCCCCTTCGCCTGGCGCTCGCGCTGCAGCTCTTCGCGCACCTCCTGCGCGGCCTGCTCGGCCGCCTCGCGGCCGAGGCGCTCCTCGTCGGCGCGGGTGAGGGCAAATTCCTTGGCCATCTCGGCCGCGGTCACCGTCGCACGCCCGCGCTCCAGCTCGTCGCGGGCCTTCTGTGCGGCCTTCTCCGCCGATGCCACTCGATCCACGGCGCCGGCGCTGGATTTCTCCGCCGCCTCCTTGGCGGCGCGCTCCCGCTCGAGCTCCACGCGGACCTCGCGCAGGCTCTTCTCGGCGGTCTCCCTGGCGCGGCGCTCCTCGTCGAAGCGCTTCAGCGCCTCCTCGCTCGCCTTGCCGGCGTTGGCCTTCTCCGCCCCCGCATTGGTCGTGCGCTCGCGGTCGAGCTCGAGGCGCACCTCGCGCACGGCGCGCTCGGCGGCGTCCCTGGCGCGGCGCTCCTCGGCGATGAGCTTCTGCGCAGCCTCCCCCGCCTTGCCGGCGGTGGCCTTCTCCGCTGCGATCTTAGCGGCACGCTCGCGCTCCAGCTCGTCGCGCGCTGCCTGCGCGGCAACCTCGGCCGCAGTCCTGGCAACCTGCTCCCCGGCGAGCCGCCTCAGCATGTCCTCGCCCGCCTTGTCGGCCTCCGCGCTGCCATTCCTGCTCTCGGCGGCAGCCTTCGCGTCGCCGGCAGGCTCACGCACCGCCGCCGAGCTCACGGCGTCCGGCTGGCGTGGGGCAGCGACGGTCCACACGCCCGCCGCCAGGGCGACGAAGACCGCCACCCCCAATCCCGCCAGCACGACGGGGCGCCTGCCGTCCGCGCGTACGGGCGGTGGTGCGGCCTCGGGCCCCTCCCCCTGCCAGGGGTCGTAGGTGCCGAACATCCAGACGTGGCCCTCCGGGTCGCGGCAGGTGTAGCCGCGTCCGCCGAAATCGTCGTCCTGGAGGTCGAGTACGATCTCGGCGCCAGCCGCCTTGGCCCTGGCGTGGTGCGCATCGGCGTCGGCGACGACGAGATAGGTGCTCTGCGTCGCCCCTCCGCCGATCTCGTCCGGCTGCTTCATCAGCTTGTCGAGCGGCGTGTCGCGCACCGGGGCCAGCATCAGCATGGCGTGCCCGCAGGTCAGCTGCGCATAGTCGATAGTGCCGTCCTCGCCGGCGACGACGGTCTGCTTCTCGAAGCCGAAGGCCGTGCACAGCCATTCAATGGCCGCCGCGACGTCGCGGTACCGCACTGCGGTCGCGGGGCTCGACGTGGCCGCCATCACTCCCCTCGCCTTTCGTAATCCCGCTGTCCCCGACACGGCTAAACTCGCGCACCGCTCGCCCCAGCGCAAGGGCGCGCGCGACGGCGCGATGCCGTTCGGCGCCGGGCACGGACCCTGATGGCAGACAATCGTGGCGCTTTTGTCACAGAGCCGGAAGGAGGGATCAGACCCGGGTCAGACCCCTCGCGATGGCGTCGAGTTCATCCTCATCGGTTGGTGGCGAGGGGTCTGACCCCGTACCGCGAGGGTCTGACCCATCGACCGTCAACCCCGTCAACCGTCAGCCGAGCATCTGCCGGCGCCTGCTCCAGCGCCGCGCAATCTCGGCGGCGATCACCTCGGCCGAGTTGAGCGGCACGTAGCTCCACGTCTCGAGGCGCTCGAAACGGACGGGCAGCGGCCGCGTGGCGCCGTGGCGGGCGAGCGCCGCGTGGAAGCGCGCAAACTTGGGCGAGCCGCCTTCCGGCTCGAGCACGTAGACCGGCCTGCCCGTTGCGCACGGCTCTCCCACCATGTTGACGGAATCGCCGGTGACGACGAAGGCGTCGGCGTGGGCGACGAAGGCGGGATAGGGGTTCTCCCCCGCCCCGTCCCAGAGCCAGCGGCGCGCCCCACCCGTGGCCTCGCGCACAAACGCGCTAATCTCGGCCGGCGTGCGTCGCGACGGCGTGATCATCAGGCCGGCGCCGAGTGCCGCAAGCGACTGCAGCGCGCTGGCCAGGTGGGCGAGCACCGCCGGCGTGAAGCGATAGTCACCGTTCGGGCCGCCGATGGAGACCGCAACGCGCGGCGTCGGCAGCGCCGCGATCTCGGGCGACATGCTGCGGGCGAGCTCGGCGAGACGCCGCGTCGTGAAGCTGTGCGGCGCCGTCAGCGTGGTGACGACGTTGGGGCCGCGCAGACGGTCGTGCTCGGGCACCCAGAACAGGTCCGCCGCGTCCGTGCCGACCTTCGGATCCAGCAGTATGATGGTGTAGGTCGAGCGCCCTGCCACCCGCTTCAGCCTGCGGATGTAAGGCGTGGTGAGCCGGCCGACGGCAATGGCGAAATCGGGCCAGGGCGGATGAAACTGGCTCGCCGGGGTGCCGAAGCGCTCCGCGGGATCGACCGGCCCCCAGGGCGACATGAGCTTCCAGAGGCCGGACGGATCGACCCGCTTCATGACATAGTCCAAGCCGAGCGCGTCGAGCACGCCGCGCGACTGGGTGTCGTTGCCGGCCTTGCCGTCGGAGATGATCCAGCCGCGGCGACCGGCGAGTGTGGCGAGGGTATCGGCGGCGACCGCCGTCGCCGGGTGCGCAGGCCCGGGAGAAAGATTGTTGCTCATGGCCCCGCCATGCGTCACATTTTCACGAGAGCTGCTGCGACGGCGGGAGTCATAGCCCCATGCGTGCAGGCCTCGATGCTACCGATTGGCGCATCTTGAAGGAGTTGCAAACAAACGGGCGCATCACCAACGTGGAGCTCGCGCGCAAGGTGGGCATCTCGCCGCCGCCGTGCCTGCGGCGGATGCGCGCGCTCGAGGAGGCCGGCATCATTGCCGGCTATTTCGCGCTGCTCGACGAGAAGGCGCTCGACTTCGAGGTCATCGCCTTCGCCAACGTCGGCCTTCACAGCCAGTCCGAGCCCGATTTGCGCGCGTTCGAGAACCGGGTGCTGGCCTGGCCCCTGGTGCGCGAGTGCTACATGCTGTCGGGCGAGACGGACTTCATCTTGAAGTGCGTGGCGCCGGACCTCCCCGCTTTCCAGGGCTTCGTCATCGACGATCTGACGGCAGCGCCCAATGTCGCCAGCGTGAAAACCACGCTTGCTATCAGCCGGGTGAAGTTCGAGCCCGGGGTGCCGATCACGCTGGGGCAGGACGCGGGCCGCAGGCGGCGGGGTTGAAGTCGGGGTCAGACCTCTCGTGAACGACGTTAGAGGTCTTATCGAGACGTTGGTGGCGAGGGGTCGGACCTCGAAGCAAGCGCGGGTTGCCATAGCAGGGAATAAGCAGGATGCCCGTCTCGTTGTCCACCGATCGCCTGGAGGCAGGCGCGTGAGGGACGAAATCCGCGAGCGGATGGTGGCGCTTCTCCCGCGCCTGCGGCGTTTCGCGTTCTCTCTCACGGGCAACGCCGAGCAGAGCGATGATCTCGTGCAGGACGCCTGCGTGCGTGCCTTGGCGCGGATCGATCAGTGGCAACCTGGAACACGGCTCAATTCCTGGATGTATCGGATTGCACAGAATATCTGGCTCGACCGCGTGCGCGCCAACAAGGTTCGCGGCGAGGTTGTGGATATCGAGGCGGCGGAGGGTATCGTGGGCTCCGACGGGCGCGTGGTCGCGGAAAGCGAGCTGACGCTGCAGACCGTGGCGGCGGCGCTGGCGCGGCTGCCCGCCGAGCAGCGCGCTGTCGTCGCATTGGTCTGCATCGAGGGCGCCTCCTACAAGGAGGCGGCCGGAGATCACCGGGGTGCCGATCGGCACCGTCATGAGCAGGCTGGCACGGGCGCGGCGCGCCCTTGCCGCCGTCCTCAATCAGCCGCAGCTGCCGCGCCGCGCGCAGCTCGCGGCAAAGACAGGGTCCTGAGCAACCATGAAGACGCAGGCGAGAAGGCCATGGCGCTGGTCGACGGCCGGCTGGCGCCGGCGGAGGTGCCCGAGCTGGTGCAGGAGCTGGCGCGCAGCCCGGCGCTGGTCGCGGAGCTGCAGGCCTACCTGGCGACGGCGGGGCGGCGCATGGCCGAGCCGTTCGAGGCCAAGCTCTCCGAGCCGCCTCCGGCGTGGCTGGTGGACGCGGTGATGCGGGCGCCGACAGCGCCGGAGGCGGCCGGCCGCTCCCGGAAGCCCGTCGCGCAGGTGCCGTTGGCCTCCTCGGATGGCTGAAGCGGCGCTATCCGGTGCCGGCCTGGTCGCTGGCCGCTGGGCCGGCGCTGGCGGCCGTGTTGGTGGCGCTCGGGGTGTGGCTGGCGCCGACGCCTCCGGGACACGCCGGCATGGCCGAGGCCAGCCTGGGCCTCGCTCTGGAACGGACGGAGAGCGGCAAGGATGCCGCGCTCGTCGCCCTGCGGCCGGTGCTGTCGTTCAAGAGCAAGGCCGCCGCCTGGTGCCGGCAGTACGAGCTGCGCTACGCAACGAGGCAGGCGTCGCATGGCCTCGCCTGCCGCAACGCAGGGCGGTCGCTGGGATGTCGTCGCGGCGACGCCTCCGGCGGCGCATCGGGACCAGGCCGGCGGGCTCCGGCCCGCGCAAGGCGATCGACGAGCTGGTCACCGCGATGATGAGCGACCAGCCGCTGTCCCGGTCGGATGAGGCCGCCGCGATCAGCAAGGGCTGGTCGCAGCTCTGACCCAAGCTCGGGCTGTCATTTTCGGTAAGAAAAAGTGACTGGAAACGACTGCCCAGGTCATCGTGCAGACGCTCGGCATCGCTAGGTATCCGTCTCTCGGTCGAACTACGCCGCCGACACCCGCACCTCGGCGGCGCAGGCATCGGCCGGAAGCGGTCCCGGCGGCACGCCGTGCCGCCGGGATCGCATCCCCTTCGATCTGATCCGCTTCGACCTGATAGCTTCGCCGCCATGCCCCCAGTCGCCGGGCAGGTGTCGCCGGCGCACCGGGTTGCAGCGGCCGAGCGCCCTCGCGTCGACGCGGCGCCGTCGGTGTGCACCGTGCTCACCCATGCGCCGAAAACGACGGCGGCTCCGCCGCCAGTGTCGACCTCGCGCCGGACCGTGCCAGCCCAGGGCCGGGCAGCTGCCACGATCTTCGGCGCGATCAGCATCGCAGGGCGCGGGGGCCTGCACCAGGCCGGCCCCGAACGTCGGGTCGCGGTCTGGCCGCCCGAGGTTCTTGATGCCCTTGGCGATCTCCGCCAGCGCGCGCGTCTTCGCAGCGAGGGGGTCGTCGTCGGGGCGCAGCCCGGCCGCGCCATTGGCCACCGCCACGACGGCCGTCACGATACGGCACGGCGAACGAAGTGCCCGTCTGCGGCCCCTCGCGCCGGCCGGGCAGGGCCGTCCAGACATCGACGCCGGGAGCGGCCAGATCGATGTGATCGCCCCGGCTCGCATAGCGGTAGGCGGCGAGGTTGCGGTCGACCGCGGTGACGGCGATCACCTCCTCGTAGGCTGCAGGATAGCTGGGCGGGGCGCCGGGCCCCTCGTTGCCGGCGGCCGCGACCACGACGATCCCGGCCTTGGTCAGCTCCCGCACGGCGTGATGCAGCAGGTCGTCGGGCGGGCCGGCGAAGCTCAAGTTGGCGACCGCCACGCCGCTCTTCTTCAGCCAATGCAGCGCCTGCAGCATCTGCGACGGTGTCGGAGATGGGCTGCCCCTCGCTGTCGGTGTAAAATACGTTGGCCAGGATGTAGTGGGCCTCGGGAATCAGGCCGGGCGTGCCGCTGCCGGCGCTGTCCCGCCAGCAGCGAAAGGACCCCGGTGCCGTGCTCGCTGGACGGCCTTGATCTTCCCGTCGGGCAGGAACTCCTTGTAGTCGTAGCGCAGGCCGGCGAACGCCGGATGGCCGATATCGAAGCCGGTATCGACGACGCCGACCTTGACGTCGCGCGCGCAGGCGCCGAGCGGCGCCTGCCAGTTGATGAGCGTGGGCCCGAAGCAGCGCTCCGCCGTGCAGCCCTTGCCTGGCGGCGGCGCTGACACCGGCACCGCTATTGCCCGGCTCCGGCGCCCAGACGGTAGGGGTGTAGACCCGGTTCAGCGCGAAGCCGCCGTCGGGAGCAGGTCGTAGAGCCTGCTCCCAGCCGCGTGATGGTGTTGAGCCCCTCGGGGGGCGCGAGGCGGGTAATCGTCAGGCCGAACTCCGGCAGCTCGATCTTCCCGACCAGCTTGTAGTTGCCGGCGCGGACCTTGGCGAGCCCCTCGGCCCCCAGGTTGATCGCCAGCACCTCGTTCGGCCGGAAGCTGCCGATCGGGGGCAGCAGCTCCCCCACCGGGCGGCCGCCCAGGCGCCGCGCCTGCTTATGCTCGTCTTGGTGCTCGACTTGGGGCTTGTTGCGGGCGGACTGGAGCCGTAGTCCTTCTTCGTGGGTGGCGCCTCTGCCTGTGGCGGCCCCTTGCGGGCGGCAGGCTTGGAGAGCTTCTCCAGCACCTGGTGGAACGTCGGCCGGACGCCTCTGCGGATCGTCGATTCTCGAGGTCTGCCGCGGGACAGCCGCCTCGGTCCCTCCCTGCGCACGACGGCTGCCGTCCATGTCCCGTTTTCGGACGACGGCCGGCCCGCTTTCTCCCCGGCTCTTGAAGGCCGGAGTTTTCAGCGTGTCCGCGGGCATACCCACCGTGCGCCCAGGCTTCGGCGGGCGCGAAGGCCGGAGCCTTGAAGGTGCGCGGTGGCGTACGCACGGCGGGCGCCCGCGGCAGCGGCACGAAGGCCGGCACGATGACCTTGAGCTGCCAGGCCCGACGGGCGCGCGCACCGCGAGGAGCGCGCGTGGGCGCCTTGTGGGCCTCGGCGGGGGCAACCAGGTGCCGGCCGATGCGGCCCGCCCAATGGTCGCCGCTCGGCGGCAGCGGGGCCGCCACGGCCAATGCGGCGAAGACTGCGACGAGCGATCGAACGGCGGAAGCAAGACAGCGCCCGCGCGATACCGCGCCTTCGCCTGCCCGTACGCATGACAGACCTCCGGCCAACCGCAACGCTGCACACACGCTCATCAGCTATCGGTCTAGCCGCCATCATACGTCACTGCGGGCGAAATCCTGGGCCGCCTCCGCCATGCTGTGGAAAAGGCGGGCCCAACGGGTGTGCTGCTGGTGTGCCTGCGCCGCTCGAGGCCCGGCATGCGCGGGCAGCGCGCCGTCGCCGCCGGCGCGGCCGACGGCCGTGCGGGCTGCTTGCGGGCTGCGCTACTTGAACTCGACCTTCAGGATCTCGTAGCTGCGCGCGCCCTTGGGCGTCGTCACCTCGGCGTTTTCGCCCTTCGACTTGCCGATCAGGGCGCGCGCGATCGGCGAGGTGATCGAGATCTTGCCGTCGCGCAGGTCGGCCTCGTCCTCGCCGACGATCTTGTATTTCACCTTGTCGCCGGAATCCTCGTCCTCCAGCGTCACCGTCGCGCCGAACTTGACGGTGCTGCCCGACAGCTTGGACGGATCGATGATCTCGGCGCGCGCGATCTTGTCCTCGAGGTCGGCCACCCGGGCCTCGTTCAGGCCCTGGGCGTCCTTGGCCGCATGATACTCGGCATTCTCCGACAGGTCGCCGTGATCGCGCGCCTCCGCGATCTGCTGAATGATGCGCGGACGCTCCTCGACCTTGAGGCGGTGCAGCTCGGCCTCGAGCTTGCGATAACCCTCCATGGTCATCGGCACCTTTTCCATGTTCACCACTCGTATGTTTCCGCGGATGGCTTCCCAACCAGCGTGAGCACCCGTCAGTGTCACTCAAATTTCAGGGTTTGGCCAGCCCTCGGATGGGGGCCGGCCGGACGCATCTCAGGATGCTGTGGCTTACGTAGGACTGCAGCGGGGCGACATTGAGGGTGCCCGCCGCAAGCGCCTTGATGGCCTGCGTCGCCGCCAGCGCACCAGCCAAAGTTGTATAATAGGGAATGTGGTGAAGCAAGGCGGTGCGGCGGATGTCCTTGGAATCGGCCAGCGCCTTGGCCCCCTCGGTGGTGTTGAAAACCAGGTGCACCTCGCCGTTCTTCATCAGGTCGACGATGTGCGGCCGGCCCTCCAGCACCTTGTTGACCTGCTCGCAGGGTATGCCGTGCGCATCGAGCGCCCGCTTGGTGCCGCGCGTCGCCAGGATGCGAAAGCCGGCATCGGCCAGAGTGCGCGCGGCGCCGACGACGCTCTCCTTGTCGGCGTCCCGCACCGAGACGAACACCGTGCCCTCGAGCGGCAGCGTGTTGCCGGCGCCGATCTGGCTCTTGGCGAACGCCAGCGCGTAGTCGCGGTCGATGCCCATCACCTCGCCGGTCGAGCGCATCTCGGGCCCGAGGATGGTGTCGACGCCGGGGAAGCGCGCGAACGGGAACACGGCCTCCTTCACGGCGACGTGGCCGAGCTTCGTCGCGGCTCGAGCTCGAACGCGCGCGAGCGGCTCGCCGGCCATGATGCGCGCGGCGATGCCGGCGATCGGCTTGCCGATCACCTTGGCGACGAACGGCACCGTGCGCGACGCGCGCGGATTGACCTCGAGCACGTAGACCTCGCCGTCCTTCACGGCGTACTGCACGTTCATCAGCCCGACGACGTTGAGCGCCAGCGCGAGGTCGCGGGTCTGCCGCTCGAGCTCGTGCGATCGACCGCGGGCGGGAGCGAGTGGGCGGGCAGCGAGCAGGCGCTGTCGCCGGAGTGGATGCCGGCCTCCTCGATGTGCTCCATGATGCCGGCGATGAAGGTGTCCTTGCCGTCGCACAGGCAGTCGACGTCGACCTCGATGGCATCGCTCAGATAGCGGTCGATCAGCAGCGGGCGATCGTCGGAGACGGCGAGCTCGGACGGCTGATCGAGCGTCGCCGAGAGCCTGGCGAGGTAGCGGTCGAGGTCGCCGGCGTCGCCCAGGATCTCCATGGCGCGGCCGCCCAGCACGTAGGAGGGGCGGATCAGCAGCGGATAGCCGAGCGCGCGCCGCCGTCGCCCGCGCCTCGGCGAAGCGAGCGCGCGATGCCGCTGTCGGGCTGCTTGAGCCCGAGCTTCGTCGATCAGCGCCTTGAAGCGGTCGCGGTCCTCGGCGAGGTCGATGGCGTCGGGCGAGGTGCCGAGGATCGGCACGCCCGCCTCTTCGAGCGGCTCGGCGAGCTTGAGCGGCGTCTGGCCGCCGAACTGGACGATCACGCCCTTGAGCGGGCCCTTCGACGCGCTCCACGCGCGATGATCTCGAGCACGTCCTCGGCGGTCAGCGGCTCGAAATAGAGCCGGTCGGAGGTGTCGTAGTCGGTCGAGACCGTCTCCGGGTTGCAGTTGATCATGATGGTCTCGGTGCCGGCCTTGCTGCAGCGCGAAGCAGGCGTGGCAGCAGCAGTAGTCGAACTCGATGCCCTGGCCGATGCGGTTGGGGCCGCCGCCGAGGATGATCGCCTTGTCGCGATCCGACGGCGCCGCCTCGCAGGCGGGCCGATCGCCGAAGCCCGCGCTCGTAGGTCGAGTACATGTAGGCGGTGGGCGAGGCGAACTCGGCGGCGCAGGTGTCGATGCGCTTGTAGACCGGGCGCACATCGAGCGCGTGGCGCCGCTCGCGCACCTCGGCTCGGTACAGCCCCGCAAGCTTGGCGAGCCGCGCGTCCGAGAAGCCCATCGCCTTCAGCTCGCGCAGCTGCCCGGCCGACGCCGGCAGCCCGTGCGCTCTGCACCCGCGCCTCCGTGTCGACGATCTCCTGGATGCGCGCCAGGAACCAGCGGATCGATCCGGCAGGAGGCGTAGATCTGCTCGTGGTCGACGCCGAGGCGCATGGCCTGCGCAACCTTGAGCAGCCGGTCGGGCGTCGGCACGCCGAGCGCGGCGCGGATCGACGTTCTTGTCGTCGCCGGCGCCCAGCCCCTCGAAGGCGATAGTCGTCGAGGCCGGTGAGCCCGGTCTCCAGGCTGCGCAGCGCCTTCTGCAGGCTTTCGGCGAAGGTGCGGCCGATCGCCATCACCTCGCCGACCGATTTCATCGACGTGGTCAGCGTCGGGCTCGGCGCCGGGGAACTTCTCGAAGGCGAAGCGCGGGATCTTGGTGACGACGTAGTCGATGGTGGGCTCGAAGGAGGCCGGCGTGGCGCCGCCCGTGATGTCGTTCTCGAGCTCGTCCAGCGTGTAGCCGACGGCGAGCTTGGCCGCGACCTTGGCGATCGGAAAGCCCGTCGCCTTGGAGGCGAGCGCGGAGGAGCGCGACACGCGCGGGTTCATCTCGATGACGACGAGGCGGCCGTCGTCGGGGTTGACGGCGAACTGCACGTTGGAGCCGCCGGTCTCCACGCCGATCTCGCGCAGCACCGCGATCGAGGCGTTGCGCATGATCTGGTATTCCTTGTCGGTCAGCGTCAGCGCCGGCGCCACCGTGATGCTGTCGCCGGTGTGCACGCCCATCGGATCGACGTTCTCGATGGAGCAGACGATGATGCAGTTGTCCGCGCGGTCGCGGACCACCTCCATCTCGAACTCCTTCCAGCCGAGCACGCTCTCCTCGACCAGCACCTGGCGCGCCATCGAGGCGTCGAGGCCGCGCTCGACGATCTCGATGAACTCCTCGCGGTTGTAGCCGACGCCGCCGCCGGTGCCGCCCAGCGTGAAGGAGGGCCGGATGATGGCCGGCAGGCCGACGTGCTCGAGCGCCGCCAGCGCCTCCTCGCGGCTGCGCGCCAGCACGGACTTGGGCGTCGCCAGGCCGATGCGCGTCATGGCCTCGCGGAACAGCTCGCGGTCCTCGGCCTTGGCGATGGCCTCGGCCTTGGCGCCGATCATCTCCACGCCGAACTTGGTCGAGCACGCCCTGCTTGGCGAGGCTCAGCGCGGCGTTGAGCGCCGTCTGCCCGCCCATGGTCGGCAGCAGCGCGTCGGGGCGCTCCTTCTCGATGATCTTGGCGACGAACTCCGGCGTGATCGGCTCGATGTAGGTGGCATCGGCCAGCTCCGGATCCGTCATGATGGTGGCCGGATTGGAGTTGACCAGGACGATGCGGTAGCCCTCGGCCTTGAGCGCCTTGCAGGCCTGGGTGCCGGAATAGTCGAACTCGCAGGCCTGGCCGATGACGATCGGGCCCGCGCCGATGATGAGGATGGATTCGATGTCCGTGCGCTTCGGCATGAGCCCGCTTCATATTGCAGCGCGAGCGCGAAACGCCATAGCCCGCGATGCCACGGCAGTGCACCCGTCATCGCCGCAAGTATCCACCCGTCATCCCGGAAGCCGAGCCGCAGGCGAGGTCTATCCGGGACCTCCCGGAGCAGAGTCGAACCTCATCTCCGAGGTCCCGGCTCGAAGCGCTGCTCGCCTACGGCTCGCATCGCTTCGTCCGGGATGACGGGTGTGGTGACGGCTTAGCGCTTCATCTTGCGCATGGCCTCGCAGGGGTCGCCCCGCTCGGCCCTGGGCGTGAAGATCAGCAGGTCGGCGGCCGGCTTCCCCTCCGGATCGCGCGGCACATAGAGCTCGGGGTCCGTCTTGCCCTCCTCCACCTCGACGAGCAGGAGCTCGTCACCGGCGTTGCTGCGGCGCCCGCTGGCGCATGTGCCAGGGCACGCCCCGATCGCTGCGCACGTGGCCGTTGCCCGCGATCAGGATGGCGGACCCGTGGTCGCTTCTGCAGCAGCCAGCAGGGCATCCGCAAGATGCGCGTCACGGTAGCGCTGCGCCGCGGCCATGCCGTCGACCGCCTCGGCCGGCAACACGCCGCAATGGCTGTCGGCCAGCTCCTGGCGCAGCGCATCGAGCAGCGCCGGCGGCATCGGGTTGTCGAGCCGAAGGCGGGCGCGCTCCTCCGGCGGCACCACCGACAAGCCGCCGCGCGCGACCGCCCGTACCCGGTCGCGCGGCGGGTCGCCAGCGATAGATCGGCAGCTTGGCCGCCACGGCGGCCTCGAACAGCGGCTTGTAGATCTGCTGCCGGAGGCCAGCCGGTCTTGTCCCACTCCAGGAGCCGGAACAGATCATCGACGCGGTGCCGCCGCCAGCGTCGGCGAGGGCCTTGAACTGGTCCAGCGCCGGCTGCTGGTCGGCCCGGATCTGTTCGAACACGACCGCCGGGACGCCAGGGGCGGATCATGCTTGGCGGCATTCTCGATCAGCCATGCCCGCACCTGGTGATGCATCGGGTTGTCATGGACCTCCCCGAGCAAGACGATCCCGGTGCACGCTGGAATAGGTCCGCGTCCGTCGGCGGAAGGGGGCGAAGAGCATGCCTACAGCCATACGTCCGTTTGGATCCGGCCGTCGAGACGATGCCAGTCGGCTCGCACCGTGCGGTAGCGTGACGGTAGATGCTGCCCGCCAACGGGTGCTGCTTGCGCACCTCCTCGGCCCAGGTGCCCCAATTCGTCTCGCTCGCCGCAGCGGCGGTCAGGACGAGGCAGAGAAGGCAGGCAACGATCACCCAGCGCATCGATCGGCACCCGGCGCTCCGACCCGATGCCGCCGCGCGACGCGCGAGGCCGGCTAGCCAATAGCCGAGGCGCGCGATACTACGCCAACTCGCCGGCGGGCGCAGCGACGATACCCTGCGACGAGAACGTGACGATCCTGCGGAAATGCGGGCCGGCATCGGCGTGCAGCCGCGCCAGCAGCCGGCCCGCGTCGCCGCTCGACCGCAGCGCATCCATGAACGTCACCGCCAGCACGCCGCGCTGGCGCACCGCCCGCGGCAGGGCGAGCCAGGCGCGCAGCTCGCTCGCCTTCCAGGCCTGCATCGCCGGCGTGCACCAGATCACGGTGTCGGCGCCGCGGCAGGCCCGAAGCGTGCGCGCCTCGTCGGCTCTCGTCGCCGAGCCCGAGGCCCGGGGTATCGACCGCGCGCAGCGTCCTCAGCCGGTCCAGCGGCATGCCGACATGCAGGCGGCGGATGTGCGTGCGCCGGTGCGCCGTCGATGGCGCTCCACGGCAACGGCACGCGCCTGCGGCCGGCAATCTCGGCGCGCGAGCGACGGCTTGGCCGCGAAGCCCACCACGGTGGGATAGGCCGTGTGCGTGGTGAAGCTGGCCGGCAGCACCGGCGCGCCCAGCAGCGCATTGACGAGCGCGGTCTTGCCGCTGTTGAACTCGCCGATCACGACGACGCGCGCGGGCGCTGCCTCGGCGCCGGCGACGCAGCGGCGGCTCGCCGAGGCCCGCCGCGAGCGGGAGCCCGCCGGCGCTCGGCGGTCGACGAGTGTCGCAGGTCTCGCTCATTCACCTGGCCTCTCGCCCTGCGCGGCGTCCAGCGCCTTCGAGCACCGAGCCCAGCTCCACCAGAGCGCGCCGCATAGGCCTCCTGCCGCCGCGACGCAGGCGTCGGCGCGCTGCTTCTGCTCCGCCTCGAAGCGCTCCAGGCCGTGCCTCGTCGCCCGCACCGTCGAGCAGCGCCCGCTCCTTTGCGAGGTTGGCGCTGCGCCGCTCGATGCCGGTGCGCAGGCCGTTGCTGATGGCGTTGACCCTGCGCATGATGTAGTCGACGCGCTCGCCCAGGTGCGCTTCCGCCTCCGCGCACCAGCTCGTCCGCGATCCTGAGGAAGTCCTCCTCGATCAGGTACCGCAGATGGCTGGCGCGCTCTTCGGCGGCCCGGCGGCCGGCGAACCACCGGCGCCACCAGGACATGCCGAGATCCATGGTGACCTTGTCGCCAAGCGGGTGACCGACGGCGTGAGCCCCTCGCGGCCAGGCGGGCACCTCGAGCAGATTGCCGCGTAGTCGGGCAGCAGCGACGCGACGATCAGCTTGAGCTGCGGGTAGAGGAACTGCTCGACGCGGTCGAGATCGGACGCGGCCTGCTCGAACGCGGCCAGATACGCCGCTTCCAGCTCGCTCGCGCAGCGGCAGCACATCGCAACGCCAGGACCGCCTGCCGCGGCCGCTCCTGCAACGCCTGCCGCAGCGCGCCCGCCTCCCTGCTCGGCGAACTCCCGCACCAGGCTGCCGAGCTGGTGGCGCAGCATCTCGGTCGCCGATGCGACGAGCTCCTTGAAGTGGGCCTCCACCCCCTGGAACGAGGCCTGCAGCGCGTTGGCGTGCTCCTCGAAGGCGGCGAGCGACTGCTCCTCCTCGCGATGCGCTTGCGCAGGGCCGCCGTTTCCTGGCGCCGCGCATCGAGCAGCGCATCGATCGATTGAGCTCGGCGCGGTCCGTCACCTCGGCCGTCCGCACCAGCTCCGCCAGGCACACCGCGATCTGCCGCAGCAGCATGGCGATGCTGCTCGTGCACATCAGCCTGGTGATGGCGGCCGAGACCTCGGCCATGCCGCGAGCTCATGTGCATGGCCGGGACGGCGCGCGAGCGCTCGTCGACGCGGGCGTCGCACCGGCGCGTGCGTCCGCTGCAGCGCCTGCGAGCGGGCGTTGGCGCAGGCTCGCAGGCTGGCGCATGGCCGGGAGATCGCGCGCCTCGGCCTGCAGGCGCAGGTTGCCCAGCCAGGCGCTGCCGCAGATGACGGGTATCTGCAGCGTCGGGAACTCCACGCGCAGGCGCTTCTCGATGGTCGCCTTGACCGCCGCGGCGTCGCTCGCTCGGATCGGGCAGCTGATCGGCGCGATTGATGAAGACGACGATGCGGTCCTTGTGCAGGCCGTTCAGCAGCCGCAGCATGGCGATGTCGCCGGCCGACAGCGGCTGCAGCGCGGAGACCACGAACACGTAGATGTCGGGGTTCTCCAGGCTGCGGCGCGTGATCTCGTCGCGCACCAGGAACGGGTCGTTGGTGCCCGGCGTATCGATCAGCGTGATCGGGAAAGGCGAACGGGCTGTCGTTGAAATAGAGATCGGCCGAGCGGGTGATGTCGGAATAGTGCCGGCGCTTGCCGCTGGCGCACGGCTGGCTCGTCTCGTCGCCCGCGCTGACGTAGTCGGTGAGGACCTCGGGCGTCACCGTCTCGAAGCGGTGGCACTTGCCCAGCAGCTCGGCGAACCTGGGCCCGAGGCGCGCTCGGCGCGCTTGCGCATGACCTCGAGCTGCGCGCGCAGGAGGTCCGACTGGAAGCCCGGCACGAGACGCTCGGTCAGCTCCCTGAGCCGCCCGCCGCCGTCGGCCAGCTCGCTTCCACTCGTCGACCGAGAAGAGATGGAACACGGCCGCATGCTCGGGCGGCGTCGGCGCGTTGCGGAAGTGCAGCGCGGTGACCACCACGGTCCATGGATTGATGTCGGTCGGCAGCAGGCCGGGACGCTTGGCGAGCGCGTTGATGAAGGTGCTCTTGCCGGCCTTGATCTGGCCGATGACGGCGATGCGGCAGGAGCGCTGCTCGAGCTGCCGCCTGGCGGCCTCGAGCAGCGGCGCCGCATGCTCGCCCAGCAGCCCGCTCAGCCTGCCGAGCAGGTCGAGGAGCCGCACCCGGGCCGCTTCCAGCGGCGCGCCGATGGCCTCCGCGCTGGCGCGGCTCATCGATCGGACACGCGGCCTCCCTGCGCCCCGGTGCCACCAGAGCCGGTGATTCAAAGCCCATGTCGGTCGCTTCCCCTCGCGATGTGCGCTCCCCGGCCATCACTCCCAGGATGTCCGGGCTGCACGTCTCGGCCGGCGCCGGCTCTCAGCTGGAAGGATGGTCCACCCGTTGCACCGCAGGGTGTCACTTGGACGATATCGGTCAACAGTCTGCGACAATCGCGGTTAACTTTGGCTTCAGAATGGCTTATGTCGTGTATTGCATCTGCATGAGAAAAGTTTTCTGCCACTACTCTATGCAATTCCTGCGCAATCTGCCCAGACCCGGGACCCGTCCCGAGAGCCCCGAGCGCTCGGAGCGGGCCCGAAGCTGGGCACGCGGCGTGCATCCAGGGGCGCCGTCGTCCCGCCCGCCGGATTGCGTGATAACCGGGGCCAACCGCCGGTGGTGGATCTGTCGATCCTGCTCTCGCGGCTCGGTTGCGGGGTGGGTGGCCGCAAGCTAAATGCGCGAATTAGCGCGTGCGCGCGGCGAGTTGGTTTCGCCGCCGCAGGTGTGATCGTGCAACAGCAGCGGGCTTGGCAGGGAGCGCCTGGTGGCCCGACGGGGAGTTCTTCCGGTGTCCTTGACCTGCTGTTGCTCGCCACTTCTGCGGGTCGAGCGCGGGCCCCGCCGCGGCCCAGGACTATTTCGGCGCGATCGCCTTCTCTCCCAAGACCCGGGCGCACGGCTGGGCCTACGACTACACGTCGCGCGACGAGGCCCAGGACAGGGCCATGTCGGAATGCCGCCGCCACGCCGCGCGATTGCGTGAACGCCGTCTGGTTCCGCAACGCCTGCGGCGCGCTCGCCGTGGGCCCGAAGGCCTACGGCGCAGGCTGGGGCACCGACCGCAGGCCAGGCCGAACGCGCCGCCCTGAAGTCGTGCGGGCGCTTCTCCCGCGACTGCTCGGTCATTCGCTGGATTTGCACCACCAACTAGGGCTGCTGGTCGTAGCCGGCTCGGGTTGCAACGGCCTGGCTGGCTCCTCGGTGGACCCGCCGCCCATGTGGGGTGAGACACCCCGTCCCATACCGAGTTGACCCGATTGCGCGCCGAGCGCCTTAAGTTTCGCACGGCAACCTTTTGCGCCAAGGCTCGCATCAAGAAGTCAAAACGCGGCGCGAAGGACGGTGAGGGAAGCGGTCCGAGCGGACCGCGCAACGGGGGATTCCGCTTTGAGAGTCGCAACTGCTGGCCTCTTCGGGGCCCTCCTGGGCCTGCTGTGCGCTTGCCGTGACTCGCGGTGCCGCTCGGCGCCCAGGAGGCCGAGACCTTCAGGGTCCTCAAGATGGACGGTCATCCGGTGCGCTGGCAGCTGCCTGCCAACGGCGGCCCGCGGGTCATCACCTACCGGCTGGTGACCGAGCGCCGCCCGTTTCCCGGCGCCCGCAATTGCCGCGGCCTCACCAGCCTGGATGGCCTCGCGGCCCGTTCGGGCCTGCCGCTGACGGCGATCAGGGACGAGATCGCTGCCGCGTTCGCCATGTGGGAAGCCGCCGCCAACGTCGACCTTCAAGGAAGCGGCCGAAGGCGCTCCGGCCGACATCCTGATCGGCGCGCAGGTCGAGCCGGAGGGCTGGGCCTTCGCCGACGTCTTCTACGATGCCGGCCTCGCCCGAGGCCATCAAGCCGATCTCGCAGGCGCTCGTCTGCCTCAACCCGACGCGGCCGTGGAAGGTCGGCTTCGACGGCGACCTCAAGAGCTACGACCTGCGCTACACCCTGGCGCACGAGATCGGCCACGCCATCGGGCTCGACCATCCGACCGGCGGCAATCAGATCATGGGCTACCGCTACGAGGAGCGCTTCCGCGCGCTTCAGCCGGGCGACATCCGCGGCGCCGTGGCCGCTCTACGGGACGCCCGCGCCGCCGACCGTCGGGTCGCCGCGGCGACCCGCAGCGCGGCGGCACGGCAGCCCCGGCCTCGAAGTACGCAGCCGCGGCCGCCGGGGGGCGGCCGCCGGCTGCATCCCCAGTGGACGGCGACCACATGCCGCCGCGCCGGGATGCCGCCACAACGCCACGCGCGTTCACCATATTGCAGAGACGGGGAGGCATGCCAGCCGCCCCGCTGTTGCCGCTGCAACTGGAGAAAGCCGATGTCCCTGTCGAGGTCGCGTCTCTTGGCCGTTGGCATAGTGACGGCGGGTCTGGGCGCCGCGCGTGGTGCTCGGCAACGCCGTGCCGCAATGTGCGCAGCGTTCTCTCGCTCGCCGTGCCCGGCGCCATCGGCGAAACCGCGCCGGCGGAGAAGGCCCCGCCGCAGGCCGACAAGCGAGCAAGGGCGAGGCGGCGAGCCGAGCCGAAGGGCACGGTGCGTGTGCGAGGCGCCGCACACCGAGGTGAACGTCGACAAGGAGCGCGGCAAGGTGACCGTCAAGGCGCCGCACACGGACGTGCGCGTCGACCCCGACAAGAGCCGGGTGCAGGTGCGCGCGCCCTACGTCGACCTCGACATCCGCTGGTGAAGTCCGAGGTTCGTGTCGACCTCGGCGAAGGCCGGAGCGATGACAGCAACAGATCGTTGGTCTGCGCATCGCTTCGACCCAACCTACCTCACGTTCAGAACGAGCTGCCCGGCTGCTTCGAGGAACTCGATCTCGTCGGGCGTCGAAGGCCGTCCGAGCACGGCGTTGCGATGCGGGAAGCGGCCGAAGCGGTCGATGATGGCCTTGTGCGCCTCGGCCCACTTCGTCAGGTCGGCATCGCCCAGCGCCGACATGAGCGCGACGCAGCGCACCTGCGCCGCGCTGTCCTCGGCATGCTCGAACGGCAGGTAGCAGAACAGGCGCTCGTCCTTGGTCAGGCCCGCGTCGAAGCCTCTGGCGATGACCGCGTCGGCGATCCCCAGCGCCTTGGCGTCGGTCGCGAACGCGCGCGGGCTGCCGCGGAACATGTTGCGCGGCATCTGGTCGAGCACGATGACGGCCGCGAGCGCGGTGCGGGCATCGCTCGAGCAGCGCCTCGCTCGGCTGCGCGGCCACGGCCTCGTGCAGCGTCGAGGAAGCGCCGCGCGCACCTCCGCATCGAACGCCTCGTCCTTCTCGAACCATTGCTTCGGCCTGGTCTCCTCGAACCAGAACCTCAGCACCTCGTCGACGCCAGCCTTCCGCGGGCGCGTCATGCGGTGGGCCATCGTCGCCGCGACACATTGCATCGCTTCCGGCCAGTGCGCACGCTCGCCGTGCGTGTGAACGTCGGCGGCTACTTCTTGATCGACCCGGTGGCCTTCGCGGTCGCCGGCGTGCGCCTCCTCGATGGTGCGCACCACGCTGGACATCGGCCGGGCGTTGCCGGCGGCCATGCCCTTCATGAGCGGCTCGATCTGAGGCATCGTACTCGCGCCAGCGTCTTGACCTCGGCCTTGGGCCGCATGTGCACGACCTTGTAGCCCTTGGCCTTCAGCTCGGCCAGCACCTGCGGCACCGCCTTCGCGGTGACGGGCTGGACGTCGTGGAAGAGCAGGATGCCCTTGCCCTTCTTCTCCAGCCTGCTCCATCACCGACTTCACGAACCCCTCGGGGTCTGGCGTGAACTTGAAGTCGAAGCTGTCGAGATCGGCCGAGAAGATCGCAATGTTGCGGCTGGCGAGGTGTGTCAGCAACTCCTTCGTGTCCTTGAGGACCGGATAGCGGAAGAACGGCGCGATCGGTCCGCCGACCGCGCGCCGCACCGCGCTCACGCCCTTCTCGATCTCCGCCTTCCAGTCGTCCTCGTTCTTCAGCTTGCTGAGGTCGGCGTGCGACCAGGTATGGGTGCCGATGGTATGGCCCGCCTTGGCGACATCGCGGATGATCTCGGGCAGCCCGGCCGCCATCTTGCCGATCGAGAAGAACGTCGCCTTGGTGCAGTGTGCAGCCAGCGCCTCCAGCACGGCATGCGTGTATCCGACCTGGGGCCCGTCGTCGAAGGTGAGCACGACCTCCTTGAGGCGCAGGAAGTCGTAAGCCTTGTAGTGCTCGAAGCCGAAGCCCGGCCCGCCCGTCGTGTCGATCTCCACGGTGCGCGCGACGCCGATCGCGTTCGGGATTGGGGCAGGCGCTCTTGCCCTGGGCAAACGCCGCGCCGCCGGCCGCCGACCAGACGATCAGCAAGCCGGCAACAATCGTCCCCTACGCATTACGATGTCCCCCTGTTGACGTATCCGTCCCGACCGATCCCGATCGAAACCTCAGGCGCCCATTGCGTCGAATTTGCAAGCGCTCGAAGCGCCTCGCGCTCGCAGCGCCGTCGTGGCGTAGCGGCCGCCGCCGGAGGCCACGTGCCGAATGCTCGCGATGCGTCCCGCTACGCTCAACCCCTCCCAATGCCTCGATCAATGGCACGGCCGCTAACCTGCGGTAAAGCCTTAGCCAATTGCAAGGGCCTTGACGCGCGTGTAGGCTATCGGCCGGCTTGATCCCATGCTAGACGCATCGGTCCGGCACGGGCAGAGGTGGGGATTAGCCGAGCAACGCATCGTCGTGGGGGACATAATTCCACCATGACGGGGTGCTGCGATCTGCCCTTCCAGCAACGGTCGAAACAGTCCCGGGGGCCTTTATGTTCACGCGTAACAACACGGCCGAGCCCAAACCGCTCGAGCCTCTCAAACCCACTGCCAGCCCAATCTCGAGTGCCGCCCTCAACATGCCGCGCCGCTCGGGTCCCGCCGACTCCGGCAACAAGTCGGTCATCAGCAACGATCTGAAGATCATCGGCCAGGGCCTCAAGATCATCAGCCAGGGCACCCTGCAGGTCGACGGCGAGGTCGAGGGCGACGTGGCCGGCGCCGAGGTCATCATCGGCGAGCAGGGCAAGGTCACCGGCACCGTCGCCGCCGAGCGCGTGATCGTGCGCGGCAAGATTTCCGGCGTCATCCGCGGCATGACCGTGGCGCTGCAGGCCTCCGCCCGCGTGGAGGGCGACATCCACCACATGTCGCTGGCCATCGAGCAGGGTGCGGAGTTCGACGGACGCTGCCGCCGGCCGCAGGATGCCTCCGAGCTCAAGCTCGATCTGGAAGGCATGGGCAACGGCCACGCCCGCTGAATCTGACAAGCCGCGGCCGTCAGCTGAGGGGCGCGGCATCTAGCCGCTTCCGGCGCGGGGAAGCGTGCTATAAGGTGTTCAGTCAGCAACTCAGGGAAAGGAGGTGATCCAATGTTCAGTGGGATCTTGATGACGGCGATGGCGCTGCTCGATCACGCTGTTGTTGGAGCAGCCTCCAGCAAGGGCTAGCGAGACGGGGACGCACGGGCAGGGCTTGTTCCCAGCGCCCAATTGCTCCCGGCCAGTTGCCGCCGAGTCTCACGGGGGCCGCCTTGAGGGCGGCCCCTTTTGCTTGTCTACCCGTCATCCCGGAAGCCGAGCCGCAGGCGAGGCTAGCCGGGACCTTGTCGAAGCGAGTCGCGGCTTCATCTCACGAGGTCCCGGCTCTGAGCGCTGCTCGCCTACGGCGCGCATCGCTCGGCCGGGATGACGGTGGATCAGGTCTGACACGTTCACCCCCTTTTCCAAAGCATCGCAAACGCCGATAATCGGGCGCGCATTGGGGCAAGCATCGAGCGAGGGAACAGCCATGGCCGGTGCACACATTTTCGTCGCCATTCTGTTCAGTCATCCTGGGCGCATCGTTCATCGCGTCCACGGGCTTGCTGATCCACGAGTTCCAGAGCCTGGATTGGCTCACCATGGTCGTCGCCCACGCCCACCTGTTCCTCTTCTTCCCGGTTTTCGGGCTGCTGGCGCTGGTCGCCTTCTACCTGCCCTCGGTGGTGCTCACGCACCTCTACTGGAACCATGTTCCCTACGGGAAGCTCCGCTTCCTGGCAGGAGCCGTCGTGGCGGCGGGGCTCGCCTGGCTGGGTGCCTCCTACCTCGACAATGAGCCGCGCTCCCTCTACGAGGTCGCTGCCGACCGCGCTGCAAGACGACAAGGCCGACCCGGCCCAAGGGCGCGTCGCCATCCTCGACGCGCTCGCCGACCTGCGCAAGAAGGCGCAGGAGCGCTTCGGGCTGTCGGGCTTCGGGCGCTCGTGCGAGGAGGACACGATGCTCGAGGCGCCCGAGGAGATGCTGAAAGAGCGCTACTGCTTCCCGGCCGGCCAGAATCTCAAGGGCTATGATTGCTGCGCGGTGCAGAGATCGTTTCGCGCGGCCGATCCTGGGCCTGCAGAAGGACCCCGCGACGCGTTCGCTCTCGGGCACCTGGGACACGCGTCGTCTTCCTGCCGCTCAAGACGTTCTTCATCGTGATCGTGATAGCCATCGCCGGGCTGCTCGCCTGGTGGCGCAACCGCATCGACCAGCTCTACGGCGACCTGGTCGCGCCGCCTCGAGCGCGGCATCATCATCGGCGGCTTTGCCATGCTGCTCTGGCTGGCGATGGACTACGGCTATCAGCAGACCGCCAACGTCCTGTTCGGCCGCTTGCAGGCGAGCCCGCAACTGCGCCTGAGCCTCGTGCTGGTGCCGTGGGCGCTGCTTCTCCTGTTCTACTTCCTGCGCCGCCTGGGCAAGCAGGGCGAGCTGGTCGGGCAAATCTCGGGCGTGGTATTTGCGGGTGTCGCGGTGGCGCGTTACGAGCAGCTGAACGACTGGATCGTGCGTCTGGTCGGGGTCGGCGCCTCGCAATGGACGCTGGTGACGCTGATCGGCCTCGCGCTCATCGGGCTGGTGGCGCTGTTCTGGCCCAAGCGCGCCGGCGGCTACGCGCCCCGCCCCGCCGTGTCAGCGTAGGACTGGCAGGCGTGCGGCTCCGCGGTCGAGGCCGGTCCGATGACGGTCCGAGGCGGGAGCGCAAGGTGTTTGCAGTGCCTCGCCGCTCGAGGGGTGGCTGGGCTGTGCGTGAGTTCGGGAGCGGGTCATGCTCACGGTCTATGATGCGGCCGACGGAATACTGGTCCCGCGCGACGGCTCGCACGCCATCAACGGCGCCACGACGTGGATCGACCTCCTGAACCCGACCAGGGAGGAGGACGTCCTCGTCGAGCGGGCGCTGGGCATCGCCGTGCCCACGCGCGAGGAGATGGCCGAGATCGAAGCCTCGAGCCGCCTCTACCAGGAAGGCGGCGCCCATCTACATGACGGCCGTGGTCCTGTCCCAGGCGGCCGCCCCGAGCGACCCTCCTGCGGCCACGCCCGATCACCTTCATCCTGGCGGGGGATCGTCTCGTCACCGTGCGCTACGCGGAGCCGCGCGGCATCGCGATCTTCCTCTCCCGCATGCAGAAGGGCGATGCGCCCTGTGCGGGCGGCGCCGCCGTGCTCGTCGGGCTGCTCGAAGCGTTCATCGACCGCGAGGCCGATCGCGTGGAGCGCCTGCAGGCCGATGTCGACCAGCTCTCCCATTCGATCTTCGGTGTACAGGGCGGCGAGCGCACGCGCGCCCGGCGCTTCGATGTCAGCATCAGGGCGATCGGGCGCGAGGGCGAGCTCACCTCCAAGTCGCGCGAGAGCCTGCTCACCCTGGGCCGGCTGCTCACCTACCTCGGCCACGCCATGGGCGAGCGCGGCGACGACAAGCCGCTCCGCGCGCGGGTGAAGACCGCCCAGCGCGACGTGCACTCGCTGGCCGACCATATCGGCTACCTCTCCACCAAGATCACCTTCCTGCTCGATGCCACGCTCGGCATGATCAGCAACGAGCAGAACTCCATCATCAAGATCTTCTCGGTGCTGGCGGTGGCCCTGATGCCGCCGACGCTGGTCGGCACCGTCTACGGCATGAACTTCAAGCACATGCCCGAGCTCGACTGGGTGTTCGGCTATCCCATGGCGCTCGGCCTGATGGTCATCTCGGCGGTGCTGCCGTGGCTCTACTTCAAGCGCAAGGGCTGGCTGTAGGCGACGCTGAGCCCACATGGCGGCCGGCTGCACGGGTCTTGCGCGCCGTCCCGCAACGGAGGAAAAACTCCCCACCACCCGTGTAGATGCCGTGATGCCGCGCCCGCATCGCTGTCGCGGCGGTCGGAGCGGTGTCCGGCGATGGGTGTCGCGGGGCTTGCGGGGCCGCTTTGCACTCAGTCGAATTGATTCTGGAAGGGAGAAATACCGTGAAAGCACTGAGACTTGGCGGCGGTGCCGTGGCACTTGCCGTGCTGTTCATATCCGGCGCGCACGCGCAGGAGAAGCAGACGCCCCCCGGCCTTGCCTCGATCGAGCAACGGGTCGATGCGTTCATCGGTAAGCTCGACGCCGCGCGCAAGGAGAAGGGCGTGGTTGGCGCCGCCATCGTTGTCGCCGACGGCGACCGTGTCGTTCGCATCGCCGGCCTCGGCGCCCGTGACCTGAAGTCAGGTGCCCCCGTTACCGAGGACACGGTGTTTCCCATGGCCTCCGTGACCAAGCAGTTCACGGCGGTGGCCGTCGCCCTCACCGTCAGCGAGGGCAAGATGCGCTTCGAGGATCACCCGCGCCGGTTCGTGCCCTCGATCCGGCTGCAGGACCCCGAAGCGGACGCCAAGCTCAACATGATCGACCTCCTGGCGCACCGGTCGGGCCTCGACCGGTCGGACTTCCCCTGGCTGCTGTCACCCTTCACGCCGCAGGAGATGTTCGAGCTCGCCTATCGCGCCAGGCCGGTGGGCAAGCTGCGCGAGCAGTTCCTCTACAACGCCACCATGTATGCCCTGGCCGGCGCCGCGGTGGCGGGCGCGCAGGGCACCACCTATGAGCGCTTCATGACCGAGCGCCTCCTCGGACCTCTCGGCATGAAGTCGAGCACGCTCACGCTCGCCGGGCTGACGGGCGCCGCCAACCGCGCCACCGGCTACAAGCCAGGCGGCGAAGCCTCCGAGGCCGTCATGCCGATCGACCTCGCCTCCATCGCGCCCGGCGGCTCGCTCAACAGCACCGCGCGCGACATGGGCGCCTGGCTCAGGTTCCTCAACGCGCGCGGCCGCATCGGCGGCAAGACCGTGATCGCCCCGGCCGTGTTCGCGCGCCTGTTCGAGCGTCACCAGGCGGTCGCGCCCGGCTTCGACGCTGCGCCTCGGCTTCTTCCTGCACTCCAAGGACGTGCTGGTCGCCGAGCACGGCGGCAACGTTCCGGGCTACACCGCCAGGGTCGTTCACCTGCCGGAGCGCGGGCTGTCGTTCGCGCTCCTGACCAACCAGGACGCCTCGGCGCTCGGCGACATCGCGCAAGCCCTGCTGCTCGAGGTCGTGGTGGCGCCGGAGAAGAGCCCCGCCGCCTTCGGCGACCGCGCCCAAGAGCCCTCCGCCCGCCGCCAAGAGCGACCCCGAGCCGCCGGCCCAGCCGATTGCCGCAGGATGAGCTCGTCGGCCTCTACCACTCCACCCAGGCCGGGGAGCTCGAGGTGAAGAAAAGCGGCTCCGGCCTGGTTGTGGTCTTCGCCAAAGCAGCCGCCCTACCCGCTGGTCGCAACGGAGGTGAACAAATACGACCTGTCCGGGCTCCCCGGCTTCTCCGATCTCATTCGGCAAGCCGGTCGACTGGCTGCCGGGCCGCGTCACGGCGTTCCTGCGCCAGCCGCCCTCGCACCCGGCGGGCAACGTCCCCTTCCTGAAGCGCGACGACGCGTGGCTGCAACGCGCGCAGGCTGCCCATGGCGGCCCGGGCAAGGAGCTGATCGGGCTCTATCGCAACGCCGCGGCAGTTGGCGAACATGGAGATCGTGCCCTACAAGAGCGGGCTTGCCCTGATCATCACCGGAGCCCCGCCCCATCCTCTGAAGGAGATCGGCGCCGACCATTACCGGCTCGATGGCATGCCGGAGACGTTCCAGGTGCGCGTCAAGCGGGCGGACGGCGGGGTCGCGGCGCTCCTTTACGAGCAGCCCAACATGCGCCTCGAGCTGGCCTCGCGTCAGCGCCCAAAGCCGGCGCCGACGATCGTGAAGCGCGGGCCATCCTCGACAAGGCGGTTGCGGCGGTGGGCGGCGCGGCAGCCTTGGACCGGATCGAGACCACCACGGTGATCGGTCGCGTGGCTGCGCTGACGCACGGCCTCGACGGGCGCGCCGAGTTGTTCATCGTAGCGGGCAAGAACACCGCCATCCCCTCGACCTCGGCGCTTTCGGCAAGACCGTCTGGACGCTGCGCTGGTGACCGACGAGAAGCGGATGCTGAGCGTCGACCGCGACGGCGTCGAGAAGTCGGAAACCGGCAAGTCCCTGCGGAGCCTCGCACCTCTATGCCGTGCCGCACTCCCTCTATCGGTGGAAGGAGCGCTTCCCGACGGTCGCGCTCGGTCGGCGAGGAGCGCGTCAACGGCGAGGATGCGTTCGTGATCGAGCTGACCCCCCGCGATCTGGCGCCGGCGACAGGCTCCACATCTCGAAGCAGAGCTTCCTCGTCCTGCGCGAGGAGCACCCCTCTACACCGGCGACGAGTTGCAGCCGCTGTCGCTCAGCGTCGACCTTTCGACTACCGGATCGTAGGCGGCCTGAGGCTGGCGCATGCCCAATCGTTCGCCTTTCCCGGCTTCGGCGCCATGGTCATCAACTCGACACGATCTGGCTCGACAAGACCATCGACCCCAAGGTCTTCGAGCTCGCACGCTGACCTGGGTCAGACCCTGCGGGTCTGACCCCATGCCGCAACCTGCCGCCCCGAAGACATAGAGGCGCGCCTTCGCGGATGGACTTGCGCATGATGGTGGCGGACTTTCAGCCATGCATGGACGGGTAGTGCCATGGGGTCAGACCCGCAGGGTCTGACCCCCGCCGAAGCCCATCGCCTCCGCCAGCAGGCGATAGCTCGTCCGCCGCACCTCCTCGTCGTAGGCCCAGGTTACGACGGCGATCTCCTGCACCCCCATTCGCCTGGCGAACGCATCGATGCGCTCTGCCACTGCCTGTCCCGGTCCCGACGAAGGCCTTGTTGCAGAGGTCGGCGATGTGGCCTTCTCCGCCTCCGTGTAGGGGTGGGCCGCCGCGACCGCGGGCGGCTCCAGCGGCGCGAAGATGCCGCGGTCGCGCAGCAGGCGCACGCGCGCCCGCGAGAAGAACTGGAAGCGCGCCTCCGCCTCGGTCTCGGCGACGAGCGCCCACACGCACAGCGCGCTGTGCGGCTCTGGATGGCGCGCGCTCGGCTGGTAGAGCGTGCGGTAGAGGTCCAGCGCCTGGGCCGCGCCGGCGCCGTCGGAGAAGAACCACGCGAAGGCATAAGGCAGCCCGAAATGCGCCGCCACCTGCGCGCCATAGTCGGAGCTGCCGAGCATCCACACCTCGGGCACCGTCTCCCCGGCGGGGTAGGCGTGCACCGTGGCGAACGGATGCCCCTCGGGCAGCGCAGCGCCGGCGAGCCAGGCCATCAGGTCGCGCACGTCGGCGGGAAAGTGCGCGGGCCGCGTGTTCGCCTGCGGATCGAGGGCGAAGGCGGTGCGCCCGTCCGATCCCGGCGCGCGCCCGAGGCCGAGGTCGATGCGGCCCGGGGCGATGGCCTCCAGCACCCGGAACTGCTCCGCCACCTTGAACGGCGAATAGTGCGGCAGCATCACGCCTGCGCTGCCGACCCGGATGCGCTGGGTCACCGACGCAATGGCGGCGATCAGGATCTCGGGCGCGGTGCCCACGATGGTGCTCATGGCTGTGGTGCTCGGAGACCCAGAAGCGGTCATAGCCCAGCGTCCTCGCAGTAGCGGGCGATGCGCGATGGTGTTGCGGATCGACTCGCCGTGCGGGCGATCGATGACGGCCACCGACTGGTCGAGAACGGACAGGCGCACTTTCATTCCTTCGTGTAGGTTGGGTCGACCGCGGCAGCGGGAGACCCAAATTCGCGAGATGGCGATGCAGAATCAATTCGCAATGCGCCGCGGCGTTGGGTCTTCGGCTTCGCCTCGACCCAAACCTACGGCTTCACGACCTCACCCATTCACCGCGCCACCCCTTGAACGGCGTCTCGGGCACCGGCGTCAAGGGCGGCTTGCCATCGGCGAACGCCGCGAGGTTGTCGACCACCAGCTGGCCCATGGCATTGCGCGTGTGCAGCGACGCCGAGCCCACGTGCGGGAACAAGGTGAGGTTGTCCAGCTCCAGCAGCTCCGGACCGACCCTGGGCTCGCCCACGAGCACGTCGAGGCCCGCGGCGAGGATGGTGCGGTTCCGCAGCGCCTCGATCAGCGCCGCCTCGTCCACCACCGAGCCGCGCGAACGTTGATCAGGATGCCGCGCGGCCCCAGCGCCTCGAGGACTGCGGCGTTGACGAGGCTCTGCGTGCCCGGCCCGCCCGGCGTCACCACGATCAGCGTGTCGACATCGCGCGCCATGGCGACTAGATCCGGAGTAGTAGTGGTAGCTCACGCCCGGCCTGCCTGCTGCGGCCGTAGTAGCTCACCGGCACGCCGAACGCATCGATCCGGCGCGCGATGGCCTTGCCGATGCGCCCGAGCCCGGCGATGCCGACGGAGCGGTCACGCAGCGACGCGGGCGTCAGCCGGTAGTCGCCCTCCTTGGCCCAGCGTCCGTCGCGCAGCCACTTCTCGGCCCGGTAGAACTCGCGCACGGTGGTGAGCAGGAGCCCCAGCGCCGTGTCTGCCACCTCCTCGGTCAGCACCTCGGGCGTGTTGGTGATGATCACGCCGCGCTTCGCCGCCGTCGACCGCGTCGATCGAATCGTAGCCGACGCCGAAGTTGCCGATGATCGCGAGGCTGGGAAAGCGCCCGAGGAGGGCAGCGTCGGTCAGGACGCCGGTCTGGCTCCCGGTGCAGATCGGCGCGGATCTGCGGCCCCACCGCGGCTGAGCAGGGCCTCGCGGTCGCGCGCCTCCCATAGCCGATGCACCTCGAAGGCGTCCTCGCATCCCTTGGTGATCAGCGGCATCATCGGACCGGTCATCAGCAGGGCAGGCTTGGCCATCATCGTCTCCGGTCTTGCAATTGGCACCGCACCAGCAGCGACGCGATGCTTACACATCGCGGCTACCATTGTCCTGCGGCGTGTTTTCGCCCAGTCCTCCGCCGGGCTACGCAACCTGGAGCCGTGGGCAGTACAAATGTCGCCATTGCCGGGCCGTTCGGCAATGGCCGAGCGTTTGCTGCCTGGTCTGCGGGCACAAGGTCGCCGCAATAACCGTGACCCAGGGCCAAGGGAGGGCGTGGAGCCCGTGACCCTGGGTACCGGCTCTCGCGCTATCGCGCGAGGCCGGCATGACAGCGCCGACGGAAGGTGAGAGGCTATGCGCTGCATTCGGACCCGAGCGTCATGACCCGCAAGGAGTACGATGTCGCCATCATCGGCGCCGGCCACAACGGCCTGACGTGCGCGGCCTATCTCGCGGGCAGGGGTCTGCGCGTCATCGTGCTGGAGAAGAATGCCGCGGTGGGCGGCGCTGCCGTCACGGAGGAGTTCCATCCGGGCTTTCGCAACTCGGTCGCGGCGTACACGGTGAGCCTGCTCAACCCCACGGTCATCCGCGACCTCGATCTCGCGGCCCACGGCCTCGCCATCGTCGAGCGCACCGGCGGCCAACTTCTGGCCGGTGGACGAGCGCCGCTCTCTCCTCATGCCCTACGGCCTCGCCGGCCGGCAGCGCGCGCGTGGCGGTGTTCTCGGCTGAGCGACGCAGAGCGGCTCCCGGCCTACGAGGCGGCGCTGGCGCGCGCGGCGGCCTTCCTGCGCGCGCTGGCGCTCGAGCGGCCTCCCAACGCCGGCGGCGGCCTCCTGGAGCTCGTCAGGGGCGCCGGCCTCGGCCGCAGGCTCCTCGGCGCCTCGCTGGAGGACAAGCGGCTGCTGCTCGACCTCTTCACCAGGAGCGCCGCCGACTTTCTCGGGCAGTGGTTCGAGAGCGAGGTGGTCAAGGGCGCGCTGGCCTTCGATGGCATCGTCGGCGCCTACGCCAGTCCTTGGACGCCCGGCACGGCCTACCTTCTGCTGCACTACGCCTTCGGCGAGGTGAACGGCAAGCCGGGGTGTGGGGCCACGCCATCGGCGGCATGGGGGCCATCACCCAGGCGATGGCGCGCGCCGCCGTGGCGCGCGGCGCCGCATTCGCACCGACGCCCCGGTCGCTCGCCGTGCTCGTCGAGGGCGAGCGGGCGGCAGGCGTGGAGCTGCAGTCGGGCGAGCGCATTCGGGCGCGGGCGGTGGCCGCCAACGTGCCGCCGAAGCTCCTGTTGCGCGACCTGGTGCCCGAGGCGCGGTCGCCCCCGAGCTGCGCCGGCGCTTCCTCGCCCTCAAGTCGGGCTCCGCGGTGTTCCGCATGAACGTGGCGCTCGCCGAGCTGCCCGACTTCACCTGCCGCCCCGGCAAGGACCTCCAGGACCACCACGGCTCCGGCATCGTCATCGGACCGACCGTCGACTACCTGGAGCGGGCCTAGCTCGACGCGCGCGCGCACGGCTGGTCGCGCCAGCCGGTGGTGGAGATGCTGATCCCCTCGACGCTCGACCCGACCCTGGCGCCCGCGGGGCGGCATGTCGCCAGCCTGTTCGCGCAGTACGCGGCGCCGCAGCTCCCGGACGGCCGGAGCTGGGACGACGCCAAGGAGGAGTTCGCCGACCTCGTGATCGACACGGTGACGGCCCATGCGCCCAACTTCAAGGCGAGCGTCATCGCGCGCCAGGTGCTCTCCCCGCTCGACCTGGAGCGCCGCTTCGGGCTCATCGACGGCGACATCCTGCACGGGCAGATGACGCTCGACCAGCTGTTCAGCGCGCGGCCGGTGCTCGGCCATGCCGACCACCGCATGCCGCTTGCCGGGCTCTACCTGTGCGGGGCTGGCGCCCATCCCGGCGGCGGGGTCACGGGGCTGCCCGGCCGCAATGCCGCCCTTGAAATCATAGGAGATTTGCGCAGGCGTGCGTGGTCCGGCCGCCGCTGATCCCTCGATTTCCGAGCCGCGAGGACTCCTATATTGCGCCGGCGAGCTCCCATATTGTCGCCTAGCAGGCGCAGCAGCTGAGCGGCTTCACGAAACCTACCGAGGATAGGCATGACCACGCCACGACCCAAGCTCCAGGCGATGACGCTCACCGAGCGCGCGGCCGAGCGCATCAAGGCCGTGATGGCCGAAAAGGGCGCCGCGGCGGCCGCCTGCGCATCGGCGTGAAGACCGGCGGCTGCGCCGGCATGGAATACACCATGGAGTGGGCGGACGAGCAGCAGCCGTTCGACGAGGTGGTGGAGCAACACGGCGCCCGGGTGCTGATCGACGCCAAGGCGGTGATGTTCCTCCTCGGCACCGAGATGGACTACCGCACCGAGAAGCTTTCCTCCCAGTTCGTGTTCTCCAACCCGAACCAGACGGGCGCCTGCGGCTGCGGCGAGTTGGTGAAGCTGGCGCCCTCGGCGGGTGTCAGACCCTGAGCCTCCAGGCCCGACACCGCGGCGACCTAGCGTTTGTGCGCCGGTGTCAGACCCGCACGGTCTGACACCTCCCAGCGTTCCGCGGCGGTGTCGTCGCTGGTGCGGGCCTCGACCCAGTGCTCGCTACCGTCGGCGCTGAGCTCCTTCTTCCAGAAGGGCGCGCGGGTCTTGAGGTAGTCCATCAGGAACGCCGCCGCGTCGAACGCCGCCTGGCGATGCGCCGAGGCCGTGACCACCAGCACGATGTTGTCGCCGGGTCTCAGCGTGCCGACGCGATGCACGATGAGGCTCGCCTGCAGCGGCCAGCGCGAGCACGCCTCGGCCTCGACGCGCGCCAGCTCCTTCTCGGTCATGCCGGGGTAGTGCTCCAGCGTCATGCCGGCGATCCCCGCGCCGTCGTTTTGATCGCGCACGACACCGGTGAAGGTGACGACGGCGCCGATGTCGGTGCGCCCGGCAATCAGGCGTCCGACCTCGGCCCCGATGTCGAAATCCTCACCCTGGACGCGGACGGCCACGTTCAGCCTCCGGTCACCGGCGGAAAGAAGGCGATTTCGCGCGCGCCGGCGATGCTGGCCTCCAGCTTCACGTGGGTCTGGTCCAGGGCGGCGCGCACCACGCCGGGTCTGGCGAACGCCTCGCTGTACTCGGGGCCGCGCCCCTTCAGCCACTCGACCACGTCGGCGACGGTGGCGAGCCGGCGGGCAGGTCGACGATCTCCTCGGCCTTGCCGGTCTTCTCGCGCATCCACGCAAATAGCGGATCTTCACCGACATCACGCGGCCTCGCCTGCGGCCCGATGGTGCGGTTGCAACGCTCGCTTTCCTGTCCTGCCGGGGCTTGTCCCCGGCATCCAGCCGACCGCGTGCTCCGGCGCTTGCCTTGCGCTGGATCCCGGCAACGAGTGCCGGGATGACAGAGATGCTGGCTGCGTTGGCGTCACGACACTAGCGCTCCATCGCCGTGCGCACGGCGGCCTTGAGATAGTCGAAGCCGGTCCACAGCGTGAGCAGCGCCGCCACCCAGAGCATGGTGAGCCCGGCCGTCGTCACACTATAGGCGATCCCCGTGCTCGCCTGAACGAGGTTGTCGCCCGCCGGCCCCGCCAGCAGGATGGCGAGCGCGAACATCTGCAGCGTCGTCTTCCACTTGGCCAGCTGGGTGACGTGCATGCGCACGTTGAGCTCGGCCAGGAACTCGCGCAGTCCCGACACCAGGATCTCGCGGCACAGGATGATGGCCGCCGCCGCCACGTTGACCCGGTCGATGGTGTTGTCATGGGTCAGCATCAGGAGGGTGGTGCCGACCAGCAGCTTGTCGGCGATGGGGTCGAGCATGCGCCCCAGGAGCGACTGCTGGCGCCACACGCGCGCAAGGAAGCCGTCGAGCCAGTCGGTGAAGCAGGCGGCAACGTAGACGCCCAGCGCCCACCAGCGGGCGGCATCGCCTTCGATCAGGAACAGGCAGAGGACGACTGCCGGAACCGCCAGAATGCGCAGATAGGTGAGCACATTGGGGAGGCTGGCGGCTCTCAGGTTGTCCTGCGCCGACGCGGCTGTTTTCATAGGCGGGACAACAGCATCCGGGCCATGGCAGCGTCAATGCCGAAGAACCCCGAGCGGCGATCAACAGTTGGGCATTCGCCGCACAGGGGCGACATTGGAACGTTAATCCTGCCGCTCGTGGAAGAAGTCATAGATGACCTGCGCCATTTGCGCGCTGATGCCCTCCACGGCCTGTCAGGTCCTCCCGCCCCGCCCGCGACACCGCCTTGGCCGAGCCGAAATGCTCGAGCAGGGCGCGCTTGCGCCGCGGTCCGATGCCCGCGATCTCGTCGAGCGGGTTGGCCGCGATCGCCCGGCTGCGCTTTGCCCGATGCGTGCCGATGGCGAAGCGATGCGCCTCGTCGCGCAGCCGCTGGACGAAGTAGAGCACGGGATCGCGCGGCTCCAGCATCATGGGTCTGCCACGTCCGGGCAGGTGGAAGTGCTCGCGGCCGGCGTCGCGATCGGGCCCCTTGGCGATGCCGATCAGCGCCACGTCCTCGATGCCGAGCCGGCCAGCACCTCGCGCGCGACGCCGAGCTGGCCGAGGCCGCCGTCGATCAGCACGAGGTCGGGCCGCGTCGGGAACTCCTCCTCGGTGTCCTCGGGTCTGACATCGGCGCTCGACAGCTCGATCCGGTGTCGGCCCCGAGATCGTCTGGCACGTCGTCGGTCTGCCCGCAGGACGCCGAAGGCGAGGCGCTGCCGCCGCGCCGGTCGATCGGCGGCGGTGCGGCGGCTCGATGCGGGAGGCCTCAGACCCTCCGGGTCTGACACCGTCGCTCGTCCGACCTCGCGGGTCTCGGACCTCCAGCGTCCGCTCGACGCTGCTCGCTTCGGCCCGGCCGGGTCGACGGTCCGGCGCCTCCGCCTCGTCCAGCACCAGCCGCTTGAAGCGGCGGGTCAGCACCTCGCGCATCATGGCGTAGTCGTCGCCGGGGGTGAGATCGGCGGTCTTGATGTTGAACTTGCGGTACTGGTTCTTCACGAGCCCTTCGGGCCCCGCTACGATCATGGCCCCGACGGCGTTGGTGCCGTGCGATGTGGCTGTTGTCGAACACCTCGATGCGGCGTGGCGTGCGCGGCAGCCCGAAGCGCTCGCGCAGGGCCTCCAGCAGCGCGCGCTGCGAGGAGGTCTCGGCGAGCTTGCGCGCCAGCGCCTCGCGCGCGTTCTGCAGCGCGTGCTCCACCACGCCGGTCTTGGCTGCCGCGCTGCGGCACGCGGACCTCCACCCGGCGCTCGGCCTTGGTGGAGAGTGCTTCGGCGAGCAGCGCCCGGTTCGGGCACGCTCGGCGAGAGCAGGATGAGGCGCGGCACCGGCTTGTCGTCGTAGAACTGGGCGATGAAGCTCTCCAGCACCTCGTCGACGCCGATCGAGCGGTCCGCGCGCGGGAAATAGGCGCGGTTGCCCCAGTTCTGGCCCGAGCGGAAGAAGAACACCTGGATGCAGGTCTGCCCCGCATCCTGGTGGGCCGCGAACACGTCGGCCTCCTCGATGCCCTCCGGGTTGATGGCCTGGTCGGCGGTGACGTGCGCCAGCGCCGAGAGCCGGTTGCGGTACCTGGCGGCCTGCTCGTAGTCCAGCCGCTCCGCCGCCTCCAGCATCAGGCGATGGTACATCTGCCGCACGTTTTGGCTCTCGCCGCGCAGGAAGCGCACCGCCTCCTCGACCAGCGCGTTGTAGTCCGCATCGCCGATCTCGCCGGTGCACGGCGCCGAGCAGCGCTTGATCTGATGGAGCATGCATGGCCGCGTGACGGTCTCGCACACGGTGTCGGAGCACGAGCGCAACAGGAAGGCGCGCTCCAGCATGTTGATGGTGCGGTTGACGGCCCCGGCCGAGGCGAACGGCCCGAAATAGTCGCCCTTGCGGTTGCGCGCGCCGCGGTACTTCAGGATCTGCGGCGCATTGGTGACCGCGCGCGATCAGGATGTAGGGAAACGACTTGTCGTCGCGCAGCAGCACGTTGTAGCGCGGCCGGAAGCGCTTGATCAGGTTCGCTTCGAGCAGCAGCGCCTCGGCCTCGGTGCGGACCGAGACGAACTCCATGGCCGCGGTGACGGCGATCATGCGCGTGATGCGGTTGGAATGGTTGCCGGCGCGCGCGTAGCTCGTCACGCGCGCCTTCAAGTTGCGCGCCTTGCCGACGTAGATGACGGTGCCGGCAGCGTCGATCATGCGATAGACGCCCGGCGCGCGGTGCAGGGTCTTGAGGTACTGCGCGATCACCGTCGGGCCGGTAGGCACCCGCGTCCCGCCGGCCGCCTCAGCCGGGGCCTTCGCGCGCATCAGTGGGAGACATGCCCCTGACTTAGGCGGGGTTTGCCGACAGGTCCAGAGGCAACGACCCGTCATCCCGGAAGCTGAGCGCGCAGCGCGAAGCTATCCGGGACCTCCCGGAACGGGTCGAAACTCCCGAGGTCCCGGTTCGGAGCGCCGCTCGCCGTTGGCTCGCATCGCCCCGACCGGGATGACGGGTAGTGGAGTTCACCTTGCGCCGCGCAGGCGCTCGATCAGCTCCTCGGTCGGGTAGGAATTGGCGGGAAGACCGAGCTTCATCTGCATGGCCTTGACGCTGCCGCGCGTCAGCGCGCCGAGCTTGCCGTCGATCTCCCCCACCTCATAGCCGTGCCGAACCAGGTGCTGCTGCAGCTCCTTGACCTGCTCCAGCGGCAGCTCGGCGACAGTCGCCTTGCCGGGGCTCATAGGCGGCGCTCCGGCAAGCCGGGTGGCGAGATAGGCGACGGTGATGCAGTAGTTCAGCGACTGGTTCCACTGCAGGTAGACCTGGAAGTTCTGATAGCCGAGAAACGCGGGCCCGTTGCGGCCCATCGGCAGGAGCAGGGAGGCGGGCAGCGCATCGGCCTTCAGGCGCGAGCCGTCGGCGCGGGTGACACCCCAGGCGGCCCACTTGGAGCGGGGATGCTGGATGGCGAGATCGGCCTGGTCCCAAGGCATGTCGTCGGGCACCTTCACCTCCTCGAGCCACGGCTCGCCGCGCTTCCAGCCGAGCTGGGAGAGGAAGTTGCCGGCGGAGGCGATGACGTTGGGCACGCTCTTGATCAGGTTGCGCCTGCCGTCACCGTCGAAATCCACCGAGTACTTGAGGTAGTGCGAGGCCAGGAACTGCATGTGGCCGAGCTCGCCGGCCCACGGCCCGATCATCTCCTCGGCTGCCAGGTCGCCGCGGTCGATGATGCGCAAGGCGTCCATCAGCTCGCCGCGGAACATCTCTCCGCGGCGGCAGTCGTAGGCCAGCGTGGCGAGCGAGCGCAGGACCGGCAGCTTGCCGACGTCGGCGCCGAAGTCGCTCTCGAGCGCCCAGAAGGCGGCGATCACGGGACCCGGCACGCCGTATTGCTTCTCCACCCTGGCGAACAGGTCCTCATGTTGCTTGAGGCGCGAGATGCCTTTCTGGACGCGCGCCTTGGAGATGAGCTTGCCCGAGAAGGACAGGAAGCTCTGGGCGAAGAAGCCCTGCTTGCGATCGCGCGCGATCACGCTCGGGTCCAGAGTGATTCCGTCGAGCGCGGCGGCCACCGTCTCGCGCGATATGCCGCCGGCGACGGCCTCCTTGCGGAATTTGTCGAGCCAGGGCTCGAAGCTGCCCGTGTTGCGGCAATTCGGGGGGGCCGGTTTGAAGCCCGGGGGCTGCGCCGCAGCGACCGGCACGGCCGCGTGGCTAAGCAACAGAACGAGGAAAGGCGCGAGAAGCACGCTGCTCAGTCGCATGAATACCGCCTGGTTTGGGACACGGGACGCAACTTCACTCAACCTCCGAGCCCAGGTCAGGCAGCCCGCACCGCAGCTCTGCCAGCGGGCCGTCAGCCCTCCGGACAGAGCTCGAAGGCCTTGTCGAGGGCCTGGGCCTGGCTCGCAAACTCACCGGCGATCCTGCCGTTCTTGGCGTAGGCGGAGATGAAGGCTGCGGCTTCGCGCGCCTCCGAGCCTACGTTGACATCGAGGACCGTGAAGTTGACCACCTGGTCGGTTACCGAGCGGATGATGATGGATTTCTGCCCGCCATAGCTCGCCGTCCACACCCGGCACTTCTGATTGGCTGCCGGGGGCGTGGCCGTGTCGGCGACCGTCGTTTTGGTCTTGCCGGCGGCGGTGCCGGCGAGCGCGATGCGCTTCTTGTCGGCGGAGCCGGACTTTTCAGCCGATACGGTCTCATCGGCGGAGCCGGACTTCGGCGTCGCCGCCTTGTTGTCTGGGTTTGACGAAACCGTGGCCGGGCCCGACCGCTCGGTCTCCCCGGACGGTGGCGGGTTGGGCGGCGGCGGGTTGACCATCTTGTAGGGGGCCGAGGGTGTGACCGCCGCGGATACGGGAGGAGGCTGCACGCCGAGCGCCGACCGCTTGCCGCTGCCCTCGACCTTGGCCTCGTCGATGGCGCGCTTTACCAGCTCCTCGCCCGGCGAGCGGGCCGGGCCAGGATCGGCGACGTTATCGGCAAGCTTGGACGCAGCGGCATCCTTGGCGATGAGGTTGCGCGCCTCCTGCACCAGCTCGGGGCGCGGATCGGGCCTGCGGCACACGTCGCTCTGGAAGCGCTCGGCCACGGCCCGGAGCATCTGATTGTAGTGCCTGTTCCCCGGCGCCCATCGGGTGGCGAGGTCGGCGAACGTCAGCGGGCGGTTGAAGCTCTTCTGCCAGGACGTGAGAACGCCCCAATGGTGCACCTTGCGCGTGCGATCGGCGACGGGATCGGCGACGGGGCGTCCAGCGTAAAGCAGGATGTGCTCGAGATGGGCGCGCACCCCGGTCTCCAGGTCCTTGAAGCTCTCGCCGCGCACGCCGTTGCCGGTGGCGCCGAGGCCGGCGAAGTTCAGCTGCTCGGGCTTGACATCGCCGGCGCGGGTACCGCGCCAGTAGCTGAGCGCGCCGGTCTCGACGATCATCTGGTAGAAGGCGAAATCCCAGCGGATGCCCAGCTGCTCGCCCAGCCGCATGTATTGCGTGGCGATGGCATCGTAGCGCGGATTGAGCTCGTCATTGCGGGACTGCAGGAAGGCCATCAGGCGGCCTGGGGTGACACAGGCCGGCATGACATTGCCGGGTCTTATCAGGATCTCGGGCAGATCCGGCGCCGCAGCCGGCGCAGCTGCAACCGCAAGGGAAGCGAAGACGCATACCGTCCCTACTTTCCGAAGCATGAGTCCCACCCGATTCCTGGCCCGCGGCCGTACTCCGCGAGCGCGCTCCTATTTGAGCTGTCAAGCCTTAAGGGGGCGTTAGCTGCACCCCCCGGTCCCTGCGCCCATAGTCTTGCCTGAGTGAACGTCCCACGTGCGCCTCCGCCATGCATGCGGCCGGCGCGGTCCCCTCCCACGAGCGCAATGATGTTCATAGCAGTTTAGGGCGCGGTTGTGGCAGGCCGGAGTGCCCACCCGCCTAACCCTCGGCGCGGCAACGCTCGATCGCAATCCCGACCGAGCGGCAGGAGGGCAGGATTTCTGGCTTCTCGATGCGCACCCCCACCCGCTCGACCCGGGCGTCGGAGAGGCACGCGTTGGCGATGCGCTCCGCCAGGGTCTCGATCAGGTTGACGTGCCCGCTCTGCACGAGCCTCACGATGTCGTCTACAACTTTGCCGTAGTCCAGCACGTCGCCCAGCCGGTCCGAGACGCCGTCATAGTCGTCGCGGACGGCGAGGTCCACGGAGACAATGATGCGCTGCTCGTAGCGCTTCTCGTGCTCCAGGAGGCCGACGCTGGCGACGATCTCGAGGTCGTGCACGAACACATGCCGCAGCCGGTGAGCGGTCCCTCGCGCCCATTGGCCTTCGCTCTTGCCGATGCTGGTCATGGCTGCCCGTAGTCTTCATCCCCGCGGGGCGCGCCGCACGTCGGGGGTATCCCAGGCCAGGTGCTGGCCGCCGTCGAGCGCGATCATCTGCCCGGTCATCGCCGGCGCCTCAAGGATGAAGCGGATGGCGGCTGCGATCTCCTCGGGCGTGGTGCCGCGCTGCAGGATGGTGGCCTCGCACTGGCGGCGGAATTCCTCGTCGGTCTGCAACGCGCTCTTGAGCACCGGCCCCGGCCCTATGGCGTTGACGCGGATGCGCGGGGCCAGTGCCTGCGCCAGAGTACGCGTGACGTTCCATAGCCCCATCTTGGAGGCCGCATAGGAGAAGAAGCGCGGCGTGGGCTTCCACACGCGCTGGTCCACGATGTTTATGACATTCCCGCTGGCGCCCGCCGGCAGCTGGGCGGCGAAGGCCTTGGCCAGGAATACGGGGGCTTTCAGGTTCACGGCGAGCTGGGCATCCCAGACCTCGGGATCGAGGCTTGCCACGTCGTCGAAGACGAACATCGAGGCGTTGTTGACGAGGCAGGAGGGGGCCCCGAGCGCCGCGGCGCAAGCCGGGACCAGGCGCTCCACCTCGGCCGCGTCGGCCAGGTCGGCCTCCAGCAGCGCGGCGGCGCCGCCGTTGCCCGAGATCTCCGCGGCCAGTTGGGCCGCTTCCCGCTTCGAGCTGCGGTAATGCAGCCCCACGCGCCATCCGTCGGCGGCGAATGTCAGCGCCAGCGCGCGGCCGATTCGCTGGGCGGCGCCCGTGATCAGCACAGTTGGCGGTGTTGGCATCTCCGACTTTCTCAAGGGTTGCGTGACCAACTACACCCGCGTGCTGTGCTGCAAGAAAGCGAACGGACAGGGAACTGATTTGCCCGATTCTTCGGGCAGATAAAGCCTAGAAAAACGCCTGTCTATACACAGTGTTGCGCGGTCCGGCACTGCCATTGTTGGATGCTTCGCTGGATCTGTAAATATCATTGCGGGACGGAAGTGGCATGAAGGATAAAGGACCGGTGTAATCGGTAGGGAAGCCACAATGTCCATCATGAAGCGCACAACTCTGGGGGCCGCCTCGCTCTTGGCAGCGGCGGTGTTTGCTGGTCCTTCATTCGCCGAGGGCCTGCCGGGTAGCAGCAAGGTCGCAGCGCCTCACGGGTGTTCGGTGTCGGGCAACGTGGCCCTGACTTCGGACTACGTGTTCCGCGGCGTCTCGCAGACCTTCGGGAATCCTGCAGGCCAAGCCACAGTCGACCTGACCTGCGGCAAGTTCTACGTCGGTGCGTTTGTCTCCAACATCGACTTCGGAGTTGAAGGCACCTTGGAGCTCGACATCTACGGTGGCTACAAGTTCAGCACCGGAAAGATCAACTGGGATGTTGGCTTCATTTACTACAGCTACCCGGGCATAAATACCTTCTTCGACGCTGACTACGTCGAGTTGAAGCTCGGTGCGAGTGGTGACATCTGGAAGGGCGGTACGCTGGGCGGCACGGTCTTCTTTTCGCCCGAGTACACCTTCAGCACTGGGCAAACCTGGACGGTTGAAGGAACGTTCTCCCAGGCACTTCCGCAGGTGTCCATCTTCACCCCGACCTTCAGCGCGACTGTTGGCCATATAAGCTTCGCCGACAACTCCGATCTTGACTACACCTACTGGAACGTTGGCGTCGCCCTCGGCTTCCGCGAAAAGTGGTCGATCGACCTGCGCTACTGGGATACCAGTGACGAGGGCGCCTGCAGCTTCTTCGGCATCTGCGACAGCCGGTTTGTCGGAACCGTGAAGTACACCTTCTGATCCTCGGACTTGAGCTTTCCGACGGTTCCGGGCCCCGCAAGGGGCCCGTTTCCGTTCTGGCGCACGTAGTTGCCCGCAGGCGCCCCTGGCTGGTGGCCGGGCAAGGGCGGGCAACAGGCCGGCCGCGTCCTGCCACCGAAACCGCCCCGTGGGGATGCATCCGATAGAGGATCGTGTCGCCCGCAGCACAGGGCTCGCCCAACCCCGTTTGTTGGGCGCCAATCCAGGTTGTGCGAATCGATGTGTCACACGCAGAAAGTGTGAAACAGGAGTTCGCAGGGAAAGCACGATGACCTGGAAAATTGCAAGCTCGATACGTTCGGGGGCGATTCCCCTTCTGGCGGCGGCGCTGCTTGCCGGTCCCGCACTCGCTGACGGAATGCCAAAGGGGGGCCGCGTCAAGACGCCGGCGGCCGCCGCCCCGACGCAGAGGCCGTGCACGCTCTCGGCCAACGTGGCGCTGACGAGCGACTATATCTTCCGCGGGTTCTCCCAGACCGCCGAAGGGCCCGCGATCCAGGGCGGGTTCGAGGCGACGTGCGGCCGGTTCTACTTCGGCGTCTTCGCCTCCAGCCTCGACTGGGGTGTCGTGGAGCGCCGTGGCGTCGATGACACGTGGGCCTATTTGGAGCTCGACCCGTATGCGGGCATCAAGGGCAAGCACGGCCACATCGCCTGGGACATCGGCGTGATCTACTACGGCTATCCAAACTCCACCCGGAACCACTTCGGCACCTTCGATGAGCGCTTCCGCAACGAGTACCTCGAGGTCAAGGCGGGGCTCAGCGGCGAGGTCTGGAAGGACGGCACGCTGGGGGTGACGGTCTTCTACTCGCCCGATTACCAGTACGAGACCGGGAACGTGTGGACGCTGGAGGCGGGCTTTGCCCAGGTGCTCCCGAAGCACTGGGGGCTCACGCCCACCCTCAGCGCCCTGTTCGGCTACCAGTGGGGCAATGACGGTGCCTACGCTGATCGCGTCGCCGGCGGCGACGACGGCTACGCCTACTGGAATGCCGGCGTCACGCTGGGCTTCCACGAGAAGTGGTCGATCGACCTGCGCTACTGGGACACGACCTCGACCGCGACTTCTGCTCGGGGCCGACCTTCCAATGCGACGAGCGCTTCGTGGCGACCCTGAAGTTCACCTACTGACGCTGGAAGCCCGTGTGCGCTGCGGCCAGTTGCCCCGAGGCCCGGCGACACGACGCTGGTGTTCGGTCTCCGACGCTTCATCACACTTGTCATGCCGGGGCTTGTCCCCGGCATCCAGCCCACAGCGAGCTCCGAGCAAGTGGATGGCTGGATTCCGGCGACACCGGCCTTCGCCGGTGCAGGCAAGCGCCGGAATGACACCTGTATGGACCGTTGGTGCCACAATACTAGCACTCGGCCGCCGTAGTCCGGCCCGAGGCGCGGTTGAGGGACGCCTCGGTCCAGCTTGGGGCTCGGGCCGCTGCCAGGGCGATGCGCACCACCTTCTGATGGTGCAAAGCGCCGGGGCCTAGCCGATCAGCACGCCGAAGCCGCCGACCACCCACAAGGCGTAGAGGGCGACGGCGCCAGCCAGCCCCCAGGCGCACCAGCCGAGCGCATCGGCCAGAGCGTCCCTGTCATTGGCGAGCTTGCGCACGAGCGGAAAGGCCAGGAGCGCGTCGCCCGCGCGCTCGGCCGCCGCGCGCGAAACGTCCTGCTCGCGAAGCCTGCGGAGCATCTGCAACATGAAGGTCCCCCACACACCCGACGCCGCCCGTGCCCGGCGAACTCCGAGTCAGCGCGGCGGCCGGTCGGCAATGTGCCGCGGAGCGGTTGCATCAGAAAGCCGGGGTGCGCCGACATCTGTGGATCGCCTCGCGTTGTGCGCGCAATCCACAGGCGGGGCGGAGCCGGCAAGCGTACGCCTGCGTCGGGTGCATGTACCCCTTTCGCGAAAAAATCTCGCCGCGAGCGGAGGCGGGGCGATCCAAGCCGAATGCGCTTCCCGCTGCGCCAGAGGCCCTGCCAGGGCCGTCGCGGCCGAGGCAGGTCCTGAAGGGTCGCGGAGGGCGCACGCCAAAAACAGCGGCTTCCCGTAAGGCTCTGTTCCCGGACGATACTAACGCGCCGTTAACGACGCAGGCACCCGAATCAAAATGCGGTGCCCGTCGATGATTTGGGCAAACTTGCGGCAGAGATGCCCGGTGTTGCCGTGCCGGCACTCATCCCACCCTCGGCCTTCATTGGATCACCAACGGTGATTGTGCATCAGACAGAAGATGCACAATAGGCGATCACATGATGATTCGCGAGGGACACACGCATGAACGGGGTATTCACCAAGTCGATCGGGTTCGGGGCCGCGTCGCTGTTGGCCGGGTTTGCGTTTGCAGGGTCGGCGCTCGCCGACGGCCTGCCGACAAGAGGGAAGATGAAGACGGAGGTGCACGAGCGCCCGTGCACGATCTCCGGCGACGTGGGGCTGGCCTCGGAATACGTGTTCCGCGGCATCTCGCAGAGCAATGAGGACCTGACGCTCCAGTCCACCATGGATCTCACCTGCGGCAGGTTCTACCTGGGCGTCTTCGGCACGAGCCAACCCACCGGCCAGTACGATTCTCGACCGGTAGCGTGAAGCTCGAGCTCTACGGCGGCGTCAAGACGAAGACGGGTCCGGTCACCTGGGACCTCGGCTTCAAGTACCACACCTATCCGGATGCTCCGCAGTATCTCGATGCGGACTTCGTCGAGCTGAAGGTGGCCGCAAGCGGCGAGATCTGGAAGGGCGGCACGCTCACCGGCACGGTGTTCTTCTCGCCAGAGTACATCTTCGATTCGGGGAGGGTCTGGACGTTGGAAGGGACCTTCTCCCAGGTGCTGCCGAAGGTCGCGTTCTTCGCGCCCACGTTCAGCGCAACGGTGGGCAGCGTCACCTTCGACGACAACCCCAACTACGTGCCGGACTACGTCTACTGGAATGTCGGCGTGACGCTCGACTTCCACGAGAAGTGGTCGGTCGACCTGCGCTACGTGGATACGGACCTCGGCAACGACGGGTGCGACGACCTGACCGGCACGTACAACATCTGCGATTCGCGGTTCGTGGCGACCCTGAAGTACCGCTTCTGATCGCAGCCATCGACGTTTCGACGGTGACGGGCCCCGCAAGGGGCCCGTTTGCGTTCGGCGCCGCCTATTCCTTCACGGCGCCAGCGCCGAGGCGCACGGGCGGCACGTACATGCGCTCCGCCGAGCACAGGCGGCGCTGGTCCTCGTTGCGGCCGCAGGCGCGGAACTGGCCGTCCCTGGTGAAGCAGACGCGCACCTCCTTCAGCCGGTTGCCGGCGCCGCCGCATTGCACCGACATCATGTCGGGCTTCAGCTCCGGGTTGGTGGCGAGGAAATCCTTCACGAGCTCGGTGACGCCGACGAACAGGCGCTCGTCCTTGAGGTCGACGAAGCGGGGGGGAATCTTGACCTTGCCGTAGAGCTTGCGCGCCAGCTCGAAGTAGCCGTCGACGCCGAGGCCCGAGCAGGTGCCGTGCTTGCGGTACTCGTGGAACACCAGCCGCTTGCTCGGCATGATGTCGAGCATGCGCTCGGCGACCGGGCCCGGCACCCAGCCGCGGTCGCTGCTCTCGCAGTCCTTCGGCCAGCCCTTCTCGTACTGCGGCCACAGCCCGTGCAGGACGAAGGCAAAGGGGCCGTCCGCTGCATTGCGGGTCCTTGCGCCGGTCGCCGGCCTCGGCGCAGTAGGTGGGGCTCCAGGACAGCGCGAGCACGTAGTAATCGAACACCCCCGCCTCGTCGCGCTGCGCTAGCGCCTGGCCACCGGCGAGCACGACGGCGGCGAGCGCAATCGCGAGTTTGGCTATCCGAGCCTGCAGCATTTTGGGCGATCCCTCATTGGGCGAATTGTCATCACACCGCAGTTGGTGCGGTTTCAGCATATCGTCTGGGCGCGGCGCGGCAAGTGGCTTTCACCGGCCCACCCGACGATCGGCCACGCTCGCGGAGCGTCCGGAGCCTGACGCCGCAAATTCGACACTATTGCTCCAGCAATGCAGGAGCCGCACCCGGCTCTGCCGGGCCGCAGATGCCGCCGGGTTGGTTCTTCTCCAGAAATGAAGGCTTGCTCTGAATTTCTTGTCGCCGGGGCCAGTCATGCCTGTCGTGCGATCGCGGCTGCTGCCGAGGCCGCCCCATTCAGGGAAAAAAGACCCAAAGCCCGTATGAGCTCGAGGAAGCACCACACCAGGGCCGGTCGCCGGCCGGGTGGCACCGACCAGGTGCGAGGGATTGCGAGGGATACGATGAGACTTGAAGCATTATCGAGGTCGAGGCTGTTTGCGTGCCTCATCCTGCTGCTGGCCCTGGTGGCCGCACCCACCCTGGTGACCGCGCAGACGGCGCCCAAGAGCGAGGCGGGCGATACCGCGCGCACTGAGCTGCCGCCAGGCGTCGAGCGGGTCGTGTCGATCGAGGGCATCACCGAGTATCGCCTGCCCAACGGCCTGCGTGTTCTCCTTTTCCCCGACCAGACCAAGGAGGTTGTCTCCGTCAACATCACCTACATGGTCGGCTCCCGGCACGAGGGCTACGGCGAGACCGGCATGGCCCATCTGCTCGAGCACATGCTGTTCAAGGGCACCCCCAAGCACGCCAACATCTGGCAGGAGTTCAGGGATCGCGGGGCGAGCGCCAACGCGACCACCCACTACGACCGCACCAACTACTACGCCGCCCTCTCCGCCTCCGAGGAGAACCTGGAATGGGTTCTGGAGCTGGAGGCGGATCGGATGGTCAACTCGTTCGTGGCCAAGAAGGACCTGGACGCCGAGATGACCGTCGTGCGCAACGAGATGGAGGGCAAGGAGAACAGCCCCGGCGCGGTGCTCTCGGAACGGGTCATGGCCACCGCCTTCGAATGGCACAGCTACGGCAAGGCCGTGCTCGGCGCGCGCTCCGACGTGGAGAACGTCCCGATCGAGCGGCTGCAGGCCTTCTACAAGACGTTCTACCGGCCGGACAACGCGGTGCTCATCGTCTCGGGCAAGGTCTCCGAGGCGAAGGTCCTCCAGCTGGTCCACAAGCACTTCGCTCCCATCCCGAAGCCGGATCGGGCGCTTCCGCTGTTCTACACGACCGAGCCCGCGCAGGACGGCGAGCGCCTGGTCACCATCCGGCGCGTGGGCGACTATCAGCTTGCGATCGCCGGATACCACGTGCCGCCCGCGTCCCATCCGGATTTCGCGGCCGTCTCGGTGGCGGTCAACATTCTCGGCCATACGCCCTCCGGCAGGCTGCACAAGCGGCTGGTGGAGACGAAGAAGGCGAAGTCGTCCTCGGGCAGCACCCTCGCTCTGAAGGAGAGCGGCTACCTCTTCTTCAACGCGGTGCTGGGCAAGGAGGACTCCCTTGCCGATGCGCGCGCCGAGCTGGAGAAGGTCGTGGAGGGCCTGGCCACGGAAGCGCCGTCGCTGGACGAGGTGGAGCGCGCCCGCACCCGGTTCGCCAACAGCTTCGAGGCCAACCTCAGGGATCCCAACCGCGTCAGCGACCTCCTGAGCGAGTGGGCGGCGCGGGGCGACTGGCGGCTCTTCCTCTTGCACCGGGACCGCATCCGCAAGGTCGGCCCCGAGGACATCAAGCGCATCGCTGCCGCCTACCTGAAGCCGGCTAACCGCACCTCGGGCCTCTACTTCCCGACCGACAAGGCGGACAGAGCGCCAATCCCCAACGTGAGCGAGGCCGACATCGCGGCGATGGTGAAGGACTACAAAGGCGATGCGACCGTCGCGACCGGCGAGGCGTTCGACCCCTCGCCGCAAAACATCGAGGTCCGCACGACCCGCACCAAGATCGGCAACCTGAAGGTGGCCCTGCTACCGAAGAAGACGCGCGGGCAGAGCGTGGTGTTGCGGCTGTCCCTGCAGATGGGCGACGAGAAGAGCCTCATGGACCGCGGCCTGGCAGGCAACGTAGCGGCATCCATGCTGATGCGCGGAACCCAAAAGCGCACGCGCGAGCAAATCCGCGACCAGCTCGACAAGCTCAAGGCCTTCGGCTCGGTCTCCGGTGACGCGACCGGCGTCGGCGCCTCGTTCGAGACGACGCGGGAGAACCTGCCGGCGGTGCTGCGCCTGATCGCCGAGATCGTGCGTGAGCCGGCTTTCCCGGCGAGCGAGCTCGAGCAGCTGCTGCAGCAGGCCCTGACGAGCATCGAAAGCCGGCGCAGGGAACCCGAGGCGATTGCCTTCAATGCACTCAACCGCCACCTCAACGTTCATCCCAAGGGCGACGTGCGCTACGTAGGCACCTTCGACGAGCAGATCGCCGGCTACAAGGCGGTGACGCTCGACGAGGTGAAGGCCTTCCACCGGGACTTCTTCGGCGCATCGAGCGGCCAGCTCACCATCGTCGGCGACTTCGACGCCGGCGAGATGGCGGCGCTGGCGAAGGAGCTGTTCGGCGACTGGAACAGCAAGACCCCATACCGGCGCATCGCCTCCGAGTACCGCGATTTCGCGGTCATCAACAAAACCTTCGAGACGCCCGACAAGGCCAACGCAGTGTTCATCGCCTACCAGCGCCTGAAGGTGCGCGACGACGATCCGGACTATCCGGCCCTCCTGATGGCCGGCGATGCGCTCGCCGGCAACGCCTACAAGAATCGGCTGGTGGACCGGCTGCGCCAGAAGGAGGGCCTCAGCTACAGCGCCGGCGGGTCGATCTCCGTGGGCGTGCTCGATCCTGTCGGTTCCTTCCTGGCGACCGCCTCCTACGCGCCGCAGAACGCGGTGCGGCTGGAGGCCGCCTTCAAGGAGGAGATCGTACGGGTCTTGAAGGACGGCTTCACGGCCGATGAGCTGGACGGTGCCCGCAAGGGATGGCTGCAGCAGCGCTCCGTGGGGCGCTCCCAGGACGGCAGCCTCGCCACCCGCATCCACGGCCTGGCTTACCTCGATCGCACTCTGGCGTGGGATGTGGCGCTCGACGATAGGATCAAGGCGCTGACCGTCGACGACCTCGACCGCGCGCTACGCCGGTTCGTCGACCTCGACAAGATGATCATCCTCAAGGCCGGCGACTTCGCGAGCGCCAAACGCGAGCCCGCCGCTGCGGTGCCGAAGGAGTAGCACCGCGCGAGGCTGGAAATTGGTGGGTGAGCGATCGTCCGCGAAACGGGCCGTCGGGCCCGTGACAAGTCCGTAAGCTGCCGCAAATGCTCCGCAGATAACGCCCCAATCAGAGAAAACGGCCCAAGAACCCGTGTGACCTCGGGAAGGATCTGCTGCACGGCCGTCGTCGCGCCGTGTGCCCGTGCATGAACGCAACTCGAGGATTTGTGAGGATACCATGGCAGTTGGAGCTCGGACGAAGTCAGGGCTGTTGGCGGCTCTGTTCTTTGTGACCTTGGGGGTCGCCCCTTCCCTCGTCTCCGCGCAGACGACGCCCAAGAGTGATGCAACTCATCAGACCTTGCCGAACAAGCTGCCGCCCGGCGTCGAGCGCGTCGTGTCGATCGAAGGCGTCACCGAATACCGCCTGCAGAACGGCCTGCGGGTCCTGATTTTTCCGGACCAGACCAAGGAGGCCATAACCGTCAACATCACCTACCTGGTCGGCTCGCGCCACGAGAGCTACGGCGAGACCGGCATGGCGCACCTGCTCGAGCACATGCTGTTCAAGGGGACGCCCAAGCATCGCGACATCAAGAAGGAGTTCAGGGAGCGCGGCGCTGACGGCGAACGCGACGACGTGCTATGACCGCACCAACTACTTCGAGGTCTTCGCCGCGACCGACGAGAACCTGGAGTGGGCGTTGGAGCTGGAAGCGGACCGCATGGTCAACTCCTTCATCGCCAAGAAGGATCTCGACGCCGAGATGACCGTCGTTCGCAATGAGATGGAGAGCAAGGAGAACAACCCCGGCGCCATGCTGCTCCAGCGGATGCTGGCAACCGCCTTCGAATGGCACAATTACGGGAAGTCCGTTATCGGTGCCCGCTCCGACGTGGAGAACGTCCCGATCGAAAAGCTGCAAGCGTTCTACAAGACCCACTATCGGCCGGACAACGCCGTGCTCATCGTGACGGGCAAGGTCGCCGAGCAGAGGGTCATCGAGCTGGTGCACAAGCATTTCGGCCCCCTTCCGCGGCCTCAAAATGCGGTTCCGCGACATTACACCGTGGAGCCTGCGCAGGACGGGGAGCGGCTGGTCACGCTGCGGCGCGTGGCGGACTATCAGCTCGCCATGATCGGATATCACGGGCCTCCGCCGTCCCACCCGGACTTCGCAGCCGTTACGCGTGGCGGTCAACATTCTCGGGCACACGCCCAATGGCAGGCTGCACAAGAGGCTGGTGGAATCCAAGAAGGCAAGCACGGCCTTCGGCAGCCTTCTCGATCTGAGAGACCGGAGCTACCTCCTCCTCGGCGCGGTGCTGCGCAAGGGCGACTCCATTGTCGACGCGCGCGACGCGCTGGAGAAGGCTGCTGGCGACATGATCGCGGACGCGCCGTCCAAGGAGGAGGTCGAAAGCGCCCGCATGCGCTTCCTGAACGCCTATGAGGCGGCGCTGAGGGACCCCGTGAGCATGGCCAACACCCTGAATGAATCGGTGGCGACAGGCGACTGGCGGCTCATGTTCCTCGTCCGCGACCGTATTCGCGAAGTCAGCTTGGAGGATGTGAAGCGTGTCGCCGCGGCCTACCTGAAGCCGTCGAACCGAACGGTGGGCCTGTTCATCCCGGCGGAAACCGTGGATCGCACCGAGATTCCGGTGGTGAGCGACGAGCAGATCGCCGCGATGCTGCAGGGCTACAAGGGCGGCAAGGCGGTCGCAGACGGCGAGGCGCTCGACCCGTCGCACGCGAACATCGAGGCTCGTACGTTGCGCAGCAAGATCGGCAATCTGCAGCTGGCCCTGCTGCCGAAGAAGACACGTGGCAACACCGTCGTGTTGCGGCTGTCGCTGGAGCTGGGCGACGAGAAGAACCTGACGAATCGCAACTACGCGGGCGCCGTGGCGGCGGCCATGCTGGAGCGGGGAGCCGCCAAGCGCACGCGCAAGCAGATCGCCGACGAATACGACAGGCTGAAAGCACAGGGCAGCATCGCCGGCGACGCGACGGGCGTCGGTGCGGCTTTCGAGACGACCCGGGAGAACCTGCCGGCGCTGATGCGTCTCATCGCAGAGATCCTGCGGGAGCCGTCCTTCCCGGCCGCCGAGCTCGAGCAGCTGAGACAGCAGGTTCTGACGGCAATCGAAAGCAACCGCAGCGAGCCCGGCTCGATCGCCTCGAGCGCTGTGTCCCGCCACCTCAACATTCGTCCGAAGGGCCACATCTACTACGCCGCGACCTTCGACGAGCAGATCGAGGGCTACAAGGCGGTGACACTCGATGACGTGAAAGCCTTCCATCGCGACTTCTACGGTGCATCGAACGGCCGTCTCACCATCGTCGGCGATTTCGACGCGACCGAGATGGCGGCGTTGGCGAAGGAGCTTTTCGGCAGCTGGAAGAGCAAGACGCCGTACCTGCGCATAGCTTCCAAGTACGCTGACTACACAGTCGTCAACAAGTCGCTCGAGACGCCCGACAAGGCAAACGCGATCTTCTTGGCCTATCAGCCGTTGAAGCTTCTCGACGTCGATCCCGACTATCCCGCCCTGCTGATGGCCACCAATGTTCTGGCCCGCGGCACCAAGAACCGCCTCTACGATCGGCTGCGCGGCAAGGAGGGGTTGAGCTACAGTGCCAGCGGGGACGTGACCGCAGGCACGTTCGATCCCGTCGGCTCGTTCTCCGCGACCGCAATCCACGCGCCGCAGAACGTCCGCAGGGTCGAGGCGGCCTTCAAGGAGGAGATCGCGCGTGCCTTGAAGGACGGCATCACTGCGGAAGAGCTGGAAGGCGCCCGCAAGGGACTGCTGGAAAGCTGGAGAGTGGAGCGTTCCGACGACATCTCCCTGTCCGGTATCCTCCACGGCTGGATGCTCAGCAATCGCACGATGACGTGGCTCGCCGATCGCGAGGCGAAGATCACGGCGGTGACCGTCGACGACGCGAACCGCGCGCTGCGCCGGTTCATCGACCTCGACAAGATGATCATCGTCAAGGCCGGCGACTTCGCCAACGCCAAGCGCGAGCCTGCCCCCGCCACCAAGGAGTAGCACCGGGGCTCGACATTACTGGACAGGCAGGAGCCGTCTTGGACGGCTCCTGCCTCGCAGAGCTTGCCTGTGAACAGCAGGACCTCGGCCCAACTTCGCGGCCCCACCACGAGTTGACGCCTACGGTCACCCCGTATAGCATCAGCCATGCCGAAATTCGTGTGGGACCGGGACAAGGCCGCCAGCATGTCCAACGAGGACATCAACAAGGCGGACTTGGCCGACCCCGACGCCCAACCGCTGCCGGACGCCCAGCTTGCACGCATGCGGCGGCCCACATCGGTCAAGCGCCTGCGCATCGAGCGCGGCCTCTCCCAGACGGAGTTCGCCGAGCGGTTCCACATCCCCGTCGGCACGATCCGCGATTGGGAGCAACGGCGCAGCGAGCCCGACCAGGCCGCCCAGGCGTATCTCAAGATCATCGCCGCCGACGCGGCGTTCGTCGAGCGCACGCTGGCAGCTGCCTGACGGCATCCCGTGGGCTCCTGTTGCCTGGGAGGGAGAAGCAATGCGGAAGTGGTTGTCGACGACGGCGCTTGCCGTTGCAGTCTTGGCTGGTGGATGGTGTACGATTTCTACCGGAAGGGGCTGCACACCAGGCCGCCGATGCCCGAAGGGATGTGCGCTCACACCGCCTTGGCCTGCTCCCGCAGCGCGAACTTCTGGATCTTGCCGGTGGACGTCTTGGGGATGTCCGTGAACACCACGAAGCGCGGCACCTTGTAGGCCGCGAGGTGCGCGCGGCAGTGGGCGATGATCTCCTCCGGCGTTGGCGCCGGCACGCCGGGCTTCAGTTCGATGAACGCGACCGGCGTCTCCCCCCACTTCTCATCGGGCTTCGCCACCACCGCGCACGAGGCCACCGCCGGGTGCTTGTAGAGCGCGTCCTCCACCTCGATGGAGGAGATGTTCTCGCCCCCTGAGATGATGATGTCCTTGGAACGGTCCTTGAGCTGGATGTAGCCGTCGGAGTGCAGCACGCCGAGGTCGCCGGAGTGGAACCAGCCGCCGGCGAAGGCCTCCCCGGTCGCCCTGGGGTTCTGAAGGTAGCCCTTCATGACGATGTTGCCGCGGAACATGACCTCGCCCAGGGTGGTGCCGTCGGCGGGAACCCGGGTCATGGTCGCGGGGTCCATCACGGTGAGGCCCTCGAGCGCGGCATAGCGCACGCCCTGGCGCGCGTTGAGCGTTGCCTGCGCGCCGGCGTCGAGCGCGTTCCATGCGCTGTGCCACTCGTTGACGACGGCGGGGCCGTAGACCTCGGTCAGGCCATAGACGTGGGTGACGTGGAAGCCCGCCGTCGCCATCGCCGCCAGCACCGCCTCCGGCGGCGGCGCGGCGGCGGTGACGAACTCCACCTTGTGCGGCAGGGGCCGCTTCTCCTCCTCCCTGGCGCCCAGCAGGGTCGACATGACGACGGGCGCCCCGCACATATGGGTGATCCCGTGCTCGGCGATGGCATCGTACATCGCCTTGGCGCGCACCCAGCGCAGGCACACGTGGGTGCCCGCCACTACCGAAAGCGTCCAGGGGAAGCACCAGCCGTTGCAGTGGAACATGGGCAGCGTCCACAGGTAGAGGGGGTGCTTGCCCATGTTGGCGGCGAGCACGTTGGAGTAGCACATGAGGGCTGCGCCGCGGTGGCTGTAGACCACGCCCTTGGGATTGCCTGTGGTGCCCGACGTGTAGTTGAGCGACAGCGACTCCCACTCGTCCTCGGGCATGCGCCAGCGGAAATCGGGATCGCCCGAGGCGAGGAACGCCTCGTAGTCGGTGTACGACAGGGCCTCGGTGGCCTGCGGGAACTCCTTGTCGTCGCAGTCGATGACGAGCGGCTCGACGTTGGCCAGCGCCAGCGCAGCGCGCATCGCGGGCGCGTACTCGCGGTCGCAGATCACCACCTTGCTGCCGGCGTGGTCGAGCTGGAACGCGATCGCGGCGGCGTCGAGCCGGGTGTTCAAGGAATGCAGGATGGCTCCGGTCATGGGCACGCCGTAGTGGGCTTCCAGCATCGGCGGCGTGTTGGGGAGCATGACGGAGACCGTGTCGCCGGGCCCGACGTAGCGAGCCGCCAGGGACGAGGCGAGCCGCCTGGCGCGGGCGTAGAGCTCCGCGTAGCCTAGCCGGAACCGCCCGTGGATCACCGCGGGATGGCGCGGGAACACCGACGCGGCCCGCTCGAGAAAGCTGAGCGGGGTCAGCGCCTGATAGTTGGCAGGGTTCCTGTCGAGGTGCTGGTTGTAGCGGTTTGCCGACATGCGAAGCGTCCGGAGGGCTCGAGGAGGCGAGGCAACGCTAGTGTTCCGGCACCAACGCCTGGTTCCCATGTCATGCCGGGGCTTGTCCCCGGCATCCAGCCATCGACGCGCGCTGGAGCGAGTGGTTGGATGGATCCCGGCGACAAGCGCCGGGATGACACCGGGTACCTTCCATCGTGGTCAGAACACTAGCGGATGTGCACCCCCCGGAGCAACTGCTCCTCGTGACAGCGCGATGACGGGCGTGCCGGCGCCACAGCATCCGCGCTCGCGCGACTTCCTGAATATGCAAGCGTATTCACCGAATAGATACGCAAATCCTGTGGAAAACATTCTGCCGATGCCGTAGTTTGGCTCGGGGCTCTTCGGGCGAGATCGACGTGCAGCGCACCGGCCGGGAGGCATGGAGTGCGGTGCCGGGGAGACGGGCCATGCGGGGATCGGCGTCGCCGGGTCGGCAACAGCGACCCAAGAGCCTGATGCAGCGCCTGGCGCTGCTCACCAGTGGGCAGCTTTCCGGGGGCGAGGGCGATGGCGCCGCCTCTGGGCCGGGCCAGGGTGCTCGTCTCGGCACGCTCGTCTGCTTCGGCCTGGGCGCGCTGATGAGCAGCGTGCTGGGCGGCTCGATGCTCCTCGGCCTGCGTACGCTCGATGCCGGCGAGGCCCACATGCGCGATGAGGGCTCTGCGTCGCTGCGCCAACTCGCGCCGGAGACCATCGACGTCGCCATTGCGCGCAGCGAGCGGGCGCGCGCGGTCCTGAGCCTGCGGGTCGAGGGCGCCGACGGCCCCGGCACGGAGCTGCTTCTGAAGGGCGTTCCGACTGACGTGAAGCTCTCCAAGGGGGTGCGCTGCGATGCCGAGACCTGGGCGGTCGCGCGCGCCGATCTCGACGGCCTCTTTCTGACGCTCGGCGAGACCGGCCCCGATGCGTTCGATGTGCGCATCGACGTGCTCGCGCCATCCGGCCCGGCCAAGCAGGCCGCTGTCGTGCGCGTGCGGATGGTCGATACGCCCGCGAAGGAGCTTGCCGCCGCGACGAAGGTTGAGGAGACCCCGGTGGACGAGAAGGAGCTCAGCGAGGCAAAAACCGAGGCGGCCCCGCCCGAGACCAGCATCGCCAAGCTGGCGTCCTCCATCTCCACGGATGCGGGCCGGACACCGCCGGCCGGGGCCGGAGTGAAGGTCGCGCGCCCACCGCCGGGGCGCGCCGAGCAGAAGCCCGCCGGCAAGATGACTGAGACTGCGGACCGGCACTGGCCCGAGGGCGCGAGCGGCCTCGGCGCAATCTCGCGCAAGCCGGAGCGGCAGCTGTGGTGGAGCATGCCGCCGCCGTGGTCGCCTTTCGGCAGCAACTGAGGCGATGAAGGGGTCGGACCACGTCAGACCTCTGGCCACCTGCCGCGTTCTGAAATACAAGCGGGCGGGGCAGGGTCTGACCCCTTTTCCATGTCTCCGAGGAGCCTCATGCTTCTAGCCGGCAAGGTCGCGATCGTGACGGGGGCGGCGCAGGGCATCGGACAGGCGTGTGCCGTCCGGCTTGCCAGAGAGGGCGCCAAGGTTGCCCTGTGCGACGTGAACGCCGGGGCGGTCCAGCGCGCAGTGCAGGCCATCGAGGCGGGCGGCGCAACCGCCATCGCTGTGGCGGGCGATGTCGCCAGGCCGGCCGATGTCGCCAATGCCGTCGCCGCCACGCTCGAGGCCTTCGGCCGCATCGACGTGCTCGTCAACAACGCCGGCGTCGTCGACGACGCCCCGTTCCTCGACCTCGGCATCGAGGAGTTCGACCGCGTGCTCGGCATCAACCTGCGCGGGGCGTTCCTGATGGGGCAGGCGGTAGCGCGCCAGATGGCCGAGCAGGCTAAGGCAAAGGACGGGGCCGCGCCCGGTGCCATCGTCAACATGAGCTCGATCAACGAGCGGTTCGCGCTGCCCGACCACGTCGCCTACTCGATCTCCAAGGGCGGGATCAGCCAGCTGACCAAGGCGATGGCGATTGCGCTGGCCCCGCTCGGCATCCGCGTCAACGCCGTGGGGCCGGGCACCATCGACACGCCGCTGCTGGCCGGCGTGATCAAGGACGAGGGGTTCCGCGCCAAGGTTCTGTCGCGCACGCCGATGGGCCGCTTCGGCCGGCCGGAGGAGATCGCCGCCATCGTTGCCTGGCTCGCCAGCGACGAGGCGAGCTACGTCACGGGCACCACCGTCTTCGCCGACGGCGGACGGCTGCCCCTCAACTATGTGGTGCCGGTGTCCGAGCAGTAAGGTTCCAGGTTCCAGGTGTCAGGTTTCAGGAAGTGGATGCGGCCGCTCGCCGGTCCTGAAACCTAAAACCTAAAACCTGACACCTGACACCTGAACTAAGGGGAGCCGATCATGCATCTCACGCTCGCGTGGACCAGGAACGTCGGGCTTCGGAGAGGGCTCAGCACGCTCGTCCTGTCTGCGGCCTGGCTCGGCCTGGCCCCGCTTCCCGGCGCCGCGCAGGAGGCCGCTGGCCCCGCGGCGATCAAGATTCCGATCACCGAGATCGATGCTGCCCCGCAGACGCCGGTCGTGGGTGGGCTGCTGAAGAGCCGGACCGTCACGCCGGAGATCAAGCCGATCGCGCCGCTGCCGGCCGAGGCATCCAGGCGACACACGCTGGACCTGCCGGACCGCAAGCTCTCCTTCACCGTCACGGCCGGCGCCGTCACCTTTGCGGACGAGACCGGCACTGTGGTGGCCGAGATCGGCTATTTCGCCTACCTGCTCGACGGTGCCGAGGCGAAGAAGCGTCCCATCACCTTCGCCATCAACGGCGGCCCCGGCTCGGCTTCGGCCTGGCTGCACCTGGGCGCGCTCGGACCCTGGCGCCTGCCGATCACGGCGGACGCCGCGCGCCCCACCGCGCCGGTCGATCTCCTGCCCAACGCGGAGACCTGGCTCGACTTCACCGACCTCGTATTCATTGATCCCGTCGGCACGGGCTACACCCGCCTGCACCCGCCGAAACCGGACCAGGCGAAGGACGGCAAGGCCGAGGCGGACCGCACGCCGCGCAAGGCGGCGCCAGGCCGGGACACCGATGCGCTGCGTGACAGGTTCTGGTCGGTGCAGGGGGACATCGCCTCGATCACCGTCTTCATGAAGCGCTGGCTGGAGGCGAACGGCCGCCTGGACTCGCCCAAGGTGTTCCTGGGCGAGAGCTACGGCGGCTTCCGCGCGCCGCGCATCGCCCAGTCGCTGCAGGCGATGCCGGGCTTTGCCCTCAACGGCATCATCATGGTGTCGCCGGCCCTGGCGGGGACGGGGTTCGACCCCGGCCTCGCCAACGTGATGCTCAGGGTGGCCCAGTTTCCGTCGCTGGCGGCGGTGATCGCCGACGCCAAGGGCCCGGTGTCGGCCGAGCAGCTGGCGGCCTTCGAGCGCGAGGCCGCCGGACCGTACCTCGCCGATCTCCTCGCCGGCCCGCGCGACAAGGCGGCCCTGGAGCGCCTGGTGCAGCGCATCGTTGCGGTCACCGGGCTCGACGCCGAGGCCGTGCGCCAGCTGGGCCCGCGCTCGCGCGCGCAGGCCTTTCTCCACGCCGTCGACAGCAAGCTCGGACGCACCTACAGCGTCTACGACGCGACGTTCAAGCGCCATGCGGCCTTCGATGGCCCCATCCTGGTCGAGGGCGGCGAGGACCTGGGCGGCCTGGCCACGCAGCTGGCGAGAGGCATGGCCCAGCTCGACAAGCAGCACCTCGCGTGGAACCCGGGCCGGGAGTACCTTCTGCGCGGCCTGGGCTCCTCGTGGTCGTGGTACGGGCAGGAGTCGGTCTCCTCGCTCCGAGGCGCGCTGGTGCGCGATCCGACGTTTCGCGTGCTGATCGCGCACGGCTATGCGGATCTGGTGACGCCGTACTTCCGCACCAAGCTCATCCTGGACCAGATGCCGACCATCGGCACCGACAACCGCGTGCGCCTCGAGGTCTACGGCGGCGGCCACATGTTCTACAGCCGCGACGACGCGCGCGCCCAGTTCCGCCGGCACGGCATCCGCTTCTTCGAGGAGATCGCCCCGGCCGCGGCGAAGCGATAGCGCACCCGCTATCACGCGGTGCTGACCGCCTCTGCCGTTCCCTTGGCCCGGATCGCGGCCTGCGCCGCGGCGAGGCGGGCCACCGGCACGCGGAAGGCCGAGCAGGAGACGTAGTCGAGGCCCGCCTCGTGGCAGAAGGCGATGGAGGCCGGGTCGCCGCCGTGCTCGCCGCAGATGCCGACCTTGAGATCGGGCCGCACCTTGCGGCCGCGCTCCGTGCCGATGCGCACCAGCTCGCCGACGCCGTCGCGGTCGATGGAGACGAACGGGTCCACCGGGAAGATCGCCCGCTCCGCGTAGTTGGCGAGGATCGGCGCGGCATCGTCGCGCGAGAGCCCGAGGCAGGTCTGGGTGAGGTCGTTGGTGCCGAACGAGAAGAACTGGGCGCCCCCCTCGCCGTCGGCGATCTCGTGCCGCCTTGCAGCGCCGCGCGCGGCAGCTCGATCATGGTGCCGATCTGGTAGTCGAGCGCTGGCGCCCGTCTCCGTCTCGACCGCCCGCGCCACCTCGACGATCACGTCGCGCAGGATGTCGAACTCGGCGCGATAGGCGATGAGCGGGATCATCACCTCGGGGATCACCGGCTTGCCGGTCTTGCGCCCCGCATCGACGGCCGCCTCGAAGATGGCGCGCGCCTGCATCTCGGCGATCTCCGGGTAGCGGATGGCGAGGCGGCAGCCGCGGAAGCCCAGCATGGGGTTGAACTCGGCGAGCTCGGCCACGCGCGCCTTCAGCTTCTGCAGCGGCACGCCCAGCGCCTGGGCGACGGCCGCCGCCTCCTTCTCCTCGTGCGGCAGGAACTCGTGCAGCGGCGGATCGAGCAGGCGGATCGTCACCGGCAGCCCGGCCATGATCTCGAACAGCGCCTCGAAGTCGGCGCGCTGCATCGGCAGCATCTTGGCGAGCGCCTTGCGGCGGCCGGCCTCGTCGTCGGCGCAGATCATCTCGCGCATGGCGAGGATGCGGCTCTCCTCGAAGAACATGTGCTCGGTGCGGCACAGCCCGATGCCCTCGGCGCCGAAGTCGCGCGCCTGCGTGGCCTCGCGCGGGGTGTCGGCGTTGGCGCGCACGCCGAGCGTGCGCGCCTTGTCGGCCCAGCCCATGATGGTGGCGAAGTCGCCCGACAGCTCCGGCTGGCGCATCTTCACCCGGCCTGCCAGCACCTCGCCCTTGGTGCCGTCGATGGTGATGACGTCGCCCTTCCCGAAGCACCTCGCGCCGCGACCGTCATGGTGCCGGCCTTGGCGTCGATGCGCAGCGCGCCGGCGCCGCACACGCACGGCCGCCCCATGCCGCGCGCCACCACCGCGGCGTGGCTCGTCATGCCGCCGCGCGCGGTGAGGATGCCGGCCGCCGCATGCATGCCGTGGATGTCCTCCGGGCTCGTCTCGGTGCGGACCAGGATGACCTCCCTGCCCTGGGCCTTGAGCGCCTCGGCCTCGTCGGCGTCGAACACGATCTCGCCCGACGGCGGCGCCGGGCGAGGCCGGCAGGCCCTTCGCCAGCACGCGCCGCTCGGCCTCGGGGTCGATGGTGGGATGCAGGAGCTGGTCGAGCCCGGCGGCATCGACGCGCAGCACCGCCTCCTCCTCGCTCGATCAGGCCGTCGGCCACGAGGTCGGCGGCGATCTTGAGGGCGGCCTTGGTGGTGCGCTTGCCCGACCGCGTCTGCAGCATCCAGAGCTTGCCCTCCTGGATGGTGAACTCGACGTCCTGCATGTCGCGGTAGCGGCGCTCCGAGCGCCGGGAACACGCGCTGCGAGCTCGGCGAACGCCGCGGGCATCAGGGCCTCGAGCGAGGGCAGCTTCTCGCCGGCCGCCTTGCGCGCGGCCTCGGTCAGGGGCTGCGGCGTGCGGATGCCGGCCACCACGTCCTCGCCCTGCGCGTTGATCGAGGAACTCGCCGTAGACCTCGCGCGCGCCGGTCGAGGGATTGCGCGTGAAGGCGACGCCGGTGGCCGAGCGTGGCCCCGAGGTTGCCGAACACCATGGCCTGCACGTTGACGGCCGTGCCCCAGCCGTCGGGGATGCCGTGCAGGCGGCGGTAGGTCTTGGCCCGCTCGTTGTGCCAGGAGCCGAACACCGCGCCGATGGCGCCCCACAGCTGCTCGGCCGTATCCTGGGGGAACGGCTTGCCGGTCTCGCGCTCGACGGCGGCCTCGTACTCGCCGACCACCTCCTTCCAGTCGTCGGCGCCGAGGTCGGTATCGAGCGAGAAGCCCGTTGAGGTTCTTGTGGCTCTCGAGGATGTCCTCGAACACGCCGTGCTCCACGCCCAGCACCACGTTGGAGTACATCTGGATGAAGCGGCGGTAGCTGTCGTAGGCGAAGCGCGGGTTGCCGGACTTGGCCGCCAGCCCCTCGACCGTCTCGTCGTTGAGGCCGAGGTTGAGGATGGTGTCCATCATGCCGGGCATGGAGGCGCGCGCGCCGGAGCGCACCGAGACCAGCAGCGGCGCGGCGGCATCGCCGAAGCGCGCGCCCACCGCCTTGCCGACCTCGGCGAGCGCGGCCTCCACCTCGCCCTTGAGCCCGTCGGGCAGGATGCGCCCGTTCGCGTAGTAGGCGGTGCACACCTCGGTGGTGATGGTGAAGCCCGGCGGCACGGGCAGCCCGAGGCTCGCCATCTCGGCCAGGTTGGCGCCCTTGCCGCCCAGCAGGTCCTTCATGTCTGCCGAGCCGTCGGCCTTGCCGGCGCCGAACAGGTAGACGCGCTTCTGCGCCGTGCTGGTCGCTGATCGGCTTGCCGTCATGGGCGTCTCTCCACCTCTGGCGGTGAATGTCCTGCCATGCACGCGGGCAGGCTTCGCGGCTGACCCCATACCAGCCCTGGCGGCATGCGGAAAAGCGCGCATCTGCCGCGCAGGCCGCGGCGCACAGGGCGCAATAGCGCTCGGGCGGCGGCCGTCAGGCGCCGATCTGCGTCATCTTCCTGCGAGCGTCGGCCTCGACATGGGGTCGAGCCAGGCGAACCGGAAGAACAGCCAGAGCGTCGGAACGACGATCAGAACGTCCACGACGAACAGGAAGCTCCTGCTCGCCCATTGCAGCAGAATGTCGCCGCCGAGCCCGAACGGCGGCAGATCGCGCGGAAAGTCGAAGAACAGGCGCGCGGCGAAGAACAAGACGAGCAGCGACCCGAGCACGGCCTTGTAGCAGCGGCCGATCAGCCGGCTCATGGACGCGGAGGCCAGCTCATAGAACACGCCCTCGCGGGTGAACGCGAACTGGCCCTTTGGGATCTGGAAGGCGGCCCGGATCTCGTCCTCCAGCAGGCTCATGTAGAGGTAGTAGTTCATGATGATGCTGGTGCGGTTTACCAGGCTCGCGGTGAGATAGAAGACGGTAACCACCAGGAAGGCCAGCAGCAGATCGCCGGCGACGGGGGTGAGCGACCTGAGGCGGACAACGCTGTCGCCGTCGAGCATGACGTAGGCCTGGACCAGGCCCTCGAGCGCGGGCGCGATCAGGGGACGCGAGAACGGCGACCAGCACGGCGCCTGCCAGCACCAGCACCAGCGTGATGAACTGCTGGCCGCGGCGCTCCCAGTGCTGCGTGATCAGCTCGGCGGTCTTCTGGTAGTGGTCGACCACCGCTGACGCCCGGGCGGCATCCATGGGGGCCATCGTATCGGCCATGCGTGCGTCCTCCCGTTCCGGCGTTCCCCGTGCCCACGAGGTGGACGATAAAGCACGCGCGCGGCGGCGGCGCTCAAGCCCCGGTTGACAGGCCGCGCGCGCCTCCTCACTTATGCTGTCCAAGCCCTTCTCGAACCATCCCGCGGCACGGTGACCGATGCACGCCCATCTTCCCAAAGTCCTGAAGACGCTGGACCAGACGCACCAGCAGGCGCTCGACAGGCTTTTCGATCTGATCCGCATCCCGAGCGTCTCGACCGACCCCGCCTACGCGCCGGAATGCCGCAAGGCCGCGGAATGGTGCGCGAGCCAGCTCGCCGAGATCGGCTTCGACGCCAAGGTCGTCCCCACCACCGGCCACCCGATGGTGGTCGGCCACGACAACGCCCAAGACGACGGCCGGGCCAACGGCGGGCCGCACGTGCTGTTCTACGGCCACTACGACGTGCAGCCGCCCGATCCGCTCGAGCTGTGGAAGACGCCGCCCTTCGAGCCGCGCATCGCCACCGAGAAGGCCAACGGCAAGGTGATCGTGGCGCGCGGCGCGGAGGACAACAAGGGCCAGCTCATGACCTTCCTGGAGGCGGTCAGGGCCTGGAAGAGCGTCGCCGGCCGGACGCCGATTGCCATCACCGTGCTGATCGAGGGCGAGGAGGAGTGCGGCTCGCCCTCCCTGCCGGGCTTCCTCGCCAAGCACGGCAAGGAGGTGACGCGCCGACCTGGCGCTCGTCTGCGACACCGGCCAGTGGGACAAGGACACCCCCGCCATCTCCACCCAGCTGCGCGGGCTCGCCGCCACCGAGATCGTCATCACCGGGCCCAGCCGCGACCTGCACTCGGGCAACTTCGGCGGCGCCGCCATGAACCCGATCCGCGCGCTGGTCGGCATCCTGGGCGAGATGCACGACGCCAACGGCAAGGTGCGCGTCCCCGGCTTCTACGACGGCATCCGGAAGCCCTCGGCCAGGCAGGCGCAGCAGTGGACAGGCGCTGGGCTTCGACGCCGGCAAGTACCTGGGCGGCGTGGGCCTGAGCACGCCGGCGGGCGAGAAGCGCTATTCAGCGTGCTGGAGCAGCTGTGGGCGCGGCCGACGCTGGAGTTCAACGGCATCACCGGCGGCTACCAGGGCGTCGGCACCAAGACCGTGATCCCCTCCAAGGCGTCGGTGAAGATCACCTGCCGCCTGGTGCCGGGGCAGGACCCGAAGAAGGTGCTGGCGGCCCTGAAGCAGTTCGTGCACGGAGCGCCTGCCGCCGGACTGCCGCGCGGACTTCCTCCACACGGGCGGGTCGGCGGCCATCGCCTTCGACGCCAAGGCGCCGTTCATCGCGCGCGCCGCCGAGGCGCTGGAGGAGGAGTGGGGCAGGCCGGCGGCGCTGGTCGGTGTCGGCGGCTCGATCCCGATCGTGACCTCGTTCAAGGACGCGCTGGGGATGGACAGCCTGCTGGTCGGCTTCGGCCTCGACGACGACCGCATCCACTCGCCCAACGAGAAGTACAACCTCACCTCGTTCCGCAAGGGCGCGCGCAGCTGGGCCCGCATCCTCGCCAAGCTGGCGGCGTAGCGGTGTCCGCCTGTCATCCCGGAAGCCGAGCCCCGGCCTGTGAGGGCCAGGGCGAGGCTACAACGAAACTGGCGGTCGAGATTGAGCGAGGCGAGCGCCGCGGCGGTACCCTCCCCCTTGCGGGAGGGTGGCACGTCGTGGCGAAGGCGTGCCTTCGCCACGACGTGCCGGGTGGGGGTCCGCCGGAGGGGCGAGCACCCCGAAGGACCCCCACCCCTAACCCCTCCCCGCAAGAGACCCGCAAGAGGGAGGGGAATCCGGTCGCGGCTGTGGTGGGGGAGCCGTTTCATCCGCTGCGGGTCGGCGAAGCCGATGGCCAACTATCCGGGACCTCGTGAGGCGAGTCGGAGCTCAGCGTCACGAGGTCCCGGATCGGAGCGCTGCTCGCCTTCGGCTCGCTTCGCTCCGTCCGGGATGACAGGTGGAGAGGGTCTGACGCCCCTCGGGGCGTGGCCGACGCCCGCCTCCTTGCCCCAGGCGGTCCAGCCGGGCCTTGCGCCGCGCGCGAACAGCTCCAGGTATGGTCCCGGCGAGCAGGCCTCGATGACCGGGAAGAGCTCATCGGGTTTGCGGCTGTGCTCACGCTTGCGCGTGGCGATGAGGTTGACCTGGCGCCGCCCGGCCTGCAGCGTGCGCGCGTTCCGGCCGCGCACGCCGAACAGGATGAGCTCCGTGACGTTGCGGAAGTAGAAGCCCACCCCGCGGCCGTCCGATCCGCCGTCGCGGCGCACCTTGTGCCAGACCAGATTGGACTTGTAGCGAAACCCCCACGCCGCCATGACCGACAGGCCCTCGGGCAGCAGGGCGTTGGGCACCCACAGATAGAGATGCGCCACGTCGGCAGCCGCTTCGTGCACCGGCAATTCCCGGATCTCCCCGAGCGAGAGCGTGCGGTAGCGGGCAAGCCGCCGATGCTCCGGCGCGACCTTTCCCGTCTTGTTCTGGAACTGCCACGGCGGGTCGGCGAGGATCGCGCCGAAGCGCCGGCCGCCGATGGTGCGGAGGAGGTCGTCGGCCACGTCGCTCATCGGCGCCTCTCGTTGCCCTCGGTGGCGGGGTCAGACCCCTCGCCTCGAGGCTGGAGTTGAGATCGAAGCGCACGGGCGAGGGGTCTGACCGGGTCTGACCCGCCCCTTTAGGGCGATTCGCCCTGCGGCTAGAACAGACCCGCCCGTGGCCGGCCGTCTATAGTGCGGAGGCCTGCCGGCGGCTATGGCTGTAGCGCCATGCCTCAGCCCGCCGCGCCAGCTCCACTGCCGCTCGCCCGCATCGTCCTCCTCGCCGTCGCGGCGGAGGGCCTGCTCACTCTCATGGATGCGATCATCAAGGCGCTCTCGGCGCGCTATCCCACGCTGCAGATCGCGTTCCTGCGCTTCGCCTTCGGCCTGGTGGGCGCCGCGGTCTATGCCGCCTGGAGCCGGCCCGGCTGGCCGACGCGGGAGGCTACGCTCTACAACGGCCTGCGCGCGGTCCTCATTGTCGTCACCGCCACCACGTTCTTCTTCGCGCTCGCCCGGCTGCCGCTCGCCGATGCCATCGCGCTCGGCTTCATCGCGCCGGTGCTCACGGCGGTCTTCGGCGTCGCCATGCTGGGCGAGCGGTTCGACTGGCGCATTGCCGTGGCGCTGGCGGGCGGCTTTGCCGGCATGCTGCTGATCGTGGGTGGCAAGGTGGGGAGCGCTGGCTTGGACGGCGATGTGCTGCTGGGTGCCGCTGCCGTCGTGCTCTCCGCCTTCGGCTATGCGCTCAACATCGTGATGCTGCGCCACCGCGCCACGCGCGATCCCCTGTCGCAGATCGTGCTGTTCCAGAACCTAGGGCCTGCGCTGTTGCTGGCGCTGCCGGTGCTGTGGGTGTGGACCCCGCTGACCCTGGGGGACACGCTCCTGTTTGCGCTGCTCGGCACGATCGGCGTCACCGCGCACACCATGCTGGCGCACGCGTTTGCGCGCATCGAGGCGGCGCGGCTGGCGCCGGTCGGCTATGTGACGCTGGTGTGGGGCGTGCTGTTCGGTTTCGTCTTCTTCGCCGAGGTGCCGGGGCTCGCGACGCTCGCCGGTGCGGGCCTCATCGTTCTGGCGGCATTCGTCTCGCAGCGCCGTTGAGCGGTTGACGAAGCAACCACTACGCGCTCGCCGGGGCGCGATGACTGCCTTGGAGGCAGACCCCGAGGTGCTCCGCGGGGTCTGACCGTCAGCTGAGCGCGGCCCTCACGGCGGCCCTGATCCCCTCGAGCGTGATCGGCTTGGCCACCACGCGCGCGATCCTTCTCTTGTGCAGGCGCTCGGCGCGGTCGAGCTCGTCGGCAAAGCCCGAGATCAGGATCACCTTGAGCTTGGGCTGCGCCGCAAGACCCTTCTCGGCAAGCGAGATGCCGTCGACCGCGGGCATCTGCACGTCGGAGATCAGCAGGTCGAAGGTGCCGGCAGCGAGCCTCTCCAGGGCCTCGGCGCCATCCTGGGTCGAGGTCACCGCATGGCCGTCGCCAGCGAGCGCGCGCTCCACGAGCGCACGGGTGGCGGCGTCGTCGTCGGCCAGAAGGATGCGTGCCATCGTGCCCCCTCTCTGCTGCCCGAGCTCTCCAATGCGCCCCCGGCCGGCATCGGAGCCAGGTACAAGGCGAGCTTACCATCGATTCCCGGCGATGCTGGAACATCTTCCTGGCCGCGGCAGGAGCGGTGGATGGCTCGCGGGGAGCGCCGCAGCAGGCACCCCATCAGTCCGCCACAATCCTGACGATTGATCCCCTTTTCCCGAAGGGTGAAATTGGGCTATTGAGCCCGCACGGTGCGCGAAGGGGGACAAGTCTCACGTGGTTAGACTGGGCGGAATCGGTCTGCGCTATGGCCGCGGCAACGAAGTGCTGCACGACGTTACGTTCCACCTGCGCCCGGGCTCCTTCCACTTCCTCACCGGGCCGTCGGGCTCGGGCAAGACCTCGCTGTTGCGCCTGCTCTTCATGTCGATCCAGCCGACCCGCGGCTCGATCCATGTTCTGGGCCAGGACATCAGCCGCGTGGCGCCCGCGCGGCGCGCGCAGCTGCGGCGCCGCATCGGCATCGTGTTCCAGGACTTCCGGCTGCTCGACCACATGACGACCTGGGAGAACGTGGCGATGCCGCTGCGGGTGACCGGCAAGCGCATCTCCGACTACAAGGAGGATGTGACCGATCTCCTGCAGTGGGTCGGGCTCGGCGACCGCATGTACTCCGCACCCTCCAGTCTCTCGGGCGGCGAGAAGCAGCGCGCCGCCATCGCCCGCGCCGTGATCAACAAGCCGGAGCTGCTGCTCGCCGACGAGCCGACCGGCAACGTCGACCCGCAGATGGGGCGCCGCCTGCTGCGCCTGTTCATCGAGCTGAACCGGCTCGGCACCTCCGTGCTGATCGCCACCCACGACCACCAACTCATGCGGCAGACCAAGGCGCCGCGCCTGGAGCTGCACGACGGCCATGTCCGGATCGTTTGACAAGCCGACCGGCTTCCCCGGCGCGCCCGCCCCCCGCGCGCGCGCGGAGGCCTACCAAGGTGCGCACACGCAGGCCCCGGCGCCCACGCAACGCACCGTCCCGACCGCGCGCGCCGACGCTGCGAGCGGCGAGCGCACGCGGCGTTCGCGCGGCGGCACCACCCTTGCGCCGGTCGTCCCGGCGGGCTCGGTGACGGGGCGCTCGCTCACCCTGGTGATCACCATCATGTGCTTTCTCGCCTCGCTGACGGCGGGTGCGGTGTACATGATGAACCAGTCGGCGTCGGACTGGCTGCGCGGCATGGCGAGCGAGGTCACAGTTCTGGTGGAGACCAAGGACGGCACGGGCGCCGATGCCGAGAAGCTCCTGGCCGAGGTCAAGGGCTTCCTGTCGCGGCAGCCGGGCGTGGCAAGGGCGCGCGCGCTGACGACCGGCGAGATGCAGCAGCTGCTGGAGCCGTGGATCGGCCAGAGCGCGTCGTTGAGCGCGCTGCCGGTCCCGCGGCTCGTTGCGGTGGAGCTGGAGCGCGGCGCCCCGTCCGACCTCGACGGGCTGCGCAAGGCGCTCACCGCCAACTTCCAGGACGCGGGCGTGACCATCGACGACCACCGGCGCTGGCAGGCGCAGATCAGGACCATCACGCGCTCCTTCGCGCTGGGCGGCTTCGCCATCCTGCTCCTGGTCGGCGCCGCAACCACCGCCATCATCGTGTCAGCCACCAAGAGCGCCATGGCCTCCAACCGCGACATCGTGGAGGTGCTGCACTTCGTGGGCGCCACCGACCGCTTCATCGCGCGCGAGTTCGAGCGCCATTTCCTGCGCCTCGGAGTCAGGGCCGGGATAGTCGGCGCCCTGTGGGCGGTGCTCGTGTTTCTCGCCATGCCGACGGTGATGGAGCTCTTGGGCGGCGGGGCCGTCACCTTCACCGAGCTGCGCCGGCTGATCGGCATCGCCACCCTGGACCTGCCGGGCTACATCCTGCTCGGCATCGTGGTGCTGGTGATCGCCGCCTTGTGCATGCTGACCTCGCGCATCGGCGTCTATCGCATCTTGAACAGCCAGCATTAGTTGCCTTGACACCCGCCGGGCAGCATCAGCCATGATGCGAGGAAGGCGGTCGCAGACAGCCACAAATCCGTTAAGGTAGCGACCGGACGACCTTGCCCAACCCACGGGGGAGGGTGCGCAGAGGTAGCGTGGCACGACCGGCAAAATGGATGGGCGTGGCAGCGGCCGCGGCGCTCGTTGCATTCGCCGCGGGCTTCGTCGTGTTCGCCCGTACGGTAGCAGACTATGTCCCGGGCAAGCCCCAGCAACGCGCCGATGCCATCGTGGTGCTGACCGGGGGCGAGCTGAGGCTCACCGCCGCCGCCCGCCTGCTCGCGGAGGGGCGCGGCGCGCGGCTCCTCATCTCGGGCGTCAATCCGCAGACCAGCCGCGCCGACCTGAAGCGGCTCAGCGGCCTGTCCGAGCGGCTGTTTGCCGCCAAAGTCGACGTTGACTACGCCGCCCACTCCACCACCAGCAACGCCGAGGAGACCAGGGCCTGGGCCAACGCCAAGGGCTACCGGCGGCTCATCATCGTCACCTCGAGCTATCACATGCCGCGCAGCCTCACCGAGCTCAGCCGCGCCATGCCGGGTGTGGTGCTCGTGCCGCACCCGGTTGTACCCGAACGGCTGCACGCCCGTCGCTGGTGGACGGACGCCTTCACGGCGCGCGTGCTGCTCGCGGAATATGTGAAATTCCTGCCATCCGCGGCGCGCTATGGTCTCGCCCGGCTGCTCGGCTGGAACGGCAGCGTGGCAGTTGCCAAGCCGCACGCAGCGCAGGGATGAGCAGGGGTCGAGGTGCCATGCTGGTCTTCAGGTCGATCCTGTTTCTCGTCGTTTTCTACGTGAATACGGCGGCGTTCCTCTTGCTAGGCAGCTGGCTCCTCCTCGGTCCGCGCCGCTGGGCCATGCAGGGGCTCAGGCTGCACGGGCTTACGAGCCTGTGGTGGCTGAAGCTGATCTGCGGCACGCGCCTCGAGGTCCGCGGACGCGAGAAGCTCCCCCGCGGCGGCTGTCTCGTCGCCGCCAAGCACCAGTCGGCCTGGGACACCTTCGCCCTCATCCCGATGTTCCGGGACCCGGCCATGGTGATGAAGGCGGAGCTGGGCCGCATCCCGCTCTACGGCTGGTTCAGCCACAAGTTCCGCCACATCTTCGTGCGGCGCGAGGCCGGGCCCGGCGCACTCAGGGCGCTGATCCGCGATGCCCGTGAGCGCGCGGCCCAGGAGCGCGAAGTCGTGATCTTCCCGGAAGGGACCCGTCGTGCGCCCGGCGCCGAGCCCGACTACAAGCCGGGCTTCGTGGCGCTCTACGAGGGGCTCGAGCTGCCGTGCGTACCTGTTGCGTTGAATTCCGGGCTGTTCTGGCCGCGCCGCAGCTTCATGCGCTACCCCGGCACCATCGTCGTGGAGTTCCTGGACCCGGTCCCACCCGGCCTGCCCCGCGCCCAGGCGCGCAAGCTCATCCAGGAACGCATCGAAACCGCCTGCGCCCGCCTCATCGCCGAGGCCCGAGGCGCCCCCAACCCGCCGCCCCTGCCGGCCGCGCCGGCCCCCGCAACCACGAGCGCCGCGTCCTGACGCAGGCTTGCACGGGCACCGTCATCCACAGGCCGCGGCACAGCCCACATGAGTGGGCCCGCCTCGCATCACAGCGGAAGCGGGCCCCACGCATGTCCTGGGCTCGGCAGCGGCCGGGTACCAGGCGCATGGCTTATAATTAGCCATGCGCGCTGGTGCCCTCCGAAGTCAGGTGCCGCGGCCCCAGAGGCCACAGTAGCGGCGCAGCACGAAAGGCAGGTTGTTCTGATATCCCGGCCAATTCTCGTACTTGGGCAGCTTGACCTCCTTCTCCGACCGTGTCCCAGCACTTGCCCTCGCGTGCTGCCTTCTTCACCTCGCTCGATGCATCCTGCAGGAACGTGAGGAGGTTCCTGAACGTCCTCCTTGGTGCCCAGACGGCCGTTGGGACCAGGATGGCCGGGGATCATCCGCTCCCAATCCATGGCGATGATCTTGGCGATCGAGTCCTCCAACTCCAGAGGATAGAAATCGATCATGCCCCGACCCGGCACGGATGCGACCGGAATGAGGTCGACGACGAAGATGATCTTTTCTTTCGGCAGCCGCATGACCAGGGTCGAGTCGGAGTGATTGAGGCCGATATACTTGAGCTCCAGCACGGTCCCGCCAAGGGTGATGGTCCGGCCCTCGTCGCCTACGGCCTCGTCGGGCGGCACCGTATGCGGGTCATTGAGCTGGGCGAGGCGCTCCTTGGCGCGCCGATGCGCGACGACCGTGGCGCCCGCATCCTTGAAAGCCTTGCCGCCGGCGATGTGATCGAAATGGTGGTGGCTGTAGATCAGATACTTGATCGGCTGGCTGGTGACCTTCTTGATCTCGTCGAGGTAGGTTTGCCCGCCTGTCGGCCGGCCGTAGGCGACGGGATCGGTGGCGATCACACCGGCACTGGTGACAACGAACATCGCCTGATGATTGCCGTTGCGGAATATGTAGACGTTATCGGTGCCTTCGACCTTCGTCGTCTCGATTGGTGGCCGGGTAGGCGGTGTCTGGGAGAAGCTTTGGCCGCCGATCATCAGGCCAAACGCCACGGTCAACGCGAGTACGAGCACCAAAGTGCGACTGTTCACTGAGCAGTCCTCCCTTGCTATCGAACATAGATCCCCACACCTACCGGTAGACGCTAAGCAAGGGCGGAAGCTTCCAGCCTCGCGCAACTGTGATCTTGTGGATCATGCGGAACGTCAGGATCTCAACGGGTCAGTGTCGCATCCTCCATGGCTCATTCTCCATAGCTCATTCGTGCACGGTCGCCTTGTCGCCGCCCCACGATCACGCCGTCCTTGGGAAACAGCCGCGTCACGTGCCCCATCTTGCGGCCCTCGCGGGCTTGGTGCTTGCCGTAGAGGTGCAGGCAGAGTCCGGGCTCGGCGGCGAGGCGCTGCCAGTCGAGCGCCTCGCTGCCGATCAGGTTGACCATCTCGGCGTCGCTGTGGCGCGCCGTCGTCCCCAGCGGCCAGCCGGCGACGGCGCGTATGTGGCTCTCGAACTGGCTCACCGCACAGGCGTCGATGGTCCAGTGGCCGCTGTTGTGCACCCTGGGCGCGATCTCGTTGACCATCAGCCGCCCTCCAGTCGGCGCACCGGGGCCGAGGTGGAACATCTCCACGGCCAGCACGCCCACATAGTCGAGCGCATCGGCGATGCGGGCGGCGATCTCGCGCGCCTGCGCCAGGTCGGCCTCGGACAGACCCGAGGGCACCACGCAACGCCGGAGAATGCCGTTCTCGTGGGTGTTCATCGGGCAGTCGTAGGCCGCGACCGCACCGTCGCCCGCCCGTACGATCAAGGCCGAGAGCTCGCAGGCGAAGGCGATGCGCCGCTCCAGCACGCACGGCCCGGGGCCCACCGCGCGCCACGCCGCCGCGATGTCGCCGCCGGGCTCCAGGCGCGCCTGGCCCTTGCCGTCGTATCCGAGCCTGCGCGTCTTCAGGATGGCCGGGCCGCCGAGCCGTGCGAGGGCGCCGGCGAGCTCCTCGGGGCCGTCGACCGCCTGGAACTGCGCCACCGGGATCGCCAGGGCGGCGATGAACTCCTTCTCGGCGAGGCGGTCCTGCGCCACCTCCAGCGCCCTGGCGGACGGCCGCACGGGCACGCTCTGCGCCAGATGGCGGACCGTGTCGACGCTCACGTTCTCGAACTCGTAGGTGACGGCGTCGACTGCCTGCGCGAAGGCTGCCAGCGCGGCGTGGTCGTCGAAACCAGCCTTGGTCGTCCGGGTTGCGACATCGAAGGCCGGGCCGCTCTCGGGGCAGTAGACGTGGGTCGCAAATCCCAGCCGGGCGGCCGCCAGCGCCAGCATGCGCCCGAGCTGGCCGCAGCCCAGGATGCCGATCGTGGAGCCCGGCGGCAGGGGCGAGCGGGCGCCGGCGTCAGGCATCGTCCTGCGGCGCCTCCGGCACCGACGCCGTCTGCCTGACCCGCAGCGCTTCCAGCCGCTGCGCCAGCGCCGCATCCTCGAGCGCCAGGATCTGGGCGGCGAGCAATCCCGCATTGGTCGCCCCGGCCGCGCCGATCGCGAGCGTGCCGACGGGCACGCCGGCGGGCATCTGCACGATCGAGAGCAGGCTGTCCGTCCCGCCCAAAGCCTCGGTGGCAATGGGAACACCGAGCACCGGCAGCGTGGTCAGTGCCGCCGTCATGCCTGGCAGATGCGCCGCGCCGCCGGCGCCGGCTATGATGACCTTGAGGCCGCGCTGCTTGGCGGTGCTGGCATAGTCGTAGAGCCGGGCAGGTGTGCGGTGCGCTGACACCACCCTGGCCTCGTAGGCCACATCGAGATCCCTCAGCGCATCGGCGGCGCGCTTCATGGTGGGCCAGTCGGAGACACTGCCCATGACGATGCCGACCTTGGGATCTCGAGCCATGGCACCGGCCCCTTGGACCTCACCGTGAAAACGCCCTCCAGGGGACCATTGCCGGCAAGCGATGGCAAGCACCATCGCCAAGCCCCGGTGAGCACCCGACCGCGCCTTCAGGCGATGATGTCGGGCAGCAGCTGGTCCTCGAGGGCGATGATGCGGTCCTTGAGCGCCAACTTCTTCCTTTTCAGCCGCTTGATCTGCAGCTGATCGCAAAAAGCCGACCCCTCCTCGGCCACGATTGCGGCATCGAGGTCACGGTGCTCGGCCCTGAGCCGCGCCAGCTGCTCGCGAAGCTCGCGCTCGTCCGGTCGCTGCATCGCGCTCCAGGAGTCCTGCGGGACAGCCGCTCGCACAAAGTTACAGCCCCCAATATTGTTGGAAAGTCGGGTCTGCGCAAGCCTTCCTTTGCCCGATTTTTGGGGCGGCGGCGTTGGAAAGTGCCGGAACTCTGCACGTGCATCTCGTCCCCTCTCCAAACCGCCGGTTGTCGACAAAGCGACACTTTCATGTCAGATTGTAAACTCCATCACACACTCATCGGAGGGTGAAGATGACGGTTGCTGCGCATCTCGCGGAGCTCAGTGAAAAGCACCGGACGCTCGACGTTAAGATCCAGGAGGAATTGGCCCGGCCGGCCGCTGACGAATACCGGATCAGCCAGTGGAAGCGGGAGAAGCTCCGGCTGAAGGACGAGATGAGGAAGCTGGAACGCACAGACGGCGAGGCCCGGCACTAAGGCCGGACACAAAGTTTCCATCCACTATCGTGCAGCAGATCGTGATCGGGGCCTGAAGGAGTGGCGGTGTGCCCCGGCGATCGTCGTTTGTCGTCGGGTTCGCGCCCTGGCGAGCGGGTTGCTTCATCAACCCCTCAACGGCGCTGCGAGACGAATGCCGCGAGAACGATGAGACCCACACCGGCGAGCGTGGCGAGCCCCGGCACCTCGGCGAAGAAGAGGAACCCGAGCAGCACGCCCCTCACCGGCGTCACATAGCCGGGCGCCGTCTTGAGACCCTGGGTCTGATCCCCCTAGGAGTAGATCATCTTGCGGGTCATGCCGCCGTCGACGATCAGCTCGGCGCCGGTGATGAACGAGGCCTCCGGCGCCAGCAGGTAGGCAACAGCCGCCGCCACATCCTCCGGACGGCCCACGCGCCCCGCCGGGTGCTGGGCGTGATCGCCGGGCCGGAGCGGCCCGTGCTTGCCGGTATCGATCCAGCCCGGCGAGATGCAATTGACGCGCACGTTCGGAGCCAGCGTGATGGCGAGCGCATGCGTCAGGGCGACGAGGCCGCCCTTGCTCGCCGAGTAGGCGAGCGTGCCGGGCTCCGACATGTGCGCCCTGGTCGAGGCAATCGTCACCATGGCGCCGCGCGCTTGGGCCAGGCCCTCGGCGGCCGCCTTCGCCAGCAGGAACGTGGCCGTCAGGTTGGTGGCGAGCACCCGGTTCCACCCCTCCAGCGTCGTGGCCTCGAGGGGTGCGAAGCCGCGATGGAGATGCCGGCGTTGGAGACGATGGCATCGATGCGGCCGAAGCGGGTGCGCGCCACCGCTACGAGCCGCTCCACCTCGGCCTCGCTGCCGACATCGCACGCGACCGGCACGGCGCCGGTCTCGGCTGCCACGGCCTCCAGCGCCGTCTCATCCAGGTCGGCCCCGGCAATGTGCCAGCCGCGCGTTGCAAGGTGCCGGACCGTGGCCGCGCCGATGCCGTGCGCGGCGCCCGTCACGATGGCCACACGGCCGTTGCTGGCTGTCGGCATGACCCGCCCCGCCGTTGCCCCGCAGGGAATGCTGCACGCGGATACATTTCGCCCGTCTTAACGTCGTTGGGTCCCCCGTTTGCGCCAACCTGTCCGACCGGGTTGATCCCTGACACTTTATACGGCTGATACCTGACAGTATTCGATCATTGTTCCGCTGTCTCCGCTGTTTGCGGAGCGACGCGGAGCCGCGCACGCGGCGGAGCAAAGCGCAGGAAACGTCGGTCGCGGCCGATCACCCCGAGATCGCGGCCGGAGAAGCGGACGATGTGGCCGCCGCTGTCGTGCTCGGCAAGACCGACGAGTTCGCCCGCCGAAGGCCTCGCCGACGAAGATTTGCTCGCCGCGCCACTTGATATCCCCGGCGGACGCACACGGCGGGCCTCATGATCGGCGTCGTACCAGGGATCATCCAGGCGCCCCCTGGCAGGGTGCGCGACGGAGACCGCCAGCGCCACCGGCGGCTTCTGTCCGAGCGCCTCATGCGGTCGCTGCTCGTTGTAGTGTCGGCGGAAGGTGTCGAAGCGTTGCTGCTGCTCGGCGGCCGTTCGCGCCGGCGGCTTCGATGTCTCTGCCTTCAGCGTGCGGTGCATGCGCTCATGCCGGCCTTGTCCTGCGGGCGCGGCGGAGGGATGTAGTGGGGCTCGATGCCGAGCTTGAACCACCATACCGACAGCGCCGAAGCCCGCCGCGCCGGTCGAGCCGAACGGTGTACCGTTGTCGGAGCGTATCGCATCCGGGAAGCCGATGTCCTCGAAAACCCGTTCCAGGCGCATCTCACGCCGGCCCAGGTCGGATCGACGATGCGCACCTCGACCAGAAAGCGGCTCGCCGGTCGGTGATGGTCAGGGGATCGCAGCGCGTCCCGTCGGCTGTGCGGAACCACCCCTTGAAGTCGATCGCCCATTCCTCGTTGGGAGCGTTTGCCGGCGCCACCACCTCGCCTTGAGCAATCGCCCGGCGACGCTGCGCTGCGGCTCGACGAGCCTTCACGCTTCAGGATGTCGCCGATCGTCGAGGCCGCCGGCCAGGCGTATCTCGACCTTGTCCGGCTCTCGTCCTCGAGCCAGGCTTTGATCTTCTTCGGACCGAAATGCGGAAACCGCCGCCGCCGCCATGATGCGGTCGGCCATCCGGCCGGCCGTCACATGCGGACAGCCTGCGACCGCGTGGCTTCTCTCCTCGAACCAACGCGGCTCCTCGCTCGCGCGACGACGCTTCCACACGTAGAACGTCTCCCGGCTGATGCCGTGCCGCGGGCACAGCTCCGTCACCGTAAAACGCCCGTCTCGAACTCCCTAATCAACGCGATACGCTCTTCCACAGGACTGGTCTCCCTGAACGGCATCGCCTGATCCTCCATCCAATCGAGACCGAAGCGTGCCTGTCAGGATCAACCCGGTCTAAATTTTCAGGCTCAGCCCGGTTCATACCACCGGCTCCCCACCCCCGGCCCCTCCCCTTGCACCACCGACCCCCCTCCCCCTTGCGGGGAGGGGCTAGGGGTGGGGGAACCCCGACCTCGGATGGGGGGGGCTCCCGACATCGGAATGGTGGGGCGCACCTCCGATGTTCCGCAGGCCCCTCAACCCGGCTTGGCGGCGGCGGCGAGGTAGTTCACGTCGGTGTCGTCTGAGAGAGACCAGGCGTCGGACAGCGGGCTGTAGACGAGACCCTTGAAGACCGGGGCGCCCAGTCCCGCCGACTTGAGGTGGCGGGCGAGCTCCTGCGGGGTCACGAACCGCTCCCATTGGTGCGTGCCGACGGGCAGCCAGCGCAGCACGTACTCGGCGCCGACGATGGCCAGGGCATAGGCCTTGAGCGTGCGGTTGATGGTGGAGAGAAGCATCAGCCCGCCCGGCCGCAGCAGCGCCGCGCAGGTCGCAAGGAAGGCGCCGGCGTCCGGGACGTGCTCCACCACCTCCAGGCACACCACCGCGTCGAAAAGGCGCTCCTCTGCGGCCAGGTCCTCCACGCGCGCCGCCCGATAGGCGATCGCAAGCCCCTGCCCGGCCGCATGGCGGCGCGCGGCCTCGATGTTGTCCGCCGCCGGGTCGATGCCCGTCACGTGCGGCGCCGAGCCGCGCCAGCGGCTCTGCGACGAGCCCGCCGCCGCAGCCGATGTCCAGGACGGCAAGGCCGTCGAGGGGCCGGGTGGGGCCGCCCTTGGGGCCGAAATGCCGCACCATCCGATCGCGCAGGAAGGTCAGGCGCGCCGGACCGATCTGATGCAGGGTGCGGAATTTTCCGCCGGCATCCCACCATTCCGAGGCAAACCGGTGAAGCGGTCCACCTCCGCCGGGTCGAGGGTGGCGGCGCCGGCGGGCTCGGTCAGGCGCTGGTCATGCCGCCATTGGCGCGCCGCGCCGCTTTTCTGTCAAGGCGGCAGGGCCTTGCGTGTTGCGAAGCCGCGGCCCAGTGGCTATGTGTACGCCGCCGCAAGCCGCAGCTTCGGGCCGTCGCGGCGGGGTCGTCTTGCCGAAGCGCAGTTTGAGGCCGTCGGGCCGCGGACGCGTTGAATGTCCTTCGTCGTCATGAAATTCGGCGGCACGTCGGTGGCCAACATCGAGCGCATCCGCAACGTAGCGCGTCACGTCAAGCGCGAGATCGATGCCGGCAACAAGGTGGCGGTCGTCGTCTCGGCCATGGCCGGGACCACCAACCAGCTGGTGAAGTGGGTGCGGGAGGCCTCGGCGCTCCACGATGCGCGCGAGTACGACGCGGTGGTGGCCACCGGCGAGCAGGTGACGGCGGGGCTGCTCGCCATCGTCCTGCAGTCGCTCGGCGTCCAGGCCCGCTCGTGGCAGGGCTGGCAAATCCCGATCGTCACCGACAGCGCGCACGGCGTGGCGCGCATCCGCGACATTCCCGGCGACAAGGCTCCGCGCCCGCCTCGACCAGGGCGAGGTGGCCGTCATCACCGGCTTCCAGGGCATCGAGCCGGAGCGCAACCGCATCGCGACGCTCGGCCGGGGCGGTTCGGACACCAGCGCGGTGGCCATCGCCGTGGCGGTGAAGGCGGACCTGTGCGACATCTACACCGATGTCGATGGCGTCTACACCGCCGACCCGCGCATCGTCCCCAGGGCGAGCCGGCTGCAGCAAGGTCTCCTACGAGGAGATGCTGGAGATGGCCTCGCAGGGCTCGAAGGTGCTGCAGACGCGCTCCGTCGAGCTGGCCATGGTACACGGGATGCGCCTCAGGGTGCTGTCGAGCTTCGTCGCCCCGGAGGCGTTGCGGCCCGTCCAGGCCGGCAGCTGGGACGAGGTCGGCACCATCATTTGCGACGAGGATGAGATCGTGGAGCACAGGGTCGTCAGCGGCATCGCCTACGCCAAGGACGAGGCGAAGATCACCCTTCTCAAGATCGCCGACAAGCCGGGCGTGGCGGCCAGCATCTTCGGCCCCGCTGGCGGCGGCCAACATCAACGTCGACATGATCGTCCAGAACCTCTCCGCCGACGGCAAGTTCACCGACATCACGTTCACGGTGCAGGCGACCGAGCTGGAGCGGGCGCTCGACGTGCTGCAGTCCGTCAAGGAGCGGATCGGCGCATTCGACATCAAGAGCTCCAACGACGTGGCGAAGGTTTCCGTGATCGGCGTCGGCATGCGCAGCCACGCGGGCGTTGCGGCGCAGATGTTCAAGGCGCTGGGCGAGAGGGGCATCAATATTTTGGCCATATCCACGTCGGAGATAAAGATCAGCGTCTTGATCGACGCTGCCTACGCCGAGCTCGCGGTGCGCACCCTGCACGCCCTGTACGAGCTGGGCAAGGACTGATTTCATGGGATTTGCGGCGGCGGCCCAAAAGGGCCGGGTCCGCAGGGCTGGTACTTGCGATAGGATGCCTGCGCCAGTGACGGCAGCCGATTGGCGCATGCGCCCGGGTTGAGCCGAATGTCGAGGCGACGGCATCGTGTGATGCAGATGAAGGGCGGGGATACCAGGATCGCTCCGAGCGAGCCGGCGCTGCGCATCATCATGCGCCGGCTGCGCGAGATCATGGCCGAGCCGACTGCCGACGGCCAGTCCCGGCTCGACAAGATCGTGCGCCAGATCGCCGGCCTGATGGTGGCCGAGGTGTCCTCGATCTACCTCAAGCGCCAGGACGGCTCGCTCGAGCTGTTCGCCACCGAGGGCCTGAACCCCGGAGCGGTGCACAATACGCTCCTGAAGCGCGGCGAGGGCCTCGTCGGGCGCTGCGCCGAGCTCGCGGTGCCGATCAACGAGCCCGACGCGCAGAACCACCCCGCCTTCTCCTACCGGCCCGAGACGGGCGAGGAGATCTACCACTCGTTCCTGGCGGTGCCGATCCTGCGCGGCGGCGAGGTGCTGGGCGTCCTCACCATCCAGAACAAGACGCAGAAGGAATACTCCGACGAGGACGTGGAGGTGCTGCAGACGACCGCCATGGTCCTCGCCGAGCATCTCGTGACCGGGGCCGTCGCCGGCGTCAACACCGGCGCCCAGTTCAGCCGCGCCGTCGGGCAGGTGGTGCGCGGCCAGCCCCTCTCCGAGGGGCTGGCGCTGGGCCATGTCGTGCTGCACGACGCGCGCGTGGTCGTCACCGAGGTCGAGGCCAAGGACCCCGAAGCGGAGCAGGGGCGGCTCGAGGCCGCTGTCGCCGAGCTGCAGGCCTCCATCAACGAGATGCTGGAGCAGGGCGATCTCGGCGCCAGCGGCGAGCATCGCGACGTGCTCGAGGCCTACCGCATGTTCGCCCACGACCGCGGCTGGCTCAGGCGCATGAAGGACGCGATCGGGCGCGGCATGACCGCCGAGGCCGCCGTCGAGCG
>CAVWWJ010000026.1:0-43806 GCA_963758625.1 uncultured Alphaproteobacteria bacterium | reverse complement strand
GCCACTTCGATCTGCCGATTGCGCTCGCCATGATGGTGGCGATGGGCGCCGTCTCGCCCGATGCTATCGAAGGTTATGCCGCCATCGGCGAGCTGGCGCTGGATGCGTCCATACGGGCCGTGCCAGGGGCGCTGCCGGCGGCGATCGGCGCCAATGGGCTGGGCAAGGGGCTCATCTGCCCCGGCGGGCTGCGGGCCGGAGGCGGCCTGGGCGGACGAGGACATGGCGGTGCTGGCACCGCCGCACCTCTTGTCGCTCGTGAACCATTTTAAGGGCCTGCAGACGCTGGCGCGCCCCAAGCCCAACGTCGAAACCGACCAGGACGCACTGCCCGACCTCGGCGACGTGAAGGGCCAGGAGAGCGCCAAGCGCGTGCTGGAGATCGCCGCCGCCGGCGGGCACAACCTGCTGATGATCGGGGCGCCGGGCTCGGGCAAGTCGATGCTGGCCGCGCGGCTGCCCTCCATCCTGCCGCCGCTGAGCCCGGAGGAGATGCTGGAGGTCTCCATGGTGCACTCGCTGGCGGGAGAGCTGCTGGGCGGCAGGATCGCCACCCAGCGGCCGTTCCGGGCGCCGCATCATTCGGCCAGCATGGCAGCCCTGGTCGGAGGCGGATCGAAGCCGCGCCCCGGCGAGGTCTCGCTCGCGCACCTGGGCGTGCTGTTCCTCGACGAGCTGCCGGAGTTCCTGCCCAACGTGCTCGATGCCCTGCGCCAGCCGCTGGAGGCCGGCGAGACGGTGATCGCCCGCGCCAACCACCGTATTACCTACCCCACTCGGATCCAGCTGATTGCCGCCATGAACCCATGCAAGTGCGGCGGCAGCACCCCCGGCCAGAGCTGCCGGCGCGGCCCGCGTTGCGCCGACGATTACCAGGCGCGCATCTCGGGGCCCCTGCTCGACCGCATCGACCTGCAGATCGAGGTGCCTGCCGTCTCCGCCGCCGACCTGGTGCTGCCGCCACCCACCGAGGGCAGCGCCGAGGTGCGCGCCCGCGTCACCGCCGCGCGCGAGCGCCAGCGCGCGCGCTTCGCTGCCCTCGGCGCCAAGGGCGTGCGCACCAATGCCGAGTGCTCGGGCAAGCTGTTGGAAGAGATCGCCATGCCCGACGAAGCCGGCGTCGCCTTGCTGCGCCAGGCGTCCGAGGCGCTGGCTCTCTCCGCCCGCGGCTTTCACCGCACCCTGCGCGTGGCGCGGACGCTGGCCGACCTCGACGCCGTCGATAAGGTCGCCCGCGTCCACGTCGCCGAGGCGCTGAGCTACCGCGGCGAGACGCTCCGCCAGCAGCGCGCGGCTTAAGAGGAGGCCCCTCGTGGGCGACCCATCCCGAATGGCCGAGCTCGAGGGACGCGTCGCCCAGCTGGAGCGCGAGATGAAATCCATGCCGGAGGTCCTCGACCTGCAGGCTCGCGTGAACGCGTCGCGGTTCGCGGCGCTGTTCGCGGAGCTCGACACCATCAAGCGGGAGTTGCGGGCGCTGCCCTACGCGTTTGCGGCGATGCTCGCAGAGCGCAGCAAGGGCAGTTGAAGTTTGCGTTCTGCGGCACCGTATGCAAGCTGTGCGCTTCATCTATGGCGATGAAAACTGCCACTCGGCGATCAGGAAATGATCGATTGTGAGGCCCATTTTGATGGCAGAATTGATGAAGCGCAGTTGCGGTTTGGTCAGATCGTCACGCGCCTTTCGGCCTGACTTGCCGCGACCGTTGTTCTTCAGTTCGACGAAAATGGTATGTTCGTGCTTCCAAGCGATCGCGTCCAGGCAAGAGTAGTTCGGCGCATCGCAGTTTTTCCGAATTCTCTCGATGAGTTCGACTTTGCGTTGGTCGATGGTGACCCCGAATTGCCTGAGCTTCGCACTCTTGCTGCCTTGGGGTAGGCGGGGCATTTGGTCAAGGAACACCGTCCCTCCATAGCACTCGGACCAGTATGCTTGCCAGCCATCAGCTCTCAAGATGTTGACGACTGCCAGCTCGGCAAACATGGGCTGGCCCGCCCAATCCACGAGGGGCTTGCCGTTGCTCATTTCCTTGTTGTTCGCCCAATTCCAGACATTCTGTTCTCTGGATTCCCTGAACGAGAGAGCACACTTCGGCGGCTCGATGACTGAGCTGCCGAGGTCGGGAGGGAGCGTTGCTCTATGAGTTTCAGTCGGACGCAACTCAGTCGGAAGAGAGGGTTTCATCATAACACCAATGAGGGAGTACCCAACGATCTGCTGATGGTGGGCCGAATACGCCTGGCACGCTAGCCGAGCCCGCCGGCACGCTCGACGAACGCCACCACCGCGGCCGCGCCCTCCCCCGTCTTGAGGTTGGTGAACACGAACGGGCGGTCGCCGCGCATGCGCTCAGCGTCCTGGCGCATCACCTCCAATGAGGCCCCGACGTGGGGTGCCAGATCCGTCTTGTTGATGACGAGCAGGTCCGAGCGGGTGATGCCGGGGCCGCCCTTCCTCGGGATCTTCTCGCCCTGGGCCACGTCGATCACGTAGACGGTGAGGTCGGCCAGCTCGGGGCTGAAGGTGGCGGCGAGGTTGTCGCCGCCCGATTCGATCAGGATCACATCGAGCTCGGGGAACCTGGCATTCATCTCCGCTACCGCCGCCAGGTTGATGGAGGCGTCCTCCCGGATCGCCGTGTGCGGGCAGCCGCCGGTCTCCACACCCAGGATGCGCTCCACGGGTAGCGCGCCGGCGCGCATCAGGATCAGCGCGTCCTCCTTGGTGTAGATGTCGTTGGTGATGGCGCACACCTCGTAGCGGTCGCGGAAGGCCTTGCACAGCGCCTCCATCAGCGCCGTCTTGCCCGAGCCGACCGGGCCGCCGATGCCGACGCGCAGGGGGCCGTGGGGGGATTTGATCATGGGTTGATCCCGGTAGAGACGATGGCAAGGTCGCCCGCGACCGCGCGCGAGGCAGAGCGAAGAATAGTAGTGGCGATCCAAATCGGCAAAGCTTCTGTCGTGTCACTGATCGGCCCGACCCGTTGGATCCTGGCGATAGCAGTTTGCAACCAGCAAGCTGGCGGACTACATGACTCCAACAATGCCGCGAATATTTGCTGCCGGATTGCACTACAACCTATCATCCACGCACGACAGGAGGAATGCTTGGACGTCAGAAGCATCACCGCGAATGGTGAAGATCCCGCAATTGCGACGATCGTCCTGGCCTTTGCAGCGGATCCGGTCACGCGATGGGCATGGCGGCATCCATACCAGTACGTGACCGCCATGCCCAAGTTCGTCCGCGCATTCGGAGGCCGCGCGTTTGGGGACAGTGGCGCTTTTTGCACGAACGAGTGCACTGGGGTGGCGCTTTGGTTGCCGCCCGGAGTCCATCCCGACGCGGATCAGATGGGCCAGCTTATGGAGGGCACGACCTCGCCAGCCGCGCGCACCGATGGTTCCTCGATATTCGAGCAAATGGCGAAGTACCACCCGAGCGAACCGCATTGGTACTTGCCGCTGATCGGCGTAGACCCGGCTCATCAAGGCAGAGGTCACGGCGATGCCCTGATGGCGCACGTGCTCGAACGGTGCGATCGGGATAAGGCACCGGCCTACTTGGAATCCACCAACCCAAGAAATATTTCCCTCTACCGGCGCCACGGCTTCGAGGCCCTCGGCACCATACGGGTTGGCTTAGCACCGCCAATCGTGCCGATGCTGCGGCGGTCGCGTTGAAGCAGCAGTCGCTGCAGCACCACCTTGGTTTCCGGTGCTGGCATCGTTGCCCCATGGCTGCGGCTTTCGGCGCCGAAACGGCGAGCCGCCCGCCCACATTGCCTCGACAAGCTACGATCTGAACAGCCGCGTGTACTGCGTCTCGTGCCGCATGGAGGCGATGTCCGCCATCGCCGCAGCGCCGCCCACATGGTCGAGGCCGGCGTCGAGCGCCCCTGCCACGAGCGCCGGGATCTGGGGCTCCAGCCGCGCCAGTACACGCAGCCCGTCGGTCTGGCCCAGCGGAATGAGCCGCACGCCCGCCGAGACCAAGCCGGCGGCGAACGCTTGCATGAAGGCCTGCGCCGTGGGTGCGAGCGGCAGCCCGTGCGCCGCAGCGCAGGCGCCGACGGCGACCGGATAGGCCACGTTGCCGGCAGCCAGCGCGGCTACCGTTGCCTGGGCCGGGCTCGGCCAGACAGCCTGCGTTGCCGCCAGGAACGCCGCGCCCTGGGCCAGGGTCTCCAGGCGCCGCTCGGCCGAGGGCGCGAAGGCCGCGGCCAGCTCCGCCACCTCCGCCAGGCGGCGCTCGTCGCCGGCGGTTACGGCGCGCCATGCCTCAACCAGGAAAACGGCATCAGACCGGCCGGCCCCGTGTCCGAGGATATCCTCGATCCAATCCGCCAGCGTCGCGGCATCGCGCACCTTCCCCGTCTCGACCGTCCACTCCAGGCCATGCGAGTAGCTGAACCCGCCGACCGGATAGGCCGGCGACAGCCAGATCATCAGGCGGGAAAGGGTAAACGGCTCGGTACCGTTGACGTTGGGCGCTTCGCTCGTCGTTCCCGCGCAGCGTCCCGCGTTGTCCACACGCGTGCTGTTCTCGTCTGACGACATCGGCGTCAGACGGCCGTGGTCGTGAGTGTGGTCGTGGCGGCTGTGCCCGTGGTCGTCGTGGTGCCCGTGCCCATCGCGATGATGGTGCTCATGCGCCGCACCCTGGCCGTAGGCGCCGCCCTCGGGATTGAATGGGCGCTCCACGGTGCGCACCTCGGCGCCGAGACCGCGCGCCATTTCGGCGATGACATGGTCGTCGCGGATGTAGACGAGGCGCGCGCCGATCTCGGTGGCGAGGTGCCGGTTGCCGAGGTGCCAGGCGATGCGGGCGAGCGCGCGCTCGTCGCGGCAGGCGATCTCCAGGAGCCGCTCCGGCGCCGCCTCGACGGCGACAATGCGGCCGTCCTCGAGCCTCAGGCCGTCGCCGGCCGCGAGGACGGGGGCCTTGGCGAGGTCGAGCAGGAACGTGAGGCCGCCCGCTCCAGTCAGGGCGATGCGGCGCCGGGTGCGATGGTCGTAGTCGAGGCGCACGACGTCGGCGGGCTTCGCATTCCAGAGGCCAGCGCGCAGGATTTCTGTGGCTCTGAGCATCGCCGTTTCTCGTAGGTTGGGTTAGCCGCGAAGCGGCGTAACCCAACACTGTCGCGGATGTCCATGTTGGGTTACGGCCCTTCGGGCCTAACCCAACCTACGTCAAAACAAGAAATACCGCTGCGCCATGGGCAGCACTTTGGCGGGCTCGCAGGTGAGGAGCTCGCCGTCGGCGCGGACCTCGTAGGTCTCGGGGTCGACCTCGATGTTGGGCGTGGCGTCGTTCAAGACCATGGACTTCTTGGAGATGCCGCCGCGCGTGTTGCGCACGGGCAGCAGCTTCTTGGCGACGCCGAGGCGTTGTCCGAGAAAGCCGTCGATGGCCGCCTGGCTCACGAAGGTCACGGCGGACGAGGCGATGGCCTTGCCGTAGGCGCCGAACATCGGGCGGTAGTGCACGGGCTGCGGCGTCGGGATCGAGGCGTTGGGGTCGCCCATCGGCGCGGCGGCGATGGTGCCGCCGAGGATCACCAGATCGGGCTTCACGCCGAAGAAGGCGGGATTCCACAAACGAGGTCGGCGCGCTTGCCGACCTCCAGGGAGCCCAGCTCGTGCGCCACGCCGTGAGCGATGGCCGGATTGATGGTGTACTTGGCGATGTAGCGCCTGACGCGGAAGTTGTCGTTGCCCGCCGCGTCCTCCTTCAGGCTCCCGCGCTGCACCTTCATCTTGTGCGCGGTTTGCCAGGTGCGGATGATCACCTCGCCGACGCGGCCCATGGCCTGGCTGTCGGACGAGATCATGGAGAGCGCGCCGATATCGTGCAGGATGTCCTCGGCGGCGATGGTCTCGCGGCGAATGCGGCTCTCGGCGAAGGCGATGTCCTCGGGGATGTTGGCGTCCAGGTGGTGGCACACCATGAGCATGTCGAGATGCTCCTCCAGCGTGTTCACCGTGAAGGGGCGCGTGGGGTTGGTGGAGGAGGGCAGCACGTTGCGCAAGCCCGCCACCTTGATGATGTCGGGCGCGTGCCCGCCGCCGGCGCCCTCGGTGTGGAAGGCGTGGATGGTGCGGCCCTTGAAGGCGGCGATGGTGTCCTCCACGAAGCCCAACTCGTTCAACGTGTCGGTGTGGATCATGATCTGCACGTCGTAATCGTCGCCCACCGAGAGCGCGCAGTCGATGACGGCCGGCGTGGTGCCCCAGTCTTCGTGCAGCTTGAGCGAGCAGGCGCCGCCCTGGATCTGCTCGACCAGCGCCTTGGGCTGGGCGGCGTTGCCCTTGCCGGAGAAGGCGAGGTTCATGGGGAAGGCGTCGGCCGCCTCGATCATGCGGGCGAGATGCCAGGGGCCCGGCGTGCAGGTGGTGGCGGTGGTGCCGCTGGCGGGGCCGGTGCCGCCGCCGAGCATCATGGTGATGCCGGAGTAGAGGGCCTCCTCGATCTGCTGCGGGCAGATGAAGTGGATGTGGGCGTCGAAGCCGCCGGCGGTGAGGATCTTGCCCTCGCCGGCGATCGCCTCGGTGCCGGGGCCGATCGACGATGGTGACGCCGGGCTGCACATCGGGGTTGCCGGCCTTGCCGATACCGGCGATGCGGCCGTCCCTGAGGCCCACGTCGGCCTTGTAGATGCCGGTGTGGTCGATGATCAGCGCGTTGGTGATGACGGTATCGACGGCGCCGTCGGCGCGGGCGACCTGGGATTGGCCCATGCCGTCGCGGATCACCTTGCCGCCGCCGAACTTCACCTCCTCGCCGTAGGTGGTGAGGTCCTTCTCCACCTCGACGATGAGGTCGGTATCGGCGAGCCGCACCTTGTCGCCCGTGGTGGGGCCGAACATGTCGGCATAGGCGGCGCGGGAGATGCGGGTGGGCATGGGTGGGCTCCCTATCGCTGGTCGACTTGACGGAAACTGCCGTGCGGCTGCCTCGTTCAACATTTGAGTCGTGCGAGCATCCCGCTGTTGGTCAACCGGTATCACGAAGCCGGCGAGTTGCCGCCCGATTGTCGAATTGGGGCGGCCGCCCTCTACCTCGGCATCATTGTCCACGGTGATGTCTCTGCGTGGAGCAGGCGGGTGACAACCTCCGAGAGATCGTGCGTGCCGCTTCAATTCTTCTCCACCATCCATGCAGTCTCGGCGATGACGACCGGTTGATGATGACTGGGCGCCGTCTACGTGAGATCGGACACCGCTCGATCTCCGCCTCGCTCGAGCCGAGTTTGCCATCCGATCTGGAATGAGCCAGTGCAGCAGGACGTTGGTGTCGAGCCATCACCGGCAGCGCTTCTTCGTGCCGTGGCAAATGCTCGCGAGCGGGCCTCGTCAATCCAGCTCGCCGATCGCTTGTCGCTCGCCGGCTCGACTTCTCCGCGAGCATGCCTCTGAGGTCAGCGAGCGTGCCGCGCTCGAACCCTGAGGGCGAACGACCAGCTTCGCTCGACGAACTCCACCCGGTCGCCGGGCTCGATGCCGCGGCACGCGAAGCCGAGCGGCAGTGTCATCTGCCCTTTGGATGTCACCTTGGCTTCCATCGTGGTCACGGCCGGCCTCCGTATGAGGATGCTCTCACTGCGAAAGTAAGCCACAACTTCCCCATCACCTCCTGGCGGAAGCCCCAGACCTCGCGCTTGCCGGCGAACGGCACCAGCTGCACGTCGCGGGTCTGGCCGGGCTCGAAGCGCACGGCGGTGCCGGCGGCGATGTCGAGGCGGTGGCCGCGGGCCTTGGCGCGGTCGAACTGCAGCGCCGGGTTGGTCTCGGCGAAGTGGTAGTGCGAGCCGACCTGGATCGGCCGGTCGCCGGTGTTGGCGACGGTGAGGGTGATGGCGGTGCGGCCGGCGTTGAGCTCGATGTCGCCGTCCAGCGTGATGACCTCGCCTGGGATCATGGGGTGTCGCCCTGCGACGGATCGGTTCAGACCCCGAGGGCCTGACGCTCTATCGGATCGGCTTGTGCACGGTGACGAGCTTGGTGCCGTCGGGGAACGTCGCCTCCACCTGCACGTCGTGGATCATCTCGGCGCACGCCCTCCATCACCTGGCCGCGCGTGACGACATGCGCGCCGGCCTCCATCAGGTCGGCCACGGTGCGGCCGTCGCGCGCGCCCTCGACCACGAAGTCGGTGATCAGCGCGACGGCCTCGGGATGGTTGAGCTTGACGCCGCGCTCCAGCCGGCGCCGCGCCACGATCGCGGCCATGGAGATGAGCAGCTTGTCCTTCTCGCGGGAGGTGAGGTTCATGCAGCGTCCCCTCTCGACTCAGCATTGCCACACGCGCGGCAGCGGCCTGCCGCTCAAGCGGGCGATCAGCGGCTCCAGGGCATTTTGCAGCGTGCGGCCGTCGCGGGCCACGGCGCGCACCGCGAGCAGCCCGTTCCAGGTGCTGGCGCCCGCCGCGACTTGCACGCCGCGCAGCAGGGCGCGCGCCTCCTCGAGACGCGCCGGCGCGTCGGGCGCCACGTAGAGCAGCAGGCCCAGGGCGCGGGCGCCGTCGAGGGTGGCGCCGCGATCCAGGATGCTCGCGATCGGCCCTCCGCTCGAAACGCATCGGCGAAGACGAGCCGGCCGTCGCGGCGCACGCGCCAGGCGTCGCGCCACGCGCCGCGGTGCACGTCCTCGCCCATGGCGGCGCGGCCGAAGATCAGCATCTCAACGGCGAGAAAGGAGGCACGGTTGCCAGGTCCGCCTCGGTGCGGCGGTCGAGCCTTGCCCGGTCGAAGACGATGGTCGGCTGCGGCAGCCAGGCGAGCCGCGCGCCGGCGACCCAGCTCCAGCCGGACGCGAATCTCGGTCGCGCCGTCGCGCGCGCGATAGATCTTCTCGGCAGCGGCGGAGGTGACGGTGGCGCCGCGCCGGCGGACAAGACCACCTCGACGTCGATGCGGTCGCCGCCGGTGAGCCCGCCGGCGGTGTTGAGGAGCACCGCCTCGGGCGGCTCCGCCGCCGGGCTTCCGGGAAAGCGCGCCCGCACCGCGCCGGACTGGCGCAGATCGCGCAGCGCGGTGCCCTCGGCCGTCGCGCAAAGCCGAGGCGCACCGAGCCCTCCGTTCGCGGCAGCCAGGACGGGCCTGCAGCACGTGCTACTCCTCCATGTCGTAGGTTGGGTCGACCCGGCGAAAGCCGGTGGCAGACCCAACATCTCGTGTTGATCGACCGCGCGCTGGGTCTTCCCGGCTTGCGCCGGGTTCGACCCAACCTACACCTTCACACCGTAAGGTAGCGCCGGACCTCGCTCTCCACCATCTCGGCGCCCTTGCCCGCCAGCACCACCTCGCCGCGCTCCATGACCGCGTAGGTGTCGGCCAGCGAGCGGGCGAAGTCGAAATACTGCTCGACCAGCAGGATCGCCATCTTGCCCTGCTCGCGCAGATAGGAGATGGCGCGGCCGATGTCCTTGATGATGGAGGGCTGGATGCCCTCGGTCGGCTCGTCCAGCACCAGCAGGCGCGGCCGCGTGACGAGGGCGCGGGCGATGGCGAGCTGCTGCTGCTGGCCGCCGGAAAGATCGCCGCCGCGGCGGCCCAGCATGGTCTTGAGGATGGGGAACAGCTCGAACAGCTCGTCGGAGATCTTGCGCTCGCCGGCGGGGAGGCGGGCGAAGCCGGTCTCCAGGTTCTCGCGCACCGTGAGGAGCGGGAAGATCTCGCGCCCCTGCGGCACGTAGGCGATGCCGCGGCGCGCGCGCTCGTAGGCCTTGAGCCGGGTGATGTCCTCGCCGTCGAGGAGCACGCGGCCGGCGCTCACCGGCTGGTGGCCGACGATGGCGCGCAAGAGCGAGCTCTTGCCCACGCCGTTGCGGCCGAGCACGCAGGTGATCTTGCCCGGCTCGGCGCTACCGAGACGTGGCGCAGCGCCTGCGCGGCGCCGTAGTAGAGATCGATGGCTTCGACCTTCAGCACGCACCTCCAGAGCCCTCTGTCAGATCCCTCCCTCCCCGACCTTGCGTGGGAGAGGGAGTCTTACCTCCTCACCGCCCCAGATACACCTCGACCACGCGCTCGTTGGCGCTCACCTCGTCGATGGAGCCTTCCGCCAGCACCGAGCCTTCGTGCAGCACCGTCACCTTCACGCCCAGCATGCGCACGAACTCCATGTCGTGCTCCACGACGATGACGGTGTGGCTCCTTGGCGATGTCCTTCAGGAGCTCCGCCGTGGTCCTGGTCTCGGCGTCGGTCATGCCGGCGACCGGCTCGTCGACCAGCAGCAGCTTGGGGTCCTGGGCGATCAGCATGCCGATCTCGAGCCACTGCTTCTGGCCGTGCGAGAGCGCGCCGGCCAGGCGGTGGCGGTGGCTTGAGGCCGATGGTCTCCAGGATCGCGCCGATGCGGTCGGCGTCGCCGTTGGGGCGCCAGAACAGGTTGCGGCGCACGCTGCGGTCGCCCTCCAGGGCGAGCAGCACGTTGTCCTCGACGGTGTGGTTCTCGAACACGGTCGGCTTCTGGAACTTGCGGCCGATGCCGAGCTGGGCGATGGCCGCCTCGTCCTTGGTCGGTGAGGTCGACGCGTGCCGTTGTCGAACAGCACCTCGCCCGCGTCGGGCCTGGTCTTGCCGGTGACCACATCCATCATGGTGGTCTTGCCGGCGCCGTTGGGGCCGATGATGGCGCGCATCTCGCCGTGGGAGATGTCGAGCGCCAGGTTGTTGAGCGCGCGGAAGCCGTCGAAGCTCACGGTCACGCCGTCGAGATAGAGCAGGCTCTGCGTGATCTCGCGCGGCTTGCGCGACGGCGGGGCTGACGGACATGGCTTCACTCCGCCGGTTGCGGCGACCCGCCCGCCTCTCGCCGTCGCGAGGAGGGGTTAGGCGGTGGGGGGCCTCGGGCGCGGTTGGGAAAGGAGCGGGGGAGGAGACGCCGGCATCGGCGCGGCTGTCGCGACGGCCGGGCAGCAGGCCCAGCACGCCGCGCGGCAGGAAGATCGTGACCAGCACGAAGATGGCGCCCAGCACGAACAGCCAGTAGGGCGCGAGCATGACCCCCACGAACGGAGTGCGGAAGAGCGCGACGAGGACGACCCCGAGCAGGGCCCCGAACGGCCACGGTCGCTCCAGGATGAGCCAGGCGACGCTGGCACAGGGCGATCAGCAGCGCCGGCCAATGGGTCGTCAGCCAGGCGCCAGACGGGGAGACAGCGCGGGCCAATAGGTCGGCAGCAAATTCTCGAGCAGGACCCATCCGGCGAGCGCTACGACAACGCCCAAGGCAGCGCCGTAAAGAGCCTCGCGCCAACGGATTGCCACGGCACCCAGGACCACCGACCACGGCCGCGCCGATCAGCCAGTACTGCACGACCGTGCCGATGGTGAAGATGGTCTTGGGGTAGTTGACGAGCACCGCGCCGAGCGCGGCGCCGATCAGCGTGCCGCGGCCGCCGACGGCCACCCAGATGACGATCTCGATGGAGTTGGCGGGCGCGAACTCGCTCGGGTTGATGATGCCGACCTGGGGCACGTAGAGGGCGCCGGCGACGCCCGCCATGCAGGCCGACAGCGTGAAGACGTAGGTCTTGTAGTTCTCCACGCGGTAGCCGAGGAAGCGCGTGCGGCTCTCCTCGTCGCGGATGGCGATCAGCACCTTGCCGGCCTTGGAGCGCACCACCGCCTGGGCGATGAGATAGCCGAGCACCAGGGCGACGGCCGAGAGCGCGAACAGCACCGCGCGCGTCTCGGGCGCGCGCACGCTGAAGCCCAGCAGATCGTAGAAGTCGGTGAGGCCGTTGTTGCCGCCGAAGCCGAAGTCGTTGCGGAAGAAGCCGAGCATCAGGGCGAAGGTGAGCGCCTGGGTGATGATCGACAGGTAGACGCCGGTGACGCGGCTGCGGAAGGCGAACCAGCCGAACACGAAGGCCAGCACGCCCGGCACGAGCACGATCATCAGGGCGGCGTAGGGGAAGTGGTTGAAGCCGTACCAGTACCAGGGCAGCTCCTTCCAGTTCAGGAACATCATGAAGTCGGGCAGGATCGGATGGGCGTAGCCGCCGCGGGTGCCGATCTGGCGCATCAGGTACATGCCCATGGCGTAGCCGCCGAGCGCGAAGAAGGCGCCGTGGCCGAGCGAGAGGATGCCGCAGTAGCCCCACACCAGATCGAGCGAGAGGGCGAGCAGCGCGAAGCACAGGTACTTGCCCCACAGCGCCACCGTCGTGGTCGTCACGTGGAAGGGCGAGGACGGCGGCACGAACACGTTGAGGCACGGCACGATGATGGCCGCGGCCGCCAGGATGGCCAGGAAGACCCAGCCGCGGCCGTCGGGTGCTTCGAGGAACCGGCGCGTGATCATGCTTCCACCGCCCGGCCCTTGAGCGCAAACAGGCCGCGCGGCCGCTTCTGGATGAACAGGATGACGAGCACGAGCAGGGCGATCTTGCCGAGCACGGCGCCGGCGAAGGGCTCCAGGAACTTGTTGGCGACGCCGAGCGTCAGCGCGCCCACCAGCGTGCCCCACAGGTTGCCGACGCCGCCGAACACCACCACGAGGAAGCTGTCGATGATGTAGCTCTGGCCGAGGTTGGGCGAGACGTTGTCGATCTGCGACAGCGCCACGCCGGCAAGGCCGGCGATGCCCGAGCCGAGGCCGAAGGTGAGCGCGTCGATGCGGCCGGTGTTGATGGCCATGGAGCTCGCCATGCTGCCGGTTCTGCGTCACCGCGCGCATGTGCAGCCCGAGCGTGGTGTAGCGCAGCGCCGCCAGCAGCGCCGCGAACACGATGCCGGCGAACACGATGATCGCACAGCCGGTTCAAGGTGATGGCGAGCCCGCCGAGCTCGACCACGCCCGACATGAAGCTCGGCGTGCCGACCTCGCGGTTGCTGGGGCCGAAGGTCGTGCGCACCGCCTGCTGCAGGATGAGGCTGATGCCCCAGGTGGCGAGCAGCGTCTCGAGCGGCCGGCCGTAGAGGAACTGGATCACGCCGCGCTCGATGGCGATGCCGACGAGGCCGGCGACCAGGAAGGCCAGCGGGATGGCAATCGCCAGCGAATAGTCGAACAGCCCCGGCGCGCTGGTGCGGATCACCTCCTGCACCACGAACGTGGTGTAGGCCCCCAGCATCACCATCTCGCCGTGCGCCATGTTGATGACGCCCATGACGCCGAAGGTGATGGCGAGCCCGATGGCGGCGAGCAGCAGCACGCGACCCCAGCGAGATGCCGTACCAGAGGTGCTGGACCTGGCGCCATCGCTCGAGATGCGGGTCGATGGCGGCGATGGCTCGGCTCGCCGGCGCGCTGGACGTTCGGGCGCCAGACTCGGCGGGCAGGCTGCCCAGCAGCGCGCGCGCCTCCTGGTCGCTGCGCTCGCGGATGACGGCGATGGCGGCGAGCTTGTCGGCCTCGCTGGCCGTGCTCTGCATGACGACGATCGGCGGCGCGCGCCTCCAGCATGGCCCTCTTCACGCGCGCATCGGTCTCCTTGGCCAGCGCCGCTTCCAGCGCCGGCAGCGCGTTGGCGTCGCGCGACTTGAACACGGCCTGCGCCGCATCGAAGCGCTGCCGGGTCGGGCGCCAGCAGGGTCAGGCGCCGAGCGCCGCCTCGATGGAGCGGCGCAGGCGGTTGTTGAGGCGCACCGCCTTGAGGCCGGGCGGCGCCTCGCCCGCGACGGCCTTGCCGGTGGCGGCGTCGATGAGAGCGCCGGACGGCTCGCGCACGTAGACCTTCTTGTCGTCGGGATTGAACAGCAGGCGGCCGTCCTGCAGCGCGCCGATGACCTTGGCGGCCAGACGGATGGCCGCTGCCGGCGACGCCGGTGATGGCGGCGTCGGTGTCGCTGAAGGAGTCGGCGGCGAAGCCCTCGAGCGCCTGCTCGTAGCTCTGGCTGCGCCGGCGCGGCAGCCGCGCACAGCGCGATCAGGCCGAGGCCAGCGAGCAGCGCCGCCACGCGCGCGCGAAAGCTCGCCATCCTGCTCCCGCCCACTCCAAAGTCCGCACGCACCAAGAGGCGGCGGGAACGTGCCGCCGCCCCGCAATGTGTCGCAAGAGACGCTAGGTCAGCCGCCGCACTTGCTGGTCTTGGTGTTGTAGTTGCCGCACTTGAGCTTGACCCAGTCGGCCACCAGGTCCTTCGAGCCGTCGAGCTGCTTCGACCAGGCGTCGCCGGGCACCAGGCCGGGCGTCTTCCACACCACGTCGAACTGGCCGTCGGCGCGCACCTCGCCGATCAGCACCGGCTTGGTGATGTGGTGGTTCGGCAGCATCTCCGACATGCCGCCGGTCAGGTTCGGCACCTTGATGCCGACGATGGCGTCGATGACCTTGTCGGGATCGGTGGTGCCGGCCTTCTTGACGGCCTCGACCCACATGGCGAAGCCGATCACGTGCGCTTCCATCGGGTCGTTGGTGACGCGCTTGTCGTTCTTGATGAACGCCTTCCAGCTTGGCGATGAACTCCTTGTTGATCGGGGTGTCGACCGACTGGAAGTAGTTCCACGCGGCGAGGTGGCCGACCAGCGGCTTGGTGTCGATGCCGGCCAGCTCCTCCTCGCCCACCGAGAACGCGACCGAGGGGATGTCCTTGGCCTTGATGCCCTGGTTGGCGAGCTCCTTGTAGAACGGGCACGTTGGCGTCGCCGTTGATGGTGGAGACGATCGCCGTCCGCTTGCCCTGCGAGCCGAAGCGCTTGATGTCGGCCACGATCGTCTGCCAGTCGGAGTGGCCGAACGGCGTGTAGTTGATCATGATGTCCTCGGCCTTCACGCCCTTCGACTTGAGGTAGGCCTCGAGGATCTTGTTGGTGGTGCGGGGATAGACGTAGTCGGTGCCGGCCAGCACCCAGCGCACGACCTTCTCCTCCTTCTCGAGGTAGTCGACGGCGGGGATCGCCTGCTGGTTGGGCGCGGCGCCGGTGTAGAACACGTTGCGCTCGCTCTCCTCGCCCTCGTACTGGACGGGGTAGAACAGGACCGAGTTCAGCTCCTTGAACACCGGCAGCACGGACTTGCGCGACACCGAGGTCCAGCAGCCGAACACGGCGGCGACCTTGTGCTTGGCGATCAGCTCGCGCGCCTTCTCGGCGAACAGCGGCCAGTTGGAGGCCGGATCGACCACCACCGGCTCGAGCTTCTTGCCGAGCAGGCCGCCCTTCTTGTTCTGGTCCTCGATCAGCATCAGCATGACGTCCTTCAGCGTCGTCTCGCTGATGGCCATGGTGCCGGAGAGCGAGTGCAGAATGCCGACCTTGATGGTCTCTTGCGCCCGGGCCTGCCCGGCCAGCGGGACGGCCGCGAGCCAGCAACAGGGCTGCCGCGGCCGCAGGTCTGAGGAACATGCGAGTCATGAGCTGAACACCACCTCTGTTTTGAAGAATCGCGGGTGCACGACGCCCCCGGAGGCGCAAACAGCAATCGGCGTGCCACGCCGGAAGGCACCCTTAACACTCTGTAGTGAAATGATGTTCGGCATCGGCCGGGCAGTGCCGCAGTTGCCCTTGGGCAACAACTGCCCACCAATTAGGCACTGTGCCTGTTGCCTACGCTTTGGGCACGGTCTGCATCAGCGATAGCTGCGAGCTCAGGGCCGCCACTCGAGGAAGTTGGCGATGAGCTTCAGGCCCAGCGTCTGGCTCTTCTCCGGGTGGAACTGGGTGCCGGCGATGTTGTCCCTGCCCACTATGGCTGTCACCGGGCCGCCGTAGTCGGTCTCCGCGACGAGGGCCGCCCGGTCCGGCGTCGACCAAGTGGAAGGAGTGCACGAAATAGGCGTGCAAGCCCGTCTGGCCCCGTCTCGATTCCAGCCAGCAGCGGGTGATCGTTGACGACGCTCAGCGTGTTCCAGCCCATGTGCGGGATTTTGAGCGCCGGGTCGCCGGGCTCGATCGCCTTCACGTCGCCTCTGATCCAGCCGAGGCCGGGCGTGATGCCGAACTCGAGCCCGCGCTCGGCCATCAGCTGCGCGCCCACGCAGATGCCGAGAAACGGCCGCCCTTGCGGCGCACGCTCTCCTCCAGGGCCTCGCGCATGCCGGGCACGGCGTCGAGGCCCGCCTTGCAGTCGGCGAAGGCGCCGACGCCGGGCAGCACGATGCGGTCGGCGACGAGCGACATCGGCGGGATCGGCCGTCACGGCGATGCTGGCCCCGCTCCCGCCCTCGCGCGCCGCCCGCTCGAAGGCCTTGGCGGCCGAGTGCAGGTTGCCGGAGCCGTAGTCGATGATGGCGACGCGCTGCATGGTGCTGGTCTGGTCCCGGGTCGAAGCCCGCTGAGCGGCGGCCTCGTATCACGGCACGACCCCGCGGAGCCAACCGTTGCGAGCGTACATCGAGTCGCTGGCCGAGCGCCCGACCGAAGCGCGCTGCGTCTAATCGCTGCGGGCGAGCCGCTCCTCGATCAGCCCCACCATCCTGACTTCGAAGTTGCCGAGGGCGCCCATCAGCTCGCTCTTGATCATCAGCTGCAGCTCATCCTTGAGGTTGCCGATGCGCTGGTCGATGCCGCGCAGACGAGCGTCGACCGCGGCGAACCGCGCGTCGATGGCAGCGAAGCGCGTGTCGATCACGCGCAAAGCGCTCGTCGATCGCCGCGAACCGCGTCTCGATCGCAGCGAACCGCGCCTCGTTGTGTTCCGCCATCTTGCTCAGGACATCGACCGTCCTGACGGCGAGCCTTGGACGGCGGCCAAGTCGCGGCGAATGGCCTTCGTCTCGGCCAAGGTGTCCTGCCAGAGCTTGGCGAGCAAAGTGATGTCTACGTTCTCAGCCATATCTACATCCTACCTCAATATTGCTTCGCTGCACGACCTATGCGCGTCGTCCATTCAGCCCCTGGGCCCCTCGCCGTCGACGCTGCCGAGGAGCCCCATCAGCTCGCTCTTGATCAGCAGCTCCAAATCGTCCCTCAGCTCCTTGACGCGCTGGTCGAGGACGAGGAGCTGGGTGTCCACGTGCAGCTCGAGGCTCCGGCCTTGAGCGATCAACTCCAGCAAGAGCGGGCGCTGGTCCCGCAGCTCTCTGCGGATCTCCTGCAGAACCTCGAGGAGCATGGCGTTGTCGACTGTCTCGGGCATATGCACTTTTCGCATAAATGCGAGGTGCACGCAAGCTCGCACGTCGGAGGAACGGCGTTTTCTCCACCGGTAGGCCCGGGATGCCACAGCGCCGGCCTGCGCTCGCAGTCAGCCCCCGATGATGCCGAACTCGGAGAAGGGGATGAAGGCCACGGGGTCGCCGGGCTGCACATCCGCGCGCGTCCTCGGGGATGTCGATGAGGCCGTCGGCGGCGCGCAGGCCGGAGATCAGCCCGGAGCCGTCGCGCGGCGAACTTGTCGACCGCCGAGCCCGTGCGGCGTCTCCTTCAGGATGCCGCGCCAGAACTCGCGCCGGCCGGTCTTGCGGCCGGGGAAGGCGAACAGCGCCGGCAGCCGGTAGCGGCGGGGCTCCGGCCAGTCCGCGCCGCCCATGCGCCGCAGCAGCGGCCAGACGTAGAGCAGGAAGCAGACGAACACGGCGACCGGGTTGCCGGGCAGCCCCAGCACCACGCAGTCGCCGATCTGGCCGAACGACATCGGCCGCCCCGGCTTGATGGCGAGCTGCCACAGGTGGCGCTTGCCGAGCGCGTCGAGCGCGGCGACGACGTGGTCCTCCTCGCCGCGGCTGGCGCCGCCCGAGAGGATGACGGCGTCGAAGCTCGCGCGCCGCCTCGGCGAGCCGGCGCCTCACCTCGTCGGGATTGTCGGGGAGCACGCCGAGGTCGGTCGGCAGGGCGCCGGCGCTGGCAATCGAGCGCCGTCAGCATCGGCGCGTTGGCATCGTAGACCTGGCCCTCCGAGAACGCCGTGCCGGGGCGCACCACCTCGTCGCCGGTCGAGACGATCGCCACCCTGAGACGGGCGAAGCAGCGCCACCTCGGCCATGCCGATCGAGGCCAGCGCGGCCAGCTCCTGCGGACGCAGCACCGCGCCGGCGCGCAGCAGGGTCTCGCCCGGCCTCCACGTCCTCGCCAGCGCGTCTGACGTTGGCGCCGCGCTTCAGGCCGGGCGGGATGGAAACGAAGATCTGGCCGGCAACGGTCTTGGCCTCGACGTCCTCCTGCATGACCACGGTGTCGTGCCCGGCCGGCATGGCCGCACCCGTGAAGATGCGTGCCGCCGTCCGCAGCACCGGCGCGCCCACGAGCCGTGGCCCGCTGCGGCCCGTCCCTCCACCCGGCAGCTCCGCTCCGCCGGCGGCATCGTAGTCGGCCGCGGCGAAGGCGTAGCCATCGACGGCGGCGTTGGTGTGGGCCGGCACCGGCCGCGGCGCGACGGCCGGCTCGGCCAGGATGCGCCCCGCGGCCTCGGCGAGCGGCACCGTCTCCCTGGCCGCCACTGGCTCCACCCGTTGCTTCAGGATCGCCAGCGCCTCGCCGTGGCGCAGGCGCCGCTTGTCGTGTGCGAAGCAGTCGTCGAGGAGCTTGCTGGTCATGAGGCGCCTAGCAGTGGCAGGCCCGGCGATATCTCCGAGCCTCGCCCGAGTATCTACAGCAACCCCGAGTTGGGCGGGAGGGTTTCCATCTGGGATGATGGCTCAGAGCGCGAACGTGGTATTGCTCCGCAATGAGCAAGAGAACGCGCGCCTCCCTGGATACGTCGAGCGCCGAGTTCCGCGTCCGCGCCGCGCGGCGCCGGGCGACGTGGACGTTCACGCGCTATCGAAATCTCGACGCTATGAAGGCAGCGGAGTACGCCTTCTGGGCGCAGCAACCCGCCCATGTCGTCATGTCGGCCGCGGCCGAGCTGAGCGCCGAGGCGTATGGGTTGACGGGGATCGACGACGGGCGCGGTCGAATGGACCGCAGATCGCTCGTCCGAATGAGATTCGATGCGAACGGAGCAGAGGTGCCCGCGGAGCGGAATGGTGAAGTCAGCGGAGTAGGGCGGGACGGCCGGGACCCTTGCACCCCATGGTGGCGTTGGCGCCCAACGGTCAATACAGGTGTCATTCCGGCGCTTGTCGCCGGAATCCGATCTCAGCGCTTGCTCTGGCGCTCGTGGTTGGCTGGATGCCGGGGACAAGCCCCGGCATGACAAGTATGGGTCGCCCTGCACTTTGCCGCCTTACCCCCACACCTCCTTGGCGATGTCCACCACCAGCCGCAGCTTCGCCCACTGCTCGTCCTCGGTGAGGATGTTGCCCTCCTCGGTGGAGGCGAAGCCGCACTGCGGGGAGAGGCAGAGCTGATCCAGGGGCGCATACTTGGCGGCCTCGTCCAGGCGGCGCTTGATGTCGTCCTTGTTCTCGAGCTGACCGCTCTTGGAGGTGACGAGGCCCACCACCACGCGCTGCTTGCCCTTGGGCAGGAAGCGCAGGGGCTCGAGCCCTCCGGCGCGCTCGGTGTCCCACTCCATGAAGAAGCCGTCGTAGCCGACGCCGCCCAGAAGCTGCTCGGCCACCGGCTCGTAGCCGCCTTCCGAGATCCAGGAGGAGCGGAAGTTGCCGCGGCAGACGTGGGTGGTGACCGTCATGTCGGCGGGCTTCGACTTCAAGGCTGCGTTGATGGTCTTGGCATAGATGGCGGGGAGCCTTGCAACGTCCTCGCCGCGTGCCTTGGCCTGGTCCTGCTCCTGCTTGGAGCAGAGATAGGCCCACACCGTGTCGTCGAGCTGCAGATAGCGGCAGCCGGCATCGTAGAAGGCGCGGATGGCCTTGCCGTAGAGGCTGGCGAGGTCGTCGAAGAAGCCCTCCATCTCCGGATAGACCGCTGTGCTGATGGCGTTGCGCCCGCCGCGGAAATGCAGCACCGACGGCGACGGGATCGTCATCTTCGGCGTGACCCGGGTATTGGCGGCGAGGAACTTGAAGTGCTCGAGAAACGGGTGGTCGGCCGGGAAGTCGACCTTGCCGGTGATGCGCAGGCCCTTGGCCTGGGTCGTCGTGCCCTTGAACTGGATACCCTGCTGGGCGTCGTAGATCTCGGCGCCCTGCAAGCCGTCGAAGAAGTCGAAGTGCCACCAGGAGCGTCGGAACTCGCCGTCGGTGGCGAGGTGCAGGCCCACCTCCTCCTGCTTCCTGACGAGCTTCCTGATCTCCTCGTCCTCGACCGCCTTCAATTGCGCCGGCGTGATCTCGCCCTTCTCGCGCCTGCCGCGGGCCGCCTTCAAGGCGCGCGTGCGCAAGAGGCTGCCGACCTCGTCGGCGCGGTAGGGGGCGGTGGTGTCCGGCATGGGCGTGCTCCTATCCTCTCAGGCTCGTTTTGGTGGCAACTCTAGATCGGTCGCACCGCACTGGCTACGGGACACGATGACTACGAGACCGGCGTAGCGTCGAAGTGGCGACGATCGCCATGGTGTGGCAGCGGCAAGGCGTCAGCGGCGGTTTTCGCCCCTGGGCGGCCCGATTTCTGCGGCGAGTCCCGGGGGGCACTCAGGTACCGGGAAGGTCACGATCGCGGCGTACGGCCTTCCCAGGCCCGGGAAACGCCACTCTGGAACGCGTCCCTCGGTCGGGTGGAGCTCGGCGATGGTTGCAGGTCCCGATCAGCCGCGGGTGAAGCCCGCCAGAACCTCGGGCGGCATGGCGCCCGACTTGAGGCGGCTGCGGTCCTCCGGGTCGCGCACGGTCCACAGCCGGGTCTCGAAGCCCTCGAGCGCCAGCGTGGCACCGGCATCCTTGGTCACCTTGTGGTGCACATAGAAGCTCGAGCGGCGGAACTCGGTGACTTCGGTTTCGATCTCCAGGTCCTCGCCGTAGCGCGATGCAACCTTGAAAACGGCCCGCGCCTCCAGGAGCGCCAGGCCGGCGCCGCCGTACCTCTCCAGCATCCTGATCTTGGTCATGCCGGTGGCCTTCTCGAACAGGAGGATGGTCGAGGCGTCGAACCACTCGAAGTAGCGCGGGTAGAATACGATGCCCGCGGGGTCGCAGTCACCCCATTGCACGCGCACGAGCCTCCTGTTGGTGAGCATTGTCCTCCTCCTCGTGGCAGTAAGGCAGTAAGGCAGTCAGGGCGGGAAGGCTGCCCTACTGCCATATTCCCCTATTGCCTTCCTACTTGACGCGCTCCATGCCGCCGGCCTCGAACGAGGGCGTGGTCTCCGGCGCCATGAGCAGCGCGATGAGCGCCTTGGCGGCCTCCGCGTTCTTGGACCCGGCGGCCACGCCCGCCGTATAGACCGTATAGTGCTGCAGATCGCGCGGCAGGAGGCCGGCCAGCTCGACGTCCGGGTTGACGACGATGTTGGCGAGGGTGATGACGGAAATCTCGATCTCGCCCTTGGCGACCGGCATGACGGCCTCGCCACTGGGCAGCGGCCGCAGCTTGGGCTTCACCTCCGCGGCGATCCCCAGCCGCTCGATGAGCCCCGTGAAATACTTCCCGCTCGCGCCTTCGCCCGAATAGGAGATGGATTTCGCCTCCAGCAGCACGCGCTTCAGGGCGTCGGCGGTGCCGGTCTCGCGCTTGGCCGCCCCCTTGCGGATCGCCACGCCGATGGCCGAGCGGGCCACGTCGATGCGCGTGTCCGCAACCAGCTTGCCCGACTTGATCAGGTCATCCATCGAGGCCGGCACCAGGATGGCGAGATCGAACGGCTCGCCGGCGTCGATCTTGCGCTTGAGCGGGGCCGAGGTCCCGTACTCGAAGGTGAGCTTGTGGCCCGAGCTGCGCTCGAATTGCGGGGCGACCTTGTCGAGGGCGGCCTTCAGCGACGTGGTGGCCACGACCTTGATCTCGGCGGCCGGTGCATGGCCGGCCGCTCCCAGCAGCATCGTCAGTCCAATGCTCGCCGCCGCAGCGATAGCGCCGATCCTCATCGTTTCCTCCGGTTATTGGTGTGCACAGTCCACCCCACTGCTGCCATTTCAAGGCATCCGCCCGTCCGGCGCAACGCCCCTGACGGGCCAGAGAGGCGGCATCGAGAGGATGATATGCAGGATAACCTGCAAGGTTGCACCCTTGCGGTGCGAGACGCGCGCCCGGGTTGTATTTTCGCACACCCTCGAAGCAGCTGAGACGTGCGCGCGTTGCAGGCGTGCCCTCAGCCGGCGGGGTTATCCACATGGTCGGGCGGGCGCTCCACGCTGCCGCCATCAGCATCTGACACATGGTGCGGCCTCGGGTGAGGTGGTGGGGCTCCGCCTCCGGCCTCGCGCAGCTCCGGCTGCCGGCCGGGCCCGCGCTTATCACCGACGCCGCGGTCGTCCTCGGCGTCATGGGGAGGCTTCGATGGGCGATCTGTACGGCGTACTGGCCCTGCCCCGGGACGCCAGCGAGGATGAGGTCAAGTCCGCCTACCGCGCGCTGGCGCGCCGGCTGCACCCCGATGTCAACGTCGGCGACGAGACGTTGGCGCAGCGCCTGCGGGAAGTCAACCGCGCCTATGAGACGCTGGGCAATCCCGAGGCCCGGGCCGAGTACGATCGCGATCTCGCCCAGCGGCGGTCTCACGCCAGGCGGCGCTACGTGGTCCTCGGGGCCGCCACGGCAGTGACCTTCGCGCTGACCATGACGGCGGTCTCCTTCGCGGTGCGCCGGCATCTGGAGGCCGCGGCGCCGTCGCACAAGATGGCGCTCCGGCCCGGCCCGGCAGGAGATGCTTCGGCCGAGCCGGCGAAAGGGGACGGCGAGCAGAGCTGGACCACCTACCGCGACTCGAGCTTCGGCTTCGCGCTGCGCTATCCGGCCGCCGTCTTCGTCCTCGACAATGGGCAGAGCACAAGGGCGGTCCAGACCTTCGTGTCGCGCGACGGCCGCGCGGTGCTGCGCATCCTTGCCGACAGGCTTCCCCGCGGCACCACGCTGCGCGCCTTCCGCCACGCGCTGCTCAAGAAGCGCTACGCCGGTGCCTCGCTCAATTCCACGCCGTTGCGCGCCCACTGGTTTGCCCTGTCGGGAACGCGCGGGGAGAACGCGTTCTTCGAGCGCGTCACCTTCTCCTGCGACGGCAAGTCGATGCACGGCTGGCAGATGGTCTACCCGAAGAGCGCGCGCGCCACCTACGACAAGCTCGCCAGGCAGGTGCTGCGCAACGAGCCGCACGGCAACGGGCCCGATCCGGCCTGCAAGGGGGCGGGGCCCAAGCCGCAGGAGGCCCGCAGACGTGAGTGGTGAGTAGTAAGTAGTAAGTAGGGCCTGTACTCAATCAGGCGCAAGGCAGAGCTGCTTCTCACAGCTGGCGGACTGACTGCGGGGCAGCGAACGGTGAGTTCATCCCAATTGCTGCCAATCCCATGGCGATGGTCTGCAATGTCTGAGTTCTCTGGACAGCAGACAATGGGATGTTGCGACATCTCGCGTACTGTCGGTGCATAGAACCATACGTCGGCGCGGGGAACCACATGGCTTTGGCGCACTCTGCAAGCGCGCGACGCGAGCCTGGCTTGGCAGGCAATGATCGTCCGGTTGCGCCGTCGGATCGCATAGCCGCGATCGACAGTGTGCGAGGAATTGCCCTGTTCGGTGTCATGGCGATCAACGTGGTCACCGAATTCAGGGTCTCGATTTTCGAGCGGTTCCTACCGACTCAGACGAACGAGTCTTCGTTCGATCGAGCGCTTCATTCAATATTGATGGTCGGACTTGACTTGAAGGCGTTCGCTCTGTTCTCGCTCCTCTTCGGAGTAGGCCTTGTGATCCAGCATGATCATTTGTCGGAGAGTTCCCGCCGTACCGCGTTTCTCGTTCGTCGGCTGGCGTTCTTGATGGTCATCGGCGGCGCCCATCTCGTATTCATTTGGAATGGCGATATTCTGCTTGAGTACGCGCTGGCGGGGTTCGTCGTGTTGCCATTCCTGTTCGGGTCGACGCGGCTGCTGGCTGTCGCGGGAATAGTGTTGCTCGCCGCGTTCATCGCCGCGCCTTTCTTGCCGCCGATTGCGGTGTTGCCCACCCGCTCATGGATGGCCCAGCACGTCGCGGAAGCCGCCCGTATTTATAGTTCAGGCGGTTTCAATGAGGTCTTGGCTTTTCGCGTCCACGAACTGCCGGCGATCCTGCCCCTGCACCTATCCATGTTTCCGCGAACTGTCGCGTTGATGCTTTTCGGTGCGGCGGCTTGGCGTGCCGGCTTGTTCCGGACCGGATCGCCGGTGGGCCAGTACCTACACTTGGCTGCACTCGTCGGAATCCTTGTCGGTGCCGGCATGTCGCTCTCAAACGAGTGGCTTGGCTTGGGATGGAAGGCGGAGTTATCGGTCGAGCGCGTGGGTGCCGTACTGCTTGCGTGCGGCTACGGCGCGTCGATCATTTGGGCCTCGGGGAAAGCGCAAGTCCGGAAGCTTGTGGCTTGGGCAACCCCAATTGGACGGATGGCGTTTACGAACTATCTGCTGCAATCAGTGATCTTTGGATGGATTTTCTACGGCTACGGGCTCGGCCTATTCGGTAGGCTTGGTGTCGCGGCGGCGTTTGCCATTGGCGTCATCGTATATGTATTGCAGATCGCGCTCAGTGCCTTTTGGCTACAGCGATACCGCTACGGACCGGTGGAATGGGTCTGGCGCAGCTTCATGTATGGGGCACCGCAGCCCTTTCGCGTGCATGACGGCGGGCCGAGAACGTCAGGATAGGAGTAGTGGAGAGGACTCACTTGACGGCTCTGCATCCAGCAGAGGAAGTTCCGCTCCGGGGTCATGCCCTGTGCGGCTCTCGCTGAGCACAAAGCGTCCGTCCAGCACCCTGAACCCGACGCGCACGCAATTGAGTGCACGCCCTAGTGAGTTTGGCGATGGAGCGGGCGACGTGGCCCGGCATCCAGTCTGTATGGAACCGCTGTCCCGCGCGGCGACCCAAATCTCGCTATCGCACTACTCATTATGCTGCCTCCACGGGGGCAAAGAAGGAGATCAAAGCGTCCAGCGTGGCATCGGGCTGCTCGGCCAGCAGCATGTGGCCGCAGTCGGGGACGGTGACGACGCGGCCGCCCGCGATAAGGCGGGCGAGCTCGGCGCCGTTTGCCGGCGGCGTCATGATGTCGTTGGCGGCGACAACGACGAGCGCAGGACAGCGCACGCGCCCGGCGGCGTCCGGCCCCGAGGTCCAGGCGGCACAGGCCGACAGGTCAGTAAAGAGGACATCGGGCGCGTTGCGGGCGAGCAGCGCCAGCGTGCCGCCCGTCATCCACAGACCTGGCACGGGATGTCCGCCCATCCTGGCTGCGAAGCCGTGTGACCACGCCGTCATCATCAGGTAGGCGCGCTCCGTGGCCTCGCGCGCCGCCGCAAGAAGGCTCGCATTGACCGGTATCGCCGCGGCGGTGCCGAGAAGGGCGATGCGCGTCACGCGCTCCGGCATCCCGGCCGCCGCCTCCAGCCCGATCGCTCCGCCCATCGAGTGACCGACGATCGCCGCCCGCCGGATGCCGGCTGCGTCCATCACCCGGCCGAGCCAATGCGCCAGCCCAGGCACGCTGCCGATTGGAGGCCCCTCGGAGCGCCCGTGCCCCGGCAGGTCGACGGCCAGAACGGCGTGGCCGTGCCAGGCGAACCAGCGCGCCTGCAGCTGCCAGGCGGTGTGGTCCATGCCGGCGCCGTGCACGAACAGCACGGAAGGCTGTGCCGGGTCGAACGCCCGCCCGCCCGTTGCGGCGTACACGCGCCGCCCGTCGACTTTCAGCTCCATCGGTTCAGCCTTTGAGGGTGAGTGGTGAGTGGTGAGAGTGGTGAGTTTGGGATCGTGCCTGGGACACGGGAGGAGGATGACATCAAGGCTGAGCCCTTGCTGAGCATGCCATTGGAGCATATGCGGCGTTCGGATGTTCCATCATCGATAAGCCGTCTCTGCTCACGCGCTCTTACAGAGATCGTCGTTTCACCTCGAGGATGTGGCTCACCATAGCCGCTCGCTCGGCATAAACTCACCACTCACCACTCACCTCTGGGAGGCGGCGAGGGCCTGGGAGAGATCGTCGGTCAGGTCCGCAACGTCCTCGAGCCCGATGGAGAGGCGCACCAGCTCCTCGCCGACGCCGGCCTTGGCGAGGTCCTCCGCGCTCATCTGCTGGTGCGTGGTGCTCGCCGGGTGGATCACCAGGCTCTTGGCGTCGCCGACATTGGCGAGGTGGGAGAAGAGGCGCAGCCGCTCGATCAGCTTGGCACCGGCCGGCCGCCCGCCCTTGATGCCGAAGCTCATGATCGCGCCGGCGCCGTTGGGCATCTGCCGCCTGGCGAGCGCATGGTCGGGATGGCTCTCGAGGCCCGGATACCTCACCCAGGCGACGGCGGCGTGCTTCTCCAGGAACTGCGCCACGCTGAGCGCATTGGCGACGTGGCGCGTCATGCGCACCGGCAGCGTCTCGATGCCCTGCACCAGGTAGAAGGCGTTGGCGGGGCTCATGCAGGCGCCGAAGTCGCGCAGGCCCTCGGCCCGCGCCCGCATGATGAACGCTGCCGGCCCGAACTCCTCGGCGAAGGCGATGCCGTGGTACCCGGCGTAGGGCTCGGTCATGGTGGGAAACCTGCCCGACGCCGCCCAGTCGAAACGGCCGCTGTCGACGACGATGCCGCCGATGGCGATACCGTGGCCGCCGAGGAACTTGGTCGCCGAGTGCATGACGATGTCGGCGCCCCACTCGAACGGCCGGCACAGGTAGGGCGTCGTGAAGGTGGAATTGAGCATCAGGGGCAGGCCGTGCCGGTGCGCGATGTCGGCCGTCGCGCGGATGTCCAGCACCTCGAGGCCGGGGTTGCCGAGCGTCTCGGCGAAGACGAGGCGCGTCTTGTCGGTGATGGCCGCCTCGAAGCTCTCGGGCCTGCGCGGGTCGGCGAGTGTGGTGGTGATGCCGAAGCGTGGCAGGGTGTGGGTGAACATGTTGTGCGAGCCGCCGTAGATGCGGGCCGACGCCACGATGTGCCCGCCCGCCCCCATCAGGGTGGCGATGGCGAGATGCAGCGCCGCTTGGCCGCTGGCGGTGGCCACCGCGCCGACGCCGCCTTCGAGCGCCGAAATGCGCTCCTCCAGCACCGCCACCGTGGGATTGGAGATGCGCGAGTAGATGTGGCCCGCGCGCTCCAGGTTGAAGAGTGCAGCGGCGTGCCCGGTGTCGTCGAACACGTATGACGTAGTCTGGTAGATCGGCACAGCACGCGCGCCGGTTGCAGGATCCGGTTGCTGCCCGGCGTGCAGCGAGAGGGTGTCGAAGCGGGGGGACTTGGGCGAGGTCATACTGGACTGGTAGCGGAACTGGCCGGCGGGGTCGAGAGCCGCGAGGTCTGTATCGAGACCAGGCGAATGTTGCTGCAGAATTCGGAGCGATCGCGGAACCGTACAGCTCCGCTTCCGTTTACCTTGGGCGTAGCCTTGCAATGGGCTACTGTGGGAGCCTTGCGAGCGACAGTCTGGCTCGATTGGGCGCCCCCGTCGGCGGGTGCGATCGAAGTCGTTGCCCCAATGGAGGATTTGCCATGGACCTGAAGAGCACCTTCAATCAAGTCGGAGATATCGCCCAGAATCTCGTATCGGTCATCTGGCGGGTCCTGACGTTCATCTGGGGCTGGTCTTTCGGGCAAGTGGCCGGAATGTTCGCAAGGGGGTTTCCCCCGGATCTATGGAAGCAAATCATCTACGTGATCGTTATCATCGCTCTTGCCTACTTCATCTACAGGCTTGCTAAGGATCTGCTGAAGGCCGTGCAGTCGATCCTTTCCGCGATCGTTGGCCTGATCTCCGCGCTGATCGGCATGCTGCCGCAGGTCGTGCTGGTCGGGCTCATCGCCTTCGGTGGCGCCTGGATCGTCCAGCAGCAGAGCCCGTCGTGGATGCCGTCGGCCCTGACCAGAGGGCAGTAAGGCCGCGCGAGACGCTCGGGGCGGCCGCAGCTCGCCATTGGCGAGCGCGGCAGACATTCGCGGGTGGGAAAGCCACACCCTACAGCACCTCGAACACCTCGATCCGCACCCGGTCGGGCATGCGCGCTGCGCTGCCGACGAAGACGCTGCGGTTGAGCCACTCGTAGGGGCCGGCCGGGGCTTCGAACTGCGGCGTCGTGCGGCAATAGACGAGCGCCGCGTCGACCACCTCGCCGCGGGTCAGCCGCGCCATCACCTCGGGCGGGGCCCGGCGCAGGCCACTGTTGGTGACGGCGATCTCGACGCCGTCGTCGGTGCCGATCGAATAGCGCGCCACCAGCTCGAGCACATCGTCGCTGCGCACATACTGCCAATCCGCCCCGCCCGGCAACACCTCGGCCTCGAGCCGGGGGCCCTTCACGGTGCCTCCCAGAATGGGCACGATGCGGCGCCGCCCGTGCGGGGTGGCGCCCAGGTCGCGCAGCGGTCCGACCAGAGCCTCGATATCGCAGACGTGGCGCAATTCAGGGCGCATCGCTCGTCTCCAGGTCCCCCTCTCCCCGCTTGCGGGGAGAGGCCTGCCCCGGCGCAGGCCGGGGGTCGGGGTGAGGGGCAGCAACAAACACCGACGTTAGAGTGTGCCACTGCCCCTCACCCACCCTCTCCCCATGCCTAAGTAGGCATGGGGAGAGGGGACGTCGGCGCAACTCAGTAGGTCTTCGCGGCGGCGGCAGCGGCCTCGCCACGCGCCTCGCGCACCAGGTTGGCGGCGGCTGTCGCCAGCGCGCGCGAGTCGTTGAGGAGGGTGCAATAGTGGAAACCCTCGGCGAAGCGCTTCGCCGACGTCTTCGGCCCGTCGGTGTGCACGCCGGCGATCAGCCCGCGCTCGCGCGTCGTCTTCAGGATGACGCCCATGGCGTCGAGCACGGTCGGGTCGGTGGGGTCGAGCGTCGGAGGCTTGCCCAGGCTCAGCGACAGGTCCGAGGGACCGATATAGATGCCGTCCAGGCCCTTCACGGACAGGATCTCGGGCAGGTTCTCCACCGCCTGGCGTGTCTCGATCATGGCGAACAGCAGCACCTCGTCGTTGGCGTGCTGCCAGTAGTCGGCGCCGGCGTATTGCGCCGCGCGGAACGGCCCGAAGCTGCGCTCGCCCAGCGGCGGGTAGCGGCCGGCTCGCACCAGAGCCTCGGCCTCGGCCCTGGTGTTGATCATCGGGCAGATGACGCCGTAGGCGCCCGCATCCAGCACCCGCATGATGTAGGAGGGGTCGTTCCACGGTACACGCACCGTCGGGGTGGCGTCGCTGCCCGCGGTGATCGCCTGCAGCAGCGGCACCACGTCCTTCAGGTCGATGGAGCCGTGCTGCATGTCGAGGTTGACGTAGTCCCAGCCCTGGGCGGCGTAGATCTCCGTCGCATAGGCGCTGGGGATGGCGACCCAGCCGCCGAGGCAACGCACGCCCTCGGCGATCTTCTTCTTCAGGGCATTGGCTCGCATGCAGACTCTCCTTGCAAAGCCGGTGTTCCCGAGCGGTACCGGCCGATAATGCCCCGAGGGGGCTATTTCAGCGGCGCACAAGCGAGTCGCGCCGAGTTGTCGTCCTGGCTCGCGTGGATGACGAGCGCGCGGTTGACCACGTCGGCAAGCGTCAGACGCGCCGCCACGATCTCCTTCCTGGCCACTCCGTCGGCATCGACCTCCAGGTCCGGCAGATCGCCCAGGTGGCTCGTGAAGGTCGTGCCGCTCATGGCGCCGGTCCCCGACAGCCAGAGGTGGCTGCCAGCGGCCAGGCCCGGAACCATCTGGCCGTCCTTGATCGCAGGCCCACATGCGGGGTTCTCGTGGACGTGGAAGGCGTAGAAGCCCGGCGCCAAGCCGCGTAGGTCGGGTTTGATGAGCAGGCCCACCTCCTTGCGGCCGGCTACCATGATCTCGCTGTTGCCGATCGTAATGGTGCCGATGGGCTCCCCCTCGCCGCTGGTCCAGGTCCGCGTCACGGGGACCTCGATACGGAACGGATTGCGCGGCCAGATCAGGAACTCCTCGAACAGCTCCGCCTTGCGCTTTGCGCTGGGCAACTTGCGCTTGCCGGTGTGGGTGCGGGCGAGCAAGTCGTCGAAGCGCCCGCGCAGAGCGGTCAGCACCGAAGGCTCCGGCTTCCGCGCCGAGGGCGTGGCAGCCTGGCCATGCGGATGCTGCGCGACGGCTTGCGCGGTGAACGTCAGGCAGGTGGAGACGTAAACCGAGGCGCCGGAGATGATGGCGGTGAGCCAAATGTGCTGGGGCCGTATCACCCGCATTGCAATTTCCCTCCTTCTGTCGTTGCTGCCCCCCTGGTTGCCCTTTATAGGACGTCAGCGCCTCTTCAGCACCTCCGGATTGAACGCGTGGCCTGCTGGCAGCGTGCCGTCGAAGTAGTCGAGCACGTTCTGCGCCACGGTCTTGGCCATGCGCACCATGCCCTCGGCGGTGGCCGCCGCCGAATGCGGCGTGAGGATGATCCGGTCGCAGCCGAGCAGCGGGTCGTCGGGCTTGGGCGGCTCGGAGACCTGAACATCGAGGCCGGCGCCCATGATGCGGCGGCTGTTGACCGCATCGAGCAGGGCGGCCTCATTGACGATGCCGCCACGCGCGCAGTTGATGAGGTACGCCGTGGGCTTCATCAGGGCCAGCTCGGCGGCGCCGATCAGGTTGCGTGTGTCGTCCTGCAGCGGGCAGTGCACCGTGACGAAGTCGGCGCGCGGCAGGGCGGTGCGGAAGTCGGCGGCCGGCTCGCAGCCCATGGCCTCGATCTGCGCCGACGTGTAGGCCGGGTCCACCCCGATGCATTTCATGCCGAGCGCGCCCAGTGCCCTCGCCAGCCGGCTGCCGATTCGCCCGAGCCCGATGATGAGGACGGTGCGGCCGGCGATATCCTGGGCATCGAGCTTCATGCGGACATCGTAGTTGCTCTGCGCACGGCGCGGTCGAACTCGGGGAGCCGCTTGGCGAGGGAGAGCATCAGGGAGAGCGTGTGCTCCACCACCGAGGGCGCGTTGGCGAGGCCGACGGTTGCCACGACGACGCCGTTGTCGGTGGCCGCCGGCACGTCGATGTTGTCGACCCCGACGCCGTGGCGCGAGATGATCTTGAGGCCGGACGCCGCCTCGATCATGGCGCGCGGGATCTTCGTGAGACGCACGACGATGGCCTCGGTGCCGGGTAGGAAGTTGGCCCAGGTGGCTGGGTCCGGCAACTCGGGCACGATGATCTCGAGGTCGTCGCGCGAGTTGAGGACCTTCATGCCCTCCGGATGGAGCGAGTGGATGCAGATGACTTTGTGGCGCATGGAGTGTCCTTGAGTGGTGAGTGGTGCCTCGCAAATGAGCGAATAGCGAGTGAGTGGAGTAGTCGAGTGGGGAAGGCCTATGCCGGTCCATCGCGTGTGCCACCGCACCACTCACTATTCACCACTCACCTACTCACCACTCCGCTTCCCTAGTGGATCTCGTCCTGCTTCTTCAGAGCCTCGCGCAGCTTGGCCACGTTGAAGCCGGGCGCGCGCGCCATCTCCAGGATCACAGCCTCCTTGCGGCCGAGCAGGTCGCAGGCGGCGGGGATCTTCTCGGCCAGGGCGGCCGGGATGGTCACGGCACCGTGCCTGTCGGCATGCACCAGGTCACCCGAGCGCACCAGCATGCCCGCCACCCGCACCTCCTTGCCGAAGTCGGCGAGATGCACATGCGCGTGGCTCGGAACAATGGAGCCGGCGAGCGCCTGGAAGCCGGGCGCCCACTGGTCGATGTCGCGGATCGAGCCGTCGGTGACGACGCCGAGGCAGCCCAGGCCCTGGTGCACGGCGCTCATCACCTCGCCCCAGAAGGCGCCGAAGCCGATGTCGAGGCCGTCGAGGTCCTGGATCACCACGATGCCGGGCTGAGGCTCAGCGGCGATGTACTCGTAGTAGGCGATGCGCTGCTCGCGTGCCTTGGCAGGGTCGAGCTCGTGCGCGTGTGTCGAGCGGCTGGTGACGGTCTTGGCATAGCCCACCATGGGCGGCAGGTCGGGGAAAGGGCACACCAGCGGCCTGACCGTGAAGCCGGTGAGCCGGCGCGCCGGGTCGACAACCTCGAGCGCGTTGCAGATGGTCGGAGTGTCGTAGCTCTTCAGCTTCTCGAGCAGCGCGGCATCGATCATCACGGTCTCCTCTGTTCTCCCGCTCCGCCCGGTCGGGCCGAGCGGAGCGAATAGCGAATAGGGAGTAGCGAATAGAGCCAGAGCGTGTGTACCCCCTATTCGCTATTCGCTATTCGCTACTCACTACTCACTATTCGCTCCATCTTCACGCCGCGCGGGACGCCTGGATGCGATGCCGATGGCGACCGCCTGCGGCGCCACCGGCGAGCGCGCTCGCCTTGACCGTCACCATGGCTCTTGGAGGCCTTCCCGCAAGTTCCCTCTGGTTGCGGCAGCTTAGGGCACGATGGCGGTCGAGTCATGCCCGCCGGCGATGTCGCCAGGTCGACACAGCCTTGCCCGAGATGCCGGCCTGGGGCTACGCCGCCTCGGCGCGGCGCTGCCGCGGGCCGATCTGCCAGAGCCGGTCGAGGCGCCCCAGCAGGTCGGCCTCGCGCTCGTTGATCTGGGCGGCAAGCCACTCCGGCTGCGCGCGCACCCAATCGTTGATGGGCAGCAGCGGTGCGCCCGCCGTCTTGAACAGGACGTCCTGCTTGCGGGCGAAATCGAGGTTGCCGGCCTTGTCGTTTTGCGCCTTGGTCATCAGCACGAGGTTGCCCAGCGACTCGGTGCAGCGGCCGCGCTCCACCGGATCCGGGAACCACTCGCGCCAGCGGCTGTTAGTGCCGGGCTTGCGCGGCAGGAGGTGCTCCACGGTCAGGTCCTCGAGCGCCAGCCTCTGGCGTCGGCCGGCGACCTGGTCGTTGAGCCGCAGCAGCACCAGCTTGGCCATCGGCGCGCTGCGGGCGTGCAGGTCGCGCAGATTGTAGTGGATGGCACTCTGCTCCTCCCTCGTGAGGTGCAGGCCGCTGGCCGGACCCCTGAGGTCCTGCCCCTGGTGGATCGCCTGCACCACCATGGCGAGGCGCGCCATGCGCCGCTTGGTGCCAATGCCCAGAATGCGCAGGCCGAAGGCGAGGCGGTCCAGCGCCGCCAGGAACCACGCGAGCTCGGCCGGGTCGTCGCCGCGCTTCAGCCACCACAGCATGGCGGGAGGGACCCAGTCGCTGCCCTTGAGCCAGCCGAGGTATTCCAGCGAGGCGGCGATGGCGTCCGAATGCGGCGAGCCGGCGTGCCTGGCCGCGCGGATGTCGTCGAAGACCGCCGCCGCGGGGCGCAGCGAGCCGGCGATGAAGACGTCGGCCCCGCCGTGCTCCTCGGCAATGCTCTTTATCCCGGAGATGATGTGCGCCGAGTTGCGGCGGTAGATGGTGCGGATGTGGCTGAACAGGCTGTCGAAGTCCTCGCCGAGCCGGGCCTGGGCCTCGTCCCAGGCGGCGGTGGCCTCATCCAGGCTGGCAGCCGGAACCGTGCCGAGCAGGGTGGCTTTGAGGATGTCGTTGCGGGCGAGCGGCCTTCCCGTGGCGTTCAGCACCGTGAACATGCGGTGGGCCCGGTCGATGCCGGTCGCCGACACGAGCACGATGTGGCACTTGTCGAGCACGAAGTCGGCAAGCTGGCGCCGCTGCGCGGGCTCGTATTCGATGAGCGTCTCGCGCAGGTGACTGCGCACCTGCAGGATGCGCTGCGCTGCCGGCGACAGGGCTGCCGCCGACGGGGTCGATCCGGGTGGCGCCGCGGCCGCGCACGTGGACGTGAAAGAACGCCTCATCGGGCTCGCGCAAGGTGAGGCGGTTGCGCGCGCCCGCCCGCGCCGCCGATCGCCGCCAGCAGACGCTCGTCGGCAGGCTCGCCGCTGTCCTCGTCGAGGTCGCGCAGGACGCAGAACAGGATGGTGAGCGTCGTCAGGCGCTGCAGGCCGTCCACCACCTCGTGGAAGCGGCCGGCGCGGGCCGCCTTCCAGGCGGCGATGCGCCCCGTCGGAGGATCGGGCTCGCGTGAACAGCATGGGGCCGAGGAAATAGTCGCCGCTCTGGTCGGATTCGCCTCTGCCTCCATCGCCTCGGAGACATCGTCGAGGAGCTGGCCCGCCTCGTCGGGGGTCCAGGCGAACGAACGCTGGTAGGCAGGCACGTGAATGAAGCTTGGGTCGGCAAACAGCTGCCCGAGCGACATGGCCTGGGCCACGAACGGCGATGGCATGTGCGGACTCTCGATTTTCTCTATGCAAAAATACCGGCAAGCGCCCCGGCCGAGCCGGGTGCCATTGAGAGCATGAATTCTGTGCTACATGCAACCATGGACGGGCGAGCCTGGGTACAAGGCCCCGGCCTCGGTCACATTCGGCGCCCCGTGGTATTGATTGCGCGGTAAGAATATGCTGCGGACCAGCGATGCCTGCCCTCTACGACCTCGCCCGCCCGCTGCTGTTCGCCCTCGACCCCGAGCGGGCGCACGCCCTGACCCTGGCGGCGCTGGAGGCCGGGCTCCATCCGCGCCCGCGGTCGCGCGACGACCCCCGCCTTGCGCCTGACCTTGTGGGGCCTCGATTTCCCCAATCCGCTCGGCATCGCCGCCGGCTTCGACAAGGACGCCCGCGTGGCCGACAGCCTGCTCGGCATGGGCTTCGGCCATGCCGAGGTGGGCACCGTGACGCCGCTGCCGCAGCAGGGCAACCCGCGCCCGCGCGTGTTCCGCCTCGTGCGCGATCGCGCGCTGATCAATCGGCTGGGCTTCAACAATGCGGGCCATGCGGCGGCGCTCGCCAAGCTGCGGCTGAGGGCGCAAGCGGCGACCGGGACCGCTGGGGTGGTCGGGGTCAATGTCGGCGCCAACCGCGATGCTGCGGATCGGGTGGCGGACTACGTCGCCGGCGTGCGCGCCTTCTACGACCTGGCGAGCTACTTCACCGTCAACATCTCCTCGCCCAATACGCCCGGTCTGCGCGATCTGCAGGCGCCTGCGGCGCTCGACGATCTGCTGGCCCGGGTGCTGGACGCGCGGGCGGCCTTGATGGCGGCGGGCAGGCCCGGGCGGCCGGTGGTCGTGAAGCTTGCGCCGGATATCGCCGAGGCGGACCTGGAGCCGATCGTCCGCGTTCTCGCGGACCGCGGCGTCGACGGCATCGCCGTGTCCAACACGACGCTGGCCCGCGAGGGGCTCGCCGAGCCTGAGCTGGCCAAGGAGGCCGGGGGCCTGTCGGGGCGCCCCTTGCTGCACCGCTCGACCGTGATGCTGGCGCGCGTGTTCCTGCTGACGGGCGGGCGCATTCCTCTCATTGGCATCGGCGGCATCGATTCGGGCGCCGCGGCCATCGCCAAGGTCGAGGCCGGCGCCAGCCTGCTGCAGCTCTACACGGGGCTCGTCTACGAGGGCCCCGGCCTGCTGGCGCGGATCAAGCGCGACCTCGTTGCCTATGTGGAGCGCGAGGGTCTCGGCCGCCTCGGCGAGGCTACCGGCCGCCGCGCCGAGGAATGGGCGGCGAGGCGGCCGTAGTCAATCGCCCGGCACGCGGCCGGGCACGAGGCGGACCTTGCGGGGTGCTGCCATCCAGATCGCTGCCGCCGACGTGATGCAGCACACGATGGCCAGAGCAAAGGCCGGGCCGTAGCTGCCTGTTGCGTCGTGAATGGCACCCGTCATCCACGGTCCAGCCGCGCCGCCGCCGATCAATACGACCGAAATCGTGCCGAAGATCGAGCCATAGTGCGGCCCTTCGAAGATCTCGGCGACGATGGGGCCCATGACCGAGGTGAGCGCGTAGCCGAGGAAGCCTTGGCTGATCACCATCAAATAGAGCAGGCTGCTCGATGGAAAATGCTCGAGCGCGATCAGCGCCGCATAGCAGATTGCGAACCCGGCACATCCAGCCGTCCACACCCACTCCCGTCCTATCCGGTCCGACAATGCCCCGAGGGCGATCTGGCCGGGAATGCCGACCACGCTCACGAGTCCAAGAGCCCAGGCCGCCACGAGCGGCGTGAAGCCGATTTCGACGAGGTACTTCGTCTGGTGCACCTGCACGGCGTACCAGGCGACGAGGGCGCAGAAGTAGCCGAGCATGATCCACCAGAAGCGGCGGGTGCGGACGGCCCGTGCGAGCGTCCATTCGATGGCTGCCCAGGCGGGATCGACGACGTTTAAGGCAGCGCGCCGCCCGGCTGCCGAAGCCGTGCGCGATGCACCGTCCGGCAGCAGTCCGATGTCCTCGGGTTTCTTGCGAACGAGAAGATTGAGTGGAACCACAACGCAAACTGCGAGCAACCCCATGGCCCAGCATGACGCACGCCAGCCGTCGGTGACGATGATCGACTGCAGCCAGGGCAGCAGGACGATGGCCCCTGCACCGACGCCCGAAAAGGCGATGCTGATGGCAAACCCGCGCCGGCGCACGAACCAGCTCGGCAGGAACTGCGCGTGAACGGTGTAGGTCATCATGTTGGCGCCGCCGCCGACCAGGAGGCCGAGCGTCGCGTACAGGTGCCATGGCAGCTGGATGGACGGGGCGAGCAACAGGCCGGCTGACATCAGCAGCACGCCGGTCAAGATCACGACGCGAGGCCCGCGGGCATCCATGACGCGGCCAACGATCGGGCTCAAGACCGCCGAGACCAGGAAGCCGAACGAGAAGGCTCCGGCGGCGAGGCCGCGATCCCAGCCGAACTCGTCGATCAGCGGCGGCATCAGCAGCGAGAACGCGGTCCGCGCGCTCACGCCGATGGCCATCGTCACAAAAGCGATGCCGACGATCAGCCAGCCGTAATAGAACGGCAGGCGCGACGACCAGTGACGGAAACCAACCTGCATGGGACCTTCTCAGGAGACCGGATCGATCGCGAAGAAACGACGAGTGTTGGGTCTCGCTACCGCTCGACCCAACCTACAGCTCGTCCTCCTCGCCGTTACCGCCGTCCTCCCGCTCCGCGTGAACGCCGAGGCCGGCGGGGGTGAAGGGCATGCGCGGGGGCGCGGTGGCCCACATCAGCTGCACCTCCTCGGGCGTGAGGCCGTAGGCGGCGTTGACGAGGTCGGAGAGCTGGCGCTCCAGGGCGAAGATCTCGGCCCGGGCCCGGCGCGCCGGCTCGATGGTGGCGGCATGCTCGCGCTTCAGCTCGGCGATCTGGGCCGCGGTGAGCTTGCGCTTCTTCGGAAAGGCGTCCCTGAAGGCGCTGACGAGGGACCGGCATCGAGCGCGGACGGCGTAGCCAGCGCACCCTTGATATCCTCGAGCTCGAACTCGTGTCTCAGCCAGTCATTGAACGTCCGCTCTGCGATGTGGATCTGATCGACCCGCTTCGATAAGTCTGTCACCAAAGCGGCAATCTTGCCCTCTTGCCTTTTGGCGATGGGCACGACCGGGTAGGTCTCCATGAACGAGGTGAAGTATGCGAAGGGCCTCATCCTTGCCGTGCTGCGCCTTGCGCCAGGAATACCACCAGCCGATCGGTGCATTCAGCGAGGCGGCGACCGCCTCGGCCGCCGTCGGCAGAAAGTAGCAAGTGTTGCTCGTAAAGCGGCCCCTTCCGTCCACCTGGAACGAGGGGGTCCATGTGATGTCGACATAGAGGGTCTTCGCCTTCTCGAACGCCTCGTAATAAGCGCACGGACGAAGCTCCCACCACCAGCGTCCCTGGTCTTCGCGGTGACGCAGCCCCCGCGGCTTTCCAGTGTGCGTGTCCTTCAGATCCTCGTACTGCTTGAAGTGGCGATGCAGCGCCGGATAGGCCTTCTTGAAGCGGCGCTCCGCCTCGGCCTGGTCCGGCGCGTCGGCCCAGGGCCAGGGATGATCGCCGCTCGACTTCATGACGATCATGAACAGCCCGCTGTCCGGCGTCGACCAGCGCGCGATGTCCTGGCCCCGCAGGTACGGCCTGATGATCCCGCTGGCCGCCGGCTCCTGCGCGAACAGCCGGTCCCGCGTCGCCGCATCGATGAGGAACGCCTCGTTGAAGCCAGTCTTGATGCCATAAAGCGGCTCGACACCCGCATATTCCTTCAGCGGCACGCCGTTGCGCCGGATCTTGTCGAGCAGCCTCATGACCGCCGGCGGCTCGAGCGTCCAGCTCTCCTTGGTGAAATGCGCCCGCGGCAGCGGGTAGGTGGCCTTGGCGACCGCCTCGTCGAGGGCCTTGTCGGGGACGTCGTCGCGCGGGATGACGCAGACCTGCGCATCCGCGGGGGCGGGAGGCGCGCCCGGGCCGGCGAGGGGCTTGCGCAGCACCACCACGGAGGGGAACACGTCGGCGGCCGGGAAGAAGCGCTTGGCGTGGCCGAAGTCGGCGACGAACTCCAGCCAGCTCCCGGCCGAAAGCACCTCGCGCAAGGACTCGGCGTAGCCGGCGCGCAGCCACTTGTTGGTGACGACGTAGGAGAGCCGGCCGCCGGGCTTCAGCAGCCTGAGGCCCTGGTCGAAGAAGTAGACGTAAAGGTCGGCGACGCCGTCGTAGGTGTCGGGGAAGGCGCGCTTCAGCGCCGGCTTGATGTCCTTGATCAGCTCCTGGCGCACATAGGGCGGGTTGCCGACCACGGCGTCGAAGCCGCCGTGCAGCTCGCCGCTCTCCCACTCGCGCCAGATGCCGGGGAACGCCACCTGCCAGTGAAAGAAGCGCCCGTCCTCGAAGCGCGCCTTGATCTCGGGCAGCCACTCCGCGAGCCGGGTGGCTGTCTCGTGCGGCGAGAGCTTGCACCCGCCGTTGCTCTCGCGCTTCTTGCGCTCCAGCTCGGTCTCGGGGGCGGGTGGCGGCGGGATGTCGAGCTTCAGCGTGCCCCTGGCAAGCTTCACGGGGTCGCCGAACGAGCCCTTGGTCCATTCCTGCACCGTGGCCTTGTCGAGCTTGCCGGAGGGCGCCTGCCATTCGATGGCCTGCACCAGCGTCATCAGGTCCGACAGCTCCGAGGTCATGGATTCCACGCCCTCGAACAGGTTCTTGGACTGGTAGACCTCGGCGATGTCCAGGTCGGCCAGCCCCTCGATGGTCTGCATGCCCGTGGCGGCCCCCAGGGCGCGCTTGCGCGGGCCGTCGGTGAGAAGCGGGCCGCCCCACTCGGCGAGGCGGTCCATGGCCGGGCGCACCCAGACGCCGAAGAGCGAGTTGCCGCAGCGCAGGTGGTGGTCGAGGAACGAGAGCGGCGCGCCCACCGTGAAAGTGTGCAGCCAGAGGGCCACCTTGGCCAGCTCCACGGCCATCGGGTTCTTGTCCAGCCGTAGACGCAGCGCTTCAAGACCATGCGCCGGACGATGTGGCGGTCCTCCAGCTGCTCGTCGTTCGAGCGGCCACTTGTTCTCGCTGGCCTGCCGGCCGATTGCCGGCGCGGATTTTCGCAATCTGCGTAGGCAAGCGGCGAGACGTAGGGTGGCTCCGCCCAGTCCGCCGACCGACTCGGCCTCGTCCATGGCGGCGAGCACCTTGTCGGCCAGCCAGTCCACCAGGCTCACCAGGAAGTGGCCCGAGCCCATGGCCGGGTCGCAGATCTTGAGCTTGAGGATCTGCTGGGCTGGGTCGAATTTGGCAGGTACGCGCAGCGCTGCTCCTTCGCGCGCCGGTCGTGAGCAAGTGCCTCGGCCTCGGCACGGAACGCCTCCAGTCGCTCCTCGACCAGCGGGCCGACGGTCTTCTCGATGATCAGCATGACCAGGCTGTCGGGCGTGTAGTAGCTGCCCGACTGGTGGCGCCTGGTGTCGTCCGCATCCACCACCACCCGGCCGTCGTCCGCCACCGTGAGGCCGTACTCCAGCGTGCGCTCGTAGACGCTGCCGAGCTGCTGCACCGAGAGGTCGCGGTAGTTGATGTAGCGCGCCCTGCCGTCCTCCTCGCGGTGCGAGAGGCCGAAGACGAGGTTGGCGACGATGGCGTCGGGGAGCCGGGCGCGCTCCAGGAGCGGCGCCGTCTCCTTGGCGAACAGGCCGCCGTTGTAGGGCGGGATGCCGAAGGTGTTGTCGCCCTCCGAGATGGCCTTGAAGATCGCGACAAGCCTGGGCCAGTAGGTCACGGCGGTGGCCGAGAAGGCCCTGGCCTGAGCCTTGCGCTCGGCGATGTCGAGCCGCATCGTGGTGAGGGAGAAGTCCCTGTACGGCTCCGTTCCGGTCCGGGAGCAGGTCGCGGTCCTCGGCGTAGACCACGAACAGCAGGCGATAGAGCAGGACCAGCGCGCTCTGGCGCACCTCCTCCAGGTAGGGCTTGGGCGTGCCGGCGGGGCGCTCGGGGTCGCCGTCGGCGATGGCGGTGACGAGCTTGGGAAACAGGTCGTCGAAGACCAGGCGCGAGAGGTCGCGCGTGACCTTCTCCTCCCAGGTCTTGCCGGCCTCGCGCGAGATGTCGTGGAAGGTGCGACCGGATGGCTTTGGCCCTCGACGGGCAGGAACGCTGCCTTCTGGAACATCAGGATAAAGAGGCGCAGCGCGTGGCCGGGCGTCAGGCGCGGATCGGCGCGGTCGACGAGATCCGGCTCGTGGCCCGGCAACTGCAGGGCCCTCGCGAGATCGACCTCGAAGAAGTCCTCCGACACCGAGAGGGCGCCCTGGAAGTAGAGGCGCCACTTGACCCCGTTGGTGAGGATGCCGAGCCGGACCTTGCCGCCGGTCTGCACATCGACCCTGGAGAGGTACTGCAGCATCTGGGTGGAGGGCGCACCCTCGTGGGGGCCGGAGGCGCCGGCGCGGTCGAGGTAGTGGTCCCAGCGCTTGGCCTCCAGGATGGCGAGGCCGTGCTGGAAGCTCTTCCATTGCTCCGGTTCTGCCGCCGCCCGCGCCTTGGCCTCCGGGTCGGCGAGGAGGAGGGCATCGGGAACCAGCTTGCGGCCTTTGGGGGCCAGGACCGGCTGAACCATCTCGGCCCAGCCCATGACTTGCAGGACCGGATATATGAAGTCGCGCTCGGTCTGCGCCTCGTTGGGGTTGGCATTGGCAAGGAAGGCGTTGGCGAGCGCCGCCAGACGGCCCTTGAGGGCGTCGAGGTCCTGCTGGGACAGTGCAGCCCATTGCTCGGTCCGCACGATGCCTTCGAGCAGATAGTCGCGCGTAAACAGGTTGCCGGCGATCACGACTGAGGCCCCCCTGCCGATTCGGCCAGTATGCCCAGCTGCGACCGGCCTAGCCAGGGAAGGGGTGTCAGACCCGGAGGGTCTGACACCGTGGCTCCAATTTAGGTGTGTGCAAGGGTGTCAGACCCGGAGGCGGAGGGTCTGACACCTACCCGAACGTGCGAACGTCGACGAAATGCCCCGCGATCGCCGCTGCGGCCGCCATTGCGGGCGATACGAGATGCGTGCGGCCGAAGCGGCCCTGGCGGCCCTCGAAGTTGCGGTTCGAGGTGGAGGCACAACGCTCGCGCGGCTTGAGCTGGTCGGGGTTCATGCCGAGGCACATGGAGCAGCCGGCCTTGCGCCAGTCGAAGCCCGCCGCCTTCAGGATCAGATCGAGGCCCTCGGCCTCCGCCTGCTGCTTCACCAGGCCGGAGCCCGGCACGACCTGGCGTAGACGCTGGCGTTGACCTTCCTGCCCTCGGCGACCCGCGCCACCTCGCGCAGGTCCTCGATACGGCCGTTGGTGCAGGAGCCGATGAACACGCTGTCGAGCTCAATGTCGGTCATCCTGGTGCCGGGGGTGAGCCCCATGTAGGCGAGCGCGCGATGCATGGAGGCGCGCTTGCCCTCGTCGGCCACCTGCTCCGGGTCGGGCACCATGCCCTCGATCGACACCACGTCCTCGGGCGAGGTGCCCCAGGTGACCACGGGCGGCAGCCGCGCCGCATCGAGCTTCACCTCGCGGTCGAAATGGGCGCCCTCGTCGCTGCGCAAGGTGTCCCAATAGCTCGCGCCGCTCCCAGGCGGCGCCCTTGGGCGCCTTGGGCCGGCCCTTCAGATAGGCGAACGTGGTCTCGTCGGGGGCCACCATGCCGGCACGGGCGCCCGCCTCGATCGACATGTTGCACACCGTCATGCGCCCTTCCATGGAGAGCGCGCGGATGGTTTCGCCGGCATACTCGATGACGTGCCCGGTGCCGCCGCGGTGCCGATCTCGCCGATGATGGAGAGGATGATGTCCTTGGCGGTGACGCCGTCTGGCAGCCTGCCGTCGACGGTGACGCGCATGTTCTTGGCCTGCCTCTGGGTCAGCGTCTGGGTGGCGAGCACGTGCTCCACCTCGCTGGTGCCGATGCCCATGGCGAGCGCGCCGAAGGCGCCGTGGGTGGAGGTGTGGCTGTCCCCGCACACGATGGTGGTGCCGGGCAGCGTGAAGCCCTGCTCGGGACCGATCACGTGCACGATGCCCTGCCGCACGTCGGTCTCGTCGTAGTACTCGATGCCGAAATCCTTGGCGTTGCGGGCGAGCGTCTCGACCTGCAGGCGGCTCTCCGGATCGGCGATGCCGGCGCGGCGGTCGGAGGTCGGCAGGTTGTGGTCGACGACCGCGAGCGTCCGCTCCGGCGCGCGCACCTGGCGTCGCGCGAGCCGAGGCCCTCGAAGGCCTGCGGGCTCGTCACCTCGTGCACCAGGTGGCGGTCGATGTAGAGAATGCAGGTGCCGTCGGGCTGGCGGTCGACGACATGGTCGTCGAAGATCTTGTCGTAGAGCGACTTGGGAGCAGTATTGGCCATGCGCGTTCCCCTTTGAAGCGCGATGTTTAGCGCGCCTTTCGGGCGGGGCAACCGCCGGAGGTGGCCCTGCAACGGCCGCGGCGGCTGTGGCCCGGCTACGACGGCAGATGCGCGGTGCGCACGGGCGGACGGCGCATCAGCTCGTCGATGCGCGTCCGCTCCCGCTTGAAGTCGGCGAGGTCCTTGCCGGACAGCTGGCGGTCGTTGGGCACCGGGATGGTGGTCGGATCACCGCCCTGAATCGTCCTCGTGGCGGTTCTTGACCCACACCTCGAAGTGCAGGTGCGGCGCCGTGGACATCCGGTGTTGCCGACGTAGCCGATGATCTGGCCCTGGCGCACGCGCATGCCGACGGTCAGGCCGACGGCGAAGCTCTGCATGTGCGCATAGCCGGTCTTGTACCCGTTGGCGTGCCGGATCCGCACGAAGTTGCCGCTTTCCCCCTTGAGACCCACGAACTCAACGATGCCGTTGCCGGCGGCCAGGATCGGGGTGCCCGCGGCAGCGGCCCAATCCACGCCGTTGTGCATGCGCTTGATGGGCAAGATCGGGTGTGGGCGCATCCCGAATTTCGAGGTGAGGCGCACGTCCTCGCCGCGCACCGGCCGGCGCATGAGGAACTTGCGCGCCGTGCTGCCGTCCGCGTCGTAGAAGTCGACGGCGCCATCCGGTGTGCGGAATCGGTAGAACTTGTGGGTCTTGCCACCGGCCGTGACGAAGGTCGCGAGCAGGTCGCCGAGCTCGCGCTGCTGCCCCGGTCCTCACCCTTCATGTCGAAGAGCAGCTCGACGCCGTCGCCGGCCCGCACCCGCTGGCGGAAATCCGTGCCATAGGCGTGGATGCGCATGACCTGCATGATCAGGTCGTGGGGGATCCCCTGCTTGGCCGCGGCATAGTAGAAGCTGGCATAGAGGCTGTTGTCCTCCAGCCGGTCCCTGTCGGAGAGCACGGTCGGGGTGACCGTCCCGTCAGTCTCCTCCACCTCGAATACCGTCTTCTGCAGGGCAGTCGTATGCGGCGCCACCGCCTCGGCGAGACGCCGCGCGCGCCCGGCCAGGAGTGAGGCTTGAACGCTGCCCGGGTCCTCCTCGGCCGCCTGCGCCCGCATCACCAGCGCAAGAACTTCCTGTGCGTCCCAGCTCCTGACCGTCCTCGCTTAAGAGGTTGAAGCCTCCGAGCATTTTGGTGGGAGCGCTGCGACCTCCTGCTGCCCCTCCCGCCGCTCGCCGCCGCCGAGCGGTCCCGCGTCGGCATAGAATTTGACCGGATCGAACGCCGGAACCGACTGCGCCTGCTTCTTTGAGACAGGGCCCGAGGCGCGCGGCCAGCCGCACATAGTACTTGTAGACGGTGTACTCCCGGTTGCCCTTGGGCTGCTTGATACGATCGGGATGATAGGTCTTCACGGCCACCGCGCCGCTCGGTA
>CAVWWJ010000025.1:0-32674 GCA_963758625.1 uncultured Alphaproteobacteria bacterium | reverse complement strand
CTGACCCCTGGCTATTGCAGCGCCTCGGGGAAAAGCAGCTCGGCGCCGCTGCTGGGCTTGTGCTTGAAGTTGCCTGTGCGTGCCATGAACTGGATCATGCTGTCGATGGGCGTGAGCTTGGTCGTGAACTGCACGTCCGGGCGCTGGATGATCTCCATCAGCTCGTCCAAAGGCATCTTGTCCTTGGAAAGCCTCAGATAGGCTTCTGCCGCCCACTTCCTGTCCTTGTTGACCATTTCGGTGGCCTCCCTGAGTGCTGCCAGGAACGACGCGTAGAGCTTTGGGTTCTCGGCACGAAACTTCGTGGTCGCCGCCACGATGTTGAAGGCCACCGGTGCGCCCAGGATGTCCGTGGAGGTCATCAGCTGGCGGATGCCGGCCTGCTTCTGCTGGCGGTACTGGAACGGGACGGAGGAGAAGTTGGCGGTCACGTCTTTCTGCGCCGTCAGCATGGCGATGGTGGCATCCGGGTGCGACATGGTGATCACGAAGTGATCGAGCTTGCTGTGATTGCCCGCGCCAAACTCCTTCTCACAGGCCATCTGCAGGAGGATGGCCTGCATCGACACCTTCACCGCCGGCACGGCGATGCGATCCTTCTCGGTGAAGTCCTTGAGGCTCTTGACGTCCGGGTTGCGGACGTTGAGCGCCAGCGGAATCGAGTTGAGGGCAGTGACGCCCTTGACGTCGAAGTTGCCTCTGGTGCGGTCCCAGATGGTCATGAGGCCGGGCACGCCGAGGGAGACGAAGTCGACGTTGCCGGAGAGCAGGGCGTCGTTCATCACGTCGGAAGAGCGAAAGGTGCTCCACTCCACCTTGATGTCACCCAAGCCTGCCGCCTTGGCATGCTTCTCGGTGAGCTTGAGATCCTCCATGATCATGAACTGCACGTAGCCGAGGCCGAACTGCTTGGCGGCACGCAAGGTGTTGGATTCCGCTCCAGCCCGGTGAAACGGCGCCAAAGCGAAAAGGATTACCGCGGCGGCGGCAATACTGCGGATCATCATTGCCTCCCAGGAGATTTCTTTTCCACGCCGTAGCGTCGTTTGCACCCGAGCAAAGGTCAAGTCCGCTTCCTGAACAGCCGCGCCCAGTCCTCCGCCCAGGCGTGCAGCGGCAGGAACAGCTCCAGCAGCCTCTTCCCGTGCGGCGTGAGCCGGTAACCTTCGGGACAATGCTCCACCAGGCGCGCCTCCCGCAGCTCCTTGAGGCGGACGTTGAGCACGCTGGGATTGGTCTCGGCCGCTTCCTGTAGCCCCCTGAAGGTGAAGCTGCCGTCGCGCAACTCCCACAGGATGCGCCCCGCCATGCGGCGGCCCAACAGGTCGAGCAGCGCCATGATCGGACGGCCGGTGGTCGACCCGCGCACACGTCGGTTGGGAAGCGGTGTGGTCATGCTATGATTTCCGTAGCGGCAGGCGCCCCCTCGTGCTAAGAAAACCGTAGCACAGGAGGTCTCCCGTGTCCGAAACCGCCGCTGTCCCCCGCATCGCTCCCGCCGATCCGCCCTATCACCCGGAGGTGCAGGCCCGCTTCGATGCCCTGATGCCGCCGGGCGTCGCGCCGCTCTCCCTGTTCCGTGTGCTCGCCCGCGATCTGCGCCTGTTCCAGCGCTTCATGGGCGGCGGCCTGCTCGACAAGGGGCACCTGACCTTGCGCCAGCGCGAGATCGTGATCCACCGGGTCACGGCGCGCTGCGGCTCGGAGTACGAATGGGGCGTGCACGCGGCCATCTTCGCCGAGCGCGCCGGCCTCGATGCCGACCAACTCGGCTCGACCGTCTCGGGCGGCCCGGCCGACCGGTGCTGGAGCCCCGAGGATGGCCTACTCGTGCGCTTGTGCGACGCGCTCCACGCCGACTGCACGATCGGCGACGCGCTGTGGGCCGATGTGCGCGCCGCATTCAGCGCGGAGGCGATCCTGGAGCTGTTGCTGCTCGCGGGCTTCTACCGCACCGTCTCGTATCTGACGAACGCTCTCAACCTGCCGCCCGAACCGTTCGCGGCACGCTGGTAGCCGCCCCCACCGCAATGGCGCCGCCGGAACACAGCCGGCAGAAAATCCGCGGACTCTCGGCCGCACGGATGGACGCCTCCATGCGACGCCGTTAACCTCTGCCGACTGCAAGTGGGGGAAGTGCAATGCGTACGATGTTGCCGAAGGGCATCTGCCTCGGCATTGTCTCGACTGCCGCGATGGTCCTTGCCGCCTGCGCGCCGACCTATACGCATGCGAACAAGAAGATGAGCCGGGAGGACGTGGCGGTCGATGCGCTCGACTGCAATAAGGCGGCTATCCTGAGGTACAAGGCGGCGCGTATCACCGATCAGTCGAGCTATGAAACAAAGCAAGCGGCTGTTGCGGCTGCGCGCGCGGCCGGGGACCGCTGCCTCAAGGCGCGCGGCTGGAAGAAGAACACGTAGGCGACCGCGCCGTTGCGCTCATACGTCAATGCGGGCGGCGATGCGGGCCGCAACCAGCGCATCGATGACGCGGTCGGCGGCGGCATCGTCCTCCGGTGCAGAGGCGCCGAGCGGATCGCGAGGCGCGAGCTTGTGGGCGAGCACCAGCCGGGCAAGGTCGAGCCGGACTGGATCGCCCAGCTGCTCGGCCTCGTGGGCGAACAGCGCCGCCGCGGTGGCATGATAGAGCCCGGTCGCGGCCTGGCGCGCGGCGCGCGCATCGCCGTCCGGCGGGCGGCGCGGTCGATCAGGGCGAGGGCCGCATCGAGGCGCTCGGTCAGCGCCGCCGCCACGTCGCCGGAGCGCGTCGCGATCATCGGCTTGCAGCCGCCGGGCGAGGGCCCGGTGCGCCCCGGCCTTGGCCGCCGCCCGCACCACGTCCAGGGCGATGATGTTGCTGGTCCCCTCCCAGATCGAGCCCAGGTGCGACTCGCGCAGCAGCCGCGGCTCGATCCACTCCTCGATGTAGCCGTTGCCGCCGCGCATCTCCATGGCGTCGCCCGTCACCTTGCGCGCGTCGCGGCAGGCGCGCAGCTTGATGAGCGGCGTCAGGATGCGGCGCAGGACCTGCGCCTCGGCCTCGCCGGCATCGGCGCGGTCGAGGCAGTCGGCGGTGAACAGCGCGACGCTCAGCGCCGCCTCCGCCGGCAGGATCATCTTGATCAGCTGGCGCCGCACCAGCGGCAGATCGATCAGGCGCTCGCCCGAACGCGCGCCGTCCCAGCGCCACGGTCAGCGCCTCGTGCACCGCGCGGCGCATCATGCCGGCCGAGCGCACGCCGTTCGACAGGCGCGACTGGTTGACCATCTCGGTCGATCTGCTTGAAGCCCTGGCCCGAGGTCGCCGACCAGCCACGCCGCGGCGCCCTCCAGCACGATCTCGCCCGAGGCCATGGCGCGGGTGCCGAGCTTGTCCTTGAGGCGCACGATGCGGTAGCGGTTGGGCTCGCCCGAGGGCAGCGTGCGCGGCATCAGGAACAGGCCGAGCCCGGCGGTGCCGGCCGGCGCGCCCTCGGGCCGCGCCAGCACCAGCGCCAGATCGGCATCGGCGTTGGAGCAGAACCACTTGTCGCCAGTGAGCAGCCAGTGGTCGCCCAGACGCACCGCGCGCGTCTCGGTGGCGCCCACGTCGGAGCCGGCGAAGCGCTCGGTCATGAACATGGCGCCCTGCAGCTGGCCCTCGGCGTCCTCGGCCAGCAGCCCCGGCAGGTAGCGCTCCAGCAGCTCCGGCGCGGCGAAGCGGCGGATGGTGCGGGTCAGGCTGTCGGTCATGTTGACCGGGCACAGCAGGCCGAACTCGGACTGGGCGAACAGGTAGGTGAGCGCGTACTTGCTGGCCGCCGACAGCGGCTTCTCCCAGCCCAGCGCCGGCCGATGCGACAGCGCGGCCAGCGCCAGCTCGCCGAACGCCAGCCGCTCCATCTCCCGATAGGCCGGCGCCTTGACGATGGTCTGGCGGTCCTCGCCCTGCGCGGTCGCGCGGCTCCAGCCGCGGCGGCGTCTTGTCGGCCTCGCGCGCGAGATCGTCGAGCCGGCCGCCGACGAGCCGGCCCAGGCGCTCGAAGTGGGGCTCCATGTGGCGAGCTCCGCCTGCGGCAGATAGAGGCCGAGCAGCGCCTTCAGCGATGGGTCGGAATGGTAGAAGTCGAGCCCGCGCGACTTCGGCGACGGCGAGGTATGCGCGGTGTCAGACGTTGCGTGGGCTGCACGTTCATGCCTATGCCCTTGCGCAGTTGACCCGTCTCCCGGTAGCCGAGTGCCGACGGCCGCGACTACCAGGACCTCCCGGACTCGACACCACTGGTCCCGACTCGAGCGCTGCTGCCATGGTGTCATCGACCCGGAGGGTACTGACACCATTCGACGGAGACGATCGATGCACTATACCACGCTCGGCAAGACGGGGCTGAAGGTCAGCGTGGCGGGGCTCGGCTGCGGCGGCAACAGCCGCATCGGGCTGGGCGCCGGCCTCGCGCGAGGCGCAGTCGATCGCGCTGGTGCAGCGGGCGCTCGACCTCGGCGTCAACTTCCTCGACACGGCCATCGCCTATGGCACCGAGGGCATCGTCGGCAAGGCCATCAAGGGCCGCCCGCGCGACAGCCGTCGTGATCTCCACCAAGACCCACATCAACGCGCTCGACGGCTCGAACCCGATGCCGGCGTCCGCCGTGGTCGCCAACCTGGAGGCCTCGCTGCAGCGCGCTCGACACCGACTACGTCGATGTCTTCCACCTGCACGGGCTGTGGCCCAGGTTCTACGACCGGGCCATGGCGGAGATCGTGCCGGCGCTGCTGCGCGAGAAGGAGAAGGGCAAGCTGCGCCACCTCGCCGTCTCCGAGACCGGCCCGCGCGATCCCGAGCACACCATGCTGGAGCGCGCCGTGGAGGAGCCGGCCTGGGAGGTGTTCATGCTGGCCTTCCACATGCTGAACCAGAACGCGCGCAGGCATCTCCTGCAGCGCACCCAGGCCAACAAGGTCGGCACGCTCTGCATGTTCGCGGTGCGCAACATCTTCTCCAAGCCGGGGCTCCTGGAGAGCACGGTCGCCGGCCTCGCCGCCGAGGGCAAGCTGCCGCGCGAGCTGGCGGGGACGAAGGAGCCGCTGGGCTTCCTGGTGCACGAGGGCGGCGCCGAGAGCCTCATCGATGCCGCCTACCGCTTCGCCCGCCACGAGCCCGGCATCGACGTGGTGCTGTTCGGCACGAGCAGCGTCGCGCACCTGGAGGCCAACATCGCCTCGATCCTGCGCCCGCCGCTGCCGGCGGCCGACGTGCAGAGGCTCTACGACCTGTTCGGCCACCTCGTCGGCGTCGGCCTCGACCTGCCGGACCGAGTCAAGGGCTGAACCAGTTACTTGAGCATTGAGCTGTTGTGGCGCAATCCGCTTGTCTCACCGCAATCAAGCAACCTAAAGTTGCTGAAGTGAGCAGCACGCGCTTCCCCGTTTTAGAAAGAGCAAACGAGCTCATCTTTCCTTCGTGAGCGGACCTTGTCTACTAGTATCGACAACACTACATAGCCTGCCAGCGTCCTGTGCTTCATTGTGACATTAGGGGGATTCGTGCGGACCATCCGGCGGGTGGGCCCGCGCAAGTACAGCATTTTCATCTGCCATCGCTACAAGGACAATGATCTCTACGATAGGTTGCGAAGCGCATTGAGGACGCCAAATTTCCGGTACCAGAATCTCTCCATTCAGAACGACATGCTCTTGAGCTTGCGTACGAAAGCGGGCCTCAAGCGTTCGATCACCGCCAGAGTCAGACGCGCCGACGTCATGCTGGTCTTCGCGCACAGCGCAGGGAAGTGGATCGCGCATGAGCTTGAGGCTGCACGTCGTTACAACGTTCCGCTGATATCCATACTCGACCCGCAACGGCTTGCTACCTCCACGACGCGCGCGCGGACCGAACAAATCACGGCGCACCGTACCTGCGAAGTACCCCTCGATGACGCCAAAGCGATCGTGGCCGCTATACGAAGGCATGCGCGCCCGCAGCGTCCGGCCGTTCCTCTCGAACGGATACATGCGCCGGATGCTCCTAGGACCTCGCATCCTGAATCCACCCACGAGGCAGTGACAACCCCGGCTGATGTCGCGCGCCGCATGAGTGCCCGCCCGGAGCGCAGAGGCATTATGGCCCTTCTGGGTATGTTGTTTCGCCGTCGTGCATCCGAGCAAGAGAACCGTCCCTCCTGACCTTCCGGTCGTCTGACCGAGGGGCGCGTTGATCCACGGGGATTTAAGGGCGTCCCTGCAACGCCAATGCAATGCTCGTCGCGAGGATCCCCGTTCAACCCTCTTTCAAGCCTGCGTGAGAGCCCCTTCCTGCGCCGGAGGGCGGGACCATATGTGTGTGCTCGTAAACAACAAGCAGCGCACCGATCATGACAATCACCAGATACATGGCCCCGAGCCTGGCCGTTCTTGTCGCCCTCGCACTCGCGGCGGGGCAGGCCGCGGCCACCACTCAGACCACCACCTCCTCCTCGGAAGAGGTCACGTCGCTGTCAATGGACCGCATCACGGACGGCCGGCCGCCTACCACAGGACCCACGAACCCGTCCCAGCGTCGCATGTAGGTTGGGTCAAGCCACGGCGAAAGCCGGGGCGCAGACCCAACATTGCTATCGAAAGGGTGTTGGGTCTGCCCCCGGCTTGCGCCGGGGTTGACCCAACCTACCTACCGCCCCACGAACTTCGGCACGCGGCGCTCGTTGACGGCGTTGACGCCCTCCTTGAAGTCCTCGGTCCTGGCGCAGGCGGGTCTGCTTCTCCAGCTCGATGTCGGTGGCGGCGCGCACGCGGTCGGCGAGGCCGGCACGCACGGTCGCGCGCGTCTCCAGCACGCCGAGTGGCGAGTTCTCGGCGATCTCGGCGGCGAGCTTGTGTCGCCGCGGCGCGCACCTCGGCCTGCGGCACCAGCACATCGGCGAGGCCCATGCGGCAGGCCTCCTCGCCGGACACGCGGCGGCTGGTGTAGAACATCATGGCCGCCCTGCGACGGGCCGATCAGGGCGGGCAGCGTGTGGGTGAGCCCGAAGCCCGGATGGAAGCCCAGCCGCGTGAAGTTGGCGCAGAAGCGCGCCTCGGGGCAGGTGACGCGCAGGTCCGGCACCAGCGCGAGACCGAGCCCGCCGCCCACCGCCGCGCCGTGGATGGCGCCCACCATCGGCTTGGCGGTGCGGTAGAGGCGCACCGCCTCGATGTAGAGATGGCCCGCCTGCCCGGCCTCGGAGCGCTTCACCAGCACGTCCTGGACCTCGCGCCGCCGTCGCCGAGCTTGGCGCCGGCGCAGAACGCCGTGCCCTGGGCGGCCAGCACGATGGCGCGGCAGGCCGGGTCCTTGTCCAGCGCCTCGCAGGCGTCGGCGATCTGGCGGATCAGGTCGATGTCGAAGAAGTTGTGCGGCGGGCGCCTGATCTCGATGGTCGCCACCATGTTGCTGTCGAGATCGACGCCGATGTCCTTGAATGGGCCCATGTGTGTCGGGGTCAGACCCCTTTCCTCCAACGTTGAGCTCTAACTTGTGAGTGGTGAGATGGTGAGATGGCGAGATATAGGGCGTCTACGTGTTGCCCTGGCGTATTTCATTCCCAGAGACGGAAACAATGCTCACCCCGTGCTGCACTGCCACACTCACCCCTCACCATCTCACCACTCACCTTCCGAGATCGAGCGTCATGAAGACGCTGTTCGGATCGAGGCGATAGTCGCCGAACGGCGCGCAGCTGACAAACCCGAAGCGCGCATAGAGGGCGCGCGCCGGCGCAAAGGCCTCCATCGAGCCGGTCTCCAGGCTGAGGCGCCGATAGCGGCGGGACCGCGCCTCGTCGACAATGCGCCGGAGCAGGCCAAGCGCCACGCCGCGGCGGCGAAGCCGCGCCGCCGTGTGCATCGACTTGATCTCGCCATGCGACGGATCGAGCTCCTTCAGGGCCGCGCAACCCAGCAGGCTGGCGCCATCCCAGGCGCTCCAGAAGGTGATCTCGGGCGACCGCAGGGCATCCAGGTCCAGGACATGGGTGCTCTCAGGAGGCGACGTGCCCTGCAGAACGCGACGTGCGCCGCCAGCAGCTCGGCGATCTCGGGCCCGCGCAGGTCATCGACGCGAATCTCGCACAGGGGTCAGACCCCTTTCCTCGCTTGTCATACCGGGGCTTGTCCCCGGTATCCAGCCAACCAGGAGCACCAGAGCAAGCGGCCCGATGGATCCCGGCAACACCGGCCTTCGCCGGTGCAGGCAAGTGCCGGGATGACATCACCGCAACCCCAGCCCCCTTGCGATGATCCCGCGCAGGATCTCCGTCGTGCCGCCCTGGATGGTGAGCTTCGGTGCGACCAGCGTGGCGTAGGCGTTCACCTCCTCGAAGGTGGCGCGGTTGGCGGCGCCCTCCTCCACGAACGCGGCGAGGTCGCGGGCGCGGGCGGGCAGCTTCTGCTCCCAGAGGGTGCCCACGTCCTTGACGATGGCGGCCTCCACCACCGGCTCCTTGCCCGCGTGCAGCATGCCGGCCACCGACACCGACATGCGCCTGCAGCGCATGCAGCTGCGCCACCAGCCGGCCCAGGCCCTTCCGCGCCGCGCACGTCGGGCTTCTCGCCCAGCACCCGCACCAGCTCGGAGAGCACGTAGTAGGTCTCCAGGAACCGCTCCGGCCCGCTCCGCTCGTAGGCCAGCTCGCTGGTCGCCTGCTTCCAGGCGCCGTCCACCTCGCCCAGCACGTGGTCGTCGGGCATGAAGGCGTCCTGGAACACCACCTCGTTGAAGTCGTGCTGCCCCGTCATCTGATAGATCGGGTTCACGGTGATGCCCGGCGTCTTCATGTCCACGACGAACTGGGTGAGCCCGTGCCGGCGGTTCTCCTTGGTCGGCGGCGAGGTGCGGAACAGGCCGATCAGGTAATCGGCGTGATGGGCGCTGCTGGTCCACACCTTGGTGCCGTTGACGAGCCAGCCGCCGTCGGTCCTGGTGGCCCTGGTCTTGGCCGCGAACAGGTCGGAGCCCGAGTTGGGCTCGCTCATGCCGATGGCGAAGCACACCTCGCCCCTGCAGATGCGCGGCAGGATGCCGGCCTTCACCCGCTCGCTGCCGTACTTCAGGATCACCGGCCCGCTCTGGCGGTCGGCGACGAAATGCAGCCGCACCGGCGCGTTGGCCACCCGGAACTCCTCGGTGACGACGTAGCGCTCCAGGAAGCTCCGCTCCTGCCCGCCGTACTTCTTCGGCCAGGTCATGCCGATCCAGCCGCGCGCGCCGACCTTGCGGCTGAACTCCGGGCTGAAGGCGCCGTCGATGCCGCCGCCGACGTTGGGGGAGAAGGTGCCCGCCTCCATCTCCTGGGCCAGGAAGGCGCGCACCTCGGCGCGCAGGCGATCGCATTCCGGCGGCAGGCGGAGGGGATCGAAGGTCAGCTCGGTGTCCATGGCGTACCCCTCCCTAGCGCGCCGCCAGCATGGGCCACAGCGCATCGGCGCCCTGGCGGCCACCAGGTTGCCGAGCTTGACCGCCCATTGGCTCTCGTTGCCGAAGTCGTCGCGCCAGGCCCACAGCCGCCGCGTGAAGCGGTGCAGCGTGTGCTCCTTGGTGAAGCCGATGGCGCCGAGCACCTGATGCGCGATGGCCGCGCCCTCGCCCGCCGCCTCGCCGACCCTGATCTTGGCGGACGCCGCCTCGAGGAACACGCCTTCGTCGAAGCCCGCAGAGGCGGGATTCCCCTACCCCCAACCCCTCCCCGGAGGGATTAGGGCGAGGGGGAATCCGGGCGTCGAGGCTATGGCATCGGCCGCCGAGCCCGCCGCGGCGATCGCCGCCGCCACCTCGCCGGCGAGGCGCGCGAGGTTGTGCTGCACGGCCTGGAACTTGGCGATCGGCCGCCCGAAGGCGACGCGCTCGTTGGCGTAGGCGACCGCGAGGTCGAGGATCGCCTCCAGCGCGCCCGCCATCTGCATCGCGCGCACGGTCGCCCCCATCAGCGTGAACGCCGCGCGGCCCGCGCCCGCCGGCACCTCGCGCGACGGCGACCGGCCGGACGCCCTCCAGCTGCACCGTATTGAGCGCATCTCCGGCGATGCTCGCCCCGTTGCCGATGCCGGCCGTGCCGGCCTCGACGAGCGCCACCGCCTCGCCGCCACCCTCGCGCTCGGCCAGCAGCGCCAGATGCCTCGCCTCGCTCGCGAAGGCGATGGCGCGCAGGCGACCGCTCAGTGTGCCGCTTTTCGCCAGGACGACGCGATCGGCATCGCGCACCGGACCGCAGGCCATCGCCCCCTTGGGCGAGGCGATGCCGGCACCCGCCAGCAGCCAGCCCGCGAGCAGCGTCTCTGCAACGGGGAGCGCCACGGCGCTGCGGCCCGGCCTCACGGAGCACGGCGAAGCCATCGGCGAGCTCGGCACCGGCGCCGCCCAGGGTGTCCGGCACCCAGGCGAGCGTCAGGCCCGCCTCCTCGAGCGCCGCCCAGGCCGGCGCCTTCCAGGCCTCGTCGGCCGCCCGGTTGACGGCGCCGGGATCGCACACGTCCTGGAAAATGCGCGCCGCGGTCTCGGCGACGATGCTGTCCCTGGCCATTGCGCGCCAGTCCTCCCCCACCCGTTTTCTGCTTCCGGCCTTCTTATCCCGGCGTCATTAGCCCTACAACCGCGGCGGTCATCAGGGTGGCCAGAGTGCCGGAGATCATGGTCCTGGCGCCGAGGCTCGCGATCTCCGCCCGCCGCTGCGGCACCATGGCCGCGATGCCGCCGATCATGATGCCGAGACTGCCGAAGTTGGCAAACCCGCACAGCGCATAGCTGAGGATCAGCCGCGACCGGTCCGACAGGCCGGCGGCGGCTTCTCCCGCGAGTTGCAGATAGGCGACGAGCTCGTTGAGCACCGTCTTCGCCCCCAACAGCGCGCCGGCTTGCGTGCTCTCCGCCCAGGGAATGCCGATGAGCCAGGCCAGCGGTGCGAACGCCCAGCCGAGCAGCCGCTCGAAGGTCAGCGTCACGCCGAACGGCTGGCCGGCGAGCCCCAGGAGCTGATTGGCGAGCGCCACCAGGGCCACGGCGACGATTAGCATCGCCGTCACGTTGGCGAGCAGCACCACGCCCTCCCAGGTGCCCTGGGCGACGGCGTCCATGCTGGAGCGCGGCGGCATCGTCGGGCACCATCTTGTCGGCCCCGGCGTCTGCGCTGGCGTCCGACATGCGCTCGGACGCAGCGTGCGGCACCATCAGCTCCGACAGCAGGAGCGCGGCCGGCACGCTGATGACGGATGCCACGATCAGGTGGCCGGCGGCGCCCGGCAGCACCGGCTGCAGGATGCTGGCGTAGAGGGCGAGCACCGTGCCGGCCACGCCGGCCATGCCGACCGTCATGGTGGCGAACAGCTCGCCGCGGCTCATGCCCGCCAGGTAGGGCCGCACCAGGAGCGGCGCCTCGACCATGCCCACGAAGATGTTGGCGGCAGCCGACGTTCCCACCGGGCCCGACACGCCCATCGAGCGGCGCAGCCCCCAGCCGATGACCGCGGACCACGCGCTGCAGGACGCCCCAGTGGTAGAGAAGCCTGGCGAGCGCGCTGATCAGCAGTATCAGCGGCAGCGCCTGGAAAGCCAGGATGAAGCCGTGCTGCGGCCGCACCGCCTCGAACGGCGACGGCCCGCCCGCCACGTAGCCGAACACCAGCCGCATGCCCGCGCTGGTGGCCGACTGCAGCGCGGCCACCAGCCCCGCCGCCCAGTCGAAGGCGACGCGCACCGCGCCCACGTTCAGCATGACGCCAGCGATGAGAAGCTGCAGCCCCAGCCCGACGAGGACGAGGCGGACGAGGCGCGCCGGTCCGATCGCCTTGCGCCGCTCGGACAGGAGCCAGGCGAGCAGCGGTATGGCGACCAGCCCGATCGCACTCTGCACCTGCAACGACATGGCCGCCCCGTCTCCCTCCCATGGCTCCCCACGCCGCCCATCCCGAGGGCACACCCAATTTGTAGGCGAGCTCGCCGGCGCCCGGCAATGCTGCCTGCTCGCAGGGCGCTTCTGCCTCGAGTGGCGTGCGCACCACGATTTGACCGACCCGAACGGCCCGGCGCCCAAATGCCGCCGTCTTGCTGCGCCATCGGAAAGCCTTGGCTTCCGGAGATTTTGCTCATGCCCAGATTGCTGACGCTGTCGCTTCTTGTGCTCGTTCTGACAGGCGCCCCCGGCGCCCGCGCCAGTGAGATCGACCGGGTCGAGATCGTCGAGTGGGGTATCTACAGGGACAAGCGCACCGGCGTGGCGCCCGCCCCGCTCTCCGTTACCGGTACGACGAACCTCGTCACCAACGTCCGCCTCCAGCAGAAAACCACGACCATTCCCGCGCTCGTGGGAATGACGTTCGGCATCGAATACAAGGTCGTGGGCGCGCGCCCGGGCAGCATGGTCCGCCTGCGGTGCGTAACCAGGCTCCCGCAGCAGGGCCTCACCAACCCCGGAACGGGCAAGACCTTCGCTGTCTCGGAGTTCGAGACGGACGCCCTTGTCGGGGGCACCACCTACATGGGCTACAGCCTCGACTTCGATTGGGAGGTCGAGACGGGTCCGTGGACGCTGGAGATCTGGCACGGCGACCGCAAGCTCGCGGCGAAGACCTTTATCGTGACCCGGCTCGTGTCGTCCGCCGAGTAGCGAGACCGCGGCGGATCGCTCGATCGGAAGCCTCGATTGGCCGGAGATGCTCATGCCGGGATTATTGCGACTTTCTCTTCTCGTGCTTGCTCTGACAGCCGCGTCGTCAGTGCAGGCACACGAGGTCGAGCGCATCGAGATCACCGAGTGGGGCCTCTACCGGTACGACCGCACGGGCGAGGTCCCTGCCCCGGATAGCCCCAGCGGCACGCGGAACGTCATCGACAACATCCGCCTGCAGCAGGAGACCACGACGGTGCCGGCGCTCGTGGGCATGAAGTTCGGCTACCGCTTCAAGGTGGTCGGCCGCGATCCCGGAGCACTGGTCCGCCTCAAGTACGTCGCCAGGTTCCCCAGGCAGGGCCTCACGAATCCCGCCAAGGGCAAGACCTTCGCCACCTCGGAGTTCTATTCGGAGGCCGTGGTCGGGGAGGTCACTTACCGGGGCTACAGCTTCGACTTCGACTGGGAGGTCGAGACTGGCCCGTGGAACCTGGAAATCTGGCACGAGGGCCGCAAGCTGGCGGAGAAGACGTTCCTGGTGACCCGGCTCGTCTCGTCCATCGAATAGGAGGAAGCCTGCTCATGCCGAGATGGCTGCCGCTTTCTCTCCTCGTGCTCGCTTTGACGGCGGCTTCGCACGCCCACGCGCAGCAGGTCGAGCGCATCGAGATCGTCGAGTGGGGGCTCTTCCGGCACGACGTTCAAGCCCAGCTGGACGCACCGGAATCGCCCAGCGGCTCCAGGAAGCTCGTCGACAACGTCCGCCTCCAGCAGGCCACCACGACGGTGCCGGCGCTCGTGGGCATGAAGTTCGGCATACGCTTCAAGGTCGTCGGCTCGCCTGCCGGTGCGAGGGTCGCCTTGAAGGTCGTTTTCAGGTTTCCGAGCCAGGGTCTCACGAACCCCGCCAAGGGCAAGACCTACTCCGTCTACGAGTCCTTTTCGAACGCCGTCGTGGGGGAGGTGACCTACCGGGGCTACGGCTTCGACTACGACTGGGAGGTGGAGACAGGCCCGTGGACCCTGGAGGTCTGGCACGAGGACCGCAAGCTCGCCGAGAAGACGTTCATGGTGACGCGGCTCGTCTCGTCCGCCGAATAGGAGGCACCACCGATGACGCCCATGTTGGAGTCCGGGCCGCGGCTGCTGGCGCTCTCCCTCCTTCTGCTCGCTCTGCTGCCCGTTGCCCCCGCTCGCGCGCAGCACGTCGAAGGCATCGAGATCGTCGAGTGGGGGATCTACCGAACGGACAATGTCGGTCAGATTGCCAGTCCGAGCTCTCGCCTTCGGGCATGAGGTACCGTGCGGCGAACATCCGCCACCAGCAGAGCACGACCACCATACCCGCGCTGGTGGGACTCACGCTGGGCTTCCGTTACAGGGCCATCGGCTCGCCTCCCGGCGCGCCGCTCGACCTGAAATGCGTCGTCAGGTTCCCCCGCCAGGGCCTGACGAACCCTGCCAGTGCCAAGACTTTCTTCAGCGAGGAGTTCCGATTCACGCACGTTTGTCGGCGGCCTCCGATTCGAGGGCTACACCTTCGACTACGACTGGGAGGTCGAGACCGGTCCATGGATCGTCGAAATTCTGGCACGACGGCCGCAAGCTGGCGGAGAAGACCTTCATGGTCACGCGGCTCGTCTCGTCCGCCCAATAGGAGGCACCGTGCGATGGGGCTCTTGCTGAGGTCGCTGCCGCTGCCTTTGTCGTGCTCGCTTCTGACGACCGATGCCCGTGCGCAGCACGTCGACCGCATCGACATCGTCGAGTGGGGAATCTTCCGCGCCGACCGCGTCGACGCGGTTCCCGATCCGCACGCCCCCAGTGGCGCAACCTACTTTGGGCAGTTCCGCCACCAGCAGCGCACGACGACCGTTCCTGCACTGGCGGGAATGATTTTCGGCATCCGCTTTACATCGTCGGCTCGCCACCTGGCGCCATGGTCCGCCTGAAGTACGTCATCAGGTTCCCGAGCCAGGGCCTCACGAACCCCACCAAGGGCAAGACCTTCTTCAGCGCGGAGTACGATACGCACGCAGTTGTCGGCGGGATTCGCTACGAGGGCTGCATACTCAGCCCCGACTGGGTAGTCGAGCCGGGGCCATGGACCCTGGAGCTCTGGCACGGGGGCCGCAAGCTGGCGGAGAAGACCTTCATGGTGACGCGGCTCGTCTCGTCCGCCAAATAGACCCGGAGCCGGGATAGGAGCGCCGTCGATCGCTCACCCTGAGCGGGCGTGCGTCAGCGTACCAATGAAACACTCGCCCCCCGACGCCCGCCATGCCCCCCGAACCTGCCGTGAAACAGACCGGAGCAAGTGTGCCATCTTCGGACTCTATGCAGCGCAGCAAGCTTCGTGTACCTATTGCAAATCCGACACTAACGGTGTTCCCTAAGCGATTGTGTCACTCGCCGACGTGCGGAGAAACCGAAGCCCACTATGTCAGACGAGCAAAGACAGCCGGAGGGGCGAGGGGGCGCTACGAAGCAGGGCACTCTCCAGGGAAGAACCGGGGACCAAATAAAGCCATTCACAAAATATGTGAAGCTAATGGTGGCAGCTTTGGCCGTAGTATTGAAAATCGCACTCGTTATCGTTCTGCTTCCCGCTATACTAATCGCGAGCTTATTAATATCAATGGGTTTAATTGACGCGCACGATACGTGGAACACGCCTGACATTACGGCACGCTTGCGGACGAACCGCGTGTTGGATCTCAAGACCGCGATTGGTGGGGATTTGGCATGCGCGTTCTCAGAGACCGTGAGCGCACTGCCAATGCTGACCCACCCGAACAGCCCGTTTCATGGATACTCCACTAATCGATGGAAGCAGTCTTACATTGATGGAGTTTGGTCCGTTGTGGTAATCCGCAAGAAAGAACGCAGTCTCATCCTTCATACGATTGATTGGCGTATCGAGCCAGTGCTAGAGGGAAAAGGGCCCTGTGGTTCAAACCTTACCATTCGACTTACTTCTGATGGCTCTGGGTCGCGAGCCATTGTCGAAAATATAGAAATTGCAAATTTTCCTAAAGATGTATTGCGTTGGTGAGGATCATAACGAGCAAAAGATTAAGTACCTCACCCCCGAGTTGAGTCAATAGCGTGGGCAGACCTCTACCGTACCGAGGAGCATCCATCATGACCATCTCGTCGATTTGACCCTCTACACACACAACAGTGTGGCGAACCAGCAACAAGGGCGTCTTGGGTCATGATTCGCCGTGCAAGGGGCGGCCGTCCGGTGGTTAGGGCACCGGAAGCGGACCCAAGAGTTCGGACCGATCCTAACTTCCGCGGCGTTGATCCGATCCAGGAAAACTGGCTTAGCCGCGCGTCTCGCCGCACGGCGCGATCTTGGCCGGCGGCTTCCTCTCCGATGCGGGCGGAGCCTCGAAGATCGCCAGATAGCCGGCGTCGGCGCCGCTGAGCTTGTGGAACGCCGCCTCCCGATAGCCCACCGCCGCGAGCTCGCAGCGCAAGAGATCGGGCGGGGTGCCGTGGTTGCGCGTCGGCCGGTCCAGGTCCACGATTCCGATGCGCGCGCCGGGTTTCAGCGCGGGTGCGAGATTGTAGAGGAACGCGTAGGGCTGGGCGACCTCATGGTACATGTGCACCAGGATCGCCGCGTCCAGGGAGGCAGGCGGCAGGCGCGGGTCGTGCGGCTCGCCCAGCGCCAGCTTCACGTTCTGCAGCTTCATGCGTCGCACCCGCCGGGCCAGCTCGCCGAGGTACTCGGCCTTGACGTCCTGCGCGATGATCGATCCCGGACGCACCGACCACCTTGGAGAGCCTGAGGGCGTGATAGCCGTTGCCGGCGCCGATGTCACCGAGCGTCATGCCCGGTTTCAAGCCCATCAGACGCACGAGCTGGCCCGTCTCGTCGCTGGCATCGCGCCCCTTCTCATTGGAGCGGTGGGGACTGACGATATCGGCGACCAGGCGCCCGGGGCCGGGAAACGCACGCGCGGGCTCTCCTGGCGGACCGATGTATCGGGCGTCCTTGCACCAGGCCGGCGCAAGCGCGCCGCCGCCGAGTGCCAGGCAGACGACCACGACGCTGCCGATGCAGCGCCAGCCCTGCCGTGCCATTCCAAGCTCCTCGTCTCGCGCGATGGCGCAGTCTGCGACGTGAAGCTGCCAGTCGGGGACTGCCATATCGAGCGCCTTCGCCGCAGCTAGCTCGTCGCGACGCCCTGCGCCGACTATTCCGCCGGCGCGCGCTCACCCCAGCATCTGCCCGCCGTCGACGATCAGGGTCTGCCCGGTCACCCACGACGCCGCGCTGCTGCACAGAAACAGGGCACGTTGGCGATCTCCTCGGGGCGGCCGAGCCGGCCCCAGGGAATCGATCGCAGGACCGCATTGTAGAGCTGCGGATTCTGCGTCTTGCGCTGCTCCCACATGCCACCCGGAAACTCGATGGAGCCCGGCGCGATCGCGTTGACGCGGATCTTCTTCGGCGCCAGCATCAGCGCCTGCGACATGGTGTAGTTGATTACGGCCGCCTTCACCGCCGCGTAAGGGGCCGTGCGCACGCTCGCGTCGTATCCCGAGATCGACGAGATGTTGAGGATGGCGCCGCCGCCGGCCTGCTCGATGAACGGGATCGCGGCATGCGAGGCGCGCACCGTCGCCATCACGTCGATGTCGAGGCTCCGCGCCCAGCCCGCCTCGTCGTCGCTGGCGCCGAAGCCCGAGGCGTTGTTGACCAGTATGTCGATGCCGCCGAGCGCCGCCGGCCGCCGCCGCGATGTAGGGTGCGATGGCGCCCTTGTCGGCGAGATCGCATTCGCCGGCATGCGCCTTGACGCCGCGCGCCGCGATCTCCGCCGCCGTGCATCGAGCGCGGCACGGCCGCGCGCGCAGATCGAGACCGCCGCACCCGCTTGCGCGAAGGCGAGCGCGATCGACCGCCCGATGCCCTTGCTGCCCCCGGTGACGACGGCACGCTTTCCTGCAAGACTGATCTGCATGCGCTTCTCCTCGTGGCGAACGGGCCTGGGCCCAAAGCAGCGAATAGCGAGTAGCGAATAGCGAATAGGGGCAAGAGTTGGAAAGTGCAGTAGTGTCCCTATTCGCTATTCCCTACTCGCTATTCGCTCGGGGTCAGACCCGCAGGGCTGACCCCCTCAATCTGGCGCCGGCTGGCCGGGATGCGGCTCGCCAGCACCTTGTCGATGCGGCGCCCGTCGAGATCGACGACCTCGAAGCGCCAGCCGCTGACCTCGACGTGCTCGCCCACCGTGGGCAGACGGCGCATCTCCGCCAGCACGAAGCCGGCCAGCGTCTGATAGTCGCGCTTGTCCGGCAAGGCGGATGCCGAGCTGGTCGGCCATCTCGTCGGCCGGCATGGCACCCGAGAGCAGCCACGAGCCGTCGTCCCTCGGCACCGCATAGGTCTCGCCGACCTCCACGTCGGAGCGGAACACGCCGGCGATCGCCTCCAGCACGTCGGCCGGCGTGACGATGCCCTCGAAGTGCCCGTACTCGTCGTGGATGAGGGCCATGGGCACCTCGGCGTCGCGCAGCGTCTCCAGCACGTCGAGCGCGTCGGTGGTATCGGGAACGATCGGCGCCTGGCGCACGTGCGCGCGCACGTCGAGCGGCTGGTCGGACACCAGGGCGACGAGCAGGTCGCGCGCCCGCACCACGCCGATCAGGTCGTCGGGCGAGCCGTCGCCCACCGGCAGGCGCGTATGCGGGCTTGCCAGCACGCGCGCCTTGACGTCGGCGGCCTCGGCGTTGACGTCGACCCAGTCGACATCGGTCCTGGGCGTCATCAGGCCGCGCACCGGGCGGTCGCCGAGCCGCAGCACGCCGGAGATGAGCTGCCGCTCGCCCGCTTCCAGCACGCCCGCGCCCTCCGCCTCGGCGATCAGGCCCTTGATCTCCTCCTCCGTCACCGTGCTCCTGGGCGGCTGGCGCTGGCGCAGCAGCCAGAATACGGCCCTGGTCGACGCATCGAGCAGCCATACCGCCGGCGCGGCGATGCGCGACAGCGTGGTCATCAGCGGCGCGACCAGGCAGGCGATGGTCTCCGCGTGGCGCAGCGCGAGGTTCTTCGGCACCAGCTCGCCGACGATCAGCGACAGGTACGTGACGAGCGAGAAGACCAGCGATGTAGGCGAGCCAGTCGGCGGCGGCCTCCGGCACGCCCCATTGCACGAGGTGATAGGCGAGGTCGGCCGTCAGGGTTGCGCCGGAGTAGGCGCCCGCAGCGAGGCCGACGGCGGTGATGCCGATCTGCACGGTCGACAGGAAGCGGCCCGGATCGGCGGCGAGCGCCAGCGCCCGATTGGCGCCGCGGCGGCCTTCGGCGGCCAGCGTGTTGAGGCGCGAGCGGCGCGCCGAGACGATCGCGAGCTCGGACAGCGCAAACACCCCGTTCAGAACGACGAGGGACAGCACGATGGCGATCTCGAGCACGTAACCGTGAAGGCCGGCTCGGTCGGTTTCGCCGGTCCTCTCCTCTGTGGCAGGACGCGAAAGGGAAACAGAGTTGCTCCCCTTGGTCAACCTGCACGCTGCCTGCAGCCCGGTGCCTGCCACGGCCGTGGCGACGCTCGCGCCGGCCGCCACGGCCGCGCAAGGTCGCGCTCTAGCCCTCCTTCTCGAACGCATAGTCGAAGTCGCAGTGGCTGGCGCCCTGCATGAGGGTCTGCGTGCGCTTGAGCTTGAGGCGGCTGTCGTAGCCCTCGCAGAAGGTGGCATCGCGCTGGCAGGAGAGCAGGTGACCGATCTCGCCCAGTCCCATGTCGCGGTACATCTCCGCATACCTGCAGCGCGTGACGTTGTAGCGGTAGCGCGTGGCGCTCTTCTCCTTCACCTCGATGGTGAGCGCGCCGCCGCGCAGCCACGGCTCGTGGCCGTCGATGAAGGTCTCGAGGTTCCGCCCGGAGCCCGCGGCTGCCGCCATCTGCCGCCCCTGCTCGATCGCCGACTTGCGCACCGCCTCGGCGATCGCCTGCTGCGCCGCCTCGACGCCGTGGCTCGCCTTGAGCACGTCGTAGACGTGCTTGAGGATCGCCGCCTCGATGCGCCGGCGCTCCAGCATCGCCATGCTCTGCGTGTCGGACATCGGCCCCTCCGCTGCGGTTGCCCGTGCAAACTGTGCCGGATCGAACGCCGCCCGACAAGCGCGCGATTGCCGTGCTCCCATCAAGCCGTCATCCGAGTTTTTCGCTTAGTTTGTGGGTCCTGACCCTAGTACCGAATCGCCAATCAGCGACGGCCGCGCCGTGGCGAGGCCGGGCGCGCGCCATGCTCGGTCTTCTCCCAGAAGTAGGGGTCCCGCGCGAGCTGCCAGAGCGCCCGGTAGGCTGCCGCCGACACCAGCAGCCAACACAGCGGCATGAGAAGCGCGGACAGCGCCAGGCGCGGCTGCCCGCGGCGCAACGCACTCCCCGCCCCGACGCAGATCGACATCAGGTAGCCGGCCGCCAGGTTGATCCAGGCGATGGTCCACAACGCGGCGCCCGCGAAGGTGTCCGCCGGTGCGAACAGCTCGCCCGACGCGCATGCCAGCCGAGCAGCAGGTAGAACAGCGGGTGCACCAGAGCCGACAGCACGAGCCCGCCCATCACGGCGTGGAACCCCAGCGCGCCGCGCAGGCCGAGCTCCGCGACTGAGCTTCCAGGGTTGCCGCGTGTGCACGAGATACGTCTGCATCCATCCTTTCAGCCAGCGGGTGCGCTGCCTGAACCACTGCCGAAGCTCGACCGGCGCCTCCTCCCAGGTGGTCGAGGCCAGCACCGTGGTGCGCCACCCCTGCCGCGCCAGCCGGAAGCCCAGATCGGCATCCTCGGTGACGTTGAACGGGTCCCAGCCGCCCGCGGCCACGAGCACCTCGCGCGGGAAGTGGTTCGACGTGCCGCCCAGCGGCATCGGCAGGCCGCAGCCGCGCCAAGGCCGGCAGGATGGCATCGAACAGGGCCGAGTATTCGACCGTGAACTGGCGCGTGAACCAGCTCGCCCGCGCGTTGTAGATGTTGAGCTGCGCCTGCACGCACCCCAGGTCCGGCGGATGGCGGCGGAACGTGTCCAGCGCGCGGCGCAGCTGGTCGGGCTGCGGTCGGTCCTCGGCGTCGTAGACCACCACATACTCGCCGCGCGCGAACTGCAGCGCGTAGTTGAGCGCCTTCGGCTTGGTGCGCGGCTGCCCGTCGGGCACGATGACGGTGCGGAAGCCCGGCGGGGGCCCGAGCGCCAGCAGCGCCGCCTGCGTCTCGAGATCACACTCCTCCAGGATCAGCAGCACCTCGAGCTTCGCGCGGGGATAGTCCAGCGCACCGAGCGCGCGCACGAGGTCCGCCAGCACATTGGCCTCGCGGAACAGCGGCACCAGCACCGAGTACACCGGCAGCTGCCGATCGCCGAGGGCGGGCAGGCTCCGCCCCGCTGCGCGCCGACCTGCGCGCGCGGCGAACACGACCTCGCGCAAGGCGGCGAGGCGGAGCAAAGTCACGCACAGGAAGGGCAGCGCAGCCACGCCGGCGAGGGCGCCGATGGTGGCCTCCGGCGCCGTGGAGAGGCCGCCGATGACGAGCCCGACGGCAATGGCCGCCGCCACCAGCTGCCAGGTCCAGATCATGGTGCCGCCGGCCGAGCTCGCCGGCCTGCGCCGGTAGAGGCCACGCACGGCCTCATCGATGCGCTCCGCCCTGAAATGCCGCTCGAGCGCCGCCTCGATGCGAAACTGCGGCGCCAGCGCAACCCCCAACCCGCGCACCTGCAATGCGGCCGCCCGCGTGCGCAAGGCGTCGGGCGTGCTGCTCTCCGCGTCGAGCACGCGGCAGGGCCGGCCGGCGATGCGGGCGGGCAGGCCGACGCCGTCGAGGTCGCCTTCGTCGGCGGTCCTGAGGTCGAAGACCGTGCGCCAGCCGGCGAGCGGCACGCCCAGGCTGCCTGCCAGGGCCGCGGCGTAGGCCGCCGGCGACAGCGCGCCCTCGGCCAGCAGCGCCTCGTGTACCGCCACGCCGCAACGATGAGCCTCCGCCTTTGCCCGCTGCAGCGTGCCTGCGTCGACCCCGTTGCCGAGGAGAAAATCGTATTGATCCTTACCGAAAAACGCCGGTGCGACGCCCGCGGGGCCGCTGTTGCGGGCGCGGGGCGTTCGCTATGATGGCGGCGGACTCGGTCACTGTGTCCAGCGCTCGATGACGCACACGCCCCTCGTCAGCCCTGGCCACCCGACGCCCCCACTGCCGCTCGAAGGCCGCACACGAATGAGCATAGCACAGATGATGCGCACGGCGTCCAGCCTTTTCGTGGTCTGGCTCGCATGGCTCGTGCTGGTCGCCCTGCCACTGGAGCCCGCCGGCGCGCAGGCCCCCGGACCGCAGGACGAGACGGAGGAGCGCGAGCCGCCGCGGCGCGTCGCCATCCGTTTTCTCACCGACAGCGACTTCCCGCCATTCCACTACTTCGACGAGGACAGCGTCCTCACCGGCTTCAACATCGACATCGCGCGAGCCGTCTGCCTGGAGCTGGCCGCTGCCTGCGACATCCAGGTGCGGCCGTGGGCGGAGCTGCTGCCGGCGCTGAAGAGGGGCGAGGCCGACGCTGTCATCGCCTCGCACGCCCCCACCCCGAATGCCCTCAAGGTCGTCGATTTCAGCGAGCCCTACTACTTCACGCCCGGGCGCTTCGCCGGCAGGCGCGGCGGCGGCCAGGTCGACGTGACGCCGGAGGGGCTGGACGGCAAGCGCATCGGCGTCGCCAAGGGCACCGCGCACGAGGCCTACCTGCGCACCTTCTTCCGCGACAGCTCCCTAAAGGTCTACGAGACGCCGGAGCTCGCGCGCGATGCCCTCGTCACCGGCGCCGTCGATCTCCTGTTCGACGACGGCATCGGCCTGGCGTTCTGGATCAACGGCACCGCATCCAAGGCCTGCTGCGAGTTCAGGGGCGGACCGTTCGCGGAGCCCAAGTTCTTCGGCGACGGCGTCGGCATCGCCGTCAACCGCGACGACGTCCAGCTCAAGGGCATGATCAACACCGCCTTGAAGCGCCTGCGCCAAAGCGGCCGCTACGAGGAGCTGCTGCTGCGCTATTTCCCCCAGCGGGTGTTCTAGACCGTATGTCCCTTCCTTGAAGAGGCAACTCACCCTCGATGAGCATTCGAGGGTTGCCCGGATGGGCCGGGTAGAGCCTCACACAAGGAGGGCGAGTCGTGGGGCATCATAGCGAAGCTTTCATTGGGATCGATACCGCGAAGTTGCGCAATGCGATTGCGGTTGCGGAGGCCGGCCGCACGGGGGAGGTGCGCTATCTCGGCGAAGTGGACACGAGCGAGGCGGCGACGCGCCAGCTGGTTGCCAAGCTTGCGGCCAAGTACCGTCGGCTGACGTTCTGCTACGAGGCGGGCCCGACCGGCTACGGGCTGCACCGGCTGATCGAGAGCCTTGGTCACACGTGTATGGTGGCGGCGCCGTCGCTGATCCCCAAGAAGGCCGGCGAGCGTGTGAAGACCAACCGGCGCGATGCCGAGGGCCTGGCCAGGCTGTTGCGGGCGGGTGAGCTGACAGCGGTGTGGGTTCCCGATGGCCGCCATGAGGCGTCATGGCGAAGATGCTCCGATGGACGCGCCAGTTGACCCGGGCGCGCGAGGCGGCACGGGCCGACCTGACACGCAAGCGCCAGCAGGTCTCATCGATGCTGCTGCGCCTGGGGCGGCACTATCCGGGCATCAAGACGTGGAACGCAAGGCACCGGTCATGGCTCGCCAATCTGAAGCTCGATCATCCCGAGCAACGCTTTGTACTCGAGGAGATGCTGCAGGCCGAGCGTCAGGCGGGCGAGCGCGTCGGGCAGCTGGAGCAGGCGATCCGTGAGGCGCTTGCCGACTGGTCATTGGCACCGATCGTTCCAGCGCTGATGGCGATGCGCGGTATCGATCTGGTCGCGGCCGTGACGATCCTTGCAGAGATCGGCGACCTGTCGCGTTTTGCCAACCCGCGCCAGCTGATGGCCTACCTCGGCCTGGTGCCTTCCGAGCGATCGACGGGTGAGAGCGTCAAGCGCGGCTCGATCACCAAGGCCGGCAACGGGCGCGCCCGGCGTGTGCTGGTGGAGGCGGCGTGGGCCTACCGTCATCCGCCGCGCGTCGGGTACGAGAAGCAGGCGCTGGTCGCGGCTGCACCAAGGCCGGCCCGCGAGATCGCCTGGAAGGCCCAGGTCCGGCTCTGCAAGCGGTTCCGCACGCTGTCGCGCAAAGGCAAGAAGTCCACGGTGGTGGCAACCGCGATCGCCCGCGAGCTGGCCGCCTTCATCTGGGCCATCGCGCGCGAGGTCGCACCGAAGCCGGCACGTGCGGCCCGTGCGGCATGAGCCGAGCTTGACAGACGCGCCTGAGCGAGCGCATCGCATGTGGCCCGCCATGGGCCGGTCTGCTGCGATATGTGAGGTCTTCGCAGCCCGACCCATGGCTCGGTTGGAGATCGACGACAGCATTCGTGCAGCGGCGGGGGCGAGGCCATGGCAGGGGAAACCTCGCAATCACTACGTGGCCGATCCTCGTGATCGACGCCCGCTTCTAGACCGAGGCAGCCCCGGACGAACAAACGGACATGCGGTATCCAACCCGCGCATCAGAGCTTGATCACCGACGTCTTCGGGCCTCGCGCCCTTCACCGCGCGGTGCTTCTTCAACGTGATGCCGAAGGCTTCCTCGTGCACTGCGGCGCGAACAGGTGCCTTGCTCTGCTCCTTGACACCGCGGACGCCCAACTCCTCGTCCCATTGCGCATCGGCGACCGCCTGCTGCAATCGGTCGTCTATCCAGTCGTCGGAGTAACCGAGATCGCGATACGTCTGAACCATGCGCCTTGCCAGGCGTGAGGGCTCGGCCGTTTCACGAATGCGCTCGAAGCCTACTTTCGCCAGCCACTGCTTGAAGGGCTCCGCTTTCTTCGAGGGGATCGACTGGATGATCCGGAACATCGTCTCGATGTTGGCGCAATCCGTGATACGCAGTTTCCCGTCCGGTGCCGGCAGCTTCAACCCGTAACAATTTGTTACGGCTTCGTGGGCGCCCTCGACCTCTACCAATCGCTTTTTTGTATTCCGCCAATATCCGCCAGCGTCCTTGCTCTCGGTCAGCGCACCCACGGCGTCCACGACCGAGTAGAACGGCTCACCGTTGTGGATGATGCGACGGATCGCGTAGGTGTCGAACTTGAGCAGGGTTACGTGGCCCTCCTTGAGGGTGCTGGCGTCGTGATCCGCCAGCGAAGTGAAATTCTTGATCTTTTCGACGGACGCGCCGGTCTTGCGGGCCATGACACAGGCTCTTTCATTGTTAGCTGGCAGATGTTCTGACGCCGTTGTGCGGGAATGTAGGCGGCCTTGCCTCGCAACGTCAAGCGGCGTGCTGCAAGATCGTCACCCGCATTGAGATTGCCCGGCGCGTCCGCCAACGGCGCCTCAGCGGAGGTCAGCTAAGCTACCGCGCTGGCTCGAGCGCCAGGCCAGGAGCCACATGTTTGCGCCTCGCGCCTACGCGCCAAGCCGCGATGCCCGACTTATGCTTGATTAACCCTGCGCCGACACCTTGACACCGCGCGAGCCCTCCTCTATTTGGTGCCCCGGTTGCTGGCACTCGATAAGGACAAGTGCTAACAACCCCATCCTCCGTGCTTTGTCACACCGGCTCTATAGCCGCTAACCCTCTGAAAATCGGAGAGCTTTGACTCATGAAGTTCCGACCTTTGCACGATCGCGTGGCGGTGCGCCGCGTGGATGCCGAGACCAAGTCGGCCGGGGGCATCATCATCCCGGACACCGCGGCGGAGAAGCCCCAGCAGGGCGAGATCATCGCTGCCGGCCCCGGCGCCCGCGACGAGACTGGCAAGCTCGTTCCCCTCGACGTGAAGAAGGGCGACAAGATCCTGTTCGGCAAGTGGTCCGGCACCGAGGTCAAGATTGACGGGCAGGAGCTGCTGATCATGAAGGAGAGCGACATCATGGGGGTGCTCGAGAAGTAGTCTCCAGGCCTCTCCAGGCGGCCGCCGCTCCGGCGGGCCGTCGATCACACCGCCTTCCTCCACCCATCAAGCCAATGCCAAGTTGTAGGAGCTGAACCAGCCATGGCTGCCAAGGACGTCAAGTTTTCCTCCGAGGCCCGCGAGCGCATGCTGCGCGGCGTCGACACCCTCGCCAACGCCGTCAAGGTCACCCTCGGTCCCAAGGGCCGCAACGTCATCCTCGAGAAGTCGTTCGGCGCGCCGCGCTCGACCAAGGACGGCGTGACCGTCGCCAAGGAGATCGAGCTGGAGGACAAGTTCGAGAACATGGGCGCGCAGATGGTGCGCGAAGCCGCCCAGAAGACCAACGATGCGGCCGGCGACGGCACCACCACCGCCTGCGTGCTGGCCCAGGCGATCGTGCGCGAAGGCGCCAAGGCGGTCGCCGCCGGCATGAACCCGATGGACCTGAAGCGCGGCATCGACAAGGCCGTGGCGCAGGTGGTCGAGGAGATCGGCAAGCGCTCCAAGAAGGTCAAGAGCTCAGAAGAGATCGCCCAGGTCGGCACGATCGCCGCCAACGGCGAGAAGGCGATCGGCAAGATGATCGCCGAGGCCATGCAGAAAGTCGGCAACGAGGGCGTGATCACGGTCGAGGAGGCCAAGAGCCTGGAGACCGAGCTCGACGTGGTCGAGGGCATGCAGTTCGACCGCGGCTATCTCTCGCCCTACTTCATCACCAACGCCGACAAGATGATCGCCGAGCTGGAGGAGCCCTACCTCCTGATCCACGAGAAGAAGCTCGCCAGCCTGCAGCCGCTGCTGCCCGTGCTGGAGGCGGTGGTGCAGACGGGCAAGCCGCTGCTGATCATCGCCGAGGAGGTGGAGGGCGAGGCGCTGGCCACCCTGGTCGTCAACAAGCTGCGCGGCGGCCTGAAGGTCGCGGCCGTCAAGGCGCCGGGCTTCGGCGATCGCCGCAAGGCGATGCTGGAGGACATCGCCGTCCTCACCAACGGCCAGGTGATCAGCGAGGACCTCGGCATCAAGCTGGAGAACGTCGCGCTCGACATGCTGGGCCGCGCCAAGCGGGTGCGCGTCGAGAAGGAGAACACCACCATCATCGACGGCGCCGGCAAGAAGAAGGAGATCGAGGGCCGCGTCGCCCAGATCAAGGCGCAGATCGAGGAGACCACCTCCGACTACGACAAGGAGAAGCTGCAGGAGCGTCTGGCCAAGCTCGCCGGCGGCGTGGCGGTGATCAAGGTCGGCGGCGCCACCGAGGTCGAGGTCAAGGAGCGCAAGGACCGCGTCGATGACGCCCTCAACGCCACCCGCGCCGCGGTCGAGGAAGGCATCGTGCCCGGCGGCGGCGTGGCTCTGCTGCGCGCCACCCAGGCCATCACGGTCAAGGGCGAGAACGACGACCAGAACGCCGGCATCGCCATCGTCAAGCGCGCCCTGCAGGCACCGATCCGCCAGATCGCCGAGAATGCCGGCGTGGAAGGCTCGATCGTGGTCGGCAAGGTGCTCGAGAAGGCCGCGGGCTCGACCTTCGGCTACGACGCCCAGAACGACGAGTACGGCGACCTGATCGAGAAGGGCATCATCGACCCGGCCAAGGTCGTGCGCACCGCCCTGCAGGACGCCGCGTCGATCGCCGGCCTGATGGTGACCACCGAGGCGGGCGTCGCCGAGGCCCCGAAGAAGAAGGACGGCGGCCACGGCCACGGCATGCCCGGCGGCATGGGCGGCATGGATATGTAACGCGCGCGCCGCTCGGGCAGACACTAGACTGAGAGAGGCCGCTCCGGACAACCGGGGCGGCCCTTTTTTGTCATTCCGGCGCTTGCCTGCACCGGCGAAGGCCGGTGTCGCCGGAATCCACTCAGCCACATGCGCCGGCGCTTGCTGTTGCCTGGATGCCGGAGACAAGCCCCGGCATGACACGGGGTCGATCCAGGTCAGACCTGCTCCCGGAACCGGTTGGTGATGGGATACCGCCGGTCCCGCCCGAAATTGCGGGCGGAGATTTTCACCCCCGGCGCGGCCTGGCGGCGCTTGTACTCCGCCAGATACAAGAGCCGCTCCACCTTCTTCACGCTGGCCGCGTCGTGCCCGCGTGCCACGATGTCGGCCAGCGGCATCTCCTTCTCGACGAGGCAGGCCAGGATGTCGTCCAGCACCTCGTAAGGCGGCAGCGAATCCTGGTCGGTCTGGTTCTCGCGCAGCTCGGCCGACGGCGCCTTCGTCAGGATGTTCTCCGGCACCACCACGCCCGCCGGCCCCTTGCCGCCCTTCGGCACATGGGCGTTGCGCCAGCGCGCGAGGCGGTAGACCTCCATCTTGTAGAGGTCCTTGATGGGGTTGAAGCCGCCGTTCATGTCGCCGTAGAGCGTGGCGTAGCCGACCGACATCTCGCTCTTGTTGCCGGTCGTCAGCACCATGGCGCCGAGCTTGTTGGAGATGGCCATCAAGGTCGTACCCCGCACCCGGCTCTGGATGTTCTCCTCGGTGATGCCGGGCGGCGTGTCCGCGAACAGCCCCGCCAGCTCCTTGGCAAATCCCTCCACGGGCGCGGCGATGGGGACGATGTCGTAGCGCACGCCCAGCGCCTCGGCGCAGGCCGCCGCATCGGCGAGGCTGGCGTTGGAGGTGTAGCGGTAGGGCAGCATCACGCAGTGCACCCGCTCGGGTCCCAGCGCATCGGTGGCAAGTGCCGCGACCAGCGCGGAGTTGATGCCGCCGGACAGCCCCAGCACCACACCCGGGAAGCGGTTCTTGTCGACATAGTCGCGCAAGCCCAGCACGCAGGCCTGGTAGGCGGCCCCCTCGTCGGCCTCCAGACGCGGCCCTGAGCCCGATGTCGGCCTTCCACCCGGTCGGCGTGCGGCGGAACTCCACGATCTCGAGCGCCTCCTCCCAGGCCGGGAGCTGGACGGCGAGCTGCCGGTCGGCGTCGAGGACGAACGAGGCGCCGTCGAACACCAGCTCGTCCTGGCCGCCCACCTGGTTGACATAGACGAGCGGCAGCCCGGTCTCCGTGACGCGCGCCACCACCACGTTCATGCGCAGGTCGGGCTTCGGCCAGTCGAACGGCGAGCCGTTGGGGACGAGCAGGATCTCCGAGCCCGTCTCCTGCAGGCACTCGGTGACCTCGTCCTTCCAGATGTCCTCGCAGATCGGCACGCCGAGGCGCACGCCGCGGAAGTTGACGGGTCCCGGCATCGGGCCCGCATCGAACACGCGCTTCTCGTCGAACACCCCGTAGTTGGGCAGATCGACCTTGTGGCGGACGCCCGCGACCCGGCCGCCGTCGAGCAGCGCGACGGCGTTGTAGAGCTTGCCCTGCTCCGGCCAGATGGTGCCGACGATGATGCCGGGGCCGCCGTCGCCGGTCTCCGGCGCCAGCGCCTCCACCGTGGCCCTGGCGGCAGCAGCAAATGCGGGCTTGCGCACGAGGTCCTCGGGCGGATAGCCGGTGATGAAGAGCTCCGGGCAGAGGACGAGGTCCGCGCCCTTGGCGGCGGCCTCGGCGCGGGCGCGGCGCAGCTTCTCGGCGTTGCCGGCGAGATCGCCGACCACCGGATTGAGCTGCGCGAGGGCGATTCTTGAGCGTGGTGGAGATGGGGTGCGTCATGACCACATTTAGGACCGGCACCGCGCCGACTGCAACGCAGCAGATTCCGGGCTGGGTGTCGGGCGGGGGTGTCAGGGAGCGAGGGATCGCATGTCGATCTCGGCCGGTGGCTGGCCGGCGCGGCAGCGCGCGATCATCGCCTCGTAGGCCCGCTCCAGCTTGCGGCAGAAACGCTCCGTCTGGAACAGGGGGGATCGCGACCGTCCCTCGACGATGCGCCGCCGCAGGTCGGCGAGCATGGGCTTGTCGCGTGCCAGCCTGAGCGCCAGGGCGACGTAGTCCTCGGCGCTGGTGGTGACGAGCTCCGGGACGCCGATGGTGGTGAGCAGGCTGCCGCACACCCGCGAGGCGAAGCTCGATCCGGCGCGCGTGAGAATTGGCGCTCCCGCCCACAGGGCGTCGCTGGCGGTCGTGTGCGCATTGTAGGGGAAGGTGTCGAGATGCAGATCTGCCACGCCATTGCGGGCCAGGTGGTCGCTGTGGTTGGCCCAGCCTGCGAAGATCAGCCGCTCGGGGCAACCCCGCGGCGCTCGGCCTCGTCGCGCAGATTGCCTTCTGCCGTGCTGCCCGGGCTCATTAGCCAAAGCACGCTCCCCTCGACCTCGCGCAGGATCCGCATCCACAGATCGAACACCTGCGGCGTGAGCTTCTGCGCGTGGTTGAAGCTGCAGAAGACCAAGGCAGCCTCTGGAAGGCCGCAGCTGGCTCGGGGGGCGGGGTTGCCGGAACCGTCCGCTTGCCGTCGTTGCATTGGTAGCAATCGGGCAGGACGACGAGCTTCTCGGTGGCGGTGTGCCGCAGATCGCCATCGGCGATGAACGGGTCGACGATGAGGTAGTCGATCGCGTCGATGCCCGACGTGCCGGGAAAGCCCAGGTAGCTCACCTGAACAGGCGCGACGCGCCGGAAGAAGATACCAGGTCGGCAATGCTCGGTATAGGCTCATGAGGTCCACGGCAATGTCGACCTCCATCTTGCGCATCCTTTCGACGACGGCGTCGATCGGGTCGCCGCGCACGTCCAGGAAGCTGTCAAAGACCGACATGGCGCGTTGGCGGTCGCTGCTCCTGTCGTCCTCGCCGAGCGACACACCGATGACCTCGAAGCGGCTGCGGTCGTGGTCCTCGATGAGCCCCGCGATCAGCGCGGTCGTCGGATGCGCGCGGAAGTCCGCGCTCACGTAAGCAATGCGGATTCGCTCCTCGTTGCGCGCGGACAGCTTGGCTGGAGGCGGCAGCTTCGTGCGCGCCACATGGAACCGGACCTCCAAATCGGCGCAGCGCCGGTGGAGGCGCGAATTGTCCGACAGTTGCAGGCTCGCGAACGCCACCCCGAGCACGCTCTCACCCTGCCGGACCAGCTCGACGAGCTTGGCGAGCCTGTCGTTGTACAGCTCCCAGTTGCAGAGCGTCTGCCGACTCATGGTGAGAAGGAACCAGCCAATCGCGGAATTCCGATCCAGCTTCAGGAGACGCTCGCAGGCCTCGGCCGCCGCCTTGTGGTCCTTGACCCCATATAGGGCGAGCGCCAGGTTGGCGCAGGTGCGCGGCTGTGCAGGGTTGAGCCTCAGCGTCGCCCGGTACTCCTCCGTCGCCTGTTCCCGTTTGCCCAGCGCAAGCAGCGCGTTGCCGTAGGAGAGCCGCCCCTCCGGGATATCGGGCCAGCGGCTGACCGCGTCCTGCAGCGTGCTCTCTGCCTCGTCGTAGCGCCGGGCCGCCAACAGGGCCGCGCCGAGGTTCAGGTGCGGGCCCGGCAAGGAGCGGGCAAGGCTCGCCGCCTGGCGCAGATAGCCGACGGCCTCGTCGTGCCGGCCCATCTCGGAGGCGATCGCTCCGAGGAGCTGGAGGGCGGCGTCGGACTTGGGCGCCAGCCGCAGCTCCTTGAGGAGCTTGGTCCTGGCGTCCGCCAGGCGTCCCGCCTGCAGAAGCTCGGCTGCAGCCTGAAGGCGCGTTTTCATCCCCGAAACCGATCCGAGCCGCTGTCTCTTCTGTTGCCCCCGGCGGGGTCTGGATCGCCATCCCTGCCGCTTCGAGCGTCACCATAGCAAAAGAGCCGCCCGAAGGCGGCTCTCGCAGTAGAGAACGTGCGGTGGCATCAGGCCCGAAGGCCTGACACCTCGTCGGATCAGAACCTGATGCGGGCGCCGCCGATGACCACGTCGAAGTCGTTGAAGCTCACGGTGCCGTTCAAGACGCCGCCGGCCGGGCTGTCGACCTCGGCGGAGAACCGCTTGTAGGACAGGAACAGCTCCATGGCGGCCGCGTCGATGTGCTGCACCACGCCGATGCCCCACATCGTCGCCTCGCTGCCGGTGATCACGTCGCCGGCATTGCCGCCGAACGCGCCGCAATTACCCGCGTGCGCAGATGATGCCGTCGTCCACCTGGGCGTACTCGCCGTAGAACACGGTCTTGCCGAGCCCGGTCCAGTTCTGGCCGATGCCGCCCTGGACGTACCACAGGGTGGTGTCGGGACGGCCGGCCGTTGTCGTTGTCCTTGTTCACGTAGGCGCCGGTCAGGTAGAGGCCGGACTTGACGTGCAGGATGCTGGCAGACCCCTTCCACACGTCCGGCTCGGGACCAACCGCGTGATCCTTCGTGACCTCGGTCAAGCCGGAGCTGTTGCTGGATGTAGCCGATGCCGGCCGCGACCCGGAAGCCGCCGAACTCGCCGGCATAGCGCAGGGCCACATCCCAGATGTTGTCCTCGCCGGCGGACGCCGACGCCGAGAACCCGCCGATGGTCGGCGTGGTGTACTGGATCGCGTTGGCGCGGCTGAGGCTGGCGCCGTTGACATCGCTGCCGCCGAGTGCGTCGCCCCACTTGCCCGGCGACCAGGGCATCGTCGAGGGCGAGGAACATGCCGCGCTGGGTGTAGCCGATGCTGGCGTTGGCGATCACGCCGGCGCCGCCCAGATCGATGGTGGTGATGCCGGCCGTCGAGGTGTTGATGCGGCCGACGGTGACGCGGCCCAACGCCTTGTGGTCGAGGTACCAGTTGGCCAGCGTTATGGTGGGCTGGATGTCGGTAGAGGTGGCGTGGCGTCATCGTCGAGCTGAGTGACCTGATGGCTGCGGGAGCCGGTCTCGAAGCGCCATGACGATGCTGGAAGCCGGCCGACACGTTCGGATTGATCTTGGCGCTGCCGGCGAGCTGGAAGAACGTGCCGCCGCCCATGACGTTGTCGACCACGTAGGCGTCGCTGCCGTCGGTGGAGTTGCCGTCGCTCCACGCCATCACCGAGGTGGTGACCTGGCCGGAGATGGTGAGCGACACGCGGCGGTTGCCCTTGCGGGCGGTGGTGGCCTCGAGCTCGGCTACCCGCTCCTCGAGGTCGGCGCAGCAGTCACCGCCGAGGTCGGCGGCTTGGGCGGGCGCCATGCCGGCGCTGCCCAGGTACAAGCCGGCAGCGGTCAACAACGCCACGCCACCGGTTGATTTCAACAGTCC
>CAVWWJ010000024.1:0-184008 GCA_963758625.1 uncultured Alphaproteobacteria bacterium | reverse complement strand
ACTTCCTCCGTGTTGCCGCTTTGAGACACCACTGTGGAGGGGCGGCTCCCAGGTGCGCCTCCTTCCATGCTTGGCGGGCACCACGGCGCCTTCGAACCGACGGCTCGACATCCCTGGCGGTCCGTGTCCAAGCGGGCCGAGGGCATTCAAGTTGGGTTTCCGCTCGGTGCCACCGCCATGGTCGCATTTGGCCCGATGCGTTCGTGGAATTTGCACCATAGTCTTCAGACCAGCAGAAACCCGGATCTGTCTTAGGGTCTTGTGCTGATCCCGTTGCCGCCTTGCACGCGCGTACGATGGCGCCGCCCAACAACACGGAGATTGGCGATGAGGACTGGTCAAAGGGCGGTGACGATTTCGGTTGCGTGCCTTGCGCTCACGTGGATTCCCTCCACCACGTCGGCGCAATCCAATGTCAGAGACCGCGTGGCAGGTGCGATCGAAGCGGTGCAGGGTGCCTGCGCCAGCGACATCAGCAATTTCTGCGGTAGCGTCACGCGCGGCGAGGGCCGGGTGCTGCTATGCATGCAGGCGCACGAAGACCAGCTGAGCCGCAGATGCCAGTTTGCACTTTATCGCGCCTCACGCGGCCTCGATCGAGCGATCAACCGCGTGGAGCGCATCGCTGACGCCTGCATGAACGACATCGAAGCGCACTGCGGCGACGCGGAGATTGGCCAAACTCAAATCCTTGGTTAGCGGCTTGCAAAGGTCTGCAGCGCGTGAATCACCTCGACACGCTCCTGCATGGGATGTCCGATTACGATACTTGGTGCTGGACCGGTCGTGGCTGGCTTGGTGGCGGGTCGATGGGACGAGGTCCATCGGTGCACGTGAGCACGCAAACTTAAGGTAAAGAAAATACAGAGTGAAATACAGAGCCGTTCGATTTACCTGGGCTCAGGACTCTCCCCCTTTACATCTACGTGATCACCACGATGTCGCCTCAGGGCATTCTGGCTGTTGATTGGTGATGGCTGAGGAGCGTCGGGACAAGGGAAGAATGTTCGATGTCCAAGGGAGGCAATGGTCGCGCAGATCGGATCGATCGGTTCTTCGCCGGTCCCGGAGCGCGCGGCGACCAGTGGCGAAACCTGGTCGAACTGGCTGAAGGCTGGTCCGACGGTTCCGGCAGTCGGACCGAATTCGAGACTGCCCTCGCGGAAATGATGGCGACTGAGGAATTCCACGCCTTTCCCGGCCCTCAGCTCATGACTGCATTGCGCGACCATGCCGCGTCGAACGACGCGCACGCGACCGCAACCCTTGCTCGTCGTATTACCCGCGCCCTTCTCACTCGGTCCTTCCGTCAACACGCAAGTGATTGGGATGCTCACGAAGATAGCGAAGGTGCAACGTCAGAGATGTTGCCGCCAACGCTTGCCCGCGGCAATGGGCATCGACCCTATTTCGAGGTCCTCATCGTCACTGGTGCGCCCGCCACGCGCTGGCCCTCGCTCATCGCAGAATGGCGCAGGCTACGCCGGCCGCTGGACGCGTTCGTCTATGAACCGGTCTTCGTCGGCAGTTTCGAGGATGCGTTCTGTGCATCCATACTCAACTCGGATCTTGCGGCTGTAGTCATCCACGAAGGGTTCCCGTTCCGCTCACGTCATGAGGCGCCGATACTGAGGACGCTTGTCGAAGCTGCGGAAAAGCGCGAGGGCGCGGGAGCGTTGGCCTTGCACTTGGCGCGGACACTGAAGCGAGTGCGGCCGGAACTCGATCTTTACCTGCTGTCCAACGGCGAGGTCGAGGAGTTGGCGGGCAGTCCCAATGCAACGGCTCTGCGCCGCGTCTTCTATGCAGTCGAGGAACTTCTGGAATTGCATCTTGCGATCCTTGAGGGCGTGCAGGATCGCTACGACACCCCATTCTTCAACAATCTGAAGAAGTACGCACAACGGCCAATCGGCACCTTCCACGCGCTGCCGATCGCGCGCGGCAAATCGGTCTTCAAATCCGACTGGATCCGCGACATGGGAGAATTCTACGGCCCCACCCTTTTCCTCGCGGAGAGCAGCGCCACAACCGGCGGACTCGATAGCCTTCTCGAGCCGACCGGCAACATCAAGAAGGCGCAGGAGATGGCGGCGCGCGCCTTTGGCGCCGATCACGTCTTCTTCGTCACCAACGGAACGTCCACGTCGAACAAGATGGCGGTGCAGGCCCTTTTGGCGCCAGGCGACATCGTGATCGTCGATCGCAACTGTCACAAGTCCCACCACTACGGAATGGTGCTGAGCGGCGCCCAACCCCTCTATGTCGAGGCATTCCCCATGACGGAATACTCGATGTACGGCGCGGTGCCACTTCGCACGATCAAGCAGGCGCTGCTGAATCTGAAGGCCGAGGGCAGGCTGCACCGAGCCAAGATGGTGGACCTGACGAACTGCACATTCGATGGCCACATCTACAACACCCGCCGGGTGATGGAAGAATGCCTGGCGATCAAGCCCGATCTGATTTTCCTGTGGGACGAAGCATGGTTCGGGTTCGCGCGCTTCTCTCCGTTCCTGCGGCCGCGAACGGCGATGGGTGCGGCCAGCGATATTGAGAGCTGGCTGCAGGATCCAAAGTCGGTTGCGCAGTATGAGAAGCAACAGGCCGAGCTGGGTGCCAAGCCATCAGACGATCTCCTGCTGAACACGCGCCTGATACCCGATCCCCGCAAGGTCAAGCTGCGAGTCTATCAGACCAATTCCACGCACAAGTCGATGTCTGCGCTTGCGCCAGGGCTCGATGCTGCTGGTGAAAGACGTGGAATTCCATAGCGTGGAAGCGCAATTCCGCGAGGCGGTGTTCACGCACGCCTCGACCAGCCCCAACCAGCAATTGATCGCCAGCCTCGATGTCGCTCGCAGGCAGATGGAACTTGAGGGCTACGGTCTCGTCCACAATGCGATCGAGGTGGCATTGGCAATCCGCCGTTCCGTGGCTGAGCACCCGCTGATCTCCAAGTACTTCCACATACTCGGCGCCGACAAGATGGTGCCGGCCGAGTATCGCCAGAGCGGTTTCACCGATTACCTCGATCCCAAGTCAAGCTGGGCAACAGCGCGTCGCAGCATGCAGGAGGATGAGTTCTGCCTCGACCCCACGCGCATGACGCTGGTTTGCGGCACTGCCGGTTTCGATGGCACGCAATTCAAGGGGCTTTTGGCGAACCGCTACAACGTCCAGGTCAATAAGACGTCCCGGAACTCCGTCCTGCTGCAATCCAACATCAACAACACCCGCAGCGATGTCGCGCATCTCATTCGGGTGCTGGTCGAGATTAGCAGCGAAATCGATCAGCGCTTGGCTCAGGGCGGGTCCAACGTCCGGCTGACATTCGATGCGCGGGTGAAGAGCTTGATGACCGACGTCCCAGACCTGCCGAACTTCTCGCATTTCCACGATGCCTTCCGGAAGGACGCAGGCAGGCGAACCAACGAAGGTGACATTCGCAGTGGGTTTTACGCCGCCTACAACGCGGCGGGCTGCGAATACATCCGGCTCTACTGATCCGCAGATCGATCGGCGTCTGAAAAGCGGCCCGGATCTGGTGTCCGCCACCTTTGTCATTCCGTATCCACCCGGTTTTCCGATCATGGTGCCGGGTCAGGTGATTACGCGGGAAACGATCGACTTCATGCGCAAACTCGATGTGAAGGAGATCCACGGTTACAACGCCGCTGAAGGGCTGAAGCTGGTGCGAGCCGACGCGCTGGCAAAACGGGTCGCTCCAGCTTCGAAGCGCGCCGCGTGAACGCTCGCGAGGAAAGTGAAGAGGCGTCGATCGTACGAGTGTGGGCCACATCATGATCGAATGGTTCGTCAATACGCTCCGAAGCTATCCGGAAATCGCCATCTTCCTGTCCCTGGCGCTCGGGTACTACTTCGGCTCCTTCACCTACAAGGGTCTTGGCCTTGGGGCGGTCACCGCGACGCTGATTGCCGCGGTGATCATCGGCCAGCTCGGCATCACGGTTTCCGGTCCGCTGAAGCCGACCTTCTTCCTGATGTTCCTGTTCGCCATCGGCTACGGGGTGGGACCGCAATTCGTGCGCGGCATCGCCAAGGACGGAATTCCGCAGGCGTTGTTTGCCGCGGTCGTGTGCGTGTTCTGTCTAATCGCTGCCTATATTGGCGCCCGAATAGCTGGCTACGACGTGGGCTCCGCCGCGGGACTCTATGCAGGTTCGCAGACGATCTCGGCCTCGATGGGCCTTGCGACCGATGCGATCAACCGTCTCGATCTGCCGCCGGAAGAGACCAAGAAGCTCCTGGATGGCATGCCGGTCGCCTATGCCGTCACGTACATCTTCGGCACAGTTGGGTCCGCACTCATTCTGGCCCTGCTTGGCCCTGCCCTGCTCCGCATCGACCTCGAGGCCGCCTGCAAGCGCTACGAGGAACAGTACGGGGGCAAGAAGGAACTGGGCGGTCCCGGCACAGCCTGGCACCAGTTCGAGTTGCGCGCATTTCGCGTCAAAGACGGGGGGCTGGCTGTGGGCAAGACGGTGCAACAAGCCGAAGCGCTGCTTCCCGAGCACCGCGTGTTTGTGCAGCGAATTCGACGTGGCGATAAGATCATTGATGCGACAGCGGATACGGTCATCCAGGCTGGCGACATCGTAGCAGTGGCAGGCCGGCGCGACGCGCTGGTGAACCTGATCGGCACTGCGGCCGAAGAAGTCGACGATCGCGAGCTGCTGGCGGTGCCGATCGAAGGTGTCGATGTCTACGTCACCAGCAAGGAGGCCGATGGAAAGACCCTGGCCGAACTGGCGAAATCCCCACAAACGCGTGGCGTGTTCCTGCGAAAGATCACTCGGGGAGCGACGGCGACCGACATTCCAATACTGCCGAACACGCAGGTGCAGCGGGGCGATATCGTTACGCTCGTCGGACGCACCCCGGATGTAGCAGCGGCGACCAAGATGCTTGGCTATCCAGACCGCGCGACCGATGTGGCCGATGTGGCGTTCATAGGCGCGGCAATCGCGATCGGCGCGCTTCTCGGCGCCCTGGTCTACAAGATCGGAAGTGTTCCGCTCACGTTGTCCACCTCCGGCGGAGTTTTGATTGCCGGCCTCTTCTTCGGATGGCTGCGCTCGGTCAGGCCGACTTTCGGCCGGATTCCATCCTCTACCGTCTGGTTCATGAATTCGGTCGGCCTGAACGTATTCATCGCCGTGGTGGGCATCTCCTCCGGACCGGGTTTTGTTTCCGGGCTGCAGCAGCTTGGCTTCAGCCTGTTCCTGTGGGGCGTCCTTGTCACGACGGTGCCCCTGATACTGGCGATGTACGTCGGGAAGTATCTGTTCCGCTTCGACGACGCCATCCTGCTGGGATGCTGCTCCGGCGCGCGCACAACGACAGCCTCGCTCGGCATGATCAATGATCGCGCCAAGAGTCAGATTCCCGGGCTCGGCTACACGGTCACCTATGCGGTTGGGAACACGTTACTGACGATCTGGGGAATGGTCCTGGTTATGCTGCTGACCTAGAGGCGAATAGTTGGAGATCGCACTACGCATTGTCGACGCGCCACCAGGACCCACCACTTTGGTCATCTTCGGCAGGTTCATCACGCTTGCCCACGTCTGGAACACAGTCGGAACCAGGAGTAAGTCATGACTGACATCCTCACCCTGCGCAAATTCGAGGCCTTGAGCCCGTTCGAGATCAAGGACGAGCTGATCAAGCTGGCCAAGAAAACCTCGAGGACCACGCAATCAGCGTTCCTGAATGCCGGCCGCGGCAATCCCAATTGGGTGGCGACCACGCCGCGCGAAGGCTTTTTCCTGCTCGGACAGTTTGCGGTCACCGAAAGCAAACGGGTGATGGACCATCCGGCGGGAATCGGTGGAATGCCGCAGGCCAATGGCATCGCCGCGCGCCTCGATACGTGGCTCGCGAAGCACGCCGACATGCCCGGCGCGTCCTTCCTATCGTCAATGGTGCAGTTCGCGACCGACAAGTTCGGGTTTGACCGCGATGCCTTCGTCCATGAACTCGTCGATTCGATCATCGGCGACAACTATCCGGTGCCTGATCGAATGCTCGTCCACAATGAGCAGATTGTGCACGAGTACCTGATGTGGGCGATGTGCGGTAAGCCCCGGCCTGCAGGCAAGTTCGATCTGTACGCGGTCGAGGGGGGCACGGCCGCGATGTGCTACATCTTCAAGTCGCTGAAGGCCAATCGGCTCTTGCACCCTGGCGATACCATCGCGCTCGGAACGCCGATCTTCACGCCCTATCTCGAGATGACGCATCTGGAGGACTACGATCTCAAGGTTGTCAACATCGAGGCGCCGCAAGAGAACCGCTTCCAGTTCACGGATGACGAAATCAAGAAACTGGAAGACCCCAAGATCAAGGGGTTCTTCATTGTCAATCCGGGCAACCCCACGGGCATGGCGCTGAGCAAGGAAACGATCGCCAAGCTCACGAACCTGGTGAAGACCAAGCGGCCGGATCTGATGCTGCTGACAGACGATGTTTACGGCACCTTTGTCGACGATTTCCGGTCCTCTGCTCGGCGAGCTCCCACACAACACGATCGGGGTCTACTCCTACTCCAAGTACTTCGGCGCAACCGGCTGGAGGCTGGGCGTCATCGCAATCCATGAGGACAACATCTTCGACAAGAAGATCGCCAAGCTGCCGGATGCTGACGTGAAAGCTCTGGACAAGCGCTACGGCCCACTCACGCTTGAACCGCGCAAGATGAAGTTCATCGATCGCATCGTCGCCGATAGTCGTGACGTTGGTCTCAACCACACTGCAGGGCTGTCGCTGCCGCAGCAGGTCATGATGAGCCTGTTCTCGCTCTGTGAGATGATGGATGCGGAGAAGCGCTACCAGGCCGCGTGCAAGGAGATCGTCCAGCGTCGCGTATGGTCCATGATTGATGGTCTGGGTCTCCAGCTCACCCCCAATCCGAACTTCGACGCCTACTATGGCCTGATCGATTTCGAGTTCTGGGCGCGCAAGAACATTGGCGATGAGGCCGTCGAGTACCTGAAGAAGAATATCCACCCGCTCGATCTTGCTTTCCGACTGGCTGAAGACCACGGAATTGTGTTGTTGAACGGCGGAGGTTTTGAGGCTCCCGACTGGTCGCTTCGCGTGTCCCTGGCGAACCTGCCAGACGAATCATACGAAGACATTGGCCGCGGCGTTCGGACCGTGGCGCGCGGTTACCGGGACGCCTTCGAAGCATCGAGGGCTGCGTCGGCGAAATAACAAAGAACGATGCCAGCGCTTCACGTTCATCCGTGGGAATTTTCATGACATGGGTGAACCAGGTCGTAGAGAACGCGCCTGAGATCTTCCTCTTTCTCGCGCTGGCCATCGGCACGGTACTTGGGCGCGTCCGCATCCGCGGATTTGCAATCGGCGCGACGGCCTGCACATTGGTCGTGGCCGTCGTTCTCGGCCAGCTCGGGGTGTTCGTCATCCCGCCCATGCTCAAGTCGATCTTCTTCGGCCTCTTCGTTTTCACCATCGGGTATCGTTCAGGACCCGAGTTTTTTGCCTCGTTGAGCTTTCGCACACTTGCACAAGTTGCGCTCGCGCTGGTTATGGGCGCGACCGGGCTCCTGGCTATCCTCATTTTTGCCCATACGCTGCATCTCGATTCGGGCACTGCTGCCGGGCTTGGCGCCGGCAGCCTGACGCAGACCTCCATGATGGGCACGGCAGCCGGCGCACTGGAGCAGCTTGGGTTGTCGCCCGACCTGCTGAAGCAACAGCAGGCCAACATCGCTGCGGGCTACGCGGTTACGTATGTCTGCGGCTACATCCTGGTCTTGCTTTATGTGCCGCTCGTCGCGCCCTGGCTCATGGGCGTCAACCTGAAGGAGGAAGCCCTCAAACTAGAGGCGGCGCTGTCGGGTGACGCACCAAGGAAGCCCGGCAATCTCCTCTATCGCAAATTCCAAGCACGCGCATACCAGGTTTCAGTGGCTGCGGGTCGGACGGTTGGCGAAATCGAGGCACAAATTGGTCGGCGCGCCGTAATCGAACGCATCCTGCGCAGGGGGCAGGATGTGGAACCGTGTGCACGCGCCGAGCTGGAGGCTGGGGACGAGGTCCTGCTGGCCGGACCGTCTGCGGCCATTGTTTCTGCGGCGCCATCAATCGGCCCGGAGATCGAAGGCGAGCACGTGATGCGCTCAGTCCCAGGCGAGGTGCTCGAAGTGTTTGTAACCGCACGCGATCTCCACGGTCGAACGCTGACTGAGATTGTCGATGAGCTGGGCGACACGGCGCGGGGTGTGTTTCTGCGCGCATTGACGCGCAGGGGTCAGGAGGTGCCAGTGACCCCGGGGACGCGAATCTATGTCGGCGACGTCATGACCCTTGTTGGCCTAAGCAGCGACCTAAAGCGGGTCTTGCCGGAAGTCGGCCAAGCATTGCGGTCCGGCGATCGTGCTGACATCGCCTTTCTGGCCATCGGGCTCGCAGCCGGATTGCTCGTCGGATTGCTCAGTCTCACGATCGGCTCGATTCAGTTGACGCTCGGCGGGGGAGGAGGCGCGCTGGTCGCCGGCCTGGTCTGTGGGTGGTTGCGTTCACGCCGGCCGACCATGGGAGCCTTCCCCCCGGCTGCTCAGCAAACCCTGATCGATATCGGACTGGGCGGGTTTGTTGCCGCCATCGGCTTAGCGAATGGGCCGGCAGCATTGGCCGCAATCCAGGCCCACGGGCTCATGCTGCTGGGTATCGGCGTGGTCGTGACGCTGACGCCCTTGATTGTCGGCACACTGTTCGCGCATCGCGTTCTTCGCATGAACCCCGTGGTCGTCTGTGGCGCTCTTGCTGGCGCAATGACTGTCGACGCCGCTGTGGCGGGCGCGTGCGAGGTCGCGGAGAGCCAAACCCCCGTTCTTGGCGTAGCTGTGCCATATGCCATCGCCAACGTGGTTCTCACCGTGCTTGGGCCGATCATAGTAGGCCTTACTTTCAACGGCTAAATCGTGCGCTGGTCTCACGTCGTGGCGGCCACAGAGAGCTTACGACCGAAAGATCAATTGCGTATTGGCAACGTGATCTGAATTGAGTCGACTGCCCGGCCGCCAGGCGCCTCGCCACGATCAATGCAACTCTTTCGTTGGCGGGAACTGCCTGCCGAACTCCGGCGCAGGTGCACTCAGCAACCTCTTGCAGCGCAGATCGAAGCTCATCCTCAGACTCTTGCCACGCCTCGGTTGAGGCCAGCTCTGGGATCTCATCCTCGCGTGTTCGGGCATTCCCCGGCGATGCCGCGCAGAAACGCCGCAGACCGCCCATACAGGAGGACCACGTCGTAGTGAGCTACTCCAGGTAGGGTAGCGCGAGCCCCGCTAGGGAGCCTCCCCAGGAGGTTTCTGGTGTAGGTGCTCAGAACAGCCGTTCTAAAGGCGCTGCACGGGGAGGGGATTATTGGGTATCAAACTCCATCCTTTTGCAGATCAAGCCCTTGGGCTTGGATGTTGGCGTGTCGATGCAGCACAGATGCAAAAAGCCACCGCCGAAGCGGCGTTGATCGGGCCCAGGGGCGCGATAGTCGCTCCATCAGGCTACGCATACTGCCCCGGCGTGGCGGACGTGCTTTTGCGAGGCCCTGATCACCTGACGGTCGCCAGACGCCTGGCCGGATAGGGCATGAAATACCGCACGGCAACATTTCCGGCAGCTTTCGGGGGCAGCTGAGACGGGCTCTGCGCAGCCCTCTCACTCCCGCTCTTGTGAAGGGTTTCGGATGCCGGCCCATGTCGAGGGTGAGGCAGGCACCGGGGTCGGCGTCCGAAAGCCTCCAGGGAAGGAACCCGCGAGTAGTGCGAGCATACGGCGGACCTCGGGCGCGGCGCGGGTGGTCAGCCCCATGTCGAGGGCCTCTCATAGATCACCGTCCCCGATCTGAACCGAGTGGTCAAAGCGCGGCGTATCCCCGGTTCTTGGTCCTGCAAACGGTCAATGGCCGCTGAATACGAGCGTCTTAATTGGAAGCACCAGCGTCTGGATCCGCAGCAGCATCGCGTGCACGAGCCCGACGGCATCGACCGCATGGAGAACTGCACGACGCGTTGCGCTGATTTCCTTAGAGGCAATCAAGTCGTGGTTGCTCGAATAGGCGTTGGCAATGCAGCTGCTGCCGGGCGTCACGTTGTCGAGCCCTCCTGCAAAGAGCGGCTCGAGATACACAAGGATCGTACCTGGCCGTATCACCTGCTGCGGATCGATCAGTTGCTCGCCGCCGCGGAACTGACCGGCGGCGATGAAGTCCTGCACCTCCGTGACAACCATCGGGATCACCGTCCACGGCTTCGATACACAGGTGACCTCGGCCGCCATGCCGACCTTCATGACCTGCGCCTCGATCTGTCCGAAGCCGGCCACCAAAGTGCGCCGCCCGGCGCCCTCCGGGATCAAGACTCCGGCCGGACGCATGAAGGGATTGACGATATCGCCTACGCGCAGCGCGAACTGCTCCACCCGACCACTCACGCCAGCACGGATGACGGTCTTGTCCAGCTCCACTTGGGCTTGTGCGAGCGCCGCTTCGGCACTGGCCTTCTCGGCTGGAAGAAGCGTGGAGATCCGAGCCTCGGCAGACCGCTTTGCGGCTTCGGCGGAAGCGACCGCGCCTTGCCGGCCTTGCGCAAGCACCTCGAGCTTCTCGATGTCACGGAGCGCCACGACCCCCGGGCTGCGCCTGTTGATCTCCCGCTTGGTCTTCAGTTCCTCCAATGCCTGCTGGTGGGCGCTCCTGGCCTCCTGGAGCTTGCCTTCGGCCTCCGCAACATCCGCCGGCGCGATGATGAGCGCCGCCTCGATTTCCGCGATCTTTCGCCGAGCGGCCTCCACAGCCGCCTCTTGCTTTGCGCTATCCAGCCTGAATATCGGCGCCCCCTGGTTGATCCGGTCGCTCATGCCGACATAGATCTCCGCAACGCGCCCGTTTGTTTCGGGAACGATGGGCACAGTTCTGAAGAATAACGTTGCGCTTGTTGTGGATGGATGATTGTAGAAAATCACGGTTATCAGCCCGACCGTAAGCATCAGGCACAGCATTATTCCCCATCTCAGCTCGAACCAGACCGAATATAATGTTATTTCTTTTCCAACTCTCTTCCCCTGAACGTAGCGGCGGAAGAGATAGTCTGGAAAGACCGTCAGCATCGAGCAGAGCAGAAGTTCAAGCATCGGTCAGCTCCTGATGCTTGCCGGAGCGCGCCCCGCGTCTCGGACCGCGGACCTCCGCAATGGTGTCCTCGGGCGGTCTATCAGCGATAACCTCGTCCCGCGCTTCAGCCGCCCCTTCGCCGGGCCTGACGCCTGCGATCTTTTCAAGCGATCCCGCAATCCTCCGCATCGGGGTTCCGAAATCAGGCAGGTCGATGAGTGCAAGCAGCAGCCCGGCGACCCAAAAGAGATGCACGTGAGTGAAGAGCGCCAAAAGGCCGAGCACGGCGACGATCTCGAACTGCAGCTTGTGAGACCTGTGCGCCAAGCGCTCGGGAAGCGTGTGCAGCCGCAGGAACAAGAGCCCCACAGCCAGAAAGGCAATGAGGAGGAACGCAGCCGTCACCACCATCAGGACATCCGTCTCGCCAGGAGCGGTGATGAACGGCGGCAGATGGTGCGGTGCATCCAGGTGAAGCGATGCGGTCAAACCCGCCTCTCATTCATGGCAACATTGGCTCCATCCGCCGACTTGCGCACGAGCTTAGCGCTGACGAGCTTGCCGATGCCGACACCCGGCCTGGCGGTGTCATGGTAATCACGGTGAGATTGCGCCTCCCCTGGCGTACGAGCTCGTCCACCACGCCTTCAGGCGTACCGACACCCATGAAGCCCACAATCATCAGGCTCGCCCCGTCGGGGATCATGGAGACTGCGCGAGAGAGACCGTCTGCATGCTCGATTGTCCGGCGGTTCGACACCCGGTTCCCCACACGATCTGAGTTTACCCAACGATGGACGCGGCCTCCATGGGGACAAACACTGATAAGGGATTGGGGTGGCCCCGATTGAGCCGCCCCCCGCTTCCGCGCTTCATCGCTGCGGTGCCGAGCAGGAGCACATGCGACGTGGCTCTCTCACCCGCAGTGCAATCTCACCTCTCCAGCGCGTGGATCGTAATGCAAACACTGACGGTAGTATCGGGCGAACGAGGAGAAATCGCCGTTAACGCTGCTTGTGCGCATATGAGAAGAATTGCTTCGATGCGCCGGCGCAGAATGCGCCGGCTGCAATAGTCGCAAAGCTCGTGTAGAGCGGATCGCAGCCTGAGCCGATACGGATGACCGCAGGCAAGTCAGGGACGCCAGCCTCCACACCGCTCGGCGGTACGACCGCCGATCTGGCAATCCGGCTGGGCCTGCTTGGCCTGGTTGGCTACTGGTCATTCAAGGTCATCGCCCCGTTCCTGACCGTCGTGCTGTGGAGCGCGATACTGACGGTCGCACTCTATCCCCTGTTCGACTGGCTCGCGGGGCGCCTGCGCCGACGGCGGCTCGCCGCGGTGCTCGTCACCTTGCTGTCCTTGATGATTGTCATCGGCCCGGTGACGTGGCTCGTGCTTGGCCTGATCGGTGGTGTCGGGTCCCTGGCGAGACAGCTGGATGCCGCAACGTTGTCGCTTCCCCTCCCTGATGACACTGTGAAGGGCTGGCCACTGGTCGGGGAGCAGGTCCATCGGTTGTGGAGTCGCGCTGCCACCAACATGAAGGCGGTGCTGGTGGAGGTGGCGCCGTACCTGCGGCCAATCGGGGTCAGGCTGCTCGGCATCGTCGAGAGCGTAGGACTGAGCCTTCTGGAGTTCATGGTCTCGATCGTCGTCGCAGGCTTCCTGTTTTCACCAGCGCCGCGGCTGTTGGATACGGTAAGGGCGTTGTTGCACCGGGTGCTCAGCCACCGAGGCGGGGAGATGCTTCAGCTGGTTGGCGCGACCATCCGCAACGTCTCACGAGGTGTGATCGGCATCGCCCTGTTGCAGGCAATCCTCGCCGGGGCGGGCTTCCTAGCCGCCGGCATACCCGCTGCCGGCGTCTTGGCCTTCCTTGTGCTGCTGCTGAGCATCATGCAGATCGGGCCGGGGATCCTGCTGGTCCCCATCGTTATCTGGATCTGGACAGCGATGGAGACGACGGGCGCCTTGATCTTCACCGTCTACATGGTCGCGGTCGGATTCATGGACAACATCCTCAGGCCAATTTTGGTCGCGCGCGGCTTGACCACGCCGATGCCCGTGATCATGCTTGGCGTGGTTGGCGGTACCTTGGCGTACGGAATTGTCGGCTTGTTCTTCGGACCCATCGTGCTGTCTGTCGCGTGGGCGTTGATGGTCGCCTGGGTCCAAGAGCGCAATGCGGCTGAAGAAGCGCGCTTCGAATGAAGTGCCGGACCGATTGTCCAGAATCAGGACGGCGAATCGAGATACGAGACCCAGCTCATTTTATCAACGGCACAATCACGGTCCCGAACGTCGTCAGGATGATCCTGACCGAGAATATAGGGGACCGTAAAGCCGTTCACGCTCCTGGCGCGAACCTGTCCAGGCCACCATTGCGGCCGTCACCGTCTGCACCCCGGCCACGCCACCCAGCAGGAGGAGCGGGAGTGCACAAGATCGTCAGCCACATCGGCCTCAATCCCGAGATCCAGCAGCAGATGATGTCCGGCGCGATCGAGGTGGAGCTCGTGCCGCAGGGAACGCTGATCGAGCGCATTCGCGCCGGGCTGCGGGCTCGGTGGCGTCCAGACGCCGACCGGCGTCGGCACCGCGGTCAGGGAGGGCAAGCGCAAGATCGCGCAGGAGGAGCGGGAGTGCACAAGATCGTCAGCCACATCGGCCTCAATCCCGAGATCCAGCAGCAGATGATGTCCGGCGCGATCGAGGTCGGGCTCGTGCCGCAGGAACGCTGATCGAGCGCATTCGCGCCGGGGGCTGCGGGCTCGGTGGCGTCCAGACGCCGACCGGCGTCGGCACCGCGGTCAGGGAGGGCAAGCGCAAGATCGCGCTCGACGGCAGGGAGTATCTCATCGAGAAGGCGCTGCGGGCCGATTTTGCGCTGCTGCAGGCGTTTGTCTCGGACTATCTCGGAAACCTCACCTATGCGCCCACCGCGCGCAACTTCAATCCCGTGATCCCATGGTCGCAGACTTGGTCATCGCCGATGCCGAACACATCGCGTACCTATGCCGTTAGCGCAGGTAACGGAAACCAGCGGCAGCGGCGTGTGTCGTCGATCAGCGAACGCATGGTCAGCGGCTGGCGCGCCACGAGCTTCGAGCTGCGCCCTCAGCTTCCGGGATGACGGGTGCGCGCGTCACTTACTCCGCAATGATCCCCGCGCCGCGGAAGCCGCCGTCGACGGCCACGACCTCGCCGGTGATGAAGCCGGAGCGCGTGCCGTCCAGGAGAAACTCGATCGCGCTGGCGATCTCGCCGGGCTCGGCGTAGCGGCGCATCGGCATGTGCCGCGTCCACAAGGTGCGATCCTCGGCGGTGTGCATGGTCCTGACCATCGGCGTGTCGACCGGCCCCGGCGCCACCGCATTGACGCGAATGCCGTAGCGGGCGAGATCGTTGGCCAGCACCTGGGTCAGCACGATGACCGCCCCCTTCGACGAGCCATAGGCGCTGCGGCCCTTGCTGCCGCGCACGCCCGCGACCGACGACAGATTGACGATGGCGCCGCCGCCCCGCTCCTTCATGATGCGCGCCGCCGCCCGCGCCACGATGAAGGTGCCGACGACGTTCACGTCGAGGATCTTGCGGAACAGGTCGACCGGCGTGTCGAGGGCCGGGATGTCCGCGGCGATGCCGGCCGAGTTGACGACGCCGTCCAGGCCACCCAACGCCGCCACGGCCTGATCCACCGCCTCCTGCACCGCCGTTTCGTCGACCACGTCGACCGGAGCGGCAAATACGCCGGGCGAGCCTGCATGCGACCGCTGCGCAGCCTCCAGGGCCTGCTCGTCGCGGTCGAGGAGGGCCACCTTCCAGCCCGAGGCGATGAGCCGCGCCGCCGTCGCGGCGCCGATCCCCGATGCCGCGCCGGTGATCAGCGCAACCCGCGCCTTCCCTGCCGCTTGCGTCATTGCGCACCTAACGCGAGAACACCTTGTTCAGCTCCGCGCCCGGCGCGGCATCGGCGAAGCCGTTGAAGCTGCCGGCCTCCATGATCAGCTTCGCGGCGCGGATGAAGCCGCCCCAGGCCGCGCGCGCCAGCGACCCGCCCACGCTGATGCGGCGCACGCCGAGGCCGGCGCAATCCTGGACGATGAGCGCGCTGGGTGCGCCCATCAGCAGGTTGACCGGCTTGGGTGCCACCGCCTGCACCACGGCTGCGATCTGCTCGCGGGTGGAGATGCCCGGCGCGTAGAGGCAGTCGGCACCGGCTTGCGCGTACGCCCTGAGCCGGCGGATGGTCTCGTCGAGATCGGGCCGGCCGCGGATGAAGCCCTCGCTGCGCCCGGTCAGGAGCACGTCGCCGCCGGCCTTGTCGATGGCCGCCCGCGCCGCCGCGATTCGCGCCACTGCCAGGTCCATGTCGTAGAGCGGATTGGCCCGGTCGCCCGTGAAATCCTCTATCGACAGCCCCGAGACGCCGGTCTCGACACACAGCCGCACGCTCTCGGCCACACCCTCCGGCTGATCGGCAAAGCCGCCCTCGAAGTCGGCGTTGACGGGCAGATCGACCGCGGCCGACAGCTCCGCGATATGCGCGAGCGCGACATCGCGCGTGATGCCGCCGTCTCCGGCCCCGCGCGACCAGGCGAAGCCGGCGCTGGTGGTCGCCAGCGCCTTGAAGCCCATGCTCCGCAGATAGAGCGCGCTGCCGACATCCCACGGGTTGGGGATGACGAAGCAGCCGCTCTCGTGCAGCCGCCGGAACGCGGCGCGCTTCTCGGACGTGGTGGGCATCGGACCTCCTGGTCACTACCCGTCTCCCGGAAGCCGAGCCCCGAGTTGAAGCCGGGGCAGGTAGCGACGAGGAGTTCGGTCCGTTGCCGACGAGGTCCTGACACCCTCACGTACCGGGCACTGGTCGCCTTCGCGCCGACGGCTTCGAGCTGGTGTCCGTCCGGATGACGGGTGAACACCTCACGGGATGAACACGGGCTGGTTGGTCTCGGCATCGGCGAGCAGCAGGCCGGCGACGATGGAGCGCGCCAGTTGCTCGGCCATGCAGCGGTGGCCCGTGTCGTTCATGTGCAGCTGGTCGGCGGCCAGGTAAAAACGGTCGCCGCGCTGGAGGTGCAGCTCGCGCATGGCCTCGAAGCGGTCGACAAGCAGCACGCGCGCCTCGCGCGACACCTCGGCGATGGCGGCCACCACCTTCTCGTAGTGCTCGTCCTTCGTGAGCGCCTCGCCATATTGCGGGTCGACCAGGACGGTATCGATCCGCTGCTCCCTGAGCCAGGCGAGCACGGTCCTGAGGCACAGCTTGAAGCGGTCGAGGCCGACCCGCCGCAGCCCATCGTTGGTGCCGACCTGCCAGACCACGAGATCGGGCCGGGTCTCCTCCACCTCGCGCTTCATGCGGTCGGCGGCACCCTGGGCCTCCTCGCCGCCGCGGCCGCGGCCGATCACCTCGAAGTCGAGCCCTTTGAAGGTGCCTTCCAGCGTCCGCTCCAGCTTGGCGACGTAGGTCGCCGAGGGCGAGGAGGCGCCGACACCTTCGGTGGACGACGAGCCGATGGCCAGGACCTTCACGGCCCGGCCTTCGCGCACGGCGCGCCGCAGCGCCCGCAGCGGGCGCCGGAACATATCGCCGGCAATCCGCTTGGAGCGGCAGTCCTGGGACAGCGGCGGCGGCGCGGAAGGCAACAGGATGCGTTGGGTCCCGGCGGTCGCCAGCTCCTGCGCGGCTGCCGCAAAAGGCAGGAGGGCGGTTGCGGCGGCAAGGCCAAAAAAATAGGCACGCAGATGCATTGAAGCCCCCAGGTTCCTCCAGCCCTCCGACTCCGGTGCGTAAAGGGTAGGCTACACTTGCCTGCAGGTAAAGCAGGCAGGTGGGAGGCGGCTTCCGTCCCACGGCGAGCGGAGAATGCACGCGAGCGCGAAGGACCCCCGGTATTACGTTCCCTGGGTGCATGGCAACAGGGCCCGACGGACACTATACTTGCCTCAGGTCCGCTGAATACTGCCCCATGTCCGCTGAGAGGAGCCTCCTGATGCTTCGGTCCATTATGATTCGCGCCATCTGGGATGACGAGGCGCAGGGCTGGGTCGCCACCAGTGAGGATATTCCAGGCTTCGTGACAGGAGCGGACACCCTCGAGGAGCTGCACGCGAAAGCTCTCCCGCTGATCGAGGAGCTGATCGAGCTCAACAACGTCGACTTCGAAGGGCCCGAGATCCCCGTCCATATCTTTGCAGAGATTCCGACGCGCATCACCAATCCGCGCGCTGCTGCGTGAGACGGCGAGCTACACGCCAGAGGTCAAGCGCGTCTCGAGGGAACACGGCTGCACATTCGTCCGGAAGGGCAGGGGAGACCACGAGATCTGGTATAGCCCGACCACCCAGACATAAACTTTCCGGTGGACAGTGATATCAGGTCGGGGCATTGGGCGAACATCGTGCTCAAGCAAGCTGGCATCGAGAAGAAGTTCTGACCCGCACAGCATCATGCCCCTTCGCGTCGCCTGCCAGATGGACCCGATCGACCGCATCGACATTGCGGGCGACTCGACCTTCGCGCTGCTCCTGGAAGCCCAGCGGCGCGGGCACGGCTGTTCTACTACACGCCGCCCAACCTGGCGCTGCACGGCAGCCGCCTGCTGGCCCGCGGCTCCACCCTCACTGTCGAGGACAAGGCGGGCGACCACTACAAGCTCTCCGACCCGCGCACCGTGGATCTCTCCGAGCTCGACGCCGTCCTGCTCCGCCAGGACCCGCCGTTCGACATGGCCTACATCACCACGACGCATCTCCTGGAGCGCATCCATCCGAGGACCCTGGTGGTCAACGACCCGGCACACGTGCGCAATGCGCCGGAGAAGGTGTTCGTCCTCGACTTCCTCGACCTGATGCCGCCCACGCTCGTCACCCGCAGCCTCGACGACGTGAGGCGCTTCCGCGCCGAGCACAAGGACATCATCCTGAAGCCGCTCTACGGCAACGGCGGCTCCTCGGTGTTCCGCGTGGCGCCGGGCGACACCAACCTCAACTCGCTGGTCGAGCTGTTCCTCACCGTGTTCCGCGAGCCCTTCATGGTGCAGCAGTACCGGCCAGAGGTACGAGCGGGCGACAAGCGCATCATCCTGGTCGACGGCGAGGTGGCCGGCGCCATCAACCGCGTGCCGGCGGCGGACGAGACCCGCTCCAACCTGCATGTGGGCGGCACGGCGGCCGCAACCGACCTCAGCACCCGCGACCGCGAGATCTGCGCCCGCCTCGGCCCGGAGCTCAAGCGGCGCGGGCTCCTGTTCACCGGCATCGACGTGATCGGCCCGTATCTGACGGAGATCAACGTCACCTCGCCCACCGGCATCCGCCAGATCAAGGCCTTCGGCGGGCCAGACATCGCCGCCCTGATCTGGGACGCCATCGAGCGCAAGGTCGGCGGCTGATCTCGCCCGCCGAAGCGTTGCCGCCGGGCTGCTGGCGATTGTCATGCATCCGGCCCAAGTTGAAGGTTGTCGCCTGTGCTGCTAGGTTTTGCGCGTGTGCTCGGGGGGGACGAAGCCGAGCCTCCGGCCAGCGTGCCGGGAGCACTCCTTGGAGACGGGGCGCCTCGCGATCGTCTCGCTTGGTTGCAGGAGAGGCGGCACATGCGCAATTTCTATGAGGTACTCGGGGTCGCGCCCGGCGTCGACGATGAGAAGATCAAAGGCGCATTTCACAGCCTGGCCAAGGTCTTCCACCCCGATCTCAATTCCGGCGACGCGCTGGCCGAGCGCCGCTTCAAGGAGATCGGCCAAGCCTATGACACGCTGAGGGACCCCAAGACGCGAGCCGCTTACGAGCTGGGGCTGGTGCACCAGCGCAAGCACCGCCGGCGGCGCGTAGGCACGGCGGCGATGACGGGGTTCATCACGTCGATGCTCTCGACGATCATCATTTCTCTGGTGATGATCTGGCTGCTTACCGACGGCAGGCAGGTTTTGCCGAGCGGGCACGACAGAGATGCAGCACGGCCGAAGAGCCCCATGAGCGCGCCACAGGCAGAGCCTTCGCGCGCGAACGGATTGACACGTCCCGGAGATGGCAAGCGGGAAGGGGAGCTACGATGACAGTGACTTATCAACCGGTCCTGGTGCTTTTGTCGATTGGCGTGGCGATCCTCGGATCGCTCACGGCGCTCGCGCTCACGTCGATTTCGGACGTCGAGGACACCACCACGGGGCAGAGGACCTTTGCGCTGGTCAGCGGCGGCCTGATCATGGGCGCCACCATATGGTCGATGCATTTCGTGGCCATGATGGCGGTCGATTTCCCGGTACCGGTCACCTACAACCTGGTCGAGACCATAAGCTCGATCGGAATAGCCGTTGTCGCCACCGGCGCCGGTCTCTACCTGGCCAGCAGCCGCCGGCTCGGGTGGCTCAGCATTCCACTGGGCGGCGTTCTCATGGGGCTTGGCATCGCCGGCATGCACTATCTCGGCATGAGCGCGATCCGCGGTTGCGGTCTGGGCTACGAGTACGGACTGGTTGCGGCATCGGTCGCGCTCGCCATCGGGGCGTCGATGGCCGCCCTCTGGTTCGCCTTCTACAAGCGCCAGTTTCTCATGACCGTCGCGGGCGGCGTCGTGCAGGGGCTGGCCATCGCCTCGATGCACTATACGGCCATGGCGGCCACCTACTTCGTGCCGCTCGGAGCCGAGGTTCAGATCAGCGCACCCATCTTCAGCCAGGGCTTGGTGGCGTACATGATCGCGGCCGGCATCGTCGTCATCTCGGCTGTGAATCTCCTGTTCGTGGCTTTGATGGCGAGGGAGCCCACCTGACGCCGTTCACGTCCGCCAGGAACCCCGCCAGGTCGTGGGTCATGTGGTGCACGTGCTCGGGCCGCGCGGTCCAGCCGCGGATCATCCTCTGGACGGGGTGGTCCGGGTTGTGCTCGGATCGCACCAGCACCGTGGTCATGCCCAGCGCATGCGGCGCCTCCAGGTTGTGGGGCATGTCCTCGAACATCGCGGCGGCGCCGGCGTCGACGCCGTGCCTGGCGAGGAACTGCTCGTAGCAGGCGCGCTCGGGCTTCGGCACGTAATCCGACGCCACGATGTCGAAGATCTCCTCGAACAGGTGCAGGACGCCGACCTTGGCGGCGACGCGCTCGGCGTGGGCCCGCGATCCATTGGTGAAGATCAGCTTGCGTCCGGGCAGGCGCTCGATCGCTGCAGCCAGCTCGGGGTGCCCGGCCACCACCGACAGATCGAGGTCGTGCACGTAGTCGAGGAACGCTCGGGGGTCCATCTTGTGCACCTGCATCAGGCCCGTGAGCGTGGTGCCGAACTGGCGATAGTAGCTCTTCTGCAGGTGGCGGGCGTAGGCGAAGGGAACGCCCAGGTAGTCGGCGATGAACTCGCCCATCTTCTGGTCGACCTGGGCGAAGAGGTTGCAGTCGGCGGGATAGAGTGTGTTGTCGAGATCGAAGACCCACACCTGCGTGCGCTCGAACGTCCGCGCGCGCGAGGCCGAGCGCGCCTTTGGGAGACATGCCGCGCTCCCGCGCCGTCCACTCACTCGAGGCCCCCCTGCGTCTGCCACACCCACTGGAGGCTGCGGCGCATGCCTTCCTCCAGGGCAACCGCGGGCCGGTAGCCCAGCTCGGCCCTCGCCTTGTCGATGGTGCAGGCGATGGTCTTGTTCATCTCCGAGAGCACGTGGATCTTCTGGTGATAGATGCCGACGCCCTGCAGCACCTTGTCGATCACCCACGCGGTGTCGCTGGCGAGGCCCGGCAGCCGCAGGCGCTTGTGCGCGCACGTCTGTCCGAACTCGGTCTCGAGCAGCCGCTCGACCGTGTCGACGATCTCGTTCATCGTATACGGGCGCTCGTCGGCGATCCAATAGGTGCGGCCGTTGGCGGCGGCCGTGGTGGCGGCCAGGATCAGGCCCTGGCAGAGGTTGTCGACGTAGGCCATCGAGCGCTTGTTGTCGCCGCCGCCGACGATCGGGCCCTTGCCGTCGCGGATCATGCGGAAGAACAGCGACTGGCGCGGCGGCTGGTTGGGCCCATAGAACCACGGCGCACGAATGACCACCGTCTCGATCCGGCCCTCCTTGTGATAGCCGGCGACCGCCTGCTCCATCAGCATCTTGGAGCGGCCGTAGTGCATGTAGGGCCGGTAGGGCGAGGCCTCGTCGAAGACATGGTCGGGATGCGGATTGGTGCCGCACGGCGAGTTCGACGACATGACGACGGTGCGGCGCACGCCGGCCGCAATGGCGGCGCGCACGACGTTGTGGGTGCCGTCCAGGTTGACCTTGTAGAACTCGGCGCGCCGGCGCGGATGGATGATGCCGGCGATGTGGAACAGCACCGCCCCGCCGGCGCCCTTGCACAGGCGTGCGCAATCCGCGGGGTTGGTGATGTCCCCGCGCAGGACCTCGACCCGGTCGCCCAGCCTGTCGATGAGCGCGGTGTCCTCGCCGCGGCAGAACCAGGCAGCGCACCTGAGCTGCGGGTTGGGCGGGCCCATCCCTTGCCAATCGGGCGGGCCGTGGATGAGGGTCTCCACCAGGCGGCTACCGAGCCAGCCCGCCGCCCCCGTCACCAGCGCCAGATTCTGTCCCCAGGTTCATTGCTCCCCCTCGAAGCAAGCACACCTTGTCATCGCGGGCCTTGTGCCCGCGATCCATCCATCCACGAGCGCCAGGGCTTGCGGCACGATGGATCCCGGCGACAAGCGCCGGGATGACAGCGTGGTGTCTGCCTCGAAGCGCATCACCAAGCTCATACCCCGCTCAAAGAAGCCGGATGGCGAGGTTGAGGATGCCCTGCTTCACGGCCGACTTGTGCGGGCTCGCCCCCCATTTCGAGCCGAGCACGGCCTCGCGGTTCTTCAGGTACCAGTCGTAGCTGGCGATCATCATCTCCTCGTTGGACCAGACCGGGCGCCAGCCGAGCTCGCTCACCGCGTCGGAGATGTCGAAGTAGTTGGGCTTGCCGTAGGCCATGTAGTGGTAGGCCCCGAGCGGGGACATGCCGAGCCTGCTGGCGGCGGCCATCATCCATTGCACTGGCGCGTCCGGCACCGATCTGACCTTGGAGCCGGTGCCGGCGTGCTGGCAGAGCGCTTCGAGCACCTCGCGCATGGTGCAGAACCGGTCGGTGCCGATGTTGTAGACCTGCGGCCCCGGCCGCTCCGCCGCCAGGATCGAGGCTCCGGCCAGATCGTGCGCGTGGATGAACTGGAACAGGTTGTCGCCGCGCCCCATCACCGGCACGTTGCGGCCCTCACGGATCCATTCGAACAGCATCTGGAAGATGCCGAGCCGTCCGTGGCCGAGAATGGTGCGCGGCCGGATCATGGTGATGTCGAGGCCCTTCTCGACGTAGGCGCTGCACAGCGCCTCGGAGGCCACCTTGGTGCGCCCGTAGGGCTCGCACGGCGTGGGCTTGGTAGAGCGCCTGATCGGGCAGCTCGGAGGGGATGCCGAAGATCGCCGTGGAGGAGGTGAAGATGGTCTTCCGCACGCCGGCATCCAGCGCCGCCGACAGGAGATTGCGGGTGCCGTCCAGGTTCACCGTGCGCATCAGCGCGGGGTTCTTGGAGAGCGGTTGCTGGGCGACGTTGTGATAGATGACCTCGACGCCCTCGCAGGCCCGACGCACGGCCTCCTCATCGCGGATGTCGCCCTGGTGGAAGTCGACGCCCTCCGGCTCGTCGTCGGCCGCGATGAGGTCGAAGTTGCGCACCTCCTCGCCGCGGGCGATGAGCTGCTCGACCAGGAGATGTCCGAAGAAGCCCGATCCGCCGGTGACTAGGCATCGCATGCGGCAATCTCCAAAGCTATCCACCCGCGCACTCCCGTCGAGCCTGCAGGCGAGAGCCGGGGTCGAGGACTATCCGGGACCTCGTAGGGAGCGGTTCCGCAACCTCCTCGCGAGGTCCCGGATCGGAGCGCCGCTCGCCGCTGGCTCGACGTCGCTCCGACCGGGATGACGGGTGGGGCGTGAACCTGGAATGAACCGGGGTCACAGGCGCCCCAGGAAATGCAGGGCGTTGCGGCGGGCGAAGGCCATCACCGAGCCCTGGGGGTTCACGCCCGGCGCCGTGCAGAGCAGGCTGGCGTCGGCGATGTAGAGGTCGTCGTGGCCGTGCACGCGCCCGAAGGAATCGGTCACACAGCGCGTCTCGTCCTTGCCCATGGGGCAGGTCGAGAACAGGTGGATCGTCATCAGACTGGTGCGCCCGTGCGGCAGGGGGTCCGCAACGCGGTCCAGATCGTCGAGGCTGTGCAGCGGCTCGGCCCCGGCCACGGTCGGATACAGGGCCTCGGCGCCGGCGGCGAACAGCAGCTCGCACAGCTTGCGCGTGCCGTCGGCCAGGTCGCGCATGTCCTGCTCGCTGAAGGCGAACTTGACCAGCGGGTCGCGCCAGGCCGGCATCCGGCGCACGCTGCCGCTGCCGCCCGTGATCATCGCATAGTAGATCGCCATGTGCGGCCAGGCTGCGTCCAGCGCGCGCGCTTGTGCGGGGTGGTCGAGCATCGCCAGCGCGAGGTATGGCAGGCCACTGATCGAGCAGCCGAAGCTCAAGCGCGGTGCGAACTCCTTCACCTGGTGCACCGGCACCCCCATGTCGCGGTTGTTCACCGTCTCGGGAAAGCGCGCCACCACCTTGACGGTCGGATGCATGCGCAGCGACCGTCCCGACATTGCGGCCGATCCCGCTGGCCTGCAGCAGGGCCGGCGTCTGGATCGCCCCGGCGCAGACGAACAGGGACTTGGCAGCGCAGCTGGTGTCCGGTGCGGCTGCCGTCGGCCGCCGTCCGCTCGGCATCCACGATCCAGTGGCCGGCGCTGCGCTTCAGACGCCGGGCACGGACATTGGGCAGCGAGCTTGCAGCCGGCGGCGAGCGCGCGCGGGATGAAGGTGCGGCTCATCGACTGCTTCACGCCGACGGTGTCGTATTCGGAGTCGTACTTGAACCAGCGCGGCACCTCGAGCGACTTCCACCCCTTGATCCCGGCGCCCTCGTGCAGCTTCAGCGACGCCGCCGGGGCGATGCCCGGCATGTAGGAGACGCTCACGTCGCGCTCGCACGCCTGGAAATGCGGCAGCATGTCGGACCAGCCGGCAGCCTCGAGCCCATACTCGCCGCGCCATGCGTCGAGCACATCCTCGGGGGTGCGGTGGTAGAGGCCGGCGTTGATCTCGCTGCCGCCGCCGACGCAGTTGGCCTCGACATAGGCCACCTTGGTGCGCCCCAGCGCGGCGGTGACGCCGCCGTTTCGGTACTTGTGCTCCATCTCCTCGCGCGTGAACTGGGGGCACTCGTCGAGCGTGAGGAACGGGCCGGACTCGACGAGCGTCACCTCGCGGCCGGCCTCGGCCAGCAGGCAGGCAGTGATGGCCCCGCCCGGCCCCGACCCGATCACCACGATCTCGCTGTTGATCACCGGCGTGAGCTGGCTCGCCGCGGCGTTGGCCGTCCGCTGGGCTTCGACATCGCGGCCGCGCGATCGCGTCGGCGCGCCGGGCCGCAGTCCGCGGCCGGCGGGCGCCGGCGGCATGCGGCTTCGGCCAGCTCGGCGTGGAAGCCGATCACGGTGAGGCCTTCGTAGAAGCGGATCAGATCGCGAAACGGCCCGAGGATCGATGCGCGCATGCCCTCGATCCGCTTCCAGCGGCGCTCGGGGTCGAGCGCGTGCCAGGAGCGCAGGGCGGGCAGGCTGCTCCAGTAGACGAAGAGCGAGCGTCAGCGCCTGCAAGGGAAAGCGCAGATAGTCGGGCATGCGGGCGTGCTGCGCGAGCACGAAGCGCACGGTGCGGTTCCAACGCGCTCCGGGATCGCCCGCGCGCTCTCCGAAATGCGCGCGGATGAAGGCGTAGCACAGGGCGGACACGGCGTTCTCGAACGCGCGTGCGAGCATTCAAGAGGCCTTTCTCGCCCGGCGCCCCACCAGGGTGCCGACGCCGTGAGACGTGAACAGCTCGAGCAGCACGCAGTGCGGCACGCGGCCGTCGATGATCACGACCGCCTCCACGCCCGCCTCTACCACCTCGATGCAGCCCTCGACCTTGGGGATCATCCCCGCCGTGATGGTGCCGTCGCGGATGAGCGCGCGCGCCTCCTCGATGGAGAGCTGCGCGATGAGCCTCTTCTCGTGGTCGAGAACGCCCGCGACATCGGTCAGCAGCAGCAGGCGCTTGGCCTTCATGCGCGCCGCGAGTGCGCTCGCAAAGGTGTCGGCATTGATGTTGAGCGTCTCGCCCTCGCGGCTGATCCCGACCGGAGCGATCACGGGGATCAGGTCCGAGGCGGAGATGACGTTGACGATGTGCGGGTTGATCTCGGCGGGCTCGCCGACATAGCCGATGTCCACCGCCTTCATGAGGTTGGACTCGGGATCGGCCATGTGCGTGATCTTCTTGGCGATCATCAGGTTGGCATCCTTGCCCGAGATGCCGACCGCCTTGCCGCCCTCGCGGTTGATGGCCGTTACGATGTCCTTGTTGATGAGCCCCGCCAGAACCATCTCGACCACCTCGACGGTGGGCTTGTCGGTGACGCGCAGGCCGTTGACGAACTGGCTCTCGAGCTGCAGGCGCTTCAGCATGCCGGCGATCTGCGGGCCGCCGCCGTGCACCACGATCGGATTGACGCCGGACTGCTTGAGGAGAACGATGTCCCTGGCGAACGCCGCCGACAGGTCGGGTGCGCCCATGGCGTGGCCGCCGAACTTGACGATCACCGTCTGGCGGCTGTAGCGCTGCATGTAGGGCAGCGCCTCGGACAGAATGCGCGCCTGCGCCTGCGCCGAGATGGGCCGTGCCGGAGGCGCAGCCGTCTTGGCAGATGGCTGGGCGAGTGGCCGCGTTGCATCGCCCGCAGGCTGGTCCTTCGCCATTTCTCAACTCGCTACGGCTTCTGGTTGCAGCGGAACGCACTTATAGCGAGCATTGCGCTCATCTCAACGGCTTTCGCCACGGGGGTCGGGAGCGAGCATTGTTCCATCTCAGCGGCTTTCGCCACGGGAGTCGGAACCCGGCGTTGTGCCGATCTCGACGACTTTCGCCACGGGATGAATACCGCCTTGTTCTCGCACGGGTTTGTGTGGCAAGGGCAGTGCTGACGCCCGGAACGCCGGCTCGAGCTGAGGCGGCTTGCACGGGCAACGAGGCGCCAAGCCGAGGGACCGGGGTATCCAGCGCCGCCGCTGGATGAGGGGGAAGCCGCTGATGCCGCAAGCGAATGCGGACCAGTTCGCATCGATTCCGATGTCGCCCAACCTCGGCCGCAGCCTCGAGAGGGCGAAGGAGGTTGCGCGCGAGCAGTCGCATCGCGCACTCCTGCTCGAGCATCTCCTGCTGGCCCTGACGGAGGATCCGGAGGCCAGCGCCGTGCTGCAGGCCTGCAAGGTCGACCTGGTCCGCCTCGGCGCCGACGTTTCCGAACTACCTGGGGCGCCTGCCGGAGGACATGCGGGGCGCGGCCGGCTCCGAGCCGGCGCCCGACGAGGAGCTGCTGCGTGTGCTCGAGGCGGCGCGCCAGGCCGGCGCAGCAGTCGCGCCGTAAGCTGATCGACGGGTCGATCGTGCTCGCGGCCGTCGTCGGCGACGGCAAGAGCCCCGCGGCGGGGCTGCTCAAGGCGCACGGCATGACCTTCGAGGAAGCGATCCGCGCGCTGCAGAAGGCGAGCGCCCAGGCCCGCTCCAAGCAGTATACTGCAGGCTCGGTCGCGGCGGGGCCGGCGGCACCGGAGCGACCGGCGGCGGCCGAGCCCGAGAAGCCTGCGGCCGCGCCCGCGCGCGCCACCGGAGCCGCCGCTGGAGACGCCGGTGATGGGGCAGTCGGTCGACGAGATCCTGGCTGCGGCCCGTGCGCGCATCCAGCAGCGCTCGCAGGCCGCCGCCGGCCCGCAGCGGAACTCCAAGCCGCCCGCAGCCGCCAGGGCGGCGCAGGACGCGCCGGAGACGCTGCCTCTCATGAGCCTCTCGGCCTTCCAGGCCACCCCGGCACTCGCGCCGCCCGATCTGCCGCCGCCGCTCGCCAGCACACCGCATGACGCGACGCGCGAGGCGGCCGCGGGCGGCCCGCCGGCACCGCAGTCCCTCCAAGCACGCATGGCGCAGCAGCCGCCGCTGGAGCACGCGCCGCCGCCGCGACCGACTGCGCAGCCCGTGCGATGGCCCGCCGCTGCCCTCGCTGCCCCAGCCCCAGCGTGGAGGCGTGGACGGCGGTCCGCCGCGCCTTCCCGGCTGGACCGCGCGGGCGCCGCGCGCCGACCCGGACGAGGCCCCGCCGCCGCGACGGCCCCCGCCCCCGAACGGCAGGCTCCCGCCGCCTTCGCGCCGCCCCGGCCCGCCCGGTGGCGAGATGCCCGCAGGCCGCGTCCGCCGGCACCGGCGAGGCCGCTGCAAGGCGCGCCCACGCGTTCCGGACAGCGCGCGGCAGGCGGGCCGCTCGTGGAGACCATTCCGCGACAGATGCGCGTGGGCGCCCCCGCCGCGGCCCAGGTGCGGATCGGGCGCGACAAGGTCGACGGTCTCGTGCACCTCCTGATGGGCGGCCGTGCGACGCATCGCCCCGACGCCGTCGCCGCCCAGGCGCTGACGGTGCGGCTCAGAGCGCCGGAGGGCGGCTTCGCGATCGAGGCGCTGACGCCGGAGACGCAGTGGGTCGAGCCGGCGGCCGGGCGAACAGTCGGACGAGCCCATCGGCTGGCGCTGGACGGTGACGCCGCAACGCAGCGGGCGCCGCCGCCTGCAGCTTCTCGTGGACGCGCGCACGATCGGGCGGGATGGATCGGCGCTCGAGGCGGCGCCGCCCGACCGTGTCATCGAGGTGGCTGTGCGCGGCAACTCGCCCCGGCGAACCGTGCGCTGGCTCGCCGTCCTGACCCTGCTGGCCGTGGCGGTGGGGCTCGGCAGGTACGGTCAGGAGCTGTGGGAGGTCGGCCCGGCGGCGCTCTTCAACCGGCTCATCGAGACCGTCACGGGGCTGCTCGCCGCATCGGGCTTCATCGGCGGGTAGGCCTGCCCCCGCGTCGCCCCGATGCTCTCCGACGACCTGGGCGATCTGCGCCCGCAGCTCCGCCAGCCCCGCCCCCGTGCGCGCCGAGGTCGCCAGCAGGAGCGGATAGGCCGCCGCGTGCGTCTTGGCTTCGTCGGCGGTCGCCTGCTGCATCCGTGGCCAGCTCGGGAGGCTTGATCTTGTCGATCTTGGTGAGCACCAGCTGGCAGGAGACCGCCGCCTGGTCCATCACGGTCATGACGGCGAGATCGGGCGGCTTCAGCCCGTGCCTGGCGTCGACGAGCAGGAACACCCGGATGAGCGTCGGACGTCCCGCGCAGGTAGTCCCGCGCGAGCCCCGTCCATTGCTCGACCTTGGCCTTGGGCGCCTGCGGCGAAGCCGTGCCCGGCATGTCGACGATCCTGAGATCGATGCCCGGCGCCCCGAAGAAGTTCAGCTCCTGCGTACGGCCGGGCGTGTTGGAGGTGCGTGCGAGCCCGCGATGGCCGACGAGCGCGTTGATGAGGCTCGACTTGCCGACGTTGGAGCGCCCGGCGAACGCGATCTCGGGGCCGGCCGCGGCGGGGAGATGCTCCAGGCCGGGCGCGCTGCGCAGGAACCCCCAGGCCCGGCGGAACAGGTTCTCGCCCGCGGCGATCTCCTCATCCGTGAATACGCCGGCCGTCATGGTGCCGATCCCTGCGCTGCGCCGGTGTAAAGCGCCAATTGAGCGTCGAAAGCGCGCTTGTAGGCGGGCCGCGCTTCGCCGCGGGCCACATAGGCGGAGAGGTTCGGATATTCGTCCGGCATACCCGACGCTTTCAACCTGAGCAGCACCGACACCATCATCAGGTCGCCCGCGCTGAACGCGCCATCGAGCCAGTCGGCATCGCCAAGGCGAAGGGAAAGTTGGCCCAGCCGGTCGCGGACGCGATCCTCGACGAGAGGCATGCGTTGCGCGGACCAGGGCTTGTCGCCCTCGAGGAGCCTGGCGTTTCCGAGCTCGAGGATCGGCGGCTCCACCGTGCTGAGCGCGGCGAACATCCATGTGATCGCGCGCGCCCGGGCATTCGCATCGTCTGGCAACAGGCCCGCATGGCGCTCCGCAATATGGAACACGATCGCCCCCGTCTCGAACAAGCCGAGATCGCCTTCCTCATAGGTCGGAATCTGCCCGAAAGGATGCAGCGCCAGATGTGCGGGTTCCTTCATTGCCCTGAACGAAACGGGACGAACCTCGTAAGGCTGGCCCACTTCTTCCAGCGCCCAGCGAACGCGCGTATCACGCGCCAGTCCCCTGCCGCCATCGGGTGACCGTTCAAAGGCGGTGATGGTGATGGTCATCGTGAGGCCCCTCCTTGGCGAAATCATCGGCTGTCAAGGCAAACTCGCCGAGATTGAAGACGACCCCGTTCCATGTCCGCTTTGTCCCAAAGCGGACCTGACGCGTCGGCGCAGTCCGTTCGGGCGAGTTGCGTGATTAAGCAGGAACGTACGTCAACCTGATCGCGTCCTCGCCGATTAGATCTCTGGCCACAAGGCGGAGCGGCGGCCGGGCGCCGGCGAAGAATGGCTTGCCGCGACCAAGCACGACGGGGTGGAAGTAGAGTCGATACTCATCGATAAGACCAAGGTCGGTTAGGCTTCGTGCTAGGTCTGGTCCGGAAACTGCAATCTCCCCAACGAGCCGAGCCTTCAGGCCACGTATCACCGCCTCAACGTCATCCTCGACAAGTGTGGCGTTGGGGCCGACTGACTTCAACGAGCGCGACACGACCCACTTCGGTTGGCGTCGCCACGCCGCCGCGAACTCGTGTTGCTCCGCACTCCACTCAGGACGGTCTTCGTCCCAATAGCGCATGGCCTCGTACATGCGGCGACCGTACACACTGCCGGTCAAGTCGCGCACGTGCTCTATCCAGTGACGAAAGAGCGCGGGACCTGGCGGCGGTAATTCCTGGTGGTCGACATAGCCGTCCAGGGACTGGTTCATTCCGAAGACGATCTTCGCCATGCTACAAAATCTCCACTGCCCGGTATCTGTTTTGCGCGAACGGCGCCGCAAGGACCCTCCCCCTAGCGCGCGGAGGCGCAAGCCTCCGGGCGCGATGAGGGGGGAGGTTGGAACGCCATGGACCCGGCTTCGCCGGGGCAGGCTTAAGCGGCCGACTGGAAGGATGGTAAACCGTTGGGCCCGACGAGGAAGCTCAGCCCTGGTCTCCCCGCAGGAACGTCGCGCGCGCGGCTCAGCCTCTCGGAGCCGTTCAGGCTGCCGTTCTGGCGCGCGCGCGCCCGGTAGGCGGCCTCGATCTCGTTCACCGAGGCGCCGGCCTCGAGGCCCAAGGTACGCAGCGCCTGCTCGCGGGTCATCTCCGTGCTCGCCTCGGCCGTCGGCGCGGCAGCGCCGTCGCCGGTGTGCCCATCGCCCCGCGCTGCAGGCTCGGAGGTGGCGCGCGGGCGCTGCAGCTTCTCGGCGGCCGACCTCTTCCAGCCGTCCATCTGCTGTGCCAGCTTCTCCGCTCCCCGCCGCACAGAGGCCGTGCCGCGGGCGACCAGTGCTCCTGCCCCCCCGCCCGACGGCTCTCCGCTCTCGGACCGCGCGAGCAGCTTCTCGATGCCGAGGTTCTTCCACAACTGGGGCTCGGCGCCGTTCTTCTTCATGATGGTGTACTGCTGGAGGAGGGTGAGCACGTTGTTCCACGCCCAGTAGATCACCAGCCCGGCTGCGAAGTTTGCCAGCAGGAAGGTGAACAGCACCGGCAGCCAGTTGAAGATGCGCTGCTGCATGGGGTCGGCCTGCTGCGGGTTCAGCTGCATCTGCATCCACATGGTCGCGCCCATGATGATGGGCCACACGCCCACATGCAGAAACTCCGGCACCCCGTAGGGCAGCAGTCCGAACAGGTTGAAGACCGAGGTGGGATCGGGCGCGGAGAGGTCCTTGATCCAGCCGAAAAACGGCGCCTGGCGCATGTCGATGGTGATGTAGAGCACCTTGTAGAGCGCGAAGAACACCGGGATCTGCAGGAGGACGGGCAGGCAGCCCGCCATCGGGTTTATCTTCCTCTCCCGATAGAGCGTCATCAGCTCCTGCTGCATCTTGGCGCGATCGTCCTTGTAGCGCTCGCGCAGCTTCTCCATCTCGGGCTGGAGGAGCTTCATCTTGGCCATCGACTCGTAGCTCTTGTTGGCCAAGGGGAAGAACAGGAGCTTCACCAGCACCGTGGTGGCGAGGATGGCGAGGCCATAGTTGCCGAACAGCCCGCTCAGCCAGCTCAGCAGCATGAACAGCGGCTTGGTGAGGAACCAGAAGTAGCCCCAGTCGATCAGCATGTCGAAGCGCCGCACGTTGAGCTGCTCGCCGTAGGTGTCGATCTGCTTCGCGATCTTGGCGCCCGCGAACAGATGGGTGGCGACAGCGGACCGGCTGCCGGCCGCAATCTCGACGGGGCCCGCCTTCACGTCGGCCTGGTAGTGTCTTGGCGCCCTTGTCGGGGCTCCAGAACTGGATCTCGTTGGCCTTGGTTTGATCGGGGATCAGCGCCGCAGCCCCAATACTTGTCGGTGAAGCCCAGCCATCCGCCGGTCTGCTTGAAGGTCTTGACCTTCTCCTCCCGCAGGACGTTGTCGTAGCCGGCCTCATGGACCCCGCTCTCGCCCACGGCGCCGACGAAGCCCTCGTGCAGCACGAGCCACAGTCCGTCGATCTTCGGCATGCCGTGCCGGGAGATCAGCGCATAGGGATAGAGCGAGACCGCGCCGTCGCTCTTGTTCTCCACCTCGTCCACGACCTTGAACAGCTGGCCGTCGTCGACCGAGATCGTGCGCCGGAAGGTGAGCCCCTGGCCGTTGTCCCAGACGAGGGTTATGGGCGACTTGTCGGTGAGCGGCCCGCCCGTCTCCACGCGCCAGAGCGTCTCGCTGTCCGGCATCGGCTGCTTCACGCCGGCGCCGGCAATCCAGCCGAACTCCGCATAATAGGGCTGAAAGGGCTGCGGCGAGCGCGACGGCGAGAACAGCACCACGTTGGGGCTATCCGGCTCGATCTTCTCGCGATACTTGGCGAGCACGAGGTCGTCGATGCGACCGCCCTTCAGCGCGATGGAGCCCTTGAAGCTCGGCGACTCGATGCCCACCCGCGGGCTCGTCTCGAGTGCGGCCTGGCGGCTCGCCGCGACCGTGGTCGTGCTCGGCGGCACGGCGCCCGGCTTGGTCTCGCCCGGCTTCGCCAGATCCGGCTTCGACGCATCGGGGGCGGCCGGCGTCTCCTTGGGCTTGGTCTGCTCGAGGCGAAGGCGGGCCTGGCGCTCCTGCTCCTGCTTCGGCGCCACGTAGAGGAACTGCCACGCAAGCAGCACCCCCATCGAAAGCACGATGGCGAGAAGCAGGTTCTTCTGGTTTTCCTTGTCGTTCAGCATTGCCGTCCCGAGATTGGCGCCAGCTTCGAGTCTGGCCCGAGAATAACCTGTCTCATGCCCTGCTCGCGGTATGACCGCCGCTGGGCTCGCGATCGATGCACGCGGTCGAGAGCGTTGACGAGATCCGCGACCAGCGAGGCAAATCGCGTATCGAGCGCTGGTCGACGGGCGATCAATACGTAGTCATAGTCGGGGCGCGCCCGATCGGCCATAACGTCGCGTACCGCGGCCTTGAGGCGCCGCTTGATGCGATTGCGCTCCACCGCCCCTCCGACCTGCTTGCTGACGGTGAAGCCGAACCGGGCCCCGACCGCCTCACCGCTGCGCCGCTTCGCCTCCAGAACGAAAGCGCGCGTCGCGCAGCGCGCGCCGCCGCGGACGCGCAGGAACTCAGCCCTCCGCCTCAGCGTCGCAAGCCGGTTGGCCGGCTTCCCGTGGGATGCGGCCCCGTGGGTTACCATGTCCTGCCACGGCTCCCACCACGCCGGGCATCACGCCGAGAGCCGCTTGCGGCCCTTGGCCCGCCGGCGCGCCAGAACGCGGCGGCCGCCCGTGGTCTCCATGCGCTTGCGAAACCCGTGGCGGCGCTTGCGAACGAGCCTGCTCGGCTGATAGGTGCGCTTCACGTCCCGTCTCCGTACCCGCCCGATCTGGAGGCCCCCGAGGGGGCGGCCCCTCGCATCTGCGAATTGTCAGCTCCTGCCCGCGGGCAAAGGCGAAGGCTCTGACCCCGGCCCCCGACACCGGATGGTGCAGCCCCTGCCGCAGAACTAGCCGGAAAATTGCAGGCGCTTATAGGGTCGCACCCACCCCAAGTCAATGCGCGCAGCGGAAGTCGATGCGCCCCGGCTGCGGGCAATCAATTCTGGTCGCGACGGCTCACGTGTGCTTGACAGGGGTCCGCAACGAAGTGGCGAACGCGTATATCGGTAGGAGCCTCGAGCCTTGGCTGGGCTCTGGGGCAAGGCGCCGGGATTAACGCATCCACATCTCCCGGGGTCGGAGTGCCGGCAGCGCAATGCGATGGATGGCCGCCAACGGATGTGGCCGTGAACGACGACGCTATACAACTGTCACCGCGGTTCGCCGCGACTCGCTGCCGGCGCCCGTGGCGCGGGTTGCCGAGATGCTGACTGCACCCCGCACCTCCCCTGCACGCGCAGCCTTGCGACGCTACGGCCCGCCCGCCCTCATCGCCGGTGTCATGGTGGTGGCCTTCATGCAGGGCTGGCACCACCAGCTGACGCTCGAGAATGTGGTGGTGCAGCGCGACCGCTTCCACTATCTCCTGGCGGAGCACCGCGCGCTCGCGGTGCTGGCTTACGTGGCCATCTATGCCTTGGCCGTGACCCTGTCCCTGCCCTGCGGCCTGATCCTGTCCGTTGCCGGCGGGCTCCTGTTCGGCTGGCTGGTGGGCTCGATTGCCGCGGTCATGGCGGCCACCCTCGGGGCGACCCTGGTGTTCGCGATCGCGCGCACCGTCGTCGGGGATTCGTTCCGCACGCGTGCGGGTCCCTGGCTCGCCAAGCTGAGCCAGGGGTTCCAGAAGGACGCGCTGCTCTACATGCTGTTTCTGCGCCTGGTGCCTGCGTTCCCGTTCTGGTTCGTCAATCTTGCGCCTGCCTTACTGGGTGTGCCGCTCAAGACCTTCGTGCTGGGCACGTTCCTGGGTATCATCCCCGCCACGCTGGCGTTCGCGTCGGCGGGCGCCGGTCTCGACAGCGTAGTTGCGGCGGCAAAGGCGGAGCATGCCGCGTGTGTGGCTCTGCAGGGAGCGGAGAGGTGCAAGCTGATGATCCACGCCAGCTCCTTTGTTACCAGGGAGCTGATCCAGGCGTTGATCCTGATCGGTGTCGTGGCGGTCATTCCAGTCGTCATCAAGAACGTCAAGAAATGGAGAAAAAGCCATGGCGCGGCCAAATGACCCGGCGGTCGGACAGATGCGGCTCGGGCATGGCGACGGCGCCTCGAAGGCATTCTCCTCCGTGGGCGCGCGCGACGCCGCGGGCGTCGAGACGAAGGTCGATCTGTGCGTGATCGGCGCCGGCGCAGGCGGTCTGTCGGTCGCCAAGGCCGCGGCGCAGCTCGGCGTCGGCGTCGTTCTGCTCGAGAAGCACAGGATGGGCGGCGACTGCCTCAACTACGGCTGCGTCCCCTCCAAGGCGCTGATCGCGGCGGCGCGCCGCGCGCAACTGATGCGCTCCGCGGCGCCATTCGGCATCGTGCCGGTGAGCCCCAGGGTCGACCTCGGCGCCGTTCACGATCACATCCAGGGCGTGATCGCGGCCATCGCCCCCAACGATTCCGTGGAACGGTTCACGGGCCTCGGCGTCAGGGTCATCCAGGCGGCCGGGCATTTCATCACCCGCGACACCCTGCTCGCGGGCGACCAGCGCATCAAGGCACGCCGCTTCGTGATCGCAACGGGCTCCTCCCCTCTGATTCCCCCGATTCCCGGCCTCGACAGCGTGCCCTACCTCACCAACGAGACCATCTTCGACAACCGCGAGCGGATCGAGCATCTCATCGTCATCGGCGGCGGCCCCACCGGGCTCGAGCTGGGGCAGGCGTTCCTGCGGCTCGGCAGCCGCGTCACCGTGATCGAGGCCGCAAAAGCGCTCGGCAGGGACGACCCGGAGCTGTCGGAGCTGGTGCTGAGGCAGGTCCGCGCCGAGGGGCTCGAGCTCCGCGAGGGTGCCAGCGTCGAGCGCGTCGGCGGCGGCACCCGCCTCATCGACGTGCACCTCCTCGAGGACGGCCGCAGCAGCGTGATCCAGGGCACGCACCTGCTCGTAGCAGCAGGTCGCAGGCCCAACGTCTCCGGGCTCAATCTGGAGGCGGCGGCCATCGCCTACGACGAGCAGGGCATCAAGGTGAACAAGGGGCTCGTGACCTCCAACCGCCGGGTGTTTGCCATCGGCGATGTCGTCGGCGGCCCGCAGCTTACGCACGTCGCCAATTATCATGCGGGCATCGTCGTTCGCAGGGCGCTGTTTCGGTGGCCGGCCACCGTGGACGCGAGCGTCGTTCCCCGGGTGACGTTCACCGACCCGCAGCTCGCCCAGGTAGGCCTCCTCGAGGACGCTGCCAGGCAGAAATTCGGGCGCGTGCGCGTCTACCGCTGGCCCTACCGCGAGAACGACCGCGCCCAGGCCGAGCGTACGACGGCGGGTCTCGTCAAGGTGGTGACCGACGCCAAGGGCAGGATCAAAGGGGCGGGCATCGTCGGCGAGCAGGCCGGAGAGCTGATCCAGATGTGGTCGCTGGCGGCCTCGCAGGGGCTCGACATCAGGGCCATGACACAATGGATTTCACCCTATCCGACGCTGTCGGAGGTCAACAAGCGCGCCGCTTTCGGCTATTATGAAGCCGCCGCGGCTAGTCCTCTGGTACGCAAGACCGTGAGGTGGCTGGCCCGGCTCGGGTGATTTCCCGAGGCGAACCACGAGGTAGCTTGTGCCCCGCGACATGCTAGAGGAGGCGTTCTCCTGGCCCCGCCGGCTGTGGCAACGCGTATGGCCACGCGTCAAGGGCGCGCGTTCCGCCCTCTCCGGCATCCGGCTGGGCCTGCCCGCCAAGCTGCTGGTGCTGACGCTTCTCTTCGTCATGCTGGCCGAGGATCCTGATCTTCGTCCCCTCGATCGCCAACCACCGCGTCAGGTTTCTGGAGGACCGCCTCACCGCCGCCAGGCTGGCTGCGCTCGCCACCGAGGACCGGCGCGAGGGCACGATTCCCGACCCTCTGCGCACCGCGCTTTTGCGTACCGCCCAGGTTCGGGCGGTCTCCTGGACCCGCAACAATCAGAAGATTCTGGTCCTGGCGCTGAACAACGAGCAGGTCGACGCCAGCTACGATTTCAGCTCCGACGCCTACCGCGGCGGGCTCTGGGCCGACCTCGGCATGCGGGCGCGTCTCGTATGGGATGCGATGGCCGTCCTCTTCGCCCGCGAGGGGCGCCTGATCGAGGTGGTCGGGGAGCCGGAGCCCGGCGAGAGGATCCGCATCGTCCTGCCCGAGGCGGCGCTCAAGTCCGCCATGATCACCTACAGCCTCAACGTTCTCGGCCTCTCCGTCATCATCTCCGTCATCACCGCGGCGCTCGTCTACCTCGCGCTCAGCGCCATGCTGGTGCGGCCGATGATGCGCCTCACCCGCAACATCCTGCGCTTCAGCCAGAACCCGGAGGATGCGAGCCGCATCATCGTGCCGTCGCAGCGCAAGGACGAGATCGGCATCGCCGAGCGCGGGCTCGCGCACATGCAGGCCGAGCTTACCCACACCCTGCAGCAGAAGAACCGCCTGGCGGCGCTCGGGCTCGCCGTCAGCAAGATCAGCCACGACCTGCGCAACATGCTCGCCAACGCCCAGCTGACCTCGGACCGCCTGACGCGCCTCTCGGACCCCACGGTGCAGCGCTTCGCGCCCAAGCTCATCGCCTCGCTCGACCGCGCCATCAGCCTGTGCGAGACCACGCTCCGCTTCGGGCGCGCCGAGGAGTCGCCGCCGCGCCGCGAGCCGACGCCGTTGCGCTCGCTCGTTGCCGATGTCGGCGAGGGCCTCGGCCTGCCGCGCGAGGACGGCATCGCCTGGACCGTCGAGGTGGACGACCAGCTCCACGTCGACGCCGACCGCGACCAGCTCTACCGGGTCCTGAGCAATCTTTGCCGCAACGCCCTGCAGGCGCTCGAGCACCAGGAGCCCGGCAAGGGTCACATCCGCGTCACCGCGGCGCGCAGCGGCAGCCGCGTGACGATCGATGTCCAGGACGACGGCCCCGGCGTACCCGACAAGGCCCGCGCCCACCTGTTCCAGGCCTTCCAGGGCTCCGCGCGCAAAGGCGGCACGGGCCTCGGCCTCGCCGTGGCGCACGAGCTCGTCACTGCGCACGGCGGCAGCATCATCCTCGTCGAGGCCGAGCAGGGCACCCGTTTCCGCATCGAGATCCCCGACCGCCGATCGTAGGTGCCGGGCCCTCCGGGTCCGACACTATTGCCGCACCGCCTGCTCGAGGCAGCTATACTGTGCTCGCTGTAACCGGCTATGCTGTGAGCGTTGCAACGAGCATTCTTTGGGGGAGGGCAGGAGCATGCTGGCACGTCAGATCATGGTGGGTTTCGGCATTGCGGCGATTTTTCCCGCCCTCATCTATTTTGGTTTGAGTACGTTCTATCCACCCCCGAAGCATGAGGACTACCACCAGTACACGCCGCCGCCGGAGAAGGCGACGCCGGAGGAGCGCAAGGCGCATGCCGCCGAGCAGGCCAAGAGGCGCGAATCCTTCGCTACCGCGGCCCGCGCTTTTGCGCGCGTGATGTTCGCGATCAGCACCGTGCTCGGCGTCATCGCCATCGTGCTCGGCGGCTACCTGAAGCCGCACGCGATCGGCGCCGGCCTGATCCTCGGCGGCATCTGCTCCCTGGCGCTCGGCTACTGGGCCTACTCGTCCTATCTCGACGACTGGTTCCGGTTTGCGTCGCTTCTGGCCGGCTTCATCGCCCTGCTGTTCGTCGGATTCCGCAAGCTCGATCCGGTTTGAAGGGCCGATCGGCCCGGCATCTTGGGGCGGCGTGGACCATGCGGGCGTCGGGACCGGATGACGCCTTGCGTTGCCCGCCCTCGCCAGCTAGCTAGGGCGCAACACGAACCACGAACGACCTTTGGGGGGCGTCCATGTCCGCCTATTCACTGCTGCTTCTGCCGGGCGACGGCATCGGGCCCGAGGTAATGGCCGAGGTCGAGCGCCTCGTCTCCTTCTTCAACAAGAAGGGCAAGGTCCAGCTCAAGACCGAGACCGGCCTCGTCGGCGGCGCCGCCATCGACAAGCTCGGTGTCCCCCTCGACAGCGAGACGCTCGCCAAGGCGGACGCCGCGGACGCCGTCGTATTCGGCGCGGTGGGCGGGCCGAAGTGGGACAAGGTGCCCTACGACATCCGGCCCGAGGCTGGCCTCCTGCGCCTGCGCAAGGACCTCGACCTGTTCGCCAACCTGCGCCCCGCCATCTGCTATCCGGCGCTCGCCGAGGCCTCCTCGCTCAGGCGCGAGAAGGTGGAGGGCCTCGACATTCTCATCCTGCGCGAGCTCACCGGGGGCACCTACTTCGGCGAGCCCAAGGAGATCGTGACGCTGGAGAACGGCCAGAAGCGCGCCGTGGACACCACCGTCTACACCACGGGCGAGATCGAGCGTATCGCCCGCGTCGCCTTCGACCTCGCGCGCAAACGCCGCAACAAGGTGCACTCGGCCGAGAAGCGCAACGTCATGCGTACGGGCGTGCTGTGGAACCAGGTGGTCACCGAGGTGCACGCCCGGGAGTTCAAGGACGTGGAGCTGCAGCACATCCTGGCCGATGCCTGCGCCATGCAACTCGTCCGCGACCCCAAGCAGTTCGACGTGATCGTGTGCGACAACCTGTTCGGCGACATGCTGTCCGACGAGGCGGCGATGCTGACGGGCTCGATCGGCATGCTGCCGTCGGCCTCGCTGGGCGCGCCCGACCCCAAGACCGGCAAGCGCAAGGCGCTCTATGAGCCGGTGCACGGTTCGGCTCCCGACATCGCCGGCAAGGGCGTCGCCAATCCGATCGCGGCGATCGCCAGCTACGGCATGGCGTTGCGCTACTCCTACGGCCTCGCCAAGGAGGCCGACCTGATCGACACCGCGATCGCCGGCGCCTTAAGTCGCGGCTTGCGCACCGCCGACATCATGCAGCCCAACATGCGCAAGGTCGGCACCGCGGAGATGGGCAGCGCCATCCTGGAGGAGCTGGAGAAGCTGGGAGCATAGGCGGTGGTGACAGACCCTGCGGGTCTTGGCGGACTTCGAGCGCCGTCTCTGGAACAGCGGGCAGATGCTTGGGATTCATGCTCGTGCGCTTGGCACATTCCAGCGCTGCCTCCGACTACAGTCCGCATTGCGCGACACCGACAGATGCGATGTCGCCCAGATCGCTCAGCATGTTCACCGGTAGTCCGAGGGGAATTATCGTGACGCCGATCCGAATCGACCCGCGCATCCTGCTATTCGCGTTTTGTGTGGCGGCGGTGCCGGCGATCGCTCAGCTGCGCGGCCACGGGGGGCCGGTGCGCGCCGTTGCTGTGGCCCCCGACGGAAACCGTGCCCTCACCGGCAGCTTCGACGCGACTGCGATCCTGTGGTCCTTGCCGTCGACCACGGCTGAGCGTGTATTCCGGTTTCACGACAGTGCAGTGAATGCGGTCGCTTTCCTCAATGACGGACGCATGGCAACCGGCGGCGAGGATGCCGCCATTGCCGTCTGGAAACCTGGTGCGAGCAAGCCGGAGCGCGTCCTGAAGGGACACACGGCTCCCATCGTCGGTTTGGCAGTCTCGCCGGACGGGAAGACGCTGGCCTCCGCCTCGTGGGATCGTACCGTGCGGCTATGGACGCTCGCGGACGGCGCGGCACGGATCCTCGAAGGCCACCAGCAGAACGTCAATGGCGTCGCATTCAGCCCCGACGGACGATTTGTGGTGACTGTGGGCTACGATCTGTCGCTGCGCATCTGGCCCCTGGCCGGCGGTGCAGCACCCACGGTGGTAACGCTCCCTGCACCGCTCAATGCCGTTGCCGTCTCTCCGGGCGGTGAGATCGTCACGGCGGGTGCCTCGGGCAAGGTCTATATCCTCTCCGCGACAGGCGCCTTGCAGACCGTGATCGACGCGGCGCCGGCGCCCATCGTCGCGGTCGCCGTCTCGGGCGACGGCAAGCTCGTGGCGGCGTCGAGCGTGCGCGGCGAGGTGATCATCATCGACCTCGTCAGCCGGACGGTGTTGCAGAGTCTTGGTCGGTCCAGGATTGCCGGCCTGGTCGGCGGCATTCCTGCCCGACAACCGGACGCTCCTCACCGGCGGCAGCGATAGTTTCGTGCGGCGGTGGAACGCCCTGACAGGCGAGCGGATCGGGGAGGTCATCGCCGGCTCCCCTGCCGATCCGCTCGCGGCTTACGGGAACGATCCGGGCGCCAAGGTATTCCGTGCCTGCGTGGCGTGCCACACGCTGAAGGCCAACGAGGGTCCACGCGCAGGACCTACGCTCGCTGGCGTCTTCGGGCGCAGGATCGCGACCCAGCCCGGCTACGATTTCTCCCCGGCGCTCGGGAAGCTCGACATTGTCTGGACACCCGAGACGCTCTCCAAGCTGTTCGAGATCGGGCCCGCGGCCTATACGCCCGGCACCAAGATGCCGGAGCAGAGGATCGGTGCCGACGACCGCGCAGCGCTTGTAAAGTTCCTCGAGACCGCGACGCGGCCCTGACGGCGGGTCAGCTCTCGTCCTCGGTCTTCGAGCGCTCGACGAGATAGTCTTCGCTGGTTCGCACCGGCGGGCGCGCAGGGGCGCCGTAGGGGTCGAAGTCCTTCTCGGAGATCGACAGCGACGCGGCAGTCGTCGCACATCCTGATGACGTCGAGCCGGTCGGACCCCTCCTTGTACATCCAGTGTGCGCCTTCGAGCTTGGCGGTCTACGCGCTCGATGGTGCTCCTGACCCCGAACGGCTTGCCGCAGCGGATGCAGCAGAACGGCGGCTCCTCCTTGAGGATGCGCGGGGAGGCCGTGGCGACGCGGAAGTCGAGCTGCGGCTTGAGCGTTATGACCTTCTCGGGACAGGTGGCCCTGCACAGTCCACACTGCACGCAGGCGTCCTCGCCGAAGCGCAGCATCGGGTGCTCGGCATTGTCAGTCAGTGCGCCGGTCGGACATGCCGAGACGCAGGCGAGACAGAGCGTGCAGCCGGCGACATCGATCTCCACCGCGCCGAACGGAGCCAGCTCGGGAAGCGCCACCACATCTACCGGCGCCGGCGCGGCGCGGTGCAGCTCGCGGAGCGCCATGCGCAGGACACCGCGCTTGCCGCCGGTCGGCAGGAAGGTCGCGGGACGCGGCGACGGCGGCATTGGCGGTATGGCGCGCAGGGCGGCGCCGAGGGCCTCGGGGTCGTCCGTCTCGATGGTGCCCACGCGCTCGGCCTCCGAAGCCGAGCCCATGCAGGATCGGCTCGGCCAGCGCCAGGGTGCGCCTCAGGCCCGTCACGTCATGGCGCGGACGCGCGCGCAACAGGAAGCGCACGGCGCAGGCGCCGTAGGCGAACGTCGCGGCGACTGCTTCGAGACCGACCTGTGTGACCTCGTTGACGGCGACAGGCAGAACGCGGGCATGGCAGCCCGTCGCTGCGCCGGGCCAGCGCATCGATCAGCCCGCCACCGTGCTCCTCATCGTGCAGCAGCACGATAGCACCGTCGCCGCCGGCATCGCGATAGGTCTGCAGGAGCACGCGCAGCCTACGCATCAGGGCATCGGCGGTCGGCAGGGCGTAGGCAGCCGCACCCGTCGGGCACGCGGCGGCGCACTGGCCGCAACCCGCGCAGATCTCCGCGCGAGATGGCAACGTGGTCTCCGGCAGGAGCGATGGCCCCGACGGGACAGAGGTCGAGGCAGCGACGTGCAGCCGACGATCCGCGAACGCGAATGCGCGCACAGACCCGCCTCGAACGTGATGTAGCGCGGCTTCTCGAACGTGCCCACGAGGTCGCGCGCCTGCAGCACCTCCTTCAGCACAGCAGCGGGATGGTCCGGGTCGGCGCGCAGATAGCCGTCGCGAAGGTCCGATGCCGGGAACAGCGGCGTATCGCCGGTCAGGTCGAGGATGACGTCGCATTTCGATTGCGCGCCGTTGCGCGCCGCTCCGAAGGCGAGCTCGCTGCGCGATGACGGCGCCGGCTGCGCGAAGTCGTCGACGGTCAGCTCGAAGGCGCCCAGGTGGCCCTTGGCTGCGCGTACGACGCCGCGCACGATGGGAAACTCGGTGGTGCGCGGGGGTTGGATGTCGGCGGGCGGCTTGATGAGCACGGTGACATCGAGGTGCTCCTTCAGGAGGTTGCCGACCTCCACGGCGCCCTCGTCGCGCCCGTAGATCGAGGATGACGCCTTCGCTCTCCAGGCTGACGACCGGCACTGTCGGCATGGGCTCGGCAGCCGCCGCCAGCAGCGCCGCCATTTTCGGCCCCGCCTCGGCGCCCTCGCGCGACCAGCCCGCCATCTCGCGGATGTTGGCGTAGGTGATCGGCGCCTTGCAGCCCGCCTCCTCTGCCACCTCGTCGAACAAGGCGGCCTCCTGCGTGCAGGCGACCGTGACGGGCGCACTCGCTCTCGATCGCAGCCCGGAAGCGGTGGATCTCGCTCCGGCACAGATGGCGCGCGGTCGTCAGTTGGGCGCCGCGGCAGCCGGCGCGGATGGCCTCCGCGTCGAGGGCCATGGTGTCCTCGCACGAGCAAACGAGGACGTTGCGCGGTGGTGCAGCCGTTGTGCCGGGCTTTCTTGGTGGTCGTCAGTTCGCGAACCTCCCGCACGATGTGATGCTTGTCTTGCTCGAGGCGTTCTCGAATTATAATCGTCCTAGACGAAATGCGCCAATGCAGGAGGCCCGAGCCCCTCGAGATGCGATAGCCCGCGATATACCCAGCTCGGCATCGGCGCTCGACTTGCCGCCGCCGTTCCGTCTCGTGACCCTGCGCGAGGTCGGCGACGCTTTCGCCCACGCCCAGGCGATCGCTTCCGAGCGCGGCGCGGGCACGCTGGTGCAATGTCGGCCGCTTCGATCTTTCGGAGTTCGCCGTCGTTCTGGAGCCGGACGAGCCGCTGGCAAGCGCGCGCCGCGCCTTCTATGTCGGCATGGTGGCACTGCGGACTGCCCTGTTGGCGCACGCCCCGCCGGAGCGGTCCATCGCCATCGGCTGGCCCGATGCGATCTACGTCGATGGCGGCCTGGTCGGCGGCGGGCGGCTGGCCTGGCCGGCAGGGACCGCCGAAGCCGCCGTGCCTGACTGGCTGGTGTTCGGCGCCACCATTCGCCTTGTCTCCCTGGGGAAGGAGGAAGCGGGCCTGCAGCCGCTGGCAACCGCGCTCGGAGGAGGAGGGCTTCGACGATCTGGGCTCGGGCCGGCTCGTCGAGAGCTTCGCGCGGCACCTGATGCTGTCGCTCGACGCTTGGCGCACAGGCGAGCTTGCCACCGTGAATCGGCAGTATCTCGACAACCTTCAGCATGGAGAAAGGCGCCATCCCATCGCTCAGCGTCGACGGCGACCTGCTGGTACGATGGCGCGGCAGGGCCGAGCCGGACCGGCACACGCTGGTGCCGCGCTCGCCATGCCGTCCTGGCTCGATCCCGCAACGGGAGGGCCGCGGTCGTGAAGCTGCTGCGCACGATCCGGCTCGACCCGTCCGATACGTTCGTCTTCGAGCGCGCGGCGGAGCCCGGCGAATGGGCTGTCCCGGGAACCTTCGCGTTTGCGGCGATGGACGTTGCGAGCCTTGAAGGCAAGGCGCGCGCGGCCTTCCGAGCGGGCTTCCTGGGCATCGACTCGCTCGGCTGGTCGACGCTGGTTCAGGTGGTCGAGGCGACCGAGCAGGACCGCGCAGCGGCGCGTCGAGCTTCTGGCGCGGCGCCTCATCGAGCGCTTCGGCGCCCCGGACATCGCCGTTGCGAGAGCGGCAGCCGAGGAGGAGATCGCGTTTGCTGCCTCCATCAGCGATCCATACCGAGGGCATGGTGGTCGCGCTGGCGCGCAGGCACGAGGGCGGCGACATCCGCGAGAGCTTCCGCACGCTCGCTCCCGGCGTCGCAACGAACCTGGATCGCGTCTTTGCGTTCGTCGAAGACACTGGCGTGGTGGGAGGAGCCTGTGGAGGAGATCGATCTGCTGGGCCTGGCCAAGGAGGGCGCCGGTGAGCCCAGTCAGTGATGCGCGCGACTTCTGGCTCTCCTGCGGGCACCATCTGCTCGATCGAGATGCGGATGGCCGGCTGCTGGTCACCGACGAGTTCCTCAAGGCCTACCTGGCGCGCCCGGAGCTCGCACCTCCACCCGAGGCATGCCGCGGCCGAGCGTGCGCTGCACCAAGCGCTGCTTGCCGATCCGCGTCAGCAGGTAGGGCGCGAGGAGGTTTCCGCCATCGCCGATGCGGACGTGCGTGAGAACTGGGAGGTGATGCTCGCTTTCCGCGACCAGCTCGTACGCCATGCCACCCTTGAAGCCGCCTACCTCGACATCGTGCGCCGCAACCTCAGGCTCCCGCACCTCTTCCTGAACCAGATCGTACATGTGCTCCTGCGCACCATCCTGAACGGCTGCGACGACGCCTTCGTGCTGCGGGCGGCCGAGATGTTCTTCAGGCCGCAGAAGCTCACGTTGCACAACGGATCGCTCGTGGCCGCCGACGAGGAGACCGTGTCCGGGATCGGCCAGCAGCCGCTATCGCCGCTGGTGTCGATGCTCGGGCTGCCGGCAGCCGCCGAAATCGACGTGCTCAGCGAGGACAACGCCGGAAGCTATTGGGGCCGCAGCGACCAATTCGACATGGCGCTCGATCTGACGGCCGGCCGCCCTGGCCTGACTGGCACTGGGCTGAAGTGGCCAAGCGCTGGATCGCCCACCTTCTGGCGGTCGAAGCCGAGATCGAGCCGCTGGTCGAGCTGCAGAATGCTGCCCCTCGTGTGGTATGTTGGGCTCGACGCGGAAGGGACGCAGAATCGGCGATGCGCTGTGGAATGGGGAGGTGCTCGATGAAGCGGCGCGTGGCCGGGTGGTCGGGCTGTACCGGCTCACCTTCGACGACCCCCGACGATGCGAAGGAGAGGGTGAGGGGCGAGCCGGTGTATCTGATTGCGGCGATGACGACCGACAAGGTGCTGCGCCTGAAACCGCAAAATCTCATCGCTGGTCTGGCCGTTCGCCGTTCGGAGGTTGTGAGTTGAGATCGCCGGCCCTAGTCAGCATACCCGTGGGCGTCGTGGTTGAGCGGCACAAGGCCACGAGCCCCTGGCTGGATTTCGTCTGGCGGCCGGTTTCAGTGCTGCTCGGGCATCCCAACTGCAGCGCCCTGGACCTCGCTTGGATCGGTTGGGGACAAGACAACCTTCTTCGCCGGCACGGCAACCATCGAGCTGTACCGGACGGAGACCGCCAACTACCTGGACAACCTCAGCCTGGGCGAACCGCTGCTTTGGGTCGTGCTGCGTGCGACCGGCGGGGAGCCCCCATATGAGGTGGCTGGCCGTGACGGCGGACCCCTCAGAGGGTGAGGCGTTCACCGAGGCCGGCAACGATTTGGTCGAGACGGTGCCCATGCCCGGCGACATCAGAGACACCCTGGAGGCTTTCGTCGCCGAGCATCACGTCGAGCGTGCGTTCTTCAAGCGGCAACGCGACATTGGCGCCGCGGGCCAGCCGAAAAGCGGCCGGAAGCCGTGGGAGTTCAAGCGATGAGCAGCGATGGCAACTTCATCGCGCGCTGGTCGCGCTCTGAAGCGGAGGCACGGCGCACCGCAAGAAGGTGGACGCCGAGCCTCGAGCGCCCGACGCGGAGCAATGCGGCATTGCGGACGCCGCGTCGACCGTTGCTGCACCGCACCCGGAGCGCCCGCGACCAAAGGACACTCCGTTCGATCCGGCCAGCTTGCCTTCGATCGAGTCCATCGGCGCCAGATAGCGACATCCGCGCCTTTCTGGAGAAGGGTGTCCCCGTCGCGCTGACCAAGGCCGCGTTGCGGCGGGCTTGGACCGCAGACCCGGCCATCCGCGATTTCATGAGGATCGCCGAGAACCAATGGGACTTCACGGATCCCACCTCCATACCGGGCTTCGGCAACGCTCAAGGCCGCTGACGATCTCCGCACAGGCTCGTCGAGCAGGCGCTACGAAGGTTGCCGGAGGCGCCAGAGCCAGAACTCCGTTGCGCTCATGAAAGAGGACCAGAAGGTTGCCTCGCCGGCCGACACGGGTAAGTCACCCGATCTGCCCGCACAAGGGGAATCCCACGATCAAGCCGCCATCGAGGTTGCCCCCTCGCAGCACCAACAGGCCCCAAGCTATACGGGCGGGGCAGCATCAATGCGCAAGGGTCACGGCCGAGCTTTGCCGAGATAAATGAGTTCAGAGAATCGAGTGAGTTACCAGCCTTTTGTGCGAGCCTTTATAGCCTCACGAAATGCTGCGCCGCGAGATGCTTTCATAGCCTTGAGCAATTGCGAGAGCTCATGGCCGTAATTATAGCCCGAGGCTATTGACGATGGGTTATCGTCCTCTTAACGTGCCAAACCGGCTCCCATGAAGCAGCGGTCGGCAGAAAGTCTTAACGCAGACAACCGCACACGTTGGCAATGCGAGACCACGGGCTCGATCAGGCTATTCGCGCCGTCGGCAGCGTCACGGAGCTTGCGCGCCGTATCGGCATCTCACAGCCCTCCGTGTCCAATTGGGAACGTATCCCGGCGGAGCGGGTGCTGTCGGTGGAGGCGGCTACCGGCATTGCGCGCAGCGTGCTGCGTCCGGACCTTTTCGGTACCGAGGTTGTCGAGCCGCTACCCCGGACGAGGTGGATGCAGCGCGTGCGCAGGAATACGCGCTGCTGGCGACGTTGCTGGCGCGCGCCCCTGAGCGCAGCTGCTGATCGGCCGCTTGGCGCGGCTCCGCGGCGATGCCAGCCCGCTTGGGCTGGCGCACGCTGCGCTCGGCGAAGCAGCGGCCCGCATCGATCACGAAGCCGTAGGGCGGGAGTACTTCGACCTGTTCGTCGGCGTGGGGCGCGGCGAGCTGCTCCCCTATGCGTCCTACTACCTGACCGGCTTTCTCTACGAGCGCCCGCTGGCGCGCCTGCGCGCCGATCTCAAACGCCTGGGCATCGAGCGAGCCGAGGGGCAGTCCGAGCCAGAGGACAGCGCAGCGACCCTCTGCGAGATCATGGCGGGCCTGGCCGGCGGCACCATCGAGGCGCCGCCCGACGCCGAGCGCGAAATCTTCGAGAACCATATCGCGCCGTGGATGGGCCGGTTCTTCGCGGACCTGGTCGATCAGTCCCGACGGCGCAATTTCTACGCGCGCGTCGGTGCGCTCGGGCAGCACGTTCCTGGAGATCGAGGCTGAGGCGTTCAAGCTCCCGCGCGAGCGGGCAAGAGGCCACCGTTGAGGAGGAGGCGAGCATGAAGGATGAAGGCAAGGCCCAAGGCCGCCGCCAAGGTAGGACGCCGCGACTTCCTTCGCATTCTGGGCGCGGGCGGCGTCGGCGTCGCAGCCGGAGCGGGCGCGCTCTCGGCGACGCCCGCCCACGCCGACAGCGAGACCGACGCCGAGAAGAGCAAGGCGCGCTACCGCGAGACGGAGCACGTCAAGGCCTTCTATCGGGTCAACAGGTATCCAACGAAGGGCTAAGGGAGGCGAACCGTGCTGACGAAGAAAAGCGATCGTCAAGCGCGTCGCGGCAGCTTGGCCGCGGCGCTTGGCACCCAGACCGGCGGCGCCGTCGACCGCCGTACCTTCCTGAAGCGCTCGGGGCTCGCCGCCGGCGGCCTTGCCGCGATCGGAACACTGCCGCTCGGCGGCGTGCGCAAGGCGCGACGCCGCCAACACCGGTCCGGCGCCCCAGAAGGGCGTCATCAGAAAGAACATCTGCACGCACTGCTCGGTCGGCTGCACGGTGCTGGCCGAGGTCGAGAACGGCGTGTGGGTAGGCCAGGAGCCCGGCTGGGACAGCCCGATCAGCCGCGGCTCGCACTGCGCCAAGGGCGCCGCCACGCGCGAGCTGGTGCACGGCGACCGCCGCCTGCGCTATCCGCTCAAGATGGTCGAACGGGCAGTGGCAGCGCATCTCCTGGGACACGGCGATCAACGAGATCGGCGACAAGCTCCTGCAGATCCGCGAGAAGTCCGGCCCCGATTCCGTCTACTGGCTGGGCTCCGCCAAGTTCACCAACGAGGTCGGCCTATCTCAACCGCAAGTTCGCGGCGTTCTGGGGCACCAACAACTCCGACCACCAGGCGCGCATCTGCCACTCCACCACCGTCGCCGGCGTAGCCAACACCTGGGGCTACGGGGCGATGACCAACAGCTACAACGACATCCGCAACGCCAAGACCATGGTCATCATGGGCGGCAACCCGGCGGAGGCGCACCCGGTGTCGCTGCAGCACGTGCTGGAGGGCAAGGAGCTCAACCGCGCCAACGTGATCGTCATCGATCCGCGGCTGACGCGCACCGCCGCGCACGCCACGGAGTACGTGCGGCTGCGCTCCGGCACCGACATTCCGGTGATCTACGGGATGCTCTGGCACATCTTCAAGAACGGCTGGGAGGACAAGGAGTTCATCCGCCAGCGCGTCTACGGCATGGACGACATCCGCAAGGAGGTCGAGAAGTGGACGCCCGAGGAGGTCGAGCGCGTCTCCGGCGTGCCCGGCGCGCAGCTCGAGCACGTGGCCAAGCTGTTCGCCACCGAGAAGCCGGCGACGCTGATCTGGTGCATGGGCGCCACCCAGCACACGGTCGGCACCGCCAACGTGCGCGCGTTCTGCATCGCGCTGCTCGCCACCGGCAACGTCGGCCAGTTCGGCACCGGCGCCAACATCTTCCGCGGCCACACCAACGTGCAGGGCGCCACCGACCTCGGCCTCGATATCGTGACGCTGCCGCTCTACTACGGCCTCGCCGAGGGCGCGTGGCGGCACTGGTGCCGCGTCTGGGAGGTCGACTACGCCTGGATGGACTCAGCGCTTCGACACCGTCACCGGCGCCGACGGCAAGCCCGTCAGGATGATGAACACGCCGGGCATCCCCTCGACGCGCTGGTTCGACGCGACGCTGCTGCCGAAGGATCAGGTGTCCCAGAAGGACAACCTGAAGGCCATGTTCATCATGGGCCACGGCGGCAACACCGTGACCCGCATCCCGGAGGCCTCGGCCGGCGTCGAGAAGCTGGACCTGCTGGTGGTGGCCGACCCGGTGCCGACCACCTGGGCCATCATGGGCAACCGGAAGGACAACACCTACCTGCTGCCGATCGCGACCAGCTACGAGATGGCGGGCTCGCGCACGGCCTCCAACCGGTCGCTCCAGTGGGGCGAGAAGATCGTGGAGCCGATCTTCGAGTCCAAGGACGACAACGAGGTCATGTACCGCCTGGCCGTGAAGCTCGGGTTCGCCGACAAGATGTTCAAGAACATCAAGGTCGAGAACAACGTGCCGGTGGCCGAGGACATCCTGCGCGAGATCAATCGCGGAGGCTGGTCGACGGGCTACTGCGGCCAGTCGCCCGAGCGCCTCAAGCTGCACATGGCCAACCAGAAGGACTTCGACCTCGTCACGCTGCGGGCGCAGCGACGGGCCGTGCAAGGGCGACTACTACGGCCTGCCCTGGCCGTGCTGGGGCACGCCGGAGCTCAAGCATCCGGGCACGCACACGCTCTACAACACCAACCTCCACGTCATGGATGGCGGCGGCACGTTCCGCGCCCGCTTCGGCGTCGAGCGTAACGGCGTGAGCCTGCTGGCCGAGGGCTCCTACTCGGTGGGCTCGGAGATCCAGGACGGATATCCGGAGTTCACCTACGGCGTGCTGAAGAAGCTCGGCTGGGACGCCGACCTGACCGAGGCCGAGAAGGCCACCATCGAGCGCGTCGGCGGGGCCAATCCGGACGCCGTCTCGTGGGCCACCGACCTGTCGGGCGGCATCCAGCGCGTGGCGATGAAGCACGGCTGCATCCACTACGGCAACGGCAAGGCGCGCGCCAACGCGTTCGGCCTGCCCGATGCCGTCCCGGTGCACCGCGAGCCGATCTACACGCCGCGGCCGGACCTGGTCGCCACGTATCCGACGCTGCCCAACGCGCGGCAGTTCCGCATGCCCAACGTCGGCTTCGACGTGCAGAAGGCGGCCGTGGAGCAGGGCATCGCCAAGGAGTTCCCGCTGATCCTGACCTCGGGACGCCTGGTCGAGTACGAGGGCGGCGGCGAGGAGACCCGCTCCAACAAGTGGCTGGCCGAGCTGCAGCAGGACATGTTCATCGAGATCAATCCGGCCGATGCCGCCGAGCGCGGCATCAAGGACGGCGGATGGGTCTGGGTGTTCGGCGCTGCAGACACCAAGCCGCGCGCCCGCATGAAGGCGCTGGTCACCGAGCGCGTCGGCAAGGGCGTCACCTGGTGCCCGTTCCACTTCGGCGGCTGGTACCAGGGCGAGGACCAGCGGCTCCAAGTATCCGCAGGGCGCCGACCCGGTGGTGCTCGGCGAGAGCGTCAACACGCTGACAACCTACGGCTACGATCCGGTAACGGGCATGCAGGAGCCGAAAGCGACACTCTGCCAGGTCAGGGCGGCGTAGGGAGGAAACAGCCATGGCTCGGATGAAGTTTCTCTGCGACGCCGACCGCTGCATCGAGTGCAACGCCTGCGTCACCGCCTGCAAGAACGAGCACGATGTCCCCTGGGGCATCAACCGCCGGCGCGTCGTCACCATCAACGACGGCAAGCCCGGCGAGCGCTCGGTGTCGATGGCCTGCATGCACTGCACCGACGCGCCCTGCGCGGCGGTGTGCCCCGTCAACTGCTTCTACACGACGGCCGACGGGGTGGTGCTGCACTCCAAGGACCTGTGCATCGGCTGCGGCTACTGCTTCTACGCCTGTCCGTTCGGCGCGCCGCAGTATCCGCGCGTCGGCAACTTCGGCTCGCGCGGCAAGATGGACAAGTGCACCTACTGCGCCGGCGGCCCGGAGGCGGACTTGACACCGGCCGAGTACGGCAGCCGCGCCAACGGCCAGTTCACCGGCTACGGCTCGAACCGGCTGGCCGAGGGCAAGCTGCCGCTGTGCGCCGAGATGTGCTCCACCAAGTCGCTGCTGGCCGGCGACGGCGAGATCATCGCCAAGATCTTCCAGGAGCGTGTGGTGCGGCGCGGCTACAGCTCGGGCGCCTGGGGCTGGCAGACGGCCTATCGCGAGAGCATCGAATCCTAACAACAGGGGCGGGGCGGCGGGAGCCAACCCGCCGCCCCAATCGTCTCTGCCCAACGGCAGAAGCAGCAGGATCAGGGAGGCAAAGGAATGCCAACGAGCGCATCGCTCCGGCTCTTCATCGCCGCATTGCTGCTGAGCCTCGCGGCAGCGTTCACGGTTCCGGCCGCAGGGCCGGCCTTCGCGCAGTCTGTCAACCCGACCGCAGCAGTCGGTGAAGGAGAAGGAGCTTCTGAAGGAGCTGCAGAAAATCCAGGGTCGCAGCTCGCTGCCCGACAAGCGCACCGAGCGTGCTGGAGCAGCCGGACGGGCGCAGCTGGCGCGCAGTTCCACCAGGTTACGCTGCGCTGGATCGGGGCGATCGCCATTCTCGGCATGCTCGCGCTCCTGGTCCTGTTCTACCTGATCCGCGGCATGGTCAAGATCGAGAGCGGGCGCTCGGGCCGCACCTTGGTGCGCTTCAACGCCTTCGAGCGCTTCGTGCACTGGATGACGGCGACATGCTTCATCGTGCTGGCGCTGTCCGGCCTCAACATCACCTTCGGCAAGGAGCTGCTCACGCCCCTGATCGGGCCGGTGGCCTTCGCCGAGTGGTCGCAGTGGGCCAAGTACGCGCACAACTACCTGAGCTTCCCGTTCACGCTCGGCGTGGTGCTGATGTTCCTGATGTGGATCGCCTGGAACTTCCCCACGCCCACCGACTTCAGGTGGATCGCCCAGGGCGGCGGCATCGTCGGCAGCAAGCATCCGCCGGCCAGGCGCTTCAACGCCGGCCAGAAGGTGATCTACTGGGTGGTGGTGCTGGGCGGCGGCGCCGCCGCGGTCACCGGCTATCTCCTGATGTTCCCATTCTACGCGACCGCCGTTGGGGGCTTCACGGTCGGCACGACAGACATTGCCGCCGTGCAGCTGGCGCAGATGGTCCACGGCATCGTCGGCCTGGTGTTCATCGCCATCATGCTGGCCCACATCTACATCGGCACGATCGGCATGCAGGGCGCTTTCGAGGCCATGGGCAAGGGCGAGGTGGACGTCAACTGGGCGCGCCAGCACCATAGCATGTGGCTCGAGAAGGAGGCCCGGAAGGGGCGCGTCCGAGGTGGCAGCGCGGCCCCGGCCGAATAGCGGAGGATCAAGCCATGCGCGTAGTTTCCTGCTCGCCTGTTCTGGTGGCGGTGCTGCTGGGCGCGGGGGCAGCCTTCGTCCTCAACAGCGGCTATGTCCCCAACGCAGCATCGAGCGTCTTCAGCACGAAAGGTGTGCGCATTTAACCGTCGTCGTCCGCGACCGAGAGGCAGATCTCGCGCGCACGCATTGCAGAAAATCGCCCCGACCGCGGACCAGCGATCACCGTGGATGCACCGGCTGCCCGCGACTAGGGGAACTGATTTGCACCGTAGCCGCAGGAGTGGGCAGACGGTAGTGCGCTCAGCGGTGCGGTGCTGACGGCGCCTGTCCTTTCGACCATGCGATCAACGTGTCGAGCTCGGTGTCGCTCGGGTCTAAGTGGTAGAAAAGACGATAGAACGATCGCGTCGTCTCGCGAAGGTCCTGGCTCAGCCGGTCCGGGTAGAACAGTCCAGCCAGCCACTTCAGGCCGATCACGCGGTTGACCGAGGGAGGCCGGTCGATCCAGCCGAACGGCGCGGTGGGCGCGAGATAGACCCTCCTGGCACGCACCGCCTTGATACCGGCCCACAGCGGGTCGCCGAGCACCTTTCGGAAGAAGTTGCGGTCCCAGGTAATGATGATGTCCGGGTCGGCGGCGATCACCTGCTCCATAGAGGCGCGTACGAGCCCTCTGTGCCCGCCAGCCGCCATCACGTTGCGTCCGCCGGCGCGCTCGATGATCTCGGTATTGATCGAGCCTACCACGCCGGTCTCCAGGCCGTCCGGCCCACGCGCAAGGTAGACCCGCGGTCGTTTGTCGACGGGAACGGCCTCGAGGACCGCGTCAATCTCCGCGAAGGCAGCTTCCACATACGCGGCCTGGCGCTCGGCGCGCTCCCCCAGACCGAGGATCTCGCCGAGCATCCGCAGGGCCGCGGGGGTTGCTTCGAGCCGGCCGTCGATCAGGATATAGGGGATCCTGGTTTGCTGCTGCACGTTGTCGGCGAGCGACACATAGGTGTCCCGAATCGAGCCGAAGTCGAGGATCAGGTCGGGTGCCGCCTTCAGGACCACCTCCAGGTTGGCCGTTCCGCCGCGCCCGGTCAAACGGCCGAGCGCTGGGAGGTCGCGATACCTCTCGGCGATGAAAGGCCGCTCCTCCGGCCTCGGCGGATCCGGCCAGCCCGTCATCTTCTCCGGCGCGAGCATGTAGAGAAGGATCGAAGCCGGCGGTCCAGCAGCGAACACCCTTTCGATCCGGTCGGGAATCTCGACCTTGCGTCCGGCGGAGTCGACAACCGTACGGGCCTCGAGTGCCAGAGGTGCCAACACCGCGAGTAGGGCCAGAACCGCGCGCAAGAGCAAGCCTCCCAATCGTGCAATGTCGTCCCTCGCTCTCTATCTGGGACGTGCTTCGTGCGGGCCCGAGGCCTCGGCCTGTGGGCGCAGCATTGGCAAGATCAGCCGCTGGCCGTTGAGCGTATAGGACTTGATGGCGTTCTGACCCTCGGCCGAGAAGACCCAGTCGATGAACTGCTGGCGCAGGTCCCTCTTGATGTGGGCGTGCTTGACCGGATTGACCAGGACAATACCGTACTGCTTGAAGCGGCGATTGTCACCGTCGACCGCGATCTCGAGCTCGCCTTTGCTCTTGAGATCCAGGTACCGCGGTCGGAGAGTGCGTAGGCTCCCAGGCCGCCCGCGCCAATGATCTATCTCCGACACTTCATCTCTTTTTGTCATGCCGGGGCTTGTCCCGGGCTTGTCCCCGGCATCCAGCCCACAGCAAGCTTCGGAACAGCCTGATAGGTGGATTCCGGCGACAAGCGCCGGAATGACACCTGTATGGACCGTCGGAGTCATTACACTAATGAGGCCCGCGCCCATCCCGTGACCGATTTCCGGGTACCACGCCGGCTTGACGCCTGCCGGGGCCAGGCTGCCTGGGAGCAAGGGTGGCTGCTGAGTGAGGGTGCGAGGGGTCCTCCGGGTTGTAGTGCGCAACCCGTAGGAGCGACGCGGAGGGGCACAGGACGCGAGCGACGTGCCAGGATGTCGGGGGGCCCATCCGCCCCTTCCTCGCCCTCTACGGGCCTCCCGGCGCGTTCTGGCGAGGCCGGGAGGGCTGCCTGGGTGACGGAAGCTGGCACCCACCCCGGCCCTGTACGAGTTGCATTCCTCAACGCAGCCGGGGGCGTTTTGGAGGCCGCTGGCGAGCATCCCGCGGCGATGGGCCGTTGGGGAGCCCCCTGGCGCTGGAGGCCATCAGGCGGCCTCGGCGGGGGCGCCGGCGCGCGATCTCGTGCCGGGCGCAGAGAAAACCGAGTCTCCAGCCCTCGTATAGGAAGCCTGTAACGAGCGTGAGGCTGCGTGGGGGAAGCCCCGGCAGCACAATCGGATCAGAGCACCCGCGCGTCTTTGGCTGGCGATTGCCGGTTCGAGCCCACCCCGGTCGTCCCGCCCCAGGTCGAAGTGTCCGGGCGCCGGTCCAAGAGCGTCCGGCAGGGACAAAGGATGGAGGCTAACCTTGAAAAGAATGGCGCGAGAGACGGGACTTGAACCCGCGGCCTCCGGCGTGACAGGCCGGCGCTCTAACCAGCTGAGCTACTCCCGCAGTCCAATTTGCGCGCCGCCTCGTGCAGCCGGCACGCTGTCACGAGCGGTCGTTTACGTTAGGCGGGGGAGCCCGTCAAGCCGACGCCGCCTGCGACGGGCGCGGCGTGACGCAGACATGGTGGGCGGTGAGAGGATCGAACTCCCGACATCCTCGGTGTAAACGAGGCGCTCTACCGCTGAGCTAACCGCCCGCCGCAGCCTGTCTAGAGGCGCCGGGGCGTGGGCGCAACGGGCCAACACGGCCGCCCGCTACAACCCGACGCAAGCTCCACTGAGAGACGTAAAGCCACCGGCTCGCGCAGCTCTGCCCAGATCGGCCAACCGGTCGACATCGCAGGCGATGCGCCAGTGTCTCAGTTCAGCAATTCCTTGAGATTCTTGGAGGCCTGGAACTTCGGCACGCGCGACGCCTTCAGCATCATCTCGACGCCGGTCTGCGGATTGCGAGCCTTGCGCGCCTTGCGCTCGCTGACCTTGAAGGTGCCGAAGCCTGGAATGCGCACCTCCTCACCCTTCCTCATGCTGCCCTCGATGTGGGCGATGATCGCATCGACCGCCACACCGGCCTTGTCCTTGGGCAGCTCGGTTGCCGCTGCGACGGCGTCCACCAAATCCTTCTTGCTCATCGTTGCGTCCTTGTATTTCGCCAAAGACTGGACCGCGCGCCGGGGCGGCTCGAGCGCCACATCAGGACTTTCGGCCCTTCCGGCTGAGCGGCGACGCGGAAACAACGCTCAAAGGGGGGGGCCGTCAAGCCCAAACTGGGCGGATTTGCCCGCATTTCCCGCTGGAAATTCAGAAAATTGGTTAGCTGCAGCGGCACCGAAACAGCGCCCGGTCGCCGTTCCGCTTGGCTCAGTTCGCTGCTGAACAACGTTTTCTAGTGCGGCGGAGCAACGCGACTGGTGCTTGGTACCGCCTCCCCGGATCGAACGGGGGACCTCTAGATCCACAATCTAGCGCTCTAACCATCTGAGCTAAGGCGGCACTGATATCCCGCGCGCGCAGCGCGGCGACCCTCGGCGACAGAGCACCATAGTGGGACGCCGCGGCAAAGCCAAGGGCCGGCCCGCGGAGCTGGCGCTCCTGGACCACGTCTGCGCCACGCATGGGCATTGCGAACAGCTGATTAGCCCTGCCGGCTGGCCTTTCCTGGACCGCCGGGGACGGTCGCGGCTAAAGGGAGCGCGGGAGGGACTGCGAAGATTCGCTTGGGCATTCATGACCCGTGCTGCCAACGATGTCTGGTCCGAGCCGCGGGCGAGCCTCGACAGCTCTCCGGTGCCGCCGGCGTTCGTGATCGATGCAGCGGCGGGGGCGATCGTCGCAGCCAATGCCGCCGGTTGGGAGCTGTGGGGCTTCGGCGGCGACGCCGTCGGCCCCACCGCCGCGCTCGACCGGGCGATGCCGGCGCTGCAGCGGCTCGGCGCCATCACGTCGAGCCGCAGCGAGGTTTTGACGTTCTGGACCAGACGCGGCCTCCTGCAGCTCGACTGCCGCATCGAGCCGGCGGGCGGCACGCGGTTTCTCCTGCGCGGGCTCGAGGCCCGGCCTGAAGCGCCCGACGACGCGGCAGCGCTGGACCACACCCGTCCGGAGGTCGCCCGCCTGCCGGCCTCGGCGCGCCTGGCGCACGAGCTGCGAACGCCGCTCAGCGCCGTCATCGCCTATGCCGAGGTGCTGAAGGACGAGCATTTCGGCCCTCTCGCCAACCCGCGCTACCGCGACTACGCCCGCACCATCTACGACAGCGCCCGCCATGCCCTGAGCGTGGTGGACGGTATGCTGGCGGGCAACCTCGGCCGCGCGGGGCTGCCGGAGCTCGCCTTCCGCGATCTCGACCCCGCCGATCTGATCGAGAACTGTCTCGCGGTCGCCGGGCCGCTGGCCCAGCGTGCAGGCGTCGACCTCGTCGGCGACCTCGATGCGGCGATGCCGCGCATCGTCGCCGACGAGGTCAGCGTCAAGCAGATGCTGCTCAACCTCATCACCAACGCCATCAAGTTCGGGCGCCGCGGCGACAAGGTGACGGTGCGCGCCGTCTGCAACAGCGACGGCTCGCTCACCATCGACGTGGCCGACACCGGCCCCGGCATGGCGCCCGTCGCCGCCGGCGCGGAGCGGGCCCCTGAGGCTCACCGCAGGGGCGGCGGCCAGGACGCGGGGCTCGGCATCGGCCTGCCGCTGACGCGGGCGCTCGCCAAGGCCAACGGCGCCTCGCTGACCGTGGAGAGCGCGCCCGGCCGCGGCACCCGCGTCTCCATCGCCTTCGCCAAGGACCGCGTGGTCCCGGTGTAGGGGGCTGTCACCTTGGTACCCGCATCCTCACGCGGGTTCAGGGCCAAAATCCGGCGTGCGGACTAATGCTTGGTGGCGGACTTGGGCGGCGCCGGCGAGATGGAGAAGGTGAGCCAGGTGTTCCAGCCCTCGGGCCGGTGGTCCGACTCGAACTCCCAGTAGGCCTTGACGCCAACGAAACCCCGGTGGCTGCTGTCGATCGGGAAGATGTAGCCGATCTGCGGGCCGACGCCGAATACGCGCGACTCGAAGCCGCCTAGCACGGCGCCCCTCCCGCTGTCGCCCGTGACCTGCTGGTAGGCGTAGCCGACCGCGCCGACGAACAGCTGCTTGGTGAGGAACTTGGACGCTGCCAGGTCGAGATGCATGTCGATGCCGTTCTGGTAGTCGGTTGTGTGGTTCTCCCAATTGTAGGTGAAGCCGAGCACCGCCGAGACTCCCAGCCGGTCTTGGTATCCAAGTACGTGTAGCCGACGCCGGAATCGACGGCCCAATGGCCGATGCTGAGGTTGGCCAGGCGGCGCTCGTACGTTCCATTGGGCACGTTCACGGATGCGTAGAGCATGTAGTTGTGCACGCCCGCATTCCAGTTCAGCTTGCCGAACACCGGCACGTCGGCGAAGCCGGTGCGGTCGTCGGTGCGGCCAATTGCGGTCGTCCCGCCCAACGGGCCGGTCAGGACGACATCGACCTCGCCCTGCAGATGTCCGTAGCCGACCAGAACCGCCACACTCGCAAGCCCTCCCCACAGGACCGGCGTCTTGAACGTGTAGCTGGGGGACAAAAAGCCGATGTCGGCCTCGGCTACGAGGCCTGCGACGAGGGCGCCGCCGCGGACGAACTGCAAGTTCGCACCAGCATCGGTGGACGTATGGTAGTAGATGCTCGCGACCGCCCAGCCGGGGGTCGGCGGCACGGCCGCCAGGCTGCCGAAGAAGCCCGGCACCCAGAAGCTCACGCCGCCCTGGTCGGCCCGCGCGGCGTTCGGGGCTGTCGCCAGCGGTCGCGAGCAGCAGCCCTGAAGCGACCGCGGCCGCTCCGCGCCGCATGACTGGTCCGATTCTCCTTCTCCGCATCTTGTCTCCTGCAGTATGGATATGGACGCCTACGGCGAAGGCCGCCGGTCATCGCGCCGTCGAGAGCTGCAAGTTCGGCCCGATAGCCCGCGGCACCAAGGCGGCATGCGCCAACCGCTCTCGAGCGCGGCCATACCGGCCTCCCTTGCCCACAACTTCTCCACGCCGGCGCACAGGGTGAGTTGATTCGCGGACGGAACTGAGGGGCGCAGGCACGCGTCGCAGGCGTAAGAGGATCGTTCCGCACCGCATGTGTCGCGGGCGCACCGGATCACTACAGATTATTCGATATGGGATGTTCTATGCTGCGGCCGCCGCGGCGCTTCCCTGACACGCGGCCCTGAAGCCTGGAACCTTCAAGCGAACGGCTCGTCCGGCGGGCCACGGGCCGGGGCAGGCTTCCTCCGCATCACCCAGTAGACGGCGAAGCCCAGCGCGGCGAGACCGGCGAGCAGGAACACGACGGTGAGAGACTGCTGCGCCAGAGACACGACGATGAGGATCAGTGCGAGCAGGATGCCGACGAGGGCGAACAGCCACTCGAGGTGAATGCCGGCCAGCACGCACCCCAGCGCCAGGATCAAGAGCGAGCTCAAGCCCGTCGCGGCGGTCGCCTGCTGCCCGCTGCCGTGCAGATAGGCAAAGTCCAACACCATGGCGGCCGCCACACTCAGCCAGTGCAGGACCTGGCGGATCACGATGCTGCCGAACTCGCCGGTCCGGCGCCAGGCCTCGAACACGCAGAGCGCGCCGTAGATCGGCACCAGGATGAGCCAGTAGGTGCGCGCCCAGCTGGCGTCGGCGAGGGTGACAGCGGTGCCCACGAGGGCGAGCAGGGCCATGACGCCCGCGGCGATGCCCGCCGGCCCCGTGACGAAGTCGACCCAGCCCTCGATCAGGCCGCGCTTTGCGGGCTCATGCTGCTCCATGTCGGCCTTCCGGGTCACCTGTTAGCTGCAAGGGGCCGATCATGGCAGCGCACACCCGCACCGCGCAAGTCTCGCGGCAGCCGGCCCGCTATCCGCCGCCGCTGGGCTGGCGCAGCACCTCCATGACCTGCTCGACGGAGAAGCTCGCCGGCCTTTGGCGCGGCGGGAACTCCTTGAACGTTTCTATGAACCTCGCTGCGGCCAGCGAGGTTCCGCTCAGCAACAGGTCGCGCCGCTTGATGGCGCCGCCCTTCGCCGCCTTGGGCGCGCGCGCCTTATCGTCGTCCTCGGGTCGATCGCCCTTCAGGGTCCGCTCCTGTCGTCGACGTTTCTTCGCTCTATCCCTCTCCACCCGTCATCCCGGAAGCCGAGACGCAGTCGAGGCTATCCGGGACCTCGTGAGCGAATTCGAGCCTGCCTCCCGAGGTCCCGGTTCGGAGCGGTGCTCGCGTTCCGCTCGCATCGCTCCGACCGGGATGACGGGTTTCACTGCAGGGCGCGGGAGCCGGCCGGTGCCGCCGGCACGAAGACGGTGCGCCAGTCGCGTTGCATGTCGACGACGGTCCAGCCGCGCCGCTTGGCTTCGTCGAGTGCTGTCGAAAGCCTGCCCACGCGCGAATCGCGGTCGTAGGCCCACTCGCGCTCGGCGTCGGTGTGATGCACGAGCCCCATGAAGCGCGCGCCGCTGCCGGCGGCCGTGTATTCCAGCATCTGCTGGTCGCCGTCGGAGTTGCCGAAGGCGAGGATCGGCTGCCGGCCGATGAAGCGGTTGATGCCGACCGGCTTGCCGGGCCCGTCGTCGACGAACTCCACCTTGGGCTCCTTGATCAGCACCGGCCTGCCGCCCGCGCCGATCTCGAACTTGACGACGCCGGACGAGCCGATCACCTGCTCGGGCGGAATTCCGTAGACCTGCTCGGCGAACACGCGCATGAACTCCACCCCGCCGCCGGAGACGATGAAGGTCTTGAAGCCGTTGCCGCGCAGGTAGGCGAGCAGCTCCAGCATCGGCTGGTACACCATCTCGACGTAGGGCCTGCCGAAGCGCGGCTGCCGCGCGCTGGCGAGCCAATCGGCGACGATCTTGTTGAACTCGTCCGTCGTCATGCCGGCGTGGGTCGCCGCGATGATCTCCACGACGCCCTTCTCGCCCGCTGCCTCCAGGGCCGCGCGATCGCGCTCGAGCACGGCCTTGAACGGCTGCGTCTCCTTCCATTCCGGGTGCTGCGGCGCGAGCGCCCGCACGCGGTCGAGCGCGAACTGGACCTGGGTGTAGGTCGGCTGCTCGGACCACAGCGTGCCGTCGTTGTCGAAGACCGCGATGCGCTCGCGTGGGGGGACGTAGTCCGCCCCGCGCTTCGCGGTGACACGGCGGACGAAGTCGACGATTGCCGTTCGCGCCGGACCGTTGTTCCAGGACGGCAGCTGCTCCTTCTCCGGCACTTGCACGGAGCTGCCCGACTGGTCCTGCGCCGACGCCCACCGCACACGCCGGCGCCGGCCGAGGCGGCAAGGAAGCGGCGGCGGCTGAGCTTCGATGACCTCATGGGGATCCTCCAGCTGAGCTGTCTGCCTCGACCGCTCGCGGCTTTTGCGGCGCCGCCGTCACTTGCCGGGAGGGCCGCCCGTCCTTTCGTGCACGCCCTTGAGACGGAACGAGAACGCGACCATCAGGGCACCCGCGAGAATGGCGTAGGCGGCGAGCACCCAGACAATTGCCAGCGCGCCCGCCGACGGTGCCATCAGCACCGCGAGGCCGAACAGCACCGATAGAATGCCCGCCGCGATCAGCCACCATTCGTCGTCGATCTCGTTGCGCAGGCGGATCGCGCCGATGATCTCGAGGATGCCGATGGCGAGCGCCCACACACCGATCATGACCACGAGGGCGAAGGCCGTCTTGACCGGCCAGAAGAAGGCGATGAGCCCGGCGGCGATGCCGAGCGCGCCGACCAGGGCGAGCCACCAGGCCGGAGCGGCTCTGTCGCTGCCGGTGATGGCGGCAACGAGGGACAGGGTGCCGTCGATCAGGGCATAGGCGCCGAACAGAAAGGTGAGTGCCAGGATCGTGGCCCCGGGCCAGGCAAACGCCAGGATGCCAAACAGGATGCTCGCGATCCCGCGCAGCAGCAGGAGCCACCAGTTCCTGGTGATCTGGTTGAGGCCGTGGCCGGAGAGAAGGGTGTAAAGCTCGTCTTGCCTGGTGCGCATCGCTCCATCCTTGCAAGCGTCCGAGATCGCGGTCCGCGCCGTAGGCAACGAGGCGCCCCGCCGGAAGCCTTGCTAGGGGAGGGATGCGATGTCCGGCATCGGGCTTTCCCCTGATTTCCGGGCTGGGGCTTTCTGCTATTTTCCCGGAGGCGGGCGCCCTGAGGGAGGTGGACGATGGCTGGCACGGTGGCAGAGGCTTTCGCGGCAACCGCGGCCACGACATGGCGCGCACCCGTTTCTGATCATCCTGCCGCGCGCCGGGCGCCACTGGGACCCCGATGGCGCGGAGACGAGCTACGCGGCCACGGCGCGTGCGATCGCCGGCCTCGAGGCGCGCTACCGGCGGGCCGGCTTCGGCCTCGGCCACCGCGTCGCCCTGCTGCTCGAGAACCGGCCGGCGTTCTTCCTCCACTACCTGGCACTCAACGCGCTCGGCGTCGGCATCGTGCCGATCAACCCCGACTATCGCCACGAGGAGACCGCCTACCTCCTCGACCACAGCGAGGCCCGGCTCGTCGTCGCCCTGCCGGAGCGCGTGACCGACCTCGCCGAAGTGGCCGCCCGGCTGGCGAGGCCTGTCCCGGTCGTGGATGCGCTGGCGCCCTCCTTCGAGCTTCCGCGCCCCGCACTCGCCGGCGCAACCGGGCACGCCCGGCCTCGAGAGCGAGTGCGCGCTGCTCTACACCTCGGGCACGACGGGGCGCCCCAAGGGCTGCGTGCTCTCCAACCTCTACTTCCTGAACGCGGCGCGCAACTACCTGGGCCTCGGCGGCCGCACCGCCTTCCGACATGGGCAGGAGCGGTTCTACAACCCGCTGCCGCTGTTCCACATGAACCACCTCGCCATTACGGCGACGGCGGCGATCCTCACTGCCAACGCGCTGGTGCTGACGGACCGCTTCTCGCCGACGCGCTGGTGGCCCGAGGTCTCGGCCGGCGGGGCCACCGTTATCCACTATCTGGGCGTGGTGGCGCCGATGCTCCTGAACCAGCCGCCGAGCCCCGCCGACCGCCAGCACAAGGTGCGCTTCGGCATCGGCGCCGGCATCGAGCCGCAGCTGCACGCCGCCTTCGAGGCGCGCTTCGGCTTTCCCATGATCGAGGTGTGGGGCATGACCGAGACGGGGCGCATCTTCGCCGACAGCCACGAGCCGCGCTCGATCGGGACGCGCGCCTTCGGCCGGCCGTTTGCGGGCTTCGAGGCGCGCGTCGTCGACGCCGAGGACCGGGAGGTAGAGCGCGGCACGGACGGCGAGCTCGTCGTGCGCCACAGCGAGGCGGCGCCGCGCTACGGCTTCTTCTCGGGCTATCTCAAGAACGAGGCCGCCACCGAGGAGGCCTGGCGGGAGGGGTGGTTCCACACCGGCGATGTGGTGCGCCAGGACGCCTCGGGCATGCTCCATTTCGTCGACCGCAAGAAGAACATCATCCGCCGCTCGGGCGAGAACATCGCTGCCGCCGAGGTGGAGGCCGTATTGCAGGCGCACGGGTCCGTGGCCCAGGTGGCGGTGTTGCCCGTCGCCGACGCGCTGCGCGAGGAGGAGGTGCTCGCCTGCGTGGTGCCGATGCCCGGCGTCGATGCCGGGCGTGAGCTCGCCGAGGCGCTGTTCGCGCACTGCAACGCCAGGCTCGCCTATTTCAAGGCGCCGGGCTGGATGCTGTTCCTCGACAAGCTCCCGACCACCGGCACCCAGAAGGTGCAGAAGACCCAGATCTTCGGGGCTGGCGAAGATGCTCGCGCGCGCCCCGGCATCGTCGACCTCAGGGCGCGCAAGCGGCGGGGTTGAGCGCATCCACTTCGGCTGGACCGATCAGCAAGGCAGGAGGTCGAGGTAGCTCGGCTGGGCCGCTGAGAGAGTTCGAAGTGCTCCGTCGCGTGTGACGACCGCGAAACGCTTCACACGTGCCGTAGCCACGATAAAGCAGTCACCGGGGTCGCCTTGTCCGAGGACCGAAGGAACCCGCGCTGCTTCCAGGGCGATCTGTGATCCAATCAAGACAAGCTTGGCGCCCACTCCCTAAGAGTCTGCTGAAACCATGTGGCTGCATCGAGCCCGCCGAGATCGGGTCGTCTGTCGGGGATCTTCCTCTGGGATGCGAGCCCAATCTCCCACGCGGTCGCTGGCGAGACATACAGGGTGCCGGCAGCCTGCGCATCGACGATTGCCAGGAGCGCGGTCGGCTTCCTGCCAACGAGCCAGATTAGCGCGTTGGAATCGAGCAGCAGCTGCGCCATCAGACCTTCTTGCGGGCGCGGCTTGTTGAATTGTGCTTCGACAACTTGCGTTTTGCCCGCGCCTCCAGCCTCGTCACCTGCGCGTAGATGGGCTTGGTGATGTCGACGCTCTTGCGCAACTTCAGCTTGCCTTGCATCGAGCCGTAGCCGTGCACGACCAGAGCCTCGCCGGTCGTCTTATTGCGAATCCTTGTCTTGCCGTCCCTGTCGGGCTTCAAGACGACCATGCGCAATGAGCTGGGGTCAATCGTCGTGGGCATTGCCATCTTCTCTCACAAAATGTAGCATAGACATCTGGCGACTGCAACCCGCCGACGCGCCACTCGAGAGATCAATTAGTCTCCCCTCTGGAGTTCCGCGCCCGGATGATGGGAGGCATACGGATGCCCGCGAGCCCGACGATCGAGATCACCTACTGCCGGCTGTGCGGCTGGGGCCTGCGCGCCGGCTGGATGGCGCAGGAGCTGCTGACCACGTTCGCCGAGGAGGTGGGCTCGGTCGCCCTCACCCCCGATGCCAGCGGCGGCGTGTTCGAGGTTCGCATCGACGGCGACCTGGTGTGGTCGCGCACGATGAAGGGCCGCTTCCCCGACATCAGGGAGCTGAAGCAACTCGTGCGCGACCGCATCGCGCCGGGGCGCGCGCTCGGCCACAGCGATACGCGGGCGTAGGCCTTCGGCTCGACCGCGCCGGCTTAGGCGCCGCGTGCTCTCTTGTTACGTGCGCGGGTGCGCGCGGCCTTGCGGGCGGCTGCCGATCGCCCGGCAAACCCTTTGGTGCGTGCCGCCTTCAGCGCTGCCGCGGAGCGCTGCTGGGCGGTGCGCCGCGGCGGCGTGCGCGAGGTGCGGCGCGACGGCGCCCTCCGGGCTGCCGTGCTCGTGCGCGCGCTCGTCAGCGTGCGCGAGGTCGCCCGCGCCGGACGCGACCGGCGGCGTGTCGTCGTGCGCTTCGCCGGAGCGGCCGCATAGGTGTGCTCCACGCTGCGCTGCGGGCGTGCCTTGGCCTTGCTGCGCTTCGCCGCCGGCCGGGCCGCACCGATGCGTGCGGTCTTGGAAAGGCCGACGAAGATGACCGGCTCGTGCATGCGACTCGCACCGCTGCGGGCCTTGGCGACCGTCGCGCGCACGTAATCGCCGGCCAGCGTTGTGACCGCCTTTCCTGCGCGCTTGGCCTTGCGCGCCCTCACCATGGTTCGCTTCTCAGGCATGGACCTACTCCCGTAGCTCACGTGTCACGTGCAACCCGCTACGGCGCTGCCCGCAAACACGTCGTTCAAAACATGTGAACGCGCAGGTCGAGCCTTTGATCCGGCTGGAGGGTATCCTTGCGCCCTCGCCGTGCGGTAGATCGCCCCTGCGTGCCTGCCGCAGCAGATCGTCGAGCTGGCGGCCAGGTGGCTCGGCGGAGCGCCGGGCCAGCACCTCCCGTGGCGCGGCGTTGTGCGACCGAGCGCCGGCTTGCCGCGCGTGACATCGTCCGCCATCTTCGCCGAGAACGACGGCAAGACGACCCTCACGTGCACCCGTCACGCACTCCTCCAACGAGGACAGCGACGGCCGTCTCGCCTCCGGCATGGAGCGGGGCGCTGCCGAGGTCCACGACCGCCTCGAGGCGCACCTACGCACGATGGCATGAGCTTGTCAGGGGACTTCCGAGCTCCGCCGGCGTTATGATGTCCAGATATCGATGGATTCGAGCTCCAACAGAGGTAGAGCAACCAACGAGGAGAGCGCGCATGGCCACCAAGCCGAAGATGCAGCCGACCAATCCGTATCTGACCGTAAAGGGCGCCGCCGATGCCATCGCCTTCTACCAGAAGGCGTTCGCCGCCAAGGAGATAGCGCGCATGCCGGCGCAGGACGGCAAGCGCGTGATGCACGCCGAGCTCAGCTTCAACGGCGGGAGCCGTCATGCTGTCCGACGAGTTTCCGGAGTACGGCGAGGCGGGTGCGCCGCGCGCGCCCCGAAGGACAAGCCCGCCTCGGTGGCGACGGCGATCCACTTCGCCAAGCCCGCCGAGGTGGACGCCACCTTCGGCCGCGCCGTCGAGGCGGGCTGTACGTCCACCATGGAGCCACAGGACACGTTCTGGGAAGCGCGCTTCGCCGTGCTCGTCGACCCGTTCGGCCACCGCTGGATGCTGAACGCGCCGCTGCCGAAGAAGAAGGTGCCAGCGAAGAAGAAATGAGCGGGGCCGGCGCCCCCGCGCCTCCGAAGAAGGGATCAGACCCCTCGCGTCAAGTGCCTCGATGAAACCGCAACATCGGATGCGAGGGGTCTGACCCGTTCTGCCTGACCCCATTCCGCTACGCCTACGTTATGGCGGGCGTCAACTGTGCATGAGGGAGAAACTATGCAGACGGCAGCCGAATATGTTCCGGCCTCGAATGGCGCGATCTGGACCGGCCGCGTGCTCAGCGGCCTGGTGATCGTCTTCCTGCTCGCCGATGGCGCCATGAAACTGGTTCCGCTCGACGTGGTCGTCCAGACCCACGAGCAGCTCGGCATCCCCGCGAGCCTCGCCCGCACGCTGGGCGTCCTCACCATCGCCTGCACGGTGCTCTACGCCATCCCGCGCACCGCGGTTCTCGGCGCGATCCTGCTGACGGGCTATCTCGGCGGGGCGATGGCCATCCATTTGCGCGTCGGCAGCCCAATCTTCACGCACCTGCTGTTCGGACTCTATCTCGGCCTGATGGTCTGGGGCGGGCTCTACCTGCGCGACGCGCGCCTGCGCGCCCTGATTCCGCTGCGCTGAGGTCGTCGTCGGCGTTGAGTGCCTCATGCTGGCGCTATCCCGACACGGCTCGCCGCCGGTCAGACGGCCGGAATCTCCTCCAGAATGCCCCTGGCGCGGCTGGCGTGCGATTTGAGGCAGCTCCCGGCCAGCCGGCACCCTGAGCCCCGGACGCACCCGGCTGCCCCGGGCGCTCGCCTGGTGGTCTGGCGGCGATTGACGCACGAGTAAGAAACAAAACCCGGCGCATGCACGCCGCGACCAATACCCAGCCTACCCCTGGTCAGGCCACGCCGGCGCGCAGGAAATCGTTGATGTGCACGATGCCCACGGGCTTGCCCTTGTCGACCACGAACATCTGCGTGACGCCGGGCAGGCGCGCGGCATCGCCGCGCTTGAGCGAGTTGATCTGCTCGAGCGCCGCGGAGGCGAGCATGCCGGGGGCGAGCGTGCTCGGCTTGCTGCGTCATGATCTCCTCGACGCGCGCCTCGCAGCAGCCGCGCGCCCATGTGGCGCCGCAGGTCGCCGTCGGTGATCATGCCGACGAGCCGTCCCTTGCCGTCGACGACGCCGAGGCAGCCGAAGCTTTTCTCCGTCATGGTCACGATCGCCTCCGACATGACCTTGCCCGTCCGGCACCAGCGGCATCCTCTCGCCCGTGTGCATGATGTCGGCGACGAACTTCAAGCGACGCCCCGAGCGACCCGCCGGGGTGGAACACCTTGAAGTCCTGGGCGGTGAAGCCCTCGTGCTCCAGCAGCGCGATGGCGAGGCAGTCGCCGATCGCCATCTGCATGGTCGTGGAGGTGGTCGGCGCCAGCCCGTGCGGGCAGGCCTCCTTGGCGCGCGGCAGCTCCAGCACCACGTCGGACTGCTTGGCCGAGCGTGGAATGGGCGCGCGAGGTGATGGCGATCAGCGGCACCTTGAAGCGGCGCGAGTAGGTGAGGATGTTGCGCAGCTCGACCGCCTCGCCCGCCCCACGACAGCGCGACGATGGCGTCCTCGCGCGTGATCATGCCGAGGTCGCCGTGGCTCGCCTCGCTGGGGTGCACGAAGAACGCCGGCGTGCCGGTCGAGGCGAACGTCGCCGCCACCTTCTGGCCGACGTGGCCGCTCTTGCCGATGCCGGTGACGATGACCCGCCCGGTGGCGGCGGCGAGCACCGCCACCGCCGCGCCGAAGGCCTTGCCGAGCGCCTCGTCGAACGCGGCGCGCAGCGCCGCCGAGCCCCTCGCTTTCGAGATCGAGCGTACGCAGCGCCGAGGCGAGCGCCGGAGACTCCGCCGCAGCTCGGCCGCGTGCGCCCGCGCGCAGCACGTGGCTTTCGCTTCGCGGCAGGACTGAGCATGCGCGCTGCCTCGCGTCTGGCCACAGACCGGCCGTTCGCGCCCGGATTGTGCGAATCGCTCACGCTCTTAACCTTAGCAGAATCCCCCTTGCCACCGACGGATCGCATCACCGCACAAAATCCGATCAATCTCAATCGGCGCCGATCACATGCGTCGTGCGACACGCGTGCGTGCATAGCACGTCTCCGTTGTCGCTTGCCTTCCACAAAGTTGCCAAAATGAATTGGGCTCCTCACATGCATACGTGGGCCAACGCATCCCGCGGGCGGGCGGCTCGATGTCGTGCCGCTCGATCGCCGCCGGTTCCGGGGCACGACACGCCGGGTTTTTCGGTGTGCTGTCGACAATCGCGTTAACTCAACGAGCGACAAAACGCTTCAAGCGCGGCTGCTTTCTGGGGGAGAGGAACGGAACGATCCGGGGGTGGTTGGTCTCTGAAGGTGGGCTGCGTTGTGCGCAGTCGAGTTGTCAGTAGAGGAGCCAGACCCATGACTGAGATGTACGCCCAGGGCGATTTGTTGATCGAGCGGGTCGATGATGTCGAACCCTCCGGGACCGTTCTCACACCGGATGCCACCGGTGCCATCGTGCTGGCCGAGGGCGAGCTGACGGGCCACCGCCACGCCATCTTCGAGCGCGTGACCATGTTCCGTGACGATGCGCTGGCGCGCGACGTGCCCGGCGGCCTCTACATCGGCCATGTCAAGGTCGAGGGCGCCCCGGCCACGATCCGGCATCAGGAGCATGCACCCGTCGCCCTGTCGGAGGGCACCTACCGCGTGCGCCGTCAGCGCGAGCTCGAGCCGAGGGATGCGGTAATTGTCGCGGATTGAGATCGGCGCGCTGTCGCAAGGGCAGCGGGCCGAGCTTGCCGCCTACGGGGCGCGGTGGAATGCTTTGCGCCAATCCACCGGCCCCGCCGACGCAGACGCGCGTGCACGCGCGCGGTCGACTTGGCCTATGCGGCGGCCGGCTTGCCGCCGCCGCGCGACATCGTCTGGTACGAGACGCCCGGCCGACCTCGCCGTTGCGTGGGCGCGGGGACGGGGTGCGGCGGGTGACAGCGTGCGCCCGCTGATTGTCGACGCGGTGCGGCGCAGAGCCGAGCTGGCCGTCGACCGTGCCGTCTCGCTCGAGCGTGCGCATGGCGCTGGCGGGCGAGTCCGGCGCTCTCGCGCCTGCCTGCCTTCTGCGCCAGCGTCGACGAGGCCATGCTGCGGCTGGGCGAGCGCGCGCTGCCGATCCTGCCGACGCGGCTCGCCGACTTCTTCCCGCGTCGCAGGACGCGGGCGAGCTTCGCCGGCAGCGGCTTCAGCTTCCAGTCGGCGGCTTGGCTCGGAGCGCTGCAGTACCTGCACGACGTGTGCGGCCTCACGCGCCAGACGGGCGCGCTCGCAGGGCTGTGGGAGATCGCCCGCAGCGCCATCTGGATGATGCCGCACGAGCGCGTGTGCTGGCTGTTGCACCGGCCGACGCGCATCCGGCGCGACGCCAACGGTCGGCTGCACGCCGCCGACGGTCCGGCGCTGTGCTTCGGCGCGCACTGCGAGATCCATGCCTGGAAGGGCATCCTCGTTCCCGCCCGGCTGATCGAGCACCCCGAGACGATCGACGTGCGCGCCATCGAGGCGGCGCCACGACCCGCAGATCAGGCGCTGCATGATCGACATCATGACCCCGCAGCGCTTCGTCGAGCAGGGCGGCGCCTATCGCGTGGTGGAGGACGAGACCGGCATCCTGTGGCGCCAGCGCTGGCGCTGGGAGGCGTGGGCCGCCGTGGAGGTGGTCAACGGCACGCCGGAGCCCGACGGCACCTACAAGCGCTATTTCCTGCAGGTGCCGCCGACCGTGCGCACCCCGCGCGAGGGCGTGGCCTGGACCTACGGGCTGAGCGAGCGGCAATACCGGCTGGTGATGCGCACATAGCGGGCGCGCCAGCCCTTCCATACGCACCCTGTTGGAATCACTTGGATTCCACCGACGGCCCGAGCACAGCCGCGGCATCGCCGGTGGCCATCTTTCAACAGGGGACGAATAATGCCGCCGGCAATGGCTGGAATTGGGCGCAGCCATCGTTCATTATACAACGCGGGGCCGCGCGGTTTGACGTCCTCGCGCAGTGTGCCTGTTGCTCCCAGGGGCCAGCCGGTTGGGGCGATGTATGCGTAGACTCGGCGCGGCGGGCGCCAGTGTGCTCGCGTTTTGTATTGTCGTTCTCGTCCAGTTTGCGTTTGCCGTGGTGCCTGCCAGGGCTCACGACCCCCAGGATTTGGAAGAGCGCATCGCGGAGCTGGAGCTGACCACACCGCGCGGCGGCACCCGCCGGCTGGTGCTGCATCTTTATGGCCAGGTGAACCGCGCACTGCTGGTGTGGGACGACGGGTTCGACTCCGGCACGTTCGGCGTCGACAATCACACCTCATCGAGCCGCATCGGCTTGATCGGCCAGGCCAAGATCGCACCGGGCTGGACCGCCGGCTACCGCTTCGAGATCGAGACGGCGTTCCCCTCCTCGCACGAGGTCTTCAACGGCCCGGGCAACAGCGACGGGCTCGTGGAGGCCTTCGGGGGCGCTGCCCTGCGCGTGCGCCAGAGCTACTGGGACATCGTGGCCAAGGACCTGGGGCGCCTCTCCGTCGGCTTCCAGTCGCCCGCCACCGACGACGTGACGCTCATCAACCTGGGCAGCCAGATGAACGACGCGGCGGTGCACTTCAACAACGCGTTCGGCATCCGCCTCGACATGGCGAAGCCGTTCGTCACCACCGACCTGAAGTGGGGCCAGATCGCTCACAACATCGATTCCCTGCGCGGCAATTTCGTGCGCTACGACACGCCGGTCATCCAGGGCTTCTTGCTGTCGACGGCGTGGAACGACGACGTGTGGGATGTGGCCTTGCGCTACCAGAACGGATCGGCGGGCTTCCGCTTTGCCGGCGGCGTCGGCTACATGAACGACCGCGAGTTGCGCTTCGAGGACGTGCGGGGCTCGGCGTCTCTGCTGCACGTTGCGACCGGGCTCTACCTCTCCGCCGCCGGAGGCTGGCGCGAGACGGCATTGAAGGTGCCCGTCAACGCCGACGCCGCCTATTTCCACTACGCCCAGCTCGGCATCGCCAAGCAGTGGTTCAGCCCTGGCAAGACCGCGCTCTATGTCGATCACGGAGTCTACAGGAATTTCAACGTCAGCGAGATCCTGAGCGTCGTCGACGGCGTCACGACGCCGTGGGGCACGCTGGTGGAAACCGAGGTGCGCCGCTGGGGCTTCGGCGTCGAGCAGGCCGTCGATGCCTCCAGCCTGCTCCTCTACGCCCAGGCCCACTTCTACGACCCGACGATCATGGGCAGCGCCTGCGAAGGTCCCGACTGCGCGTTCGATCCGGTCAAGAATCCCGTAACCAGACTGCCCGCCGCGTCCTGGCAAGGTTTTGTTGTTGGAGCGCGCATCCAATTCTGAGAGGATACGTACAAGGATACGTATGAATTCAGGCCGGGTATGCGGGCCCAGCTGAAAGTCGATTGCGATGGCCAATTCGCTGCACGTCGCCAAGCTGGCGGAAGGACCGCGGGCGTGGAACGCCTGGCGGGCCGACAATCCAGACGTCGTCCCGGACTTGAGCGGCCTCGAGCTGTCGGTCGGCCTCCGGCAGTTCGGACCTGCCCAGGGCGGTCCCGTGAACCTGAGCGACGCGGACCTCGGCGGCGCCGCACTGGAGCAGGCGACGCTGATCGGCGCCAGCCTCGCCGGCGCCTCGCTGATCGCTGCAGACCTGTCGCACGCACGCCTGGAGGGTGCCGACCTCGGTGGTGCGAACCTTGCCCAGGCCAACCTCGATGAGGCCGATCTCAAGGATGCGTGGCTCGGCGGCGCCACTCTGTCCAGCGCCCAGCTCGGCCGTGCCCGCAATCTGACGCAGGCGCAACTCGAGGGCGCCGTCGGCGACGAGCACACCGCCCTGCCGCCGGACCTCGCCCCGCCGGCGGGGTGGCAGAAGGCGCCTGCGCGGCTCGCCAGGCAGCCGCGCGAAAGGCACAAAGGCAAAGGCGGCGATGCCTACGGCGTGCTGGGCGTCGGGCGCCGGGCATCACGGAAGGAGATCCGCGCCGCCTACCTGCGTCTCGCCAAGCAGCTGCACCCCGACGGCCGCATCGCGGACCCCGTCGCCGCGGAGCGCATGAAGGAGATCAACGACGCCTACCATGAGCTGAAAGACTTCGGCCGGCGGGCGCAAACCAAGCGCAGTGAAGCGCGCCGTACGCGCACGATGTTCGTCGTCGGCGCGCTGACCTCGAGCGTGCCGGTGCTCGCCGGCATCGCCTGGCTCTACTTCGCAGGTTTCCTCAGCACTCCGGACGAGACCGCGCGGCAGGCCGGTGCCCGAGGTCAGCACCGTCTCGATTGCCAAGCAGCTTGAGGACGCCGCTGCGAAACGGGAAGCCGCGTGGGCCGAGGCCGAGCGGGCGGGCACCAGGGAGGCTTGGCAGCGCTTCCTGGAGGCCCATCCCGACGGGGAACGCGCCGGCAAGGCCCGGCAGGCCATCGCCGCCATCGACGCCGCCGAGGCGCGCCGGCGCGCTGAACTGGCGGCGGCCTGGGCGGTGGCGGAGAAGAGCGCGACCAGGGAGGGCTGGCAGCGCTTCGTTGAGGCCTATCCCGACGGAGAACGCGCCGGCAAGGCCCGGCAGGCCATCGCCGCCATCGACGCCGCCGAGGCGCGCCGGCGCGCCGAACTGGCGGCGGCCTGGGCGGCGGCGGAGAAGAGCGCGACCAGGGAGGGCTGGCAGCGCTTCGTTGAGGCCTATCCCGACGGAGAACGCGCCGGCAAGGCCCGGCAGGCCATCGCCGCCATCGACGCCGCCGAGGCGCGCCGGCGCGCTGAACTGGCGGCGGCCTGGGCGGCGGCGGAGAAGAGCGCGACCAGGGAGGGCTGGCAGCGCTTCGTTGAGGCCTATCCCGACGGAGAACGCGCCGGCAAGGCCCGGCAGGCCATCGCCGCCATCGACGCCGCCGAGGCGCGCCGGCGCGCCGAGCTGGCGGCGCCTGGGCGGCGGCGGAGAAGAGCGCGACCAGGGAGGGCTGGCAGCGCTTCGTCGAGGCCTATCCCGACGGAGAACGCGCCGGCAAGGCCCGGCAGGCCATCGCCGCCATCGACGCCGCCGAGGCGCGCCAGCGCGCCGAGCTGGCGGCCTGGGCGGCGGCGGAGAAGAGCGCGACCAGGGAGGGCTGGCAGCGCTTCCTCGAGGCCCATCCCGACGGGGAACGCGCCGGCAAGGCCCGGCAGGCCATCGCCGCCATCGACGCCGCCGAGGCGCGCCAGCGCGCCGAGCTGGCGGCCTGGGCGGCGGCGGAGAAGAGCGCGACGAGGGAGGGCTGGCAGCGCTTCCTGGAAGCCCATCCCGACGGGGAGCGCGCCGGCAAGGCCCGGCAGGCCATCGCTGCCATCGAGGCCGCCGAGGCGCGCCAGCGGGCCGAGCTGGCGGCCTGGGCGGCGGCGGAGAAGAGCGCGACGAGGGAGGGCTGGCAGCGCTTCCTGGAGGCCCATCCCGACGGGGAGCGCGCCGGCAAGGCCCGGCAGGCCATCGCCGCCATCGAGGCCGCCGAGGGGCGCCAGCGCGCCGAGCTGGCGGCCTGGACCGCGGCGGCCAAGAGCGGGGCCAGGGAGGACCTGGAGCGCTATCTCGCCGACTATCCCTCCGGCAGCTGGGCCGGCCAGGCGCAGGAGAAGTTGACCGCGCTCGATGTCAAGGAGACGGAGCTGGACGATGCGGCCTGGTCGAAGGCCAAGCGCCGCAACAGCAAGGCCTCCTATGCGGGCTATCTGACCACCCATCCCACGGGGCGCAATGCCAAGGACGCGCAGGTGCGCATCGCCGAGCTGGAGCACGCTGACGTGAAGACCCCGCCGGTGGCGATCATCAAGGAGGCCAAGCAAACGCCGCCCCCTGCCAAGATGCCCGCCCCCGAGCCTGCCGGCAGCCAGCGCTGGCCCTCGGCCGACGAGCCCTTCATCGGCGCCGACGGCCGCATCCGGCGTTAGCGGCTCCGGCAGCGCACTCCGTCTTGCGATCGGATCAGATCAACGCCAACAGCAGGCAGATCTGCACCAGGCCAAGGACGATGCTGAGCGCCAGCATGGTGAGCTCGATGGTCATGGCCACCTCCAAATCGATCCGGGGACAACGGAGAGCCCAATATTGGCCGAGCACGGCCGGCCTGGCGCGGCGGCAAGGCGTCGCTCGTGGCGCAAGGCGCTATCGTCGCGAGATTTTGCACGCCGTGCTCGTGATCTCCTTACTTTCACCGCATTCGGACGAGGTATCGTCTGGGACGATCTGGTTTGCCCAGCGAGGAGGGGAAAAATGGGCGCGCACCCCTACTTCTACTTCACGCCGTACCAGGAGAGCATGCAGCGGGCGCTGGACCTGCTTCGGGAGCAGGAGTTCAAGGCGGGGCGCTACGATCCGGCGATGCGGATGGCCGACCCGCCCCGCTACATGTTCGAGCTGAAGTTTCCGCCCGATGCCAGCTGGCCGAGCCCCGGAGCCAGGCATGGATCGATCACGCAAGCCATCGACGCCGCGATGGAGTCCGGCACAGGGTCCATCCTCGACCTGTTCAACATCGCGAGCAAGCCGGACTTCGGTTGTGCGTGCCCCTTGCCGGACGACGATCTGGTCGCGCTGTTCGGCACAGCGCAGCCGACCCGCGAGCTGGTCGAGAGCGTCCTCTTCCCGAAGCGGCGCGAGGATTACCGGATCGAGTCCTCAGAGCTGCTGTGGGACAGCATCAAGCGAGGCCAAGGGCGCTACATCGTCGTCTATGCCGACGCCAAGCCGAGCGAGATCTTCTTCGTCGGCTATTCGTACGATTGATCGCGACATGCGCCGACGCTCACTCAGACAGCGGCTCCGCCTCGAACAACGCATCGAGGTCGCGGGCACCGTGCACGACGCGCAGGATTTGCACGGTCTCGTCACGGACGCGGTAGACGATCAGATACTTGCCGTGCACTGCGATGCGAATGCCGTCGCCCCACTGCGGTCGCGGAGGCCCGGCATGTGGGAATTCCCCGATGCGCTCCACGCGCTCGCGCAGTTCTCGCACGTACGTTACGGCGCGTGCAGGGTTGCCATCGGCAATTCTGTCGCCGATTCCTTCCAGGTCGGCCTCGGCTTGCGGCGTCAGGCTGGCCTTCATTCGCCCTGCCGCTGTTTCTCGGCCATGGCGCGATACTTGGCCTCGAGCCGGTCGAACACCTCCTCGGCCGGGATCAGCTCTCCGCGATCGGCAGAGTCGATGCCCTTCTGGATCTCCGCCTTCAGCCATTCTTGCTGAGCCCTGCGGAGCAACTCCTGGTCGCGCAGCAGCGACAGCGCATCGAGCACGACCTCGGCGGCACTGCCGTAGCGGCCGCTCTCGACCAGCTCCCGGATCAGATCGGCGTACGGCCCGCCCTCGCGGACGTACTCGTCGTCGTTGCGCTTGGGTGTGTCTTCCATGACGCCATTCTAGCAACAATCGCGATGCTGGAATAGGCATTGTGCCTACAGGATCGTGCCTAACAGGAGCGTCGTCGAAGCTTGAACCATCCAGATGCGATGCGCCAGCAACCGCACACAATCCAGGACATCTCCGTCCTTGCTCGTGCTATGCGTGCGGGACGTTGTCGGGGGGGCGCAGCCCATCCCACATCAATCGGGAGCGCCGCTATGCGACAGGCATCGGACCGAGCCCGCACGTAGCCGCCAGCATTTGCGCGCTCCTGCCGGCTTCAGGCCAAACCAAGGTTTATCGTCCAAGATTATTCAGCCGATCTCTAATTCCTTTTGCCCTCTCTTTCAGATAGCTCGCGTGGGGCAAGGAGTGCTCCAGATATCTCTTGACTGTGTGGTCTTTCTGCATTTCGGAATCAATAGCAATTGCTGCTAAAACGACTTGGTTGAGCGTATCAAGTAGATCCCAAGCTTCTTCAACTGTATTTGCGCTTGCGCTTAGGTTTGGGGTTACTCCACAGGTTTGTGCAAGCTGGCTATCCTCTCTCGCAACCAAAAGAACTAATCGTTCAATGATCAAATTTCCTACATCATTCGTAATATTCGCAGAACTTTGTTTGCCACCAAGTAGGCTGACTTTATCTAATGTTCTGGAAACGTAGTATCTCAAGCTCCCCCTGTTCGTGAGGTAAGTGGCAACGTGCGCTGCTAACTCGGGGTGAACCCCGCTGTCATGAACTGCACGTTTTCCCTAACACTGTCGTCGTTCAAATATCGGAGTATCTTGTCTAGATCCGAGCCAATTTTACTCAAAGCAACTTGTGGATTGTTAGCATAGGCCTGGTAGGATGGCCAACCAATCGCCGCATTCAGAACATTTTTGAAGTCCGCCCATATTATATTACGTAGTTGGTCTCTGACAGGTTCCCACTTCCGATCTGAGAAATAGACCGATAGCTTAACTATTGCGACAATCTCAATCATCATAGCGCCAACCTGGGTCATCAGTCCCAGCATGAAATCGCTTCCTGGTTGAAATGCGCCCTGGGAGGCGGGAAGCGAATACGCGGCCAGGACAAACAATATTATGCCCAAAACGGCTACAAATAGCCACAGGAACATGATCTATATTCCTCATGCTATTGAGAAAATGTCCACACACAAGCGCCTATCACCACATCATTAACAGCCCTTTGATCCTCTCGTTCGCGAAGAGGATAATGTATTCAATTCTCATCCATCTTCAACGCCGCAATAAACGCCTCCTGCGGGATCTCCACCTGGCCGAACTGGCGCATCTTCTTCTTGCCCTTCTTCTGCTTCTCCAGCAGCTTGCGCTTGCGCGTGATGTCGCCGCCGTAGCACTTGGCGAGCACGTCCTTCCTGAGCGCCCGGATGGTCTCGCGCGCGATGATGCGTCCGCCCAGCGCCGCCTGGATCGGGATCTGGAACAGGTGCGGCGGGATCAGCTCCTTGAGCTTCTCGCACATGGCCCGGCCGCGGCTCTCCGCGCGCGCCCTGTGCACGATCATGGAGAGCGCATCGACCGGCTCGGCGTTGACCAGGATCGACATCTTCACGAGCTCGCCCGGCTCGTAGCCCTTGATGTGGTAGTCGAACGAGGCATAGCCGCGGCTGATCGACTTCAGCCGGTCGTAGAAGTCGAACACCACCTCGTTCAAGGGCAACTCGTAGATCAGCATCGCCCGGGTGCCGACGTAGGTGAGGTTCCTCTGCCGGCCGCGCCGGTCCTGGCACAGCTTCAAGACGCCGCCCAGGTGCTCGTCCGGGACCAGAATGGTGGCCTCGATCCACGGCTCCTCGATGCGGTCGATGCGGTCGGGCTCCGGCATGTCGGCCGGGTTGTGCAACTCGAGCTTGGAGCCGTTGGCGAGGTGGATGTGATAGATGACGCTGGGCGCCGTGGCGATGAGGTCGAGGTTGAACTCGCGCTCCAGGCGCTCGGTGATGATCTCGAGGTGCAGGAGCCCGAGGAAGCCGCAGCGGAAGCCGAAGCCGAGCGCGGCGGAGGATTCGGTCTCGAATGAGAAGCTGGCGTCGTTGAGTCTCAGGCGCGCCATGGCCTCGCGCAGGTCCTCGAACTGGGCCGCATCGGCCGGGAACAGACCGCAGAACACTACGGGCTGCGCCGGCTTGAAGCCCGGGAGCGCCACCGCCGTCGGGCGCTTCTCGTCGGTCACCGTGTCGCCGACGCGGGTGTCGGCCACCTGCTTGATGGCGGCTGTGAAGAAGCCGACCTCGCCGGGGCCGAGCTCTGACAGCATCTCCTGCTTGGGCCGGAAGATGCCGACGCGCTCGATCTGGTAGATCGCGCCCGACGACATCAGCTTGACCTTGTGGCCCTTTTTGAGCACGCCGTCGATGACCCGGACCAGCACCACGACGCCCAGATAAGCGTCGTACCAGCTGTCGACCAGCAGCGCCTTGAGCGGCACCGCGCGGACGCCCTTGGGCGGCGGCAGGCGCTCCACGATCGCCTCCAGCACGGCGGCGACGTTCTGGCCGGTCTTGGCGGAGATCGGGATGGCGCCGCTGGCGTCGATGCCGATCACGTCCTCGATCTGCTGCTTGACGCGGTCGGCATCAGCCGACGGCAGGTCCACCTTGTTGAGGACGGGCAGGATCTCGAGGTCGTTCTCCACCGCCTGGTAGACGTTGGCGAGCGTCTGCGCCTCCACGCCCTGGCTGGCATCCACCACCAGCACCGCGCCCTCGCAGGCGGCGAGCGAGCGCGACACCTCGTAGGCGAAGTCCACGTGGCCGGGCGTGTCCATCAGGTTGAGCTGATAGGTCTTGCCGTCCTTGTGGCGGTAGTCGAGGCGCACGGTCTGCGCCTTGATGGTGATGCCGCGCTCGCGCTCGATGTCCATGGAGTCGAGGATCTGCTCCTTCATCTCCCGGTCGGTGACATTGCCGCACAGCTGGATCAGCCGGTCCGACAAGGTCGACTTGCCGTGATCGATGTGGGCAATGATCGAGAAGTTGCGAATAAGGCTGGTTTCGGTCATGGGCCGGCTGATTAGCACCCCCTGGGCAACGATCAAATGGCAATCCTCGCGTCTCCGCTCGCCAGAAGCCCCAATGGCGCCGCGAACGCAGCTTTATCGATCAAATCGGCGGCAAGCCACAATTCACACAAGCGGCGATGGCTGGACGACCTTGAAAGGGCCCTAGGGCAGGTAGACGTTGAACCTCTGCTCGCCAAGCTTGCGGTTTTCCTGCCAGACCTCGAATACCCAGGTGCCGGAGACGGCCTCCCAGCCGAAGTTCAAATGTGTAGGCTTGCGCCGTCTCCCCGCCCACGACGCCACCTTACACCACTTCGTCTCGAAATTGGGTCTCGTTGCGGGCAGGGTTGTGCAGGCCCTGCGCCGGAAACCGCGTGATGAACTTGAGAGCAACCGGCGTCCCCGGCTCGGCGCCGACAATCCGGTAGCGCACGCCGAAGGTCACTCCTACCCGGGCCGGCACGTTCGTTGTCGCCTCGACGAGACGCATCTCTCCCAGGCTTTCGACGGTGAAGATGCCGGCCTCGAGTATCTCGATGCGGGCGACATAGCCCGGCTGAGCGTTGGCGGCCGCCAGACTGAGCCAGGCGGCGAGAAGGCAAAGGGTCGTGCGCAACATCGGCCGGCCCCGATGGTGGAGTCAATTTCCACTGCAGCCTAAGCTCACCGCCAACATCCCAGCAAGCGCACCCGCAGGCAGCCCCCAAGTGCTTGGGACCTCCCTGCGACAGCATTTCCACGCACCGGAGCTCCTGGCGCGCATCGCACTTGGGGTGCGGTCTGCTTCCGCTGTCGCAAAGTTTCAAATCATTCTAAATTATTACCGAGCTACCCAGCCGGCACGGTCGCGAACGCCGAGGTCGGGAATAGGAGGGTGAGTCTTGAGAAGCTTCGCCGAGCTGTCCGAGCGGGAGATCCTGGCGCTAGCAATTGCTCTCGAGGAGGAGCACGGCCGCATCTATGCCGACTACGCGGACGGCCTCAAGGAGGGCTACTCGGCCTCGGCCCAGGTGTTCACGGAGATGGCGGCCGAGGAGAACGAGCACCGCCGCGCCCTGATAGAGCTCTACCGCATACGCTTCGGCGAGCACATCCCGCTGATCCGGCGCCAGGACGTGCGCGGCTTCATCAGGCACGAGCCGATCTGGATGGTGCGGCCGCTGGGCCTCAAAAAGGTGCGCGCCCAGGCCGAGGCGATGGAAGCGGAGACGCGTCGGTTCTACGAGCGGGCGCTCGCCCAGGCCACCGATGCCAGCGTCCGCAAGCTGTTGGGCGATCTGGCCGCCGCCGAGAGGGAGCATGCCAGTCTCGCCCAGCGCCTCGGCGACACCTATCTGCACGGCGATGCCCAGCGCGCCGAGGAAGAGACGCGCCGGCGCATGTTCGTGCTGCAGGTGGTGCAGCCAGGGCTCGCGGGGCTGATGGACGGGTCGGTGTCGACGCTGGCGCCCCTGTTCGCCGCCGCCTTTGCGACCCACAGCACCTGGGAGACGTTCCTGATCGGCATGGCTGCGTCCGTCGGCGCCGGCATCTCCATGGGCTTTGCCGAGGCCCTGTCGGACGACGGCTCGCTGACGGGCCGCGGCCACCCCTGGCTGCGCGGCGCCATCACCGGCCTGATGACGACCCTGGGCGGCGTAGGCCACACGCTGCCCTACCTCATCGGCGATTTCCGGACAGCCACCGCGCTCGCCATCGCCGTCGTGTTGGTCGAGCTGTGGGTCATCGCCTGGATCAGGAGCCGCTACATGGACACCAAGTTCCTGCGCGCCGCGTTCGAGGTGGTGGTGGGCGGACTCATAGTTTTCGCAGCCGGTGTCCTGATCGGCAGCGCTTGAGCTCAAGCCCCTATAAACGTAGGGATTTCCGTTCATACTATGCAATGTATGACGATTACAATTTGTTCCGGATCTGCGAAACTGCGAGTGTCATGACCAAAACTCTTGCACCCCAGGTGCGTTTGCAGTTCGCAAAGCGCCTCAAGGACATGCGAATTGAAGGCGGGTTTCAGCGCGCCCGCTATTTCGCCAAATCTCTCGGGATCGAGGAAAACCGCTATACGCGCTACGAGCGGGCCGAGGTGGAGCCCAGTCTCACGCTGATTCACAAGATTTGCGAGCTGCTTCGCGTCTCGCCCAACGAGCTCCTGGGCTTCGCGGGATACGGCGGGGAGGGGCGCACGCCCGGCTTCGTCGACCCGGGGGACGACTACGGTCACCGCGAGTCGCCGTCCGAGGCGGACCGGCACGCGGAGCTGCTGGCGTGGCGGCTGGGGTCCGAGATCACCAGCATCCGCAACCGGCATCGTGTCAACCCCGGCGATCCGCTGGCCGCGGCGCGCGAGACCGGCAGGCTGTTCCAGCTGCTGCGGTCGGATCCTTTCAATACGGTCGCCGGTGTGCTCTCCGACGAGGCCCTCAAGGACCTCGCCCCGGAGCGCAAGGAAGAGCTTGCCAAGCTGGTGGACACCTTCACGGGCACCGCCAGCCGAGCCTCGGGGACGGCACGCCAGTAAAGTTGCACGGAACGCGGAGGGTACGGCGCCTGTCGTGCCCGCAATCCGTCGTCAGCGGTTGCATGCACCGGACAAATTCGACCCGCTGGCGCCTCCCGCGCGCGCGGGGGGCCAGAGCCCTGGCAGAAGCCCTGGCGAGGGGCGCAGGACCATCAGGCGGCCCTCCCAGGGCCCCTGGCGGCGCGATTTTTCGGCAGGCCTCCCGGCTCTGTCATTCCGGCCGAGCGCGGAGGCGTAGGGCGGATTAGCCTTCCAACCGGGGCGCGCCCGGAATGCGCGGGCAGGAAACGGGCTTCAACTCCCGGGCGGTGCTAGCCTTGGCCGCCGCGCGGAGGATGGCCGGTTTCGCAATGGTGCAGATCTGCCCGCGGATTAGCATGGCCCTGGGTCACGTCGGCGACACTGGCGAGCTCCGCGCGAGCGGACATCCCGATTGAGAGAGTGAGCAAAGAGGACGTACCCGATCCCGCGCGGCGCTCATCAACAGCATGGAGGATGGCGCCATGGAGCGCAAGGGAGGGGAGATGGCGGCAGCCGACGCGGCCGGCCGGCGGCAGCGCAAAGGGCGCAAGAAGCGCGCGCGCAAGGCGAGCTTTGAGCTGACCCACCCCGATTGTGCGGGGATCGACGTTGGCGCCTCGTCGCATTTCGTGGCGGTGCCGCCAGATCGGGACAGCCAACCGGTGCGCGAGTTTCGCAGCTTCAGCGACGATCTCAATCGTCTGGCGGACTGGCTTTCGGCGTGCGGGATCAGGACGGTGGTGATGGAAAGCACCGGGGTCTACTGGATCGCGCTCTACGAGCTGTTGGAGAGTCGCGGCTTTGAGGTCTATCTGGTGAACGCGCGGCACGTGAAGAACGTGTCGGGGCGCAAGAGCGACGTTCTGGACTGCCAGTGGATCCGCGAGCTGATGAGCTTCGGGCTGCTGCGTGGCGCTTTTCGTCCGTCGCAGGAGGTGTGTGCGCTGCGGGCAGTGATGCGGCAGCGCGACATGCTGCTGGCGAGCCAGGCGCGGCATGTGCAGCACATGCAGAAGGCGCTGGCGCAGATGAACATCCAGCTCGTCAACGTGATCTCGGACGTAGTGGGAGAGACGGGCCAGCGGATCGTGCGGGCGATCGTGGCCGGGGAGCGGGACCGGTATCGCCTGGCGGCGCTGCGCGGGCCGCGCATCGAGGCGAGCGAGGCTGAGATCGCGCGGGCGCTGGAAGGAACGTGGCGCCAGGAGCATCTGTTTGCACTGAAGCAGGCGCTGGCCCTGTTCGACACCTACGGGCAGATGCTGGCGGAGTGCGACCGCGAGCTGGAGCGGATGCTGGCCGGACTGGCGCGCTACGACGGCGATCCCGGCAAGCCCAAGCGTCGCGGACGGGCGAAGAATGCGCCGCGCTTCGACGTGCGGGTGCGCCTGTTTGCTATGTGCGGGGTGGACTTGACGCGGATCGACGGCATCGACACGACGACGGCGCTGAAGGTGCTGTCGGAGACGGGCCCCGATCTGAGCCGCTTTGCGACAGTCAAGCATTTCACCTCGTGGCTGAACCTGTGCCCGACCACGCGCATCACCGGCGGCAAGCGGCTGCGGGGCCGCGAGCGCAACAGGTTCAATCGCGCCGGCCAGGCCCTGCGGCAGGCGGCCGTCGGCCTGAGTACGAGCAAGTCGGCGCTCGGGGCCTACTTCCGACGTATGGCCAGCCGCCTCGGCATGGGCGTTGCCATCAAGGCCGCGGCGCACAAGCTGGCGCGGCTCGTCCATGCCGCACTCACCAAGGGCATGGTGTACGTGGACCGGGGCATGGCGGCCGAGGAGGAGCGCTACCGCGTGCGCGCCCTCAAGCATCTCGTCAAACGCGCCACCGCGCTCGGCTACAGCCTTTCCCCCACACTCCAGGAGGCGCAATAAAAAATGACGTAAGATCAACGCGCGGAGAGTGTGTTTCTTGAGAGAGGCGATAGCCGTAATCCGCCGATGCAACGATGAAATGGCGGATTACGCCTTCGGCTAATCCACCCTACGCCTCTCAAGAAAGACACGAAAAAGCCCTTGAGAATCAATGGCCGGGTTCTCGTGTCTTTCCTGCCCGCGCATTCCGGGCGCGCCCCGGTTGGAAGGCTAATCCGCCCTACCCACGGATTTGGCCGCCGGTGGCTTTTTTCACCTCGGCGATGATGCGCTGGGCGACGGCCTCGATCTCCTCGTCCGTCAGGGTCTTGACGGTCGGTTGCAAGGTCACCTCGAGCGCCAGCGACCTCTTGCCGGGCCCGAGGCTCTCGCCCTCGAACAGGTCGAACACGTTGACGCCGGCGATCAGCGTCTTGTCGGCGGCCGTGGCCGCGCGCACGAGGTCGGCCGCGGGCACGGCAGCGTCGAGCACGAAGGCGAAGTCGCGGCGCACCGGGAGAAGGTCCGCAACGGCGAACGCCCCTTTCGCCAGCGTCTTGCGGCGCTCCGGCGGCACGGCCTCGAGGAACAGCTCGAAGGCCGCGACGCGCCCGCCGAGACCCAGCGCACGCAGCGTGTCGGGGTGAATTTCGCCGAAATGCGCCAGCGTGGTCTTGGGACCCAGCTTCAGGGCGGCCGAGCGGCCCGGATGGAACCAGGCCGGTGCCTCGCGCGTCACCTGCGCCTTGGCAGCGTCGAAGCCGAGGCCAGCGAGCAGTGCGACGACATCGGCCTTGGCCTCGAACAGACCGGCCTCGGTAGCCGCACCCGTCCAGTGCCGGCCGGAGCCCGTGAGCGCCGCAGCGCCGGCGCGCACGCCCGAAACGGCAAGCAGCTGCTCCTCGGGCCGGTCGCCGCGGTAGGCCTGCCCCACCTCGAACAGTGCCACGTCGGCGAAGCCGCGGTTGCGGTTCCTCTGCACGGCCGACAGCAGGCCGGGCAGCAGGCTCGGCCGCATGGAGGTCATCTCGCTGGAAACCGGGTTCGCAACCTCCAGCACGTCACGGCCGCCGCCGAACGCCTCGGCTGCCGCACGCGCGATGAAGGACCAGGTCACGGCCTCGACGAGGCCGCGGCCCGCCAGCACGCGGCGGGCGCGGCGCACGCGGCGCTGGATCTCGGTGAGCACCGGCCGCGCGACGCCGCTCAAGCGCGGGATCGGCACAGAGGGCACCTTGTCGAGGCCGGCGATGCGCACGATCTCCTCGACCAGGTCGGCGGGGCCGTGAATATCGGCGCGCCAGCTGGGCGCCGTCACCTTCGCCTTGCCGCCCTTGCCCTCCACCGCAAAGCCCAGCGCGTCCAGGGTGCGCCGCATCTCCTTCTCGGGCAGCGCAAGGCCGGTGAGCTTCTCGACCAGGCCGAAGTTGAAGGCGATTACGGTCCTGGCCTCGGGCGGCGCGCCGGCAACCTTCGCCTTGGACGGCGCGCCGCCGGCCACCTCCAGCATCATGGCGGTGGCGAGGTCGAGGCCTGGCACGACGAAGGCCGGGTCGACGCCGCGCTCGAAGCGGTAGCGCGCGTCGCTCGTGATGCCGGCCTTGCGCCCCGTTGCCGCCGTGCGCAGCGGGTCGAAGTAGGCGCACTCGATCAGGATGTTGCGGGTCTCGCCGGTGACCCCGGTCTCGTCCCCGCCCATGATGCCGCCGAAGCCCAGCACCGCTTGCGCTCGTCGGCGATCACGCACATGGTGTCGTCGACCTCGTAGGTCTTGCCGTCCAGCGCCAGGAACCTCTCGCCCTTGCGGCCGAGGCGCGCGCCGATCGCGCCATGCAGCTTGTCGGCGTCGTAGACGTGCAGCGGGCGCCCGCGGTCCAGGCTGATGTAGTTGGTCACGTCCACCAGGGCGTTGATCGGCCTGAGACCCACCGCCTTGAGGCGCTGCTGCATCCAGGCGGGCGCCGCGCCGTTCTTGACGCCGCGGATGTAGCGCCCGGCGAAGCAGGGGCAGGCGTCGCGCGCCTCAGAGGGAAAGTCGAGGCGGATGTCGACGGGACAGGCATAGTCGCCCTCCACCCCGGTGATCTTCTTCTCCGGCTTCAGCTTGCCCATGCCGGCCGCGGCGAGATCGCGGGCGATGCCGCGCACGCCGGTGCAGTCGGGACGGTTGGGCGTGAGCTTCACGTCGAGCACGGGGTCGGAGAGACCCATCACGTCGGCGTAGCGCTCACCCAGCTTGTCGGCGAAGGCGGCATCGAGCTCGATGATGCCTTCGTGGTCGTCGGAGATTTCGAGCTCGCGCTCCGACACCAGCATGCCCGCCGAGACCACGCCGCGTACCGGCTTGCGCCTCCAGCGTGATCCCGGTGCCGGGGATGTAGCGTGCCGATGGGCGCGAACACGCCGATCATGCCGGTCTTGGCGTTGGGCGCGCCGCACACGACCTCGACCACGCCATTGCCGGTATCGACCTTGCACACGCGCAGCCGGTCCGCATTGGGATGCGGCTTGGCCTCCAGCACGCGGGCGATGGTGAAGGGCGCGAGCTTCTTGCCGGGGTCGTCGATGCTCTCGACCTCGAGCCCCATGGACGGAGAGCTTGTCGGCCAGCGTCTCGACGGGAACGTCGGTGTCGAGATGGTCCTTGAGCCAGGAGAGGGTGATTTTCATCGCACAGCCTCGGAGGCGTGGCAGCCGCAGGGTACGCCGGTTCCCCTCCCCCTTGTGGGGAGGGGCTAGGGATAGCCGCATTGCCGACCTCGGAGGTCTGCAATCCCTCCGACCTGTCGCACAGATCGGTGGCAGATGCTGCGGCTGACGCCGCTATTGCTACCGTCTGCGTGCATCGCGTCTTGCACGGCCTCGTCTCCCGCCTCAGCCCGACAGCCCGCCGGCCAGCGTGGGCACGTCGAGGGCGGTGAAGCCGTAGTGGCGCAGCCAGCGCAGGTCGGCGGCGAACATGTCGCGCAGGTCGGGGATGCCGTACTTGAGCATGGCGATGCGGTCGAGCCCCATGCCGAAGGCGAAGCCCTGGTACTTGTCGGGGTCGAGGTTGCAGTTGCGGATGACGTTGGGGTGCACCATGCCGCTGCCCAGGATCTCCAGCCACTGGCCCGGCTTGCCGATGGCGGCGGCGTCGAGGTCCACCTCCATCGACGGCTCGGTGAACGGGAAGTGCGAGGCGCGGAAGCGCATGCGCACCTCGTCCACCTCGAAGAACGCCTTGCAGAACTCCTCCAGGCACCACTTGAGATGGCCCAGGTGCGTGGTCTCGTCGATCACCAGCCCCTCGATCTGGTGGAACATCGGCGTGTGCGTGGCATCGCTGTCCATGCGGTAGACGCGGCCCGGCACGATCACCCGGATCGGCGGCTTCTGCGTCAGCATGGTGCGGATCTGCACCGGGCTCGTGTGGGTGCGCAGCACCATGACCGGCGCGTTGTCGCCCTCCCGGCCGGTGGCTTCATGTAGAAGGTGTCGTGCTCCTGCCGCGCCGGGTGCTCCGGCGGGATGTTCAGCTTGGTGAAGTTGAGGTCGTCGGTCTCGATGTCGGGCCCCTCGGCGACGGCGAAGCCCATGTCGGCGAAGATCTCGACCACCTCGTCCCAGACCTGGCTCACCGGGTGGATGCGCCCCTCCTGCAGCGGGCCCGAGCGCACCGGCAGGGTCACATCCGCGGTCTCGGTGGCGAGGCGGGCGCTCAGCGCCGTCCTCTCCAGCTCGGCCTTGCGGCTCTCCAGCGCATCGCCGACGCGGGTCTTGAGCCCGTTGACGGCCTGGCCGAAGGCCTTGCGCTGATCGGCGGGGAGGGCGCCGAGCCTCGCCATCAGCTCCGGCACGCGTCCCTTCTTGCCGAGCGCCACGATGCGCACGCGCTCAATGGCGTCGAGGTCGCCCGCCCCGGCGATCTCGGCGAGCAGCGCTTTTTCGAGGGAGGCAAGATCAGCGGTATCAGCCATTGCCGTCATTCCCGCGCAGGCGGGAACCCATGCACTTGCCAACGCGGGTGCGGCAGCCTTTGAAGCGGTGACCGCCGCGCGGCGATTCAACTGCGGCCAAGCCCTTGCGGACGGGTGACCTGGGTCCCCGCCTTCGCGGGGATGACGTCCCCGGCGTGCGGAGCGTGGTCACGCCGCGGCGAGTTTCGCCGCCGCCTGGTCGCAGAGCGCCTTGAAGCCCGCGGCGTCCTTGATGGCGAGGTCGGCCAGCACCTTGCGGTCGACCTCGACGCCGGCCTTGCCCAGGCCGTCGATAAATCGCCCGTAGGTGAGGCCGTGCTCGCGCACCGCCGCGTTGATGCGCTGGATCCACAGGGCGCGGAAGGTGCGCTTCTTGCGCTTGCGGTCGCGGTAGGCGTACTGCATCGCCTTCTCGACCGCCTGCTTGGCAATCCGGATCGTGTTCTTGCGCCGGCCGTAGTAGCCTTTGGCCTTCTTGAGGACTTTCTTGTGCTTGGCGTGGGCGGTGACGCCGCGTTTCACGCGTGCCATGGTTCTGCTCCGTCAGATGAGGTCTGGGACGTGCTGCTCGGTCAGCGGTTGTAGGGCATGTACTTCTTGACGATCTTGGCGTCGCTGTCGGAGAGCACCATGGTGCCGCGCGCGGTGCGCACGAACTTGGCGGTGCGCTTGATCATGCCGTGCCGCTTGCCCTGGGCCTGAACCTTGACCTTGCCCGTAGCCGTCATCTTGAAGCGCTTCTTGGCGCCGCTCTTGGTCTTCAGTTTGGGCATTTTGCTTCTCCTTATGGCCCGCGGCCCCCGGTAGAAAGGGGGCGGAGCGCGTTCGTTGATAGCGTGAAAAGCCGCCACGGCATGCCCCGCCGGGCGGCTTGGATGGCGCTTCATAGGGCGAAGCAGTCGGACGTGCAACGAGTTTCGCAGGTTCACTCAGGCTTCGGGGCCCGCTGCGCGCGGGCCCCTGAAACCTGAAAGCCAAGCCCGGATCAGCTCAGCGGGGCGCCAGGACCATGACCATCTGGCGGCCTTCCATGCGCGGCTCCGACTCCACCTTGGCGACGGGCTCGGTGTCCACCTTCACGCGCTGCAGGACCTGCCAGCCGCGCTCCTGGTGCGACAGCTCGCGGCCCCGGAATTTCAATGTCACCTTGACCTTGTCGCCCTCGTCGAAGAAGCGCTTCATGGAGCGCATCTTCACATCGTAGTCGTGATCGTCGATGCTGGGGCGCATCTTGATCTCTTTGATCTCGACAACCTTCTGGCGCTTGCGCGCCTCGGCGGCCTTCTTCTGCTCTTGGTACTTGAATTTGCCGTAGTCGAGTATCTTGGCGACCGGCGGCTGGGAATCCGGCGCAATCTCCACCAGGTCGAGCCCAGCCTCCACGGCGCGGGCCATGGCGTCCGACGTGGCGATGACGCCGACGTTCTGGCCGGTGTGGTCGATCAATCGAACTTCGGGAACGCGGATGTCTTCGTTCATCCGTGGTCCGGATGGCGCGCGCTCGGGCGCGGCCCGCATTGGACGACGTATGTTGCAGTCTCCTTTCCATTGTTGAGCCAACGCCAACAGCGGCCGCCCCCCAACGAGGCAGCCCCAGCGGCGCTCAGGATGCAAGAATTGGTGGGATATTGCCGCGAGTCAAGATCGTTGGTTGGGGGTGCGGACAAGGCCAGCATCTGGGCCAGCATCTGGGCCAGTTTGGGACGAAGTCCTCGCCCAGCCCTGCAAGTCGGGCGTGCAGGTTGGTTCCCAGCAACCGGTCGTAGACGGCGAGTGTGCGCTTCTGCATTGCGCCGACGGAGAAATTCCGAGCAGCATGGCGGCGCGCCCGGTCTTCAAGGGCGGCGCGGGCGGGCTGGGAGAGGGCCAGGGCATGCGCCAGACCCTGGGCCAGCGCCTCGGCATCTCCGGCGGGCACCAGCCATCCTGTCCGGGCTGCTTCCGGCGTCTCGGCCGCGCCGAGCACCGTCTCGGGCGGCGCGCCGAGGTCGGTGGCAATCACCGGGCAGCCGACGGCCGCCGCTTCGATCGCCGTCCGGCCGAAGGCCTCGGGCTCAGTGGACGCCACAACCGTAACATGCGCCGCACGGTAGGCCGCGGCGATGTCGGTGACGTGCCCGACGAGGCGCACGTGCTCTTCGAGGCCGAGACGGGCGATCTGGCGGCGCAGGGCCTCGACATAAGCGTCGCGCCCCTGGGCGTCGCCGGCGAGCACCACCACGGCGTCGCCCAGCTTGCCCTGGGCCTCGAGCCGGGCGGCGGCGTCGATCAGCACGCTCTGGCCCTTCCAGCGCGTCAGCCGGGCGGCCTGCAGGATCACGCGCGCCTTTGGGCCCACGCCCCAGCTCCGGCGCAGTGCGGCGGCCCGCTCGGGCGCGATGGCGGCCGGGTCGAAGGCGGCGGTGTCGACGCCGCGGTGGATCACCTCGATGCGCTCGGGCGGCGTCGCATAGCGGGCCCTGATCAGGCCGGCCGTGAAGCGCGAGTTGGCGATCACCACGTCGCCGCGCGCCATCACGCTGTTGTAGAGCCGCTTGGCGCGGTTCGATTCGCCGTAGGCGCCGTGATAGGTGGTGACAAACGGCACGCCGATGCGCCGCGCAGCCATGAGCGCGCTCCAGGCCGGCGCCCGGCTGCGGGCATGGATGAGGTCGACGCCTTCGCGGGCGGCGATACGGGCCATGCGGCGGGCGTTGGCGAGGAGGCGCAGCGGGTTCTTGGTGGCCGCGGGAAAGGGCATCACCTCGCCGCCCGCCGTCGCCACATCGGCCGCCAGCCGGCCGGGCTCGGCCAGCACCAGGGCGCGCCCGCCCGCCCGCGTGATCGCACCGGCGATCTCCACGACGCTCAGCTCGGCGCCGCCGGCATCGAGTTGCGGGATGACTTGCAGTATGGTGGGCCGGTCTTTGGGCATGGGTTGAGCCGGTCAGTTGCGGCGGCAGATCCTCGCACGCCCCTTGGTAGTCTGCTTCGAGGTCGGAGGCGAGGGGTCTGACCCCCTACAGAATGGCCGCATGGAACCGCAATTCCTCGACCGTCGGCACGGGGGCAGGGGGGCGCCGCATCGCGTACCTGCGCGAGCCGGCCGCTGCAGTGTTGCCGGCAAGCCGGGGCTGGTGTGGCTCAGCGGCCTCAAGTCGGAGATGATCTCCACCAAGGCCACGGCGGCGGCGGAATGGGCGCGCGCGGAGGGCCTCGCCTGCCTGCGCTTCGACTATTCGGGGCACGGCCAGTCGGAGGGCCGCTTCGAGGAGGGGACGGTCAGCCGCTGGCTGGAGGAAGCGGAGGCGGCGTTCCGCGCGCCTGACGCAGGGGCCGCAAATCCTGGTCGGGTCGAGCATGGGCGGATACATCGCGCTCCTCTTGCTGCGGCGGCTCTCAGTCGGCAGTCGGCAGTGGGCAATCGGCAGTCGGGGCGACGGGACCGACTGCCGACTGCCCACTGCCGACTGCCGCAGGAGAGACTGCCGCAGGCAGGAGGCGGCCCGCATCAAGGCGCTGGTGCTCATCGCGCCGGCGTGGGACATGACAGACTTGATGTGGCGCAACCTGCCGGCGTCGGCGCGCGCGGGACATCGAGGAGAGCGGGCGTGTTCCTGCGCCCTTCGCGCTACGGCGACGGCCCCTATCCGATCACCAGGGCGCTGATCGAGGACGGCAGGCGGCATCTCATCGGGGCGGCACCGCTCGACCCCGGCCGTCCCGTGCACATCATCCACGGCCTGCAGGACCCTGACGTGCCCTGGGAGCACACCTTGGACCTCGTCGCCCACCTCTCCGGCGACTGGACGCGCGTCTCGGCCGTCCCCGACGGCGAGCACCGCCTGTCGCGCCCCGAGGACATCGCCCTCCTCCTCGGCATCATCGGCGGGCTGGTGGAGGGGTAGGGCGCAATAAGCCGAAGGCGCATTGCACCGAATGCCACGCCTCGCAAGCAACGCACGCGGATCGGTGCAATGCGGCTGACGCCTTATTGCACCCTACGGGGCACCCTACTTCGGGGCGCGCTTGGCGAGGATGCGCTGGAGCGTGCGGCGGTGCATGTTGAGGCGCCGCGCCGTCTCCGAGACGTTGCGGTTGCACAGCTCGTAGACGCGCTGGATGTGCTCCCAGCGCACGCGGTCGGCCGACATCGGATTCTCGGGCGGCGGCGCCTTCTCGTTGTGCGGGGCGAGCAGCGCGTCCGTCACGTCGTCGGCGTCGGCGGGCTTGGCGAGGTAGTCGACGGCGCCGAGCTTCACGGCCGTCACGGCGGTGGCGATGTTGCCGTAGCCGGTGAGGACGATGGTGCGCGCGGTCGGGCGCACCTTGGCCAGCTCGGCCACCACGTCGAGGCCGTTGCCGTCGTCGAGACGCATGTCCACCACCGCGAACGCCGGCGCCTTGGCATGGATCAGGGCGAGCCCCTCGGCGACGGAATGCGCCGTGCGCACCTCGAACCCGCGCCCTTCCATGGCCTTTGCCAGGCGCAGGACGAACGCGCGATCGTCGTCGACCAGGACCAGCGAGCGATCCTGGGGCAGCTCATCGGGTTTGAAGGAAAGGTCCTCGGACACGCCATGCCTCCGCGCTAGGCCCGATGAGTATAGCGGGCCGTGCCCGCGCACCCAAGCCTTTGTCGGCCGTACTGCTTAACCAGCCGGCGGCGCGGCTTGAGCGTGCGTCTGCGCCTGCACGTTGGGCGGCGGCTCCTCGAAAACCGCACGCGGCCAGCTGATATGGGCGACGGCACCGGTGTCCGGCGGCCGGCCGGTTGTCGAGCGTCACGGTCGCTCCGGAGCGCTCCAGCAAGGTCTTGGCGATGAAGAAGCCCAGGCCCATGCCGGACGGCGCCCCGTCCTTGCTCTGCGGCGTGCGCGGCGCGGGCCGCGTGGTGATGTAGGGCTCCCCCAGGGCATCCATGACGAGCGGCGACACGCCCGGCCCGTCGTCGGCGATGGTGATGACCACCTCGCGCGCCGACCAGGTGGCCGTGATTTCCACGCGGGTGTGGGCGAAATCGACCGCGTTCTCGACGAGGTTGGCGAGCCCGTAAATGACGCCCGGGCGGCGTTCGCCGACCGGTTCAGCGCCGCCGCGGCGCCGCGCCGTCCAGGGGGCCGGCGCGATGGCGATGCTGGCGCCGAAGCCGCGATACGGCGCGGCGGCCTCCTCGATCAGCTCGCGCACGGTGACGCGCGCCAGGAGCGGATCGGGCTGCTGCGTGCCGCGCGTGAGCTTCTTCAGGATCTCGCGGCAGCGCTCCGCCTGGGTCTGCAGCAGCACCAGGTCCTCCTGTGAAGGTGCCGTCCTGCGGGGCCCCGCGCGCCAGCTCCTTGGCCACCACGGCGATGGTGGAGAGCGGCGTGCCGAGCTCGTGCGCGGCCGCGGCCGCGAGCCCGTCGAGGGCGTGCAGCTGCTGCTCCCGTGCCAGCACCATCTCGGTGGCGGCGAGCGCGTCCGCCATCTGGCGCGCCTCTTTCGACAGTCGCCAGACGTAGAGGGCGAGGAACAGCATGCCGGCGAGCACGCACGCCAGCGCGCCGACGTTGTAGAGCGTCGGCAGCTCGAAGCTGCCCGGCTTGTACCAGGGCAGCGCGCGGTGGAAGAAGACGAGCAGCGCCGTTGCGCCGGCCGCAAGGATGCCGAGCGCGATGGTGTTGCGCGGCGGCAGCGTGGCGGCCGAGACCGTCACCGGCGCCACGATCAGGAACACGAAGGGGTTCTCGATGCCGCCGGTGAGATAGAGGAGCGCGGCGAGCTGGAGGATGTCGTAGGCCAGGAGAACGGTGGCAAAGGCAATGCTGAGCCGTGTGCGCGCGGGGTAGCGCATGCGCAGGAACACGTTGAGCCAGGCGGTGAGCGCGATCAGCGCCAGGCAGATGCCGACATCGAACTGGAAGCCCGAGGACGAAATAGACGTAGCAGACGGTCACCAGCTGGCCGGCGACCCCGAACCAGCGCAGGCGCACGGCCGTCTGCAGGCGCAGCCGGCTTTCCGTGCCCTCCTTGCCCGGCCGTTCGAGCTGGGGCATCGGCGGCATGCTGGCGTAGATTCGGTTCAAGCCTCGGCCCTCCGCCTGCGAACGCCTTGCTTCGCGCCCCTTTCCACTCCAGATAAGGACCCGTCGCCTTGCTGCGACCACCCACAGCCTCGATCGGGCGCGCTACCGGCCGTCTCGGCGACTACATCACATGCAAAGGCCGATGTTTCAAGACGACGGTCGCGCCAAGCATGCCGTGCCCCCCGTCCAGGCGCTGGCTTTGCGCAAGGTCTATGGGGATGTCGTTGCCGTCGACGGCATCGGCTTCAGCCTGGAAGGCGGCTCAGTCACGGCCCTCCTGGGTGGCAACGGCGCCGGCAAGACCACCACTATTGCGATGCTGATGGGTCTCGTCATCCCGACCTCGGGCGAGGCGCGCGTGTTCGGCGCGGACATGGCGCGCGAGCGCCACAAGGTGCTGCATCGCATGAACTTCGAGAGCCCGTACGTGGGCTTGCCGATGCGGCTGACGGTGCGGCAGAACCTCGAGGTATTCGGCGGGCTCTACGGCGTGCGCGATCTCGCGGCGCGCATCGGCGGCATTGCGGCAGAGCTCAGGCTCGAGGACCTGCTGGACCGGCCGTTCGGCAAGCTGTCGGCGGGGCAGAAGACGCGCGTCACCCTTGCCAAAGCGCTCATCAACGACCCCGAGCTCCTGCTGCTCGACGAGCCGACCGCCTCGCTCGACCCGGACACCGCCGACTGGGTACGCACGAAGCTCGAGAGCTACTGCCGGACACACGGCGCCACCGTGGTGCTGGCGTCGCACAACATGGCGGAGGTCGAGCGGCTCGCCGACGCGCGTCATCATGCTGGAGAAGGGCCGCATCATCGCCGACGAGACACCGCAGGAGCTGATCAGGCGTTTCGGCCGCACCACGCTCGAGGAGACGTTCCTCGCCATCGCCCGGCGCGGCGCCGATGAAGCGGTGTTGCGCCCGTGAGCACCCGCGCCGACCAGCGCCTCCATGAGCAGACCGGGCTTGCCGCATCGGCCCGGCGCATCTGGAGCATGGTGCTGCGCCATTGGTACGTGATCCGCTCGTCCTGGCCGCGCACCGCGGAGCTGATCTACTGGCCGCTGGTGCAGATGCTGACCTGGGGCTTCCTGCAGACCTATCTCGCGCAGGTGACGAGCTTCGCCGGCCGCGCAGCCGGGCTCTTCATCGGCGGCGTGCTGCTCTGGGACATCCTGGTGCGCAGCCAGCTCGGCTTCGCGATCGCCTTCCTCGAGGAGGTCTGGTCGCGCAATCTGGGCCACCTGATGATGAGCCCGCTGCGGCCGGCCGAGCTGGTGGCGGCGCTGATTCTCGTCAGCCTCATCAAGCTCACGGTGGCCATGGTGCCGGTCGCGCTGCATGGCGTACCTGTTCTTCAGCTTCAACCTCTTGGGCCTCGGCGTGGCGTTCGCTGCGTTCTTCGCCAATCTCACCATCATGAGCTGGAGCCTGGGCCTCGTCTCGGCCGGCGTGGTGTTGCGGTGGGGACTGGGTGCGGAGAGTTTCGCCTGGCTCGTGGCGTTCGTTGTGCTGCCGCTCGCCTGCGTGTACTACCCCGTGACAACTTTGCCCTCCTGGCTGCAACCGGTTGCACTCGCGCTGCCGCCGACCTACGTGTTCGAGGGTCTCAGAGCCATCGTGCTCCAGGGCACGTTCGAGGTGCAGCTGATGGCCAAGGCGTTGGTGCTGAACCTCGTCTACTTCGCGCTGGGTGCCGCCGCATTCGCCTTCTTCCTGCGGCGGGCGCGCGAGCACGGCTCGCTGGTGCAGATGGGCGAGTAGAGAGGCTGCTCGGTGGAGGCATGACCCTAGCACGTGTGAGGCTCGTACTGCTGACCCTGGCGGGGCTCGCCGTCGGCGCGCTCACCGCACTCGCGCTCATTCCGCAGGCGCGCGAGCGGCTGTTGCCTGCCTCCAATGTCAAGGTCTGGGGCCAGGCGCTGGTCGGCGGCCCGTTCACTCTCACCGACCACACCGGCAAGCGCGTGACGGACGCAGACTTCCGCGGCCGCTACATGCTCGTCTTCTTCGGGTTCACCTTCTGCCCCGACGTGTGCCCGTCGACCCTGCAGGTGGTGTCGCAGGCGCTCGACAGGCTCGGCCCCAAGGCCGATCGCTTCGTGCCGATACTGATCACCGTCGATCCCGAGCGCGATACGCCCAGAGCAGCTGGCGTCCTACGTCCAGAGCTTCCGGCCGGGACTTGTCGGGCTCACGGGCACGCAAGCCGAGATCGATGCCGTCCTCGACGCCTATCGCATCCGCAGCGTGCGCAAGCGCTCGGACCCGAAGTCGACGGCCGGCTACACCGTGGACCATCCGGCCCAGATCTACGTCATGGGGCCCGACGGCCGCTACCGCGCCATCCTCGATTATACCAAAGGCGCAGAAAGCATGGCTGCCAGCCTGGCACGGGTGTTGTAGGGTTGCCGCGGGGCCATCAACTTTGTCGGCACGACGTGCGGATGGCGCTTGTCTAGCGCACCCGTGCTGGACCAGCCTGGATGTTCGCGACTTTCGCATCGCGACGCTGGCGGTTCCATCGCAGGCTGGGAGATGGACGCGTTGGAGGAGGTCACGTTGGAGAGCGACGCCATGGGACACCGCCGTGCTCTACCACTGGTATGAGCTGAGCCAGGCCGCCGTGCGCCCGGCACGGATGGCTGCGCGCTCCATGCGGCTGTTCTTCAATCCGCTCAATCCCTGGACGCACACCGCGATCGGACGCAATGCTCTCGCCGCATGCGAGGTGTTCGAGCGCGCGACGCGCCGCTATCGCAAGCCCTCGTTCGGCATCACGCACACGCTGGTCGACCGCGCTCCCGTCCGGGTGAGCGAGGAGGTCGCCTGGGAGCATCCGTTCTGCCAGCTCGTGCATTTCAAGCGCGACGTGGACCCCGTGCGCGCCGCCGACCACCCGCGACTGCTTTTGGTCGCGCCGATGTCGGGCCACTTCGCGACATTGCTGCGCGGCACGGTGGAGACGTTCCTTCCCGACCATGAGGTCTACATCACCGACTGGCGCGACGCGAGCACCGTTCCGCTGTCGGAGGGGAGCTTCGATCTCGACGACTACATCGACGTGATGCGCGAGATCTTCCGCTTCTTCTGCGGCGACCTGCACGTCTTCGCGGTGTGCCAGCCGGCCGTGCCGGTGCTCGCCGCCACGGCCGTCATGGAGGTCGACGGCGAGCCGTACGTGCCGCTGACGCTGACGCTCGCCGGAGGGCCGATCGACACGCGCATCAATCCGACCGTGGTCAACGCGCTCGCGCAGGAGCGCGGCACCGACTGGTTCCGCCGCAACGTCATCACCAGCGTGCCCTGGGGGCGGCTCGGCTGGGGGCGACAGGTCTACCCCGGGTTCCTGCAGCTGTCGGGCTTCATGACCATGAACCTCGACCGGCACATGCAGGCGCACAAGGATATGTTCCAGCACCTCGTGCGCGGCGACGGCGATTCGGCCGAGAAGCACCGCGAGTTCTACGACGAGTATCTCGCCGTGATGGACCTGACGGCGGAGTTCTACCTGCAAACTGTGGATGCGGTGTTCGTGCAACACCTGATGGCGCGCGGACTGATGACGCATCGCGGGCGCAGGGTCGATCTCGCCGCCATCAGGCACACCGCCCTGATGACGGTGGAGGGCGAGAAGGACGACATCACGGGCACCGGGCAGTGCCGCGCCGCGCACGCCCTGTGCCCGCACATCGACTCCGAGAAGCGCGTCCACTTCGAGTGCCCGAAGGTCGGGCACTATGGCATTTTCAACGGCAAGCGCTTCCGGTCCGAGATCGCTCCGCGCATCGCCCAGTTCATGCGTGCACACGATCCCTGCGCCGTCGCGGGCCTGTCGATCGCTCAGCTAGAGCACATGTCGACGATGCCGCGGCGTGGCCGCCGGCCGCAGGAGCTGGAGACTCTCGCCTTCAGTTTTCCCCGCTACCCCTGAGCGCGAGTTTGTTGCAGACTGTGTCGCGTGACTCCGTCGCGTGACTTTGTCGCGATCACGCCACATCGCCGTCGTCTATATTAAGCAAGGCTTGAGCGATGCTGACCGCAGCGCCGAATATTTGCTAGACCAGCATTGCCGATGACGGGCGGACGGCAAGCCGCGCATGAGCACGGACGGAGGCGCGCGGGCAGGACCTGCGGGAGGGCAGAAAATGCCGACAGGCAGAGGGCGGGGGAAATCTTTCAAGAGCGAGCTCGAGCTCGAGGCGCTCGGCGCACCGATCGAGGTGCGCCGCCATCCGGCCGCGCGCCGATTGACGCTCAGGGTGAGCAAGACCAAGCGCGCCGTCATCGTCACGGTTCCCGCCGACTGCCAGATGGAGGAAGCGGGCCGGTTCGTGAAAAGCAACCTCGACTGGGTGCGCGATCGCCTCGGCCGCGTGCCCGCTCCCATCCCCTTCGCCGACGGCGCCAGGATACCGTTGCGCGGCCGCATGCACAGCGTGTGCTTCCTCGGCGCCGGTCGGGCCAGGCAGGTGGTGGAGGCGGCAGAGGCGGGAGCCGGGGGAGCGCTGCCCCAGCTTCTCGTCTCGGGGCGGCTCGAGCACGCATCACGCCGCTTGCGCGACTGGCTCCACGAGGAGGCGCGTTCCGACCTCGAAAGCTGCGTCGGGCGCCACGCCAGGGCGCTCGGCGTGAAGGCGCGGAGCATCAGCCTGCGTGACCAGACCAGCCGCTGGGGCTCGTGCACGGCGGGCGGCTTCCTGTCGTTCTCCTGGCGGCTCATTCTGGCGCCCGCGCACGTTCTCGACTACGTGGCCGCGCACGAGGTCGCCCATCTCGTGGAGATGAACCACGGGCCTCGCTTCTGGAAGCAGGTGGCGCGCTGCATGCCGCGTCTCGAGGACGCCAAGCGCTGGCTGCGCAGCCACGGGGCCGACCTGCACAGATACGGCGCCGCGCCCTGATCACCCGGCCTGGCGGTCCAGCGGGAACACCCTGAGCCGCGAGGAGGTCAAGCGCACCGCCTGACCGGGTTGCAGGTTGAGCTGCGCCAGCTGGTCGCGCGTGATCTCGACCTCGAAGCGTGCCGGCTCGGCGCTGCCGTTGGTGCCGACCCGTGCCGTCAGCTCCACGCGCGCGACGGCGCCGCTCACCAGCACGCGCTGCACCGAGGCGGGAAGGCCCAGGGTGCACTCGGCATCCGGTACGATCTCGAGCTCGTGCGGGCGCGCGAACGCCACCACCTCCTCGCCGTGCATGCCGAACCGCTCGGCGAGCGGCACGGCGCCGTCGCCCACGCGCAGCGTATCGCCGTCGACGCGCCCCGGAAGGCGGTTGACCGCGCCCAGGAAGCTGTAGGCGAAGGCCGTCGCGGGATGCTCGTAGACCTCCTGGGTGAGGCCGGTCTGCTCGATCTTACCCTTGTTCATGAGCACGATGCGGTCGGCGACCTCCATGGCCTCGTCCTGGTCGTGGGTGACGAACAGCGACGTGATGTGCAGCTCGTCGTGGAGGCGGCGCAGCCACTGGCGCAGCTCCTTGCGCACCTTGGCGTCGAGCGACCCGAACGGCTCGTCGAGCAGGAGCACGCGCGGCTCCACCGCGAGCGCACGCGCGAGCGCGACGCGCTGGCGCTGCCCGCCCGAGAGCTGGTGCGGATAGCGGTGTGCGGTCCAGTCGAGCTGGACGAGATCCAGAAGCTCGTGCACCCGTTTGCTGATGAAAGCCTCGGGCGGCCGCGTCTTCCTCGGTTTGACGCGCATGCCGAAGGCCACGTTCTCGAATACGGACATGTGCCGGAACAGGGCATAATGCTGGAACACGAAGCCCACCCGTCGCTCGCGCACGTCGCGGTGCGAGGCGTCGTGCCCGTCGAACAGCACGCGCCCCGCGTCCGCCCGCTCGAGGCCGGCGATGATGCGCAAGAGCGTGGTCTTGCCGCAGCCCGAGGGCCCCAGCAGGCCGATCAGCTCGCCGGTCGGGAACTCGAGGGAGATGCCCTCGAGGGCGACGAAGCTGCCGAAGGTCTTGCGGATGCCTTGGACCTCGATGCTCATGGCCCTTCACCCTGTCGCGAGATCGCAGCCGACCGCCATTCCACGTAAGCCTTCACGATCAGAGTTACCAGGGCCAGCAGGGCTAGGAGCGAGGCGACCGCGAACGCTGCCGCGAACTGATATTCGTTGTAGAGGATCTCGACGTGCAGCGGCATCGTGTTGGTTTGCCCGCGAATATGGCCGGAAACCACGGAAACAGCACCGAACTCGCCCATGGCGCGGGCATTGCACAAGATCACGCCGTAGAGCAGCGCCCACTTGATGTTGGGCAGCGTGATCTTCCTGAACATCTGCCAGCCCGTGGCGCCCAGGACCAGTGCCGCCTCCTCCTCGTCGCGCCCCTGCGCCTGCATCAGGGGGATCAGCTCGCGCGCCACGAACGGGAAGGTGACGAACACGGTGGCGAGCACGATGCCCGGCACCGCGAAGATGATCTTGATGTCGTGCTCGGCGAGCCAGGGCCCCAGCCATCCCTGGGCGCCGAACACGAGCACGAACACAAGGCCCGAGATCACCGGCGAGACCGAGAACGGCAGGTCGATCAGGCTGATCAGGAGCTGCTTGCCGCGGAAATCGAACTTGGTGATGGCCCAGGCCGCCGCCACGCCGAACACGAGGTTGAGCGGCACGGCGATGGCGGCGATGGTGAGCGTGAGCCGGATTGCCGAGAGCGCATCGGGCTCGACCAGCGCGGCGAGATAGAGCGCCCAGCCCCTGCGGAAGGCCTCTACGAACACGGCGATCAGGGGCATCAGCAGGAACAGCGCGAAGAAGCCGAGCGAGGTCCCGAGAATGGCGAGCTTGATCCAGGACGGATCGCGCGTGGCCGAGCGGGCCTGGAAGCGCGCAGCCCCGCTGCGCGTATCGACCGATGCTCTTGCTGCAACCATCACGCCCCCTTCGCCGAGCGCCGGTCGCTCCAGCTCTGCAGACCGTTGATGACGAGCAGGACCAGGAAGGAGACCACCAGCATGACGACGGCGACCGCGGTCGCCCCTGCGTAGTCGTACTGCTCGAGCTTGGTGATGATGATGAGCGGCGTGATCTCCGACACCAGCGGGATGTTGCCGGCGATGAAGATCACCGATCCGTACTCGCCGACAGCGCGTGCGAACGCCAGCGCGAAGCCGGTCAGCAGCGCCGGGATCAGCGTCGGCAGCACGACCCGCCACACGGTCTGCCAGCGTCCGGCGCCGAGGCTGGCGGCGGCCTCCTCGAGCTCGGTATCGAGGTCCTCCAGCACTGGCTGCACCGTGCGCACCACGAACGGCAGGCCAATGAAGACGAGGGCCACCAGCACGCCCAGAGGCGTGAACGCGACCTTGATCCCGAGCGGCTCCAGGTATTGGCCGAGCCAGCCGTTCTCGGCGTAGAGCGCGGTGAGCGCGATGCCGGCGACGGCGGTCGGCAGGGCGAAAGGCAGGTCCACCAGCGCGTCGACGATGCGCTTGCCGGGGAAGCTGTAGCGCACCAGCGACCACGCCAGCAGAAAGCCGAACACCACGTTGATGGCGCCAGCCAGCAGGGCGGCCCCGAAGCTCAGCCGGTAGGACGCCATCACGCCCGGCGAGGTCACGATCTCCCAGAAGTTGCGACGGCCGTCACTCCGTTCGGGAGGAGGCAGGTCCTGGATTCGGGCAGTCACGATCTCCCAGAACGAGTCGAACGACAGCTCCGCGCTCCTGATGAAGACCGCCGCGAGCGGAATGAGCACGATCAGCGAGAGGTAGGCCAGGGTGTAGCCCAGCGACAGCCCGAAGCCGGGCAGGACTCTGTGAGCGCGAACCTGTGCCATCAGCGTTTCGACACCGTGATCTGATCGTAGATGCCGCCGTCGGCGAAATGCTTCCTGTTCACTTCGACCCAGCTGCCCAGCGTGCGCTCCACATTGAACATTCTGATGGCGGGGAAGCGGCCCTCGAACTTCTGCAGGACCTTCTCGTCGCGTGGCCGGAACGCATGCTTGGCAATGATCTCCTGCCCGGCTGGAGAGAACAGGAACTCCAAATAGGCCGTGGCGACGTGGCGGCTGCCCCTCTTGTCGACCACCTTCTCGAGCACGGCCACCGGTGCGGCCGCCTCGATGCTGAGCGACGGGTAGACGATGTCGAACTTCTCGGCTCCCAGCTCCACGCCGATGGCGACTGCCTCGTTCTCGAACGTCACGAGGACGTCGCCCACGCCGCGCTGCGTGAAGGTGGTGGTGGCGCCGCGTCCCCCGCCGTCGAGCACGGGCACGTTGGCGAACAGCTTGGCTACGAAGTCGCGCGCGTCGGCCTCGCTGCCGGTCTGGTCCAGCGCGTAGCCCCAGGCGGCGAGATAGGTGTAGCGTCCGTTGCCCGACGTTTTGGGGTTGGGGACGATCACCTTGTGGCCAGGCTTGACGAGATCGTCCCAGTCCTTGATGCCCTTGGGGTTGCCCTTGCGCACCAGAAACACGCTGGTCGTCGTGTAGGGGGTGGCATCGTGCGGGAAGCGCTTGCGCCAATCGGCGGCGACCAGTGCGCCCCGCTCCACCAGGATGTCGATGTCGAGCGGCTGGTTCATGGTGATCACGTCGCCCTCGAGCCCCGCGATCACCGACAGCGCCTGTTTGCTGGAGCCGCCGTGCGATTGATTGACGGTTATGGTCTCGCCGGTCTTGGCCTGCCATTCGGCGACGAACGCCGGGTTGATCTCCCTGTAGAGCTCGCGCGAGACGTTGTAGGAGACGTTGAGGATCGTGGTCTGCGCCGGCGCGGCGATGGACATCGCGGACAGAAAGAATGCGCCGACGATGGCCCGCATGAGGGCGTGCGCCAAACGATGCTTGAAAGGCATGATTTGCTCCGGATCTCGCATGCGTCGGGCGCAGGCTGAGCTCTCGTTTGCACGGCCCTGGCCGGTTCCTTTCTGGATAGTTGGCCACCGGCGTTGCCGACCCGCAGCGGATGAAACAATCCGCCCACCACAGCCGCGACGGGATTCCCCTCCCCCCTGTGGGGAGGGGTTAGGGGTGGGGGACCCCCACCCGGCGCGTCGCCGCGAAGGTAAGCCTTCGCGTCGATGCGCCACCCTCCCCGCAAGGGGGAGGGTACGCCGCGGACGGGACCTCGCTCTGTCTCGACAGTCAGTTTCTTTGTAGCACATTCGCCGGCCTGCTGAGCAGTCCGCAAGGGCCGCCCGTCGGTCACTCCGTGGTGCGGCGGCCGCCGCGCTTCCTACCTTCTCCTGTAGATCTGATCGAAAACGCCGCCGTCGGCGAAGTGCGTCTTCTGCGCTTTCTGCCAGCCACCGAACACCTCGTCGATGGTGAAGAGCTGCACCGGCGAGAGCTGCGCCTCGTACTTCTCGGCCGCCTTCGGATCGATCGGGCGGTAATAGTGCTTGCCGGCGATGTCCTGGCCCTCGGGCGAGTAGAGAAACTCGAGATAGGCCTGGGCTACCGCGCGGGTGCCGCGCTTGTCGACGTTTTTGTCGACGATGGTCACCGGGGGCTCCGCCAGGATCGAGGTGCCGGGCACGACGATGTCGAACTTGTCTGGGCCGAGCTCCTTGGTGGCGAGATGGGCCTCGTTCTCCCAGGAAAGGAACACGTCGCCGATGCCGCGCTGGGTGAAAGTGGTGAGCGCGCCGCGTGCCCCCGGATCGAGGACCGGGACGTTCTTGAAAAGCTTGGTCACGAACTCCTTGGCCGACACCTCCGTGCCACCGGGCAGCCGCAGCGCGTAGCCCCAGGCCGCGAGATAGTTCCAGCGCGCTCCACCCGACGTTCTTGGGATTGGGTGTCACCACCTGAATGCCGGGCCTCACCAGGTCACCCCAATCCTTGACGCCCTTGGGGTTGCCCTTGCGCACCAGGAACACGATGGTCGAAGTGTAGGGGGAGGAATTGTTGGGCAGGCGCTTCTGCCAGTCGGCGGGAATGAGCTTGCTCTTCTCGTGGATGGCATCGATGTCGTAGGCGAGGGCCAGCGTCACCACGTCGGCCTCCAGCCCGTCGATCACCGAGCGTCCCTGCTTGCCCGAGCCGCCGTGCGACTGCTTGATCGTGACATCCTGTCCGGTCTTCGCCTTCCAGTGCTTCGCGAACGCGGCGTTGACCTCATGATAGAGCTCGCGCGTCGGGTCGTACGAAACATTGAGCAGCTGCAACGAACCTTGCGCCGACGCCAATTGCCACCCGGCAAGGACCAGCCCCAACGCCAGCGCGCTTCGACTGAGGTAGCTCGCGATCATTTCGTGCCTCTTTGGTTAGCCCGATGGCGGGCGAGCCTGGTGGCCTGCCGCCGGGGCTCGAACCAAGAAGGTTTCATGAGCAATGCAGCAGCCATGCAATGTGCCGGGGTGGAATAAGTTCCTGTTCTTGCCAGCCTTCGCCATTGCCGATGCGGCGGGTGCCGCTTTCGGATGCAACCCGCCGAGCCGCGAGCTGCCCGGCGGGGAAGCGGCGCCCGGCCTCCGGAGTGCCGTTTCCCGGGCCTCCGAGCGCCGTACGCTGCGATCGCCGGCCTTCGGGTACTCGAGGCCACCCCGCGCCATCCCGAAGAATTGGGCCGCCTGGCGCTCACATCCACATCGGGACATGCAACCCGCGCGCTCGCGGCCGCACAGCTCGAACTCGTAGCATTCCGTCTCAATGAGGTATCCCCCATGGGCGGCTGCAACCCGGGGGCTCCCACCACCGTTCCAGCGTTGCGGGAGGTCGGGCGGCGAGAGCCGAGGGCCGCGACTTGTGCTCTGACCCATTCAAATTTGGTACCCTACGGTTGTCGGCGCGAAACACGGGCGGGGAAGATCCCGGATAACCTCTGCCCCGACCTGGCGGTCGGGGCCTCGGTTTCCGGGAACGCAGGCGGGAGTTGCAGGCAACCTCCCCTCTTGCGTCCCCGGCCGGAGCGCCCGGACTTTATCGAAGATCAAGTCCAAGGGCGCGCAGAGCCGGGTCTTCACCGCCGCGGTTGGAGCGTCAGCCCCCATGGACAGAGTGTCCGGACGTTCCGCCTGGGCATCTTATGTCCGTTGCAATCGTTGCTCATGCTGCACCTCGCAGCGGCGTCCTGCGGCTGCTCGGCGGGCGCTTGTGCGCGAAGTCGCGCGCCGCGCGCTGGGCAGCCGCGGGCGTGACGAACACGTGGCCGTCGAGGGCGTCGAAGGTCTTGAGTGCGGAATGGAAACGAAAGCCGCGCTCGCCTTTGTAGCGAACGACGATGCCGGCGATGTCGTCGTCGGGACCGTCGATGGTGTAGGCTTCGGACATGGACCTCCTGCTCGCCGGCTTGCGCCGACGGTGCTCTCGGCTGGTGGGGAGTTGCTGTGGATGGAGAGGCAGGCGCGTCAGCGCCGTTGGCGATGGATCAACAACACCACATCGCAATCGCCGTGCATCGGCAGCGCGCGTGGTCCTCACCGCGACGCAGCAGACTCCTGAACCGTGTCATGGGCTACTCCTTTCAAAGGAGTCCACGAAGACACTTCGTGGCACCTTAGCGTTTGATCTCGCGGCGCAAGCTGCTTACCGAAATCACCGCGGCCGCGCCCGGGACGGGCTGCAGCAGCCTCAAACGTAGGAGCCGGCCCCGAAATATCAACCGCCTATTTCTGCAATGCATATTCACCCCGCGAGTTCGCGCCCGCCTTACGCGACGCGGGTTATATTTTCCCTTCCGGGTCCCGCCTCGCTGCATCCGTTCCAAGACTGCGGGTGGCAGACTGTGGCGCGCGCTAGGGACGGTGCGTTGGATAGCAAACGATCACGCCCGGGAGCCAGCATGCGGCCGCGGCAAGACGCTTCCTCCTGTGCTACGCGAGGCCCCAGGCCCGGGCGATGCGCTGGGCGGTCTGCTGCAGGAGCGGCACCGATGCCTCGCATGCCTCCAACGTCAGGCGCGGCAACGGTCCGTGCATCGTCAGCGCGGCGACCACGCGTCCGCGCGCATTCTTGACGGGGACCGCGGCTGCGACGATGCCCTCGAAGTTCTCCTCGTTGTTGGTGCCGTAGCCACGCTCCCGGATCAGCTCCAGCTCGGCCTCGAGATCGGCAACGCGCGTGATTGAGCGCGGGGTGCGCCCCGCCAGCTTGCGGCTCCTGATGAAGCGCGCGCGCAGATCCGGCTCCAGATAGGCAAGCAGCACCTTGCCGGCGGCGATGCAATGCGCGGGCTGGCGATCGCCGATCTCGAGATGGAAGCGCAGCGGCCACTGGCATTCGACGCGATCGACGTAGATGTAGTCGAGGCCCTCCAGGACGCCGACGTTGCAGGTTTCCTGCACCTCGTCGACGAGCTCCTGCAGGACGGCCCTGACCGGGGCCCACGGGTTGTTCGCCCCCAGGGAGGCAAGGGAGAGCTGGATGAGGCGCGGACCTACGAAGAAGCGCTCGCGCACTGGATCGCGCTGCAAGAGCCCGCAGTCTCTGAGCTGGGTGAGCACGCGATGCACGGTCTGGCGTGGCAGGCGGAGCTTGGCCGCCAGATCGGGCAAGCCGACGCCTCCTGGATGATCGGCCACGGCCTGAAGCACAGCCAAGGCCTTCCCCAGCACATTCAGTCGCCGGTCGTCCTTTATGTGCTTTTGCAATCGGCGTTCTGGAATGCTCCAGCCTCGTCGTTGATCAACGCAATGCCGTCGAGGTGCGAAGGTCATCCTTAGCATGCCATTGCTCCGGATCGCCAAAGAATCCGGTCGGGTCGCTGCCAAAGCCACGGAAAAGCAGCATTGCCGGAATGAACGCACTACATGTTGGAGTTGTGACCCCTATATCTTGTGGCTGCATCCCGGGTGCCAGCCGGAAATGCCCGAACGCGCCCACCTTGACGAGGCCAACCGCACGCGCTCCGGTCCTCCGAACCGAGGCTTCGATTGGCGGCGTTCGGCAGCGGAAACAGCGTTTGGCGAAAATCTGACATCGGATAGACGCTGGACCTCGCGCGCGTACGTCGGCAACCCCCACCGTGATCGCTGGCTGGAGGTGAGGGGTTGACCTTCGAGGCCGTGACACTGACCCCATGAGCCTGCGGCTCGACTTCCGGGTTGACGGGTGGTTACATGGCGCGCCGGTCTGACACCGCCCTGCGGGAGGAGAAGCTGTCGATGCTCAAGGTCTACGGGCGCGCCAACTCGATCAACGTGCGCAAGGTGCTGTGGATGCTGGGGGAGCTTGGCCTTCCCTACGAGCGCGAGGACTGGGGGCGCGGCTACCGGCCCACCGCGGAGCCCGAGTTCCGCGCCATCAACCCGGTGGGCGTCGTGCCGGTGATCGACGACCCCGGACCGGGGTCCGGGGCAAGCTTCCGGCTGCGCGAGAGCAACACCATCGTGCGCTACCTCGCCGACAAGCACGCCCGCGCCGACCTCTACCCCAAGGAGCTGCAGCAGCGCGCCACGGTGGATTCCTGGATGGACTGGGCATCGACCGAGCTCGCCCAGGGCATGCGGCCGGTGTTTCACGCCCTGGTGGTCAAGAACCCGGCCTTTGCCAGCCAGGTCGAGGGTGCCATCAAGGATTGGAGCCAGCAGATGCAGGTGCTCGACGATCACTTGGCCAGAGAGCGGGCCCTATGTGACGGGCCGGGCCTTTACGGTCGCCGACATTCCGGTCGGCCTGGCGGTGAACCGCTGGTACTCGGTCGACTTCCCGAAGCCCGAGCTCGAGGCGGCAGCGGCCTACTACGACCGGCTCACCGAGCGCGCCCCCTATCGGGCGCACGGCCGCAACGGCACGCCTTGAGGAGGGTCAGACCCTGCGGGTTTGACCCTGCACGACTAACCGTTGAGTATGATGTAAGACCCGCAGGGTCTGACACCCGCTGATGGAGGCGGAGATGCACCTCGTATCGCGTGCCGGCTGGCGCATCGGCGTTCTCGTCGGGCTTTTCTCTTGCGGGCTCCTGATCTCCCGAGCCGCGGGGCAGGAGTACTGCGTGGCCTGCGCGGAGCCGAAGGCGGTCTATCGCTGCGTCATCGACGGGGCGCGCCCGGGCGGTCAGCACCCCCTGCAGCTCCTCTGCGCCATGACCATGGCCAAGGAGGGCGGCCATGCGTCCTGCGGTGTGCATGGCGGCACCGTGTTCGAGTGCGACGGCCCGGTGCGGCGGGTCCCCTGGGCGTCCCTGAACATCGGGCCGGAGAAGGCGCCCGAGCCCCCCAAGGCGGGCGCCGAGCACAAGCCTGCCGAGGAGACGGACGAGCCGCCGCGCACGGTCGCGGAGATGCTCGAGCGTGCCAACGCCAAGACCGCCGAGCAGCTGAGGCAGGCCAACGAGAAGGTGAAGACCCAGGCGCAGGCCGTGGGCCAGGGCATCGGCGATGCCGGCAAGAAGACGTGGAAGTGCCTCTCGTCGCTGTTCACGAGCTGCGGTGAGTAGAGAGGGTCCACGGCCGGAGCCCACCGCCTCCGCCCCTGCAGCAAAGGCCGCCCCGGGGTCCATGGGGCGGGCCTCTACCGGCCGGCAGGGAGACTCGCCTTTGCTGCGCTGCTTCGTGCCTGTGCAATTGTGATAAAGTGCACCCCCGAAATGGCGCCTTGGAAGGGTGCGGGTTTGCGTGGGGTCGACTGCACAACAGCTCTGGCGCGCTTGGACAGGCTCAGGCTGCGGGCAGCTGAGCTGGCCGCGCCCGCGCTCGCCCGGCTCGTCGGGCGGCGCCTGGCGCTCGGCCTCGTATTGGCCCTCACGCTCCTGTTCGTTGTCGTCGGCGGCCTGTCGCGCACGGTGGCGCTCCTGGGCCTTGCCGGTGCGGTCGCGCTCACGGTGCTGTGGCGGACGGGCGACAGCGCCGCCAATACGGCGGCCACGGCGTCCGCGCAGTCCGGCGTGGACGCGCGGCGCCTCTGGCGGATGGTGATCGACGCCGTGCCGGACCCCGCCGTCGCCCTGGACCCGGCGGGTCGTGTCGTGCACGCCAACCACCTCGCGGAGGACCTGTTCGGGACGCGGCGGGTCGGGGGCCACATGGCCTCCATGAGCCGCGACCCCGGCCTCCTGGCGGCGGTGGAGGAGGCGCTGGCAGGGCGCCAGCCGCAGACCGTGGAGCTGCACGGGCGGGTGCCGGTGGAGCGCCGCCTGCTGGCGACCATGGTCCCGCTCGATCACGCCGCCGGCCTCCTGGGCGACGCCCCCTCGCTCCTCATCACGTTCCGGGACCTCACCGAGCAGGACCGGCTCGCGCGCATGCGCGCCGACTTCGTCGCCAACGCCAGCCACGAGCTCAGAACCCCGCTCGCCTATCTCAAGGGCTCGGTGGAGACCCTGCAGGGCAGCGCCAAGGACGACCCCGCAGCGCGCGAGGTCTTCCTCAGAACCATGGGCGAGCAGGCCGAGCGCATGTCGCGCCTGGTCGACGACCTCCTGTCGCTCTCGCGCGTGGAGATGCGCGAGTACCTGCCGCCCTCGGGCGAGGTTGACCTCGCAACCGTGCTCGCCGACGTCGCGCAGACGCTGGAGCCCATGGCGCAGCGCGCGGGCATCACGCTCTGTCGCTTACCTGCAAGGAGCAGGCGGCGCTGGTGCGCGGCGACTACGACGAGCTCGCCCAGGTGTTCCAGAACCTGGTGCAGAACGCCATCAAGTACGGCCGCAGCGGCGGCAAGGTGGAGGTGCGCCTCGGGCGCGAGCCGGCCCAGAAGCCCGGCCGCTGGCGCGTCGACGTGATCGACGACGGGTCCGGCATCGCCGCCCAGCATCTGCCGCGGCTCACCGAGCGCTTCTACCGGGTGAACGTGGCGGCCAGCCGCGAGAAGGGCGGCACCGGCCTGGGCCTCGCCATCGTCAAGCACATCCTGAACCGCCACCGCGGCGAGCTGACCATCGCCTCCACCCTCGGCCAGGGCTCCACCTTCTCTGTCCTGCTCCCCGAGGCGCCGGGGTAGGGTCCCGCCCGAGCTTCCTCTCCCCGCTTGCGGGGAGAGGGTTGGGGTGAGGGGCAGCCGCAAGCGAAACCCCATCCGCGGAAGTCCAGCGATAGGAGCGCGGCGGAAAGAGGGAGTCCGCGCGGGTTGTTGCGGGCCATCGAACGGCATTGCGTTCGACGGCGGCCTGGTGAACATTGGCTAAGGCAGTGTGCGTTTAGTTTGCCTCGCATCATGTTGTTTTGTGCATTGGAATTGGAGGTGCGGCTATGCGGATCATGTGGCCTTGCCAGCTGGCAGTCTGAACTGAGCATGGGGGTCAGACCCGGGTCAGACCCTGCGGGTCTGACCCCCATGACGCGACCTGCGCATTCGCGGTCACCTATTCCAGTCGTGCTTCGCATGCGCCTGGAGCTTCAATCAGGTCTCGCAGATGCGTCAGACCCGCTGGACCTGACGTGGGCCGGCCAATCGCCAATCTTTTCAAATCATTATAAACTCGTACATGGTACCCATAACGCTGTGGCGTCACACGCCGGCCACGGGAGCGTGCGACATTCTGGCGGCACTGCCCAGCGCCGAGCAATCCCGGCGGCCAGAGGAGGAGACCCCTCATGAACGAGCACATTGTCAGGTCGTACGATCAAGAGCTGGAGTTGCTCGACAAGAAGATCGCGCAGATGGGCGGCCTCGTGGAGCAGTGCCTCGCGCGCGGCTTCGACGCCCTGGTGCGGCGCGACCCGAGTCTCGCCGAAGCGGTGGTGGCCGAGGACCGCAAAGTCGACATGCTGGAAGGCGAGATCCAGGAGCTGACGATCCACATGATCGCGCGGCGCCAGCCGATGGCGGTCGACCTGCGCCACATCATGACGGTGCTCAAGATCGCCGGCGACCTGGAGCGCACGGGCGACCTCGCCAAGAACATCGGCAAGCGGGCGATGGCGGTCTCCGGCGAGAATCATCCCAAGCCCCTGATTACCGGATTGAAGCACATGGTCGAGCTGGCGCTGAGCCAGCTCAAGGACGTGCTCGACGCCTTCGCCGAGCGCGATGCGGAGAAGGCGGTCGCGGTGTGGCGCCGCGACGAACGCATCGACGCCATGTACAATTCGCTGTTCCGCGAGCTCCTCACCTACATGATGGAGGATCCGCGCAACATCGGCCTGTGCACGCACCTCCTGTTCGCGGCCAAGAACATCGAGCGCGTCGGCGACCACACCACCAACATCGCCGAGGACGTGTACTACCTCGTGCACGGCGTCGCGCTCCCCGACGAGCGGCCGAAGGTCGACGACACGGCCTCGATGCTCATCCGCAAGGATTGAACGATCGGACTTTCGCCCGGACTTTCGCATTTGACCGAGCTTGCGGCACATATTCTCGTGGTTGAGGACGAGCCGGACCTGGCGGAGCTGGTCCGCTACAACCTGGCCGCCCAGGGCTTCCGCGTCTCGATCGCGCCCACCGGCGAGGAAGCGGAGCTGCTCCTCGCCGAGGAGCACTTCGATCTCGTGGTGCTCGACTGGCTGCTCCCCGGCCTGTCGGGAATCGAGCTGTGCCGGCGGCTTCGCCAGCGCGAGGTCACGCGCACCATCCCCGTGCTGATGGTCACCGCGCGCGGCGAGGAGGGCGACCGTGTGCGTGGGTTCGAGACCGGTGCCGACGACTACGTGGTGAAGCCGTTCTCCGTGCCCGAGATCCTGGCGCGGGTGAAGGCCCTGCTCAGGCGCGCGGTCCCGGAGCGCGTCTCCGACACGCTGCAGCGGGGCGACATCGTGCTCGACCGCGCAGCGCATCGCGTCACGCGCCGCGCGCGGGAGGTGCGGCTCGGGCCGACCGAGTTCAAGCTGCTCGCCTATTTCATGGAGAACGCCGGCCGTGTGCTGACGCGCCAGCAGCTGCTCGACGGCGTGTGGGGGCGCGATGCCTTCATCGACGGGCGCACCGTCGACGTCCACGTCGGCCGGCTGCGAAAGGCGCTGATCCGAGGCTCCGACACGGACCCGATCCGCACGGTTCGCGGCGCCGGTTATGCCTTCGGCGGCGACTCCGGATGAGATTCGCAACCGCGCAACGGTTCTTTTCTCTCATCCACAACTCGGACTGCGGGCTGTTGTGGCAGGGTCACAGTTCGATTCTCAATCGGCACGCGAGCAGCACAGGCGTCTTGAGACGGACGATAACCTCATAGTAACTTTCCCTCGTGAGCTGCGGCACCTCGCGTTTGTGCGATTTGGGGGCAGTTGCCGCAGAGACCTACGCGTAGGCGCATCGATCAGGTCTTGATCGGATCACGTCTTTGATCGCTGTTGCGCCGTCTCTGTTTCCGTAGGCGTCAGAGTTCCCAGTACAGGTCCAGTATCGGTTGTGTCGATCGTCGGCCGGTCCGGCGCGTGTGTTCCGTGCACTCTGAGCGCGTCGAACGCCCGCCCAACTCCGACCGTGAGGGCAGGGCTCCGCGTGCGTCATCGTGCCGAAGGCGCGTCTTTCGACACGACGTCGGACTCCGCCGTTAGTCAATTGTGGGAGAACCAGGCCATGACCTGGAATGACGAGCGCGTCGATGTCTTGAAGAAGCTGTGGTCAGACGGTCTGTCCGCGAGCCAGATCGCCGGCCGCCTGGGCGGGGTGACGCGCAATGCGGTCATCGGCAAGGTGCATCGCCTCGGGCTTTCCGGCCGCGCCACCACTTCGCGCATGAAGTCGCACCGGCCGCGCGTGCGCGCACATGCTGCCCGGCGCATCATGAAGCAGCGCCTGCCCGGCAGCGTCGCCAACACCCCGCTCAGAAGCCTCTATATGAATGATCTCGAGCCTTACGTGCCGCTCGCCGAGGAGCTCGTGATCCCGCTCGCCGAGCGCAAGTACATTCAGACGCTGACCGAGTCCTCCTGCCGCTGGCCGATCGGCGACCCGCAGCAGCCCGAGTTCCACTTCTGCGGCAAGGGCAAGATCCCCGGTCTGCCCTACTGCGAGGTGCACGCGCGCCGCGCTTTCCAGCCGCCCCAGGCCCGCCGCCGCGAGCGCGATTTCGTGCCTGTGATCACCCTTCGCAGCCAAGGCCCGGTCATGATCACCCCGGAGCCGCAGCAGGCACCGATCGAGCCCAGCGAGAAAGCCACCGTCTGACGCAAGACTCATCCATCCCTCCCCTCGCGGGGAGGGTCAGTGGTGGGGGGCCTCCCGACCTTCGATCATAGGACGGGGACTACCGACTAGCCGGGGGAGCCGGGAGCACCAGCGGGGTTGCTCCCGGCTATTTATCCTGCGGTGAGCGCTTCGCCTCGCATTCTGCGCCTCTGCCTTGGCAGGGAAGGCCGCAGCGGCGCCATTGACACACTCCGGCGCGAGCCCCATAAATCGGCGCATGGGTCAGCGAGCCAACAGCAAGCGACGTGCGGGCGGTGGCGCGCGGCTGCGATGACAGACCGAGCCAGTGTCTGCCACGCTCCGCCGCGCTCGAAGCGCGGCTTTTTCATTTTTCTCTGACAGCGAGATCCGTCCCATGTCCGCCTCTTCGGCGAAGACCGCAAAGCCCGTACTTCCGGCGCAGCAACCCGTCATGGCTACGCCCTCGGCGCCCACCGCTCCATCTGCCGCCGTGATGCCCACCTACGCGCGCGCCAATCTGGTGTTCGAGCGGGGCGAGGGCGCGTGGCTCGTCTCGACAGGCGGAGACCGCTATCTCGATTTCGCCAGCGGCGTTGCCGTCAATGCCCTGGGGCACGCCCATCCCAGGCTCATCGCGGCGCTCGGCGAGCAGGCTGGCAGGCTTTGGCACTGTTCCAACCTCTACCGCGTCGCCGGGCAGGAGCGGCTGGCCGAGCGCCTGTGCGAAGCCACGTTCGCCGACCAGGTGTTCTTCTGCAACTCCGGCGCCGAGGCCTGCGAGGGCGCCATCAAGCTGGCGCGCCGCTACCACCACGTGAGCGGCCGGCCGGAGAAATGGCGCACCGTCACCTTCAAGGGCGCCTTCCACGGCCGCACGCTCGCCACCATCGCCTCGGCCGGCAACCCCAAGCACCTCGACGGCTTCGGCGTGCCTGCGGACGGCTTCGACCTCGTTGAATTCGGCGATCTCGACGCGGTGGAGAAGGCCATCGGCCCCAGCACCGCGGCCATCATGGTGGAGCCGGTGCAGGGCGAGGGAGGCATCAAGGTGGCGCCTCTACCCTGGCTCAGGGCGCTGCGCGAGCTTTGCGACGCCCACGGCCTGCTGCTGGTCCTCGACGAGGTGCAGACTGGCATGGGCCGCACGGGCAAGCTATTCGCCCACGAGCGGGCGGGCATCACGCCCGATGTCATGGCGGTAGCCAAGGGCCTCGGTGGCGGCTTTCCCATCGGTGCGGTCCTGGCCACGAAGGACGCCTCCAAGGGCATGGTTGCTGGCACGCACGGCTCGACCTTCGGCGGCAACCCGCTCGCGGTGGCGGTCGCCGGCGCGGTGCTCGACGCCGTCCTGGAGCCCGGCTTCCTCGAGCATGTCGAGGCCATCGCGCTACGCTTCAAGCAGCAGCTGGCCGCACTGCAGGACGCGCATCCGCACGTCGTCGAGGAGGTGCGCGGCAGCGGCCTCCTGACGGGCATCAAGGTCAAGCCGCCGATGGGGGATGTCGTCAATGCGTGCGTGGAGGAGAAGCTGCTGACGGTCGGCGCCGGCGACAACGTGGTGCGCCTCCTGCCCCCGCTCAACATCACGCAGGAGGAGATCGCGGAGGCCGTCGGCCGGCTGGATCGCGCGTTCGCGCGCTTCCCGAAGCCGGCCTGATGGCTTCGGGCCGCGAGAGGTTCGTGCCATGGCACCCCGGCATTTCCTGGATATCGACCGCATCGATGCCTCCACGCTGAGGCGCATCGTCGATATGGGCCGCGCCATGAAGCGGGCGGGCAAGCAGGTCCCGGCCGAGCTCCGACCCGACGGGATCGCCGACGCCGTGCTGATGCTGATCTTCGAGAAGCCGTCCACGCGCACCCGCGTGTCGTTCGACGTCGCCATGCGCCAACTCGGCGGGCAGACGCTGGCGCTCAACCACACCGACCTGCAGGTCGGGCGCGGCGAGCCCATCTCCGATACCGCCAAGGTGCTCTCGCGCTACGTCGACGCCATCATGATCCGCGCCAACAAGCACGAGACGCTGGTGGAGCTCGCCGAGCATGCCAGCGTCCCTGTCATCAACGGCCTCACCGACCGCACCCATCCCTGCCAGATCGTCGCCGACATCATGACCTTCGAGGAACGGGTGGGTCCGATCCAGGGACGCAAGGTGGCCTGGAGCGGCGACGGCAACAACGTGGCTGCCTCCTGGATCCAGGCGGCGGCGAGACTGGGTTTCAAGCTGGCGCTGGCCTGCCCGCCGGCGCTGAAGCCCGAGCGCACCGTGCTCGACTGGGCCCGGCGCAACGGCGGCGACATCGAGATCACCGACGAGCCCGCCGAGGCCGTGGCCGGCGCCGACTGCGTGGTGACGGACACCTGGGTCTCCATGGGCCAGCAGGACGAGGCGCGGCAACGGAAGCAATTGCTGGCACCCTATGCCGTCGACGCGGGCCTGATGCAGAAGGCGGTGCCCAGTGCCATATTCCTGCATTGCCTGCCCGCCTATCGCGGCAACGAGGTAGCAGCCGAGGTGATCGACGGCCCGCAATCGGCAGTGTGGGACGAGGCAGAGAACAGGCTGCACGCCCAGAAGGCGATCCTGGCGTGGTGCCTCGGGGTCGATTGATGCTCAGCGCCGACAACACCAGGCTCGACACTGCCCCCGCCGACGACCTCGTGCTGCCGTTCCGCACGGTGAAGTCGGACGTGGTCGGTCGCGTCGTCCGGCTCGGCTCGCTCGTGCACACCATCCTGTCCCGGCACGCCTATCCGGAGCCGGTGAGCTACGCGCTGGGCGAGGCGCTGGCGCTCACTGCCATGCTGGGCAGCGCGCTCAAGAGCACGGCCAAGCTGATCCTGCAGACCAAGACCGACGGTCCGCTCGACTTCCTGGTGGCCGACTTCGAGCAGCCCGGCAAGGTGCGCGGCTACGCCAACTTCGACAAGGCCGATGCCTCACTCGCCGGCACCAAGGGCCGCGGCGACCAGGGCGCGCTCCTGGGCGCCGGTCATCTCGCCATGACCATCGACCCCGGCGGCGGCAGAGACCGCTACCAGGGCATCGTTGCCGTCGCGCGCGCGCCGCTGCTCGCGGCCGCGCACGAGTATTTCCGCCAGTCCGAGCAGCTGCCGACCTTCATTCGGCTGGCGGTGGCGCGCCACTACGGCCCGGCCGGCGACGGCAGCGGGCGTGCCTGGCGCTGGCGCGCGGGCGGCCTCATGATCCAGCAGCTGCCTCGCGAGGGCGGCCAGCGCAGCCCCCTGGAGGGTGAGGCGCACGACCTCTCGCTGGAAGGCGAGGACGACGAGAACTGGAGCCGCGCGCGCCATCTCGCTGCCACGGTGGAGGATCACGAGCTGATCGACCCGACGGTCACTCCCGAGCGGCTGCTCTACCGCCTGTTTCACGAGGAGGGCGTGCGGGTGGTGCCGGCGACGGGACTTGCCGAGGCCTGCCGCTGCTCGCGCGAGCGCATCGAGGTGTACCTGCGGCGTTTCGATGCGAGCGAGCTCGCCGAGTTGCGCGAGGAGGATGGCGGCATCACCGTCACCTGCGAGTTCTGCTCGCGCACGTACCGTTTCGCCCCTGGCGAGATCGCGTAAGCCCGCCACCAGCGGGGTTTGTCGCAAATTTCAGCACATCGCAGCCGTCTGGCCAAGGCCGGCATGGAAGCGACCTCGATTGGCCGATCTAGGATTTGGGCGCTAGAATGATCCCAATACTGTGTGGTTCCCATCCCACGGGACTGAGCCAGTCGATTGTCCTTTGCGCGCGAGTAGCCGGAATGAAGCAACGGGAGTCAGATGAACCGGTTGTGTTCGTCGTCGATGACGACGCGTCGGTGTGCGATGCGGTCAAGAGCCTCTTCGGCTCGGTGGGATTGAGGGTCGAGGTGTTCGGCTCAGCCCTTGAATTCCTCGCGCGAAAGCTCCCGAACGCGCCGAGCTGCTTGGTGCTCGACGTGAGGCTTCCCGGGCTCGGAGGGCTCGATTTCCAGGCCGAGCTGGCCAAGGCCGACCTTCGAATTCCGATCGTGTTCATCACCGGCCACGGCGATATTCCGATGTCGGTCCGCGCGATGAAGGCCGGAGCCGTCGAGTTCCTCACCAAGCCGTTCCGCGACCAGGAGCTGCTCGAAGCCGTCCAACTGGGGCTGAAGCTCGACGGCGAGAGGCGCCAGGGCGAGACGGCGACGGCCGATCTGCGCGCCCGCTTCGCCTCGCTTACGGCACGCGAGAAGGAAGTGATCGCCCTCGTCAGCACTGGACGCATGAACAAGCAGATCGCCGGGGACATGGGCGTCAGCGAGATCACCGTAAAGGTGCATCGTGGGAAGGCGATGCGGAAGATGGGCGCCAAATCGCTGGCGGACTTGTTGAAAATGACCGAAGCGCTCCGCCGCGCCGGCAATGAGCTGCTCTAAACCTAAGTATAGGTCCGCGGAATGGAAGGGTGGCGCATACCTACAGGGATTTCGGTGACAAGCGCCCCGACACAGTGCACTTGGAGCGGACACGACCATTCGCACGAAAGCTCAGATGATATCGATCGTCGACGATGACGAGTTGGTGCGCGAAGCAACCAAGGGGCTCGTGAGGTCGCTCGGATACACCGCAGTGACGTTCGCCTCCGCCGAGGAATTCCTGAGCTCCGACAGCGTACGCGACACCTCGTGCGTAATTGCGGACGTTCAGATGGCTGGGTTGAGCGGAATTGACCTCCAGCAGCAACTGGTTGCCCAGGGTTTGGCGCTGCCGGTCATCTTCATCACCGCTTTTCCAGATGAGCGGACCAGGAGGCGCGCTCTCGACGCCGGAGCGGTCGACTACTTGAGCAAGCCCTTCACCGACGAGCAATTGGTGTCGTGCCTCGATATCGCGTTGCGGGACGACGCTGTGGAGGGATGACGGGCCGCTTCCTGCGCCAGCCGCACGGCAAGGACCAGGAGTATGCAGGTCCGGCGTGCCCCGCCCGTTGTTGGCGCGCTCCCTCGGTCCGGCAAGGTGGAGCGTGCCATCAGCGTTCCGGCGAAACGGGCAATGCACGTGATTTGTGCTCCAGGGAATGACTTGCAAGCATGCTCGTAGAGTGGATACCCTCCGGTTTCGCACTATCCGGCGCAGGTTCACAGTTGTCAGCCACAACATCCCGGCCTTGCCAGCTTTGCTCCTCCCGTCCTCCTGAGCCTCCACCGCGCGGGTTGTAGAGTTCCCGGCGGCGGCCGGCCAAACACGAGCGCATATGCCGACGATCATTGCGTGGATCGAGCAGACCGTCACGGCGATCCCCCTGCCCGTGCTCGAGGTTTGGGGGCGGCTCGCCTATCTCGTCGGTCTCGGCCTTGCGATTTGTGCGTTCGGCCGCTTCACCTTTCGCATCGGCAGCCATTGGGGGTTTGGCCGGGAACGGCAGACCTGGAACGAGCGCGCGTTTCTCGCCATCGCGCTGACGTTCGTCCTGATCGTCGCCAGCGGCTACGCAGGATCATTCATCGTCCTGGTGCCGGGGGCCCAGACGTTCGAGTCCGCGAAGGACCTGGTCGTGATCCTGTGTCTCGTCCTTTTCGGGTACCCCGCGCTGATTACCGTGCCATTCGCCTACGGGCTGTCGGACCTCATCGAGGGCGTCCCACCCGCGCATCTCCTGGGCTGGCTGCCGGGCTATTTCATAAATCCGGCGTGCTTCTGGGTCGCCTACCAGCTCATCGGCAGGGACCCCGACTTCCGCCGCGCCAGGACGTGGGGCCGCTACCTTGTCGCTATCGCCATCTTCATGGCGCTCGAGCCCGTGCTCTGGGGTTTCATCTGCTCGGATCAGTTCACGCCACCGGTCTCCTACCGGACCGTGACAACGGCCTTGTTCTTCACGACCGCCCTGTCGTGGTTGCTCGCACCGTTTGCCATGCTCGTTGCGCTTCCCCTTGCGCGGCGTCTGAAGCTGTTCTGGGCCGAGATCCCGGGGCATGTCAGGCAGCGCGCGCTCGGCTCCGGGACGCGGGTCTGGGAGTTGGGCTGGGACGCACCGTCGAGAACCGAGGGCCCCGACCATCGTGGGCTGCCGATCCGGATGTTCCTGCTCGCGCCGTTCATCGCGCTCCTGCTGGTGATGGTCGGCATCACCGCCTACGTCGCGCTGCGGAGCGCGGAAAGCGATGCCACCAGACTGGCGGCGCGCCTGCACCAGGAAACGGTCGCCAACATCCGCGTGCGGCTGGACGAATACCTGGCGAGCCTGCCACAGACCGCACCTCAGCCCGCCGGGGGCCTGATCGATGTGATGAAGAGGCTGCCGATGGCGGCAGAAGGCCGGGCGTTCATCATCGATCGGACCGGAGCCGTGTTGGCATCGTCCGCTGCCGTGGGCGACTTGGTGGTGCTCGAGGCGATTGCGGTGTTGCGCCACGCCGCCGGCGGCCTCGCCGGCTTCGCATCGGATCGGCAGTTTCACGTGGATTACGTCACGGAAAGGCCGCTCTCGCGGCAGCGGTGGCTGACGTACGCCAGCGTCTACCCGCTCGAGCGCACCGGGCGCCACGACGACTGGATTCTCGTCACCGCGATGCCGGAGGCGTCATACCTGGCGGGCGTGCAAAGCGGGCACAGCCGCACGGCGATGGTGTTCTCGGTGGCGTTTCTGCTGTCGCTGGGTCTGGCCGCCGCGGCGGCCGCGGCAGTGACTGCTCCGCTGCGTCGGCTCTCGCAGGCCATCGGGGCGTTCGAGCGAGGCGATCTCGCCGAGCGCGTTCCCGGCAGCCGCCTGGCGGAGCTGAGCGTCCTCTCGCGGTCGTTCAACGACATGGCCGACCGGCTGCAGGCGTCCTTCGACAGCCTGAAGGCGGAGGTCGAGATGCGTGAGCTGCGCGAGCGTGAGCTGCGTGACAGCGAGTCCCGCGTCCGGGCGAGCGGGCGACTGCTGGAAGCGGTTGCCGCCGGCGCGCCCTTGCCTCGGGTGCTCGAGATGATCTGCCGCTTTCTGGAGGAACGCTCCGATCCCGGCCGTATTGCGTCCATCAAGCTCGTAGATCCCGATGGGCGCCGGCTACGTCACGGCGCCGCGCCGAGCCTGCCCGGGGCCTATGCGGAGGCGATCGACGGCCTCGCCATCGACGAGGGCTCCGGCGTGTGCGGGACGGCGGCATTTCGCCGAACGGCCGTGCTGGTCTCCGACCTCGCCACGGATCCGCTCACCGCCGATTTCCGCGATCTGGCGGCAAGCCTGCGCCTCGGTGCCTGCTGGTCGAGCCCCATCCTCTCTTCCGACCGGAAGGTCCTCGGCACGTTTGCCGTCTACACGCGCGAGCCGGGCATGCCCACCTCGCTGGATCACGAGCTGCTCCAGCACGCGACGCACATCGCGAGCGTCGCCATCGAGCGTCGCCAGGGCGAGGAGGTGCTCCAGCATCGCAGCCGGCTCCTCGACCTCAGCCACGACACCATCCTCGTCCGGCGCGCGGACGACAATGTCATCACCTTCTGGAACCGCAGCGCGGAGGAGCTGTACGGTTGGACCAGTCGGGAAGCGGTGGGAAGAAGCTCGCACGAGCTGTTGCAGACGGTGTTCCCGCAGCCTCTGAGCCAGATCGACCGGTGCGTCGCCGAGACCGGACGCTGGGAAGGCGAGCTCGTCCATACCACGCGCGGCGGAAAGCAGGTCGTCGTCGCAAGCCGATGGTCGTGGCAGGCGGACGTGGAAGGGCGGCCGGGGAGAGTTCTCGAGACCAACAACGACATAACCGACCGGCACCGTGTCGAGGACCTGGCGCGCAAGGCGCGTGACGAGCTCGCTCATGCGGCGCGCCTGGCGACCATGGGTGAGTTGGCCGCGTCGATTGCCCACGAGGTCAATCAACCGCTCGCCGGCGTCGTCACCAACGCGAACGCGTGCATTCGCTGGCTGGACAGAGAGGTGCCCGACCTCGGCGAGGCGCGCGCGGCGGTGCAGCGCATCGTCCGCGACGGGAGGAGAGCGAGCGATGTGATCGCCCGGGTGCGTGCGATGGCGCGCAAGGCAGGGACCGAGCGCGAGCCGCTCGACATCAACGAGGCGATCCGCAGCGTCGCGATGGTCGTCGAAGGCGAGATGCGCAAGCAGGGTGTTGCGCTCGCCTCGGACTACGCCGACGACCTGCCGCCGATCACTGGCGACCGTGTGCAGCTGCAGCAGGTTGTCCTGAACCTGATGTTGAACGCAATCGAGGCGATGTCAGCAGTCGCCGACCGGCCGCGCGAGCTCGCAATCGCCACGGCCAGGGACGGCGAGCTGGTGCGGGTGTCGGTCCGCGACCGCGGCACCGGCGTTTCACCCGAGGTCACGGCCCGTATGTTCGAGGCATTCTACACGACGAAATCCAGCGGCCTGGGCATGGGGCTCTCGATCAGCCGCTCGATCGTCGAGGACCACGGCGGCCGGCTGTGGGCGGCCGCCAACGAGGGTCCGGGAACGACCTTCTCCTTCACCGTGTGTCAGGCCGAGGCCGGATCGGCGCAATAGGTGCGCTGAAGCGCCTAACGGCCGAGGCTCGGCAGCCATGTCGCGAGTGCCGGGAAGGCGGCGATGATGACGATCACGGTCAGCAGGCAGACCCAGTAAGGGATGGAGCCCCGGAAGATCTCGCCGGTGGAAACATTCTCCTGGGGCAGCGCGGCCTTGACCGTGAACACGAGGATGCCGAACGGCGGCGTCAGCAGGCCCGTCTCGATGGCGAGAATGCCCAGGATGGCGAAGGCCAGCGGATCGTAGCCCAGCGCCACGGCGATCGGGGCGAACACCGGCACGGTGAGCAGGATGATGGAGATCGAGTTGATGATGCAGCCGAGCACGAACCAGATCAGCACCATGATCGTCAGGATCATCCAGGGGTCGAGACCGGACCCGAGGAACACCGCCTTGGCCGCGCCGGTGACCCCCGTCATCGACAGCACGCGGCTGTAGAGCTGCGCCATGACGAGCAGCAGGAGCAAGGGGGCGGAGGTGCGGCCGACGGTCAGGATGACGTTGAATATCTCCCTGATACGCATGCCCTTGAAGATGGCGAGCAGGAGCGACAGGGCCGCGCCGACGCCCGCCCCCTCGGTCGGGGTGAAGAAGCCGAGCCAGATGCCGCCGAGCACGCCGACGATGAGGAGGATCACGAAGACCGTGCTGACCATCGCCTCGCGCAGCTTCGCGTTATCGATGGGCTCGACCTGCGTCGACGGCGCTGGCGTGGGCGCCGCCCCCGCAGCGCGCGCTACCTGGCGCGCCTCGCCGACGCGCTCGGGACGGGTGACGGCGACGAACAGGATGTAGAGCGAGTAGGCCGCCACAACGACGAACCCCGGGATGATGCCGGCGATGAACAGCTTGCCGATCGCCTGCTCGGTCAGCACGCCCCAGACGATCATCAGCACCGACGGCGGGATCAGCATGCCGAGGCAGGCGCTGCCGGCGATGCAGCCGAGCGCGAACTTGCGCTCGTAGCCGTGCCGCTTCATCTCGGGCCAGGCGATGCGCGAGAACGCGGCCGCGGCGGCGATGCTGACGCCGGTGACGAAGGCGAACACGGCGTTGGCGAGCACGGTGGCGATGCCGAGCCGGCCCGGTACGCGCCGGGTCACGCGATTGATGAGCGCGAACAGATCGGTCGCCGCGCCGGACTTGGCGAGGAACTCGCCCATCAGCATGAACAGCGGAATGACCGCGAACACGTAGTCGCGCAGGGCCTCGTAGGCCGTGCTGGCCATGAAGATGCGCACCACCTCGATGTCGCCCTGCATCAGATAGATGCCGAGCGCCGCCGTGATGCCGAGCGCCACCGCAATGTGCACGCCGGAGAAGACCAGGAGGAGGAGCACGCCGATCAGCGTCGCCATCTGCCAGGGGTCGAACATGCGGGAGCCCCGGCTCAGTGGGTGGCGGACTGCGCGACCGGGCCCGCACCCCGTCGCGCGGTATCCAGGTTGCGCAGCATCAGCAGAAAATAGCTGAGCGCGGCCAGCGCCGTGCCCACGACGACGGCGAAGCGTGCGGGCCACGCCGGAATGCGCAGCGCGCCCTCGCCCTCGAACTCGCCAGAGGTCCACGCGTGCGCGGCGCCGTCGACGCCTCCCCAGCAGATGATGGCGAACAGCACCACGCCCAGCAGCGCCCCGAATGCCGCGAGCAGGCTCTGCGCGCGCGGCGGCAGGTGCGCCGTGAACGCATCGGTGTTGATCATGCCGCCGCTGCGAATGGCGTAGGCCGCCTGCAGGTAGCAGATGACGACGATGGAGTACGAGACCATCTCCGGCGTGCCCTTGAGCGGGCTGTTCATGAGCACGCGGCCCGCCACGTCGGTGACCACAATAAAGCACAGCACGAACGCGAGCAGGGCGGCCAGGACGAGCAGCGTCCGGCTGATCCACTCGAGGGTCCGATCCAGCATCGACATTTACTTCCCCCAGGCAGCATCGCACGGCCGCTGCTCGCGATCGCTCGCGGCGCGGCCGTGCGTGTCAGGCGCTCACTTCACCTGGTAGCGAACCGGCCACTTGTGGCCCAGCTTCTCGACTTCCTCGATCGCGAGCTTCAAGACCTGCGAGCCCGGCAGGCCGGCCTTGTCGAGCTCGGCGGCCCTCTCCTGCGGCCAGCCCGCGAGCGAGGTGGCCCAGTCGACGCGCACGTTGTCCGGCAGTTTGCGCACGACGGCGCCGGCCGCCTTCAGCTGCTCGAGCTGCTTGGGATAGTTTTCGAGGTTCACCGTGCCGGTGCGTGCCTCGTACTCGCGCGCCACCTCCGCGATGATGGCCTTCACGTCCGGCGGCAGCCGGTTCCAGCGCGCCTTGTTGATGGTCAGGCCATGCCAGGTGATCGCGCCGAAGCCGATCTCGGTGTAGTACTTGGCCACCTCGTGCAGCTTGAAGTTGACGACGCCCGACGGGAACATGATCCAGCCGTTGTAGACGCCCGTCTGCAGCGAGGTATAGGCCTCCGGCAGGGAGGACTGCACAGGCGTCGCGCCGGCATATTCCAGCCACTTGAGATTGAGGCCGGCGCCGGCGAGCTTGCGGTTCTTGAGGTCGGCGATGCCGTTCCACTCGAAGGAGGTGGAGAGATTGTAGCCGTTGTCGGCAATCAGCCCGATCAGGACCTGGTTGAACTTGTCCTCGAACACCTTGCCCATGAACGGCACCTTGTCGTAGACGGCGCGTGCCTGCTTGACGCTGACCACCGGGTCCATGGTGCCGAACGGCAGCATCACCTGGAAGGCGTGCAGCGGCAGGTTCGAGGGCTCGAAGCAGAAGCAATAGCCGCCCACGTCGATGACGCCGGACTGGACGCCTTCGAGCGTGTCGGCGACCTTCACCATGGCGCCGCCGTAGCCTTCGATGAACTCGACCTTGTGCTTGGTGCGCTCGGCCACTCGCTTCGTCACCTCCGGCACGAAGAAGTTCTGCATCAGATTGACGTAGGTGTTGACGGCCGGGTGACCGGAGGCGATGCGCAGCCTGATATCCTCGGCCCTCGCCTCGTTCCACGAGACTGGCCACACGACTGCGGCAAGGATGGCGCACAAGGCGAGCCACGGCTTCCGGCGCGATGCGCCGCTGGCGAAAAGGCCCATGTTTCCTCCGATAGAGCTTCGCGATTTTCTCGAGTTTCACTCGGTGTTGTCGTCCAGGCCGACCCAGCGCGGCTTGGCCACGCGCAGCTCCCCCGGGCGCGGTCTCATTGGTTCAGACCCCGTCCGGCCGGTCAAGCACGACTTGGGGAGCCAAGCCCTGGCGTCACGCCGCGGGCGCCGCAGGGCCTACCCGGCTGCCTGTGCCCGGCTGCCGAGCATCTGCTGGCGCCGCTGATCGACCGCCGCGATCAGCGCATCGCGGTTGCGCTTGAAGGCGTCCTCCAGCTCGTCGGAGTGACCGCTGAACACCCACGGCACGCGCTGCGCGATGGCCACGACCACCTCGGGAATGGCCTTCTTGCGTCCCTGGATCGTGATCAGGCGCCCATTGCGATCGCCTAGCCGCAGATAGTTGGTGGAGCCGACGGGAATGAACCAGTAGGCGTAGCGCCGCGTGATCGCGGCGTGCACCCAGACCAGCTCGTTCAAATGAAACACCTCGACCTTGAAGGGCTGCAGGTGGACGAGCCATGAGCGCGTCAAGAGGACGTTGCGCATGCCGGTCTTGGGGTTCTCCGCGGCCAGCTCGTCGTCGATCTGCGCCGCAATCTGGTCGACCGGCACCTTGAAGCGCGCAAGGGCAATCATCGAGCGCGAGCGCTGGAAGCTCCCGAGCCGCCTGAGCGTGAGGACCAGAAAGGCGAGGAGCAGGACCGGTACCGTGAGCGCCCCCGCCGTATAGAAGGATGCCCAGGAGGTCAGGGGGTCCTCGAAATCGAACATGAGGGGGGCCAGCCCTGCGCCGATTTTCAAGTGGGGATTGCTGCGCGCGATGCTGTCCACGACGGCCGCAGGCACCGGCTCCAGCACGCCGACGACCGGCAGCGTGGGGTTCCTCTCCGGAGAGCGCAGGACAACCACGACCTGCTTGCCGGGTATGGCGTGGTAGTAGACGAGGCTGCGTCCGGTCTCGCGCCCGCGCCGCCCTTTGTGCACGATCTCCTGGGTCGCCACAAGGATGAGGCGGCCCTCGTCGAGCTGGAAGTAGCGCCGAAACTCGCTGTCGAGGCTGGCGATCCCGCCGATCTCGTCCACCGTCACCTTGTACGGGCCGAAGACGCGGCTGTAGAGCTCGCGATGGTAGCCGACGAGCGCCGCCAGGACGCCTGCCAGCACGACGAGCTGGAGCAGCAGCGCCCACAGGTTGCGGCGGATCACGAGACCGCGCAGCGTCGTCGGCTTGGCCATGGCTCTCCCCCGAGGCAGGTGCTGGCAGGGGCCGCCTGTCGCACGGCCTTGTGGCAGACCGGCGGCGACCGGTCCGCAACACTGCCGTAATGTGCCATTGCGGGCAAGCAGCCCACGGGGATGGTATGTGGGGGGTGGCGAGGCGGAGGAGACAGCCATGGTGAAGGTAACGGGCATCGAGACGCTGGTCTGCGATGCGGGCTGGCGCAATTACCAGTACGTCAAGCTGACGACCGACTCCGGCATCGTCGGCTGGAGCGAGTTCGCGGAGGGGTTCGGCTCACCCGGCGTCGGCACCGTGATCGCCCGGCTCGCGCCGCGCGTCATCGGCCAGCCGGTGGGCGAGCACGAGCGCATCTACGCCGACCTCCATTGCGCCACACGGCCCGTGTCAGGGAGCGTGATCGCCCAGGGCGCTCGGCGCCATCGAGAACGCCCTGCTCGATGCCAAGGCCAAGGCGCTGGGTGTGCCCTGCTACGAGCTCCTGGGCGGCAAGGTGCGCGACCGGCTCAGAGTCTACTGGTCGCACTGCGCCACCTGGCGCATCACGCACCCGGCCTGGTACAAGCCGGCCATCACCGATCTCGACGGCGTCGTGGCGATCGCGCGCGAGGCGCGGGAGAAAGGCTTCGGCGCGCTCAAGACCAACATCTTCCTCTACGAGCAGGCCGGCCGGAACCCCAAGGGCTGGCGTCCCGGCTTCGGCGCGCCGTTCCAGCCCGAGCTCAACGTCGAACGCACCGTCCTGCGCAACATCCGCATGCATCTGGAGGCGCTGCGCGAGGGCGGCGGGCCGGACATGGACCTGCTGCTCGACCTCAACTTCAATGCCAAGACCGAGGGCTACCTGAAGATCCTGCGCGAGATTGCCGACCTCGACATGTTCTGGGTCGAGCTCGACACCTTCAGCCCGAGTCGCTGGGCTATATCCGCCGCCAGAGCCGCCACCCGATCGCTTCCTGCGAGACGCTCATCGGCGTGCGCCAGCTCATGCCATATCTCGCCCACCAGGCCGTCGATGCGGCGATCATCGACGTGCCGTGGAACGGCGCCTGGCAGTCGCTCAAGATGGCGGCGCTCGCCGAGGCGCACGAGGTCAACATCGCCCCGCACAACTTCTACGGCCACCTGTGCACCATGATGGCCGCCCACTTCTGCGCGGCGGTGCCGAACTTCCGCATCATGGAGACCGACCTCGACCGGCTCCCCTGGGACGACGAGTTGGTGAGCCATCCACCGGTGTTCGAGGAGGGCCACCTCATGCTGCCCGACCGTCCCGGCTGGGGCACCGAGCCCAACGAGCAGGCGATCCGGGCGCATCCGCCGAAAGGCAGCGCCGGGCTGCTCGATTACGGCGCCAAGCGGTAATTCGGCGGCGTTCTCTGCCAGCAAACGGGGACGGCCATGACTGGACAAGTGAGCATCACAGGCAGGACAGTTGTCACGATCGGCGATCAATTGCGGGCCACTTTCTGGAGCGCGCCTCGTTTTTATCGAATGTTGGTCGCCGCGATCCTCCTTGCTGCTGCACTGTCGTTCGCGCCGATCCGTGGCGCTCAAAGCCTCCTGCTGTCCTTTTCCCTTATTCTGCTGATGGCCGCTCTGATGGGGCGGGCGTTGGTTGCCTTCTCCTATTGGCAACTCGGCAACCCGCAGAAGGTGGTGACCTACGTGGTCGATGCCGAGGGTATCGCGACCCGTGATGCAACAGGCGCGGCAATTTCGCTCCCGTGGAACGTGTTGCGTGGCTGTATCGAGAGCAAATCGGGCTTTGCGTTTGCCATGCGGCCATCCGGCACGCGCTGGCTTGTAAAGCGCGCCTTCAATACCGACGAAGTGGACGCGCTCCGGTGGCTGATTAAGGCTAAACTCGGCGAGGCGGCAGGTATTGACAAGATGCCGCCTCGCCGCAAGTTGGCTAGTTCGCCGCGAAGCAGTAGAACAGGCCGGCGCCGCCCGAGCCCTTGAGCTGGTCCTGACTGCAGCCGCGCGAGCCGTGCGAGGAGTTCCACGACTTCATGTGCCGGGTGGTCTTCTTCAAGCCGATGCGGTCGTGGTGGCCGACGATGGCCGAGCCGTCGCCGCTCTTGGTCCAGTTGCCGCAGTTGGTGTCGCCGCCGGCCGTCGAGTAGCGGCCGTCCGGATCGGAGCCGGTCAGGATGTCGTGCATGTTGGGCGTGTCGCCGCTGCCGGTGACGATCTCGCCCTTCTCGTTGAGCGCCGTCTGCTTGTTGATGTTGACGCCGTCTGAGTGCAGGTCATCGAGGTTCTTCGCCACCACCACGCCCTTGGCGTTGTGCCAGGGGCCTTTGCCGATGCGGTCGCGCGCGTTGACGCCCTCGTCGCCCGCCGGCACCGTCGTGGAGAGATAGGCGCGCCAGTTGGTGAGGGTCGAGCCCGCGGCCTTGGCGAGTGCCGCGCAGTGGGCATCGGCCCCATCGAGGCCGCCGAGATCGGCGCCGTTGCCCTTGCCGACGCTGGTGATGAAGAACGTCGTCGGGTTCTGCTGTGCGCCGACAACAGCGGCGGCGAAGCTGCCGGCGATCAACGCGGCCGACGCGACAACCGTAAGGCGCATTCCTCTCGTCATTGCAATCCTCCGAGCTTGTGCCGTTTCTGAAACGGTCCTGGGCCGAGGTGGTCCGGGATCTTCCGTGAACGAAGGCGACCCGCGCCATATTCCTGGCCTGGCACCACTTTGCATGCCGAACGTCGCTCGATGGTGTCAGGCCCTGCGGGTCTGGCCGTCTTGGGTTCACGTTTGCGTGGTGATACTGTTGCGTCATGAGCACCGCATTGGGCTGGGCCGATTTGCGCCGCCGCCTGCAGCTTCTGGCGCAGCAGGTGGGCGACGAGATCCGCAGCTATCCCGCGCCGATCACGGCATGCGACGCGCAGTTCAACCATCTTCTGGAGCTGCGCCGTCTGCTGCCGCGGGAGCTGGAGCGGCTGGAACTTGCGGCGCGCGACCCTGACGCGAGCGCGGAGGCGTTCATCCGGTCATCGCCGCTCAGTGCCGAGCTGTCGGTAGTAACTAGGCCGTAGGATCGCCCGCCAGGGCCCTGCCTCACGCACGAGCCATAGAACGCGCGATGGCCCTGCCCTCACGCCTCGGCGCGACGGTGTCAGACCCGGAGGGTCTGACACCGCTCTGACGCCGTCTCACGCCAGCTGGTCGCCGATGGGCAACTGGCGGATGCGCTTGCCGGTGGCGGCGAAGATGGCGTTGCACAACGCCGGGGCGAACGGCGGCACGCCAGGCTCGCCCACGCCGCTCGGCGGTACGCTGATCGGGTGCGGGACGATGTGGGTGCGCACCTCCACAGGGAGATTCGTCGATGCGCACGAGCTGGTAGTCGTTGAAGTTCAACTCCTGGATCGCCCCGTTCCGCAGCGTGATGGCCCCGTGCTTGGCGAGCGTCAGCCCCATCACTGCGGCCCCTTCGATCTGCGAGCGGACCCGCTCGGGATGCACGCAGTACCCGCAGTCGATGGCGGTGTCGACGCGCGGGATGGTGATGCGGCCCTTGTCGCCCACCACCACGTGCACCACGGTTGCCACGTAGGTGACGAAGCTGCGGTGTGCGGCAATCCCGAGGCCCTGGCCCCTGGGGAGCTGCTTGCCCCAGCCTGCCTCCCGGGCGGCGATCTCCGCGACGTTCCTGAGCCGCCCGGTCTCGATCGGGTAGGTCTCGAACGGCTCGCCGTAGTTCCACCAGGGCGTCGTCACCTGCTTCCTGGGGTCGACCGTGCGCGCCGGGCCGATCAGCTCGAGCAGGAAGTCCTTCGGGTCCTTGCCCAGCTGATGCGCGATCTCGGCGACGAACGACTGGATCGACCAGGCGTGCGCCACGTTGTTGACCGAGCGGAACCAGCCGATGCGCACGTGGCTCTGCGCCTCGCCGCTCTCGGCACGGATATTGGGGATGTCGAACGGCGTGTCCACCCACCCCATGCCGAGCTCGATGTCGAAGGGATGCTTCGGATCGGGCGCGAAGGTGGAGAGGATCGACGGCGCCGCGCTGCGGTGACGCCAGGCGACCACCTTGTTGCTCGCGTCCAGACCCGCCTCGAAGCGCTCCGCCGTCACGGTGTGGTAGAAGCCGTGGCGCACATCGTCCTCGCGCGTCCACACCACCTTGACCGGCGTGCCGCCCAGCTCCCTGGAGAGGAACGCCGCCTCGATGGCGAAGTCGCACTTGGACTTGCGCCCGAAGCCGCCGCCCAGCAGTGTCGGCTGCAGGGTGACCTCCGCCGGCGCCACGCCGAGTGCTGCCGCGATGTCGTCGCGCGCCTGGCCGGGGCTCTGCACCGGCGCCCAGATCTCCCACCTGCCATGGTTCATGCGCGCGGCGGCCGCCGGCGGCTCCATGGTGGCATGGTGGATGTGGGGGGCGTAGTACTCGGCGGTGATCACGCGGGCCGCCGAGGCGAGCGCCCTCTCGGCATCTCCGACGTTGCGCTCGATCTTGCCCGGCTTCTTGACGGCCGCCTCGAGCTGCGCCCTGTAGGTTTGCGAGTCGTGGCTCCGGTTGGGGCCGTCGTCCCAGGTGATCTTGAGGGCGTCACGGCCCTTCAGCGCCGCCCAGGTGTTCTTGGCAATGACGGCGACGCCACCGAGCGGCCCGAACTTGTAGGGCGCCGGCGTCGGCTGCAGGGTGACGATCTTCTCCACGCCCGGGACCTTGAGGGCCGCGCTGGTGTCGACCGATGCAACCTTGCCGCCGACCACCGGCGGCCTCGCGATCACCGCGAATTTCATGCCGGGCAGCATGACGTCCTGGCCGTAGATCGCCTTGCCCGTGGTGATGTCGAGCAGGTCGACGATGCCGATGGTGCCCTTGCCGATGTAGCGGAAGGCCGCCGGGTCCTTGAGCTTCACCTGGTCGTCGGCGGGGACCGCGAGCCCCCCCGCGGCCGCAGCCAGCTGCCCGTAGCCGAGCTTGCGCCCGCTCGGCTTGTGCACGACCTCGTGCAGCTGCGCTGCGACCTCGCCGACCGGGACTTTCCACTGGCTGGCGGCGGCCGTCTCCAGCATCAGGCGCGCCGCGGCGCCGCAGTGGCGCATGGGCTGGATCCAGTGGCGCACGCTGCGCGAACCGTCGGTGTCCTGGTTGCCGTAGGTGCGCTCGTCACCGGGCGACTGCACGACCCGCACCTTGGCCCAGTCGGCCTCCAGCTCGTCGGCAAGCATCATAGGCAGTGCCGTGCGCGCCGCGCCGTTGCCCATCTCGGCGCGTGCCGCAACGATGGTGACCGTGCCGTCGCTGCCGATCGAGACGAACACCTTGGGGTTGCTGACGACGCCGTTCGGCATGGCGGTGGCGCCGGTGGGATAGTCGGCGAGCGCGCCCGTCACCGCGGGGAACTGGGCGACGAGCACGAGCCCGCCGGTGGCGGCCACGCCTTTGAGGAGGTTGCGCCGGCTGACGTTGGCTACTTTGAGCTTGCTGTGTGTGGTGAGATTGGTCATGTCACGCCCCCCTGGCGGCGGCGCGCACGGCCGCGTGGATGCGCTGATAGCAGCCGCAGCGGCAGAGATTGCCCGCCATGGCCTGGGTGATCTCCGCGTCGGTGGGAGCCGGCTTGCTGGCGAGGAAGGCCGCAGCCTGCATGATCTGCCCCGTCTGGCAGTAGCCGCATTGCGGAACGCCCAGCTCGCGCCAGGCGACCTGCACGGGATGGTTACCCTTGGCGTTCAGGCCCTCGATGGTGACGACCGCCTTGCCCGTGACGGTCGACATCGGCGTCACGCAGGCGCGCACGGCGGCGCCGTCGACGTGCACGGTGCAGTTGCCGCAGAGTGCGGCGCCACAGCCGAACTTGGTGCCCGTCAGGCCCAGCTCGTCGCGCAAGTACCACATGAGCGGCATCGACGGATCGCCGTCGTAACTGCGCTCCTGCCCGTTGACTCGTAGGTTCGCCACGGTTGCTTCCTCCGATACTCGTGTCGTGATGTCGCGTTTCATTGGCTGCACGCCGACTGGCGCAATGCCCGATGCGCAGCACGCAAACCTTACTTTGAGCGCCGATTGGAAATGCGGCGGGGGTGCTTCACAACCGCGTGATTTCGTCTCCCGCCGTTTGCGGCGGAAGTGTCCCACACGGCGCGCGGATCTTTGCTGCGGTGCCAGATGGGATTGGGCCGTGACCAGTAGCGCGACTGCGACGTGACAAAGCAACATTCTCTGTCATGCCGGGACTTGTTCGCCGGTGCAGGCAAGTGCAGGGATGACCCAGTGAGAGCGCTGTTGCCGCTGCCGTCGGACCGGAGGGATTCGGAGCGGTCTGAGACCATCACTCCAGCGGATAGCGCCAGGGCTTCTCGGGCTGCGCACGTCCTCGTCGATGGTCCACTGCGGCAGGGCGAGGCCCGGCGCCACGTCGCTGAACACCATGCGCACGCGGGTGCCGATGCCGACCCGCCTCACCATCTCGGGCGGGGCCAGCCTGCCGTCGGGCGTCGCCAGGTTGCCGACCACGCGCAGGGCCTCGTGCTCGGTGGGCTTGCCCTTCTGGACATCGAGGTCGACCAGCAGCACGTGATAGGGCGTCAGCGCCTTGAACGCCGGCTGGATGGCGTGATGCACCTCGGTATAGGAGTGCACTGCGCCTCTGCCCTCCACCGGCATCCACTGCGACTCGGGCGCCATGCACCAGGGGCAGGCGGTGGTGGGCGGATAGCGCAGGAGCCGGCAGCGGGCACACGCCTGCAGATGGAACTCGTGCTCCGCGCAATGCTGGAAATAGGCGCGGTTCTCGATGTCGAGGTCATCGAGGCTCAGCGGCATCCCGAGGTAGTCCGCGTTGATCGGCATGCGTGTGTGCCCCACCCCTTTCGCGACGCCGCTGCGCCGCTGTCGATTTGCGGGATTAGATCGGGGGAAGCGCACACAGGTCAAGGGGCCCCGGGCGAATGGCGAATGGCCAATCGCGAACAGTAGAGATATCCATTCGCCATTCGCAATTCGCCATTCGCGACCAGACCGTTCGAGGGAGCCCACACCCATGACCCAAGACATGGTCCAAGACCCGCGCATCGCCTCGGCTATCTCGCATTGGGGCCCGCGCTTCGTTGCCAACGGCGTGGCCCTCACGGATTTCGAGGAGGTCACCGGGTCGCTACGGTCGTGGGACGACTGGTGCGGCGCGTGGTCCGCGCGGGCGGCCATGCACGAGGCGATGGGGCGGGAGGCGCTCGCCGGCGGCAGGCTGCTGAGCGCCGGGGAGCACCTGCAGCGCGCCGGCGTCTACTACCACTTCGCCAAGTTCCTGTTCGTGCACGACCTCGGGCAGATGCAGGCAGCGCACGCGAAGGCGGTGGAATGCCGCCGGCTGGCGCTGCCGCACCTCGACGCCGCCGGGCGAGCGGGTCGAGATCCCCTACGAGGGCACGGCGCTCTACGGCATTCTGCGCAAGCCCGCGGGCATCGAACGTCCGCCGGTGATGGTCATGATCTGCGGCCTCGATTCGGCCAAGGAGGAGACGGAGGCCTACGAGCGGCCGTTTCTGGACCGCGGCATTGCCATCCTGGTGTTCGACGGCCCGGGCCAGGGCGAGGGCGAGTACGACTCGCCGATCCGCGGCGACTACGAGGTGCCCGCCAGGGCCGTCGTCGACTACGTCGACGCCGCGGGGCGATCTCGACGCCGGGCGCATCGGGCTCTGGGGCGTGAGCCTCGGCGGCTACTACGCACCGCGGGCAGCAGCCTTCGACGAGCGCATCAAGGCCTGCATCGCGCTGGCGGGCCCTTCGACTGGGGCGAGGCCTGGGACGGCCTGCCCGAGCTGACGCGCGAGGCTTTCCGGGTGCGAAGCCACTGCGCGACGCCAGAGGAGGCCCAGCGCCACGCCGCCACGCTGTCGCTCGTGGACGTGGCGCAGCGCATCACCTGCCCGATGTTCATCGTCACCGGCAAGCTCGACCGCGTCATCCCCTGGCAGCACGCCGAGCGGCTCGCCCGCGCGCGTCAGCGGCCCCGCGGATCTGCTGCTGATCGAGGACGGCAACCACGTCGCCAACAACCGCGGCTACCGCTGGCGCCTGCAATCCGCCGACTGGATGGCGGAGCGGCTCGCCGCGGCATCGCGCTAGCGGGCGGGCGGAGGGGCCGCAGGCCTTCCGGCGGGTAAGCTTAAGTGCAAAAGGCTTCCCCGCTCCCTGTTTTGACGTGGGTCCGCCACAGGCCGGGTGCTAACATGCCCGCGGTGGATGAGCGGTGCCTTTGCCATCGCTCATGGTGTGCAAAAGCGTGCCGGAGTCCCAGCCATGGGCAAGCTGACTGGCGCGGTCTTCGTCGTCGCTGGTGTAACGATCGCGGCTTATGCAATGGCCGAGCGCCAGCGCATGGTCGCCGAGGGCTCGGCATCCGCCGCGGTCCAACCAGACAAGTTGAGCGCAACCAAGTCGGGCGCAGACAAGTCGAGCGCCGCGCCCGGCAGCGTCCCGGAGGTTGGGGCGAAGATCGAGGGCGCAATGCCGGGCGCGCGGCTCCACCCGATCGCGCCACCTCCCCAGCCACCGGCCGCCGAGAAGAGCCCCGAGCCGAAAACGCTGGTCCTCGACGACAAGTCCACCCAGACGCCCGCCCCGCTGCAGATCGCCGAGGCGTCGCCCAGGGTGCCCGTCGACCACAACAAGCCGCCCCGCACGGCGCCGCTCGACCGCGAGGGCATGACCAAGGCGATCCAGCACCACCTGAAGCGGGTCGGCTGCTACGGCGGTGCCATCAGCGGCGAATGGACGCCGGCCGTGCGCCAGGCGATGAAGACCTTCACCGAGCGCGTCAACGCCACGTTGCCCGTCGAGGGACCCGACGACATCCTTCTGGCACTGGTGCAGAACCATCGGGAGCCCGCCTGCGGCGGTACGTCGTGCCCCCCTGGCAGAGCCAAGGCCGACAACGGCAGCTGCCAGCCGCATGCGGTCGTAGCCAAGAAGTCCAATGCGCCGCCCCCCGGCGACACCGGCGGGCCGATGACCAACCAGGCCAGCACGCCCGATGAGCGCATGTCGCTCGCGGGCCCGCCGCCCGCTCCGAAGCGCGCAGCGCGCAGCAAGCGATCCCGCTACTCGGAGGGCCGCGCCAGGGAACGGCGCCGCGCCTACGCCCCCAGCATGCCTTGGTGGGCCCCCTTCTTCTCCCCCTGAGCCGTCGCCGTGGCGACCCTGCGCGGCCGCTCCGGCCTATCGAATATAGACAGACGCGATATCTCCGATTCCGAGAAGGCATCCTTCGCGGCGGATGGATTTCGCTTGGGCCGAACTCAGGTCGTGAGCACCATGCCTAGGACGACTAAGCAGGTCTCGCTGCCGGCCCAACGCGGATGCCCGCCAAGGCAGGTATGCCCCGGAACTCGACGAACGTGGACCGGAGGTTGTGTGCCAAAGAACGAACCCGCTCACGCGGGAGCGCGCTGCGCGCAAGGTGGTGCTCTTGGAGGGGTCGAGCCCCAGCTGAGATGAGGTGACGGGGTGGGCGCTCCGTCTTGAGGATCGAGGGGTCACAGCACTCCAACCTCAAGACAGGAGACCCCGATGAGCGAGAGGCCCATCAGCCCGTTGCGCCAGCGCATGCTCGAGGACATGGCGGTACGCAAGTTCGGCGAGAAGACCCGGCACGACTATATCCGCCACGTCGAGGCTTTCGCCAGCTTCCTCGGCCGCTCGCCCGACACGGCCACGGCCGACGATGTGCGCCGCTACCAGGTGCATCTGACCGAGAGCGGTGCACAGCCGCCGAAGCTCAACAGCTCGGCCTCGGCGCTGCGCTTCTTCTTCGGCACCACGCTGGACCGACCCGAGCTGGCCCACCGCCTGGCTCGCGTGCACTATCCGCGCAAGCTGCCGCGTGTGCTCTCGCCCCAGGAGGTGGGGCGTCTTCTCGAAGCGGCGCCTGGCCCCGGCCTCAAGTACAAGGCGGCCTTGAGCATCGCCTACGGCGCGGGCCTGCGCGCCAGCGAGGTGGTGATGCTGCGCGTCAGCGACATCGACTCCAAGCGCATGCTGATCCGGGTCGAGCTGGGCAAGGGCGGCAAGGACCGGCACACGATGCTCTCGCCGCAGCTGCTTGAGCTGTTGCGCGCGTGGTGGCTGCAGTGCCGCTCGCAAGGCTGGCTGTTCCCCGGTCGCGATCCGCTGCTGCCGATCACGGCACGGCAGCTCAACCGCGTCTGCCACATGGCGGCGCAAGCCGCGGGGCTGGGCACGTGGGTCACACCGCACACCCTGCGGCACTCCTTTGCCACGCACCTGTTGGAGAGCGCCATCGATGTGCGCGTGATCCAGGTGCTGCTCGGGCACGCCAAACTCGACACCACGGCGCGCTACACGCAGGTCGCCACCAACGTGCTGCGCGCGGTCACCAGTCCACTCGATCGGCTCCTGCCGCCGCCGGGGCCAGACACGGAGAAGCCGCCCGCCTGAGGCGCCGCCGCCTGTGGCACGGCCAGCTCTGGAGGTCGCAGATATCTTCCGCGACCACGGCGCCGCCTGGCGTGACGCCAACCGCGGCCATGTGAGCCTCGCCCACATGAAGGTGATGAGCGCCATCGAGAGCTGCCGCACGGCGGCCCTCGGCGGGCACGTTGCGCGCTGCGAGGACTGCCAGCATACGACCATCGCCTACAACAGCTGCCGCAACCGGCACTGTCCCAAGTGCCAGGGCGCCGCCGCGAGAGAGTGGTTGGAGGATCGGGAAGCCGAGCTGCTGCCCGTCCCCTACTTCCACATCGTCTTCACGCTGCCGGCGGCGCTTCAGCACATCACCTACCACAACAAGAGGGTGATCTACGATCTGCTGTTCAAGGCCTCGGCCGAGACCATGCTCACCATCGCCGCCGATCCCAAGCATCTGGGCGCCAGGGTCGCCATCACCTCGGTGCTGCACACCTGGGGCTCCGCCATGACGCATCACCCGCACGTGCACATGATCGTGCCGGGCGGCGGTCTCTCTGCGGATGGCAAGCGCTGGATCGCGACCAAGCCCAACTTCTTCCTACCGGTGCTGGTGCTCTCCAGGCTGTTCCGGCGCCTGACGCTGGAGAAGCTCGCCGCCGCGCACAAGGCCGGCAAGCTCACCTTCTTCGGCGAGCATGCGCACCTTGCCGACGCCAAGGAGTTCGCCGCCGTCCTGGCGCCGCTCAAGAGAACGCGCTGGTTCGTCTACTCCAAGCGTCCCTTCGCCGGCCCGAAGGCCGTGCTCGCCTACCTGGCGCGCTACACCCACCGCGTCGCCATCTCCAACAGCCGCCTGATCGCCGCCGACGCGACGAGCATCACCTTCAAGGTCAAGGACTACCGGGTCGAAGGACCAGGCCGCTACACCACCATGACGCTCGCGGCCGGCGAGTTCATCCGCCGCTTTCTCATCCATGTCCTGCCGAAGGGCTTCCACCGCATCCGCCACTATGGCCTCCTCGCCGGTGGCACGCGCGACAAGAACCTTGCGCAGGCTCGGGCGCTCCTGGAGGTGGAAAGCATCGATGCCGAAGACGAGGCTGCCGCTGATAACGTAGCGCAACCCGCACTCGCCGCCCCGTGCCCCTGTTGCGGCGGCCGCATGGTCGTCGTCGAGACGTTCGACGCCGGCTGCCAACCACGCTACGCGCAGATCCTCAGGATCGACACGTCATGACAGCTCCATCGGGCGGCTGCCGCAGTGCTGATCGCCATTGGCGCTGGTCACAGGCCGGCAACGACGGCGGCTGTTCTCTGCGGCCTGCTTCGCCCCGTGTCGAGCGCCACTCCCTCGACAATCCTGCTGGCCGAGGCGATCCGAAGCCCGGACCGCGCCCCGATCGGCAACCTGGAGCGCTCCGCTCACCGCCCCCCGGCTCAATCCGCGCGGCCAACCCGTCACGTCCAAATCCCCATAGCGCTCGCGGCACCGGCGTGCCCCAGGACTCGCGGGTTCCTTCCCTGGAGGCTTTCAGACACCGGCCCCGGTGCCAGCTCCGCCGTTGCGATGGGCCGGCATCTGAAACCCTTCACATGAGCGGAACTACATCCGCTCGTCAACGTAGGGCGACAATGTGGCCGACGAGACGCTCGGCCTCCTCAGCGATTGAGACGATGAGGCCTGATTTTCGCGTCGAGGAGAAATCGACGCCCGCAAAATAAATCCCGGTTGCGTCGGTCACCCCCTCCTTCTCCAAAGGCTGCTGGTGCGCGTTCAGCAGGCCGGGCACCTGCACAAAGCTGTAATCACCCTCGAAACCTGTGCACCAGATCACCGTAGTGAGGCGATGCTCGCTCGGGTCCAGGGAAAGGATCGGCGGGTCCGGCAACCGTGGCGCAACCGTCTCGGCTGGATCGTCGATAGCCTGCGGAGCCTCGATGCCGTGGCTGGCGATGTGGTCGTCGATGTGCCGCTTTGTCTTGGCGGCGGCCTCATCACCGAGGCGGATATTCTCGCGGACGTCGTCTGCGAAAGTAAATCGCCCGTTGGCGAAGCCGGCAAAGCGGCCGAGGAGTACAACACCCTGCGCGCTCAGCGACTGCAGACTTATCGTGCGACGCGCGCCGAGCAGCGGCCGCCCCGGAATGCGATCACCCGGACCAACGAAGTTCTTGCGCGGAATGTCATATAGGCCGGTTTCCTGCTCCCAGAACGAGACATCGCGACCCCTGTAACGTCGCGGCTTTCGCCCGGTTCGTCCAGTAGATAGAAAGACGACGCGCCCTGCTATTGCAAGGTCTTCGGCAATCTGGCCCCCGGACTGAGCGCTTCCAATCACCAGAACCGCCCCTGGGGGGAGCGCGTCCGGATTGCGGTAGACAGATGGGTCGATCTGCAGCAGGCCCGGCAGAACCGCCCGCGCCAGCTCTGGTCGTCGCGGGCGGTTCAGACTGCCGCTGGCAATGACCACGGCTCGCGCTGTGAACTCGCCCGTCGGCGTGATGAGCCGATAAAAGCGGGCCTCTCCATCGCACGTGAGCGCTGTTACTGGTGTGTCGGTTGTCACTGGAAGGCGGCAGCGCCTTGCATAGTCCTCCAGGAGAGCGACAAATTCATTGCTCGTGTAAAATCCCTCAGGGTCTGCTCCATCGTAACAATCGCCCGGCATCACGGCCTGGAACTTCGGCGTGTTCAAATGAAAGGAGTCCCAGCGTTGGGTGCGCCAGGTCTCGCCAATTCGACCGCGCTCCAGCACACGGTGTGAAAGACCCGCTTTGGCCAAAACGTAGCTGACACCGAGGCCCGCCCAACCGGCCCCAATTACCGCCGCATCCAATGGTAGATCCGTGCCGGCCATTCCGACCTATCTCTCAGCCGCGTGCTAACACGCTTCCATCGTTCACCGCTCGTCTCGGATCAGCGCCTGACGGCTCGAATGACGCAGATTACCTAAACCGGATCATGCGTATCGCATGCTATTGTTGGATGAGCTCATATCAATATCGTCATGGGAGACGCCGACATGCAGTTGAGCGAACGCGTAGGCCGTCGAATGAAGTTGCGAGACCTACATGTCCTCATGACGGTGGTGCAGGCCGGGAGTATGGGGAAGGCGGCACAACGCCTCAATACAGGTCAGCCTGCGGTATCGAGATCGATCGCACACCTAGAGCACACGCTCGGTGTGCGCCTGCTCGACCGCGACCGCCGAGGTGTAGAGCTGACGCCCTATGGTCGCGCTTTGCTCGATTGCGGAGTGGCTGTATTTGACGGTCTGCGCCGGGGGGTGAGGGATCTGGAGTTCTTGGCCGATCCTACGGCAGGGGAAGTGCGGATCGGATGCAATCCGTTTCTGGCTGCGGGCTTCGCCTCGGCTGTCGTCGATCGGTTGTCGCGGCGCTATCCGCGCATGGCGTTCCACCTGGTGACAGGGGAGACCGAGACACTCTATCGACATACCTATGCCGTTAGCTCAGGTAACCGAAACCAGCGGCAGCGGCGTGTGTCGTCGATCAGCGAACGCATGGTCAGCGGCTGGCGCGCCACGAGCCGCTCGATGACGCGCGCCGCGATCCGGCCGACACCCTTGGTTCTGCGCCGGTTGTGGCGGAAGGCGAACTCGTCGAGGTAGGCCTGCAGGTGCTTCGAGCCGACCGCGCCCGCGTGCGTGCCGAGCAGCCAGCGCTTCAGCAGCGAGATGGTCCAGTGGCAGACCTGCAGGGCATCGCCCTGGCGCCGCTCGGCCTTGGTCTGAACGATCCTCTGGTAGGGCCGCGCACCCAGGCTGTCGCCATCGTAGCTGGCCAGCCCGTCCGTGACGATCCGCGCGTCGGGCGCGACCTGCCCGTCGGCGAAGCGCCTGAGCGTCGCCTTATCGTTGGTCTCGGCGTGGGCGAGGCGCACGCGGCCGTCCACCTCCGCCGCCACCAGCACCAGCTCCTTGTTTGGGCCGCCTTTTCCCCCCACCAGCGCCTCGTCCATCTGCACGAAAGGGCCGAGCGGCTCGCGCTCCGGCCGCACCAGCGCCGCCCGCAGCTTGTGCAGCCAGCTCCACGCCGTCTTGTACGAGCCGAACCCCATGATGCGCATCAGGTCCATGGCCGAGATGCCGGTGCGGCGCGTCGAGATCTCGAACACGGCGCGGAACCACATCTTCAAGGGCTTGCGCGTCTTTTCCAGCACCGTGCCCGCGGTCAGGCTGGTCTGATGGTCGCAGTCGCGGCACTCGAACGTCGTGCCGTCGCGGATCGCCCACACGTACGTCGAGCCGCAGCGCGCGCACGCCGGCTTGCCGCCCCAGCGCGCCTCGATCCAGTACGCCCGGCAGTCCGCCTCGGTCGCAAACCGCTTCTCGAACTCCGTCGCCGTCTTGGGGAAATCACGCCAAAGATCGTCCGGGGTGCGCTGCGTCATGGTCCAACTCCTTGCTGGACCTCATGTTACCCACGATTCCGGCGGAACTAAGGGGAGAGGTACGCTCTATCGACGACTGAATGAGCGGGACGTTGATTTCTTGATCGCAATATTGCGGGCTCCCATCGACAATGAGCGACTGGAGCTTGAAACGCTCTATGAGGATCCTTTGATCGTCGCTACGGGCGTGCAGAGTCCGTGGGCACGGCGGCGAAGGATTGCGCTTTCCGAACTCGTGAATGAATCCTGGGTGTTGGCTCCACCGGAAGCAACGATTACATCGCTCTTCAACCAAGCCTTCCGCGCCAACGGACTCCAGTGCCCTCGTGCGACTGTGGTCGCAGTGCCACCTGAAGTGCGGATCAGTCTCCTGACCACCGGGCGCTTCCTCTCGGTCTTGCCGGCTTCCGTGTTGAAGTTCTTCAGTCGGCGAGCCGAAATTAAGATCTTGCCCGTCGAACTCTCCGTCGCGGGCCTGCCAAACGGAATCGTGACACTGAGGAATCGCACGCTCGGCCCCGCCTCGCAAAAATTCATCCAGGCCGCGCGCGAGGTTGGGAGATCGTTTGCGACGGCTTAGAACGGCACGGATAGTAGCGAAGTTGACTTTGGCATCGGCAGCGCGATGCCGAGCGGCTTTGCCGCCTCGACGACCAAATTCGTCATCTCGATATCCGCGCACGACTGTGTCGGATCGCCCCCCGCGATGATTGTGCACCGGTATGATTGCTCCCTCCTGAGCCATGTCGGCTCAGGGTCAAACTCGACGCGCCATGCGTGGGCGTTCGGCAACAAGGCACCGAAAGCGGACGCGCGCGCTCGGCCAAACGTTGGCCTGAGGAAAGTCTGCTTAGTTGCGCAGGTTGTTGAAGCCCTTGCGCGCCCAACCGGGAAAGCCTCTGAATTCCCCCGCAGGGTCGTAGGGGCTATAGCCCCACCAAGCCCCTCGCGCGCACGCTGAATTGGCGCTGCGGAAATGGCGGGGCTGTACCGCATAGCACGGTGGCTTTGCACTGCGCCTATACCCGCGACCGGCGTCGGCGGCCGAGTTCAGCGCGAGCATGCCACCCAGGAAGATCACAATGGCAAGGAGCGTGCGCATGTTGGCCTCCGCCGAGCGTTTCGAAAGGCGGCGCCACTATCTCTGACAAGGCAGGCATCCCAAATCGGTACAAACGCTGAGCGCTGAGCCGGCGATCCCCAACTCGTACGCGGCGGCGCCGTAATCGCTCCGCCACGCCGGCTGAACGCCGGCTCGGCCCGCGCCGGCGATCTCGTGGGGCGACTGCTGCGCCGATCTCGAGGAGCGGGTCGCCGAGCACGAGGGCATCCAGTTCTGAACGCTCGCAATCTGCAGCATCAGAAATAGCGAAGGGCCGCCATGGGCGGCCCTTCGTGCGCAAGTGCGACGGGTGTGACGAGATCAGAACCTGATGCGCGCGCCGCTCATGACGACATCGAAGTCGTTGAGCCCTTCGGTGCCGTAGATGTAGCCGTACTGGCTGGCCGGGCTCGTGACCTCGGCCGAGTAGCGCCGATAGGCCAGGAACACCTCCATGGCAGCCGCATCGATGTGCTGCACGATGCCCAGGCCCCACATGGTCGCTTCGCTGCCCGTGATCAGGTCGTAGTTGCGCACCTTCATCTCGAGCGCTTCCACGTTCTTGTTGCCGTAGCTCCACCAGTCGCCAGAGATGCCGTCGTCGACCCGGGCATACTCGCCGTAGAGCACGGTGTTGCCGAGCGCGGTCCAGTTCTTGGCGATGCCGCCCTGCAGGTACCACAGCGTGGTGTCGGGACGGTCGTGGTACTGCTCGTCGTTGTCCTGCCGCACATAGGCGCCCGTCAGGAAGAGGCCGGTTTTCACGTGCAGGATGCTGGCCGATCCCTTCCATTGGCTCGGCCTGCGGCCGGGTCCGGCGAACTCCTCGGTCACGTCGCCGAACCCGGAGGAGTTGTGGATGTAGCCGACGCCGGCGGCCATGCGGAAGCCGTGCCACTCACCGGCGTAGCGCAGCGCCACATCCCACACGTCGTCCTCGCCGGCTGCCGCCGACAGGGAGAAGCCGCCGTAGTTCGGCGAGGTGTAGCTGACGGCGTTGGCGCGGCTGAGGCCCGAGGCGTTGACGGTGCTGCCGCCCAGCACCTGGCCCCAGGTGGCGTTGCCCACCAGCAGGTCGTCGTCCAAGGCGAGGAAGAAGCCGCGGTTCCAGTAGCCGATGTTGGCGTTGGCGATGACGCCCGCACCGCCGAGGTCGATGGTGGTGATGCCGGAGGTTGCCGTGTTGATGCGGCCCACCGTGAGGCGGCCGAAGTGCGAGTGGTCGACGTACCAGTTGGCCAAGGTCAGCACGATGTCGGTATCGAAGCCGCCTCTGCCGCGCTTGCCGTGGCCATCCGAGCCGTCGTCGTCGATCTGGCTGACTTGGTGGCTGCGGCCGCCGGAGTCGATCGCGATCGCGATCTGGAACCCGGCCGACAGGCTTGGACTGATCTTGGCGCTGCCGGTGAGCGAGAAGTACGTGCCGCCACCGGCCTCGTTGTCGACGACGTAAACGTCGTCGCTGCGGGTCGAGTTGCCGTCGTTCCACGCCAGGATGGCGGTGGTGACCTGGCCGCTGATGGTGAGCGACACCTTGCGGTTGCCCTTGCGGACCGTGGTTGCCTCCAGCTCCGCCACGCGCTCCTCGAGGTCGGCGCAGCAGTTGCCGCCGAGGTCCGCGGCGGCGGCAGGCATCAGGGCGGCGCCACCGGCCAACAAGCCGGCAGCAAGCGCTACGCGTATGCTACGCAACGGTCTCTGGTGTCCCCCAGTCATTGGCGCATCTCCGTTCTAGCGATCGTTCGCAACGAACTTTTTTGCGCCCACGCGTTCACTTGAGATGCGCAATGCAGGATGAGGGATGTCCTACTACGGTGATTCGATAGATCACCCAACGCACCGCCGGCCACGGTGGGCCCAGGCAAAGTGCGAAGCGGCAACAAACATCGGATAGTGTGCTGTTTGCGCAACATGGCGCGATGGGCACACTCACCAAAGAAGAGCGGCCGGGACCCAAACTACTGTGGATGTGTGCTTGCCTTGCGGTGTACGGGTAGGCATGTAGAAACCCGCGTAGGTGGGTGAGAGTCGCGCCTGATTGCGAGCCTGCGGGGTCGGGTGATGAAACCGATGAGATACATTCTAGCGGCGGCAGCCTTGGCGCTCTTCGCCCAGACGGCGCTGGCATTCCAGGAGACCACGGTGGGTGGCGAGCAGAAGGCGCCGCCTGCGGGTGCGCTCGACCTGCCGAAGGTCAACGTCGACCCATCGAAAGGCCTGAATTTGACCACGCCCGAGCTGCATCTGGGCCAGACGCCGAGCACCGAGGTGAATATCCCTGGCCTCGGTAAGGTTGGCGTGTTGCCCAAGCTGGATCTGGGCCTCGAGATTTTGCACGGGGCCAACGAGCAGAAGGGCCCGTTGCAGGACAAGACCAACTCGGACGACGTTCAGCTGCGCGGCACCGTCAAGTACCGGTTCTGAGCGGCTCAGCCGGAGCCTGCCAAACCCGAGCTTGCAAAAGGAGCGCTGCGGCGCTCCTTTGTGTTTCTGGATGCTACTCGGATAAGCGCTCCCCATGTGGCCGGCGGCTCTGGTCCATGTCTTCACCGCCTCGGGCATCGTGTGTGGCTTGATGGCCACATTGGCCGTGCTGCGCCATGCCTGGGAGGAGCTGTTCCTCTGGCTTGGGCTGGCCCTCGTCATCGACGGCATCGACGGCACCTTTGCCAGGCTCGCTGGCGTAGAGCGCCGGCTGCCGCGTTTCTCCGGCGAGCGGCTCGACCTGGTGATCGACTACGTCACCTACGTATTCGTGCCGACGCTCGCGCTGCTGCAGGCGGGCTACCTGCAGGGCGGCTCAGGGATCGTGCTGGCGAGCCTGATCCTGCTCTCCTCGCTGTTTCATTTCTCGGACACCGAAAGCAAGGCCGAGGACCACAGCTTCGTGGGCTTTCCGGCGATCTGGAACCTGTTTGCGTTCCATGTCTTCGCCTTCGCCCTGTCACCGCTCGCAACCGCGCTCACGGTCCTTGCCTGTGTGGCCCTCACGTTCGTCCCGCTGAAATGGTCGCATCCGCTGCGCACGGGCCGGCTGTGGCCGGTCACCGTCGCCGCCGCGGTCCTGTGGCTGCTGGCGGCGGCCTACGTGCTGGGCGCCGGCTTTCCCGCCGGCCCGTGGGCGCAGGCCGCGCTCATGCTCGTCCTCGCCTACTATGTCGGCCTCGCCGTCTATGCGGGCCCCGCCAGGTAGGTTTCTCAGGTTCCAGGTTTCAGATTTCAGGGAAACGGCGACTGCAAACCTGAAACCTGATCCCTGAAACCTGGAACCTGCTCTCAGGGCGTCGGCACGCCCGACAAGGGCGGCTGGTTGGAGCAGATGCCTTCGCCGCGGCGCGCCAGCGGACAGTCGAAATAGGAGAGGGGCTCGCGGGCGTAGTCCTCGGCATAATAGTTGGTCGGCGGTCCGAGGCGGCGCGACGGCGGGTTGTAACCGAACCCGACGTAATAGTTGGCGCGCCAGGCGCGGCGTGCGAAGGAGCGCTCCGCCTGCTCGCGGTAGAAGGGTAGCCAGAAGGCATACGATCTGCGGGGATCCGCATTGAAGGAGGGAGGCCCGAAGAAGTAGCCGAACGGGTTGGCAGACCGGGCCATAGCCGACCGGGCCGTAGCCGAACGGGCCTTGGCGGCCTCCGCCGGCCGAAGCCTCGACGAGCGGCAGCCCCGACAAGAGGGCGGCGAGTGCGGAAATGGTCGCGATCCGGCGCATGCAATGCTCCTAGCCTTGGTTGCAGGTCGAGGGGTCGGATGCCTTGCGCCCAGGCCTCGATGAAAACCCGAGGCTGGCGGCGAGGAGTCCCGACCCCTCTCGATCGGGGTCTGACCCGGCCTGCCTCGCACGCAAAACCCTCGCGCGCACTCCGTGGAAACCCCGATTTCCCGTCCGTGCGTTGCCGAGCACCGGCCGAAAGCCCGCATTCGGGCCTCGCGTTGCGCCTACTCCTTACTCACATGGCTTTTAATCGGTATACGCGACCGGTCCTCGCGGAGGACATAGGCTCGCCCGCTTCGTCCCATTCCGGGAAATCGCGTGTAGAGCGCTGTGCGAGGCCCGGGAGGGCCGGCGCAGTCCTCGGGCACTTGGGCACCGGCCGGCGACCAAGGGCATGACGGCGCGTCCTGCGTGGCCGGAAACGCCCTTCCGAAAGCGCCCTGCCTGACGACGAGGCGGGCACAGCGCGCCGGGTATAGCCAACGCGAGGCACGAAGGCCGGTGCCTGATATACTGCGGCAGGCGCTGGCGCCGATTTCGACGAGGAGGAGCCCGTGAGCACTGCAACAGTCCTGGTTTCACGCGAGGGCGGCATCGCCCGCCTCACGCTCAACCGCCCCGACAAGCTCAACGCCTTCACGCGCGCGATGCTCACCGAGTTGCGCGCAGCGCTCACCGCGGCCGGCGCCGACCCGGACTGCCGCGTGGTGGTGCTGACGGGCGCCGGGCGCGCCTTTTCGGCGGGCCAGGACCTCTCGGATACCGGGATCGCCGGCGGCGCGGCCGGGGACGCAGGCAAGGCGTTGGAGGAGGTCTACAACCCGCTGATCGCGCTGATCGCGACGCTGGAGAAGCCCGTGATCGCCGCCGTCAACGGTATCGCCGCGGGCGCCGCGGCCAACATCGCCTTCGCTTGCGACCTCGTCTACGCAACGCGTAGCGCGTCCTTCCTGCAGGCCTTCGCCAGGATCGGGCTCATCCCGGATGCCGGCGGCACCTGGGCGCTGCCGCGCCTTGTCGGGCCGGTGCGGGCGCGCGGCCTCGCCATGCTGGCCGAGCCGCTCTCCGCCGAGACCGCGGAGGCTTGGGGCCTCATCTGGAGGTGCATCGACGACGACAAATTCGAGGCCGAGGTCGGCGCCGTGGCCGCGAAGGTGGCCAACGCCGCCACGTACGGGCTGGCGCTCACCAAGCGGGCGCTCGCCGCCTCCTCGACCAACACGCTGGCCCAGCAACTCGAGCTGGAGCGCGACCTGCAGCGCCTCGCCGGCGCCTCGCCCGACTGCAGGGAGGGCATCACCGCCTTCCTGGAGAAGCGGCCCGCCAAATTCACCGGGAGACGGGCATGACGCGCGCGCCCGGCGAGATCGCGCGTCTCAGCGGCGAGGCGATGTGGGCGGGCGACAAGGCGAGCCGGGGTCTCGGCATGGCGATCCTGGAGATCGGGCCCGGCCGCGCCCGGCTCGCCATGACGGTCACGGAGGACATGGTCAACGGCCACGCCGTCTGCCACGGCGGCTTCATCTTCACGCTCGCGGATTCCGCATTCGCCTTTGCCTGCAACTCGCATGGCCGGCACGCCGTGGCCCAGCACTGCGCCGTGACCTTCCTGGCGCCCGGCAAGCTCGGCATGCGTCTCATTGCGGAAGCGGCCGAGCGCCGGCGCGCCGAGCGCAGCGGCATCTACGACGTGACCGTGCGCGAGGAGGCGAGCGGCACCGTGATCGCCGAGTTCCGCGGCCATTCCCGCACCCTGCCGGGCAACTGGGTCGCATAGCAGGCGCTGTCATGCCGGAATGGCGCGAAGCGTAATATCCGGCATGACAAATCGCTACGGCGCGACGCCGTCCTCGGGGTCGAGCATGGACTGCAGGCGCAGCGCGGCCGTGTGCACCAGCCGCAGCGTCATCGCCTTGCGCCGGGCGCCGGACAGGCGGTGCTGCGGCGCCTCGCGCACGATCTCCCCTCCGTAGCGATCGGCGATGACAAGTCCGGTGTCGGCGGGCAGCACATCGCGCGGGAAGGCCGGCCCCACGGCGAAGAACAGCCGGTCGCAGAAACTGCGATACTCCGGCCACTTGCTGTCCGAGCGGAAGTCCTCGAGCGAGGACTTGATCTCGGCGATCCAGATCTCCCCGTCGGTCGCGATGGCGACAAGGTCTGCACGCCGCCCGTTGGCCAGCGCAACCTGCGCCAGGGATGCCATGCCGTGGGCGCGCAGGAGCCGTCCCACGCCGCGGCAGATATCGGCCGCGGCCGGTGTGGCGCCCGTGTCGCGGGGCCGATCGGGGCCAGGCGCGAGAAAGCTCATCGGCACGAGATTGCTTCGCACAGCGTCCCTCCCATGTCGTCAGCCCCGAATGTTTGCGATAGACTTGCGCCCAAGGGGGCAGGCTCGCACGGGAAGATCGGGGCCGCCGTTGTCCAGGGACGCCACATTCATAGCAACGAGGGCGGTTATCGCATGTTTTTCAAACGTTCGCAGCCCGGCGGCAGTGAGGGGGTGCCCATCGCAGCGAAGGGCGAGAGGAGCGAGATGAGCGCCGCGGCCGCCGTACGGCCCCGGGCGCTGCAGGTCTCCGAGCTGCGCCGGGTGGTCAACCCCACCTCGCTGGGCTTCAAGACCACCGAGGAGCTCACCCCGATCACCGGGCTGATCGGCCAGGAGCGTGCGCTCAAGGCCATCCAGTTCGGCACCAGCATCAAGAGCCACGACTACAACATGTTCGTGCTCGGGCCCCCGGCCTCGGGCAAGACCACGGCGGTCAAGACGCACCTCGGGCCCAAGGCGACGGAGGCCACCACGCCGCCGGACTGGGTCTACGTCTACAACTTCGACAATCCCAACCGGCCGAAGGCAGTCAGGCTGCCGCACGGGCGCGCACGCGAGCTCGCGCGCGGCATGATCGCGGCGCTCGACGAGCTGCGCGGCGTGCTGCCGTCGCGCTTCGAGGGCGAGGACTACCAGGCGCGCCGCCGCGCCATCGACGAGCAGTCCAGGTCCGCCAACGAGGAGGCGCTGGAGGCCCTGACCAAGAAGGCGCAGGCGCAGAACATCGCGCTCCTGCGCACGCCCACGGGCTTCGCCATGGCGCCGATGCACGAGGGCAAGGTGGTGAAGCCCGACGTGTTCAACGCGCTGCCCGAGGCCATGCGCCGCGATGTCGAGAACAAGATCTCGGCGCTGGAGAAGGAGCTGGGCGCGATCCTGGAGCGCCTGCCCCAGGCCGACAAGAAGCGGCGCCAGCAGCTGAGCGACCTCAACGAGGAGATGGCGACCTCCGCCGTCCGCGATGCGCTGGTCGAGCTGCACGGCTCCTTCACCGACGTGGCGGATGCCGCGGCCTACCTCGAGGCGGCCGGCCACGACATGGTGCGCAACGTGGCGCTTTTCCTCGCCAGCGAGGAGGAGAACGCCGCCTTCGTCAGGCGGCCGGTCGACAGCGCGCAGGACCCCCGCTACCGTCGCTATCAGGTCAACATCATGGCCGCGAACGGGGAAAACGGGGTGAAGGGTGCCCCCGTCGTGGAGGAGATCAACCCGATCTTCGGCAACCTCATCGGCCGCGTCGAGCACCTGGCCCAGATGGGCACGCTGGTCACGGATTTCCTCCTGATCAAGCCGGGTGCCCTGCACAGGGCCAACGGCGGCTACCTCCTGGTCGATGCGCGGCGTCTGCTGCAGTCGCCGTTCGCCTGGGAGGCTCTGAAGCGGGCCATCAAGGCGCGCGAGATCCGCATCGAGCAGCCGACCGAGACGACGGGGCTGATCTCGACCCAGACGCTCGATCCGGAGCCGATCCCCCTCGACCTCAAGGTCGTGCTGTTCGGCGACCGCGAGCTCTACTATCTGCTCGCGGCCCACGATCCCGACTTCTCCCGCCTGTTCAAGGTGCAGGCGGATTTCGACGACACCATCAAGCGCTCCTCCGAGAACGACAACGCCTACGCGCGGCTGATCGCCTCCGTGGTCAAGGAGCACGGCCTCAAGGCGCTCGATGCGGCCGCCGTGGCGCGCATCATCGACGAGGGTGCCCGGCTCGCCGACGACCGCGAGAAGCTGTCGATCGAGCTCGGCCGCATCTCCGACATCGTGCGCGAGGCCGACTACTGGTCCAGCCAGGCCAACCGCAAGGTCACGGTGCGCGCCGACGTGGAGCGGGCCATCGAGGAGCAAATCCAGCGCGCCGACCGCCTGCGCGACCGGGCGCAGGAGGCGATCACGCGCGACATCGTGCTGGTCGATACCGCGGGCGCCCAGGTCGGGCAGATCAACGGGCTCTCCGTGATCCAGCTCGGTGCCTTCGCCTTCGGCCGTCCGAGCCGCATCACCGCCCGCGTGCGCCTTGGCCCGGGCCGCGTCACCGACATAGAGCGCGAAGCCAAGCTCGGCGGCCCCTTGCACTCCAAGGGCGTGATGATCCTGTGGGGGTTCCTGGCCGGGCGCTACGCTCTGGAGGTGCCGCTGGCGCTCGCCGCCACGCTGGTGTTCGAGCAGTCCTACAGCGGCGTGGAGGGCGACAGCGCCTCCTCGGCGGAGCTCTACGCCCTGCTCTCCGCGTTGGCGGAGGCGCCAATCAGGCAGTCGCTGGCGGTCACCGGCTCCGTCAACCAGCAGGGCGAGGTGCAGGCGATCGGCGGCGTCAACGAGAAGATCGAGGGCTTCTTCGACATCTGCCGCGCCAGGGGGCTCGACGGAGAGCAGGGCGTGCTGATCCCCAAGGCCAACGTGCAGCACCTCATGCTGCGCGAGGACGTGGTGGAGGCCGTGAAGAACGGCAAGTTCTCGATCTATGCCGTCGGCAGCATCGACGAGGGCATCGAGATCCTCACGGGCATCAAGGCCGGCGAGCGCGGGCCCGACGGGTGCTTCCCGGCCGGCACCATCAACCGCATGGTCGAGGACAAGCTCTTGTCGTTCGCCGAGCGCGGGCGCACCTTCGCAAAAACGCCCCGCGATTCCGGTGAAGTAGCGAATAGCGAATAGGGAGTAGCGAATAGGGGAGTGGGCAATGGGGACCAGAATGCAGTATTCATTGCCCTACTCGCTACTCGCTACTCGCTATTCGCTCTTTGGTCCGGCTGAAATGCCATGATTGCACACGTCGCCCAATCCGGTGAGGACCGCGGACGCGTCGTGATCCAGCTCGGCGCCGGGCATCCGAGCGCGATCGCGCTCGAGGCCGCCGTACGCATCGCGCGCGCGTTCGGCTCGGACCTGGAAAGCCTGTTTGTGGAGGACGAGCAGCTCTTCGACTGCGCCGCCTACGGCTTCGTGCGCGAGGTCTCGCTCTCCGGGCGCCAGAGCCGGGCGCTCACGCTCGACACCATGATGCGCGACCTGCACCTGGCCGCCCAGGGCACGCGGCGCCGCCTCGAGGCGCTGGCGCGCAAGGCGGAGGTGCCGCTGCGCTGCCGGGTGGTGCGCGACGAGCCCCTGCGCGCGCTCACCATCGCCTGCGCCGAGACCGGGCCGTGGAACGTGGTGGCGCTCGGCGAGCCCTTCACCGGTGCCAACGGCGCGCTCTTGAAGCAACTGCTCGCCGAGGTGTCCGGCACCACCGGCCTCGTCACGGTGGGCCCCAGGGCGCAACGCGTCTTGGGCCCCGTGGTGGTCGCCGTGGAGGATACGGGCGAGCTTCCCGACATGCTGCGCACCGCCGAGCGCCTGGCCGCCCTCGACGGGGCCGAGATCGTGCTCCTGCTGGTGGCGCCAAACGAGGAGGCGCTCGCCCGCATGGATGCGGAGGCCCGCCTGGTGGTGGAGGAACGCCAGGGCGTGCGCATCCAAGCGGCCCGGTCCGCAGCCGTGGCGCACGGCGAGGCCGCGGTGGTGGCCGAGACGCTGCGCCGGCTCGTGGGCGGCATCGTCATCTGCCAGTTCGGCGGCCTCGTGGTGCCCGACGAGGGCGATCTGCGCCCGCTCGCCTCGGTCCTGGAGTGCCCCCTGTTCCTGGTGCGCAGCGAGGCCCCCCTCGCCCCCCGCGTCCTGGCGCTGCCTGCGCCGCCTTAGCCCTCCGCGCCGGATCGATCGCCGAGAGATCGCCGATGACGGCGTGTCCACGCCCGCGTCACGGCGATGGGACGCCGGCGCGGCGCCGCGGATGCGAATCGCAGTATGGGTAGGACCACGGATCATACTGTGATGCTGCCATCGGAGGGGAGAGCATGCCAAGTCAGTCTGCCGATGCTGCAGGAGCACCTGTTTCAGCCGCGACCGGTGGTATGCTGACCGGACTTGCATCCACGGGGGCCGGGAATGGTCTTGCCAAGCTCTCCAGCAGAGGAAACGCACTGGCGACAATTGTAAAAAAACCGAAAGTTGCCATCGTCATCACGCATCACAACTACTCGGATCTCGTTGCCGGAGCGATCGACTCGGCTCTCAATCAATCCTACCAGGACGTCGACTGCATTATTGTCGACGACCGAAGCGACCTTCAGCATCAGCGCAATCTGCGGGCGATCTTCGAGAGCCGGCGATGCGACCGGCTCCGCCTCGTTTTCAATGACGCGAACATCGGTCAAATCCCTTCCTTCTACGTTGGGTTCGACAACACCGATGCCGACTTCGTGTGCCTGCTCGATCCCGACGATCGCTATCTTCCGACCTTTGTCAGCGAGATGATCGAGGCACATCTCAATCCGTACGTCGTGGCGCCGATGGTCTGCAGCGAGCAGATGTTCAGCTCCGGAGGACGGCAGCTGACCGGTGTCTTTCTCAGGGAGCGTCTCAATGCCGTAGTTTTCCAGGGAATAGACCAGGAGCAGCGGAAAAGATGCTCGCTGCTTTTCCGCGGATGCGAGGGCAGGGGGTGGCCATGGACCAGCACCAGCTCCATGATGTTCCGCCGCACTGCGGCTCGAGCTCATGAGGCCGACGCGGGAGCTGCGATACAAGGGGTCCGCAGATGCCTATCTTGGCCCGAGGCGCGCAATTCCTCGGCGGAACGCTGCTTCTCGACAAGCCCTTGGTGGTCCGCGAGGTCCATGAGAGAAACAGCTGGCTCAACGATACGGTTCTCTCCAGCTATCAAACGCCGCACAATGCGACTACGGCGCCGCACGACGAGCCCGCTTGCCGGGCCGATGTGTTGATCAGCATCTTGGAGAACAACGGCGGCGATCTGTTTCCGGGCGAGCACTTCGCTCGAATTTTGACCACCAGTTTCAACGCCGATGAGCGTTCCATGCTGATCGCGAGATGCCCGTGGATCGGGCGCCTGTGTAGCGGCAGAGGCTCGCCCGAGGCGAGGCTTGCCTACACCCGTCACGCCAGCAACAGCAGGATGTGGCGGCAGGACAGGGGGTGGCTGGTTGCATTCGGCAAGGTCCTCTCTCTGGCTCTGGCGAAAGCCCCTGCTTACCCTCGTCAAGCTCGCTTTCACCCGCCTCGCCCGGCCATTGGCGTAAAGACCGCTACATCCGCCGGCGCATCAGGTATCACACCCGTCTGATGGAGGTGGCAGGGGCGGTCTCCGGTCTGTTCCGATCCTCCGTACGCCCATAGGGGGATGCATGCCGGCACTGCGATCATCTCCCAGCGCTGGCGCCACTCGTCGGGGCCCGGTCCGAGAACTCGCCGTCCGGCGCTCGGGGCCAGGGCGCGGCAGCCGCCACGGATCACCGTCGCGTCGCACGCGGCGGCATCGATGCTCCAAGTGCGCCGCCACCGCCCCCGCCCTTACTCGATCCGCCAGTACACCTCGGGCACCTTCCCCGTCTCCGCCAGCCCGCGCAGCTTGGCGGGCAGGCGCTGGCGCATGATCGTGTGCAGGTCCTTCAGCACCGACTTGCTGTCCATCAGATAGGAATGGCCGAAGGCCCGCATCACCAGCGAGGCCTTGCTCGCGTCGATCGTCTCCATGCCCTCGTAGACGAATACCTTGCCGCTGGTGTCGCCCACCCGGTCGAAGCCGTGCATCGTCCGCGAGGCTCTGAGCGCCAGGTCGGACGAGGATGCGTAGATGGTCGTGCGCGTGCGCTCGAGCGCGGCGAGCTTGGGCGCGATCACGGTCCGGAACAGCTTCGCATTGATATCGGGGGCCGCCAGCAGAAGCTCGCTCAGGTGCTTCGTCGGCCGGCCCCGCTCCACGCGCGACTTCAAGACTTGGGTGACGATGCGGGTCCCCATGCTGTGGGCGACCACGTAGACGTCGGTGGCGGGCAGCGCCGCCAGGTCCTCCAGCACCTGGTCGAAGGCGCCCTCGGAGAGCTGCGCGGCGTCGGCATCCCTCAGGTAGGCCCAGGTCTGCGCGGCGGACGGCCAGCTGAAGAACATCGGCACGCCGGAGAACCTGAGGTCGTAGGCGAGCTGCGCCGTGCGCATCGCCGCCTCGGAAAAGTCCGTGTTGTAGCCGTGCACGAAGAGTAGCACCACCTTTGCGTCGGTACCATCGAGCCGCGCCTTCATCTCGGCACGCACGGCGTCGAGGCCCGATGGCGACACGGACTTCAGGACGAAGTGGCGCTTCGGGTCGGGCTCGCGCTCCAGGCGCCAGATGCTCGGCAGCTCGATGTTGCCCGGCTTGTGCGTCGTCGGGATGGTGACGACGGCGCGGCCATAGGTGAGCTTGGATGCCACGTCGGCGCCGTAGATCCTGGCTGGCTCGGTGTTGCCGGAGGCCGTGCGGTTGGTCGCATACCAGGTGGTGACCTCGGCGATGTCCTGCGGACCGCGGACCGACCTCATCATGGCCGGCTTCGGCGGCTCGAGCATCTCGACCACCTCCTCGCGCTCCAGCGACTTGAGGCACTCGATCTCGAAGATCAGCTTCAGCAGCTCCTCCTGCCGCCTTTGCTTGGTCTTGGCGAAAAAGGATCGCCGGATGCGACGCTCCAGCTCCTCCTTGCGCTTCTCGAGGGCAGGCAGGTTCTGGGGCCTGTCGGCGCTGCACGGTGCGGGGAGGGCCGCGTCCGGCGGCGTCTGACCTGCTGCAACGCCCGCCGCTGCGACGAGAAGGACAGCAAGAGTGAGGAACCGTCTGACCACGCGCTTGCTCCGAGACAAAGGATTGTGATGCAACACGTGTACCTAATCGTGCAGTTGAAGCTGCGTCAATGTCATGGCAGTACGGGGAGTGGCTGCAGGGCAACGACGGACGCCCGGGCCGAGGCCAGTTTAGATCGTGTGGAACGAGACCGTTTCGGACTATAAGCGTATAGCGGGGAAGGCTTTACCCCCTTGGAGTTGTTTCACTATGGCCGTCTCGAGGTATGCGCTTTTTGTGCCGGTTGTCATAATTCTGTTGGTATGCCCCGACGCCTCCGCGCAGGAGCCGAAAGACAAGGCACCCTCGCCTCCAGCCGCGGCAGCGAGCTGGGTCCTGGAGCGCGGGCGGAGCATCCCTGCCCGCCTGAAGCGCAGGCCGGAGCTCAACATGGAGGGACCGAAGCTCTCCGGCACCACCGGGTGCAACAGCTTCACGGCCGCGCTGGTCGATAAGAAAGACAAGACCGACAAACCAAGGCCGACAAGCGCATCGCCATCGAGCAGGTGGCGCTCACCCGCAAGCTGTGCGCGGCGGCGCAGGACGAGGTCGAGCTCGCCTTCGTGCGCGCCCTGGAGGAAACCCGCTACCTGGAGCACAAGGGCGCGCGGCTCACCTTCCTGTCGGACAAGCGCCAGACGCTGCTCGTGTTCACATCCGGCAAGCCTGACGCCGTGCGTCCGGTGCAGCCCCGCCGCCGTGGCGCGCGCGCCCGGCACCAGCAGGCGCTACCCGCGCGTGCGTCGCTATTCGCGTCGCGCGCCGTTGGTGTGGACGGGGATGCTGGGGATCGAGGCCGGGCGCTCCTGGCAGACGGGCGCCCCGGCGAGGATACTGAGGCCGAGTCTTGCGGATTTGTTAAATCTGCGAAGCGGGAACTGGGGAGATCACGCTATGAGATTGCGCGGCTTTGCTTTGCTCGCCCTGACGATGTTGTGGTCCGCTGCGGCGTTGGCGCCGTCCTGGGCCCAGGACAAGCATCCCTGCGACGACCCGCGCCGCATCGTCGGCGGGGAGGATGCCGACATCAAGGACCACCCCTGGCAGGTGGCGCTCCTGATCGACGGGGGGCTCTGCGGCGGCGTCATCATCCACAACCAGTGGGTGCTCACGGCCGCGCACTGCTTCGATTCCGACGATCCGAAGCGCGTCATGGTCAAGTCGGGTGCCAGCAACTACCGGGTCGGCGGGACGTGGATGCCGGTGGAGCGCGTGGTGCGCCACAAGTTCGACTCCAAGACCAGGGAGAACGACTTGGCGCTCGTGAAGCTGAAGAGCCGGCCCGCCGGGCGGTCGATCCCGTTCGTCAAGGACGGCCAGCAGCTTGCCCAGTGCCAGACGCTCGAGGTCACGGGCTGGGGCCGCACCAAGGCCGGCCAGCGCGGGACCTCGCAGAAGCTGCAGAAGGCGACGGTGCCATTCATCGACAGGGCCACGTGCAACGAGCCCAAGTCCTACAACGGTTCCATCCCGCCCACCATGATGTGCGCCGGCTATCACGAGAAGGACGCCTGCCAGGGCGACAGCGGCGGCCCTCTGGTGCTCAAGAGCGCGAAGGAGGGCGATGTGCTGGTCGGCATCGTCTCCTGGGGCGAGAGCTGCGGCCAGCAGTTCAAGTACGGCGTCTACACCCGCATCGACACCCACCGCGCCTGGATCCTCGGGGTGATCGCATCGGACGCGAAATGACGCTCGGCCAGGGTGGTCAGACCCCTCGCGGCCGCGGGGTAATCTTTCGTCTGACCCCGCCATGTTGCGCGAGGCGCCCCGGCTGTGCGAAAATGCTCTGTGCTAGTGCAAAGTGTGTTCATTGAACCAACCTCTTTGGGGGGCCGCCAATGATGTTGCGCGCGTCGCCGTTCGTCTGGTTTGTGGCCCTGATACTGGGCACCGTGGCGGCAGGGGCGCAGCAGGCCGTGCCTCCACCGCCGCAGGCGCCGATCCTGCGCATCGATCCGGGCATGCACACGGCACCCATCTGGCGCATCGGCGTCGATGCCGCCTGCACGCTGCTGGCCACCGGCTCGAGCGACAAGACCGTGCGGTTGTGGCGGCTGCCGGAGGGCAAGCTGCTGCGCACGCTGCGCCCCCCAATCGGGCCTGGCAACGACGGGGAGGTCCACGCGGTTGCAATGGCGCCCGACGGCAGCTGGGTCGCCGCCGGGGGCTGGGATGCCGCCTACAACGAGCGGGGCGGGCATTTTGTCTATATTTTCGATGCTTTCTCCGGAGCCCTTGTCACCCGGCTGGGCCCGCTGAACAACCTGATCCGCCATCTGGCTGTTTCTCCAGACGGCCGGTATATCGCGGCGACCGTCGCTCTTGGGCAAGGCTTGCGCGTGTGGCAGAAGACCGGTACGGGCCCGGTCGATTGGCGTCTCATAGTGGAAGACCGTGACTATGGCGGCCAGGAATCCAACGGCGCTGCCTTTGATCGTGTGGGTACGCTGTACGCTGTCGCCTTTGACGGGAAGCTGCGCCGCTATGCGCCGGGTTTCCAGGGCAGGCCCACCAGGGTGACGACGCGGGGCGGCAAGCGACCCTATTCCGTGGCACTGCATCCCTCTGGCGACAAGATTGCCGTCGGCTATGACGATACCAGCGCAGTCGACGTTTACGACGCCGCCACGCTGGCTTGGCGCTTTGCATCCGATACGACGAGTGCGACCTACGGCAGTCACTTCAGCGTGGCATGGTCCGGTGATGGGGCGTGGCTTTACGCCGGCCGCGGCTTGTTCGGGACTCCGGAAGGGTTTTTTCCGATCCTTGCTTGGGACCGCGCCGGGCAAGGGCGGGCGCGCGACCTTGGTGGAGCACGAAACTCAGTCATGCACCTGTTGCCTTGCGGCAGCGGCGTTGCCGTGGGTGCACAGGATCCAGCCTTTGGGCTGCTCGCGCCCGATGGGAACCGCGCGACTTGGCGGGAGGGCGTGCAAGGCGATTTCCGCGACGACCAGCGCGGATCAGGTTTTTCCGTTGCGGCCGATGGCCGCCGCGTCCGTTTCGGCCTTGAGCAGTCCGGCAAGCGACCCGTCCTGTTCGACCTTGCCGCCGAACAGATCAAAGGCGCGCCTGACCCGTCGGGCGAGCTGGCCAAAGCGGACACGACAAGCCTCCCCGTCACCGATTGGATTTACAACGACAGCCCCAAGTTGGGCGGCACGCCCATCGTGCTCGAGAAGGGGGAGCGTTCGCATACCCTGGCGATCATACCCGGCAGCCGACAATTCGTGCTGGGAACGGACTGGTCCCTGCGCAGCTACGACAAGACCGGCAAGCTGCTGTGGCGCAAGGAGGTGCCCGGCACAGCCTGGGCCGTGAATATCCCGAGGGACGGCAAAGTCGTGGTCGCCGGATACGCGGACGGGACCATCCGCTGGCACCGCCTCTCCGACGGCCAGGAGCTGCTCGCGCTGTTCGTGCACAGGAGGGATTGGCGCTGGGTGGCGTGGACGCCCAAGGGCTACTACATGGCCTCGCCGGGGGGCGAGGCGCTGATCGGCTGGCATGTCAACAGGGACTGGGACGAGGCCGCGCGCTTCTACCCCGTCGATCGCTTCCGCACCCAGTTCAACCGCCCCGACATCGTCAAGCTGGTGCTCGAGACGCTCGACGAGGACAAGGCCATCGAGCGGGCCAACAAGGGCAAGGACACGGGCTTCAGGCGCGCCGAGACCACGTGCGCAAGATCGCGCCGCCCATCGTCACCATCCAGAGCCCGGGCGACGGCGGCGCCTTCCGCATCCCGCAGGTGACCATCGAGTACAACGTGTTCTCGCCCACCGGCTCCAGGGTCACGGGCATCCAGAAGTTCGTGAACAACAAGGCCATGCGCAGCCCCTCCGAGCTGCCGGCCGACCGCGGCAAGTTCACGTTCTCGGGCACGGAGACGTTCACGCTGGAGCCCGAGGACGCCACCGTCTGCCTGGTGGCCCAGGAGGGCGACCGGGCGAGCGAGCCCGCCTGCGTCTCGCTGCGCTGGGACGGCCCCAAGCCCGGCCAGGTGGCGCTGCCGCGCCTGCGGGCGCTGTTCGTCGGGGTCGATGCCTACACCTCGGGCAAGCTCAACCCTCTCAGGTATGCGGTCAAGGACGCCCGTGACCTCGCCGCGTTCTTCCAGGCGCAGGAGGGCAAGAGCTACAGCAAGGTGGAGGCGACCGTGCTCACCGATGCCAAGCGGCTCGACGTGATCCGGGGCCTGGAATGGCTGCAGAAGGGCTCGGAGGAGGGCGATCTCAACCTCCTGTTCCTGGCCGGCCACGGCGCCACCGTCGACCAGGAGTTCTACTACATGACGGCGGACAGCGACCCCGACGACGCCTACGCCACGGCGGTGAGCCAGGAGAACATCCAGCGCGCGATCAGCCGGCGCAAGGGCACCATGCTGGTGCTGCTCGACGCCTGCCGCTCGGCCGCGGGCACCGAGGTCACGGGCAAGAGCCCGGTCGACATGAACCGGGCTCCCAACGAGCTGGGCGATGCCTCCAAGGGCGTGCTGCTCTACGCCTCGGCGAGCGCGCGCCAGTATTCCTACGAAGGGCCTGAGTGGGACAACGGGGCGTTCACCCGCGCGGTGCTCGACGGCCTCGCCGGCGCGGCCGACTACGACAAGAACGGCAACGTGGAGACGGACGAGCTCTACCTCTACGTGCGGCGCCGCGTAAGCGAGATGACCAAGAGCCAGCAGGAGCCGGTGTGGGTGAAACCCAACGCCGCCCGCGAGCTGAAGCTCGCGTCCCTCAAGTAGCGTACACGGCAGTTTCTTGGATTGAGAACCGGGGGTTGGTCATGCGCTTGCGCAGCCTTGCTTTGCTCGGCTTGACGTAGTCGTGCTCCTTCGCTCTGCCCGCGCCGTCGTGGGGCCAGGAGGAGGAGCCTCCCTGCCCCACCGTGAAGCGTATTGTGAACGGCGAGACTGTTACGAACGAGGAGTTCAAGGATTACGACTTTCAGGTTGCGCTCCTCATCGAGGGGGGGCTCTGCGGCGGGGTCATCATCCACGAGAAGTGGGTGCTCACGGCCTCGCATTGCTTCAACTCCGACGATCCGAGCAAGGTCCAGATCAAGTCGGGCGTTCGCGACTTCTGGACCGCCGGCAAATGGGAGCCGGTGGAGCGGATCGTGCGGCAGAAGTTCGACCCCGTCACCAAGGCGAACGATCTGGCGCTTGTGAGGCTCACGAAGCGGCCCGCCGGAAGGACGATGGTGCTTCCCAAGGACGGCCCCTGCAGCTTGCGAACTGTCGGGCCCTCGAGGTCACGGGCTGGGGCCGCACCAAGGCCGGCGAGCGCGGGACGGCGAAGCTTCTGCAAAAGGCGACCGTGCCCTACATCGACACTGCCACGTGCAACGCGCCCGGGTCCTACAACGGCAGCATCCCTGCCAGCATGATGTGCGCCGGCGGCGCCAAGGTCGACGCCTGCCAGGGCGACAGCGGAGGACCCCTGGTGCGCAGGAGCAAGACGGACGGCGACGTGCTGGTCGGCATCGTCTCCTGGGGCGAGAGCTGCGGGGAGGAGCGCAAGTACGGCGTCTACGCGCGCATCACCGCCCACCGCGATTGGATCCTCGGAGTGATCGCCAAAGACGGGAAGGAGTGATGGCGCTGCGGCGTTGCCGTTTGTCTGGCTCCTTGGTGCTGACCCTCAGCGCCGTGCCGGCACCGTGCAGCAGGCCGTGCCTCCTCCGCCACGGAGGGGCCAGCGAGTTGAAGCTCGTGCTGCTCAACGAATGATTGTGGGCGCGTCTCGACGCTCGTCCGCAGCTGCGGCAACCGTGGACTGGACAATGGCGGCCGCGTGTTGCCGGTCTGACACGGACGGGGCCAGCCCGCTGGGCTAACGTATAGTCTTTACACGATGGCGGGTGGTACGATGCGTTGGCTCAGGTGCGCGGGCGTCTTTTCGGTCTTGTTGGGTGTAGGCTGCACGACCGTTCCGCCACTTCACGTTGACGGCGTCGCCATTGGCGAGATCGTCGAGCGGGTCAAATGCGAGATGGCTCTCGCCATCCCCAAGCCTGAGCGCCCCTATCCGACGGGCCGCTACCAGTGGCTGCGCAGCTGGACGGCAAAGGTCGAGCTGACCCTGATCACCAACTCGCGGTCGCAGGTCACGCCGAGCGCATCCTTCATCGATCCGATCTCGAAGGGCACCTTCACGTTCGGCCTCGGCGCCGGACTCGACACATCGGCGGAGCGCACCGAGACCCTGTCGTTCACGCTGTCGATGCCCGAGATGTGGGCGTACGCCAAGCGCGCCGAATGCAACCTGCCCGATGGGCGGGGCCTCTACGGCAATCTCGGCCTGCGCGAGTGGATCGAACTCTGCGCTCGCGCCCGTCGACAAGGGCCAGCTGAAGGTGGGGCGCCATCCGCGCCCAGGCGCCAAGTCGCCGCCGCCTCTCCCCCCGCTGCCCGAGACCTTCTTGAAAACGGAGGACTTGCTCGCTGCGCTCAAGCAAGCGCGAGACAGGGTCCTGCACTACGGGCAGATTGCCAAGGTGGAGCTTTCCAGGGCCCGTGACAGCGCCAAGAGGGAGCTGACGCAGGAGACCTACGACGCCGCGGGCAAGGTCTATGGCACGCAGATCGCTGCGGGCGAAGAGCTCAAAAAAGTCGACGACGAGGCCGCCAAACTGCTCACGTCCGGGCTGCCTGCGAGTGTGAATGAGCAGGTCAAGGCGATACAGAAAGAGGCCAAGGACGAGGGCGCTGCGATCGAAAAGGACAAGAAATGCCGTCGATGAGGTCATCGACACCCTGCCCCGGGACCCGCCGATCGATGGACTGTCGCACAGCGTCAAGTTCGTCGTTGCGGTGAGCGGCAGCCTCTCGCCCAACTGGACGCTGGTGCATTTCAGGGGGCCGACGGTGAGCGGGTCGCTGTTCTCTGCCTCGCACTCCCGCACGCATACGCTCAGCATCGTCATGGGCACGCCGCAGGAGCAGGCGCGGGCGCTCAACAACCTCGTCATCATCCAGAACCTGCGACCGGCCCAATAGGCCCGGGAGGCAGTCTGCCGGTCGAACGGAGGCCGGCGGCGCAATCTCAGGGGATCAGCTGGAGCCGCAGCGCCTCCGCCACGGCGTGCAGGCGATCCTTCGCGCCGAGCTTGGTCTGCGCCTTCTTGATGTGGCTGCGGACCGTCTCCTCGCCCAGCCCCAGCAGCTGGGCGATCCTCTTGGTCCGGTGCCCGTTCGATGCCAGCCGCAGCACGGAGAGCTCGCGCGGTGTCAGCAGACACCTGCTTGCCGATCCGCTTGGCGTCGGGCTCGACGACCTGCTCCAGGCGGATGGCGGCGAAGTTCGCCGCCATGAAGAGGAGGGCGCGCAGCTGCGGGGAGAGGCTGTTGTTCGAGCACCTTGCGCGACCAGTAGACCACGACCCATCGCGACCCGATCGGACAGGTGAGACCGTCGCGCATGCCGTATTTCAGCCCGAGCTCGTAGGCCCAGCGATCGATGCCGATCGGGTCGAACATCCTCAGGCATTCGGTCCAGGTGAAGGGCGCGAGGCAGTGCCGCGCCATGCGCGATCACCGGAGCAATATGCCTTCTGGCTCAGGACCTGGTACTCGTCCCACCAGCCCTCGGGAACGGACTTGTGGATGAAGACGTTCTCGCCGATCTTCAGGCGCGTCCCGCTCGCGCGCATTGATCCCGTACCGCTTCGCGCCCAGCACCATCAGCGTGGTGTCCTTGACGATCGCCTGATCGAGAGCATCGAGGATGCTCGCGGGCGTGCCGTAGCGGCCGACCTCGGCCGTGAAGTCGATCAGGTTGCCGCGCAATACCTCCTCGAGCCTCTCCGCCGGGTCGTGCGCCCGGAGGGCGATGGTCCTGAATTGTCCCGTGCATTCCCTCTCCTCCCGCGCGGAGATCGCAGCACGAAGCCCCGCGCGATGCGGGCCCGCTCTCGGGGCCGCATAGATTGTTTTCCGGGCGGGCCACCCTCGAATGAGGCGCAGCCAGTTTGGCTGGGTACGTTGCGGCGCGAGGCAGGCGCCGGGCTATGCGGGATTCTGCCCGGTTTGTGTCTGGGAAAACCCGGAGGGGGCCTGGCTGCCGGCAGGCGCAGGGCACGGCACCGCCGGGACGTGTCGCGCTGCAGCAGCCAGAGTTTGGGGGTCGCCGGGGAGCGGTCTCAGTTGAACCAGAAGGCGTAGGACAAGAGCTGGCCGCGAAACACCCGCTGCGCATTGTTCCAGGCCCGCCCCTGCAGGAGACGGCCCGTCCTCCAGATAGGGCAGCACGCCATGGCCGGTGATCCAGAGCACCAGATCGAACGGCCGCGGCTCGGTCAGCACGCGCTTGACATTGATGCCGCGCTGGAACCTCGGGTGGGGTGCCAGCAGGCGGCCGTCGAGCACCGCCTCGAGCTCGTCGAGCTGGCGAGCCAGCTCGCGATCATGTCTCCGGTCACGGGGAGATCGAGCACGCCCTTCTGGTTCGGGCCGGGCAGCCACTCGTTGTCGTTGTCGGTCTCGGCGCGCACGGCGTCCCAGGTCTTGCGGCTGAGCGCGATGACGCTCTTCATCCGGCCATGTGATGCTCGACCATTCGCTGGGGCTCCACCACATCCCAGCGCAGCAGGTGGATGAAGGCGATGAAATCGAAGATCGGATCCATGTTGGCGCGGGGAGCCCTGGCCGCTCGGGCTCGGGCTCTCTCGAGCAGCCGGCTGAACGGCAGGCCGGCGCGGGGAAAGAAGAGGTGGAACGTCGCGTCGAACGTGGCACGGAAGTCGTGCGCGAGGAAAAACTCGGCGGAGATCGCCATGAGGTTGGCATAGCCGCGCAGCCAGTAGACGTCGGCCAGATCGAAGCCCACCGGGAAGCTCTCGCCGCCCGGGGTGCCCGTGGACGAGCCGCCGCGGCGCCGGGCCGCCCAGGCGAGGCTCGTGACCATCGAGGAGAGCTTCTCGCGCTCGTCGGCGACGCCGTTGCCGTCGAGATCGAGGCGGATGCGCGCGATGTCAACGGTGAGCTTCACCGGCCTGTCGCCGACGCGGGCGAGCTCGGTCCTCGGCGGCATCGAGGTCCTGCACCAGCTTGGCGAGGATGGCGCGCAAGGCCGTCGTAGGTGAGCGGCTCGGGCTTGGGATTGTGTGCGAGCGGCAAGCCGAACAGCGGCGGCCCGAGCATGCGATCGCTCGGGGCCTGCATGCCGTGCCGATAGAGGCTCAGGCCGAAGCGCTCCACGGCCCGCACCAGCATCACTCCGCCGAGTGCGAACTGCGCCTCGGCGTCGGAGGGTGCTCCGGCAACGAGGTCGCGCAGGGCCTTCTCGCCCGCCTCCAGCGTACCGCCGTACAGATGCTCCTCGATGAGGGCTTGTGCACGCGAGGCCTGCTGGGCCTCGAGCCTGCCCGGCAGCAGGCCTGCCAGGAGAAGCGCCGCGAGAAACAAGCCGCCCGCTTTGCTACGGCACATGGGAAACGCTCCGCCAGGTCTCTTCGAATGGGATCATGATTGGCCTACAACTGTGTCAGCATCTGGCCTCGGCTGCGTCAGCACTGGGCCTCGCCGGCCGCGACGTTGGCCCTGCAACGCGGCGGCCCTCACGTCCAGAGCCTTCCTTTGGCCCCAACTTGCCTGCAATTTCGACGTGTGCGCGTCGCGGGGGAGGCCGACGGATGACCAGAGTGCTGGTCCTCATGCTGTGCCTGGCATCGGCGGCGGGCATCGCAGGCTATACCTATTTCTCCGGTGAGCGAGCCGATTCCGACCGCAGTCTACGTGGTGCCGCCGCGTCCGCCCGAGGCCAAGCCCAAGCCGCCCCCGGCCACCTCCAACATCGATCCGAACGACCGCGTCGCCCTGGCGCGCGCGTTGCAGCGCGAGCTGAAGCGGGTCGGCTGCTACAGCGGCGAGATCACCGGCGCGTGGACCACCTCGACGCGCATGGCGATGCGGGCCTTCACCGAGCGCGTCAACGCGACCCTGCCCATCGACAAGCCCGATCCGGTGCTGTTGAGCCTCGTGCAGGGCCACCAGCAGGGCGACGTGTGCACGCCGGTTGCGGGGCCCACCAAGGATGCCAAGACGCAGGCGCCCGACGATGCCAGCCCCAGCGCGGCAAAGGACAAGACCGACCCTGCGGGAGTCGCCGCGGCGTCTGCAGCGGCGCTCGCGCTGACCGCTCCGGCCGCGAAGGCCGTCCCGAAGCCGAAGTCGGATGCGGCGGACGACGTGCGCCCGGCATCCGTCAAGCCGGCCTCCCGGGAGGAGCGTGCGCGCGACAAGGACAAGAAGGGTGTCGTCGATGCACCCAAGAGCGATGCACCCAAGAGCGATGCGCCCAAGAGCGATGCCAAGAGCGATGCGCCCAAGAGCGGGCCGGTGCCGCCGGAAGGGATGCGCGAGAAGCGCCCGCGGCGCTCCGATCAAGCGTCGGACTCGCGCCCGCCCAAGGTGGTGCGCGACGTCCTCAAGGCCCTGGGCTTGTGAGGCCCGCCTCGGCCGGACTCTTTGGGAGCAAGCCGGGGCAGGCCTCACGATGCCGCCTGAGTGTGCGGCTAGTATTTCGGCCAGAACAGCGACAGCACGACGATCACGGCGAGCGCGATCAACGCCATCGGCCCCGAGATGATCTCGGCGACGAACACGTGGTAGCTGAGGCCGGCAAGCGCGAAGATCGCGCCCCACAGCAAGACGTTGAAGAGCCAGCTCGAGAAGGGGTTGAGGCATTGCATCCTCCCTGCATCTCCCCGCCCGAGGCGAGCATAGCAATTGCCGGGACGCGTCTGGAGGAGGCCGTCTAGCATGTGCGAAGGTCAATCTTCCGCACTGCGCGAATCGATGCGCGAGGCTAGCCCGGGCCCGGATTGACGCGGGCGTTGGCGCTCGCGACGAGCGCGCACAGAGCGTCGTCGACCTGGCGCGCGTCGGTCAGCACCAGCATGTGCGTGATGGCGGGGCCGGGGCCGCGCAACTTTGCCTTCAGCAGCCTGGCATCGAAGGCGCGGTCGCCGAGGTCGAGCCCGAGGCGTACCTCGGTGCCGTGCAGGGTGACGGCGGCGAACTCGCGCGGCGCGCCGACGGAGACATGCTGGGCCTGCGGGGAGAAGACGGCGCCGGGCACCGCCTTGCGGATCTGGGCCTCCAGCAGATGATAGAGCGGGCGGTAGCCCTTGGCCGCCGCCAGCAGTCTGTCGAACGCCGCTGCCGCGTCCGCCGGCGACGGCGGCTCGTCCTTCGCCTCCGGCGCCTCCCGAAGGGCCTCCTGCGGGGCCTTCGGTACGAGCCGAAGCACCGGCGTCCGACGCGGTTGCGCAGGGCGGCTTCGGCGCGCTTGGCCTGCGCCGTGACCTCGGCCGGGGAGCGTCGGCGTGGATCGGCTGGCCACCGTTGCGGTGGATGCGCTCGAGCCACGAGGCGCGTGCGAAGGGCAGGCCTTGGGTCCTCAGCCAGTCGATGATCTCGTTCTTGTCGCTGGTCGCGCCGAAGCCCTGGGCGGCGATGGCCGCCATCCACTCGGCAAGATCGCGCCCGGTGCGGGCCTTGAGGCCCTCCAGGAACTCGCGTTCCTCTCGACGTTCATCTGGGCGATCGTCCTTGGCCATGCTCCCCGCCTCAAAACCAGCGCCGCGTGCGCTCCTTGTAGTCGAGGTACGCCTGCCCGAAGCGTTCCTCCAGATGCCGCTCCTCGGCCTTGATGGCAAGCTTGAAGACGGCGAGCGCGAAGACGGGCGCCGAGGATCGCCAGCCAGATGTTGAGGGTGAGCTGCGCGAGGCCGAGCAGGATCAGCACCTCGCCCATGTAGATCGGATTGCGCCGATAGCGGAAGGGGCCTTCGGTGACGAGCCGGTCCGCGCCTTTGTTCGGCAGCATGGTGGTGCCGGCGCGCGCAAGCGTCGCGAGCCCCCAGGCCATAAGGGCGATGCCGGCGGCGCCCAGGCCGTAGCCGATGAGGCGAGCGGGCAGGTCGTCGATGCCTGGCCACTGCAGCGGGTAGAGCCGGGCCGCGAGCCAGCCGAGCACCAGCGTCGCAACGAACAGCACCGGGGCCAGGGAATGGAGGTCGGTCGCGACATGTGCTGCTGGTGCATGGCGAGCGGGTGCGTGCGTTGGTTGCGCGGCACTATGGGTTTGCGCCGGCCCCTGCGTAAAGCCCCGGCGCCCTTGCCGTCCACGCAAAACGCCTTGCCGGGGCGCAGCGCGGACGCTAGCCAGTGAGGAGCTGCAGGGAGACGCCCCGATGATCCCCAACGACTTCCCGGCCCTCAACTTCGACCTCGGCGAAGTCGCCGACCAGCTGAAGATCCAGCGTGCGCGCCTTCACAGCCGACGAGATCGCGCCGATCGCCGCCGACATCGACCGGTCGAACGAGTTCCCGCGCCGGCTCTGGCCCAAGCTCGGCGCGCTTGGCCTGCACGGCATCACCGTGGAGGAGGAGTACGGCGGGTCCGGTCTCGGCTATCTCGAGCACTGCGTCGCCATGGAGGAGTTGAGCCGCGGCTCGGCCTCCATCGGCCTCTCCTACGGCGCGCACTCCAACCTGTGCGTCAACCAGCTCCGCCGCAACGGCACCGACGCGCAGAAGCGCAGGTATCTGCCTAGGCCTGATCTCGGGCGAGCACGTGGGCGCGCTCGCCATGTCGGAGCCCAACGCAGGGTCGGACGTGGTGTCGATGCGCCTCAGGGCCGACCGGAAGGGCGACCGCTATGTCCTCAACGGCACCAAGTTCTGGATCACCAACGGTCCGTGTGCCGACGTGCTCGTGGTCTATGCCAAGACCGACCCGGCGGCCGGGCCGCGCGGCATCACGGCGTTCCTGATCGAGCGGGGCTTCAAGGGATTCTCCACGGCCCAGAAGCTCGACAAGCTCGGCATGCGCGGCTCCGACACGGGCGAGCTGATCTTTACGGACTGCGAGGTGCCCGAGGAGAACGTGCTGGGCGAGCCGGGCCGGGGCGTGCAGGTGCTCATGAGCGGACTCGACTACGAGCGCGCGGTGCTGGCGGCGGGGCCACTCGGCATCATGCAGGCGGCCTTTGACGTGGTGCTTCCCTATGTGCATCAGAGGAAGCAGTTCGGCCAGGCAATCGGCGAGTTCCAGCTGGTGCAGGGCAAGCTCGCCGACATGTACACCACCATGAACGCCTGCAAGGCCTACGTGTACGCCGTGGCCAGGGCCTGCGACCGTGGCGAGACTGCGCGCAAGGACGCCGCCGGCGCGATCCTCTATGCCGCCGAGAAGGCGACGCAGATCGCGCTCGACGCCGTGCAGCTCCTGGGCGGCAACGGCTACATCAACGACTATCCGACCGGGCGCCTCCTGCGCGACGCCAAGCTCTACGAGATCGGCGCCGGAACCAGCGAGATCCGCCGCTGGCTGATCGGCCGCGAGCTGTTCGAGGAGACGGCGTGAGGATGTATCGAGCCGTATTGGCAGAACTATACGTATCATACAATGAACATATCAAATTGACAAATTTAATTAATTGAGCCACGATGCGGTCTGAGAGCCATTGTCTCTGGAGGCAGCCATGCTCGACCATGCGCGCATGAAGGAGCTGACCAAAGGGCTGGCGACAAAGTCGGACAAGATCAGGGCGCTGAGCGCGGCGGGGTATGGCCGCGGAGATATCGCCAAGTTCCTGGGTATCCGCTACCAGCACGTCAGGAACGTGCTGGTCCAGTCCGGCAAGGCGGCTGCATCCGGATTTGCTGAAGGGGCTGCTCCTCCCATAGCCGGCTCGCCCGCTGCTGCGGCTGCCCCGCAGGGCATACGCAACCGCGTGATCCTCAAGGTGGACGCCGGAGGGCGTGTGCTGATCCCGTCCGCCGTGCGCGACGCCATGCAGATCGGTGAGGGTGACACGCTCCTGGCTTGGCTGGAGAACGGCGAGCTGCATCTGGTGAGCTCGCAGGTGGCTTTGCGGCAGGCGCAGGAGCTCGCCCGCAAGCTGATACGCGGGGCCGGCACTCTAGCCGATGAGCTGATCGCGGAGCGGCGTGAGGAGGCAAGGCGCGAGGCGACGAATGGCTAGCGCCGTTTTCGACGCCTCCGCCCTCCTCGCGCACATTGGGCAGGAGCCGGGGTGCGATGGCCTCGATGAGCTCGCCGTCGAGGCGCTCATGTCCGCGGTCAACTTGGCGGAGGTCTTCACAAAGCTGTCCGAGCGCGGCCTCTCGCAGGATGAAGCCGATATGATCGTGTATCGGTACCGGGTGGAGGTCGTGCCCTTCGACGAGGAGCTGGCGCGCCAAACGGGCGCGCTGCGTCTGGCGACGCGGTCGCTCGGGCTGTCCCTTGGCGACCGCGCGTGTCTAGCCCTTGCCCAGCGCGAACGGCTACCCATTCTCACGGCCGACAAGAGCTGGGCAAAGCTCGACCTCGGGATATCAATCAAGGTAGTGAGGTAGGCTTGGTGCCGGCCCCGGCGAGAACCGCCGCCGGCTGTTCGGCTGCGAGCTGTTCGCGGAGACGGCTTAAAATAGAACTTTGGCAGTTTGCAGCTTTCTCCCAGTATTGGTAGAAATGCCAGTACCCAATCAGGGAGGTCGCCATGAGGAAGTCGCCATGAGCAAGCGTCAAAGGTCACCCGGCAAGCCCGAGCGGTCTGGGAAGCACAGCGTCGACCAGCAAGGAATTGAGAACCGAATGCGGCTCAAGGTAGACGCGGCCGGGCGTGTGCTCATTCCAGCCGACATGCGCGCATCCATGGGTTTGAGCGACGGTGGCACGGTGCTGGCTTGGCTCGATCGAGGCGAGTTGCGTGTGGTCAGCACGGAGACTGCGGCGGTGCAGGCCCAGCAGATTGCTCGGTCGCTGATCGGCAGATGTCAGGCTGGCGGAGGAGCTCATCGCCGACAGGCGGGAGGAGGCACGACGAGAGGCCAAGAATGGCTAGTGCCGTTCTCGATGCATCGGTCCTGCTCGCCCACATTTCTGGCGAGCGAGGATCGGAAGCCGTTCCGCGCCTCGCCAACGACGCTCTCCTATCGACCGTCAACCTCACGGAGATCTTCGCCAAGCTCCTGGAGCGGGATTTGACGGCCGATGAAGCAGCATCGATGATCTACCGCTACGGGTTCGATCCGGTGCCGTTCGATAGGGGGCTGGCCCGCAAAGCCGGAGTGCTTCGTCCTGCCACCAAAGCGCTGGGACTCTCCCTCGGCGATCGCGCATGCCTCGCTCTCGCCCAACGAGAAGGTCTTCCGGCGCTGACAACGGACAGGAGTTGGACCAAGCTGAACATCGGCGTCGAGGTCAAGGTCATAAGATAGAATCGGTGGGGAGTGATGAGTAGAGCAGAGATCCCGGAGAGCCCTGCGCAGCCCGCGCTGCTCGGAGCGGTCCGCCACGACTGGACGGTTGATGAGATCTTGGCGCTCCTCCACCAGCCCTTCCCTGAGCTGATCTACACGGCCCAATCGATCCACCGCCGCCACTTCGACCCCGCCAAGGTGGAGCTGGCGCAGCTGCTCTCCATCAAGACCGGCGGTTGTCCGGAGGATTGCGGATACTGCGCGCAGAGCGCCCACTTCGAGACCGGGATCGCCGCCACCAGGCTGATGGAGATCGAGGAGATCGTGGCGGAGGCGCAGCGCGCGAAGGCCAATGGCGCCACCCGCTTCTGCATGGGCGCGGCCTGGCGCTCGCCCAAGGATCGCGACATCGCCGCCCTGATTCCGGCGATCGCCGCCGTCAAGGCGATGGGCCTCGAGACCTGTGTGACGCTCGGCATGCTCTCGGGGGCGCAGGCGTCGAAGCTGCGAGCGGCGGGGCTCGATTTCTACAACCACAACCTCGACACCTCGCCGGAATACTACGGCAAGGTCGTCTCCACGCGCACCTACGCCGACCGGCTGCAGACGCTGGGCCATGTGCGCGAGGCCGGCATCGCCGTGTGCTGCGGCGGCATCGTCGGTATGGGCGAGAGCGAGCGCGACCGCGCCGCGCTGCTGTGCCAGCTCGCATGCCTGCCCGCGCACCCAGAGAGCGTACCGATCAACATGCTCGTGCAGGTCGAGGGCACGCCGCTCGGCTCGAGCCCCCGCATCGATCCACTCGACCTGGTGCGCACGATCGCTGCCGCGCGCATCGCCATGCCGAGATCGGTGGTACGCCTCTCAGCCGGCCGCGACGCCATGACCGACGAGGCTCAGGCGCTGTGCTTCCTCGCCGGCGCGAACTCGATCTTCGTGGGCGCGAGGCTGCTCACCACGCCCAACAGGTGTCGCGATCGCGACACGCTGCTGCTGGAGCGGCTCGGCATGGACCCTGCCGATGGAACGGGTCAGGGACGCACGGTCTCGCAGACCTCGTAGTGCTCGACCCTGAATTCGGAGCGGCGCAGCAACTCGCGGGCCCGCTGCGAGATCACGGACTTCTCGTATTCGTCCTCGCTGTTTCCGCGCGCCACGGCGAGCGCGCGCACGGCGTCCAGGTCGTCGAACCAGAGGATGGTGACGAACTCGGTCTCGCCCAGCCGCTCCAGGCGCAGGACCTGCATCTCGCGCAAGCCCATCACGTTCTTGGCCAGGATGCTGGGGAAGGACTCGGTTCGCAGCACGGCCTCGAAGGCATCGGCGTTCTGATGCGCGGTCCACCCGCGCCAAACGCGAGCAATCATGTCTTCTCGCTCCCTCGTGTTTGACCGCACGGCCGCGGCGAGTTGAGCGCGCCTCTCTCCCGCGCCCGATGCTGCCCCCGCTCCGGTCAATCCCCGCACCCGGAGAACAAGCTCTGTCGATACAGAAAACGCTCCGTCGTCATCCGTTATTCCGACGACGATAGCACGCCTATGATGGTCGATATCCTGCGTGCGATACACTGCTGACGTTCAATCGATGCTAGCTGACATTTGCATGCAAGCTAATCACGAAGATTCTACTTGGGTGCGCGCAACGAAGCACCGGGTGCATCGTGGAGCTCCGGGAGATTGTCCGATTGACGGAATGGAGATCTGGAGATTGTCTGACTGACCGACGTTCAGACGCGGCCGGCTGCAGGATTGAGCCGATCGCGGCAGTCGCCCAAAGCGAATGCACCGGCCGTCGCATTGACCTATTGCGGCGCGGGTTGTTCCATCACCGGACGCCGGCACAGAAGGGGAAGCGCACGTCATGACAGCTACAGAGGACCCGGTCGTCATTGCCGCGATGGCGCGCACGCCCATCGGCGCCTTTCAGGGCGCGTTGGCGCCGCTTGCTGCGGCGCAACTCGGCAGCGCCGCCATCGCCGCGGCACTGCAGCGCGCCGGGCTCGAGCCGCAGGACGTGAGCGACGTGCACATGGGCTGCGTGCTCCCGGCCGGGCAGGGCCAGGCGCCCGCGCGCCAGGCCTCCATCGGTGCAGGGCTGCCCTACAGCGTGCCGTGCACCACGGTGAACAAGATGTGCGGCTCGGGCATGAAGACGGTGATGATGGCCTCGATGCGCTGCACGCGCGGCCCGCGGACATCATCGTCGCGGGCGGCATGGAGAGCATGACGAACGCGCCCTACCTGCTGCCCAAGATGCGCGCCGGGGCAAGGCTCGGCCACGCCGAGGTCAAGGACCACATGTTCCTCGACGGCCTGGAGGACGCCTACGACAAGGGCCGGCTGATGGGCACCTTCGCCGAGGATACGGCGCAAGCCTACCAGTTCACGCGCGAGGCGCAGGATAGTTTCGCCACCGAGAGCCTGAAGCGCGCGAGGCAGGCCAACGAGGACGGCTCGTTCGCGAGCGAGATCGTCGCCGTGGCGGTGAAAGGCCGCTCGGGCGCCGTCGAGGTCGCGCGCGACGAGCAGCCGTTCGCCGCGGACCCGGCCAAGATCTCCAAGCTCAAGCCGGCATTCCGGGACGGCGGCACGGTGACGGCGGCCAACTCCAGCTCGATCTCCGACGGCGCGGCGGCGCTCGTGCTGATGCGCCAGAGCGAGGCGAGGCGGCGCAAGCTCGAGCCGCTCGCCCGTATCGTCGGCACCGCGGGCGTCGCCCAGGAGCCCGCATGGTTCACGACGGCGCCGGTGCTCGCAATCCGCAAGCTCCTGGAGCAGGTCGGCTGGAGCGCGAAGGACGCCGGCCTCTACGAGATCAACGAGGCGTTCGCCGTCGTCGCCATGGCGGCAATGCGCGACCTCGAGCTGCCGCACGAGAAGGTGAACGTGCACGGCGGGGCCTGCGCGCTGGGCCATCCGATCGGGGCCTCGGGCGCGCGCATCATCGTCACCCTGCTCGCGGCCATGGAGAAGTACGGCGAGAGGCGGGGCGTGGCTTCGCTGTGCATCGGCGGCGGCGAGGCGACAGCCGTCGCCGTCGAGCGCCTGGCATGAGGTCGATCCACACCGAGATCGGCATCGATCGGCCGGCCGCCGCCGTGTGGGCCGTCCTCGCCGACATCGACAGATGGGCGGATGGAACCCGTTCGCCAAGGCGCGCGGCCGCCTGGCAGTGGGCGAGAGGCTCGAGGTGCAGATCAGCCCTCCGGCAAGAGCCGATGACCTTCCGCCCGACCGTCGTCAGCTCGAGCCCGGCAGGGAGTTCGATGGCTCGGGCACCTCGGCTTCCGGGATCTTCGACGGCGAGCACGGCTTTCCGTCAGCCCGAGGACCGGGGCGCTGCCGCTTCGAGCACTTCGAGACGTTCCAGGAATCCTGGCTGGGCCCATTCTGTGGACGGCGGGCGCGGCACGCGCCGCGGCTTCGAGGCCATGAACCAGGCGCTGAAGGCGCGAGCGGAGAGCCTATGATCGCCGGAGAGATGCGCGCCCATCGCGGCGAAGCTCGCGCGGTGGCGGCCGAGGAGGGCGTGCGCCTCCTCTATGCGGCGGAGTCGGCAGCCGCGCCTGGGGCTTCGCCTCGCCCGACAGCGACTGGACGTGCGCTTCATCTACGCGCACGAGCGCAACTGGTACGTGAGCCTGTGGAGGTCGCGACGTGATCGAGCGGGCTCGACGAGAAGCTCGACCTCGCCGGCTGGGACATCCGCAAGGCGCTGCGTCTCCTCCTCAAGTCCAACCCCGTGCTCTACGAGTGGCTGGTCTCGCCCATCGTCTATGTGGACGGGCCGCTGCGGCCGGAGCTGCAAGGCCCTGTTCGAGGCGCACGCCTCGCCGCGCGCGCTCGCGCACCACTACTGGAGCATCGCGCGCGGGCAATGGCGCTCCGAGATCGCGGGCAGGGCCGCGGTCCGGCTCAAGAAGTACCTCTACGTTATGCGTCCCCTGCTGTCGCTGGCCTGGATCGCGGAGCGGCACGGCCCGCCGCCGATGGCGATCGGCGCACTCTTCGAGCAGAGTGGGCTGCCGGCCGCGCCGCGCCGGGCGATGGAGGCGCTGCTGGCCGAGAAGCGCGTGACGCCGGAGCTCGGCGCGCGCCCGCCGATCGCCGAGATCGACGCGTGGGTAGAGGGCGAGCTGGAGCGGCTCCATCCGGAGCGCCTGGCGCTGGCCGGCGAGCCGCGCCGGGATATCCGCGAGGACGCCGACCGGCTCTATCGCCGGATCATCGGGGTGGAAGACTGATCCGGCCGGGGGGACGGGGGGAAGCGTGTTCTACGTTCTGGCGAAGGTTCTCTGGACCCTGCTGCAGCCCTCCTCGCTGATGGTCGGGGCGGTGATCGCTGGGCGCGCTGCTCGCCGCCACCAGATGGCGCAGGCTGGCGCGCACGCTTGCTGTGGGGCGGCATCTCGGTCGCTCCTGGTCGGCGGGCTGTCGCCGCTCGGCGATGCTTCTCATCCGGCCGCTCGAGCATCGCTTCGAGGCCCCGGACCTCGAGCGCCCGGGGCCCGCCATCGCCGGCATCATCGTGCTCGGCGGCGGCGCCGACCTGCAGGCGCCTGGCTCACGGCAGATCGCGGGCCTCAACGAGGCGGCCGAGCGCTATACCGAGGCCGTCGCGCTGGCGCGCCGCCTGCCCGGGGTGCGGCTCGTGTTCTCCGGCGGGTCGGGCGGGCTGCTCACAGCGGACGCGCCCGAAGCGGAGACGGCGGGGCGGCTGTTCGAGGCGCTGGGTGTCGCCAAGGACCGGATCACGCTGGAGGCCGCCTCGCGCGACACCTACGAGAATGCGCTCTTCACCGCCCGGCTGCTCCAACCCAGGCCGGGCGAGCGCTGGCTGCTCGTCACCTCGGCCTGGCATATGCCGCGCGCCATGGGCTGCTTCCGCAAGGCGGGATTCGCGGTCGAGCCCTGGCCCGTCGACTACCGCACCCCGCGCCAGCTCGACCTGACGCGCTGGAACACGTCGATCCCCGAAGGCCTGCGGCGCATCGATTTCGTCGCCAAGGAGTACGTGGGGCTCGTCGTCTACTACCTGACGGGCCGCACCGATGCGCTGCTTCCGGCCCCTCGTGATGGACCTCGCCTGCCCGGCCCCGGGGCGTAGCCGCAACCACCGTTGCGCCGGCTGCTGCAACCCGAATTCGCGCTGGGCGGTGTCCTCCTGCCTGCCGGACCGCCGAGGCCACTGGCGGGCCTCCTGGGGCGCAGCAAACGGCCTTCTGGCGCGAGGGCGGCGGGCGCCGTCGGGCCGGACGGCGCAGGGAGCCCGTGGTTGACGCCGCGTTACTTGTCGGCGGAGGCCGGCGAGCGCGCCAGCTCGGCGTCGATGTCGATGGTCGGGCACCCCTTCGCGGCGAGGTGCTGGTTGTAGGCCACCAGCCTGGCACGGTCGCGCTGGTACTCGGCATCGCGGTCGAGCCCCTTGGTCGAGCGGCCGGTGAGCGGGGCCACGGTCTGGTTGGCGCTCTTGGCCAGCGCCGAGGGCGCGGTCTCGCTGTCCCGGTGCCGCAGCCGGCTGATGGTGACCATCATCGAGCCCCTGAGGCGGCGGCAATTCGTGACCTTCTCCTGGTTGCTCATGTGGTATTCGCCGTCCCCGTCCATGTCCCCGCTCTTCATGGGCTTGACCAGCTTGCTCTCCTTGAACGGCGGAGGCGTGTAGCCGGGAAGCGCCGCGGCACAGGCTGCGAGCAGCGCAAGCGATGCAGAGGAGGGCGGCGCGGATGAGCATGGGCCCTGACTACCTGATTTGCCCGAGCCTAGCCAAGCAAACGTGGCGCAATTCAGGTTTCAGGTACCGGGTTTCAGGTTTCAGGGCCGTTCGCCTGAAACCTGAAACCTGAAACCTGACTGTGGAGGAGAGCGTGGCGCAGAACATCACCAGGAGCGTGGCGTCGATGGTGGAGGCCGCCAAGCGCGAGATCGAGGAGATCCCCGCCGCCGAGGCGGTGAAGCTCGCCGGCCGCGACGACGTGGTGCTGGTCGACATCCGCGACATCCGCGAGCTCGGCCGCGACGGCAAGGTGCCGGGCGCCTTCCATGCCCCGCGCGGCATGCTGGAGTTCTGGATCGACCCGGCGAGCCCCTACTTCAAGCCCGAGTTCGGCGAGGACAAGAAGTTCGTCTTCTTCTGCGCCGGCGGCCTGCGCTCGGCGCTCGCCGCCAAGACCGCCCAGGACATGGGGCTGAAGCCCGTGGCGCACATCCTGGGCGGCTTCGGCGCGTGGAAGGAGGCAGGCGGGCCGGTCGAGGTGCCGGATCGCGCGCCGGGCAATCGTTAGCGGCGAGCGTGCCTATGGCTCCGCGAGAACCCCGATGACGATGTTGTTGTTGGGGGCGACGAGCAGCACAACGGATCCTTCGACGAGATAGCTCGTCCCCCGCAGCTCCGGGAACTTGGCGACCAGGGTGTCGGGCGTCGGCCTGAGATTGCGCAACGCCATATCGGCGGGGATCTCGGCGCCGACCATGGCATGAGCCGGGCTCAGCGCCAGCGCGCCGGGTCGGCCATGCAGGTGCCGCCAGAATCTCCCCTCTCTGCGCATCGGCCAGATGGCGCAGACGAAAGGCGACGATCGGCAGCTTGTCGAGCTCAGCGTTGCGGGCTGAGAACGGCGAGGGGACGGTCTCTCCGTCCTCGGGGGCACCCGGCACGTCGAGCCTGCCGTTGACGAAGACCCCGGTGCTCGGCCCGGTGCCCTTGCCTTTTGTGCTCGGCTCCGTGGTGCCGGCCTGCTCGGGCAGCGACTTCCCCGTCGCCGGCGGCACGGGGTTCGTCTGCTTCAGCTCCTGCGTCTTTTGCTGGTCAACCTTTTCCTGTGCCGAGGCCGCTTCGAGGCCGATCGCTCCCACGAGGGCGACAAGAGCAAGCGAAAGTGCCGGGGTCCTGGCCATGGCGCGCGTTTCCAGCTGCTGGCGATGCTCGGCAAGGTAAACCCGCCAAGCAGCCAAGCGTTCCGTGGCGCCCGCGCTGGGTCTGCCGCCGGCCTCGCCGGCGTCGACCGAACCTACGAGAACCGCTCCCAGGGGAGTGCCTCAGGCGCGGCTCGGCGCGAGGCGTGCCCGATGGACGCTTTGCGCATCCATTCGGTGAGATGATTGCGTGCACCAGGGCCGGCTCGGCGCCGTTGCTGGCCGTGAAGGCTCCTCGCGTAAGCCTCTGCCTGCTGCCGGATGTGATCCGGCACGTCCGCTTCGAAGCTGCGATCGAGTGCATGCATCGGGCCGGGGAACAGGTCTGCCGAGGCGAGCGGCCGCATCCTTCCATTCCTCGATGGCATCCCCGATGTTGCGCAGCGCTTCGTCGGCGCTCTCACCATCGGACATGCAGCCCGGCAAATCTGGCACGAGCGCGATCCAGCCGCCGCCATCCTCGGCGGCGAGCGGCCTGAGCACGACAGGGTACTCCGGCTCAACCGTCATTGTTGGCCGTCCTTCACTGCGTCCACGAACTCTACCAGCCTCCTGATATACACCGACCTTGATCGGTCGGCGTGCGGGAATGGTCAGGATGTCATGCTGGCTCCGGTGTGTCACCTTGTAGTCGGCTGCCGCCCGATCTTGGTGCCAGCAGATCGCCGGATTCCCTGCAAACCACGCGCACATCGTCGATCCGCCAGTCGCCGCAGGGTTGGCCTCATTTCCTCAAGGCGCTTTTCCCGCGCCCATGGCGCGACGACTGTCCTCAAATAGGTTGAACGGCACCGATCTACAACGGCCGCAGAAGCGGCGCCAGATGTGGCACGGATCATCATGCCGAAGATCAAGTCGCTCATCAACACTGCCTCCGACGAGTTCAAGGCCAACGCCGCCGCCATGCGGGCGCTGGTGGCGGACCTCGCCGCGAAGCGCGCAGAGGCCGCGGCGGGCGGGCCGGAGAAGCTGCGCGAGCGGCACACCGCGCGCGGCAAGCTGCTGCCGCGCGACCGCGTGCTGCGGCTGATCGATCCGGGCTCGCCGTTCCTGGAGCTGTCGCAGCTCGCCGCCTTCGGCCTCTACTCGGGCGACATCCACGGCGCCGGGCTCATCACCGGCGTGGGGCGCATCTCGGGGCGCGAGTGCGTGATCGTGTGCAACGACGCCACCATCAAGGGCGGCACCTACTTTCCGATGACGGTGAAGAAGCACCTGCGCGCCCAGGAGATCGCGCGCGAGAACCGGCTGCCCTGCATCTATCTGGTGGATTCCGGCGGCGCCAACCTGCCGCACCACACCGAGGTGTTCCCGGACCGCGAGCACTTCGGCCGCATCTTCTACAACCAGGCGACGCTGTCCTCCCTCGGCATCCCGCAGATCGCCTGCGTGATGGGCTCGTGCACGGCGGGCGGCGCCTACGTGCCGGCCATGTCGGACGAGTCGATCATCGTGCGCAGGCAGGGCACCATCTTCCTCGGCGGCCCGCCGCTGGTGAAGGCCGCCACCGGCGAGACGGTGAGCGCGGAGGACCTGGGCGGCGCCGAGGTGCACACGCGCCGGTCGGGCGTGGCCGACCACTATGCCCTGAACGACGCGCATGCGCTGGAGATCGTGCGCTCCATCGTCGCCAACCTGAACACGGTGAAGCGGGTGGACATCCCGCTGCGGCAGCCGAAGCCGCCGGCCTACGATGCGGCCGAGCTCGACGGCGTGGTGCCGGCCTCGCTGATGACGCAGTACGACGCGCGCGAGGTGATCGCGCGGCTGGTCGATGGCAGCGAGATGGACGAGTTCAAGGCCAACTACGCGCACCACGCTGGTGACGGGCTTCGCCCACATCGAGGGCTACCCGGTGGCGATCCTGGCCAACAACGGCATCCTCTATTCCGAGACGGCGCTGAAGGCCGCGCATTTCATCGAGCTGGCCTGCCAGCGCCGCATCCCGCTGCTGTTCCTGCAGAACATCACCGGCTTCATGGTGGGCCAGGCGGCCGAGGCCGGCGGCATCGCCAAGGACGGCGCCAAGATGGTGACGGCGGTGGCCTGCGCCCAGGTGCCGAAGATCACCGTCATCATCGGCGGCTCCTACGGCGCCGGCAACTACGCCATGTGCGGCCGCGCCTACTCGCCCGCGCTTCCTCTTCACCTGGCCCAACGCCCGCATCTCCGTGATGGGCGGCCCGCAGGCGGCGGGCGTGCTGGCCACCGTGCGGCGCGAGAACCTGGAGGCCGAGGGCAAGGCCTGGAGCGCCGAGGAGGAGGCGGCCGTTCAAGCAGCCGGTGCTCGACCAGTACGAGCGCGAGGGCCACCCCTACTATGCGACGGCGCGGCTCTGGGACGACGGCATCATCACGCCGCAGGAGACCCGCCGCGTCGTGGCGCTGGCCCTGTCGGCGGCGCTCAACGCGCCGATCCCGGAGCCGAGGTGGGGGGTGTTTCGGATGTGATCATGTGGTTGTGTCGACCCCGGCGAAGGCCGGGGAAGGCACAGTACTACGTGCCGTGGAAACCGGGCAAACGGGGGGCAGATGGATCTCTATCACATTTGGTGCGACTTGAAGGCGGGACAGCGCGACCTCGAGTTCGCCGAGCATGTCAGCCGCTATCTGGGCGAAGCTCGAGGCCGACGGGCTGATCGCCGGCTTTCGCCTCGACGCGGCGCAACTGGGCTTCGGTGTTCGCCGAGCTTGGCGAGTTCCACATCGCGATCGAGGTCCAGGACCTGGCCCAGCTCGAACGCGCCTTCCAGATTGTGTCGTCGCGCGCCGACCCGGTCGAGAGCTTGCACCAGGCCGTCAATTCGCGAGTTGAGAACTTCAAGGCGGCGCTCTACCGGGACTTTCCCGATCCGCACCGGCGGAAGGGCGAGGAAAAGTTCTGACCATCGCACCGCTCACCATCTCACGAGCGCGGCCGCGTTGGCACAATGCGTTGCCTTGGATTGTCTGCCATCCTCATGGAGCCTCGCCAAAGCTACTGCCGGCTGAGAGTCCTGCTCCATGGCGAAGCCGAGCAAGGTCTTCGCACGCGTCATGAAGGGGCAGGGCGCGATTTCCTTCCGCGACCTCGAGCGCCTGTTGCTCGCGCTGGGGTTCAAGCATGACCGTACAAGCGGGAGCCACCGCATCTTCGTGCATCCCAAGGCGACCAGGCCCCTGAGCGTGCAACCGCGCGGGAAGGATGCGAAACCATACCAGGTACGCCAGCTCCACGAGATGATTGAAGAATTCGACCTGAAATTGTAGAGTCGATCCACCATGCATTACGCAATCGTCGTATTCTGGTCCGACGAGGACGGCGCCTGGGTCGCCGACGTCCCGGACCTGAGGTCGTGCTCCGCCTTCGGCGACACGCCGGAGGAGGCCGTCGCCGAGGTGCGCGTGGCGACGGAGGCGTGGCTGGCCGCCGCGCGTGAGGCAGGGCATCCTATTCCGGAGGCGCGCTACCGGCCGCACTTCGAGGCGGCAGAGTAGGTTGTGTCGAGCGGAGCGAAGACACAACGACGGTGATGCTTGGCGAACGTTGGGTCTGCCGCGGCTTCGCCGGTCGTTGACCCAACCTACGCCGCCCGCGGCCGGATCGCCTTGAGCTGGTCGGCGATCTGGCGGCGGCGGGCCATGAGCTCGTAGTCGGTCTGCAGGCCGAGGAAGAAGCCCTCCGACAGGCCGAAGTAGCGGGCGAGGCGCAGGTCGGTGTCGGCGGTGATGGCGCGCTTGCCGAGCACGATCTCGTTGATGCGGCGCGGCGGCACATGAAGGGCATTGGCGAGCGCCGTCTGCGACAGCCCCATCGGCTTCAGGAACTCCTCCAGCAGGATCTCGCCCGGATGCGGGTTCGGAAGCATATCAGGGTAGTCGACGATTCGACTTGATGGGCATGGCCCTCTCTCCAAACGATGCAGATCCGCCACTGGTCGTTGATGCGGATCGAATGCTGCCGGCTACGTTCGCCCTTCAACGCCTCCAGGCGATTGGCGGGCGGAATGCGGAGGCCGTCCAGGCGCCGTGCGTTGTTGAGCAGACGCAGCTTGCGCAAGGCACGGCTTGAATATCTCCGGGCAAGCGCCGGCTGCGACGACCCTCCCAGATCGTCTCGCCTCCCTGCGCGCAAGCTCGCGATCATGAGGCTCTATAACGCCGAGCGTTACGCGTTACAAGGCCAGGCGGTCGCCTTCATGTCGTCTGGTGTGGAGCACTGCAATCTAACGGTAGGATGGGCTCAGCAGTCCAGCCGAGGGAGGGCCCGATGCCCAAGTCCGTCGAGCACCTGCACTGGCCGGACGCGCCGGACCTGTGGATGCCCTACGCACCGGCGATCAGGGTCAAGGGCGGCACCACCATCTACCTGGCGGGCGTCACGGCGGCGCCGGTCTACCACCACCATCCGCATCGGCCCGAGGAGTTCGACGCCATGCCGGGGGACATGGCGGGCCAGGCGCGGGCGGCGCTGGAGAACTTGAAGCGCGGGCTGGAGGCCGCCGGCGCCACCTTCGCCGACGTGGTCACGGCCAGCCGCTACGTCACCGACCTCACCGACCAGGACGCGCTCAACCGCGTGTGGGGCGAATACTTCCGTGACGCCAAGCCGGCGACGACGACCGTGCAGGTGGTGCAGCTCGCCACCGACCCGCGCTGCCTCATCGAGATCAATGCGGTGGCGGTGATCGACTGAGGTGTAGGTTGTGTCGGGCGTAGGAAGACACAACAATGCGTGTTGGGTCTGCCCCGGCTTTCGCCGGTGCTGAGCCAACCTACAGGATACTGTCGCCGGTTGACCCAACGAGCGTGCGGAGACGAGGGAGAGCACAATGAAACTGGAAGGCGGATGCTATTGCGGCAAGCTGCGCTACGTGGCGGAAGGCGAGCCGATCATGAAGGGACAATGCCACTGCCGCGAATGCCAGTACATCACCGGCGGCTCTGTATCCTGTTCCTGCTCATGCCGGTGGCGGGCTTCCGTACTCGTGAGCGGAGCGCCCAAGAGTTCGCGCGCAGCGACCTCGAGGCGCCCGTGACGCGCGAGTTCTGCGCCGAATGCGGCACGCATGTCGCCACGCGGCTCAAAACATGCCGGCGGTGGTCGTGAAGGTCGGAACGCTCGACGACCCGAGCCTCTACGGTGCGCCGAAGATGGCGATCTTCACCATCGACAAGCAAGCCTTCCACCACATCCCCGACGGCATCCCGACCTTCGAGCGGCTGCCGAACCGATAACCGATACGTTGGCGACCTGCCCTGCGATGATTCGTTCAAACCCACGGGGGCAAACCAGAGACATGGCCCAGCCTCTGCTCTTCACGCCGCTCTCGATCAGGAGCGTGACGCTCAGGAACCGCGTCGTAGTCGCGCCCATGCACCAGTATTCCGCGGTGGAGGGCTTCGCCACCGACTGGCACCTCGTCAACGCCGGGCGTTATGCCCAGGGCGGGGCCGGCCTCGTCATCATGGAGTCGACCAAGGTCGCGCGCAACGGCTGCGGCACGGTCGGCGACCTGCCCGACGACCAGTTCATCCCGGGCCTTGCGCGCTGCGCCGCCTCATCAGGGCGCAGGGGGCATGCCCGGCATCCAGTCGGCCACTCGGCCGCAAGGCGCGTCTGGGCCGCCCCTGGGAAGGCGGCAAACCGCTCACCGGCACCGAGCCCGGGATCTACGACTGGGAGGGCTGGGAGCTGGTGGCGCCGAGTGCCGTCCCCCTACCGAGACCGCTCCGACGCCGCGCGCCTGTCTCGCACAGTGAGGTGCGCGATCTGCGGCAGCTGGGGCGCGGCCGCCGCGCGCGCGGCCAAGGCGGACTTCATCTGCTCGAGGTCCACGGCGCGCACGGCTATCTGGTGCACCAGTTCCTGTCCCGGTCGCCAACCGGCGCACCGACGCGTACGGCGGCTCCGAGCTCAACCGGATGCGCTTCGCGCTGGAGGTGGCCGAATGCGCGCGCGCTGCCTGGCCGGACGACAAGCCGCTGTTCATGCGCCTCTCCTGCGAGGACGACGCCGGCTGGGGCCCGGAGGAGAGCGTCCGCCTCGCGCGCGAGCTGAAGGTCAAGGGCGTCGATGTCGTCGACTGCTCGTCCGGCGGCACGCTGGCGCAGGGGCCGATGGAGACCGCCCGCGCCAAGCAGTACGGGTATCAGGTGCCGTACGCAGCGAAGATTCGCCGCGAGGCCGATGTCATGACCATGGCCGTCGGCCACATCGTCCATGCCGACCAGGCCGAGGCGATCCTCGAGCAGGGCCATGCCGATCTCGTGGCGCTCGCGCGCGAGATCATGAACAACCCGAACTGGCCGATGGATGCGGCGCAGAAGCTCGGCGCCGACCCCGATTTCAAGCTTGTCCCCCCGCCCTACGCCTACTGGCTCGCCAAGCGCGCCAGGTCGGGCTTCGAAGGCACGCCTTCGACCTGGAGCAAGGGGCTGGGGACGTAGGGTCGCCCCGGGAAACCAGGGCAGACCGACGGCATCACGTCCAAGGATACGCTTCAAAGAATATGACATGGGTTGGTGTCATTCCCGGGCCTTCGCGGGGTCGACACCACCTACGAACCACGGAGACACGCATGCCTCTGCTCGCAAACGATGCCCTGCAAGAATCCGCGCAGGCGAGCTGACGCTGGGCCTCGGCATCAGTCATCTGCGCGGCTCGGCCGTGCCCCTGCTCGCCAAGGCCGCCGGGTTCGACTGGCTGTTCATCGATGCCGAGCACGGAGCGATCTCCACGCCGAGACACTCGCAGATCGCGATTGCGGCACTCGGGTTCGGCGTGGTGCCGATCGTGCGCATCTGCTCTGGGGCCTTCGACGAGGGCACGCGCGCCCTCGACAACGGGGCGCTCGGCCTCGTCGTGCCGCACGTGATACGCCGAGGAGGCGCGCCGGCTGGTCGATGCGTTCCGCTTCCCGCCCGTGGGGCATCGCAGCACCGGTGGCTCCAACGCCGCTTTCGGCTATCGCCCACCCCCGGTCGCCGAGGCGTCGAAGTCGCTCAACGAGCAGCTCCTGATCATCCCGATGATCGAGACCCCTCTGGCGGTGGAGAACGCCGACGCGATCGCGGCGATCGCCGGCATCGACGCGCTCCTGATCGGCAGCAACGACCTGGCCCTGGAGATGGGCATTCCCGGCCAGCTCGGCCACGACCGCGTGCGCGAGGCCTACGAGAAGGTCGGTGCCGCCTGCCGCCGCCACGGCAAGGTGCTCGGCATGGGCGGTGTCTACGACCAGGAGCTGGCGCCCCGCTACATCGGCATGGGCGCGCGCCTCGTGCTCGCCGCCAACGACCACGCCCTGGTTCTCAACGCCATGACGCAGCGCGCCTCCTTCCTGCGCGGGATTCCGCTGGGAGGCTGAAGCTCGATGCAGCCAGCCGAAGGGCTTCGACACGAGGTCCGGCCGGCGCCTTCAACGCTCGAACCAGAACAGGGCAGGACAGCGCTGGCCCGGATGCAAGCCAGCGCTGCAAGCGCCACATGAGTATACCGATGTGTGGTCCGAACGCGACTGGATCACGCACGGCGGGCGCCGTTTCGTCGGCTGGAGATCAGCCTTAGCCAAGGCGGTGAATGGAAGGCGCCCATCAGCAAGTACATCAGGGTCATTCCGTTCAGCGGCGACACACGCTCCCCAGCCGAGCAAAGGATGTCCGGGTGGCCGCCGCCGAGAACGCTCGTGAGCAGCGCCATGACGGCAAAAGTCGGCGCGGCCGCGAGTACAGCCAGTCGGCGGCGCGGAGGCCGGCTGCTGGGCCGCTTTCAGAGTGGATGGCGCTGCCAACGCATCCGCCGGGATAGGCCTGGCTCATGTCATTTCTCCTGCGGCAAGCGTCAGTGGCAGCACGCATTCTTGAGGGCCTCCTCGACCGAGCCAGCCGCTGGCGGCGTTGCCTTCGAACCGGCCCTGGCTCATAGCGGTCGTGGTGGCGCACCCACGCCATGGTGTAGGCCAGTTCACTCTCGTCGCGGCCCTTGGGCGTGAGGTCGAGCATATTGTACGTGCCCATCATCACCTCCACGCCGCGCCCGTAGGTCGAGTAGGTGTGAAAGACATCGCCCGCGTCGCCCGTAGAACACGCTGACACCGGGCATTCCTTGCACGCGAAGGGCCACGGGCCATAGTTGTAGCGGAGCTTGCCCTTGGCTCCTCCTCCGGCGTGAAGCTGACGCCGAAGTCGTGGTTGAAGTTGCTGCCGTGCGAGGACACCCACTTGAACTTCCAGCCCATGCGTGGCGAAGCGCTCGATCTCGTCGAGCGGCGCGCGCGAGACGGCCACCAGCGCGACGTTGCGATGTGCCAGGTGAACGTTCATGCCATCGGTGTGATCAGCCATGAAGGAACAGCTCGGGCAACCTTGCTCCCACCCCGGGGCGAGCATGAAGTGCTGCACCAGCAGTTGGCGGCGGCCATCGAACAATTCGGCGAGCGTGCGCCGGCCCTCGGGCGCGTCGAAGACGTAGCGCTTGTCGATGCGCACCCACGGCAGCGCGCGGCGCTCGCTGGCGATCTGGTCGCGCAGGCGAGCGCGCTCCTTTTCGCGCGCCAGCAGGGCCTTCGCTCGGCAACCCATCCTCTCTGGATACGACCCGATGGATTTCGGGGCTCGCGTCTGAAATGCCGGTTGTCCTGGCTATTTGTCTCGTCATCGTTGTGTCTCCTTCGCGCATCCATTCGCTTGTCGA
>CAVWWJ010000023.1:0-133244 GCA_963758625.1 uncultured Alphaproteobacteria bacterium | reverse complement strand
GGGCGCGTCACACCGAGTTGTCCGTTGCTCGCATTGCTGACAGACTAGTGCGCACTGAGAAAAGAGGGGGTAGGGGGCATAACGCGGATGGCCAGTTACCATCCGCGATCATCGAGGGAGGAGATCACCGTGCAACGCGCATCTATAGTCACCCTTGCTTTGGGGCTCATTGCGGTAGCCTTCGCCGCAAATTACTTAGTTTCCCAGGCTTCAGGCCAGACTGGCGCAGGTTGGATCACGCTGCTCGACAGCACCAGCATGGGCGAGTGGACCCGGGTCGGCGAAAGCAACTGGCGTTTGGAGGATGGCGCGGTCGTCGCAGACAAGAGAACAAGAAAGGAGTCCGCGCACCTCGCCAGCAAAACCTCCTACAAGGACTTCCAAATCTACGCAGAGTTTTGGGCCAGCGACGACGCCAACAGCGGCATCTTCGTGCGCTGCCAAGACCTCGCGAAGATTAATGGCAGTACCTGCTACGAGGTGAACATCTTCGACCAGCGCAAGGACCCGACCTACGGCACCGGCGCAATCGTCAATTTCGCAGAAGTGAACCCGATGCCCAAAGCTGGGGGCAAGTGGAACACCTTTGAGATTGCCGCCAAAGGCAGGGTGATCACCGTGGTACTGAATGGCACGAAGACGGTGGAGCTTCACAACGGCCTGTTCGCCGAGGGGCCGATCACGCTTCAGCACGATGCTGGCGTCATCAAGTTCCGCAAGGTTGCTATTAAGCCACTATAGGAAGCGACCAGGAGGACGTACCATGCGTTGCCGCATTCTACGGGTAACCGGCCTCGCTGCCGGTCTGTTGGCGCTTCCGTCCCTTACACTCGACGTTGCCGCGCAACTCGTCGTGTCCGCCAACGATGGCAAGGCCGTCCTGGTTGACGGCGTTAACACGGTGCCGGCCAACCCCGTGCCGGATAAGCGTCACCATCATCGACCTCATCTGCTTCGCCACCTAAAGTGGTGGCGGAGATCAAGGTGCCGGCCAGTGTGGTCGGACCACCATCGAGCGTTGCAGTCGCGCCTGACGAGTTTATCGCCCTCGTGACTGCGGCGACCAAGCTCGATCCGGCCGATCTCAAGAAGACGGCGCCCGATAACAAGGTCAGCGTGATCGACCTCAAGGCATCGCCCCCAGCGATCGTCGCCACCATCGAGGCAGGCGCCGGGGCCGCAGGCGTTGCCATCAATGGGGCTGGCAATCTCGCGCTGGTCGCGAACCGCTCTGAAGGGACCGTCTCCATCTTCACGATCGCCGGCAAGACGTTGACGGCAGCCGGCAAGATCCAGCTCGGCGATGCCAAGTCCGGGCCAAGCGCGATTGCCTTTTCCCCAGACGGCAAGTCGGCGCTGGTCAGCCGCGACGGCGACCACAAAATCTCGGTGTTGATGGTCGACGGCAGCAAGGTCGAGCATGCCAAACGGGACATTCATGCGGGGCTTAGGCCCTATCCCCTGGACATCAGCGCGCGCGGCGACTTCGCGACGGTCGCCAATATCGGTATGGGCGAGGGGATGACGCCGATACCTTGAGCCTGATCGACCTCAAGGCGAAACCTCCGCGCGTCGTCGATACCGTAAGTGTCGGCCAGACCCCAGAGGGTCTGAAGATATCGCCAGACGGCCAGTACGTTGCCGTCACTGTGATGAATGGCTCCAACAAGGCCAAGAATTCACCATTCTTCAACGACAACGGCCTTGTCCAGGTGTTTTCCGTCGTCGGCTCCAAGCTCGCTAAGGTGACAGAGGCGAGGGTCGGCCATTGGTGTCAGGGTGCCGCCTGGAGCAAGGACGGCAAGATGCTACTGGTCCAATGCATGGTCGAGCAGGAGATCCAAATCCGGAGCTTCGACGGCAAGGAGCTGAAATGGACCGGCGCCATTCGGGTGAATGGTGGTCCTGCTGGGATCGCCACCGCGCAGCGCTAATCCGAGATCAAGGATTTAGCACCGACATGGGTCCCATGCGCGGCCCATGTCGGAGCCCATCACCGCTGGCCAAGCGCTCCAGTTGTATCTAACGATGCAGCCGGAACCCCAGGAGACGCGCGAATTATCCTGGCCACCCTGATATGGCCGAGGCCGCTCTTCCGGCCAACGTGCGCACCGCTGGCGCGGCCTTGGTGATCAGCGTGCCGGCCAATAGCCGCACGGTCGTCACGTCCAACCCGTCGAGCTTCTCGCTCGTTTCGGCCCTGAACGCCTCCATGACTTCGCGCGCGAATGGCAGCGGCTGCAGAAACTGCCAAAACGCCGAACGAACCTCGGCCACGGATAGAATTTGGCAGGTCACGGTGCGGACATCGCTTTGCTGATTGGCCGGTTTATCCAACATCCGTACGGCCTCGTATCGTTGGCGGCATGCGTCCTCGTGCCCCCAACTTCGAATACGCGGCGGCGGTAGCCGAGTTGAAGCGGCTCGACCTCTGAAGCCTGTCGACTTGGTTCGGCTCCGGGTCAGCGATGTGTCATTAAGAAGTGCCGACTTACCGAAAGGGGTCTGTGACATGCTTCGTCGTGGACCGCCAAGAGAGTGACCCCTCGAAACAGCGCGGTTTCTTGAGAATGAGGAGTGGAAAGTGACCCTGGGGCGGGTGGCGATAACGGAGGATGTCCGTTTGGTAAGGACTCTGCTATTGTGCATCGGCGTAACACAGAGGGATGCCGAGGGGATGCCCCGCCTGGAGGCGGAAAGCTCGACCCCGCGACAGACCCTTTCCGATTGGCGTTGATTTCCACTCTGCATTGCGCACTTCGCATGAGGGGGCCACAACTGCAATGCGGCGGTACAGATTTTAGGTTCTGCTTCATAGGGGGAGGTCATGAGCGAGGACGCAATTTACACGTCATCAACCTCGTCAGTCACGAAGACTTCAGCGAAAATCCGAGACCAGACCTTTCCAATCTCGGAAATCGCCGAAGTATCAATTTTCGATGAGGCGCCCAAGGCATCAAAGTGGGCGAAGGTGGGCGCAGGCGCTGCGCTTATCACGGTAATCTTCGCTCTTGTGGGTCTTAGGTCTCCGCTAGTTGGCTTGATCGCGTGGGTGGGTCTGCTTTTCGGTGGTGGCTTCCTCTTGCTTTATCGAATGAAACCCTGGCTCGGTGGGGGCCTCGTGATAAGCACCCATAGCGGGCGGTCAGAGATCATTTACGGATTGGATGGCGTTGAAAGGGAGCAGCTGCGGGTTGCGATCACAACGGCCACCGGCCGCGAAGAGCGCACGTTAGGAGCGGACCAGGGGCCGAGAGATGCAGACGGAGAGCGAGAGAGCACTCGGACGGTAGTTGAAGAGGGAGTATATCGGAAGCGTAAATGGCGGCGCTTCAACACCGGGGAGTTTGAGGGCGAGATGCTCGCGGGAGCGATGAGACAGTTCTCAAGTTTCGATGAATTTCGGAGATACATTGAATAGGGAGCCGGCTGGTCAAATCAAGAATTATCAGGAGAGCGGTGGGTGACGGGTCGGCTTCTGCGGTAAGGGAGACGTTTTCCGCTCATGGTGACGGCGCAACAGTGGGAATTGCCGAACAAAAGCCAGTCGCAGAGCGCGCGCAGCCTGTCGAGTGCGACTTATGCTTGACATCGCAACCACAGCTGCGCGCCTCACACAGCTTGGCCTGCTGCCGCATCAGGTGGCGCGCCGCTCACGACCCGGCAGCCCAACCCGCATGTCCTCGTTGAACAGCTCAGACATCGCCAGCCGCATCGTCGCCCGCCTCACTTCTTCCCGGCCGGGTCCCCTTGTCCGGCCTGCCAACGGCCACCAGAAGGCGATCAGGCGCCTTGACCCCCAGCTTTCCCTGGCGACCCCCCCCCAGAAACGCCGGAAACGGCACCTGCAGGAGGTTTCCGCAGTGGGGTGGCACCTTGTAGGGGTCGCCGGAGGCCCGCCTCAGGGTCGATCTGCGGGCTCCCCAGGGCGGGTGCCCACAAGGACAGTGTTCAGTGAACGTTCCCGGCGCTAGGGGCACGGGCCCCCCAGCAAGGGTCGGGTTTAATCATGCATTAAATCACATTCTCTGCCAGCAGAAGGACGTAAGTCTGACTTCTGCTGTCGATGCAAGCGGGATGCAAGGTGGCACGGCGATTTCGCGTTGGTCGGACCAGCGCCGCGCGAGTGATCAGGAGCGCAGGCAAGCCCGGAACGTGGCCCGGCTCACAGCGCACCGGCCTCTGGGAGACGCGCAACGCCAACGGCGGGAACGACCGCCAGATCGCCGCCATGATCGATGCCTTCGGCATGCCGTACAACGCCGCGCCCACATCACGCGTGGCCATAGAACGTTTACCCGCTGTTGTCCTGAAAAGTTGACCTGGGCGACGGCTTGGTTCAGGGTACTTTTGCTCTGCTGACAATCCGATATCTGTATGTATACGGGGGCAGTAATGCCGGTGGTCGCACATCCCGCCACCATTGGGGCGGAAGATCGCACCTATCTGGCGCCAGACCGCGAGCCGACTGGCCACTCCTCTCTTGCTCGCACTCGCCGACCGACGATTGAAGGCGCAAATGCCTGTCGAGGCGCATCCGGAAGTCAAAGGCCGTGAGCGCTATACACACCTGGAGGGCCTGGGCCGATTGCTCGCGGGCATCGCACCGTGGCTGGAAGCTCGACCCGGATGTCACTCCCGAAGGTGTCGAGCGCAAGCGGTTTGCATCACTCGCCCGCGCCGCTATCGGCGCACCGACCCGGCCTCTCCGGACTTCATGAACTTCTGTCGCGGTCGCCACCCGGTGGTCGATGCGGCCTATCTGGCGCAGGCGATGCTGCGTGCGCCAGGCGCGCTGTGGGCGGCAACTCGACCCGCGGGTGCAGCGGAACGTCATAGCCGCGATGAAGTCATCGCGCAGGATTCTTCCCGTCGACAACAACTGGGTCCTGTTCGCGACCACCATCGAGGTCTTTCTGCAGATGGCGGGCGCTGAGCGCGACAGTGCGCGGTTGTTCCACGGCCTTCTGAAGTACCGGGATTGGTATGCTGGGGATGGCGCCTACAGCGACGGACCACAGTTCCAATGGGACTACTACAACGCGTTCGTGATCCACCCGATGCTTGTCGAGGCGCTCGACGTGGTCGGCGACGAGGCAGCGGAGTGGCAGACCTTCAGGAAGGACGTGCACGAGCGGCTCGTCCGCTACGCAGAAATCCAGGAGCGCAACATCGCCCCCGATGGCTCCTATCCCGCGATCGGCCGCTCGGTCACCTACCGTTGTGGCGCGTTCCAAGCGCTCGCGCTGGCGGCCCTGCGTCGCACGCTCCCGCGAACAATCTCGCCCGCACAAGCGCGCGTGGCATTGACGCGGGTCATCAAGCGGACCTTGGAAGCTGCCGGCACATTCGATGACAGCGGCTGGCTGCGGGTCGGGCTGGCCGGGCACCAACCCAGCCTTGGCGAGAAGTACGTCTCCACGGGCAGTCTCTACATGTGCAGCGTTGCGCTGCTCCCATTGGGACTGCCTCCAAGCGATCCGTTCTGGACCGCACCTCCGGAGCGCACGACATGGGAGAGGGTCTGGTCGGGAGAGAACATGCTGGCAGATAAGCCGATGCAAACAAAGCCCACCCTGCCGGGATGGCTGCGGCGGCTCGCACGCTTGAACTGGCCGTGGGGGCGAGCAGCGCGACCCTGCCTGAAGAAACAGCGCCACAGGCCGACCCTCCTTAGCGAGGTCTCCCCCCTGCTCGGCGTGCTCACGCCGACGAGGAGGACGACGCGCCGTGATCGACAAAATCATCGACCTTCTCGACGGCCTTAATGGCGAGGAACTGGAGCGTCTGCCGCCGGCCCGCCGCCAGAAGTTCGCTGCGCTCTGCCATCATTGGTGGCAACTCGCCGAACCGCCGCCGAAGGAGCCGAAGGCCAGCATCGAGGTTCTGCATCGGGAGCCCGACGGCCTCACGGCGCTGGTCACGCGCAAGAGCGGCGAGCGCGGCGAATAGGAGTGCCCCATGCGTCTCAAAACACCCAACCTCGCCGCCGAGCTCGGCGCCCTCATCCAGGAGGTCGACGCGGCCGATGACGCGGCCATGGACGCTGATTTTGCATGGCACGACCGCAACGACGGGGATGCCGCACGCGCCTTCTACAAGGCCGTGCGTCGCCTGCACAAACTGGAAGCCGAACTGGCGGCGCTCTGGCGCAAGGCGGCGGGCGACCGGTTCGTTCACGACGGAGGCTGGCGGTACCACCACTGAGGGGCACCCTGCAAAAGTCCTTGGCTCGCAAGTCAAGTTCCACTTAGTTCCCGCGTGCGGAACAGCCTGAAACCGGACCGGCACCGCCGAGCGACCACCTGCGACCCGCAGGAACGCGCACGGCGGCTTCCTGCTGGCGCGCGCCCAACTAGCGCCGCCTCGGCAGCGGCCTCGCCTCCGGGCCTGAGCGCTACCCTGGAGGTTCGGGTGTGTTATAATTAGGCGTATGTCGCGCAAGGGCGCGCCAGGCGGAACAGCCCGCGAGGCGTCGTTTTGACGTTCGGCCGCAACCCCGACCGTCAGCTCGTGACGGGCGTGACTTGTGCGGCCAGCCGAATAAGCTCCGACTGCCGCGACACGCCCGTCTTGGCGAAGATGCTGTCGAGGTGGGTGCGGGCCGTGGTGGGGGCGATGCCGAGGTCGGCCGCGGCCTCCGCCACCGTGTTGCCCGTGAGTACGCGCGTGAGCACCCGCGTCTCGGCCGGCGTCAATCCGTAGGTGGCGGCGACGGCCTGGGCGCTCGCAGCATCATCGACTTTCGGATTGACGAACACCGCCGCCACCGCAGCAGGTTCGAGCCGGCTGCGGACCTCGCTCCCCGCCAGGGGCAGCACGTGGGCGACGACGGGCGCCTCGCCCTCCTCCTCGGTCAGGCGCACCGCAAGGCCGGTCTTGCCGATGCCGCTCTCGTTGCGCGCGGCCTGCTTGATCGCCGACCTGATCTCCAGCGACGCCGCTCCTCCCTCCGCCCGCAGCACCCCGCCGCGGTCACGCAGCGGTCCGCCCTCGCGCATCATCGCCTCGGCGGCGCGGTTGGCATGCAGGATGCGGCTGTCCTCGTTGGCGAGCACCACGCCGAGCTTGAGGGCATCGAGCGTCTCGGCCATGCGCGCCTTCTCGATCGCCTGCACGTCGAGCACGTTGCTGATGGTCACCGCGCGCCGCAAGTGCGGGATCAGCAGGCGCACGAGTCTCGATCTCGCGGTCGCCGAAAACCCCCACGCTCTCCTGCCGGCCGGAGGTGAGCATCGCCACGCGCGTCGGCGAACGAATGAGAGCGATCTGCAGGAAGTCGATGAACCCCATTGAACGGGCCGCCTGGAAACAGGGCGAGGCGGCACGCACTTCAGGCAAAAACAAGCGAGAAGAGACGAGCGGCTCATCCACGGAGACACCATTGTCGAGCGCACCCTCCAACAGAAGCTGAATTTCGGGCAGGTGCCTTCCCGCCACCTCGTGCATGTGGGCGTCCATCCCGCGGTCCTTGCTGAGAAGGATCCGGTACTGTCGCAGGTCTGCAAGAGCCAGCTGCGCGGTCGGCGTCTGCAGCAAGGTCCGGATCACGTCGAGTGTTGCGTCCCAGCGCGATGGATCGAGCGTGCAGTCGTAGATGCGGCCGATCAGGTCGGACAGGTCCTGGTGCGAAATGGCGCTGCTCATCGGCTCAGTCCCCCCATGCAGGACAATCAGCAGCCGTCACTCTAACATTCCCTGCCGTCCTCCTTCAAACAGAGGACTCGCGCGGTCTCGGGGATCGTCAGATTGCGTCGCGGCGAAGTCAGGCCGCCGCGGAAAGGGCATCAAAGCTGCACCAATGAGCTCGCGGGCGGAGGAGGCCACGTGACGGCACAGCGCGGGGAGGCAGAAGGGCTCCACACGGCCACTCCGTTCCGCCTGACGCCCCGAGAAATCGAATGCCTCGAATGGCTGGGCAGGGGGCTCCGCGTCGATGGCATCGGCAGCAAGCTCAGTATCGCCTCCACCACGGTCGTGACGCATCTGAGTGGTGCGCGCAAAAAGCTCCGCGCTGTCACGCGCGAGCAGGCGCTGGTGCTCGCCCTGCGGCATGGGCGATCAATCCGTAGCGTGTTAGTCACCCGCCCTGGGGGACGCCGATGCTGTCAGTCTTCTGTCGATCGCCATTCACGGTGCTGTGATCCGCGCCACCCAAATTTTACGTGCGCCTCCTTCGAACAGAGGAGGCGGCGGGAACTCCTCACGTGCTATCGGCCAAGTGCTCAGAGCAATGAGCGAACGGTCGACATTGAGGCCGAGGACAATAGTCAGCTACCAGAGCTTGACATAAGGGAGCACGACGATGGAACGGGAACGCATAGCGAAGTCAATTTTAGCCTTTGCGGTGCTGGCTGGTGCGAGCCTTGCCGCAGTGCAACCCAGTTCTGCACAGCCGAGCTACGAGCGGCGAATGCAGCAGCAAAGGCAGATTGATTGGGATAAAGAGCAATACAGAAGATATAAAGGCTGGGAAAAGTATAGCGGCAACGCATATTGGGCAAACAAAAGGGCGGCGGACGCCGCAGCGCAAAGGCGCGATTTTGGCGGTGCAATAAGATACGCCCGGGAGCGAGATAAAGCGCTCTACCACTATAATCGCTCAAAGGACCAGCAGAGGGCATGGTCTCACCAATACGGGAGAGACGTAAGGCGGTGCAGACATACTCGTTGCTACGACTAGCTCGCTCTGACGAAGCGCGGCGGCGCGAAGTGCCGAACGCTCCTGCCCAAGCAATCACTTGACAACAGCAAGCTGGACCGGCGCCGGCGGTCCAGCCACAACGCCGAAGGCGGCGTGCAAGGCTTCCGGTCCGGGTGCTACCGGGCATCTACGACAGCTATGTCTTCATATCCGAGAGCACCGCCTCAAAGTCCTTGCCTCGCAGCGGCTGACCCGATCGCAGACGGCCATCCCCTTTCCTGGGAGGAAAGAGATGAAAGCCCAGCTCGTTCCCGTCGCCACTTACGGCGCAGTGATGATCACGGCCCTGATGCCGAGTAGTCCGGCGAAAGGACAAAGCCAGGTGCTGCCGTGCTCGGCGCGGTGTAACGCCGCTCATGCACTATGCCTGCAGAAGGAAGATGCTCAGCCGGGGAGCCGCTCCAGATGTTGGAGCAAGCACCAGAACTGCAGGAGCTGGTGCGCTAGGCGCTTTCCACCTGAGAAGATACGCAGGCGGTCATCGTCGATTAACGTCCAATCGCACGGTCGCGTCGGGCGCGTGCCATGATGTCAGCCTCTCATCACGAGGCGACGACGCTGCCTCTGGACTTTGACGCGCCTAGGCGACCTCGCGAAGCTCCACCAGCAGCTGCAGTACCACGGCGTCAAGATCGTTACGCTCGCCGATGGCGAGGCGAGCCGCATGCACGTCGCGCTCAAAGGGTTGATGGCCGAGATGTTCCTCGGCGACCTCGCGCAGAAGACGCGCCGCGGCCAGATCGGCGTCGTCAAGGAAGGCCGAAGCGCCAATGGCCGCAGCGACGGCGAAACCTCAGCGCCGCAAGCGCCGTTGGGTGATGTGGCCAGCCTGAAACCGAGAAGTGGCGGGGGACCACGGTCGAAAAACGCCGGAGAGGCCACCTACAGGAGGTTCGTGAGGGGCTGCCTACACCCTACCCAACTTCACCCTCGACCTTGCCGACATTGACGCTGCCATCACAGCTGGCACGGAGAGCCGCATCCTCGCTGCCCGACGCGAACTCGATGTGATGCTGAGGAGCGCATTGCTGAACCCTGAGCAGAGATCGCTTGTCCAGCAGCGGGTGCCACGGCTCAAGCAGGCAGCAAGGGCGTCCTCGATCACGTGAACCCGCTAGCCTTGCATGGAGGCAGCACACGCGACCATCGCAACGCTGCTCGGGCTGCCGGTCGACCGCGTCAGCCTCGACCCGCCACGCTGCATCTTCGGCAAGAGTCGCCTGCATGGCATGGATGAGGCTCCCTGGTTGGTGTCGGAGCTGGCTGCACGGGAAGCGGCACTCCACCTGCTTGGCTTCAACGACAACGGTGCAGGGTCTCGCAGCGACGAGCACCTCGCCCGCAACGTCCTGGCCAAGCATCACGTCGACCACGGCTTGCAGCCCTATCGGCTGATTGCCCGCCGCTTGGTTGTCGAGAAGCGCAAGCCTATCATCCGCGTAGCGAAGGCCCTCATGCGTGCCCGCGAGTTGTCGGGTGCTGAGGTGGCGGCGATAGTTCAGGGGACCGGACAATGGCGAAGGCCAACCAGGCCCACCACGGGGCTGTTCGACACAAGGTCAGCGGCAAGCCCGATCGCCGACGCGCATGCCTGCCAAGGCAGTTATGCCCCGAAACCTGACGAACGTGGGCCGGAGGTTTGTGTGCCAGAAGAAGGCGTCGACAGATGACCCACTGTGGGCGCGGTTTACCATCACAGAGCGCCGAGCCGTTTCAAACCATCCTTGCTGTGCTGGTGGTTCGGGTCTATCTCCAGCGCCCAACGGTAAACCCGGATCGCATCAACTCTGCGCCCCAGTGCTTCATAGGCGGCGCCGCTATTGTAGTAGGCGTCCGCATCTCGCGGGCTGATCTTGAGGGCTTGGGCGTAGTCGGCTATGGCGCTGTTGTGGTCATTCTTGCCGTAATAGGCGAGACCCCGATTGAAGTAGATCTTGGCCTCGTGCGAACCGTGGGCGATAGCCTTGGTGTATTCCGCGATGGCTCGATCGTAGTCGCGCACGTAGAGATAGCGGTCCCCTTGGGCGTAGTGCGCGCTGGCGTTGAGCCGCTCGATCAACACGGGATCGGTCACCGCTACCTCCCTGCCACGCGGAGCGTTCTGATGGGAGGCGACGAACACGACGACGCCGAGGAGCAACAGCAGCAGCAGCAGCCACCCCGCAGCACGGCGGCGATCCTCTGAACCCCCTGCGGGGGCCTCATCGACGAAGTCCGCCAAATCGCGGGCCGCCTGTGGTGCGGCTGCGGCCTTCCGCGCGAACGAGATCGCCTCGACGAGGCCCGCCACATCGCGGCCGAACTGCTCGTGCGTGACTACTTGCTTCTGATACAGCACAAGGTCCCGAATGTCCTCGGGTAGCGCGTCACCGCGCGGCAGCGGCGTCTGCTCGATCAGTAAGGGAATGACGACGATGTCCCGTTTCAGCGCCCCGGCGATCTCCTCGCGCACGAAGTCGCGCTCGCCACTGGCCTGCCGCTTGCCGAGCAGCTCCAGCCAGTGCGGCCCGATCACGGCAAGAAACACATCGGTCTCGTTGAGCGCCTTCTCCAGCTCCTTATCGAACCGCTGGCCCGCCAGCAGGTTGTCCACATCCATGAACACGTTGGCGTCGCCGAAGGCGCTGGCAAGACGGTCACGGATGCGGGCGGCCGTGGACCGCTCGTCATCGCGCCTGTAGTTGACGAAGATTTTCCCCGGCAACCGCAATGGCGCAATCATCAATTCTGATGTCCAATCCACTTCCCCCAACCCGCCCTCCTCGGCGCAGCATACCGGGAGCATAGCCGAGCCGCCACGATGCGCACAACCGAGTGCCGAAGGAGGATTTTACTGGGGACCCGGCCCTCCTGTCGGCACGCTCTCATGAATGAGAAGCTCCGGCCGCAGCGGGAGCGCGGACAAGGTCAGCGGCAGGACCTCCTAAGCAGCAGGTGAAACGCCAGCCCAGGCCCAAGGCGAAGCCCGGGAAGCGCCTGCCCTGGTGGGAGAGGCCCTGAACGCCTCTAGGAACGCCGGAAACGCCACCTACAGGAGGTTCGCAAGGTGGGGTGGTACCCTTGCCACCCCGGCACTGACCCCGCCCAAAACGGCGTTCCTTGGCGTTCCGCCGTTTAACCTCGCCCAAAGATCAGGGCCAAGATGATCACGACAGAGAGGCCAAGGACGGTGATCGACCACGCGCCGAAAGGTCCCTTGCTGATTTTCTTCGTATAGGAGAGGCCGCTGCCTGGGATCCCGACGGTAACGCGGTCCCCTGAGGTACCGGACGTGTAGGTGTACCCTTTGCCGCCCATACTTATGCTGGTGCTCTTCATGCCGATGTTCAACCTCATGCCTTTGCCCAGCCTGATCGATTTTCGGAAACTGAATCCCATGAGAGCGCTCCCCCTTCCTTGTGCTGCGCTCAGCAGAGCACGGTGGCTCGATCTTGTCGAGCAACTGAGTGCAGCATGCGGGTACGCGCCGCCTCCGCTCATGGTGCCCGCACTCCTACGCAACGACGGGTGACCGTGCAGCGCAACTTGGGCGTTTAAGGGCTCTTGGTCGGATTACGATCTTCCTACTGTCCTTCTCGACCACGTGAGCCTCGGTGATCGTGTCGAGAGCTTCGTCGACGGCCGCGAGGGTATTGGTCAAACCCATGAGGTATGCGCGAAACGCCATGGAGAGCGCTTCGTCCCGTTTGCGGGGATCGAACTGGTTCTGCATGTCGTAGGACATTTTGCTGAGCGATTCATACTTGGGAGTAGGCCAGAACGGATTGCTGTATCTCCAGTTCGGTCAGAAGCCCGATGTTCGGCAGGGCCGCGCGGTAGGCGCGCGATGCACCCTCCGCATCGAATGACCGGGGTAATGCGACCTCACCCGACTTCTGGATTTCATCCAGCACCTCCTTCCAGGCTCTCAAGGATCTCTGGAGTACCCACAACTCGCTCGAAAGGGTGACGCGTGTCGTGTTACGGTCGTGGTCGATGTCGTCAGCGCGCGTCCTACTAGCCTGCCAAGCGTTGAACCAGAGTGTGAGGCAGACGCCGCCAAATCCGACGAGCGTTCCGAATAAGGTCTGGAAGTCCTTGAAGAAGGCATACCAGGTGAATGGTGGGTCGGGAATCACGGGCAACTCCCATCAAGTTGTGCATGGAATGCGCAACGACTCGGTAGACGACTTGCGACGGTGCACACACGAGTCAATGGTATTTTAGGTTGATTCGCGGCGGCGGGGGCTGCTCGGGCGGAAATACCTGGGTGGCAGGGGGGCTGTCGTGACTACTGAAAGGATGGAGATCACCTATTTTGGTGGGCTCGCTGACGTGGGTCGGATGCATTTCTATGAGTACAGCAGGGCCAGTTACGGCTTCGCCCGCCTGCTGAATACTGCCGAGCATTTCCGGCGCACAGGGCGGGTTGCGCAGAAGATCGGCTCGAAAAACTACGTCGATCTAATCGTCACTGCGCCGAAGCAGGGCTCGTTCATCACCCAGGTCCTAGTTCCGGCGGTCGCCGGCACTGTGCCTGAGCTGGCCAGCGTGTCGGTCAGGGCAATGCTGGCGTACATCTTCCAGCTGCTCACGCCGCGGTCCGAAGAGACCGACGAGACGGTGATAGAGCTGGCGAAGATCCAGCTCGTGCAGACGCGAAAGGGAGCGGCGCCATCGTCGGATGCATCGGCCCATATCAAGAGCCTCGAGAAGATCATCGAGTCGCAGACGGCCACCACGCGTGAGGCCCTCGAGCTGTTGCGATATGCACTCTCGGCCGGGAACGCAGCGGTGCATAGGCTGCACGACAACCCGGAGAAGTTCCGGGAGATGGAGCACGAACTCGAGGCAGAGCTTGAGCAAGAAAAAGAGACCAAGAAGGTCGAGCAACGCCTGCAGGTGCTGGACCCTCGGTCCGTGGCGCGGCTCAGCTCCCGCGTCCGTCCCATGGTCAAGGAGATGGGCCTGCCGCTCCGCAGGAACGACATCAAGGAGTTCACCATAGGCGCCGGCAACGTGGACAAGCCGCTGGCCTATTTCAATGCGGCGCGCGTCGCGGCCGTCGAAAGCAAGACGGTTGAGGAAAAGCCCACGGCCATCGAATGCCGGATCCACGGCTATGACCGTGATTCTGGCGTCGGAAAGGTTAGCTCTGAAGAGTTCGTGCGAAAGCTTAGGTTCATTGTGCCTCCGGAGCGAAAGGCAGAGCTTAGCCCGAAGATCCTTCGGGCAATGCATGATAGCGTCGACACCGTGTTCCTTGACGTCCTGCGCGTCATGGACAAGAGCAAGCAGCCAACGTCGCTGATTCTGATGGACCTCAGGCTTAGCTCTGAGAGCGAGGCGGCAGAGTAGCTACTGCTGCGGCTCACGCCACCTTGTGCTGGGTGAGCACGGCAACCCCATCCGCAGGCGCGACCAACCGCTCGATGTGGCCACACCACGCCTCCATTGCCTCTCGCATCTCGGGCTCCCAGTCGCGGATGTCGGTGTGCTCGTAACCGCTGTGCGCGTCCTTGACCTCGGCGTGGTCCATATGTCCGGGCGAACCTTCTGAGCACGGAACCAGGTCGCGAGGATGTGGCGGAGGCCATGAAGGATGAAGTCGGACGCGACCCCTTCCAGCTTCTTTCGTACGTGCTGTTTCATCGTGTCGCGCCTGCGCGTTGAGACCACCGCGACGGGTCCTCCCTTGCCCGGTCGGGACCCCAGCACCCGCTGCGCCAGCCTGGAGAGGGGCGTGGGGTTGTTGCGCTTGTTCTTGGAGCCCTCGATAGGCGTCCACCAGCCACCCTCCTCGATCTGGTCCCATCGCATCGCCGCCACCGCGTTGACCCGCTTGCCTGTGATCAGGACCAGCTTCAGGAACCTGCCGTCGTCGCCGCCCATCGCATTGGCCACCCCCCACACGGCCTTGACCACGTCATCCGATCGCCCAGGCGCGCCGTTGCGACCGCTTTTGAACCATTCCCTGTCGCGCCCCTTGAGCCCACTCACGGGAGGCTTCTTCGGCATGGGGCTCTGGGCCAGCCACTCCATGTCCACAGTCCAGTCGAGAATCGACTTCAAGTGGGCGTGCAACCGCACTGCCTGGTAGGGAGTGTCGGCGGCGACCACGGCGAGGAGTTCCTTGATGTGGCGCCGGGTGATGCTGCCGATCGGGCGCTTGTGCCAGGCTGCGGTCAGCCTCAGCACCAACTCCTCATTCGCCGCTGCCGACTTTAGGCGCTTGCTGCCGATCGCCTCGCGCTGGGTGTAATCCCTGACCACGGCGCCCCAGCGAAGCACCTCAGCGTCGGGCTTGACCTTGGGGTCCTGTCCGGCCTTTGCAGCCTGCCTGATCTCCTTCGCCCGCTCGCGCGCCTTCTCCAGGGGGATGTCCTCGACCCTGCCGAGCGTCATCGCGTCGGGGTGCCCATAAAGTGTATAGGCAACTCTGAAGGACCTCGTCCCCGTTATGGGGTAGCAGGCGACGTACAGGCCCGGTTGCTGTCGGTCGTAGTGCCGTCGCTTGCTGAGGGGCAGCGTCAGCACCCCCCTCTCCGTAAATCCGTTGTTGGCTCTTCTCGCCATTCGCAATGTCTCCCCTGCGGATGCACTGTGGATGCACAATTTCGCGTGTAAACTACCTCCCGCGGAAGTACCGCAGGAGTGCCGTGAACCTGTTGTATTTGCTGTCATTTCCTCCCGTAACTGCCTGTTTACGTTAACATATTTAATTAACGAAGTGTTAGCCATGCGCGGCGAGTAGGTTTGCCGGACCTGTGCGCTGTGCCTAGAACCCCCGCCGCTTCGCTAACAGATGGTAAACCGCGAGCGATGCAGCAGGGGGTTGCCCATGCTCAGACTTGCGTTCTGGCTGGCCGTCTTGGTGTTCCTGCTGCCGTCAGACCCGCAGCAGCAAGCACGACTGCATGCCATCGTGATGAGCGCGCTCGGGCGCGTCAGCACCTACTGCGATCCCAACGACAGGACCTGCGGGGCCGGCGGCGACCTCTGGGTCGGCTTCGTCAAGAAGGCGCAGTTCGGGCTGCGCCTCATCGGCGACATGGTCGGCGGCGGACGCACGCCGCCGCCCGACGAGCCGCCGCAGGACCGGCGCTGGAACGGCAGGCCCGATCAGCGCCGCCCCCGGGCGCCTGGGGAGGACTACCCGCCGCGGCGCGGGCCTGGGCCCGGCGGTGAGGGGTGAGGCGAGGCCCCGCGCTTGCCTCGAACGGGCCCGGCCGCCATATGTATCTGGTCGGGCCCGACCAGCCTGCTGCGTCACCGGGCGGCCGCGGGCGCCACCACACCCCATGCGCCACAACCCGTGGCACATCGCATGGCACAAACCCAGGCGAAAACCCTTGGCGATCGAGACCATCCGCTCCGACTTTGCGCTGCTCGATGACTGGGAGGACCGCTACCGCTACCTGATCGAGCTGGGACGCGGGCTGCCGCCCTTCCCCGAGGCGCTGCGCACCGACGCCAACAAGGTGCGCGGCTGCGTGAGCCAGGTGTGGGTTGCGAGCACGCTCAGCCGCAACGGAGGCGGCGCAGCCCCGGTCCTCGAGTTCCAGGGCGACAGCGACGCTCACATCGTGCGCGGGCTGGTGGCCGTGCTGTTCGCCCTGGTGCATGGCAAGACGCCCGAGACGATCCTGGGCACCGACGCGCGCGCCGTGTTCTCCGAGCTCGGCCTCTCGGACCACCTCACCCCGCAGCGCTCCAACGGCTTCTTCTCCATGGTAGAGCGCGTCCGCGCCGACGCCCGCGCCGCCGCGGCAGGGTGATGGGCGAGGGTGACGGGGTCAGGCCCCATTGGCGCTAAGATAGTTCTTGCCAGCTAGAATCAAGTTGGATTCTAGCATGGGGATGACCCAGGTTGAGCCGTCTCGAGCAGAGCTTACCGGATCGGATTGGATCGGCACGGTTGAGCGCCTCGGCGGGGCTGCGGTGCTGGAGCGGGAGGCGCGTGCGACGGGCGCGTTCCGGCGTCCGCGCGAGGTCAGGTGCGGCGTCGATCTGCTGCGGCTGATCTTGGCCTATTGCCTCGGCGTCATGGGGCTGCGCCTGACGGCGGCGTGGGCGGAGACCATCGGGCTGGCGAGCCTGTCGAACGTGGCCGTGCTCGGCCGGCTGCGCAACGCGGTGCCCTGGCTGCAGAGTATCCTGGCGCGGCTGTTGGGAGAGGCCTCGGGCTCGCAGCTTACCGTGGCGGGCGGCCGGCTGATCCGCTTGGTGGACGCCACCACGGTGCGCAAGGCCGGCAAGTCGGCGCGCGAGAACGGGCGGCTGTGGCGCGTGCACGCGGTTTTCGACCTGCCGGCCGAGCGGTTCAGCGCCTTCGAGCTCACCGACGAGAAGGGTGCGGAGCGCATCAACCGGATCAAGGTGATCCCCGGCGAGCTGCGCATCGCCGACGCCGTCCATTGCCGCGCCGACGAGCTTGCCGACGTGATCGCGCAAGGCGGCGATGTGCTGGTGCGCGCCGCCTGGACGGGCGCGCGCTGGCTGCAGGAGGACGGTAAAGCCTTCGACATCATCCGCGCGCTCGCCGACAGTGAGACCGGCGTCGTCGATCGGCCGATCTGGCTCGGGCGCAACGGAGCCGCACCGCTCAAGATGCGCCTCCTCGCCATCAAGATGCCCAAGGCCCAGGCGGTCAAGGCGGTGCGCGAAGCGCGGGCCGAGGCCAAATCCAAGCAGCGCACCATCAAGCCCGGCACGCTCATTGCCGCCGAGTGGGTGATCCTCATCACCTCGCTCGATCCGGCCGAGTACACCACGCCCAAAGTGCTGGAGCTCTATCGCTTGCGCTGGCGCATCGAGATCGCCTTCAAGCGCATGAAGAGCCTGGTCGGGCTCAAGGGGCCGCCCGGCGAATGTCCCGAGGTCGCCAAGGCCTGGGTGCTCTGCCACTTGATCGCCGCTCTGCTGACCGAGGCGCATCTGGCCGCTTTCGGTGACTCTCCCCGCCGGGCTGCCGCGCACGCCCCGAGCAGTGGCGCCTTTACCGCCTGCTGATCGCAGCGCTGATCGGCGCCATCATCCCCGCCTTCAGCATCGCCGCCCTCCTGGCCGCCGCTCCGCGCCTGGCCCGCCACTTGCGCGAGCCCCCGCGCAAACGCCAGTATCAAGCCGTAATGAGCCTATGTTAGCGCCAATGGGGTCAGGCCCTGCGGGTCTGACCCCATGGCACACCCTCACATTCTGGGTCATCCGCGCCGCGCGCTCAAAGCCGCTCCGTCGTCGGTCCGCAGAGACGGCGGGACCAAACGGCATGGGGTCAGACCCGCAGGGTCTGACCCCATCAGAACGCCGCGGCGCTGATGTTGAGCTGGTCGGTCACCAGCATGCAGCCGGGAGCGTGGGTGATGGCGAAGGGCAGGCGCGCGGCGGCGATCACGGCCTGGGGAGTGACGCCGCAGGCCCAGAACACCGGCAGCTCGTCCGCTTCGACCGGCACCGCATCGCCATAATCGGGCCGCGCGAGGTCGCGGATGCCGATCAGCTCGGGAAGCCCGAGATGCACAGGCGCACCGTGCACTGCCGGGAAGCGCGAGGTGATCTGCACCGCCCGGATCGCATCGGCCGGCCTCAGGGGGCGCATCGACACCACCATGGGCCCGGCGAAGGGGCCGGCCGGCGCGCAATCGACGTTGGTGCGGTACATGGGGACGTTGGTGCCGCGCTCGATGTGGCGCAGCGGGACGCCCGCCTCTATCAGCGCCTCCTCGAAGGAGAAGCTGCACCCGAGCACGAAGGCGACGAGGTCCGAGCGCCACCAGCGCATGATGTCGGCGGGCTCCTCGACGAGCTCGCCCTCGCGCCACACGCGGTAGCGCGGCAGGTCGGTACGGATGTCGAGATCGGCCCCGAGCGAAGGGATGCGCGGGTCGCCCGGCGCCGACACGCCGACCAGGGGACAGGGCTTCGGGTTGAGGTGGCAGAAGCGCAGGAAGTCGGCCGCATAGTGCGACGGCAGGATGGCGAGGTTGCCCTGCACGTAGCCGCGCGCCAGGCCCGCCGTCGGCCCCGTCAGCTCGCCATCACGCGCAGCGAGCCGGGCCGCGCGCGCCGCGTTGCCATACGCCGGTTTCGCAAGCATCGCGTCCATGTTGTGCTCCCAGGTGATCCTGGCTCGAATTGTACGCCCGTGATTGCGGCATTGGGAATCGCCTGAATTGCATCGTGCATCGGGCGCCCCTGTCGAAGCGTGCACGGGACGAGCCACCGCCGCCAGACCCGCGCACCGACCTGCGTGTCAACCCGGCCGCCAGAACCGGGAGGCTTCGCCGTCAACGCCATCCCTCGATGGTGGGGCGGTAGTCGGCATCGCCCCAGTGGCGCAGGCGGCCCGCCGCCGGCCGCTCGGGCGGGATGAGCCCGTAGTGGCGCGCAAGTCGCGTCAGGGCCAGGTCGAGCACCACGCGGGCCGCGCCGCGCGGCCAGCGCGCCGTCCGGCCGGTCGCCTCGAGGCCGGCATCGAAGCAGCACACGTCGAGCAGGATGCCGGCGAGCTCCGGCCCCACGGCGTCGAGTGCTGCGTGCACGCGCTGGCGCGCTGCCACCGCCCTATCGCTCATCTCCGAGCCGACGCCGGGAGCGGAGCGGCGGCGGCGGACGTTCGGTACGACCGCCGACCAGTTGGCCGTTGTCCTCGGCAGAAGCTGCGCGTGCCGGAAGTCGGCCGCGAGCCGCTCGCCGGCTGCGAACTGCGGCTCCGCCAGCAGGGCCCGGTCGCCGGTGGCGCAGCGCCGCTTGAGCCAGCGCAGCGCCGTCTCGTACTCGCGCGCGGACCCCGGGGTGGCGGGGCGCGGGCGCGCCCGTCTTGCTCTGGTCATGGGCCGCCCTCAGGCGTAGCGCGGGGAGAGCAGGCACAGTGCGCCCTCCAGGAGCTCGAGCGAGCGGTCGAAGGTCGCGCAGTCGCGCCGGTCCTCCACCTGCGCGCAGGCGCGCGCCACCGTCTTGGGGTCGCGGGCGAACAGACGCGCCACCTCGGCGAACGTCATGCCCAGGCCGACGTGCGCCAGATACATGGCGATCTGCCGCGCCAGAACCTCGATGGGCCGCGCACGCGCGCCGGCCCACAGCCGCGCGCGGGCAACCGCGAGAGCCGGTGCGACCGCCGCCTCGAGGGCGCGGCGCAGGTGCTGATCGGTGACAGGTGGAAGGGAGGAGCGGCAGACTTGCCGCCGGGGGCGCGGACCGCGGTCCGCGCAAGGGCTGCCCGACATGGAGGGGGTCCGTCCAGGTTGCAAGGACACGGGGGGAATGGGCAGCGCGCGGACCATACCGTTACAGAGTGCCCGGCGCCAGCCGAGCCGCGCGCCATGGTGAACCGCAGGTAAGAGCGCGCGAGCTCCGGCACTCCGCTGGCCGCGCGAAAAATCCTGCCAGGGTATTCCGTGTCATGCTCGAGGGGTCCCGTTGCGCTCCTCGCGACCCACCGTGCCTTTGCATGTCCCGCACCGAGCTTGCCGCCATCCTGCCGCTGTGGCCCCACGAGCTCGCCGACGAGAGCCCGCGCGGGCACCGGCTGGTCCTCGCCAAGCTGCGCCGCGCGCTCAGGGCCGAGCGCCGCCGCGGGATCGCGGGCCACTGGACCTACGACCTCGCCCGCCATGTCGAGCTGTTGCGGCTCTACCGCAAGGTGTCAGACCCTGCGGGTCTGACACCAGGGGAGTAGGGAGTGGGGAGTGGGGATGCTAAGCTGACGATCCGGCTACGCCGGCTGCCATTTCCAATTCTCGCTTCCCTATTCCCTATCCAAAGGTCGTCGATGCTGCTGACCGAGACCGAAGCCAAGACGAAATGGTGCCCCTATGCGCGCGGCACCGACAACCGTGCCTTCATGAAGAAGGACGCCGACAAGAAGGGTGGCGACAAGAAGGACGCCGATGCACCCCCCGCGGACTGCTGTTGCATCGCCTCGCTCTGCATGGCCTGGCGCTGGGGCGAGACCGAGCCGGAACGGATGAAGACCAATCACGAGACCCGCACGGCATCCAAGCCACTCGGCTGGCGGAAGGCCGATGTGCCGGAGAGCTGGGAGTGGGTGCCCTACGACGGCGAGGAACGAGCGCACTGGCTGGAGCCCGAGGCTGAGGCCAAAGCGCGCCGGCGCGGCCACTGCGGCGCGTTCCTCGCCCCGACGTTCCCGAAGTGAGGCAGTAGGCAATAGGCAGTAGGCAATAGGCGGCCCACCTGCTCGACGCCTACTGCCTACTGCCTATTGCCTGACGCTCACCGGCCCAGCTCCTTCAGTCCGCGCCGGATCAGCCTGGGGGTATCCGTGGCGGCGCCCAGCTCGGCGATGGCGGCGGCGACCGCCTGGCTCGCCTGGCCCGGCAGGTAGCCGAGGTTGGTCAGCGCCGAGATGGCCTCCGCGGCCGCATCTCCCGGCGGCGGCGTCGCCGCCCGGCCCGCGAGCGCCGCCGGCACGCTCAAGCCCGCGACCGACAGGGCCGGCGCCTTGTCCTTGAGCTCGGCAACGATGCGTTGCGCGAGCTTCTTGCCGACGCCCGGGGCCTCCTCCACCGCGGCCCAGCTCTGCAGCGCGATCGCATTGGCGAGGTCCTGCGGCGAGAGCGTGCCGAGCACGCCGAGCGCCACCTTGGTGCCCACCCCCTGGATGGTCTGCAGCGCCCGGAACCAGGCACGCTCCGTCTCGCTGGCGAAGCCGTAGAGGCGGATGGCGTCCTCGCGCACGTGCGTCTCGATGGCGAGGCTCGCCTCCTGGCCGATCTGGAGGGTGCGCAGCGTACGCGCCGAGGCCTGCACCTCGTAGCCGACACCGCCGACGTCGATGATGGCATGCGCCTCGCCGACGGCGTCGACCATGCCTCTGAGCTTGCCGATCATGCGGCGCCCTCTCCACGCGCACGGACCGATTCCCCTCCCCTTGACGGGGAGGGGCTAGGGGTGGGGTGACACTTCCGCAGGTCGAGTCTGTGGACCCCCACCCCCGGCCCCTCCCCGCAAGGGGGAGGGGAGGACGTGTGGCGCGCTTTGGAGTGGAAACTCATCGCGCAGTCTCCGGCAGGACGATGCGGGCGGCGATGGCGCCGGCGGTCCGGCGGTGGCTCGCATGGCAGATGGCGATCGCCAGGGCATCGGCCTCGTCGGCGCTGTCGAAGCGCGCCTTGGGCAGCAGGAAGCCCACCATGGCTGCGATCTGGCGCTTCTCGCCGTGCCCGGTGCCGGTCACCGTCTTCTTGATCACGTTGGGCGGATACTCCGCGACACGCAGGCCGCGGCAGGCCGGAGCCAGGAGCGCCATGCCGCGCGCCTGACCAAGCTTCAAGGTGGCGCGCGCATCTTTGTTGACGAAGGTCTCCTCCACGGCGGCCTCCTGCGGCGCGAACCGGGCGATCACGGCGCTGAGCCCGTCGTAGATCTCGCGCAGCCGGTAGGCCAGCTCGCCTTCGCTGTCCGACGTGACGAGGCCGCTCGCCACATACACGAGGCGCGCCCCATCGGCCTCGACGACGCCCCAGCCGGTGCGGCGCAACCCCGGATCGATGCCAATGATGCGAATTGGCTGCGAGCTCATGGCCGGTGATAGCACGATCCCGCCGACCGCAAGCACGGCGGGGGGAAGGTCCCGGACAACCTCGGACCCGACCTGGCGGCCGGGGCCTCGGTTTCCGGGAACGCACAGAGTATGAAACCAGGGTCAGACCCCGACTTCAGGGATCGAGCGCGCTGACGACGCCGCTGACGAGGTTGGCGCCCAGCAGCGCCGCCGTGTCGATGCCGGGTCGGCTGCGCGCCGCCACCACCTGTCGTGACAGCGCCGCCAGCATGGCCGCATGGCGCCGATGCTCCGCCTCGGCCTCGGCGACGGCGATCGCCGCGAACGCAATGCTTGCGCCGGGCGCGAGCCGCCCCAGCGCCGGCAGGTCGGCGGCGATCACGGTGGCGATCTTGGGATAGCCGCCGGTCGTCTGCCGTTCGGCCAGGAGGACGATCGGCAGGCCGTTGCCGGGGACCTGGATGGAGCCCGGCGCAATGCCGTCCGAGACGATGTTGAAGCCGCCGGCGTGCTCGAGCGCCGGTCCCTCGAGGCGCATACCCATGCGGTCCGAGGCCGCCGACACCCTGAAGGTGGCCTCCAGCAGCGTGCGCTTCCCCTGCTCGGTGAAGCAGTCGTCCTGCGGCCCGAGGACCACGCGGATGCGCCGGGGCGGCGCCAGGTCCAGGGACGGCAGCATGCGCTCCTCGCGCTCCTCGGCCTCGGCCTGCCGCAAGGGGAGGTGGTCTCCGGCGCGCAGCGCCCGTCCGGCGAAGCCGCCCAGGCCGGCGCGGGCATAGGTGGATTGGCTGCCCAGCACCGGCGCGGCGTCGAAGCCGCCTTCGACGGCGAGATAGCCGAGCGCGCTTCCGCCGAGGGCGCCGATGCGCAGCACCTCGCCTCGCTCGAGACGGGCGCTCTGCAGCGGGGCGAGCCGCCTGCCGCCGGGGGTACCCTCGCCGGGCAGCACCTCGATCGCGGCGGCGCCGCCTGCAAAGGCGACGCGCACGCTCCGGGCCTCGACCAGGAGCGTGGGACCCAGATGCGCGATCTCCAGCGCCCCGGTCCCGGACGCGTTGCCGACGATGGCGTTGGCGGCCACGAGGCCGACGGCATCCAGCGCCCCGGACACGGGGATGCCGAGGCTCTGGTAGCCTCTCCGGCCGAGATCCTGCAGCGTGGTCATCAGACCGGGCGCCACCACTCTGAGCGAGGGCTTCATGGGAGTGCGCCTACCCCGGCCGACGCCTCCTCCGGCTGCAGGCGCACCTCGCCGGCCGCGCTGCGCGAGGCGAGCGCGGCATAGTCTTCGAGGGAGATCGGCAGGAAGCGGACCCTGTCGCCGGCCGCCAGCAGCACGGGCGGATCCCGCGCGCGGTCCCACAGCAGAGCCGGGGTGCGCCCGATGAGATGCCAGCCGCCGGGGCTCTCCAGCGTGTAGACGGACGTGAGCGTCGTTGCGACCGCCACGGAGCCCGCCGGGACGGCGGTGCGCGGGTTCTCGCGCCGGGGCAGCACCAGCTCGCGCGGCAGCTCGCCGATGTAGGGAAAGCCCGGCAGGAAGCCCACCATGTAGACGTGGTAGGTCGCGGAGGCGTGCAGCTCGACCACGCGCTCCGGCTTGAGGCCGGTGCGGCCCGCGACCTCGGCGAGATCGGGGGCGACGCTGTCGTGGTAGCACACCGGGATGCGCCACAGACGCCCGGACCTGCCCGCCGCGCTCAGCCCCGACAGCAGCGGGCGGAGCCTCGCCTCGAGCTCGCTCTGCGCCACGGTCAGCGGGTCGTAATGGATCGTGAGCGAGCGAAACGTCGGCACCAGCTCCACGATGCCGGGAACGGCCGCGGCCTCGACCCTGTCGGCGAGCGCCAGCACCAAGGCGTTGACGGCGGGATCCACGCGGTCGCCCAGCTCGACCGTGAGGGCGGTGTCGCCGCATGGCAGAAATCGCGTCGGTGTCAGACCCTCCGGGTCTGACACCGTTGGTGCATTCATCGTCGCAGCCTGCAATGTCGTGGCGTCGGCGTCATGGTGTCAGACCCGGAGGGTCTGACACCGGCGTTGTATGGTCTTCCTATCAATAGTACCATGCCGCCGCATCTGTTCGAGATGGGGCGCGAATGGCAAAGCAGATCAATCTCAATGCCGACATTGCCGAGGGATGGGGCGCCTACGATGTCGGCAACGACGCCGACCTGATGAAGATCATCAAGTCCGCCAGCGTCGCCTGCGGGTTCCACGCCGGCGATCCCAACACCATGTACCGGCTGTGCATGCTGGCCAAAGAGGAAGGCGTGAGCGTGGGCGTTCACCCCGGCTTCAACGACCTGTGGGGCTTCGGCCGCCGCCGCATCCAGATGAACCCGGTCGAGCTCGAGTACATGATCGCCTATCAGATCGGCGCCCTGCAGGCGATGGCGGCCTACGCCGGGCTCGAGGTGACGCACCTGAAGCCGCACGGCGCGCTCAACAACATGGCGGCCGAGGACGAGAGCTACGCCATGGCCATCGGCCGGGCGATGAAGACAGTCGACAGGGACATCATCTACGTCGGCGCCGTTCGGGTCGGAGATGGAGAAGGCCGCGCTGGCGCTGGGGCTACCGCTGGCGCGCGAGGGCTTCGCCGACCGCCAGTACGACGACGAGGGCAACCTGGCTTCGAGGTCGATCCCGGGCACGGTGCTCAAGGACCCGGCCGCCGCAGCGGAGCACGTGCTGCGCATGGTGCTGGAGGGGGAGATCGTGTCGCGCACCGGCAAGCGCATCAAGGCCGACATCCACACGATCTGCGTGCACGGCGACGAGGCGACCGGCGTGAGGGTGGCGCGCGGCGTGCGCGACGCCCTGGAGAAGGCGGGCGTCGCCATCGTGCCGCTGCCCGAGATGAAGCTGTAGGTTGGGTCGAGCGAAGCGATGACCCAACACGGCGCTGTAGACGAGCCATCAACCGTGTTGGGTCTGCGCTTCGCTCGCCCCAACCTACGCAACGAGGAGACGTGAGCGGGAAACCGACGCTGGCCATCGTCGGAGGCACCGGAGCGCTGGGCAGCGGGCTCGCCAGGCGCTGGGCCGCTGCGGGCTACGCCGTTATCATCGGATCCCGGAGCATCGACAAGGCGGAGGCGGCGGCGCGGGTGCTCGGGCCTGTAGCGGGCGGGCCAGCGCCGAGCGCGGCCTCCAACGCGCAGGCTGCGGAGGCCGGCGATGTGGTGATCCTCGCCGTACCCTGGGCGAGCCACGCAGCGATCCTCGACGAGATCGCACCGCACGTCGCCGGCAAGATCGTGGTGGACACAACGGTGCCGCTGGTGCCGCCCAAGGTGGCGCGGGTGCAGCTCCCCGCCGAGACTTCCGCCGCCCTCGCCGCGCAGCGGCGGCTCGGCGATGGCGCGCGCGTGGTGGCGGCGTTCCACAACGTGGCAGCCGCCAAGCTGCAGGCCGATGCGCCGATCGATTGCGACATCCTGGTGTTCGGCGACGCTGTCGAGGACCGCGCCGCCGTCATCGCGCTCGCGGAGGCCGCCGGGCTCAGCGGAGTGCATGCGGGGCCGCTCGCCAATGCCGTGGCGGCGGAGGCCCTCACCTCCGTGCTGATCGGCATCAACCGGCACTACAAGGCGTCCGGTGCCGGCATCCGCATCACGGGCCTCGACACTGGCCTCGGCAAGGACTAGCCGCCGTGGGCAACGCAGCGCTCACCGTGACGGCACTCGACGGCATCCCCGAGGTGCGCCCGGGGGACGACCTCGCCGCCCTCCTGATCGCCGCCATCGAGCGCGGCAGCCTCGGCCCGCGAGCGCACGACATCGTGGTCGTGGCGCAGAAGGTCGTCTCCAAGGCGGAGGGGCGCTATCTCGACCTCAGGGACATCGAGCCGAGCACCGCGGCCAGGGAGCTCGCCGCGCTGACCGGCAAGGACGCGCGCCTCATCGCGGCGATCCTGACGCAATCGGCGGAATTACTGCGCGCCGCACCCGGTGTGCTGATCGCGGTGACCCGCCACGGCCTCGTGATGGCCAACGCCGGCGTCGACCAGTCCAATCTGGAGGCCGGGAACGCAGGCCGTCGCGTGCTCTTGCTGCCGGAAGAGCCGGACGCCAGCGCGGCCGCCCTCAAGGCGCGGCTCGATGCGCATTTCCGCTGCGACCTCGGCGTGATCGTCTCCGACAGTACGGGGCGAGCGTGGCGACTGGGCACGGTCGGGCTCGCCATCGGAGCGGCCGGCGTGCCATCCTTGCTGGACCGGCGCGGCGAACCGGACCTGGCCGGGCGTCCGCTGGAGGCGACCGAGGTCGGCTTCGCCGATGCGGTGGCCGCCGCCGCGGTGCTGGCCATGGGCGAGGCCGCCGAGGCGCGCCCCGCGGCCCTCGTCCGCGGACTCACCTGGACCGCCGCCCCGCGTCCCGCCGCAGCGCTCAGGCGGCCCAAGGCGCAGGACCTGTTCCGATGAGCGGCGCCAAGCCCGCCACGTACGTTGCGCTCTCGGGCGGCATCGGCGGCGCCAAGCTCTCGCTCGGGCTCGCCCGGCTCCTGGGCGGACGGCTGACGGTGATCGTCAACACGGGCGACGACTTCGAGCACCTGGGCCTCGAGATCTCCCCGGATGTCGATACCACGCTCTATACGCTGGCCGGCGTCGCCAACCCGGAGACCGGATGGGGCCGCCGTGACGAGACCTGGAGCTTCCTGGATGCCATCGGCGAGCTCGGCGGGGAGACCTGGTTCAGGCTGGGCGACCGCGATCTCGCCACGCATGTCGAGCGCACGCGCCGCCTCCGGGCAGGCGAGACGCCCACGGCCGTCACGGCGCATCTGGCGCGGCAACTAGGCGTGACGGCGCGCGTCCTGCCGATGGCCGACGCTCCCGTGCACACTGTGGTGGAGAGCGATGCGGGGAGGCTCGCGTTCCAGGACTATTTCGTGCGCCGGCAATGCCGGCCGGCCGTGCGCAGCGTGTGCTACGAGGGGGCTGCTGCGGCGCGGATGACCGTGGAGGTGGAGGCGGCGCTGGCCGCGGCAACGCTCGGGGGCGTCATCGTCTGTCCCTCCAATCCGTGGCTCAGTGTCGACCCCATCCTCGCCGTCCCGGGCCTGCGCGCGGCGATCCGCTCGAGCGGCGCGCCGGTCGTCGCCGTCAGTCCCGTCATCGGCGGCAAGGCGGTGAAGGGGCCGACGGCGAAGATCATGGGCGAGCTGGGGCTACCGCCCGGCGTCGCCGGCATCGCCGAGCACTACGGTGACCTCCTCGACCATATCGTGGTCGACGCAACCGACGGCGCCAGCGCGGAGGGCCTGCCGGTGCCCGCCTCGGTGACGCGCACGCTGATGCAGACCCTGGACGACAAGATCGCCCTGGCGCGCCATTGCATGGCTGTCTGCGACGAGCTTGCGGCGGCGCGCAGGCTCCAACCCTCCGAGGCCGGGCCATGAGCGCGGAGCCTGCGCCGGCGACCTGGGCCATCGTCCCCGTCAAGGCGCTGGGCGAGGCCAAGCAGCGCCTCGCCGGCGTGCTGCCGCCCGAGGCGCGGCGCAGGCTCGCGCTGGCGATGCTGCGGGACGTGCTGGCGGCGCTGGCCCAGGTGGAGCGCGTCGCTCGAGTGCTGGTGGTGACCCCGGACGCAGAGGTGGCGCAGATCGCGCAGCAGCAGCACGGCGGCGTCCGCGTGCTGCGCGAGGAGCGCGCGCGCGGCCACAGCGCGGCCGCCGCGGCGGGGTTCGCCTATGCGCTGGCGAGCGGTGCGGTGCAGGCTCTGACCGTTCCCGCCGACGCCCCCTGTGTGACGCCGGGCGACCTGTCCCGGCTGCTCGATGTGGCTCCCTCGCGCGCAGGCCCGCGCGTGGTGCTGGTGCCGGCGCACGACGGCGACGGCACCAACGCCCTCCTGGCCGCACCCCCCGATGCGTTGCCCCCGAGCTTCGGGCCGGGGAGCTTCGCGCGCCACCTCGCCCAGGCCGAGGCGCGCGGGCTCGCGTGGCGCGTCGTCGAGCTGGCAGGGCTCGGCCTCGACATCGACGAGCCGCGCGACCTCGCCGCCCTCATCGCCGCGAAGCAGGGCAACCCTGCCTACGCGTTCCTCCGAATGCACTGCGAAGCGCTGGACCCAATATCACCTGGACCGAGTTCATCATGAGTGGCGACACACCGAGAAGACTCCAGCGGTCGGCGTTGAGCGAAGCGCTGCCCGCGTTCTCCTCCCCCTCCCCCCTGCGGGGAGGGGATGGGGGTGGGGGTGAATCGCAAACCTCGGATGTCGTGGTTTCCCCCACCCCTAACCCCTCCCCGCAAGGGGGAGGAGGGGAATCCGGTCGGCGCATGGGGAGAGGGGAATCCAGTCGCGGCTGGGGCGAGCAGCGCAGCTCCATCCATCAGCCAACGATCCAGTCTGTCCTCGCCAAGGCCAACGCCGGTGGGAGGCTGACGGAACGCCGAGGTGCTGGCGCTGGCGCAGTGCGACGACCTCGCGAGCCTGATGGCGACGGCCGAGCGGCTCGCGCTCGCCGGCCATGGGCGGCGGGTGAGCTTCTCCAGGAAGGTGTTCATCCCGCTCACGCGGCTGTGCCGGGACTCCTGCCACTACTGCACCTTCGCCCAGCCGCCGAGGCCCGGCGAGCAGCCGTATCTCTCCCCGGAGGAGGTGCTGGCGATTGCGCGGGCGGGGCAGGCGGCCGGCTGCCGGGAGGCGCTGTTCACCCTGGGAGACCAGCCGGAGCGGCGCTACGCCGCCGCGCGTGCCGCGCTGGCAGAGCCTCAGCGCGCAATCCACGCTGGACTACCTGGAAGCGGCAGCGGGCCTCGTGCTGCGCGAGACGGGGTTGCTGCCGCATCTCAATCCGGGCGTGCTGAGCGAGGACTGGCTGCGCCGGCTGCGGGCGGTGTCAGTCTCCCAAGGCATGATGCTGGAGACCACGGCGGAGCGCCTCTCCGAGCGTGGCGGACCGCACTTCGGATCGCCCGACAAGGCGCCCGCCGCGCGCCTCGCCACCCTGGAGGCCGCCGGGCGCGCCCGCGTGCCGTTCACGACCGGGCTGCTGATCGGTATCGGCGAGACGCGCGGCGAGCGCATCGAGACGCTGCTCGCCATCCGCGCCGCGCACGAGCGCTGGGGCCATATCCAGGAGGTGATCGTCCAGAACTTCCGCGCCAAGCCGGATACGCGCATGGCGGGCGCGCCGGAGCCGACGCTCGATGATCACCTGTGGACCATCGCGGTGGCCCGCCTGGTCCTGGGCCCGCGCATGAACATCCAGGCGCCCCCCAACCTGCAGCCGGAGGGGCTGGCGCAGCTGATCGGGGCAGGGATCAACGACTGGGGCGGCGTCTCGCCGGTGACGCCGGACCACGTGAACCCCGAGGCGCCCTGGCCGCATCTGGACGCCCTGGAGCGCGCCACCGCGCGCGCCGGCCGCACCCTGGTCGAGCGGCTGGCGATCTACCCGGAGTACCTCCTCCCCTCCCCCTTGCGGGGAGGGGATGGGGGTGGGGGTCCACATACTCGACGTCATGGTCTCGGACCCCCACCCCTAACCCCTCCCCGCAAGGGGGAGGGGAATCCCGTCGGCGCAAGCGGGGAGGGGAATCCGGTCAAGCCAATAGCGAGCGACCGCCATGGCTCGACACCGCCGTGCACAGCCTCGCGCTGCGGCAGCAGGATGGCCAGGGCCTCGCGCGCGAGGACAGCTGGGCACCCGGAACCGCCGAGCCGCTCCCCGCCACGCTCGTTGCGCGCATCCGGTCGGTCGAATCTCCCACGGGCCAAGTGCAGAGCTGGGGGAACTCCTCGACCACGCCGCCGCCGGGAAGCCGCTCGGCGAGGACGAGATCGTCCGGCTGTTCGAGGCGCGCGGGGTGGACTTCGCGGCAGTGTGCCGGGCGGCCGACGCGCTGCGCCGGGCGCGCTGCGGCGATACCGTCACCTACGTCGTCAACCGCAACATCAACTACACCAACATCTGCACCTACGGCTGCCAGTTCTGCGCCTTCTCCAAGGGACGTCACAGCTTCGAGGAGCGCGAGAAGCCCTACGACCTCGGCCTCGACGAGATCGCGCGCCGCACCCGCGAAGCCTCAGAGCGCGGCGCCACCGAGGTCTGCCTGCAGGGCGGCATCCGGCCCGGCTACACGGGGGAGACCTACCTCGCCATCGTCAGCGCCGTGAAGGCGGCAGCGCCTGCGATCCACATGCACGCGTTCTCGCCGCTGGAGGTCTGGCACGGCGCCCAGACGCTGGGGCTGCCGCTGCGGGAGTACCTCGCAAGGCTGAAGGCGGCGGGCCTGTCGAGCCTGCCCGGGACCGCGGCGGAGATCCTGGACGACGAGGTGCGCTCGGTCCTCTGCCCCGACAAGATCGGCACCGCGCAGTGGCTCGAGGTCATGGAGACCGCCCACGCGGTGGGCCTGAAGAGCACCGCCACCATCATGTTCGGCCATGTCGACGGCTACCACCACTGGGCCCGCCACCTCCTGCGCGTCCGCGCGCTGCAGGAGCGGACAGGCGGCTTCACGGAGTTCGTGCCGCTGCCGTTCGTGCACATGGAGGCGCCCATCTACCTCAAGGGCCGCGCCCGCAAGGGCCCGACCTTCCGCGAGGCCGTCCTCATGCACGCCGTGGCGCGCCTGGCACTCGATCCCGTCATCGCCAACGTGCAGGCCTCGTGGGTGAAGATGGGCCCCGACGGCGCGGCGCTGTGCCTCGCCGCCGGTGCCAACGACATGGGCGGCGTGCTCATGAACGAGTCCATCACGCGCGCCGCCGGCGCCGTGCACGGCCAGGAGCTGACCGCCGCGGACCTGGAGCGCCTCATCGCCGCGGCCGGCCGCATCCCGCGCCAGCGCACCACGAGCTACGGCGCTGCGGGTCAGACCCTGCGGGTCTGACCCAGCGCGCAGGCAGCGGCAATAGGCAGTAGGTGTCGCGTCGGCGCCAGCCCTATTGCCTGCCAGCTGCTGCCAGATGCCGTCGGCGAATTGGCCTTGATGTGGCCTCGGCCAATGGGATAGTTGTTCTAATTATAGAACAATAGGAACAGTCGACGGCTTCAGCACGGACGGCGTCGCTTGGCCAATCCATTCGAGCTCCCTGTCGACATCGGGGACCGCGCCGTGCGCCGGCGTGCGGTGGGGCATCTCAAGGCCGCCGGCGTCCGTCTGCCGACCTTCGCGGAGCTGGCCGAGCCCGACCAGGCGCCCGCCGCCATGCGTGCCTCGCTCGCCGGCGTGGATCCCGACACGCCGCATCCCGCCAATCTCTACCGCGTCAACTGGTTCAACGACACGGCCCGCACGGGCCAGCTGGCCGCGCCGGCGTTCGTCGAGCTGCCCGAAGTCCCTGACGGGCGTCAGGGCGCGCATCGTGCTGGCGCTGGGCGCCCTGTTTCCCATGATCCGGGCGCACAAGGTGCTCGCTGCGTACGCCTGTCTGGCGCCGCGCCTCGTTGCCGGCCGCTTCGACCCCACGTCCCAGCGCGCGGTTTGGCCCTCCACCGGCAACTACTGTCGCGGCGGGGTCGCCATCTCGCGCATCCTGGGGTGCCGCGGCGTGGCCGTGCTGCCGGCCGGCATGAGCCGGGAGCGCTTCGACTGGCTGTCCGCCTGGGTGGCGTCGCCCGAGGACGTCGTTCGCACCCCGGGCACGGAGTCGAACGTCAAGGAGATCTACGACAAGTGCCACGAGCTGGCGCGGGACCCGGCGAATGAGATCGTCAACCAGTTCAGCGAGTTCGCCAACTACCTCGGACACTGGCGCTGCACCGGCCCGGCGCTCGACAGGGTGTTCGAGACGCTTTGCGATGCGAAGCCGAGCCTGCGGTTTGCGGGCTTCGTCGCCGCCAGCGGCTCGGCCGGGACGCTGGCCGCCGGCGACTACCTGAAGAGCCGGCACGGAGCCAGGATCGCGGTGGTCGAGGCCGTCGAGTGCCCCACGCTTCTCATGAACGGATATGGCGAGCACAACATCCAGGGCATCGGCGACAAGCACGTGCCCCTGATCCACAACGCCATGAATACCGATCTCGTGATCGGGGTCTCCGACCGGGCGACCGACGGGCTCAACGCCGTCTTCAACACGGATGCGGGCTGCCGCTACCTGGCCGGCAAGGCGGGCGCAACGGTTCGCATGCTGCGCTACCTCGGGCTTTCCTCGATCGCCAACGTGCTGGGCGCCATCAAGATGGCGAAGCATCTGGACCTCGGCCCCGACGACGTGATCCTGAGCGTAGCGACGGACGGCCACGAGCTCTACGAAAGCGAGCTCGTGCGCTATCTCCAGCGCCGCCACAACCGCAGCACCATGACGGAGCAGCTCGCGGGCGAGCTGGTGGGCGAGCATCTGATGGGCGCCGGCACAGAGCACGTTCTCGACATGACAGGGCGGGAGCGGGCGCGCATCTTCAACCTCGGCTATTTCACCTGGGTCGAGCAGCAGGGCATCGCGCTCGTCGACTTCGAGCGGCGCCGCAGTCAGACGTTCTGGACCGACCTGCAGGACCTCGTCCCGGTGTGGGACGAGATGATCACGGCCTTCAATCGCGACAGCGGCATGGCTGTTGCCGGCTAGCCTTGACGGGGACGACGAGCACAGATGAGCATGGATACGTTGGTGACGCCCTACCAGCAGCTGCGCGCGGCGACGCTCGCCCGCGACCGCGGCCTGCGCGACAAGGTGATGTCGCTCGACGAGGCGGCGCGGCTCGTGAAGGACGGGGACCACGTCGGCATCGGCGGCTGCCACACCTCGCGCACGCCGTTTGCGATGATCTGGGCGCTGATCCGCGCGCGCCGGCAGGACCTCGTCGTCTCCCGCTCCATAACATCGACGGAGGGCGACCTGCTGCTCGCTTCCGGTGCCTCCAGGCACGTCGTCACGAGCTGGTTCACCCAGGGGATCGTGTGGGGCGTCTCGAAGGTCATGCGCCACTACACCGAGAACAAGCTCGCCCGCTTCGAGGAATGGAGCCACATGTCGATGGGGCTGCGCTATCGCGCGGGCGCCATGGGGGTGCCCTTCTTGCCGACGCGCTCGATGCTGGGCTCCGATGTCGCGGGCCGGGTGGCGGAGCAGCTGCGGACCATGACATGCCCGTTCACCGGCGAGGAGCTGGCGCTGCTGCCGGCGCTCAACCCCGATGTCGTGCTGATCCACGTGCAGCGCTGCGACTGCTACGGCAACGCCCAGATCGATGGTCTGCAGTTCATGGACATCGACATGGCGATGGCCGCAAACCGCGTGATCCTTACGACCGAGCGCATCGTCTCCAACGACCAGATCCGGCGCTCGCCCGACCAAACGCGCATCCCCTTCTTCACCGTCGAGGCCGTTGTCGAGGCGCCCATGGGCTCGGCGCCGCACGAATGCTACGGGCTCTACGAGCCGTTCTTCCCGCACCTCGACGCCTACGCCGCGCTGTCCGCCAAGGACCCGGTCGAGGGCACGCAGCGGTATCTCCAGGACTACTACTACGAGCCCAAGTCCTGGAGCGACTATCTGGCGAAGCTCGGCATGGCGGAGGTCCTCGACGCATGCCGCCGCGGCAGGAGCGTCTACAATGACTAGACCGATGACCCCCGCCGAGGGCTACACGAGCTCAGAGCTGCTGGCCGTGATGGCGTCGCGGCTGCTCAAGGATGGCCAGATCGTGTTCGCCGGCATCGGCATTCCGCTCCTGGCCGCCACGCTGGCGCAGCACAGCCACGCGCCGCAGCTCACCATCCTGTTCGAGGGCGGCACCATCGGCCCGCTGATCGTGCCGGGCGAGCTGCCGCCGTCCACCAACGAGCAGCGCTGCACGCGCCGCTCCAACATGGTGCTGCCGATCACCGACGTGCTGCTCCTCCTGCAGCGCGGCTACGTCGATCTGGGCTTCATGGGCGGCGCGCAGATCGACCGGTTCGGCAACCTGAACTCGTCGTTCATCGGCTCCGCCGACAACCCCAGGACGCGGCTGCCGGGCTCCGGCGGCGGCAACGACATCTCCTCGCTCACCAATATGATCGTCGCCATGAAGCACGAGCGGCGGCGCTTCGTGGCGCAGGTGGATTTCCTCACCTCGCCCGGCTGGATCAGGGGGGGCAAGAGCCGCGCCGAGAGCGGCCTGCCGCAAGGCGGCATGTGGCGGGTGGTGACGGACCTCGCCGTCATGGGCTTCGACGAGGAGACGCGGGCAATGAAGGTGCTCGCCCTGCAGGCGGGCGTGACGCGCGAGGAGGTGCAGGACAACACCGGCTTCGAGCTGCTCTTCGCCGACAAGCTCGCGACCGCCGAGCCGCCGCGCAGGGAGGAGCTGGAGGCCCTGCGCCACATCGACCCCGACCGGCTGTATACCGCGTGATGGGATCGCGTGGCCGCATGAGCCCATCCCTCACCACAACCTCATCCCCGCGAAGGCGGGGACCCAAGTCACCTCTCCACAAGGGGCCGCGTGAGCCGAGGCGCAGTATGAGCCGCGGGGCATCCCCTCATTCGATGGCGTCCCCGTGCTTCTTGGTGCACTGGGTTCCCGCCTTCGCGGGAATGACGAGAACTGAAGGAGCGCAGTGATGGCCCGCAGCAAAGAGCCCGTGTTTGGCATCGCGATGCGCAACTTCACCCGCTACCCGGAGATGCCGAGCGCGTCGGGCCTCGTCGACTACGGCGTGCGCATGGAGGAGCTGGGCTACGAGTTGGTGTGGGCCTGGGACCATATCCTGCTCGGCGTGACCCCCAGCTTTCCCATCCACGAGGCGCTGACCATCCTGACCGCAATCGCGGCGCGCACCTCCAGGATCAAGGTGGGAACCGGCATCCTGGTGCTGCCGGTGCGCAACCCGGTGCTCCTCGCCAAGGAGCTCGCCACCATCGACCACATCTCCAATGGCCGCCTGATCCTGGGCACCGCGGTGGGGTGGTACCGGCGCGAGTTCGACTCGCTGGGCGCCGACTTCACCCAGCGCGGCAGGCAGATGGAGCAGGGCCTGGAGATCCTCAAGCGGCTGTGGACCGAGGACATGGTCGACGGCGACTACCCGCCCTACAAGCTGCGCGGCGCCGTGCTGCAGCCCAAACCGGTGCAGAAGCCGCATCCGCCGATCCTGATCGGCGGCTATGTCGATGCGGTCCTGAAGCGCGTCGCCACCAAGGGCGACGGCTGGCTCACGTACTACTACACGGTCGAGAGCTTCAAGAAGGCGTGGGCGAAGATTACCGCCTTTGCCGAGGAGGCCGGCCGCGATCCGGCCGAGCTCTCCGCCACCAACCAGCTCCCCATCTGCGTCGGCCCGCGGGCGCAGATCGAGGGGCCGATGAAGCACTGGCTGCAGACCGAGTGGGACTATGCCTCGTGGTCGGAGTCCACCATGGACAGCGCCATCATGGGCACCCCCGAGGAATGCGTGGAGCAGCTGCTGCCCCACATCGAGGCCGGCCTCGACCGGATCATCTTCGTGCCCTTCAAGTACGAGCCGGAGCAGGTCGAGGCCATTGCCCAACAAATCATCCCGCAGCTCAAAAAGGCGGCCGGGAAAAGCTGAGCGAAGGTGTCAGACCCTCTGGGTCTGACACCGTGGTATCACCTACATTGGTGCAATGGTGTCAGACCCGGAGGGTCTGACACCCAAAGGAGGGAGATCCGATATGAGTTCCGCGTAGTCTCAAAGCCGCGCTCGCGGTGCTTGGAGCAGCCTTGCTTGCCGCAGGCGCCCATGCCCAGGAGACCATCAAGATCGGCGTGACGCAGCCGCTGACCGGCGCCTTCGCGGCGTCCGGCAACTACGTTGCCCAGGGTGCCCGGATCGCCGAGGAGCAGATCAACAAGGCCGGCGGCGTGCTCGGCAAGAAGATCGAGCTCGTCGTCGAGGACAACAAGTCCAATCCGACCGAGGCCGTCAACACCGCCGAGAAGCTCATCGTGCGCGACAAGGTGCCGGTGCTGATCGGCGCCTGGAGCTCGACACTGACGCTCGCCGTCATGCCCAAGCTCGAGGAGTACAAGGTGCCGATGCTGGTCGAGACCTCCTCCTCCGGCAAGATCACGACCTCGGGCAACCCCTACGTGTTCCGTATCAGCCCGACCTCGGAGATGGAGGCCCGCGCCTTCACCCCGCTGGTCAAGACGCTCGGCATCAAGAAGGCCGACTTCCTCGCCACCAACAACGACTTCGGCCTCGGGGCCTCGAAGGAGTTCTCGGCGATGGCCAGGACGGAGGGCGTCCAGATCGGCGTCCAGGAGGTGATGGACCCGAAGGCGACGGACTTCTCGGCCCAGCTCGCCAAGATCAAGGCCTCGGGCGGCGACACGCTGTTCGTCACCACCGCCGTCGAGCAGATCACGCTGATCCTGAAGCAGGCCAAGGACCAGCAGGTGAAGGCGCGCATCATCACGACAGGCGGCTCCAACTCGCCCGACCAGCTGATCCAGCAGGCCGGCGACGCCGCCGACGGCTCGTTCCACCTCGTATTCTTCACGCCCTGGTTCCCCGAGGCCGTGAAGAACCCCGACATCGCCAAGCGCTTCGTGGCGCTCTGGACCGAGAAGAAGCACCACGTCGGCGGGCTCACCGAGGGCTTCCGCGGCTGGGACGGGCTCTACACCATCGCCGCCGCCATCCAGGCGGCCGGCAAGGCGGAGCCCGAGGCCATCAGGAAGGCGCTCTGGGACGTGAAGGTGAAGGGGATCAACGGTGACATCGCCTTCATCAAGCAGGGCCCGGCCGGCCGGGAGAGCGCCCAGAACGTCCCCAGCGTCTACCTGGTGAAGATCGAGAACGGCAAGGTGGTGAAGTAGGTTGGGTCGAGCACCAGCGAGACCCGACAACCGCGAATGGCGAATGGTGAGTGGCGAATGGCTCCTCTACCATTCGCCATCGGCCACTCGCTATTCGCGTGACCCTGTTGGGTCTGCGCTTCGCTTGACCCAACCTACGCGAACGCCATGGACCAGCTGCTTCAGCACGCCCTCAATGCCCTGATCCTCGGCGGCATCTACGCGCTGCTCGGCATCGGGCTCACGCTGATCTTCGGCATCATGCGCGTGGTGAACTTCGCCCACGGCGAGCTCTACGCCTTCGGCGCCTACATGATGTACCTGTGGGCGATGGTGCTGGGGACCAACTTCTACCTCGCCCTGCCGCTCGCGGTGGCGATGGGCGTGGGCCTGGGCGCGCTGATCGAGCTCGTCCTGCTGCGACGCCTGCAGGGGGCCGACATCGACACCACCATGCTGGTCATGATCGGAGCCTGGATCGCGCTCCAGAACATGGAGCAGCTCGGCTGGTCGGGTGTCGCCAAGTCGATCAACGCGCCCTTTCCCTCGGCGCCCCTGGTGCTGGGCCCGGTCTCCGTCTCCTGGAACCGGCTGTTCGTGTTCGCCGTTGCGCTGGCGCTGATCGCCGCCACCTACGCCCTCATCAGCCGCAGCAGGATGGGCAAGGCGATGCGCGCGACCTTCCAGGACCGCGAGACGGCCGCCCTGATGGGCGTCGACATCGCCCGCGTGCACACGGCCACCTTCGCGCTGGGCTCCGGACTCGCCGCCGCCGCGGGTGCGCTGCTCGGGCCCGTGTTCGTCGTCACGCCGACCATGGGCGACCTCGCCTCGCTCAAGGCCTTCGCCATCGTCATCCTGGGCGGGCTCGGCAGCATCCCCGGCGCGACGCTGGGCGGGTTCATCCTCGCCCTGGTCGAGGAGCTGGGCGCCGGCTACGTCTCCTCGGGCTACCGCGATGCCATGGGCTTCCTCCTGATCATCGTCATCCTGGTGCTGAAGCCGACGGGCCTGTTCGCCCAGAAGGAGCGGATCGGGTGAAGCGCACCGTCACCATCGCCTGGCTCGCCTTCCTGGTCTCGGTGCCGGTGTGGCTGACGAACCTCTACGTGCTGCACGTGCTCATCATGACCGGCATCTTCATCGTCGCCGCGATGAGCCTCAATCTGCTGCTCGGCTACACCGGGCAATTGAGCCTCGGCCACGTGGCGTTCTTCGGCATCGGCGCCTATGCCTCCAGCCTCGTCTCGCTCGGCTTCTCCGTGCACCTGCTGCCCGGCTGGGAGGTCGGCCTGGAGCCCAAGCCGGTCTGGCTCGGGATGCTCATCGGCACGGCGCTGGCGGGGGCGTGCGGCTGGGCGATCGGCCGCATCTCGTTCAAGGTGCGCGGGGCCTACTTCGTGATCGTCACGGTGAGCTTCGCCGAGGTCGTGCGGCTCGTGGCGCTCAACTGGGTGGAGCTGACACAGGGGCCGATGGCACTCAACAACATCCCCTATCTCAGACTAGGCACGCCCGGCCTCTTCGAGGTCTCGTTCCCCGGCAAGGTGCCCAACTACTACCTGGTGCTGGCGCTGGGGGTCGTCTCGTACGTCCTCATCCGCAGGCTGGTTGCCTCGCGCGCCGGCCGCGCCATGATCGCCCTGCGCGAGAACGAGCCGCTGGCCGCCTCCATCGGCGTCGACCTCACGCGCTATCTGGTGCTCGCCACCGTCGTCTCCGCCGCCATGGCTGGCGCCGCCGGGACCGTCTATGCCCACTACGTGCGCATCGTCGATCCCGACGTATTCCTGTTCATCTACACGGTGACCATGGTCATCATGGTGGTGACGGGCGGCAAGGGCACGCTCGCGGGCCCGGTGGTGGGCGGCTGCATCTTCGGGCTTCTGCCGGAGGTGCTGCGCTCGTTCACGATCGCCCCCGAGGTGCAGTGGGTGATCTACGGCGTGCTGATGGTGCTCGTCGTCTACTTCCTTCCCGAGGGGATCGTTCCCGCCGTGCGCGGCTGGTGGCAGCGACGCCAAGGCGTCCAGACTGCGGCAGCTGAGCCCCGGACACCCGCCGAGGCGGCGCCGTGAGCAAGCCGGCCTCAGGACCCGTGCTCGTGGTCGACCGGCTCACCATCCGTTTCGGCGGCCTCACCGCCGTCGAGGGCATGAGCTTCACGGTCGATGAAGGCGAGGTGCTCTCCCTCATCGGCCCCAACGGTGCCGGCAAGACCACCGCATTCAACGCCATCACGGGCTACATCGACCCCGACGGTGGGACCATCACCTACCGAGGCGCGCGCCTCAGCGGCCTGAAGCCCAACCGGATCGCCGAGCTGGGCGTGGTGCGCACGTTCCAGAAGACCAGCGTGTTCATGGGACAGAGCGTGCTCGACAACGTGCTGCTCGGGTTGCATCTGGCCTCCAGGCAGACGGCGTTCTCCATCCTCCTCGGCCTGCCCTCGGTCGCGCGCGAGGAAAAGGCGCTGCGGCAGGAAGCGAAGCGCATTCTGGGCTTCGTGGAGCTCGATGCGCGCGCCGGCCAGCTCGCCTCCGCGCTGCCCTACGGCGAGCTGCGGCTCTTGGAGGTGGCGATCGCGCTCGCCGCCAGGCCGAAGCTCCTGCTGCTCGACGAGCCGGTCTCCGGCATGAACCCGGCCGAGACGGCGAGCTTCATGAAGCTGCTCGCGCGCATCCGCGCGCAGGGCATCACCATCCTGCTGGTCGAGCACGACATGCGGATGGTGATGGGCGTGTCCGACCGGGTGATCTGCCTCAACCACGGGCGCATCATCGCCGGCGGCTCGCCGGCCTCGATCCAGCGCGACCCGGAGGTTATCCGCGCCTACCTGGGCGAGAGGTACGTCCGTGCTCGAGGTTGAGGGCCTGGTGTGCCGCTACGGCAAGGTCGCCGCTGTGCGCGAGCTCTCGATCGCGGTGCAGGAGGGCGAGCTCATCTCGCTGATCGGCGCCAACGGCGCCGGCAAGACCACCACGCTCAAGGCGATCTCGGGGCTGCTGGCACCCGCCGCCGGGCGCATCGTCTTCGCGGGCCGGGACATCACGCGCGCCTCGCCCAAGCGCATCCTGGAGCTCGGCATCGCCCACTGCCCGGAGGGGCGGCGCGTGTTTCCCTACATGAGCGTGCTCGAGAACCTGGAGATGGGCTGCTACCTGCGCGCCGACCGGGTCCGGATCGCGGCGGACATGGCGAGGCTCTTCGAGCGCTTCCCAATCCTGCACGAGCGCCGCCACCAGGCCGCTGGCACGCTCTCCGGCGGCGAGCAGCAGATGCTGGCGATCTCGCGCGCGCTGATGGCACGGCCAAAGCTCATGCTGTTCGACGAGCCGTCCCTGGGCCTGGCCCCCAACATCGTGGAGCGCACCTTCGACATCATCAGGGACATCAGGGCCGAAGGCGTCACCGTCGTCATGGTGGAGCAGAACGCCTTCGCCGCGCTCGAGCTGTCCGACCGCGCCTACGTCCTCGACCAGGGCCGGGTGACCCTGTCGGGCACGGGGCCGGAGCTGCTCGACAACCCGCACGTCAAGGCGGCCTATCTCGGCGTGTGATACCAGCGAGCCAAAGCTTCCACCCGTCATCCCGGAAGTCGAGCCGAAGGCGAGACTATCCGGGACCTCCTGGAACGAGTCGGAGCCTGCCTCCCGAGGTCCCGGACCCCGGATCAAGTCCGGGGCCGCGCTGCTCGCGCAAGCGCTCGCATCGCTCCGTCCGGGATGACGGGTAGGAGGCTCAGTCGCGGGCCGCCTCGAACAGGAACCAGGCGCGGCGCTCCGCCTCGTCGATCCAGTTCTCGATCAGGCTGGCGGTTGCCACATCGCCGTGCTCGTCGCACAGGTCGTGTGCCCCGCGCAGGCGCTGGACGAAATCCTTGTTGTCGTCGCGCAGCTCAGCCAGCATGTCCTGCGGCGTAACGAACTCGGCATCGTTGTCGAGCACCCGCTGCAGGCGCGCGATGTGACCGACGGAGCGCAGCGTGGTGCCGCCGATCTTGCGCACGCGCTCGGCCATGTCGTCGGTGGCCTCCAGGATTTGCGAGGCCTGCTCGTCGAGCATCAGGTGATAGTCGCGGAAGTGCGGGCCCGACACGTGCCAGTGGAAGTTCTTGGTCTTCATGTAGAGCGCGAACGTGTCGGCGAGCAGCGCGTTGATGGCCCCGGTGATGTCGCGCGCTGCGTTCGACCCGAGGCTGGTCGGTGTATCGAGGGCGGACTTCCGGCGCGCCCTGGCGATCTTGGCTTCTTTCACGTCCATGGCATCTCTCTCCGTCCGATCGATGCGATCGCGCTCATGTCCTCTCCGTGGGCTTTCTGCCGGCGGGGAGCTGCGCTGTCGCGCACCGTCCTTTTGCGTATCGGGTAGCATTCCACCCTGCGGCGGCAAATCACGCAGACCCGTGGCGAATGGTAAAGATCACCGGCTGGGCGGGCCGCTGGCGCCCCTCGGGCAAGGCCTCGCCGAAGGCCTGCTATGCGCGCGGCTTCGCCCACGGAGAGCCTCGCGAGCTCAATCGACGAAGGCCCGGAGCGTGATGGAGATGCGCCGGCCGGTGTCGTCCGCCCGATGCGGCACTGCGTGCTTCGCGCCCAGGTTCGTCTCCCACGGCAGGATGAACACCGAGCCGTGGGTCGCCGGGAGATCGACGGACGCACCGCCTTTTGGGCGCAGGCGAAACAGCCGCGTTGCGCCGAGCGAGATGGTCACGATCGGCGCTCCCTCGACGAGCCCGGCGATGCTGTCGCGGTGCGGCCCGATGTAATGGCGCAAGTCCGCCTCGTACCAATTGAGGAGCAGCCCGTTGAGGCGCGCATCGAGGCGCCGGCGGGCCCAGTCCAGGTAGGGCCCGAGCGGCGCAGGGACGGGCAGCGCGCGATTGACGCTGCCGGTGTAGCGATAGTCCCGGCCGTAGGCCTGCTGCCAGCGCGGCAGCGGTATGGTCCTGCCGGTGAACGGCTGCGTGATGGTGTGGAACCGCTCGGGATGCAGCGCCCACAGCTCTGCGAAGCGGGCCTCGCCTGCACGCCCGAGCTCCACCGGCAGCCGCGCGGCGAAGAGCGAGAGCCGCCCGGCGATGCGGTGCTCAACAAGGCCTTCGGCGCCGGAGGTCGTGGTCATGCGGGGACTATAGCAATGCGACCGGTGCTGGACTGGTGCCCCATCGCTGTCGCATCATGGTTGTCGCTTCTTTGCTGTTATTGCCGAGGCCGAACCAACGGGGGCGGGTGCCATGGCTTTTCTCATAAAGTTGGTGTTCGTGCTGAGCTTGCTGACATGGACCGTGGGAGGCCTCTGGATCATGACGAGCGGGGGTGCCATCACCTTCGCCATGACCAGCGAGCGCCCGGTCATCGTCCATCACGCGGCGGCGAGTTTGACCGTCGTGCTCGGGCTCATCCTCCTGGTGCGCTGGATCTGGGTCAAGCTCTACTCGTGACCTCAGTGGGTATGGCAGAACATCCGAGTCGGAGGTTCCCCCCACCCCTAGTCCCTCCCCGAAAGCGCTACGGCATTCACACAAGTCGCCCAGGGCGTTGTCCCCCACAACAGGCGCCGTCGGCAGTCTGGTTGCTCGGACGGCGCCGCAAAGACTCCTCCCCCTAGCCGCTCGGAGGCGCCAGCCTCCGGGCGGCGATGAGGGGGGAGGTTGGAACGCCATGGGCTTGGACGGCCGCAAGCGACCCCACCACGAGCACCGTCGGCCGGCCAAGCCTGCCCCGGCGAAGGCCGGGGTCCTTGGCGTTCCTGGTGGGGGTGTCAGTGCACGGACGCTACGCTACACTGCGCCATGACCAGCCAGCGCGCCGTCTGATCGTGGTGGTCGACGGCCCGCAGCATGCCGAGGACGAGCACGTTGCCCGCGACCAGCGTCGCGACCGATGGCTGGATGCCGAAGGCTACCGGGCGATGCGGTTTCAGACCGCCGACGTATATCGGAACCTCGGCGGCGTCGTGGACACCATCTGGGCCGCGTTGCGAGACGCATAAAACCGGGACGTGCCCGCTCCAAGACACCCCCACCAGGAACGCCAAGGACCCCGGCCTTCGCCGGGGCAGGCTTCGGCGGCCGACGGCATCCGTGGAGAGGGCCCCTCCGGCCGCCTAAGTCCATGGCGTTCCAACCTCCCCCCTCGATCGTGTCGAAGGCATATCTGCCTTCGACACTGAGGGGGAGGAGTCCCCGCGGCCCGCTTCTTCCCTCCACTGAGCGTCGCAGCCCCGGGAATGTGTGAATACCTTAACCGTCTGGCTCGGGGTCATTGCTGCCTTGGCGGGGCGCTGCTCGCACTGGGGCGCAACGGCACGCTTCTTAGGCCGCCATTGACCAAACAATGGGCTTCGGGATCGCGCCCTTCTGCGGTAGGTCAAGAGCAACGTTCCTGCTTCAGGAACGGCGACGGAGAGGGCCGCCGCCCGCGGGCCCTCACGCCCAGCTCCACGGCCCCAGCTCCACGGCCCCAGCCCCACGGCCCATGGCCCTCGACATCGCACTGACGCATCGCACGCACTACCGCTACGACCGCCGGGTGGCGCTCGGACCGCAGCTCGTGCGACTGCGCCCTGCCCCCCACAGTCGCACACCGATCCTCGCCTATACCCTCGAGATCGAGCCGCGCCCGCATGTCCTCAACTGGCAGCAGGACCCGTTTGGCAACGTCGTCGCGCGCATCGCCTTCCCGGAGAGGACGGACCGCCTCTCGGTGACGGTCGACCTCATCGCCGACATGTCGCCCGTCAATCCGTTCGACTTCGTCGTGGACGAGGCGGCCGTCAACTGGCCGTTTGCCTATGAGGCGGCGCTGGCGGCCGATCTCAGACCCTATCTCGACCCATTGCCCGGGTTGCCGTGCCTCGACAGCTATCTCGGGCAGACCGAGGTCACGGGGCCGACCACCGTGGAGCACATCATCGGCCTCAACTGCGCCCTTGCGCACGACATCGCCTATCGCACGCGCATGGAGGAGGGTGTCCAGGCCCCGGACGAGACTCTCCGCCTCCGCTCGGGCTCCTGCCGCGACAGCGGCTGGCTGCTCGTTCAGCTCCTGCGGCACTGCGGCCTCGCGGCGCGCTTCGTGTCGGGCTTTCTGATCCAGCTCGCTCCGGATGCATATGTAGCGCCGGGAGAGGAGGGTGCCGCCGAGCGGCAGGACTTGGCCGACCTGCATGCCTGGGCCGAGGTCTATCTCCCCGGTGCCGGGTGGATCGGCCTCGATCCCACGTCGGGCCTGCTCGCCGGGGAGGGCCATATCCCGCTGGCGGCTACGCCTGCGCCGGCGAGCGCGGCGCCGATCAGCGGCACGCACGGGCCGGCAGAGGTCGAATTCTCGGTGTCCCTGCACGTCGCCCGCATGCGCGCGACGCCGCGCGCCGCCAGGCCCTACAGCGAGGCGCACTGGCAGGCCCTGCTCGCGGCCGGCGACGCCGTGGAGAGGCGGCTCGCCGCCGGCGACGTGCGCCTCAGCATGGGCGGGGAGCCGACCTTCGTGGCGCAGGGCGACGGCGCGGCGATGGAGTGGACCATCGCCGCCATGGGTCCCACCAAGCGACAGTTCGCCGACCGGCTGGCGCGGCGGCTGGCTGGGCGCTTCGCCCCCGGCGGGCTCCTGCACTACGGGCAGGGCAAGTGGTACCCCGGCGAGGCGCAGGCCCGCTGGGCGTTCTCCATCTACTGGCGCAGCGATGGCGAGCCGCTGTGGCAGAGCCCCGGGCTGATCGCCGAGGAAGGCGCGGCCGCGCCTGCGCCCGAGCAGGCGGAGAGGTTCGCGGGCGCGCTCGCCTGCACGCTGGGCGTGCCCGGCGACAGCGCCATTGCCGCCTGGGAGGACGCGGCGCACTTCATGCTGGCCGAGCAGAAGCTGCCGCTCGGCATCGCGCCCGACAGCGGCACGCTTGCCGATCCCGCCGAGCGCGCGCGCCTCGTCCGCGTCCTCGACCGCGGACTGGACAAGCCCGCCGGCTGGGTGCTGCCGCTCCTGATGACACGGGACGCCGATGGCGGACGGCGTTTCATCACGGAGCGCTGGGCGTTCCGGCGCGGGCACCTGTTCCTGGTCCCCGGCGACTCGCCGATCGGCCTGCGCCTGCCGCTGGGCGGCCTGCCGCAGATCGAGTACGTCGACTATCCGCACGTGCTGCCCGCCGACCCGTTCGCCGATCCCGCCACGGCGCCCCCCCCCGCCAACGGGCAGCAACCATGCGAGAGCCGCGCTGCCAAGCCGGCCGTCGATCAGCCGGGCAAACCGGGCCAATCGGGCGAGCCGGTGCGCACGGCACTGGCGGTGGAGGTGCGCGACGGGCACCTGTGCGTCTTCCTGCCGCCGCTCGGCGACGGCAAGGGCTACGCGGCGCTGATCGGCGCCATCGAGGCGACGGCAGCCTCCTTGCAGCAGCCGATCCGGCTGGAGGGCTACCCGCCGCCCTGGGACCCCCTGCTCAGGTCCATCAAGGTGACGCCCGACCCAGGTGTCATCGAGGTCAACGTGCACCCGGCGGCATCCTGGGAGGAGACCGTCGCCATCACCTCGGGGGTGCACGCGGAGGCGCACGCCGTCGGCCTGGTCGCGGAGAAATTCACGGCCGACGGCCGCCATCTCGGCACCGGCGGCGGCAGCCACATCGTGCTCGGCGGCATGACGCCCGCCGACAGCCCGTTCCTGCGCCGCCCGGACCTGCTGGCGAGCCTCATCGCCTACTGGCAGAATCACCCCTCGCTCAGCTACCTGTTCGCCGGCAAGTTCGTCGGGCCCACCAGCCAGGCGCCGCGCATCGACGAGGCGCGCCACGAGGCCCTCTACGAGCTGGAGATCGCGCTCGCCCAGCTTCCCGAGTCCGGCGGCGCCGAGGTGCCCCCCTGGCTGGTTGATCGCCTGTTCCGCAACCTGCTCGTCGATGCCACCGGCAACACCCACCGTGCCGAAATCTGCATCGATAAGCTCTACGCCCCCGAGGGGCCGATGGGACGGCTGGGCCTGGTAGAGCTGCGTGCCTTCGAGATGCCGCCGCACCCGCGCATGGGGGTCGCCCAGCAGCTCCTGGTGCGGGCCCTGGTGGCGCGGTTCTGGGAGCGGCGCTGGCGGCAGGACCTGGTGCGCTGGGGCACCACCCTGCACGACCGCTTCATGCTGCCTCGCTTCCTGTGGGCCGACCTCGAGGATGTGATCGCCGACCTCGTCGCGGCCGGCCTGCCCCTCGAGGCGCACTGGTTCACGCCGCACTTGGAGTTTCGCTTTCCCGTACTGGGTGAGATCGAGCGCGCCGGGGTGGGCCTGGAGCTGCGCCAGGCGCTGGAGCCGTGGCTCGTCCTGGGTGAGCAGAGCGGTCCCGGCGGGATGAGCCGCATGGTGGATTCCTCGCTCGACCGGGTGCAGGTGCTGGTCCGCAGCCCCGCGGGTGACCGCCATGCCGCGGCCTGCAACGGCTATCTCCTGCCGCTGGCGCCGACCGGCGTGGCCGGCGAGCGCGTGGCGGCGGTGCGCTTCCGCGCCTGGCGCACCGCCGAGGGTCTGCATCCCACCATCCCCCCGCACGCGCCGCTCACCTTCGACATCGTCGACACCTGGAGCGGCCGGTCGATCGGCGGCTGCCGCTGGCACGTCAGCCGGCCCGACGGCCGCAATCCCGAGCCGCTGCCGGTCAATGCGCGCGAGGCGGAGGCCCGGCGCCGGGCGCTGTTCGAGCCGATCGGCCACTCGCCCGCCGGCGCGTCCGCGCGGACCGCGGGCGTGCATCCCGACTTTCCCCTCACCCTCGACTTGCGCAGAGCGGCGCAAGGCCGCCTTCACTTCGCGCGTACTCGCCGCGAACCTTGACCCGTCATCCCGGAAGCCGAGCCCCGGACTTGATCCGGGGCGAGGCTGTCCGGGACCCCGTGCAGCGAGTCGCAACCCTTCACGATAGGGGTCGGGAAGGGCTCTCGCCCTCCCCGCCCTCCGGTAGGTCGGGGACTGGCGCGCCGGTTTAGGTCGAAGTTCGTGTTCCCTGTTGTCTCGCCCTTTCGTCTGCGAGTGTCACAGCATCTCGACCATGCCACGTTTCCAGCCCCCGCCACGTCGAACGCAGCGTGCGGATTTCCCGCACTACGCTCTCCTGTCTTTCGCGTCGAGGTTTATGGGACCTATCCTGCCGGGGCGACTTTCGGTCCTGGCCGCCGCACCCGATAGCTGTTGAACAGCTTCAAGGTTTGGTACAGCCATGACCTACTCCACCGCGTCCAGCCGAAGCCCTTGCGTTTCCGAGCCCGCAGCATGTGGCGCCGGACCTTCTTTTCCACCCAGTCCTTGATGAAGCTGAAGCATGCGCTGGAGTGCCCGACCGCGAAGTAGTTGACCCAGCCGCGCAGCACCGGGTTGATCAGCTCGATCACCCGATCCACCGGTTGCGACTGGTAGCGTCGGAACACGTCCTTGAGCTTCCGCAGCAGTGCCGTTCGCTTCTTGAGCTTCGGCGTGTAGTGGGCACGCCAGACGCCCCGTCGGCTGCGGATGCGGCGGAAGTCGAACCCGAGGAAGCCGAAGCTCTCGCATCGACCGAGGTCCACGGTTCGACTCTTCTTCCTCATTGATCTCGACTTGTAGATCGGCCATCTCCTCGCGGAGGCGCTTTTCCACCGCCCCCATCAGCCAGTCATGTCGCGGGTAGGCATCGATCAAGATCACCAGGTCATCGGCGAAACGCGCGTACTCGATCAGGTGAACCTGCCGCGGCGCGTGGCCTCCTTCGCCCGCTCGAGCATCCGATCCACCTCGGTGAGGTAGAGGTTGCTGAGCAGCGGGGGAGATCACACCGCCTTGCGGGACGCCGCATCGACCGTTGGCTTTCAGCATGATCTTCAGCAGTCGCATCACGTCTGCATCATCCACTCGCTGGGCCACCTTGGCCAACAGCCGGTCGTGCCGGACGTTGTCGAAGTAGCTGCGCAAGTCGATGTCTATGACGCGTGTCTTGTGCTGAACAATTGCCTTCGCCACCCGGTCGACCGCTTCATGAGCTGTCCTCCTGGGACGATATCCAAACGAGCCCGGTTGGAAGTCGGCCTCGAAGATCGGCTCCAGTATCAGCTTGAGCGCGCCTTGCACCACGTCGCGCTGGAAGCGCGCCTCCGGCACGACCGCGAACTGCAGGAATTGAAAGGACGCGGACCTTGCCCCCGTCCTTCGGTATCTCCTGCCGCCGGGCCGGTAACGGCACATAGGTGCGCCCTCAGCTCGTCCCTGATCCGCACGAGGAACGCTTCCACGCCTTGCGCCTCGATGGCCGCGAAGGTTACTCCGTCTAGTCCCGGAGCGCCGTCGTTCTTTAGAGCCAGCGCATACGCCGCGCGTAGAGTTTCCAGCTTGCAGACGTGGACGTACAAACCCCAGAACCGCCAGGACGCCTCAGCCTTCGCCTTGACGTAGAGTCCCGCCTCAGGTCCTGCAAATCGATGGACGCCTTTGTCATCTCGTCCTTGCCTTCCCGATTGAAGGAGACATTACAAACAGAAGGGCCCCTTTGCTCCGCGGACGTTACTCCGCTTCATCGCTCATACGGACCCATCCGCCACCCTCTCGCCGTCGATCGATTTCCCGGTTGAGCCGGTTATACGATCGACCCTCTCCGGTGATTTCGCACCGGGGCGAGGAGGGCTTCTCCAGTTGCTCGGCATGTCCTTGTCACCGTGCTGTCGCTTCCACCCCGCCGAGGTGGGAATGCCGTGTCGGTCAGATTTCGGCACCCCATGCTGCCTTCACCCTACGGTTGCGGGCTCGGCCCTCGGATCCACTCACTTTCGAGGCCACTTCCACGTTCACTGTCGTTACGGCCCGGTGACTCGTGGTCTCCCCAGCAATCTCGTCGATAGGCTTCAGGATCTTGGTTTCCCGCCACCCTGCTATCCGAACTACGGGTCCTCACTGTTGCCCCGGCAGGTCTACCTCCTGCTGAACACGCCAGCCTTCGCTGGACACACAACCGGACGGGCGGTTTTCCCGCATACGGCTCTCCAGTCGGTGGTTTCTTCATCGAGACTGTCTCGCTGCGTGCCAGGCCGTGTGAAGCGCGAACAACCCGGCATTCGCGAAGAAGGCATTGGGCCAGCGTTGATGGTCAGCCCGACAGATGCCGCGTCCCGGCCGTTTCTGCTGCTTGCGCAGAAGCGCGCGCAGCCGGCGCCGGATGAAGCCGTCGACTTGACGAAGATGGACGGATGGGCGTGCTTGAAGTAGCCGAACCAGCCCCTGAGCGTCCGGTTGAGATCGCCGACCGCATCCTTCAGGCTCAGCCCGCAGGTGCGGCGCGTCTTGTCCCGGATCGTCTCCTTGAGCTTGGTGAGGCTCTTCTTGCGCACGTGACGCCGACCGCGCTCGAACCGGTAGCCCAGGAACTCGAAGCCGTTCCCCTTCTTCCGGCAGTTGGCGATGCGGGTCTTTCTCCGGGTGCAGCGTGAGGCCGTTCTCCGCGACCCACTCCCCAACCTCGGCAAGGGCGGCATCGGCCTCCTCGCGGGTCTGGGTGAGGATCACGAAGTCGTCCGCGTAGCGCACCATGCGGTAGCCGCGGCTCTCCATCAGCCGGTCCAGAGGGTCGAGATAGATGTTGGCCAGCAGCGGGCTCAGCACGCCGCCCTGCGGCGTTCCCCCTGCGGGCACCGCATCGGACTATGCGGGCTCTGACTCCTCGCCGGCTCGCACACGCCGCCGAGGTCTCTCTGCTTCCTTTGCCTTGCCGTCCGAGCATCCCACCCCCAACCACATCATGACACCCGGGCATCACCATCTCATCCACGTCGGGGTGCCGGCCGGGTCTTGCGACCTGGGCTTCGCCTTGGACCTGCGGGCTCGCCGTCGCCATGGGCGCCGAAACGGGTTCGTCAACCCCGGCCTTCGCCGGGGCAGGCTCTGCGGGCTGCTCGTTCGCCTCCGGCTGCTTCCCACCCCGCCTCGCGGCGACGCGGTAGCCTTCGGCTACATGTGGCGTGACCTCACATGGGTTGGACTTTCACCTCCTTGACAAAGCAACATCACAGACGCACAGGTCCCGGATCGGAGCGCTGCTCGCCTTTGGCTCGCATCGCTCTCTCCGGGATGACGGGTGTCACCTCTGCGAGGCCGCCTCCGAGGCCATGGCGACGGCGGCGGCGCGGGCGGTGGCAGTAGGCAGTAGGCAGTAGGCAATAGCTGCTCGTCGCCCGCCCGGCTGCCTCGACCGCCTATTGCCTATTGCCTACTGCCTATTGCCTCGGTGTCAAACCCGCAGGGTCTGACACCGAAACGCGCCGGTCGACGAGGATTCTGGGAGGTGACGGCGAGCACGATCTCGCCTTTCTGGTTGCGGCCCTGCACCGCGCTTGCCAGCATGCCGCGGTCGGGGCGCGATTTCAGGTCGATCTTCTGGATGAGCTGCAGGCGATAGGAGACGGTGTCGCCGACGTAGACCGGCTTGAACCACCGCAAGTCGCGGAAGCCGGGCGACGGCCCGTAGGTGGCGAGCGCGACGCCCCTGGCGCGCGCCTCGGCGTTGGCTGCATCGCGCGTCACCACGACGCCGCGGATGAAGTGTGCCGCCGTGTGCCAGCCCGAGGCGCACAGCGCGCCGAACAGCGAGGCCCTCGCCGCTTCCTCGTCGAGATGGAACGGCTGCGGGTCGAACTGGCGCGCAAACGCGACGATCTCCTCGCGCGTGAATGTGTGACTGCCGAGATCGACGATCGCGCCGACGACGGCATCCTCGAAGTAGACATCGGGGCTTCTGGGCCCGGCCGGCGCATCCCACAGGCTGGCGATGGGCGGCTTCTCCTTCCTGGTGCCCTGCCCCGCGGCGGGTGCCGGGGCCGGGCCCGGATGGCGCAGGCGCGTGAGCTGGTTGGTGAGCCAGGTGGCCGGCACCTCGCCGTCCGCGGCTACCGCCTCGACCAGCACCTTGGCGATGCCGACATCGGGCCGCGAGGCGAGCACGCGCTTCTCCTGCACCGTGTAGCGCACGCTGAGCACGTCGCCCGGCCGCACCGGCCGGCGCCGCGCACCTCGTCCACGCCCGGCGAGCCCAGCGACGCCACGCGGCCGAGGATGCCGTCCGCCACCATGCGCATCATCATGGCGCAGGTGTGCCAGCCAGAGGCGCACAGCCCGCCCACGGGCGTGGCCTTGGCCGCCTCCGGGTCGGTGTGCATCGGCTGCGGGTCGAAGACGCTGGCGTAGGCGATGATCTCCTCGGCCGTCACCACCTTGCGGCCGCAGTCGTAGGGCCGGCCGACGATAAGGTCCTCGTGATGCAGCCTGTCGCCGTCCCGCACCTTCTCTGGCGCCTTCTGTTGCAATGCCGTTCCCCGGCTCGCAGTTGCACGCGGCGCCCTGCTTACAGGCTGGTGACGCGCTTGTCAGCGCCGCGAACCCGCGCGACATAGCAGGTACGCGAAGGGAGGGGACGCACGCGCGATGGCCGCCGATCGCAGCTTGCGCATTGTCGTGGCCGGCGCCGGCAGCGTCGGCTGCTGGGTCGGCGGCGCAATGGCGCTGGCGGGGCGCGATGTCACCCTGCTCATGCGTCCTGCCCTGGCCGGGGCCATCGCGCGCCACGGGCTGCGCCTTTCCGACCTCGACGGCGCCGACCGGACGATGGCGCCCGCCGCGGTGCGGTTGGCGACCGAGCCGGCGGCGGCGTTCGCCGAGGCCGATGTCATCCTGGTCACTGTGAAGAGCGGCGACACGCCGGCCATGGCGGGCCTGATCGCGGAGCACGCGCCATCGGGCGTCACCGTGGTGAGCCTGCAGAACGGCGTGGGCAACGTGGACGTGCTGCTGGCCCGGCTCGGCGGCATGGCGCGCGTGGTACCGGGCATGGTGCCCTTCAACGTGGTGCAGACGGCGCAGGAGGGCGCGCCGCCACGCTTCCACCGCGCCACCAGCGGGACGCTCCTGATCGGCACCGGCGTGCCCGGCTTGCGCGCGGTGCTCGACGTGCAAGGCCTGCGCGTGGCCGAGAGCCGGGACATGGCCGGCGTGCTCTGGGGCAAGCTGCTGCTCAACCTCAACAATGCGCTGAACGCGCTGGCCGGCATCCCGCTCGCCGCCGAGCTGGCCGACAGGCGCTGGCGCCGGCTGCTCGCGCGCCAGATCGAGGAGGGGCTCGCCGTGATTCGGGCCGCGGGCATCAAGCCGGCGCGCATCGAGGGGGTGCCGCCGCGCGCCGTCCCGCGCATCCTCAGGCTCCCCGACTGGCTGTTCCGCCGCGTCGCCCGTCGCATGCTGGCCATCGACCCCGAGGCGCGCTCCTCCATGTGGGAGGATCTGGAGCGCCGCCGGCCGACCGAGATCGACCACCTGCAGGGCGCCATTCTCGCAACTGCGGCCAAGACGGGTAGGCGCGCGCCGCTCACCGAGCGTATCGTGCATCTCGTGAAGCAGGCGGAGGCGGCCAAAGCGGGCTCGCCGCGGCTCACCCTGAGCAAGATAGCGTAGGGCACGCACGAGGGAGACGACATGGATGCCGATGCGATTGTGGTCGGCGGCGGGCTCGCCGGCCTGGTGGCTGCTGCTGAGCTGATCGACGCCGGCAAGCGCGTCATCCTCCTCGACCAGGAGCCGGAGCAGTCGCTCGGCGGGCAGGCGTTCTGGTCCTTCGGCGGCCTCATGTTCGTCGATTCACCCGAGCAGCGCCGGCTGCGCATCCGCGACAGTCACGACCTCGCCCTGCAGGACTGGATGGGCTCCGCCGGCTTCGACCGGCCGGAGGATCACTGGCCGCGCCGCTGGGCCCAGGCCTACGTCGCCTTCGCCGCGGGCGAGAAGCGCGCCTGGCTGCACGAGATGGGCCTCCGATGGTTCCCGATCGTCGGCTGGGCCGAGCGCGGCGGCTACACCGCCACCGGGCACGGCAACTCTGTGCCCCGCTTCCACGTCACCTGGGGCACCGGCCCGGCGCTGATCGCCCCGTTCGTCGCCAAGGTGCGCGAGGCGGTCAAGGCGGGGCTCGTCTCGCTGCGCTTCCGCCACCGCGTGAGCCACTTGACCCAGTCGGCGGGCGTGGTGGACGGCGTCGCCGGCGACATCCTGGAGCCGAGCACGGTGGAGCGCGGCGCGGCCTCCTCGCGCACGCAGGTCGGCGACTTCGCGCTGAAGGCGCAGGCCGTCATCGTCACCTCGGGCGGCATCGGCGGCAATTTCGACCTGGTCCGCGCGAGCTGGCCCAAGCGCCTGGGCGGCCGCCCGCCCACATGCTCTGCGGCGTCCCGGACCACGTGGACGGCCGCATGCTGGGGATCGTCGAGGCGGCGGGCGGCGCCACCATCAACCGCGACCGCATGTGGCATTACACGGAAGGCATCACCAACTTCGCGCCGATCTGGAGCCGCCACGGCATCCGCATCCTGCCGGGCCCGTCGTCCCTGTGGATCGACGCGGTCGGCCGGCGCCTGCCGGTGCCGCTGTTCCCGGGCTTCGACACGCTGGGCACGCTCGCGCACCTGCGCACGACCGGCTACGACTGGTCCTGGTTCATCCTGACGCAGCGGATCATCGCGCGCGAGTTCGCGCTCTCGGGCTCGGAGCAGAACCCGGACCTCACGGGCAAGAGCGTGTTGAAGGTGCTGGGCCGCCGCTTCGGCGCCCCGAGCCCCGTCGACGCCTTCAAGCAGAAGGGCGAGGACTTCATCGTGCGCCCCACCCTGCCCGAGCTGGTGGCCGAGATGAACCGCCGCACCGGCTCTCCCTTGATCGACGCGGAGGCCCTGGAGCGGGAGGTGGCGGCGCGCGACCGCGAGCTCGCCAACCCCTACGCGAAGGACGCCCAGATCACCGCGCTCCGCGGCGCCCGCGCCTACGTGGGCGACCGCCTGGTGCGCGTCGCCAAGCCCCACCGCCTGCTCGACCCGAAGGCCGGCCCGCTGATCGCGGTGCGCCTGTGGGTCCTGACCCGCAAGACCTTGGGCGGCCTTGCGACCGACCTGTCGGGGCGCGTCCTGCGGGCGGACGGGGAGCCCCTGGGGAACGTGTACGCCGCCGGCGAGGTGGCAGGCTTCGGCGGCGGCGGGCATGCACGGCTATCGCGCCCTGGAGGGCACGTTCCTCGGCGGCTGCCTGTTCTCGGGGCGTGTGGCGGGGCGGGCGGCGGCGGAGGTGGTGGGGTAGCGCAGCGAGAGGCGATGCGGGCGACGCTTGCGGCGCGCGGACCCCCTCTCCCCGCTTGCGGGGAGAGGGAATCGCGGCGGCGCGCGTTGCTAGGTTGGCGCTCTATTGAGCAGCATACATCTAATTCGCAAACCTGAACAGCAGCACGTCGCCATCCCGCACCACGTACTCCTTGCCCTCCAGGCGCATCTTCCCCGCCGCCTTGGCGGCCTGCTCGCCGCCGAGCCCCACATAGTCCTCGTAGGCGATGGTCTCGGCGCGGATGAAGCCCTTCTCGAAGTCGGTGTGGATGGCGCCCGCCGCCCGCGGCGCCTTCGACCCGGCCGTCACGGTCCAGGCGCGCGCCTGCTTGGGGCCGGCGGTGAAGAACGTGATCAGGTCGAGCACGCGGTAGCCCTCGCGGATCAGCGCGTTGAGGCCCGGCTCCTTCAAGCCCAGATGCTCCAGATAATCGGCGCGCTCGGCGGGCTCCAGGGCGGCCAGCTCCGCCTCCAGCTTGGCGCAGATCACCACACACCCCGCGCCCTCGGCCTGAGCGCGCTCCGCCACCGCCGCCGACAGCGCGTTGCCGTCGCCATGGGTTCCGACTTGGGCCTCGTCCACGTTGCACACGTAGACCACCGGCTTGGCGGTCAGGAGCTGCAGCAGGCGCCAGGGCCGCTCCTCCTCCGGCGTCAGCCTGGCGAGGCGCGCCGGCTTGCCGGCGCCGACGAGGGCCAGCGCCTTGTCGATCAGCGCCAATTGCAGGGCTATTTGGGCCTTGGCCTCCTTGTCGCCCGTGGTCGCCCTCTTGGCGAGCGGCTCGCGCCGCCGCTCCAGGCTTTCCAGGTCGGCGATCATCAGCTCGGTCTCCACCGTCTCGGCATCCGAGAGGGGGTCGACGCGGCCCTCCACGTGGGCCACGTCGGGGTCTCGCAAAGCAGCGCAGCACGTAGGCCACCGCGTCCACCTCGCGGATGTGGGCCAGGAACTGGTTGCCGAGCCCCTCGCCCTTGGAGGCGCCGCGCACCAGCCCCGCGATGTCGACGAAGGTGAGCCGCGTCGGCACCGCCTCGGCAGAGTGCGCCAGCTCGGCGAGCTGCGCGAGGCGCGGATCGGGCACGCCCACGTCGCCCACGTTGGGCTCGATGGTGCAGAAGGGATAGTTGGCCGCCTCCGCCGCCGCGGTCTGCGTGAGCGCATTGAAGAGGGTGGACTTGCCCACGTTGGGCAGCCCCACGATGCCGCATTTGAAGCCCATTCGGGCAGCTCTCTCAGATCATCTCAGCTTGGTCAGTCCGGTCGGGCCCGTCTGTAGCAGATCTCCTCCCCGACCTGAAATGGCAAGGTCCGAAAATGGCCGGCACCCGGCTCAGCGCCGCCCGCCCAGCACCTTCTTGACGATGGCGTTGCCGATGCGGGAAGCGACCGATCGCAACATCGACTTGGTGAACGCCTCGCCGTAGCCCTGGCGCCGTCCGCTGCCGCCGCCCATCAGGATGCTGCCCCAGCTGCTCTCCTCGGCCTGCTTCTCGGCGGCCGCCTCGGACGTGCGTTTCGCCAGCAGCTCGTAGGCCGACTCGCGGTCGAGCGCCTCCTCGTACTTGCCGTAGATCGGGCTCCCCTCGACGGCGGCCTTGCGCTCCTCCTCCGTCAGCGGCCCGATGCGCGCCGACGGCGGGCGGATCAGGGTACGCTGCACGATCGACGGCTCGCCGCCCCCGTGCAGCACGGACACCAATGCCTCGCCCACCTTCAGCTCCTGGATCACCCGCTCGGTGTCGATCTCGGGGTTGGGACGGAACGTCTCCGCCGCCGCGCGGATGCCCTTCTGCTCGGCCGGCGTGAAGGCGCGCAGTGCATGCTGGATGCGGTTGCCGAGCTGGGCCGAGACCGAGTTGGGCACGTCGCGCGGGTTCTGCGTCACGTAGTAGACGCCGACGCCCTTCGACCGGATCAGCCGCGTCACGCGCTCGATCTGCTCCAGGAGCGCCTTGGGCGCCTGGCTGAACAGCAGGTGCGCCTCGTCGAAGAAGAACACGAGCTTCGGCTTCTCCGGGTCGCCGATCTCGGGCAGCCGGTCGAACAGCTGCGCCAGCAGCCACAACAGGAACGTGCCGTAGAGACGCGGCGTCTTCATGAGCTGGTCGGCGGCGAGGATGTTGATCACCCCGCGCCCGTCCGGGTCCGTGCGCATGAAGTCGGCGATGTCGAGCGCCGGCTCGCCGAAGAACTGGTCGGCGCCCTGCTCCTCCAGCACCAGGAGGCGGCGCTGGATGGCGCCCACCGACACGGTGGAGACATTGCCGTACTTGGTGATCAGCTCCTTGCCGCGCTGACCCACCTCGTTGGCCATTGAGCGCAGGTCGTTGAGATCGAGCAGCGGCAGGCCCTCGTCCTCCGCCACGCGGAAGATGATGTTGAGCACACCCTCCTGGACCTCGTTGAGCTCCATGAGCCGGGAGAGCAGAAGGGGCCCCATCTCCTGCACCGTGGCCCGGATCGGATGGCCCTCCGCGCCGAACAGGTCCCAGAACACGGTGGGGAAGGAGGTGTTGGACCAGTCGTCGAGGCCGATCTCCCGGGCGCGCTTGGCGAGGCCCTCCTTGGGCTCGCCCACCGCGGCGATGCCCGAGAGGTCGCCCTTGATGTCGGCGGCGAACACCGGCACCCCGGCGGCGGAGAAGCCCTCGGCCAGCACCTGCAGCGTCACCGTCTTGCCGGTGCCGGTGGCGCCGGTGACGAGCCCGTGCCGGTTGGCGAGCTTCAGCTCCAGGCTTTCCGGCCCCGCGCCGCTCTTGCCGAGGAAGATCTTGCCCTCCTCGAGAAACGTCTCGCTCTCGCTCATAGATCGCTCCCGACACTCTCTCTTCGGCGAACTCGGAACGCCTATCTGCACCCTGAATTGCACGCTCGCCCGCCCTTTGGCAATGCCAGGGTTGTACGACCACGACAGGCACCAACTTGGTGGCAGCTCCCGCCGAAACAATGGGCATCGGGGGGCGTCGGCGCCCTCGGTTCAGCCCGCCTGTCGCCTATTGCCAACACGAATAGCCTCGCAGGAGGGCGCTCCTCGAGGGTTAAGGAGGAGCAGGGCGTTCCAGGCTGCGCCCGGTTGACCTTGCGACCTCGCTGAAGCGGGCGCACGAACGCCCTGCTCGACCGCGTTCGAACCTGCCTGGGCGCTTGTCAGGTCATGCACCGGCCCAGGCGGCCCTCGGACGAGGTTTTGCCGCATCCGGGCCCCCTTGTGCCCCGGGACATCCCCGGACCTGGCGCTTGGATGGTCTGTCCACCAACCCGGCGAGACGATCGGACTGCGGCCCCCGGCTCCTGTGCTGTGGGCGCCGCTGCAGCGGCCCCCGCCATCTCCGAGGTTGGCGCATCGTAGCACGGTCAGCAGAAGCGCATACGGTTCATCTGTATGAATTGTTAATCGCAGGTTAGGAGGCACCCGTCATCCGGGACGCAGAGGCGCTTGCGCCGAGGCTGTCCGAGCCCCCGTTCAGCGCCCAGTGCGGTTGAAACAAGGCCGGCGAAACAAGGGGTGTCCGCGGCGCCCGGAATGGACTAGGAACCTGTCCGAGTAGTCGGTAGATTTTCCAGTTCAAGTAGGATTTTGTCCAGGGGTATGAGCAAGCATTTCCGCCCCTGGAAGATCGACGAGACGCAGCTGCTGCCGGCCAGCGTGCAGGACTATGTGCCGGAGACCACCTGTCGCGGTTCATCGTGGCGCTGGTGCGCGAGAGCCTCGACCTTGACGGAGATCGAGGCCAGCTACAATAGCCATCTCGGCCAGCCGCCGTTCCATCCGGCGCTGATTACGGCGCTGCTGCTCACCGGCTACGCCAGCGGCCTCTACTCCTCGCGCCGCATCGCCAAAGCCTGCACCGAGCGTGCGGACTTCATGATGATCGTTGCCGGAGACCCGCCGGACTTCCGCACCATCTCCGACTTCCGCAAGCGGCACTTGGCTGCGCTGTCGCAGCTGTTCTTGCAAGTCCTGCGCTGTGCGCGCGGCCGGTCTGGCGAAGCTCGGTCACGTTGCCTTCGACGGCACGAAGATCAAGGCGAATGCGTCCAAGCACAAGGCGATGAGCTACGAGCGCATGTAGAAGCGGGAAGCGGAGCTGGCGGCGGAGTAGACGGCTGGCTGGCTGCCGCGGAGGCCGCCGACGCGGAGGAGGATTCGGCTTGCGCGAGCGCGTCTTGCTTAAGCTGCCTTCGGCTGACGAGATGCCGGAGTGGATTGCCGACAAGCAGAGCGTGTGGCCAAGATCCGCGAGGCGAAAGCGGCGCTGGAGGCCGAGGCCAAGGCCGCCGCGGAGGAGTACGCAGCGCCGGCCGAGGCCGAGGAGAAGCGCAAGGCCGAAGGCAAGAAGAGGAACGGCCGCCGCCGGCACCGCCGAGCGAGTAGCCCGACGGCAGAACTCAGCGCAACTTCACCGATCCGTAACCGCATCCTGAAGAGCAAGGACGGCTTCATCCAGAGCTACAACGCGCAAGCCGCCGTCGATGGCTAAGCGCAGGTCATCGTCGCACATGCGATCACGCAGAGCACCAGCGATCAGGATCAGCTCACGGTCCTCCTCGACGGCATCGAGGCCAACCTCAAGGAGCTTCGCGAGCGAGCGCGGCGCCGCCACCTGCACACGACGCGCGGCGCCGGTTGGGTGAGGCACATGGCAGGGCGCCGGCAATACGTCTTCAACGAGGTGGCGAGCCTCTACGACGAGGCGCGTCCAGGCTATCCGCCGGCCATCGTCGATGCCGCCATCGCGGGCGCCAGACTGCCGCCCGGCGGACGCATCCTCGAGATCGGCTGCGGCACGGGCAAGATCACCCTCCCGTTTGCCGCGCGCGGCTATGCGATCCTGGCGCTCGAGCCCGGCGATGCCATGGCGGCCCTCGCCGCCCACAATTGCCGCCAGTACCGCGAGGTGACGTTCCTCCCCACCACCTTCGAGGCATGGCAGGGCGAGGATCAGGCCTTCGACATGGTGCTTTCCGCCCAGGCGTTCCATTGGATCGCGCCCGACGCGGGCTGCGCCAAGGCGGCGTCCGTGCTCAGGCCGGGCGGGGCGATCGCGCTGATCTGGCATCTCGACGTGTCGCATGACACGGCCTTCTATCGGGCGACGCAACCGGTCTACGATGCCTACTTCCATCCCCCTCAAGGTGAGACCACCGTCATGTCGCTGGGCGAGAGAACAGAGGTCTATGCCGAGGCGATCCGCAGCGGCGACGCCTTCGATCCGCCACAGCAGATGCGCCATGCCTGGGAGCAGACCTATCATGGAGACGAGTACTTGAAGCTGCTGCACACCTACTCCGACCATCGCACCTTGCCCGAGCCCGACAAGGGCCATTTCTTCCGCGGCATCGAGGCTGTCATCGCGCGCTTCGGAGGGGTCGTGCACCGCCGTTACGAGACATTGCTGCTGCTGGCGCGCAGGAGGTGAGCCACCCATGCCCGAGACCGATCCCGTACCGCTCGCCGCCGGCTTCGACCCGCCCTCGCGCGAAGCGTGGCTGACGCTCGTCGGCAAGGTCCTCGAAGGGCGCCGACTTCGACAAGCGCCTCGTCTCGCGCACCGCCGACGGCCTCGCCATCCAGCCGCTCTATACCCGCGCCGATGCCCTCGAAGGAACGGCCGCCGTAGGCCGCTCAGGCTGGTATCCCGGCGGCTGGGACGTGCGCCAGCGCCACGCCGCAGACCGACCCCAAGGCCGCCAACGCCGCTATCCTCGACGACCTCCAGAACGGCGCCACCTCGGTCCTCCTGCAGATCACCTCCCCGGGCCAGGCCGGCCTCGGCTACGGCGCGGGCGCGCTCGGCGAGGCGCTGGCCGGCGTGCACCTCGACGCCTGCACCGTCGCGCTCGACGCGCGCGAGAACACGCTCGACGCGGTCGGCAGCCTGATGGAGATCTGGCGCAACGCCGGCATCAACGACAACCTGCGCCGCGGCGCCTTCAACTACGACCCGCTGGGCGTGCTGGCCAAGACCGGCACCCTCTACTACCCCGCCCAGCGCTCGTGCGAGATCGCCGCCAAGCTCGCCGCCGACTCCCGCACCATGTCGCACGTCACCGCGCTCCTCGCCGATGGCCGCCCCTACCACGAGGCCGGCGCCAGCGAGGCGCAGGAGCTGGCCGCCATGCTGGCGACGCTGGTGGCCTACCTGCGCGCCTGCGAGGCCGCGGGGCTGAGGCCGCGCATGGCGCTGGGGCAGATCGCCGTGGGTCTGGCGGCCGACGCCGACCTGTTCCTCACCATCGCCAAGCTGCGCGCCGCGCGCCGCCTCGTGACACGCGTCGCGGAGGCCAGCGGGGCCGGCTCGGCGGCGGAGGCGATAAAGCTCGCCGCCCACACCTCGGAGCGCATGATGGCGAGGCGCGACCCGTGGGTGAACCTCCTGCGCACCACCACCGCCTGCGCCGCAGCAGCCTTCGGCGGCGCGGAGTCCATCACCGTGCTGCCCTACACCTGGGCACTTGGCCAAGCCCGACGCCTTCGCGCGCCGCATCGCCCGCAACACCCACCTGGTGCTGCAGGAGGAGAGCGCCGCCGCGCGCGTGATCGACCCCGCGCACGGCTCCTGGTACGTCGAGAAGCTGACCGACGATCTGGCGAGGACGGCCTGGACGCTTTTCCAGGAGATCGAGGCCAGGGGCGGCATGGCCGCGGCGCTGGAGACCGGCTCCATCCAGGGCGAGATCGCGAGCGTCGCCGAGGCACGCGCCCGCGACATCGCCCACGGCCGCATCGAGCTGACCGGCGTGTCGGCGTTTCCCCGGCTCGCCGAGGACGGCGTCACGGTCGCGCCGCACCCGCCGTTCGACCCCGTGGTCAGAGGCGGCACCGCAGTGGAGCCGCTGCCCGCCGCGGCGCCTCGCCGCGCCCTACGAGCGGCTGCGCGATGCCGCGGACGCCCACGCGCTGAGGACCGGCAAGCGCCCGCAGGTCTTCCTCGCCTGCCTCGGCGACCTCGCCGTGCACGCCACGCGCGCGACCTGGGCGAGGAACTACCTCGCCGCCGGCGGCATCGAGGCGATCGCGAGCGCGCCGCTGCACAACTCCGCCGACGCCGGCGACGCCTTCGCGGCCAGCGGCGCGAGCCTCGCCTGCCTCTGCTCGTCGGACCAGGCCTACGCCGAGCTGGGCGAAGCCACCGCCAGCGTCCTGAAACAGGCCGGCGCCAGGCAGGTCCTCCTCGCCGGCCGTCCCAAGGACCAGGACGCCGCCCTGCGCGCGGCCGGGGTCGACACCTTCATCTTCGCCGGCGCCGACGCCGTGGCCACGCTGACGCAGCTCCACGAAGCCCTCGGCGTTCGCACCTGACGCCGCTTTGTCATCGCGGGACTTGTTCCCGCGATCCATCAGGCCTCGGGCTCCGGCGCTCGCGGAAGGCTGGATCGCGGGAACAAGTCCCGCGATGACAGGTTGTGCGCGTGCGGAGTGTAATGCTCAACGATCCCGTTCCCGGAGGACCCCCAATGGCCAACACGCAAAACCGCACCCCCCTCCACACCGGCGGCTGCCAGTGCGGCGCCGTCCGGTTCGCCGTCTATGTCGAGCCGAAGAAGATCGGGCTGTGCCACTGCCGCATGTGCCAGAAGGCGGTGGCGGGGCCGTTCGCGGTGCTGGCCGAGGTGCCCTGGGGCGACTTCGCCTGGACCCGCAGCCAGCCGGCTGCGTTCCAGTCCTCCTCGCGCGCCGCGCGCGACTTCTGCGCCGCCTGCGGCACGCCGCTCAGCTATCGCCACCTCGGCGGCCCCATCATCGAGCTGCTCACGGGCGCCTTCGACGAGCCTGAGCGCGTCGCGCCCACCTATGCCATGGGCACCGAGTCCCAGCTCACCTGGGTCGGTGCACATCGCCGCCATGCCCGGCAAGTCCACGCTCGAGAACTCCGGCGCTGCCGAGGTGGCGGCGATCCAGAGCCACCAGCACCCCGATCACGACACCGGCGACGACTGGCAGCCGAGGCGCGCGCCCGGCACGTGATCGGCTGTCCGCGCCTCGCCGACGGTCATCGCCTGCGGCCGGTTCACCAGCGCCACCAGCACGTAGCTGATGATCATCAGCAGGAACCAGGCGCCGAGCTTGCCGAACGTCACCAGCTGCCCAGCCGTGGCGCTGGTTGGGGTACATCCAGGCGGCGGTGAAGGTGCCGATGTTCTCGGCGAGCCAGATGAACAGCGCCACCAGCGCGAAGCCCAGCAGCAGCGGCATGCGCCGGTGCACGCGCCACACCTTGAAATGCACCCAGCAGCGGCCGAACAGCAGCGCGGTCAGCGCGAACAGCAGCACGCGCGCGTCCAGCACGTAGTGGTGGGCGAAGAAATTGACGTAGATGCCGACGCGCCAGCAGCACCAGCGCCCACAGCGGCGGATGGTGCGTGAAGCGGAAGTCGAACAGGCGCCAGCAGCGCGCGATGTAGGAGCCGATGGCCGCATACATGAAGCCGGTGAACAGCGGCACGCCGCCGATGCGCAGGATCGAGGCCTCGGGATAGATCCAGGAGCCGACCGAGGTCTTGAAGATCTCCATCGCCGTGCCGACCACGTGGAAGATCGAGGATGACCTTCGCCTCCTCCCAGGTCTCGAGCTTGAAGGCCAGCATGGCGACCTGGATGGCGACGGCGGCGAGGACCAGGAAATCGTAGCGGGCGAGCGCAGGCGCCGCTGCGGATAGAACAGATGCGTGCCGATCAGCAGCGCCAGCATCAGCGCGCCGAACAGGCAGGCCCAGCCCTGCTTGATGCCGAAGCGGGTGAACTCGTAGAGGACCAGCGTGGCGCGCCGCCGCTCGGCCCAGGCGCCGATGCGCGCCTCGGCCTCGATGAAGCGCGCCAGCGGTGCCCAATGGCGCGCGCCGCTGCTGGACGCGCCGTTGCGGACCGGTCGCTGCATGCAAATCCCCCTGCTGCTCAAAGCTGTTGGCTAACGTTGCGCACATCGCGGCCACTGGCCTGGCAGCGTTCATTTCATTAGATTCGGGGGCAGCAACGGTCGAATGGCGGCCGATTTGGGCAAGGCAACGGGCACATGACCCGAATACCCGACTTCACCAAGATCGAGCTGCGGAGTCAGCCCCGCGAGCCAGCAGGCCACGAAGGCGGCGCGGCGCAGGGTCGACCGTGACCCTGGCTCACGCCTGAGGGCATCGCCGTGAAGCGCGTCTACGCCGCGGCCGACACCGCCGGGCTCGATTTCCCCGACGGCTATCCGGGCATCGCGCCCTACCTGCGCGGGCCGTACCCGACCATGTACGTCACCCAGCCCTGGACCATCCGGCAGTACGCCGGCTTCTCCACGGCGGAGGATTCCAACGCCTTCTACCGGCGCAACATCGCCGCCGGGCAGAAGGGCCTCTCCGTCGCCTTCGACCTCGCCACCCACCGCGGCTACGATTGCGACCACCCGCGCGTGAAGGGCGACGTCGGCATGGCCGGCGTGGCGATCGATTCGATCTACGACATGCGCACGCTGTTCGACGGCATCCCGCTCGCCGACATGACCGTGTCCATGACCATGAACGGCGCGGTGCTGCCGATCATGGCGCTCTACATCGTCGCCGGCGAGGAGCAGGGCGTGCCGCCCGAGAAGCTGGCCGGCACCATCCAGAACGACATCCTCAAAGAGTTCATGGTGCGCAACACCTACATCTATCCGCCCGAGCCCTCGATGCGCATCATCTCGGACATCTTCGCCTACACCTCGCAGAGGATGCCCAAGTTCAACTCCATCTCCATCTCCGGCTACCACATGCAGGAGGCCGGCGCGACGGCCGACCTGGAGCTCGCCTACACGCTCGCCGACGGCGTCGAGTACGCGCGCGCCGGCGTGAAAGCCGGCCTCGGCATCGATGCGTTCGCCCCGCGGCTGTCGTTCTTCTTCGGCATCGGCATGAACTTCTTCATGGAGGTGGCCAAGCTGCGCGCCGCGCGCCTGCTGTGGGCCAAGCTGATCAAGGCAGAGTTCGCCCCCGAGGACGCCAGGTCGCTCGCCCTGCGCACGCATTGCCAGACCAGCGGCTGGAGCCTGACCGCGCAGGACCCCTTCAACAACGTGACGCGCACCGGCCATCGAGGCGCTGGCGGCGACGCACGGCGGCACCCAGTCGCTGCACACCAACGCGCTCGACGAGGCGATCGCACTGCCGACCGACTTCTCCGCCCGCATCGCCCGCAACACCCAGCTCTTCATCCAGCAGGAGACCGGCACCTCCCGCGTCATCGACCCGTGGGGCGGCAGCCACTACGTGGAGCGCCTCACCTACGAGCTGGTGCGCAGGCGCAGGCGCATATCGCCGAGGTCGAGAGCCTGGGCGGCATGGCGAGCGCGATCGCCGCCGGCATCCCGAAGATGCGCATCGAGGAGGCCTCCGCGCGCACCCAGGCGCGCATCGACTCCGGCTCGCAGACCATCGTCGGCGTCAACAAGTACCGCGTCGCCGGCGAGGCCGACATCGAGGTGCTGAAGGTCGACAACGGAGCGTGCGCGAGAGCCAGATCGCCAAGCTCGAGAAGCTCAAAGCCGAGCGCGATCCCGCAGCCGTCGCCGCGGCGCTGGCCGCGCTGACCGAGACGGCGCGCACGGGCCAGGGCAACCTGCTCGAGCGGGCGGTCGCGGCGGCGCGCGCCAAGGCCACGGTGGGCGAGATCTCCGATGCCATGGAGAAGGTCTGGGGCCGCCATCGCGCCGACGTGCGCGTCGTGTCGGGCATCTACGGCGCGGAGGCCGGCGCCATGAGCCAGGATGTCGAGCGTGTACGGCGCATGTGCGCCGCCTTCGAGAAGGCCGACGGCCGCCGCCCGCGCATCCTGGTCGCCAAGATGGGCCAGGACGGCCACGACCGCGGCCAGAAGGTGATCGCCTCGGCCTTCGCCGACCTCGGCTTCGACGTGGACCTCGGGCCCGCTGTTCGCCACCCCCGACGAGGCCGCCCGCCAGGCGGTGGAGAACGACGTGCACATCGTCGGCGTCTCCTCCCTGGCCGCGGGCCACCTCACCCTGGTGCCCGACCTGGTGGCCGCACTGGAGAAGGAGGGCCGCGCCGACATCATGATCGTGGTCGGCGGCGTGATCCCGCCGTCGGACTACGACGCGCTGTTCAAGGCCGGCGCCACCGGCCGTGTTCGGGCCGGGCACCAACATTCCGGCGGCGGCGGCGGACCTGCTGGCCAAGCTCAACATGAAGATGGGGTATGCGCCGCGGGAGGCGGCGGAGTAGAGTCGACGCCTCCGCGAATGCGTGTTCCGGCACTGGAATTCGAGCCTCAAAGCCTATGTTGGCGTCATGAACGCGCTGCTCGACAAGGCGATCGCCGCCATCCGCGAGCTGCCCGAAGCGGAGCAGGAGGCCATCGCGCGCGAGATTCCTCGAGCGCATCGAGGCCGATGCCCGCTGGGATGCGCTGTTCGCCGATCCTCGATCCGAGCCTGCTCCAGCGATTGGCCGACGAAGCCCACGACGAGATCCGCCGAGGCGAAGTGTTCAACCTCGACCCGCCGACGGACGCACCCCATGAATACGCCTTTTCCGGTGCGCACGGACGGCAAGTTCACGGTCGAGGAATATCTCGCGTTCATCGAGTCGCGGCCGGAGGAAGAGCGCTGGCAGCTGATCGACGGGGTCGCCATGATGATGCCGCCGCCAACTCGCCGGCACCAGCGGATTGCCTCGAACCTGGCACGCCTGCTTAATGCTCACTTCGAAAAAGTCCGCCCCGACCTCTACGCGTATCAAGAGGTCGGGCTGATGGTGCCCGACGTGTCCAGTTTTCGCCCCGAGGCGGATGTGGCCGTCCTGGACAGCTCGGGCGACGGGGATGACACGCTCTATGCCGACCAGTTCTATCTGGTCGCGGAGGTTCTCTCCGACAGCAACACGGACAAGGACATCGCCGCCAAGAGCCGCCGCTATCTCCAGCATCCCCTGAACCTCTATTTCCTTCTATTCGAGCAGAACCAGGTGCGCGTCGAGATGCGGGCACGTGCGGCCGGATGGGAGCCCGTCGTCCTGAAAGGGCTCGACGCGGTGCTGGAGCTGCCCGAATGGGGCTTCCGCGTGTCGCTGGCGGACCTCTATCGCGGCACGTCCCTGGCCTCCTGAAGGTCCGCCGACCTCGGTCACTTCACGGCGACACGACGGCCCGAATTGCGCTAACGTCGCCGGCGAAACCACCTCGTCCGCTAACGTCCGCAACCTGCCAGGTCCCGCCCATGCTGCCGCCCGACAACGAGCTTCGCATCTGCTTTGCCCACGCCGCCTATCGCATGGCCGAGCGCTTCGCCCTGCGCAATACCGGCATCACCCACGTCCAGGTGAGCACGGCCGAAGGCCTCGCCCGGGAGCTGCCCCTCGCCGATGTGCTGGTGGTGTCCATGCTCTGGAAGAACGAGCTCGCCCGCGGCGCAGGGAAGCTCAGGTTCATCCAGTCGATCAGCTCGGGCACCGACTGGTACGACAAGGACGTGCTCCGCGCCGCCGGCATCCGGCTCGCCAGCGCCGCGGGCGTCAATGCCGAGGCGGTGGCCGAGCACGCCATGGCGCTGATCCTGGCGCTGCGGCGCCGTCTGCCCGAGGCGCGCGACAACCAGCATGGCCGGCACTGGCGCGGCATGATCTCCGAGATCGCGGTGCGCGAGGACCAGCTCACCGGCAAGACGCTCCTGGTCGTCGGCCTCGGCCGCATCGGCACACGGCTCGCGCAGCTCGCCAAGGCCTTCGGCATGCGCGTCATCGCCACCAGGCGCAACCCGGCAGCCGGCGCCGCCGGCGTCGACGCCGTCGCCGGCAACGAACGCCTGCACGAGATGCTCGGGCAAGCCGACATCGTCGCCCTCACCTGCCCGCTGACCCCGGAGACGGAGCGCCTCATCGGCGCGGCGGCGCTCAACGCCATGCGGCCCACGGCGCACCTCATCAACGTCGCCCGCGGGCGCATCGTCGACGAGTCGGAGCTGATGCGCGCGTTGCAGGAGGGCCGCATCGCCGCCGCGGCGCTCGACGTAACCGTGGAGGAGCCGCTGCCTGAGGCCTCGCCGCTCTGGTCGTTGCCCAACGTGCTCCTCACGCCCCATACCGCCGGCGAGACGCAGAGCTACGAGGACGGGGTCATCGACATCCTGCTCGAGAACCTGGAGCGCCTGCGGCGCGGCGAGCCGCTGCGGAACCAGGTCGGCTGAGGCCCCGCGATCGGCCCCGCGATCGGCTTGTGCCAGCAATGCACCGGCCGCATGGTGAACGGGCGCTAATTGCGCATAGAGGCCCTGGCGGGGCCAGGGACGCCCACGAGGCCGGGTGCACCGGGGATGCGGAGGCCGCCCCGGCGCCCTCCTGAGGCCGGGGAAACGGCCTTCGCGGGCGCTCGCCGCCGCCCTGTAGCTCGAGCTTTTTTTCTTGCAGCTCAAACCTCTCTTTGGGGGCTGGAATCCCGGCCACGGCTCCCTACCTGTGAGGTAGGCCTCGTCTCCCCCCGTGCGAGGCCAAGTGCGGCACTCAGGCTTCCCTCCCTCGTAGTCCGAGAAAGCCGCGGCTCCGGCTGCCAATTCATTGCATTGGAGCAGCCGGAGAGATTTGCGAGGGCAACCGCGCCAGACGCGGTTGCCCTCGTTTCATTTCGCACGACCCGAAGCGTTGTGCGTCGCCGGGCCAGGCCGATACGTTTCAAGACCTTCGAGCTCCTCAGGCCGCAGCAGCCGCCCGCGGGACGATCGGGCGCGGAGCGCCCGCCACCTGCGCGGCAACCAAATTTGCCGATTGTGGTCTGCCGGCCGAGCTTTTTGCGCGTTAATGGGGCGTTGGGCCACTACCGTTCTGGAGGCAACCCATGGATATCATCAATCTGCTCATTCAGGTGCTGAGCGGCGCCGTGGGCGGAAACGTCGCAGGCAACCTTTCGCGGGACAGTGGACTCGGCGCGCCCGCCAACACGCTCGCAGGCGCGGTCGGTGGCGGCATCGGCGGCCAGATCCTGACCGCTCTCCTGAGCCTTGCCGGCGCGCGCACCGCCGCCGGCGGCTTCGACCTGGCGGGCTTCGTCGGCCAGCTCCTGGCCGGCGGGCTCAGCGGCGGTGTCCTGACGGCCATCATCAACATGATCCGGGCTGCCAGCACCAGGTAGGCGCCCGCCCGTCACCAGCGTGGCCATGAACATGTTGCCGGCCTCCGACACCGTAGCTCCAACGCGGATGGGTGCAATGGTGTCGGACCCGGAGGGTCGAGCGTCTCTTACCCGACCATGTGCTCCACGGAATTGTAGGTCTCCGTGTTGGGCCCACTCTTGAGAAGACTGGTCAGGCCGCCCCACAGCTCCTTGATCTTGGCGCCTGCGGCGTCCGCGTCGGCCTTGCTGTTGTAGATTGCGGTCACCGAGCCCTGCCCGTCGGCGCGCCAGGCGGCGTAGACGTCCACGACGCCGGGCAAGGCCTCCGCGGCAGGGGCCATCTCCTTGAACTTTGCGGCAAGCTCGCCGACGCTGGCGGGGTCCACCTTAATGTCGTCACACGTGCGTACATGAAGTCTCCCTTCCCATGTCGTTGAAGAATCGCCGGGGAGTCTCGCACCTGTCCGCGGCGAAATGGCGGGGTGCCGTCCCGCGCAGTTGCATGGGTGCCAGGCCGCAGGCCCGTCTCGACACCGGCAGCCCGGGCCTCGGTATATGCTGGCGCTCCGCAGGACCACCGGGGAGCTCGAACAAGCATGCTACCGGCAGCCGCCGATGTCGTGATCGTGGGCGCGGGCAACGCCGCGCTGTGTGCCGCTCTCGCCGCCGCCGAGCACGGCGTCTCCGTGCTCGTGCTCGAGCGGGCGCCCGAGGGCGAGGACGGCGGCAACAGCCGCTTCACGGCGGGCGCCTTCCGCTGCGTCTACGACGGCGCCGAGGACCTGAAGGTGCTGATGCCCGACCTCACCGAGGACGAGCTCGCCATTACCGATTTCGGCACCTACACCGAGGACCAGTTCTTCGACGACATGGGCCGCGTCACCGAGTACCGCGCCGACCCGGAGCTGCTGGAGCTCCTGGTCCGGCGCAGCCGCGACACCATGCGCTGGATGCGCTCCAAGGGGGTGCGCTTCGCACCGATCTGGGGGCGCCAGGCGTTCAAAGTGGACGGCAAGTTCAAGTTCTGGGGCGGCCTCACGGTGGAGTCCTACGGCGGCGGGCCCGGCCTCGTCACCGCGCTCACCGCGGCCGCCGGGAAGAACGGCATCACCATCGCCTACGCCGCCAAGGCGCTCTCGCTCGTCGCCGACGACGACGGCGTCCAGGGCATCCGCATCCGCCACGACGGCCGCACCGCCAGCGTCGCCACCACGAACGTGGTGCTGGCCGCCGGGGGCTTCCAGGCCAACGCCGAATGGCGCACCCGCTATCTCGGGCCCGGCTGGGACCTCGCCAAGGTGCGCGGCACCCGCTTCAACACGGGCGACGGCATCCGCATGGCGCTCGATGTCGGCGCGCAGCCCACCGGCAACTGGTCGGGCTGCCACGCCGTCGGCTGGGACCGCAACGCGCCCGAGTTCGGCGATCTCGCGGTGGGCGACAATTTCCAGAAGCACTCCTACCCGTTCAGCATCATGCTCAATGCGGACGGCGAGCGGTTCGTTGACGAGGGGGCGGACTTCCGCAACTACACCTACGCCAAGTACGGCCGCGTGGTTTTGAACCAGCCCGGCCAGTTCGCCTGGCAGATCTTCGATGCCAAGGTGCTGCACCTCTTGCGCGACGAGTACCGCATCAGGCGCGTCACCAAGGCGCGCGCCGACACCATCGAGGAGCTGGTGGGCAAGCTCGAGGGCGTGAACGCGGAGAAGGCGCTGGCGACCATCAAGGCCTACAACGCCGCCGTCGGCGACGCGCCCTTCAACCCCAACGTCAAGGACGGGCGCCGCACCACGGGGCTCGCGATCCCCAAGTCGAACTGGGCCAACACCATCGAGAAGCCGCCGTTCGAGGCCTACGCCGTCACCTGCGGCATCACCTTCACCTTCGGCGGCGTCAAGATCGACACCGACGCGCGCGTGCTCAGCGCCGAGGGCGAGCCGATTGCCGGCCTCTACGCCGCGGGCGAGATGGTGGGCGGCCTGTTCTACTTCAACTATCCGGGCGGCACCGGGCTCATGAACGGCGCCGTGTTCGGCAAGATCGCGGGCGGCACTGCTGGGGCCAGGGCGCGCGGCCAGAACGCCTGACTCGCTGGGGGATCGGCTCGCTGAGCCTTTGCGAGAGTGACACCTGACCGTCGAATACCTCCTTCCACCCGTCAACCGAACCGACAAAGATGCTGACGGTCGAAGTTGGGCGAGGCGCGCGCCGCAGCGAACCCTCCCCCTTGCGGGGAGGCTGCCCCGGACTTTTTCCGGGGTGGCACGTCGCGCCGAAGGCGTGCCTTCGGCGCGACGTGCCGGGTGGGGGTCCGCCGGAGGGGCGAACCCCGAACGACCCCCACCCCTAGCCCCTCCCCGCAAGGGGGAGGGGAACGCAGCGCGGCTGTCGTTTCGTCCGCTGCGGATCGGGGAAGCGACGCTACGATCTGTTCACCGCCTACACGCTCTACGATGTGGCCCTTTCCCTGCCGATGCCCGACGCTCAGCGCGGCAACACCGTGCTCACCAGCAAGAGGCGGCTCGCGACCCGAATCCTGGGCGATTTCCCGGCCTTCTTCCTGCCGCGGTGAGCCGCGCCGGCAGGTGCGGGAGCAACCTTGCCGGCATGTTTCGCCGTGCCATGCTGCGTGTGCTGTGGTAGGAGTCGGGCCATGCCCAATACCCTACGCAAGCCCCCGCCGAGCATGTCTGTCGCCGAGTTCCTCGACTGGCCGGGGGACGGGACAGGCCGCAAATGCCAGCTGATCGACGGGGAGGTGCGCGTCATGTCGCCCGGCAGCCCGACCCATGGCAGGCTCCAGTCGACGCTTGCCAGATTGATCGGCAATGCGCTTACGGCCTCAGGCAGCACCTGGGATGTCATAACCGACCCGGGGGTCGCCGTGCAGGAGGGCAACAAGACCAATGTGCGCGTGCCGGACCTAGGAGTGACCGGGACACCGGACACCGCGGGTGACAGGCTCATGCCGGACCCTGTCCTGCTCATCGAGATTTTTCTCCCAGCAATGTGAAGGACACCTGGGAGAATGTCTGGTCCTACCGCACACTCCCGAGCGCGCGCGAGATCGCGGTCGTGCACTCCACCCGCGTGTTGGTCGAGCTTCTGCGTCGCGGGCCGGATGGAGCCTGGTCCGAGCAAACAGAGAAGACCGGCGGGGGCGGAGCACTGACATTCGAGAGCATCGGGTTCAGCTGCCCGCTCTCCGACGTTTACGCCAGGACCCATCTCGCGGGCGACGACCCGGGCTAGCCGGGTGGACCTGCCGAAATGACACAGCCGGAAGGCGGCGCAAACCTTGCCAGCGCGTTTCACCGTGCCCTGGATGTGTGCTGTGGTAAGGGACCGCCATGGCCAATATGCTGCGCGAGCCTCCGCCGAGCATGACCGTCGCCGAGTTCATCGCCTGGCCGGGCGACGGCACCGGGCGCAGGTTCCAGCTCATCGACGGTGAGGTGCGCGCGATCCCGCCGGGCAGCGCGGCTCGAAGTCTGATCCACGCCGAGCTCATCTACCTGGTCAAAAGCCACCTCGACGCTGTCGGCGGCCCATTGCGCGCTCTGTCCAGGCCGCCGACCGTTCCGCGCGTGCGCGCAAGCCTGAACCTGCGATATCCCGTGCTGGGAGTTATCGCAGCGTCCCTCCAGCGGGACCGATTCGACGCGCCGGACCCCCTGCTCCTGATCGAGATCCTGACGCCCGAGAATGTCGCCGACATATGGAGAATGTCCGGGCCTTCTGCACGATTCCCGACGTGCGCGAGATCGCCATCGTGCACTCGACGCGCATCCTCGCCGAGCTGCTGCGGCGCGGGCCCGATGGTCATTGGCCGGAGGACCCCGAAGAGATCGGGCCGGGCGGCATGCTGTCGTCAGAAAGCATCAGATTGAGATGTCCGTTGGCCGAGGTCTATGCGCAGACCCCACTCGCGGGCGCGATTTCCGAGCTAGCCGGGCCGAGGACGCGTGGCCGAGCAACTGCATCGCATCGTCGTCGTCGGCGGAGGCGCCGGGGGGCTCGAGCTGGTCACCCGGCTCGGCAACCGGCTGGGCCGCCGCGGCAAGGCGCACGTGACGCTGATCGACAAGCGCTCAACGCACCTGTGGAAGCCTTTGCTGCACGAGGTCGCCGCCGGCAGCATGGATCTCGGCACGCACGAGATCGACTACCTGGCGCAGGCGCACTGGCACCACTTCACGTTCCGGCTCGGCGGGCTCATCGGCATCGACCGCTCCCGCCGCACGGTGCGCGTGGCGCCGACCTGGGACGAGGAGGGGCGCCAGATCACGCCGGAGCGCGAGTTTCCCTACGACACGCTCGTCATCGCCATCGGCAGCACCATCAACGACTTCGGCACACGCGGAGTGAAAGCGCACGCGATCCCGCTCGACACCGCGGACCAGGCGCAACGCTTTCATATGCGCCTCGTCAACGCCCTGATCCGGGCCCATTCACAGGTCGAGCCGCTGCGGCCGGAGCAGCTACAGGTGGCGATCATCGGCGCTGGCGCCACGGGGACGGAGCTGGCGGCCGAGCTGCACAAGACCACGCGCCAGCTGGTTGCCTACGGCCTCGACCGCATCGACCCCGACAAGGACATCCGTATTCATTTGATCGAGGCAGCGCCGCGCATCCTGCCGGCCCTGCCGGAGCGGCTCGCCGAGGCGGCGCTGAAGCTGCTCGAAGGCCTCAATGTGCACGTGTACACCGGCGCGCGCGTCACCGAGGTGGCGGCGACGGGCGTCGAGCTCGCCAACGGCGTCTTCATCTCGGCCGAGCTGGTGGTCTGGGCGGCCGGGATCAAGGCGCCCGATCTGCTCAAGGACATCGCCGGGCTCGAGACCAACGCGCTCAACCAGCTGGTGGTCCGCCAGACCCTGCAGACGACGCGCGACGACGCCATCTTCGCGTTTGGCGACTGCGCGGCCTGCCCGTGGCCGGGGCACGAGACGCCGGTGCCCGCGCGCGCCCAGGCAGCGCACCAGCAGGCGACCCACCTCGCAAAGCAGCTGCGACGGCGCGTCGCCGGCATGCCGGTCAAGGACTGGCACTACCGCGATTTCGGGTCGCTCGTCTCGCTCGGGCAGTACACCACCATCGGCAACCTGATGGGCAAGCTCGTCGGCGGCAACCTGTTCATCGAGGGGCTGATCGCGGGCCTCATGTACAAGTCCCTCTACAAGATGCACCAGTACGCCTTGCACGGGGGCACCAAGGTGGCGCTCGACACCCTCGCCCGCCTCATCACGCGCCGCACCGAGCCGGCGGTGAAGTTGCATTGACGGGGCCGGCTCGCTGGGTAGCGCGGCAAGGTGTCAAAGGCATCTTGTATCCGAGCGGATCTGCTCAACGGGTACGCGCGCCTTGCGAGCATATCGAAAATCGCGTCTCCTTGGAAAAGCAGCCTCAGCACCATGGAGCCAGGGCGTGAAAGTCGTTCTCGTGCGTACGCCCGGCGGCCCTGAAGCACTGGAGCTGTGCGAAGTTCCGGTCCCGGTGCCGCGGCCGAACGAAGTCCTGATCCGTGCAGAGGCGTTCGGCGTCGGCCAGCCCGACGTTCTCATTCGCAAGGGCGTCTACATGTGGATGCCCCCGCTCCCGGCCAATCCTGGCAATGAGCTTGCGGGGCGCATCGCGGATATGGGCGAGAGCGTTTCCGGCCTGGCCGTGGGCCAGAGGGTGTTGCTGAGTGCCCGCGATTTGCCCCAGCGCGGCGGCTGCTACGCGGAGTTTGTTGCGGTTTCTGCCGATGCCGTGCATGTCCTGCCGGACAATGTCGACATCGATCAGGCTGCGGCACTCGCCAACTATCAGGTCGCCTATGCGCTGCTGCACGAAACGAGTGGTCCGCGCGTGCCCGGGAGCGTTCTCGTCATCGGCGCGGCGGGCGGCGTCGGCAGCGCCCTGGTGCAGCTTGCCAAGGTTGCCGGCATGACCGTGATAGGCACGGTCAGCACCGACGAGAAAGCCGCGTTCGCGCGTGCGATGGGCGCGGACCACGTCATCGACTACAAGAAGCAATCGGTGCCGCAGGAGACGCTGGCGCTGACCGACGGCCGGGGCGTCGATCTCGTTCTCGACCACGCCGGTGGACCGGCGTTTACGGAACTCCTGGCGGTGCTCGCCAACTGGGGAACGCTCGTGTCGTACAACGCCCTTTCGGGAATGCCCGACAAGGATTTGCTGAGCGAGATGCGCGCGCATGTCGGCAAGAGCCCGGCTGTCAGGTGCTTCTCCTTCCACTCGTACGACCATGACCCGGAAGGGCGCCGCCGGCTGATGCGAGCGGTGATCGCACTGCTGGCCAAGGGCGCTATCCGTCCTGCCATAGGCGCGCGTTTCAACCTTGGCGACGTTCGCCGGGCACATGCCCTGATCGAGGGGGGCACAGCACTCGGGAAGATCGTGATGCACCCCTAGATCTTTCGTCAGGGAGGAGTTGATCCCGACAACGCTTTACTTCCGAAGAAAAGTATGGGGAGCATTGGGCGGGGCACGGTGCCGGCGCTGTGAGATGCCAAGGGGGAGGATCGACCGCATGGCCTTGATTCGAACGATGTGCGCGCTCATTGGCGCCGTGTGGGTGGCCGCTATGCTCCCGTCCAGTGCGGCGGCGGCCTGGCCGGAACGTCCGATCACGCTGCTGCATGGCTTTGGTGCCGGCGGCAACGGCGACCTGACCGCGCGCGCCGTGGCCGAGCGCTTGTCGGCCCGGCTCGGGCAGTCGGTCGTGGTGGAGCCGAAGCCGGGAGCAGGCGGGAGGGTTGCGGCCGGCTTCGTCGCCAGGGCTCCAGCCGACGGCTATACCCTGCTCATGCTGCCCGGCGGGCATGCCGCCTCCGCAGCCATGCAGGAGCAGATGAACTACCATCCGCTCGACGACTTCACCTTCATCGGCCTGGTCACGCAGATTCCATTCATCGTGGTGACCTATCCCGAGCACCCCATAAAGACCGTGCCCGAGCTGATCGCGGCCGCAAAATCCGCATCCGATCCGATCATCTATTCAACGTCCGGCGTCGGCACGGGGCAGCACCTCTCGGCCGAGCTGTTCGCCGCGATGGCCGACATCAAGCTGAAGCACCTTCCGTCCAGGGGAGGCACGGCCGTGCCGACCATGCTGCTCGGCAAGCACATCGAGCTGGGCTTCGAGCCGCCGCCGTCCCTGCTGGAGCTGCTGAAGGACTGGCAAGCTGCGCGCCATCGCCACCACCGGCCCGGCGCGGTTCTTCGCTCTGCCGGACGTGCCGACCATCGGAGAGACCATTCCGGGCTACGAAGTGACCTCCTATTTCGGCCTCGCCGGGCCACCGAATCTGCCTGCCGACGTTGTGAAGCTTCTCAACGAGGAGACCGTGTCCATGGCGAGCGACCCGCAAACGGTCGAGAAGCTCAAGGTGCTCGGCAGTCTGCCGCTGTCGAGCACGCCCGAGGGCTTCAAGGCGCGCGTCGCATCGGACATCAAGCGGTGGAGCAAGATTGTGGCCGATGCGGGCATCAAGCCGTCGACCCCGACGGGGTCCAGCAAGCAGAGTGGGACAGGTGCTGCCTGGCGTCAGCCCCGATCGCCGGCGCCGGCGGCCTGGAGCGACGCCAGAAGCTGGGCGGCCGCACGATGGCCTGCGAGCAGACCGTGCAGCCGCTTCGGATCGGTGCGGCCAAACCCGCATTCGGCAGCAACACCGAAATTTTGCACGACCCGGCGGGCCGCGGCTATTCGCGCCTCGGTACCAGCCGGTCGTCGTGCTGAAGCAATCCGAGATAGAGGTGTGTCCCAGCGAGGCTGCGCCAATCCGCCAACGGGGCGAAGAATGCGTCGCCCGCGTTCTTCGGTGCTGGGATGTGGATGAAGTCCACACGCCGCTCCACGGAGGCGCCGATGCCGTTCATCAGCTCGACGAGCACTTGGGCATCGTGCAGCCTATCAAGGGCTGATCGCCTGGAGAGCCGTAGCAGAGATGGAAGCCAAGCTCCACGTCGCTCGGCACTGCGGCCGCCAGGCGCGCGAATTGCCGGAATTGGCCTCCTTGTACTCCGGCATTGCCCTCCGGGAAATAGTTCTCGAACATCAGTACTTCTTGGCATACGTCGAACTGGATTGACAGCTCGTCGTGCGGGATGCCCGCGACGATGGTGCCGAGGGCCGTCAAAAGGGAACGCTCGTAGCACCGCAAATAGCGCTCGCGGCCGTTCGGGCTGACATACATGAGGCCCGTCGCCATCGGCGTCGGTAGGGCGAACTGGAAGCGCACGCCCGACGGGACGGTGCCTTCCTCGCGCAGCCGCCGGAATGTCTCGTAGGAGCCGAGCGCGGCGCGGTCGTAGCCGGTATCGAACACGACCCGCTCCGGGTCGACATCGGGCTTCAGCCGCATACGCCTGATCTCCCGCAGCACGGTTCCGTCCGACTGCAGACCGGCAGCGGCGGCTCCGCCGCATCGACCTCGATGGCGGGATGCCCCTCCAGCATCGTCTGCTGGAAGCGGATCCACCTCGCGCGCTCGCCGGTCTCGCCATCGGGGATGCGCCTCAGGAACGCGCCGACCTCGCCGCTCAGCCGCCGGAACACGTCGTCGCTGCTGTCCAGAGGGATGCTTCCGACGAAGTGAAGCAGGTCACGACTGTCGCACATGGGAGTACCTCGCTTCGTATCGTCCACGTCGGCAATTCACAGGCTAGGAAGGCCGCGCATCGTATTCCATCCCACCTCTGCGGACAGAGAGTGCTGGATGGCGGGGCTGTCCGCAACCGCCAGTCCAGATACGCGCGCGCGGCGCATGACCACCGCTGGCTCGGCAGTGGGTGACTTTTTCGCCTGCTTCCGTGATGATGGCGCTAACCTCAGATCGGCCGCTGCCGGGCAGGAGTGCATGGCCCTCGTGGCGATTGAGGATGGGGCGCAATGCGCAGGCGCCGCGCAGGAGCGAACGATGGCTGAGCCGATCATTCTTGTGAAGGACATCGCCTGGATTCGCCTGAGGTCGCCGGATTCGACCTCGCAGAGCAGTTCCTCCTCGATTTCGGGCTGCTACGGGCGGAGCGCACGGCCAAGACGCTCTACATGCGCGGCACCGATGCGGTGCACCATATTCATATCACCGAGAAGGGCGATCCAAAGGTCGAGCGCATCGCGTTCTGGGCGAGATCCGAGGAGGACCTCGACAAGCTGTCTCGCGAGGCCGCCGGCGCCTCGCCGGTGGAAGGCCTGGACGAGCCGGGGGGAGGAAAGCGCGTTCGCCTCAAGGAGCACAACGGCATGGGCGTCGAGGTGGTGTGGGGCGTCGCAGGCGTGCCGGCGTTGCCGGTGCAGACGAACACCCTGAATTTCGGTCATGCCAAGCACGCACGTGCCGGCGAGCTTTTGCGCGTGCCGTTGCGGCCGTCGCAGGTGAAGCGCATCGGCCATGCCGTCATCAGCACGCCGGACATCGAAGGCTCGGTCGCCTGGGCGCACCGGCATCTCGGCATCGTCCGCTCCGACGATGTGCATGCCGAGGACGACCCCGACACGCTTCTGGCGAGCTTCAACCGCATCGATGATGGGGAAGGCTATGTCGATCACCACGTCATGATGTTCGGCAGGCATCAGACTTGGGGGCTCAATCATGTATCGTTCGAGGTGCAGGACATCGACGATCTCGCCGTCGGCCACGACCTGCTGAAGCGGAAGCACCCGGACCGTCATGTCTGGGGTCTGGGGCGGCATACCCTGGGCAGCCAGATCTTCGACTATTGGAAGGACCCGTGGGGGCGCATCCACGAGCACTGGACGGATTTGGACGTCCTCAACTCCAACAACGCGTACCACCGCCATCCCAGAAGCCAGGGCCTCAGTTCGCAGTGGGGCCCGCAAGCCCCGCAGGAGTTCCGCGACACGGCAAGCCGGTAGATGAGCGAGTAGCGAGTAGCGGGTAGCGAATAGGGCAAGACGTGGAGGAGCATAGCATCCAGAGCTATCGGGATTTGAGCGTCTGGCGGAAGGCCATTGCGCTAACCGTGTCTTGCTACCGGCTGACAGCCGACTTCCCGAGGGAAGAAATGTACGGAATGACGGCTCAGATTTGTCGAGCCTCAGTCTCAGTGGCCGCGAACATTGCCGAGGGCCACGGCCGGGAAAGCACTAAGACGTTCATTCAGTACTTGCGGATCTCTTCAAGGCTCGCTGAAAGAGCTCCGAAACCCACGTAGTTATTGCTGAGCAAGTCGGTTTGCTCGCTCCTGAGAAGGCTGACCGATGAGATCGGCCGCTATGCTTCGAGCCTTGATCAGATCCCTGCAAGCGAGGATTGGAGAGATCGAATGAGACGCGTCCCTCAGAGCACACTCGACCATTCGCTACTCGCTATTCGCTATTCGCTCGGCAGCACACCCCGCTCGGTCTGAGGCTCGCCAGATTTGGAGACCTGCATGGAACGGCGAGTTCGTTTCGAGTTCGATGCCATCGAGCTGGCCGGGGTGCTGCACATCCCCGACGGCGCAGAGCCCGGTCAGCGCCTTGCCGCGTTCCTCGTGCTGCATGGCTTCATGGGCTCGAAGGACGAGTTGCACGCTGAGCTGCAAGCGCGCCTTTTGTGCGACCTCGGCTACGCCGCGCTTCGCTTCGACATGCGCGGCTGCGGCGATAGCGGCGGGCGGCGCGGCTACGTGCTCTGCCTCGATCAGGTCGCGGACACGCGCAACGCGCTCACCTGGCTCGCGGGTCAACCCGAGATCGATCCCGACCGGATCGGGGTCATCGGGCACAGTTTCGGTGCGGCGGTGTCGATCTACACCGCAGGCGTCGATCGGCGCGTGGCGGCGGTCATTTCGTCATGCGGGTGGGGCCACGGCGAGCGCAAGTTTCGCGGGCAGCATCCGACCCCCGAGGCGTGGGAGAGATTTACCGGGATGCTCGAGCGGGGCCGGGAGCACAAGGCGAGGACGGGGGAAACGCTCTGGGTTTCACGGTGGGATGTCGTGCCGATCCCGGAGCACCTGCGCCAGCACCTGCCCAAGAAGGCCCAGACCCAGGTGCCCGTCGATACTGCGCAGAGCATGTACGACTTCCGCGCGGAGGACGTTGTCGCCCAGATTGCCCCGCGTCCGCTCATGCTGCTGCACACCGCCGATGACACGATCACTCCGACGGAGCAGTCGATCCGCCTGTTCGAGAAGGCGGGCCAGCCGACCGAGCTGTTCTTGATCACCGGCGTTTCGCACTTTCCGCTCGCGGGCGACGGCGTCTACGCCCGGGAGATGACGAAACGCTGGCTGGACAAGTTCTTTCCCGTGAACGTCGGGGCGGCCGCCACCCGAGAGCCGAGCTGATGCCCCCGGTCGATACTGCATCCGTTGTCATCGGCGCCCCCACGCTGCGGGGCTTCGCGGCGGCGATCCTGGAGGCGGCGGGTGTGTCGCGGGAGATGGCGGAGGAATGGGCGGGCTGCCTGGTGTGGGCGAACCTACGTGGCGTCGACTCGCACGGCGTGCTGCGCATCCCGCGCTATCTCGAGCTGCTGAAGAAGAAGGCGATCAACGCATCGCCGGCGATGCGACTGGAGCGGAAAGCGGGCGCGATCGCCGTGCTCGAAGCGGACCTGGCGCCGGGGCCTGTGGCCATGGCGAGGGCCATGCAGGAAGCCATCGCATGCGCCCGCGCGGTGCACGTCGGCTGGTGCGCGGCCCGCAATATCACGCACGCGGGCGCGATCGGCTATTTCGCCTTGCAGGCGGCCGAAGCCGGAATGGCAGGGATGGTCATGACGGCGTCCGGGCCGATGATGGCCTATCACGGCGCCCGCGCTGCCGGCGTGTCGACCAATCCGATTGCCCTTGCGTTCCCGGCAGCCGACAGGTCGGCTTTCCTTCTCGACATGTCGACGTTGACGGTCGCCATGGGGAAGGTGCTGGAAGCCCGCGATGCCGGCCGGCAGGTTCCGCACGACTGGGGTATGGATGCCGAAGGTCGGCCAACGAGCGACCCTGAGCGGATCGCGACGCTCCTGCCCTTGGGTGGCGCCAAGGGGTCGGGCCTCTCCTTCATGATCGAATGCCTGTGCAGCCTGGCGATCTGCAATCCGATCGTAGCGCGGGCTCTCGAGGCGGGAGGACGCCTCGACAGTCCGTTCCTCAACGGGATCGCGATCGCCATCGACCTTTCCGCGTTCGGCGATTTGGCGACAATCCGCCGCGAGGCGGGTCGGCTCGGTGCCGCTGTCTCCACCCTTCCCGTTGCATCCAACGCGGAGCGCATTTTCCTCCCCGGCGAGCGGGGCGACAGCGTTCGGGAGGAGCGCGAGCGAACCGGCATCCCGATTCCCTCCGGCACCTGGTCCCGGCTGCTGGCGGTTGCCGACGAGCTTTGCGTCCAGCCGCCGCAGTTGTGAGCGACCACATGCCAACACGTGGGCCCCGCTGGCGATTGTTGCCAAAACGCCCCCCCGCCGGTCGAGGTTCTCCACTGCATCCTGTGCTCCTGCCGCCGGTTGGGGACGTCACCTCGGCACCGAATCTGGGCTAAAGTTGCCGCGTCGGGCGGTTTTGGCCCGGTGTCCGCATGGAGGCTTTCATGGCATTTGTGACCGGAGACGTTGTCGCCACGCCAGGCGCGGAGACCGCGTTCAAGGTGGTATTCAAGAAGGGCGAGACCGTGCTCGTGGAATGGCAGGTGGACTCCCAGGAAGAGGGCGAAGAGCAGATCGTCGAGTGCATCAAGAGCATCGTGGACGACGACGACTGAGACGGCACTCGGTACACCTCTGGGCCCGCCGTGCGGCCCGGGACGCGAAGATCGAGCGGCGCCCCTGCGCGGCGGTCCGCCCTGCAGGGGTGCCTCGGCTGGCTGGTCTGCCCTCGGACCTCGTGCCATAACGCCGCCACACCCCTATCGTGCAGAGAGGCGCGCCCAGGAACGGCGTTCGGACTGCGAGCCTGAGTGGGAGATCACCATGCAGTCGTCGAGGTTCATTACTCTTTCGTTGGCAGCTTTCGCATTGCTTCTCGGGCTGACAGCGCCCGCTGCCCGGGCGCAGCCCGGCCCCGAATACAAGCCGCAGATCGGTCAGGGCGGCAAGGACGTGATCTGGGTGCCCACGCCCCAGAGCCTGGTCGACAAGATGCTCGAGATCGCCAAAGTCACGCCGCAGGACTTCGTAGTCGATCTGGGCTCCGGCGACGGCCGCACGGTCATCACCGCCGCCGAGCTCGGCGCCACGGCGCTCGGCATCGAGTTCAACCCGAGCCTGGTGGAGCTGTCCAAGCGCAACGCGGTCAAGGCCGGCGTGTCCGACAGGGCGACGTTTCTCAGCGCGGACATCTTCGCCTCCGATTTCTCGAAGGCCACCGTCGTCACGATGTTCCTGCTGCCCAGCCTCAATGTGAAGCTGCGCCCCACCATCCTCGACATGAAGCCCGGCACGCGCGTGGTCTCCAACAGCTTCGACATGGGCGACTGGAAGCCCGACCTGACCGCGCTCGCCAGCCGGGACTGCACCGGCTACTGCAAGGCCTATCTGTGGATCGTGCCGGCGAAGGTCGAGGGCACCTGGCAACTGGGCAACAGCGAGCTGTCGCTGCAGCAGACGTATCAGTTCTTCACGGGCAAGCTCACCACCGGCAGTGCCATCGTCCCGATTGCCGACGGCAAGCTCGAAGCCGACAAAATCACTTTCACCTCCGGCGGCACACGCTACTTGGGCCAGGTGAAGGGCGACGTCATGGAGGGCACCAGCTTCTTGGCGGGCAGAGAGGCCAGGTGGCAGGCCTCGCGGGAGCCGCCGATGCCGGAGGGGAAGGCCAAGGACAGCGGCCGATGAAGGCCACGGGAGACAAGCAGCAGCCGTTCATGTACGGCACGCTCGGCGGAGAGAAGCTCTATCTGCGGCGACCGTAGAAATGCAGAGCCCGGCGGAATAGCTCGTCCGCCGGGCTCGCGGCTGCCCTGGGCAGCCGGCTGATCATTGGGCCTTTACGCTCACTCGATATCGGAGGTGCCGTTACGGCGACCTCTCCGGTGCATGGCCCTCCTGATCGGAACTTCCAGGTTTTACCGGCCCCGCCGGCCTCTTCTCGGGAGACAGCGGAACCTGTTGCAGGTTTCGGATTGTCGATGCTTGCCGTCCCGCCCTCAAGCCGTACGGCCTGCTCGCAAGGACGGCGCTGGACTGCCCGGCGGAAGCATTTTCGTAGACCTCCATGTGGCAGGAACAGCGTTACTTTGCGCCCACAACCCGAGGCTGTCAAACCACCAATCCCGCACGCGCGAAGAGCGCGCGCAAGATCGCCTGCAACCGGCCATTAACTCCACCTTTGCACCGGCGCCTTATCCTGCTCGAGGCCGCTTTCTGGCCGCGCAGCGGTCTGGCGCGCAGAGGCTCTCGATGCACCGCCTTTTCGGGTTTCTGGCGATCGCTTTCGCTGCGGTCGCCCTGTCGGTTCTGCTGGCAGGCCCCGCCGTTGGTCCGCTGAGCGGCGGCAGGCTGACCCCGGGCCACTACCGCGCTTGGGCCGCGGGCGTTCTGACGGGGCTGGTGCTGGCGTGGCTCGCCAGCCTCAATTGGAAGAAGATCGAGGGCTGGTGGGGCCAGCAGCGCCGCCGCCTCGGCCTCCTGGCTGTCGGCGGCCTGCTCGCCGCCCTGGTGCTGGCGATGTTCCACACCGCCCGCTGACGGCTCGGGCGCTATATACACCCGAGATGGAAAGGCCCGCTCGAAAGCGCTGCTTGGGCCGCCCGGGATCATCATCCAATCCCGCACGGCGCGAAGGGCGGCACACACGGCCGTTAACGCCGTCTTTACGCTGGAGCTTCGCGTCGGCGCCGGCCGCCCTAAGCTGAGCCTTGCGGCCCCGTCGTTCGCGGCTGGGGCGAAGGTCTCGCGCGCAGAGGGCTCTGCATGCATGAGCCACCTATTTGCATTCCTGGCCCTGATAGCGGCTGCGGTCGCCCTGTGGAGCCTGCTCGCCGGCAAGCCGAGCCTGTCGGAGGTGCCGTCCACCTACAGCGCCTGGATCGTGGGCGTCCTGATGGGCATGGGGCTGGCCTGGCTGGCGAACCCGGACTGGAGGAAGGCGAAGAGCTGGCTGCGCCTGCAGCGCAGGCGGCTCGCGGTCCTCATTCTGGTCGGTCTGCTCGCCAGCGTGGTCCTGCTGCTATGAGGCGTTGGCTCGCGAGCCGAAGGGCCCAACGCAACCAAGCGTGACGATTTAGACGCCGAGATAGCGGTGCTGCACGTCGGGCGCACGCGCCAGCTCCTTTGAGGTCCCGGTCCACACCACGCGGCCGCGCTCGATGAGGTAGTGGCGGTCGGCGAGCCGGGTCAGCGCCGCCACATTCTTGTCGATGACGAGGATCGCCTGACCGGCGGCGCGCAGCTGCGCGAGGCAGCGCCAGATCTCCTCGCGCACCAGCGGTGCCAGGCCCTCGGTGGCCTCATCGAGGATCAGGAGCCGCGGATTGGTCATCAAGGCGCGGCCGATCGCCAGCATCTGCTGCTCGCCGCCGGACAGAAGGCTCGCCATGCTGCCGATGCGCTCGGCCAGCCGCGGAAACAGGGCGCACACCTTGCCGAAGGTCCAAGGATCGGCCGCGTTGCTGCGGTTGGCGGCTGTTGCAACGAGGTTCTCGCGTGCGCTCAGGTTGGGGAACACCTGGCGCCCCTCGGGGACCAGGCCGACACCCAGCTTGGCCACCCGGTAGGAGGGCAGCTGGCGGATCTCGCGGCCGTCGAGCCGGATGGAGCCGGCGGATGCCGGGGTCAGCCCCATGATGGAGCGCACGGTGGTGGTCTTGCCCATGCCGTTGCGACCCATCAGGGTCACCATCTCGCCGGGCGCGATGGCGAGCGACACGCCGAACAGGACCGTGCTGCGCCCGTAGGCAGTCTCGATGTCCTCCACCTCGAGCAGCCGCGCCTCACCCATGCTCGGTCACGGCCTCCTGCTCGCCGAGATAGGCCTGGCGCACGTCGGCATTGGCCCGGATCGCCTCCGGCGTGCCGCTGGCGATGACCCGGCCGTAGACCAGCACGGTGATCCGGTCCGCCAGCGCGAACACGGCCTCCATGTCGTGCTCGATGAGCAGGATGGTCAGCTCCCGCTTGAGCTCGCGCAGGGTGGCGACCATGCGCTGGGACTCCTCCGGCCCCATCCCCGCCATCGGCTCGTCGAGCAGCAGCATGCGCGGCTCGGTGGCCAGCGCCATCGCGATCTCGAGCTGGCGATGCTCGCCGTGGCTCATGTTGGCGACGATGACATCGGCGCGCTCGGCGAGTCCGACTCGGCCAGGGCCTTGCGCGCCGGCTCGCGCAGCCCGGGCTCGGCTCCGCGCGTTGCGCCAGAAGCGGAAGGAGTGGCCGGCGTGCGCCTGCACGGCCAGGGCGACGTTGTCGAGCGCGGTGAAATCGAGGAACAGCGAGGTGATCTGGAATGAGCGCGCGAGACCCAGCTGGCTGCGCTGATAGGTGGGCAGTGCTGTGATGTCGCGGCCGGCGAAGCGGATGCGCCCGGTGTCGGGCGCGATCTCGCCGGTCAGCTGTCCGATCAGCGTGGTCTTGCCGGCCCCGTTCGGCCCGATGATGGCGTGCAGCTCGCCCGGCGGCACGGTCAGCACGATGGCGTCGGAGGCCACGACGCCGCCGAAGCGCTTGGTGAGGCCGTCGATCTCGATCAGCGGCTCAGGCACGGCGCAGCCTCGCGAGCATGCCGTCGATGCCCCCGCGCGCGAACAGCACGACCAGCAGCAGCAAGGGCCCCAGCACGATCTGCCAATATTCGCCGGCATGTGCCGCGGCGGGGCCGAACAGCGCCCGGCCCACGCCCCCGATGATGACCGGCAGCACCTCTTCGAACACCAGGAACGCAACCGCTCCGAACAATGGCCCGAGCACCGACCCCATGCCGCCGAGCACGGCCATGACGATGAGGTCTCCCGAGCGCGTCCAGTGCATGTTTGCCGGGCTGACGAATTCCGAGTGGTTGGCGAGCAGCACGCCGGCAAGGCCGCAGATGGTGCCGGCGATGACGAAGCAGGCGAGCCGGTAGCGGAAGGTCGGGAAGCCGATCGCACGCATCCGCCGCTCGTTGGAGCGCGCACCCCGGATCACCATGCCGAAGCGCGAGTTCACCAGCCGCCAGACCCCGTAGATGGTGGCGAGCAGCAGGCCGAGGCACAGATAGTAGAAGACGGTCTTGTTCGACAGATTGACGAGGCTGCCGAACTGGCTGCGGCGATAGATGGTGAGGCCGTCGTCGCCGCCGTAGCGGGAAAGCCCTACGCCGACGTAATAGATCATCTGCGCGAACGCGAGCGTTATCATGATGAAGTAGACGCCGCGCGTGCGCAGCGAGAGCGCGCCGATGACGAGCGCGAACAGCGCCGACACCACGAGGGCGAGCGGCCACTGCACCAGGCCGGAGGTCACGCCCTCATGGGCGAGGATGCCGACGGCGTAGCCGCCGATGCCGACGTAGGCGGCGTGACCGAAGCTCACCATGCCGCCGAAGCCCATGATCAGGTTCAGGCTGACGGCCGCCAGCGCCAGGATCACGATGCGCGTGAACAGCGACAGGAGGAAGAAGTTGCCCGTCAGGTTGCAATAGACGGGCAGGAACGCCAGCGCCGCGAGCAGGGCGGCTGCGGCTATGTTGCGGGCGTTCAGGTTGAGTTGCGTGGTCATCGGCCTGGCGCCGGGAACAGGCCCTCCGGCCGCAGCACGAGGACGACTGCCATCAACAGATAGATCAGCATGGACGAGACCGCGGGCGCCGCCGCCGACGCCGCCGCGGGGCTCATCGCCAGCTTGAACAGCTCGGGCAGGAAGGCGCGCCCGACGGTGTCGACCAGACCGACGAACAGGGAGGCGACGAACGCGCCGCGAATGGAGCCGATGCCGCCGATGATGATGACGACGAAGGCGAGGATCAGGATGTTCTCGCCCATGCCGGTGGAGACCGTCAGGATCGGCGCCTGCATCAGGCCGGCGAGGCCGGCGAGCGCCGCGCCGATGCCGAACACCAGCGTGTAGAGCAGCTTGATATTTATGCCGAGCGCGCCGACCATCTCTCGGTTGGAGGCGCCGGCGCGGATCAGCATGCCGAGGCGCGTGCGCATCACCACCAGGTAGAGGAACAGGGCGACGGCCAGCGCCACCGCGATGATGGCGATGCGATAGGTGGGATAGTGCATTCCCGGCAGGATCGGCACGGCCGTGTTGAGCCAGGCCGGCAGGGGCACGGTCAGCCCGGCCGGACCCCAGATGAGCCGCACCAGCTCGTTGAAGAAGAGGATGAGCCCGAAGGTGCCGAGCACGTGATCGAGATGGTCGCGGCCGTAGAGCCGCCGCATGGCGATCACTTCGACGGCCATGCCGACCAGCAGCGTCGCCCCCAGCGCCAGCACCGCGCCGGTGACGAAGCTTCCCGTCAGGCCGGTGAAGGTGGCGGCGAAGTAGGCGCCGATCATGTAGAGCGAGCCATGGGCCAGGTTGACCAGGTCCATGATGCCGAACACGAGCGTCAGCCCCGCCGCCAGCAGGAACAGGAGCAATCCGAGCTGCAGACCGTTCAGGCACTGTTCGAGAAGCAGTAGCATGGCTTCCACCGTCATCCCGGAAGTCGACCCCGGCGAAGGCCGGGGTCAGCCTATCCGGGACCTCCCGCAACGCGTCGAACCTCCCGAGGTCCCGGCTCGGAGCGCTGCTCGCCTGTGGCTCGCATCGCTCCGGCCGGGATGACGGGTCGAGTCGAGCTCACCACTTCATCGGGCACTTCTGGTGGTGCTTGTCCTGGCTGTCCTTGACGATGGTGGCCACCGTCTTGAGCGTCAAGTTGCCCTCGGCGTCCTTCACCACGTCCTGCAGGTAGAAGCTCTGGATCGGGAAGTGGTTGTTGCCGAGCTTGTAGGGCCCGCGCACGGACGCGTAGTTGACCTTGCGCATCTCGGCACGCATGGCGTCCTTCTTCGTGAGGTCGCCCTTCACCGCCACCACCGCGCTGTTGATGAAGTTGGCGGCGTCGTAGGACTGCGCGCCGTAGAACGATGGGTACGCTTTGTGCTTGGCCCTGAAGTCGGCGACGTACTTCTTATTGGCATCGTTCGGCAGGTCGTTCACCCAGTGCTGGGTGCCGGGCACGCCGAGAGCCAGGTCCTTCTGCAGAGGCAGCGACAAGGCGTCGATGGTGTACACGGTGTAGAGCGGAATCTGCCCTTTGAGCCCCGCCTGGGCGTACTGGTTGAGGATCTGCACGCCGGCCGCCCCGGGTAGAACACGAAGACTGCGTCGGGCTTGGCCGCTCTTACCTTTGTCAGCTCGGCGGAGAAATCGAGCTGGTCAGGCCATTTGGTGAGGTCCTCGCCGATGATGTTGCCTTTGAAGGTGGCACGCACGCCATTCAGCATGTCCTTGCCGGCGGCGTAGTTGGGGCCGATCATATAGAGCGTCTTGACGCCCTTCTGGTTGATGTACTCGCCCATCGCCTGCGGCGTCTGGTCGTTCTGCCACGACGTCGAGAAGAAGTTCGGCGAGCACAGCTCACCGGCGATCTGCGATGGACCGGCGTTGGCGCTGATCAGGAAGGTGTCCGAGTCGAGCACCGGCTTCAGCGAGGCGAGCAGCACGTTGGACCAGATGTAGCCGACGACGAAGTCGACCTTGTCGGACTGCACGAGCTTCTCGCTCTTCTGCCGGCCGACCTCGGGCTTCTGCCCGTCGTCCTCGTAGATCACCTCGACCGGCAGGCCGCCCATCTTGCGCCCGAGGTGGTCGAGCGCCAGCTCGAAGGAGTTGCGCATGTCGTTGCCGATCACCGCCGTCGGCCCGCTGAACGTGCTGACGAAGCCGATCTTGACGGACTTGCCTTGGGCTGCGACAGGCGCGGCCCCGAGCGCGAGGATCGCGCCGGCCGCAATCAGCTTTCTTCTCATTTGATTCTCCCTTCTCATTTGACCCTCCCTACTGATGGCTGTCGTTCGGGCGGCGACTTGCCATCCTCCCCAAATTTTCACCCGAAACCCCATATACCGGATCGCTTTCTGCTAGAATACGACGAAGCGCTGCTCGATCCGCGGCACACCGTCGGGATAGGCGAGTGGCCCCTCCTCGTAGGGCGCAAACGCCTGCAGCACGCGGTGCCAGAATGCGATGGCGCGGGCGTTGTTGGCGAGTTGGTGCAGCTTCCACGGCCCCGGCGACCGCGCGAGCAGCTGGTGGGCGAAGGCCCTGCCGATCCCCCGTCTGCGGCATGCGGCGAGGATGAAGAACTCCGCGACCTCGAGCCGGCCGTCGTCGGGGTCGAGCAGCACCAGTGCAAACCCCACAATCCCCTCCTCGTCCTTCGCCCAGAACGCCTCTCGACGTTCGTCCCCGCGAAAGTAGGCATCGCGGTACGGATAGGAGAAGCCGCCGTCTGCCGGCCGCAACCCGGTGAACTCCGACATGTCGTAGCAGTAGAGCTCGAGGTAGCGCGAAAGCAACTCGCGCTCCGCCTGGGAAACCCGGACAATGGCGATGCGACCGCACATCACCGCCCCTCATGTGCTCACGCCTGATGGATCTTCACGTATTCGAAGTCCCCGGGCTTGTTGTCGATGCCGATCTTGGGCGCCCCGATCCAGGAGGCGAACTTGCCGCGCTCCCAGCACGGCTGCATCAGGCTCTCGATGAAGTCGCCGTCGGCCTTGGAGGGCAGCCACCGGTCCTTCTGCCGGGCCCATTCGGCGTCGCTCAGGACTTCGCCGTCCGGCGTGGCCTTGATGTTCTGGAACTCGCCGATATGGCGGTGGAAGGCGACGTGCGGCAGCTTGAAGCGGAAGGCGAGCCCTGCCTTCTCGATCGCCTTGTTCCAGCGCTGAACGCCCCTGTCGCAGTCCTCCACGTAGTCGTCGCGCAGGCGCATGTTGATGGCCGTCAGCGCCGGCTCGTCCACCATCTTGACCTTGCCGTCGACGAGCTTGCTCACCGGATAGACGGCGCCGGTCAGCTGATGATCGTCCTCCAGGCGGTGCTCCTGATAGCGGCCCTTGAGACCGCAGTTGTAGTAGTTGGCGGCATTGGTGGAGACCTCGGAGCCGAACAGGTCGAGCGACAACGTGAAGTGCAGGTTGGCCTTCTTCTGCATCGTCGGCAGGTCGATCACGCCCAGCTTGCGCACGGCGGCGATGTCGTTCGCATCCTCGATGCCGGCCTCCTTCATGGCCTCACAGGTGCGCTCCACGATGCGCCCGACCCCGGTCTCGCCCACGAACATGTGGTGCGCCTCCTCGGTCAGCATGAAGCGGCAGGTGCGCGACAGCGGATCGAAGCCCGACTGCGCCAGGCTTTCGAGCTGCATCTTGCCGTCGCGGTCGGTGAAGTAGGTGAACATGAAGAACGAGAGCCAGTCGGGCGTCTGCTCATTGAACGCGCCCAGCATGCGCGGCTTGTCGGGGTCGCCGGAGCGGCGCTTGAGCAGCCCCTCGGCCTCCTCGCGGCCGTCCTTGCCGAAGTACTTCTGCAGCAGATAGACCATGGCCCACAGGTGCCGGCCTTCCTCGACGTTGACCTGGAACAGGTTGCGCATGTCATAGAGGGAGGGCGCGGTCTTGCCGAGGAAGCGCTGCTGCTCGACGCTGGCGGGCTCGGTGTCGCCCTGGATCACGATCAGGCGGCGCAGCATGGCGCGGTACTCGCCGGGCACCTCCTGCCACGCCGGCTCGCCCTTGTGGGTGCCGAAGTTGACCTTGCGGTCCTCGCGCGCGCGGCGCCAAGAGGATGCCCCAGCGGTACTCGGGCATCTTGACGTAGTCGAACTTGGCCCAGCCCTTGGGGTCGATGCTGATGGCGGTGCGCAGGTAGACATCGGAGGTCTGGAAGCCCACCGGCCCCATGCTCTTCCACCAGTCGAGGTAGCCCGGGTGCCACTGCTCCAGCGCCTTGAGCACGCGCTCATCGTCCATCAGCCCGACGTTGTTGGGAATCTTGGTCGAGTAGTCGACGTAGGTGGTTTCCGGCATCTCGCTTTCCTCGAACTAGAGCGAATAGTGAGTAGTGAATAGCGAATAGGGGCAGAGTTTGGAGCCTGGTCGATCTCACTGCATGCCATCGCGTCCCTATTCGCTACTCACTATTCGCTATTCGCTTAAACCCGCTCCGGGTTGAAATTCGCCTTCACCCCCGTGCCGTAGCGCTTCAAGGCCCCTTCCGCGCCGGCGGCATTGGGGCGCTGGAAGATCCAGTTCTGCCAGGCCGTCAGCCGGCCGAAGATCTTGGTCTCCATGGTCTCGGGGCCGGCGAAGCGCAGGTTCGCCTCCATGCCGGTGAGCCCGTCGGCGGAGAAGGAGGCGCGCTCCTCCAGGAAGATGCGCACCTCGTCGTCCCAGTCGATCTCGTCGAGAACGGAGGTGACGAGGCCGAATTCTTCACACACCGCGGCTTCCATCGACGTGCCAGCTTCCGCCCTGACGCGATTGACGTTCACCGGGTCGCCGAGAAAGCGCGTCTCCAACCTGGTCAGACCGTTGCTCATCGGATAGGCGCCGAAGTTAAGGCCGGACAGGAGTAGGATGGCAGGCAGGCGGTTGTCCCCCTTGCGCGAACCGATCAGCATGAACGAGCGATCGCAGGCGAACACGATTTCAGCCAGCGTGCCGGCAAAGCAGCTGCCTGGCTCCACAAGGGCGACCAACGAGCGAGAGGTCACGTCGATGCGTTTCAGCACGCGCTTCCAATAGTGCAGGACTTCGCGTGCCAGCCAGTGGCTCCGATTGGCCTCCAGGAACCGATCGAACGCCAGCACCTGCGCGGGCTCGCCCTGCAAATTGAAGATCAGTACGCCGATCTCGCCCTCGTTGAGCCGCAGATGCAGGATGGCGTCGTCCAATTCGCGCGCGAGCCGCAGCGGCCAGAACTGCGCGCCCTGCGCTTGCATTGCGTCGGCGGAGGCCGGCGGCGGCTCGCCCGGCCCCTGGATCGAAATGGTGGCGCGCCGCTTGCCGCGGTCGATGTCCACCCTGACGCTGGAATAGGTGACGGCATCCGCCTCGATGTTGCGCTCGATTGGCATGAGCGCGATGCCCTCCGCGGCGCCAGGCCGGTCCGACTGGGCGGCGAGCTTCTTCGCGGCCTCTCCGACGGCGGCATCGAACCTGGAGTTGGGCACGGCCGCGTCGACGAGGCGCCACTTCACGGCGCGGCCGCCCTTCACGCCCTCCTCGACGGTGCAGAACGCGTCGGCGAGGTCGCGGCGCACCTTGCGCTTGTCGGTGACGCGGGTGAGGCCGCCGGTGCCAGGCAGCACGGCAAGCAGCGGCAGCTCCGGCAGGGCCACCGAGGAGTTGCCGTCGTCGGCCAAGAGAATGTGGTCGGTGGCGAGTGCCAGCTCGTAGCCGCCGCCGGCCGCGGTGCCGCGGATGGCGGTGAGGTACTTCTGCCCGGAGCTGGCGCTCGCGTCCTCCATGGCGTTGCGCGTCTCGTTGGTGAACTTGCAGAAGTTGACCTTGTGGGCGTGGGTGGACCCCGCCAGCATGCGGATGTTGGCGCCGGCGCAGAACACGCGCTCCTTGCCGGACTTGAGGACGACGACCTTCACCTCGGGATGCTCGAAGCGCAGCCGCTGCACCGCATCGGCGAGCTCGATGTCGACGCCGAGGTCGTAGGAGTTGAGCTTCAACTGATAGCCGTCGAAGAGGCCCGCGGTCTCGTCGACATCCATGATGAGCTCGGCCACCTCGCCGTCGAACTTCAGCTTCCAGTGGCGATAGCGCCCCGGCTCGGTCTGGAAATCGATGCGCGCTGCCATCGCCGCTCCCGATCCGTTCGTCCAGTGAGATGCACTATTGTTCCTATTTCCTACCGTGACATGCAACATAGTACAACCGGTTTCTGTCATCCCGGAATTGCCAGTCAGAGCAATCTCCGGGCCCGGGCAAGGTGCCACGCGCGGCTGTACCGGGTCTCGGGCTATCGCCCTCCCCGGCATGACACCGCCCTTCCCGGCATGACATCTTTCCGCCAGCGGGTTGTAGCCACGCTTACGAATCATGGCCTGGAGGGCCCAGCGCTGCAATCTCGCACGGGAGGCACTTAGGGCGCCCGGACCGCCGCGAGGCCTCTGGAATTGCTTCCTATGCAGCCGGAGGGCCATCCGGCTCGGGGCCCCCGCCCCGGGCCCGCCCGGGCGACAGTTGCGGCGTCAATTCGCCTTCACGCCGACCGCCTTGACGATGCGGGACCACTTGGTCTCCTCCCGGTCGATGTCGGCGGCGTACTCCTCCGGCGTGCTGGGCTGGGCCTCGGCGCCCGTATTGACCAGCTGGGCCTTGATCTCCGGCGCATCGAGCGCCTGGCGCAGCGAGGCGTTGAGCTTGTCGATGATGGGACGCGGCGTCCCGGCCGGGGCGGCGATCCCATAATGGAGCACGGCCTCGTAGCCCGGCAGGCCCGCCTCGTCGACGGTCGGCAGGTCGGGGAAGACGTGCGAACGCTGGAGGCCCGTGACCGCCAGCGCGCGCACCTTTCCCTGCGCGGTGATGCCCACGGCCGGCGGCAGCGAGCTGAAGTAGATGTCGACGTGACCGCCGAGCAGGTCGGTGAGCGCCGGCGAGCTGCCCCGGTAGGGGACGTGCACGAGCTTGATGCCGCTCATGCTGGCGAACAGCTCGGCGGCCAGGTGGATGCCGCTGCCGGGACCGGCAGAGGCGTAATTGAGCTTGCCCGGGTTGCTCTTGGCGAGCGCGATCAGCTCCTGCACCGACTTGGCCTCCACCTTGGGGTGCACCAGGATCACGAGCGCGCTGGTGGCGATCAGGCCGACGGGCGCGAAGTCCTTGCGCGGTTCGTAGCCGACGTTGGCGTAGAGCGTGGGGTTGACGGCGAGCGTGCCGGTGCCGCCGATGACCAGGGTGTAGCCGTCCGGCGGGGCTTTGGCCACGGCGCGGGTGGCGATGGTGCCGCCGGCGCCGCCGCGGTTCTCGATCACGATCGACTGACCGAGCGTCCTGCTCATGTGCTCGGCGACGATGCGCGCCATGGCGTCGTTGCCGCCGCCCGCGGAGTAGGGCACCACCAGCGTGATGCTGCGGGTCGGGTAGTCCTGCGCCTGCGCCAGCGTGGCGGCGAGCAGGAGCCCGCCTGCCACTAGAAGCATCGACGTGCGCATCGACCGCATGACAGTCCTCCCCCATAGTCGGGCGCGTTTTGGAAGCCCCTTGCGCTACCCTATCATCGAGCTTCGTTCGGCTTGAAGAGGCGAATTCGACGGCCCGCCCGGCCCAAAGGGTCAACCATCGCGCCGTTGACCGAATGTACCCTATGGGGTACATGTACCCATGTTCATGGTCCGCCGCACCGATATCTTTAAGGATTGGCTAGACGGGCTGAAGGATCGGCGCGCTGCCGCTCGGATTAGGGCGCGCGTCCTACGGCTGGAGGATGGAAATCTTGGTGACGTGAAACCGGTTGGCGGGGGCGTTAGCGAGTTGAGGATCGACTATGGCCCTGGTTACCGCGTCTACTTCACGCAACCTGAAAGGACGATCATCCTGCTGATCTGCGGCGGCGAGAAGAAGGGGCAGAGCCGTGACATCGCCACGGCGAAACGGATAGCCAAAGAGCTAAAGGAATAGACTGATGGCCATAAAGGTTGCGCCTTTCGACGCGGCAGAGGGGCTCGATACCGAAGAGGAGATCGAGGAGTTCATCGCTGCGGCGTTCGAAACCGAGGACCCAGCGTTCATTGCCAAGTGCCTTGGTATTGTTGCGCGCGCCCGCAACATGTCGAAGCTCGCCGAGGAGATCGGCATGAGCCGGCCCGCGCTCTATCGGGCGCTCAGCGGCAAGGGCAACCCGGAGTTCGCGACCATCGCCAAGGTGATGCGTGCGCTCGGACTCAAGCTGGCGCCGGTGAAGCGCACGACCTGCACGGTCGGCCGGCGGACGACGAAATCCGCGGCCTGAATCCGGCTGCGCGAGGGGTCAGACCGCAGGGGTCTGACCCCTATCCCTCGCGCAGCTTGAAGCGCTGGATCTTGCCGGTGGCGGTCTTGGGCAGGCCGTCGACGAACTCGATCCAGCGCGGGTACTTCCACACCCCGGCCCTGGCTTTGACGTGCTCCTTGAGCTCGTCGGGCAGTCCGTTGCCGGCGCTTTTGCCGGGCTTCAGCACGATGAACGCCTTGGGCTTCACCAGGCCGTCCGCATCCTCCTTTGGCACCACCGCAGCCTCCAGCACGGCGTCATGGCCGATGAGCGCGCTTTCCACCTCGAACGGCGACACCCAGATGCCCGACACCTTGAACATGTCGTCCGTGCGCCCCTGATAGATGTAATAGCCCTCCGCATCGCGCACGTACTTGTCGCCGGAGCGGGTCCAGCCGCCCTCGAAGGTGGCGCGGCTCTTCGCGCGCTGGTTCCAGTAGCCCTCGGCGGCGCTGGGGCCGCGCACCAGCATCTCGCCCACCTCGCCGTCGGCCACATCGCCGCCCTGCTCGTCGATGAGGCGGATCTCGTAGCCCTCCACCGGACGGCCGGAGGTGCCGTACTTGAGGGCTTTGGGGTTGTTGCAGGTGTACTGGTGCAGCATCTCGGTGGAGCCGACGCCGTCGTAGATGTCGACCCCGAAGCGGGCGCGGAAGGCCTTGCCGACCTCGGCCGGCAGCGCCTCGCCGGCGGAGACGCACACGCGCAGGCGCGACGAGCCGTTCTCCGATGTGCCCTGTGGCCAGGCCAGCATGGAAGCGTAGAGCGTCGGGATGCCGAAGAAGAAGGTCGGCTGGTACTGCTTCAGAGTAGCGAACACGGATTCCGGCGTGGGGCGTTCCGGACGCAGCACCGCGGTGGCGCCGACCGAGAGCGGGAACGACATGGCGTTGCCGAGGCCGTAGGCGAAGAACAGCTTCGCGGCCGAGTAGACGAGATCGTCCTCGCGTATGCCGAGGCAGGCCTGGCCGGTGAGCCGCGCCGTCTCCATCGGGCTCGTGTGCACGTGGCGCACGCCCTTGGGCATGCCGGTCGAGCCCGACGAATAGAGCCAGAACGCGGTCTCGTCGCAGCAGGTGTCGGCCGCCTGGAACCCCGCCTGCTGGAAGCCCAACTCGCCGCGGAAGGAGAGCGCGAAGGCCGGAGGCTCGCCGCCCGCGACGAACACGTGGCGCAGGAACGGCAGCTGGCCGAGGACCGGCTGCACCACGGGGAGCAGCTGCGGCGAGACGACGAGGGCCTTGGCGCGGCTGTCGCCCAGCACGTAGGCGTACTGCTCGCTGGTCAGCAGCGTGTTGAGGCACACCGGCACGACGCCGGCCTTGATGGCGCCCCAGAAGGCCACCGGGAAATCGACGGTGTCGAGCAGCAGGAGCGCTACGCGCGACTCGCGCGGGATGCCGTAGGTGCCGAGCAGGTTGGCCATGCGGTTCGACCGCGCCTGCAACTCTCCGTAGGACAAGGTCTCCACCGAATCGATGAAGGCGGCCTTGGCCGCGCGACCTGCCGCGACGTTGCGATCGACCATGTCGCTCGCGGCATTGTAGATGCGCGGGTAGTCCATGGTTCCTCCCCCGGACGGCGGGCTTGTTGCCTGCTTGTCGGCCTCGGGCGCGGGCCTTGCTGCATCATACTGCAAGTCTGCCGTGAGAGAAGCCCACCTCTTTGCACCTGGAGGCGGCGAAGATGTAGTATGTTGCATCGAAGCCCCGGGCGGGGCGAAGGACGGCATGGCCAGCATTCGCGAATCCACCTCCGAGACGCGGCGGGGCGAGGCGCCCGCGGACGAGGCCTACCTCAAGCGCGTCGGCGAGCGCGTGCGCCTCGGCCGGGCGCGCCGGGGCATGTCGCGCAAGGTGCTGTCGGCGGCGTCGGGCGTGTCGGAGCGCTACCTGGCGGAGCTGGAGCGCGGCGCCGGCAACGCCTCGTTGCTCGTGCTGCGCCAGATCGCCGAAGCCCTCGGGCTGGAGGTCGCAGAGCTCGTCAGCGACCGGGCCGAGCAGCCCATCGACCTGACGCTTGCCGTGCACCAGCTGGAGCGCCTGTCGGCGGCCGAGCTGGCCGAGGCGCGGCGGCTGCTGGCGCAGCGTTTCGGCAAAGCCGACGCCTCCGCCAATGGCCGCGTGGCGCTCATTGGCCTGCGCGGGGCGGGCAAGACCACGCTGGGGCAGCGCGCCGCCCAGGCGCTGGGCGTGCCGTTCGTGGAGCTCGACCGCGAGGTGGAGCGCGCGAGCGGCATGGAGCTGTCCGAGATTTTCGCCACCCACGGCCAGGCTTTGTACCGCCGCCTCGAGCGGCAATGCCTGGAGACCGTGATTGCGCGCTACGACCGCGCCGTGATCGCCACGGGCGGCAGCCTGGTCACCGAGCCTGCCACCTACGACCTCCTCTTGTCGTCGTGCTTCGTGGTCTGGCTGCGCGCCAAGCCCGACGAGCACATGGGCCGCGTGCTGGCACAGGGCGACCTGCGCCCGATGGCGGAGGGACCGCAGGCCATGGACGACCTCAAGGCGATCCTGGAGAGCCGCAGCGCCCTCTACGCCAAGGCCGACGTGGAGGTGCGCACCTCGGACAAGAGCGAGGCCGAAGCCCTGGCGACGCTGCTCGCCGCCGTCGCCCAGGACCGCGCCGACGCCGACCCGGCGTCATGACCCCAGTGCAACGACGATGCCGACGGCGCTGGGGCATGGCGGCCACGAGACGGCGCGCTCCGCTCAGAAGCAACTTGACCGGAGCGTCGCGGCGCGGGCAATCTCGAGCTGCGGCGCCCTGAGCGGGGCGACGCATCGTTCTCAGGGCGGGGTGGAAGTCCCCACCGGCGGTAATTGCGAGAGATCGCAGGAGCCCGCGAGCGCTCGCCGCAACCCTGCGGCGAGGTCAGCAGACTCGGTGCGAAGCCGAGGCCGACGGTCACAGTCCGGATGAAAGAGAACGGGACACTCGCCTCGCCGGCGGCCGCGCGCGGCCGTCCGTGAGCATCGTGTCCGTGCCGCCCTGATTCTGGTGTCAACTTTCGAGGACAACCATGGATCAGACAGACCTCAGTCAAACAGACCTCCTCCCTCCTTCCCCGAGTAGCCGCCAATCCTCCGCAAGGGCGGGCCGCATCGCGTTCGTGCAATCCTGCTGGCACAAGGACATCGTCGATCAGTGCCGGTCGGCTTTCGTTTCCGAGCTCGGACGGCTGCGCGGAACGGCAACGGCGATCGATTTCTTCGAGGTGCCGGGGGCCTTCGAAATCCCGCTGCAGACGAAGCTGCTGGCGCAGAGCGGTCGCTACGCCGCCATCGTCGCGGCCGGGTTTGTGGTCGACGGCGGCATCTACCGCCACGAGTTCGTGGCCGACGCCGTCATCGGCGGCCTCATGCGTGTGCAGATCGAGACCGAGGTTCCCGTCATCTCGGCCGTCCTGACGCCGCAGCGGTTTCACGAGCACGAGGAGCACCGGCACTTCTTCCGCGAGCACTTCCTCGTCAAGGGCGCGGAAGCCGCCGCGGCCTGTTCCAGGACGCTGGATAACTTTGAATTGGCAAGAAACCCCGTCGCATAAGCTCGCGTCATCCCGGCCTTGTGCCCGGGATTCGAGCCACCGGCGAGCGCCGGAGTAGGCGGGGCGATGGATCCCGGCAACAAGTGCCGGGATGACAGCTCGCGTTATGCCGTGTGTGCCGGCCCGTCCACCAGCGGCCACGATCTCGCGCATGATGGCGTTGAGCCGGAAGTCCTTGGGCGTGAAGACGGCGGCCACGCCGAGGCGCTTCAGGTCCTCGGCGTCGTCGGGCGGGATGATGCCGCCCACCACCACCGGCACGTCGTCGAGGCCGCTCGTCGCGCATGCGCTGCATGACCTCCTCCACCAGCGGCGCGTGGCTGCCGGAGAGGATGGAGAGGCCGACGAGGTGCACGGCCTCGTCGCCGGCGGTGCGCACGATCTGCGCGGGCGTGAGGCGGATGCCCTCGTAGACCACCTCCATGCCGCAGTCGCGCGCGCGCACCGCGATCTGCTCGGCGCCGTTGGAGTGGCCGTCGAGGCCGGGCTTGCCGACCAGCAGCTTGATGCGGCGGCCGAGGCGCTCCGAGACCCGGTCGACCTCGGCGCGCACCTCGCGCGAGGCTCGTCCTCGCCGGCGGCGGCCCCGGCGCGGCGCGATGCCCGTCGGCGCGCGGTACTCGCCGAACACGGCGCGCAGCGCCGCGCCCCACTCGCCGGTGGTGACGCCGGCCTTGGCGCAGGCGATCGACGGCTCCATGATGTTGCGGCCTTCCCTGGCGGCGGCCTCGAGGCCGGCGAGCGCCGCTCCTCACCGCCTTGGCGTCGCGGCCGGCGCGCCAGGCCGCGAGCCGCTCGATCTGCTCCTTCTCCACCGCCGGGTCGACCGCCTCGATGGCGCCGGCCCCGGCCGCCAGCGGCGACGGCTCGGTCTCCGGCCAGCGGTTGACGCCGACCACGCACCTGCTCGCCCGACTCCACCTTGCGCAGCCGCTCGGTGTTGCTCTCGACCAGCGCGCCGCTTCATCCAGTCGATGGCCGCGACCACGCCGCCCATCGCCTCGATGCGGGCGAGCTCCGCCTTCGCCTGCCTCCTTCAGCTCGTCGACCTTGCGGCGCACCGCCGTGGAGCCCTCGAACAGGTCGGGATACTCCAGCAGGTCGGTCTCGTAGGCGAGGATCTGCTGCATGCGGATCGACCACTGCTGGTCCCAGGGCCGCGGCAGGCCCAGCGCCTCGTTCCAGGCCGGCAGCTGCACGGCGCGGGCGCGCGCGTCCTTCGACAGGGTGACCGCCAGCATGCTCGAGCAGGATGCGGTAGACGTTGTTCTCCGGCTGCGGCTCGGTGAGGCCCAGCGAGTTGACCTGCACGCCGTAGCGGAAGCGCCGGTGCCGCGGGTCGGCGACGCCGTAGCGCTGCGCCGTGATCTCGTCCCACAGCTCGGTGAACGCGCGCATCTTGCACATCTCGGTGACGAAGCGCACGCCGGCGTTGACGAAGAAGGAGATGCGGCCGACCACGGCGCCGAAGTCCGCCGGCGCAACCTCGCCCGAGGCCTGCACGGCATCGAGGATCGCCTGCGCGGTGGCCAGCGCGAAGGCCAGCTCCTGCACCGGCGTCGCTCCCGCCTCCTGCAGGTGGTAGGAGCACACGTTGACCGGGTTCCACTTCGGCAGCGCGCTGCAGCTGAAGACGATGGTGTCCTTGGTCAGCCGCAGCGACGGCTCGGGCGGGAACACGTAGGTGCCGCGCGAGAGGTATTCCTTGATGATGTCGTTCTGGGTGGTGCCGGTGAGCTTCTCGCGCGCCGCGCCCTGCTCGTCGGCCACCGCCACGTAGAGCGCGAGCAGCCACGCCGCCGTGGCGTTGATGGTCATCGACGTGTTCATCGCCTCGAGCGGGATGCCGTCGAGCAGCGTGCGCATGTCGCCCAGGTGGCGAGACGGGCACGCCCACCTTGCCCACCTCGCCGCGGGCGAGCTCGTGGTCGGAGTCGTAGCCGGTCTGGGTCGGCAGATCGAAGGCGATGGAGAGGCCGGTCTGCCCCTTGGCGAGGTTCTTGCGGTAGAGCGCGTTGGACTTGGCCGCCGTCGAATGGCCCGAGTAGGTGCGGATGAGCCACGGGCTGTCGCGGAGGGGTCAGACCCCTCGCATCGGCCCTCTCGTTCAACACCGCCGTCGGAGGCGAGGGGTCTGACCCCTTGGCGGCGGCGGCGGTCATTGTCGTCGCTCCTTGTTCGCATGCGCGAGATGGCTCCAAGGTAGCCGAGGCGGCTACGCAGCGCAACAGATTGCGGGAACCGGGTCAGACCCCTCGCCTGCAACGGCGCATATTGAACGAGGCTCAGCGCGAGGGTCTGGCCCCTTTACGCTGCACTGCAAAAATTCTCTTGTGCAGCGCCAAAAACTGTCGGACGCTATGCCCGCTGGACGGGCAGGCCACCATGGCGGGATGAGCAGACATGCCTCAAGTCAAGGCAGAGCCGACCGGCGACGTCGTGCCCATGAAGGCTGCGGCAGCGGCGCGCCGCTGCCGCGCCGGCGTCGTGGCGAGCAGCGCCGCGCAAGGACCTCTACGAGATCGGCGAGATCCCGCCGCTCGGCCACGTGCCCGCCAAGATGTACGCCTGGGCCATCCGCGAGGAGCGGCACGGGCCGCCCGACCAGGCCATGCAGGTCGAGGTGGTGCCCACCTGGGAGCTCGACAGCCACGACGTGCTCGTCCTCGTGATGGCCGCGGGCGTCAACTACAACGGCGTGTGGGCCGCGCTCGGCACGCCGATCTCGCCGATCGACGTGCACAAGAACCCCTATCACGTCGCCGGCTCCGACGCGGCCGGCATCGTCTATGCGGTCGGCTCCAAGGTGAAGCGCTGGAAGGTGGGCGACGAGGTCGTCGTCCACTGCAACCAGGACGACGGCGACGACGAGGAGTGCAACGGCGGCGACCCGATGTTCTCGCCGTCGCAGCGCATCTGGGGCTACGAGACGCCGGACGGCTCGTTCGCCCAGTTCTGCCGCGTGCAGGACCGCCAGCTGCTGGCGCGGCCGAAGCACCTGACCTGGGAGGAGAGCGCCTCCTACACGCTGGTGCTCGCCACCGCCTACCGCATGCTGTTCGGCCACCGCCCGCACGTCATCCGGCCCGGCCACAACGTGCTGGTCTGGGGCGCCTCGGGCGGCCTCGGCTCCATGGCGGTGCAGCTGATCGCCACCACCGGCGCCAACGCCATCGGCGTGGTCTCCGAGGACGACAAGCGCGACTTCGTCATGCAGCTGGGCGCGCGCGGCGTCATCAACCGCAAGAAGTTCAACTGCTGGGGCGAGCTGCCCAAGGTCGGCACGCCCGAGTACGACGCCTGGTTCAAGGAGGTGCGCAAGTTCGGCGCCGCCATCTGGGAGATCACCGGCAAGGGCAACAACGTCGACTTCGTGTTCGAGCACCCGGGCGCCGCGACCTTCCCGGTGTCGGTGTTCGTGGTGAAGCGCGGCGGCATGGTGGTGATCTGCGCCGGCACCACCGGCTACAACCTCACCATGGACGCGCGCTATCTGTGGATGCACCAGAAGCGCGTGCAGGGCTCGCACTTCGCCAACCTGCTGCAGGCCGCCCAGGCCAACAAGCTCGTCATCGAGCGCCGCATCGACCCCGCCATGTCGGAGGTCTTCCCGTGGGCGCAGATCCCCAAGGCGCACACGCGCATGTGGAAGAACGAGCACCGCCCCGGCAACATGGCGGTGCTGGTCAGCGCGCCGACCACGGGCCTGCGCACCTTCGAGGACGCGATCGAGGAAAGCCGCAGGCGGTTCGGCTGAGAATGTAAAATGAGAGAGCCCCCGGCCGTAGCCGGGGGCTCATGGCAATTATCCTCTGGTCTCGCGCCAGAACTTGTTAGCGTACGAGGAGGGCGTGCTGCCGAAGCGATCGGTACCGCCCCCGCTGCGAGCCGCCCCTTCGCCGCCCAGCCACGCGCGGGCCGCGCCGTGGGCGCCATACTTCCTCACGTACTGCCCGAACCGATGGTGGAAGACGCGATCCTGGATCTGCGGTGAGCGCAGGAACTCCGCCGCGCTGACCGAGCGCCCGAGGGCCGCACGCGACCACGAGGGCAGGTTGATGTTCAGGACCTGGTAGGCCCCCAGCGCCGTGCGGCCGCGTCCTGCGTTGGCGGTGACGTGGTAGCGGTTCGTCGACTCGATCTTGCGGATGGCGGCGGCATACCGCTCCATCGATCTCGGGTCGCTCTCAGCCCATGCACTGGCCGACACGCCCACAAGCGCCAAGGCAGCCACAGCCTTCACAGCCACAGCCTTCAGGGTCATCGAAGCTATCGACATATTTTCCCTCGCAGATTGTCGTTGAAGGTTTTTGTTTGGGAGAAAGACGCGGGGAGCATGCGCTGCCCCCTTTCGCCCATGCGTTTTCGGTCCGGGCTGCGCTGCGAAAGCGAGCCCACGACCGGGACGGACCGATGAGTGGAGAAGGCGCGCCCGAACCGGAAGGTCAGGCGCGCCCAAAAGGGTGCGGCGTCGCACACTTGGTTGTTGGCCCCGTGCCGAGGGCTCAGATAGCGCAGGTTGGATTGCATCGGCATCCCCGATTGTGGGGAAAGCGCGGGACTCGCCCAGGCATCCCGAAGCATGGTTAACCCGGCGTGCCGTCCCTTCCTCCGGCTACGCGGCTCAGCGGCCGTTGCCCCCGAGGCCTTGCTCCTTGATCTCCAGGATGCCGCGGTTGAGCTCGGCGCCGATCAGAATGATGATGGCCGAGAGCTGGAAGAACACGAGCGCGCTCATGATCGAGGTGAGGCCGGCATAGAACCGCGAATAGTCGCTGAACGTGAGCCAAGAGCCGAACAGCCTGGCCGCCAGCAGCCAAAGCACGATGCTGAGCAGCACGCCGGGCAATACGTCGGCCAGGCGCCGATGCCCCGCCGCCAGCCAGAGATGATAGGCGAGCAGCTGCAGGCCGAGGGCGGCCACCACGATCGCGTAGCGCACGAGGAAGGACACCCAGCTGGAATCGGCGAGCCACAGCAGCCAGGCGGGCTTGATGCGCGCCGCGAGCTCCGGCCCGACCACGACGCCCCACGTGAGCACCAGCATGCCCGCGGCGCTCACGACCACGAAGACCGAGCTTTCCAGGAGGCACCAGAGGTAGGAGCGCGTCTCCTTCTGGCGGTAGGCAATGTTGAGGGCGGCCCTGAGGCTCTCGATCGCAGTGGTCGCGAAGAAAAGGGAAATGAGCGCGCCGAAGGTCACGAGGTCGTAGCGGGTGCGACCCATGACCGCCATCACCTCCGGCGCCAACCCTTCCACGACCGGGGCCGGCAGCATCTCGAACAGCCACCTGATGCCCTCCCTGGCACGCTCCTCGCCGCCGAACACGCCGGCCATGGCACCCAGGAAGATGCAGAACGGAAACAGGGACAGCACGAACGAGAAGGCGACCGCCCCCGCCATGGCAAAGCCGCTGTCGGCGTAGACGTTGCGGATCGCCGCGATGATGTTCCCGATCTGGCGGAATATCATGGCGGCTCCGGACAGGTGCTGGCGCGCACGACGCGCCGTTGTTGGCGAGCTTGGGCAAATCCGCCGGGACATTAGCGAGCGCGCCCGGCGCCGTCGAGCAAGGGACCGGACGGATTGTCGGAGGGTGGAGGACGCGCAGAGGATGGGGAGGGGATCGTGACCGAGGACGAGGACAAGACGAGGGACCGCCTTGCCGTGGGCCGTCCGGGGTCGGTGCCGGACGATCTGACACGTATCCGCGGGCTCGGTGCCGGCCTCGCGCGGCGTCTCGCCGACCGTGGCATCGTGCGCTTCGCCCAGATCGCGGCCTGGAGCGCGGAGGACGTGCGCACCATTGCCGCGGCCCTCGGGCTCGGCCGCGAGATCAGCCGCCGCAACTGGATCGAGCAGGCGGCGCTCCTGGAGCTGCGTCGCACCGGCGCGCAGCGCCAAGTCACCCGGACGGATGCATGCGCCGTCGATCTGCAACATGTCCTGCAGCACATCCGTGCGGCCGCAGCCCTGCGGGGTGAGCCGCCTCCAACCGAGGCGACTGTCGATGTCGTGGGTGCCAATGCCACAGCGCCTGCCGCGGAGCCCGCGCAACCGGCACCGCAGGAACGCCGGACCGAGATGCTCGGCGGCTCGCTAGGCAGGGAGGCCATCGGCAGGCTCATCCCGGAGGCCGAGGAGGCAAGCGTCACCTTCGTCATCCGCGAGCCTACGCCGCAGCCGCTCGCCAGTGACGCCGCGGCGCTGGGCAGAGCGACACCGGGGCAGGCTGGGCTGCCCTCCGCGCAGTGGCCAGAGAGCAGCGCCGAGGAGCCACTCCTCTCGCCGCCCGGCGGCGCGGTGGAGGAAGCCGAGGTGGTGATCGTCTCGCACCGCACCCCGGAGCGCCGCTCCCGCAAGACCTGAGCGAACCAGCAAGAGCGAAAAGGCCGCGTCGGAGAGGACGCATGAGGCAGCCAACGCTCAATTGCCGGCAGGAGCTTCCTCCAGTCCCGCCTTGCGCATGCCATCGAGAAAGCGCTCCATGATCTGCGGCGTTTGATATGGGACGCTTGCCCTCAGCCATGCGATCGACAGCTGCGGCTGTTGGCGCCGAACGCTTGCCAGCAGTGTGCGCGCCTCCTCGATGCGTCCGGCCTGGGCCAGGCTCGCGCAGTAGAGACGTTGCATGCCCTGGAAATCGGGTCGCAGCCGCAGGCTGTCCGACGCGTATCGGACGGCCTCCGCATAGCGCCCGGCAACGTAGTGCGCTACGGAGATGGGTCCGAGGAACAGCGCCATTTCGGGGTCGAGCGGGCTCAGCCTGATAGCGGTCTCGGCATGCTCGATGGCCTCCCGGTCCCGCCCCGCAAAGGCGAGGATGTGGCTCAAATAGCAGTGGCCGGCCGCGGAATTCGGGTTGAGGTTGAGCGCTCCGCGGAAGGCGGCGATCGATTCCTCCGTGCGGCGCTCCATCATGGCCCAGTAGCCGAGCGCGATGTGCGCCCAGGGATCGCGATCATCGAGCGCGACCGCACGAAGCGCGTGTCGATGGCCTGCGCCGAGCCCCTCGTCGCGATCGCTCCAACCCATGTGCGCCGCAAACACCAGGCAGAACCCCAGCAGGCTCCGGGCCGGCGCATAGTCCGGATAGCTGTCCACGGCCCGCTTTAGAACCGCCACAGCCGCTTCGTGGTCGGAGCGCGTCAGCCGCCAGAATTGCGCCTGCGCCCGGGCCACGAGCTCCCAGGCCCCGAGGTCGTTGGCGGAACCCGCAAGGGCGCGAACGCCTTCCGCCTCCAGGAGGTGCGGCTCGATGGCTGCAGCGACACTGCGTGTGATCGCGTCCTGGGCAACGAAGATGTCATCCACCTCGAAGTCGTACCGTTCGGCCCAGTGATGGCCGCCGGTCGTGGCGTCGACCAGCTGTGCGCTGATGCGCAGCCGCTTGCCGGCCCAGCGCACACTGCCTTCCAGCAGATAGCGCACGCCCAGCTCGCGACCCATCTGCTTCACATCCACGGTGCGCCCCTTGTAGGCGAAGCTCGACTTGCGCGCGATCACCATCAGCCAGCGCAGACGCCCGAGCGCCGTTATGATGTCCTCCACGATGCCGTCGGCGAAGTGCTCCTGCGCCGGGTCGTTGCTCAAGTTCTGGAAGGGCAGGACCGCGATCGACGGACGGTCACGGTCGCCGGCCGGGGCGTCGACGAAACCGACCAGGCGATAGCCGCGGCCCGGCACGGTGACGAGATGGCTCTGGCCTCCGGCACCGTCATCGAGCGCCTTCCTCAGCGTGGAGACCTGGACCTGGAGATTGTTCTCCTCGACCACCTGTCCAGGCCACACGCGCGCCATGAGATCGTCTTTGCTTACCACCTCGCCGCGCGCCGCAACCAGCACCGCCAGGATGTCCAGCGCCCGGCTGCCGAGGCGGACGAGAACCCCCTCGCGCGACAGCCGGCGCTGCGCGGGGTCGAACCAGAAGCGGCCGAAACGCAGTCCCCCCTCGTCCATCGCACGCAACGACATAAGGTGGCTTCAGATCATTTAAGATTCTGAAGCATCACCTTAGGCCGCTTTGTCGCTGCCGTCCACGCCCGCGGGGCCTCGCTGCAACGCAGCGAACCTGGTCAGTGGCCATCGCATTGACGCGGCTGGCGATCTTGGAGGTTTGGGAACATTTCAGCCTCCGCGCCAAGGATCTGAGCGGCCGCATGCCGTACCGTCCGACCACTAGGCGTTCGGCCTCGCCGGCCCAGTTGCGAGCAGCCGAAACCGCAATTGCTGAGCAAGGATAGTCCTCCATGACCCAATCAGTACGATTGCTGCAATATCCGAATGCTGCCGCGCCGGAGTCTGCGGGTGCGGCCGTCTCGTGGACAAGCGGGGTGCGCGCGAAGGCGCACCACCTCGGCGCCCGCATCGTAGCGGCCCTCGACGCTTGGGCCGCCGCCCGGGCAGATGCGGCTCTCTACGCGGCGTTGTCCAAGATGAGCGATGCGGAGTTGCGCAAGCTCGAATTGTCTCGCAGTGAGGTTTACCGATCGGTGCACGGACGCTGACCTCGCAGAGAGAGGTGGCCGAACGCAAGATGCAGAGCGAAAAATTCCCGACGAGCAGGTCGCTATCGAGTACGATGACCGCGGTAGCGGTTTAAGTCCAACGTGCTTTTTTGTGACGCGAACATAGTTGAGCGACCCGCCGAGCCGACGGGCGCAGCGTCCGCCTCGGGTAGACTCACCCTGCGATGGCGTGGGTCCAACACAGGCATCCGGGGTTGGAGGAAATCCAACGCGCATTCAGACCGTGTGAGCCCAGGAGACGAAAGCTCTGACCGATGCGAGCTTCGGATGGCCCGCGCGGTGCACGACATAGAAGCCGTAGCCCGGCAACGTGATGCGCGAGACGGGCAGAAGCGCGCCGTTCGCGAGTTCCGGGCCGATCAACACGTCGCTGCAGATCGCAATGCCCTGCCCGGCGATAGCCGCCTCGATCGCATGCAGCTCCTCGCGAAAGCTCAGGCTGGCGAGCGCTGCAAGGTCGGGCACGCTCTTGTGGCGGAGCCGGGCTACGCTTTGGCGGGTCGTCTGCATCTGGGCCTCGATCCAGGCACGGCGAGATTCTGAAAGCCCGCGATGCCATGCCTCCGGATCGCCCCGGACACGGACGCACGGCTCCCGCTCAAGTTGTTCATCTGGGCCTGGATAATTCTACCTAGCCGGCGGCACGCGCCGGCGCGCGGCTTGCATCCTCCATTACGGTCAGCACCGCCTTCGAAGACGCGTTGCAAGGGCCGGGAATGGCGATATCGTGCGTTGCAGCAAGTCGGCTGCTGTCGCCCGCCGACCCCGCAACGCGGATGCGAGAGAGCCTCATGTCACAGACCAGCGCGCAAGCCTCAGCCGGCCCTGATCGCGACGCCCTCGTCGGCCGCTGGGCGGAGGCCGTCGCTGCGGCCGAGCGGCTGCTGCACCACGCCAAGGTGGCCGTGCGCGCGCGGGTCGCCGCGGCCGGCGGCCTCGACGCGGCGCAGGCCGCGGGGCACGGGCTGGCGTGGCTTGCGACCTACGTGGAGGCGCTGCGGCAGATGCAGGCCTGGGCCGCACGGCTCGAGGCAGCGGGCCGTCTCGGCCCGGCCGAGCGGCTCATCGTCGCCTGCAGTTTCGGCGAGTACCTGGCGCAGATCGCCGGCGGCATTGCCATGAGCCAGGGCGAGACGGTGCGCCCCGCGGCGCTGGGCGTGCCACGCGAGGAGGTGCGCCGCTTCGAGGACGCCACGGCCGACCTGGTGGCGGAGGGCTGCGCCGATGCCACGCGGGACGAGCTTGCGCAGCTCATCGCCGCGCAGCCGGAGGCCACCACCTTCGGCGACACCGGCCTCGACGAGACGCTCGACGAGATGCGCCACCAGATGCGCCGTTTCGCCCTCGCGGAGGTGGTCCCGCACGCGCACGGCTGGCATCTCGCCAACAGCTACATCCCCGCCGGTATCCTCAGCCGGCTCGGCGAGCTCGGCGTGTTCTCGCTCACCATGCCCGAGGCCTACGGCGGGCTCGGGCTCGGCAAGGAGGCGATGTGCGTGGTCTCCGAGGAGCTCTCGCGCGGCTACATCGGCGTCGGCTCGCTCGGCACCCGCTCCGAGATCGCCGCCGAGCTGATCCTCGGCGCCGGCACCGAGGAGCAGAGGCAGAAGTACCTGCCCGGGATCGCCTCCGGCGAGCTGCTGCCCACGGCGGTGTTCACCGAGCCCAACACCGGCTCCGACCTCGCCTCGCTCAAGACGCGGGCGGTGCGCGAGGGCGATGTCTACAAGGTCACGGGGCAGAAGACCTGGATCACGCATCCCGTGCGCGCCGACCTCATGACGCTGCTCGTGCGCACCAACCCGGAAGAGCCCGGCTACAAGGGCCTCTCCATGCTGCTCGCCGAGAAGCCGCGCGGCACCGACGCCGAGCCGTTCCCCGCCGAGGGCATGTCGGGCAGCGAGATCGAGGTGCTCGGCTACCGCGGCATGAAGGAGTACGACATCTCCTTCGACGGCTTCGAGGTGCCGGCCGCCCAGCTGCTCGGCGGCGTCGAGGGCCAGGGCTTCAAGCAGCTGATGACCACCTTCGAGGCGGCGCGCATCCAGACCGCGGCGCGCGCCATCGGCGTGGCGCAGTCGGCCATGGACCTGGCCCTGAAGTACGCCCTGGAGCGCACTCAGTTCGGCAAGCCGATCTACGCCTTCCCGCGCGTCGCCGACAAGATCGTGATGATGGCGGTGGAGACCATGATCGCGCGCCAGCTCACCTATTTCGCCGCGCGCGAGAAGGATGCCGGCCGGCGCTGCGATCTCGAGGCCGGCATGGCCAAGCTGCTGGCCGCCCGCGTCGCCTGGGCCAACGCCGACAACGCCGTGCAGATCCACGGCGGCAACGGCTTCGCGCTGGAGTATCCCGTGAGCCGCGTGCTGTGCGACGCGCGCATCCTCAACATCTTCGAGGGCGCGGCGGAGATCCAGGCCCAGGTCATCGCCCGGCGTTTGCTGGAAGGAACGAATTAGGGGCAACTCCCTCTCCCCGCCGCCCTCGGGCCATCCGTCCGGGAACGCGAGCCACAGGGATCCCGAGGGCGACGGGGAGAGGGATGGGGTGAGGGGCAGCAACGAGCTTCATCCTCTCAGCACGGCGCCTCGAGAAGGCGACCGCGCGTCGAACACGGTGACAGCGGTGCTCTCGGCTGGGCTTTCCCTTGGGGCTGCCCCTCACCCTGACCCTCATGCTCCATGGATGCCCGCTCCGTTCCAGCTTCGGGCTGGCGGAACTATTGACAGCTGCCCCGGCGTCGCCGCAATTGGGGCTCCTGCCTTCGCTGAGCCGTTGCGGACCATCCGATTTTCGGGGAGGACGTAGATGACGACTGCCGCCAAGGCCCCAGCAACGGCCTGCTGCTCCGGCACGGGCGCTCAGAGGCATCCGCATCTACGAGTACTCGGATCTGGTCTACTGGTGGGCGATCTGGTTCGCCGCGCTGGTGTGCATCGTCCTCACCTACTTCTTCGGAGAGCGATTCAGATCGGCGACAAGGCGCTGTGGGTGGCCACCAGCCCCTGGGTCGGCATCGGCTTCCTCGTCGTCATGTTCGCCACCTTGATCTTCACGCACCTCAGAGCGCGCGGCCTGCATGCCGTCGTCCTGGTGCTGGCCGCCGCCCTCGTCGGGCTGATCGTGCATCTCTCCATCGGATGGACCCGCGTCTTCGACCAGCTCACGCTGATCAAGGTGCACATGAACCTTGCCTACTACGTCGTCGTCTTCGTCGTCTCGTTCGTGATCTGGTTCTACATCACCTTCATCCACGCCCGCCTGACCTATGGCGTCGTCAATCCCGGAGAGGTCGGCTGGCGCTCGCCGCTGACCGGCCAGATGGAGACCTACAAGCCGCTGAACTTCCAGGTGATCAAGCGCAGCGACGATCTCATCGTGCACAAGCTTCTCGGGCTGCGCTTCCTCGGCCTCGGCACCGGCGACATCGAGGTGAAGTTCGACGTGCCCGGCGGCGGCAGCCAGCCCCACCTGTTCAAGAACGTGTGGCGGCCCGACGCCAAGGTCGCCGGCATGGAGGCGCTGATCTCGCGGGAGCGGTAGCGCGCACTGCCGCGATCGCGCCTTCAAACGGCCGCCGCTTGCACACTTGCCGGGAGCGCTGCGTGCGCATTGGAGCTGTCCTGTTGTCCGCCTGGTCGCCGTCGACCGCGGCCGCTGTCCCGGGCCCGACCGGCCGTGCCGGCGCATCGGATCGGCCCGAGCGCGTTACCTTCGCGAGCGCCGACGGCCGGACCACGCTCGTCGGCTACGTCTTCAAGCCGGCCAGGATGCCGGCCGCGCGCGTACCGGCGGTGGTGATGATGCACGGCCGGGCCGGCGCCTACTCCTCGCAAGCAGACGGCGTATTCGATGCGTCCACGCCTCTCGCAGCGCCACGCGATGTGGGGCGAATTCTGGGCCGGGAGCGGCTACATCGCGATCCTGGTCGACGGCTTCGGGCCGCGCGGCTATCCGCAGGGCTTTCCCCGCTTCAGCTACGAAGGCACGCCCGCCCGAGCTCAACGAGGTGACGATCCGGCCGCTCGACGCCTACGGCGCGCTCGCCTACCTGCGCTCGCGCCGGGACGTACAACGCCGACAGGATCGGCCTCATGGGCTGGTCCAACGGCGGCAGTGCCACGCTCGCCGCCATGGCACGGGATGCGCCGGGCATCAGCGCGACCGACGCCGGCAACCGGCTTCCGTGCCGCGCTCGCCTTCTACCCGGCCTGCGGCCTCAGAGGCCGCTTCGATGGCGGCTATCGCCCCTATGCGCCAGTGCGCATCTTCCATGGCACCGACGACGAGGAGGTATCGCCGCGCCGCTGCGGCACCCTGGTCGAGAAGAGCCGCGCGCTCGGCGGCGACATGCGAATCCGCGTCTACGAGGGCGCCACGCCACGGCTTCGACGATCCCGGCCGCAAGCGCCAGCGCCTGCCGGCCAACGCCGCCGCCTTCGAGGACGCTGTGGAGCGTGCGCAGCGCTTCTTCGCGCAGGAGCTGGAGGGTAGGGTGCAATAAGCGGCAGCGCATTGCACCGATACCGCCGCCCGCAAGAGACGCGGGCGGATCGGCGCAATGCGGCTATCGCCTTACCGCGCCCTACGCCACCGTACTCGGCTGCCACCTGCGCCGGCGAGCCGCCACGCCTTCCTTCAGGTGCTCCGCCAGGCGGAATGCCAGCTCCAGCGCCTGCCCCGCATTGAGGCGCGGGTCGCAGCCCGTGTCGTACTGGCGCGCGAGGTCGGCCTCCGAGATGCGGGTGGCGCCGCCGGTGCACTCGGTCACGTTCTGCCCGGTCATCTCGATGTGGACGCCGCCCGGATAGGTGCCCTCGGCGCGGTGGATGGCGAAGAACTGCTCCACCTCGCTCACGATCCGGTCGAACGGCCGCGTCTTGTAGCCCGCCGGCGGCCGTGATGGTGTTGCCGTGCATGGGGTCGCACGACCACACCACCGTGCGCCCTGCCTGCTCGACGGCGCGGATCAGCGCCGGCAGGTGCTTCTCGATCTTGTCGGCGCCGAAGCGGCAGATCAGCGTGAGCCGGCCCGGCTCGTCCCTCGGATTGAGGATGTCGATCAGGCGCAGCAGCTCGTCCGGCTGCAGCGACGGCCCGCACTTCAGGCCGATCGGATTGACGATGCCGCGGCAGAACTCCACGTGCGCGCCGTCCGGCTGGCGCGTGCGGTCGCCGATCCACAGGAGGTGCCCCGAGGTGGCGACCCAGTCGCCGGAGCCCATCGCCTCGTCGCGGCGGGTGAGCGCCTCCTCGTAGCCGAGCAGCAGGGCCTCGTGGCTGGTGTAGAAGCTGGTGGTGCGCATCTCCAGGGTGTTCTCCTCGGTGATGCCGAGGAGGCGGTTGACCTCCACCGTGCGCTCGATCTCGTTGGCGAGCGTCGTCGTAGCGCGCCTCGATCGGCGTGCCCTCCATGAACTTCAGTTCCCAGCGGTGCGCGTTGGCGAGCGAGGCATAGCCGCCGTCGAGCAGCGCGCGCAGGAAGTTGAGGGTCGCCGCCGACTGGCGGTAGGCCTGCAGCTGGCGGCGCGGATCGGGAATGCGCGCCTCGGCCGTGAACTCCGGCCCGTTGATGATGTCGCCGCGATAGGACGGCAGCTCCTCGCCGTCCTTCTTCTCGATGTCGGACGAGCGCGGCTTGGCGAACTGGCCGGCGACGCGCCCGACCTTCACCACCCGGCGGTTGCCGTGGAACACCAGGATCAGCGCCATCTGCAGGAACAGCTGGAAGTAGTCGCGGATGTAGTCGGTCTTGTGCTCCTTGAAGCTCTCGGCGCAGTCGCCGCCCTGCAGGAGGAAGCTCTGGCCCTCGGCCACGGCGGCGAGCTGCTCGCTTGAGCGTCGCGCACCTCGCTTGACGAAAACCAGCGGCGGGAAGTTGCGCAGGTCCCGCTCGACGGCCTCCAGCGCCGCCTGATCCGGGTAGGTCGGCGTCTGGACGATGGGCTTGCCTCTCCAGCTGTCGGGCTTCCAGGTGGCGGGCATGGACGGGACTCCTGCAACAAGCGCCCGGGTTCGCGCGCGATCCGTCGCGCGCGGCCGTCGGGCGTGACCCCTGATGTTTCGTTAGTCGTTGGCCGCACTTATAGGGGAAACCACCCCGGCGGAGAAGGGGTCAGACCCCTCGCCACCACCCGTCGTTTTGAAGATGACAGGTCAACGCGAGGGGCCTGACCCCATTGGGGGTGCGGCGCCGCAGCCCTTTTGACAATGCTGGAGTTTCATCGTGAACACGGATAATGCTGGCGCGAATTCCGGGGCTCCCCGATGCAGCTCATCGATCGCACGGCAAGGTACTGCATCATCGGCGCCGGGGCCTCCGGGCTCGCGGTGGCGAAGAATTTTGCAGAGCGCGGCATCCCCTTCGACTGCCTGGAGCGCGAGCGGGACATCGGCGGCTTGTGGAACATCGCCACCCCCAGCGGCATCGTCTACGAGACCACGCACCTCGTCTCCTCCATCAGCTCGACCGGCTTCGACGACCTGCCGATGCTGGACGAGGACTATCCCGAGTATCCGAGCCACACGCGCGTGCTGGGCTACCTCAAGGACTACGCGCGCACCTTCAAGCTCCTCGACCACATCGAATTGGGTTGCGCCGTCACCAGGGTTGCGCCGCGCGCCGACGGCCGCTGGGAGGTCGCCCTCGCCGGCGAGCCGGACCCGCGCATCTACCGCGGCGTGGTGCTGGCGAGCGGCCACCACGACGTGCCGCGCATGCCCACGTATCCGGGCACGTTCGCCGGCGAGATCCTGCACTCGCGCGCCTACAAGAGCCCGAAGCAGCTGCGCGATAAGCGTGTGCTGGTGGTGGGCTGCGGCAACTCCGCCGCCGACATCGTCTCGGACGCCGCGCACAGCGGCTCCCAGGTGTTCTTGAGCATCCGCCGCGGCTACTGGTTCGTGCCCAAGTTCCTGCTCGGCTTCCCCACGGGCGACGTGGTCTCCAACGCCGAGAGGTGCCGCTGCCAAGAATCGTCCGGCGCTGGCTGTTCCAGGGCGTGCTGTGGCTGGTCCAGGGGCCGCCCTCGCGCTACCGCATGCCCGACCCCGACTACGCCATCGACCAGGCACACCCCACGATGACCGACGAGATCCCGCGCCTCGTCGCCCACGGCGACCTCGTCGTGAAGCCGGAGATCGCAGGCTACGAGGGCGAGGGCGTGCTGTTCAAGGACGGCACGGCGGAGGCGATCGACACCATCGTGTTCGCCACCGGCTACCAACCGGTCGTCCCCTTCATCGACGAGGGCCTCGTGTTCGCGTCCGACGGCCGGCCACGGTTCGATCTGGCCGTCGTGCATCCCGAGCACGAGACGCTGTTCGCCGCGGGCCTCGTGCAGGCCAACGGCAGCATGTGGCGGCTCGCCGACTACCAGGGCCAGCTGATCGCCAACCTCATCGTCGCCGGCCAGCACGCCCCCGAGCAGGCGCGCCGCATGCGAGGAGTGGTGGCTGCGCGCGCTGCGGGCCGGGGCGGCGGCTTCGTGGCCTCCGACCGCCACCGTCTGGAGGTGAACTACTACGACTACCGCCGGCTGCTGCGAGGCCTCGTCCGCCGCTTCGGCGCCGTGCGGCAGATGAAGCTCGAGCCGGTGGCTTCCGGGCAGCGCGCGCAAGCCGAGCTTACGAAGATTGAAGCGGCGGAATAAGCAGCCCGTGGTTAGAGCGCCTTACGCCTCCTCATGCAATCAGAACCACCAATCAACCACTGAATATTGGACCGCGGCTGACACCCAGGATCAGCTACGGCCAAGGGCTAACACCGCGGACGTCGCCGCCTCCAACGCCTCACGACCCGTCAGCGCCTCCTCTAATTCCCATTCAAAACGCCTTGCTATTAACTGACGGTGCTTCCTTAGTTGCCGCAGTATTGGTCCGCCGCGTACACCAAATATCCTTGAAGCCTTCACAGCATAGGTCCAGAATGTCCAATCATGATAGTTGGAATTCTCGTCAAACTCCTCAACACGACCAAATCTCTCGATAAGCTTCTCGACGTTGTATCTGTTCAAGATCTCATGCCTACTTTTTCCTGGATATCGCGCAACGAGATTGCGCGCCTCGGCATATGCTGCTGCTTTGCTTTTTCTATAGAAGTTGGCCAACGTATTATCCCTAAGATAGAATTCTCTTTCCGTCGAACCGAAATCCAAGATATTCTAATCCATTCTTTCTCTGATCACCCATACATTCATAGTTTTGAGCGTCGTCGTCTCGAACAAATTTAACACTGAGTGTTTTCTGCGGCTTAATCTTAAGTCCGGGTCCCAATTTCTCAATTTGATGCTTCGCAAAAGCTCTCGCACCTTGTCCTGCTCGCCCATCTCCTGGCAAAACGATAAGAATGTCGTCTGAGTAGCGGTAATATACACCACCACGACTGGTGGCGTAATTTCGCATCACATGATCAAAGTCCAGAAGATAGAGGTTCGCCAATAAATCAGAAATCGGAGCGCCTTGTGGAATTCCAAAGGGATGATCATTCTTCTGAATTAGACGCGAATATTTTGCAGAGCCCGCAATCTTTAACCTGAAGTGTTTCGGCGAGCACAATTGCTTCGGCATCTTATAAAAAGGGAGCAAGAAGCCCTCAACTCCATTTTTCTTGGGCCCATAGTACGCCAACCTTTTGTAAACCTCCTTACGATCGACAACCGCGTACTTGGTGATTGCCTTAAAGACTGTGTAGTGGTCCGGCGGCAAGCGTGGGAGTCCAATCAAGGCGCACCAGCGCTCCCGCAGAGCTTCATGATCTATACTTTCGAAGAACTTGCTTATGTCCAGCGCCACAGCGCAGCAATTGCCAATGCGCCCAATTGCATCAAATGCATCTCGCGCAAAATGAATATTGCATTTTCCTCTTCCATCCTCACTAGGAATTTTTCTGTATGCAATAACGCGATCTTCGAGTTCTCTATTCTTTAAGAGCCTTTCGTATTTTTCTGATAAAATATGCCTGTAAGCGCTGAATATGTAGCTGTCGCGCCGAGAAGCATAGCGAATTGCACGGCTCTTCTTGACCTTCGGCTGACCCGTTTTTCTGAATGGCTGCCATACGATGTCATAGGATATAAACGGAAAGAACGCATTGGAGGCCACACGTCGAGGATCACCAATTATAGCTAGAATCTCCTCAAGAGGAAGAGGTTGATCGAAGTGGGGATACCACTTTAGGGAATCAGAGTCGGGTTTCCAGGTGCTCATAAGAAAATCGAGAGGGGACAGAAGCACCGGGCGCGTCCGGTTACGCTTCTGCCCCACACTGCTTGTTGCGAGCAATCGTGGAGACCACTCTGTGCCGCGCATGACGCCGAACATTATCGGTTATACTGTCGTCGTGACGCTGAGCGTCCTGACAGCCCAGGCATCCGCAGGAGGCGCACCATTGCTGGCACATCTCGCAGTCCGTCTGCACATGTGGCTTGACAGTGATAACTGATCACTCCGACGCCCTATCCCGCGTCGGATTGTGCATACCTGGTATATGCTTAACCAAAGATCAAGCCTGTTGCGACGGAACTAACCAGTAATTTTTGCAATGCAGCCGCAACATAGGGGATATTTGAAGCTCAATTGTCTGGGCCGACGTTCGAGATCAGCGCTTGCGCAGCCAGGGCGCCGGGTCGAACGCCTCCTGGTGTTTTTAGAAGCTGCAGAAAGAGCTGCGGTGAGGGCCCGTCTGCCCCAGGTCGGGCCATGGTGCCGATCGGCTCGCCGGCAGACAGGTGCTGGCCGATCTGGGCGTCGATCGTCGACAGGCCGGACAGCAGACCGTGGTAGCCGTCGCCGGGGCTGACGATCATCAAGGCGCCGTAGGACTTGAACTCGCCGGCGTAGACGACCAATCCGTTGCAGGGCGACACCACCAGGGCGCCCGGTGGCGTCTCGATCACGATCCCCCCAGGGCGCCTGCCATCGGCGGTCGACTGGCCGAAGCTGGCGATCAGCCCGCCCACGACCGGCCATGGCAGCGTGCCACGTGCCTCCTCGAAGGGGACAGGGCGCGGCGGCTTGGGCGCATCGGGCGTCTCGGCCCCGGCACCGCCGGAGAGCAGCAAAGCGGCCATCGCCAGGACGACTGCAATCATCGCGACAGGTCGAATGGCGGGCATGCCCCTCAATGGCCGGTCAATGCGGCCACACTGCAGCCCGGACTCGACCGGGGCAGGGTGGCGCGGCGCGTCAAACCTGCTTAGAAGGGGGCGAAATCCGGGTCAGACCCAGCGCCCCCTCGTCTCCGTTCGAGAACGACGCCCGTGCGCGCAGTGTCTGACCCTGTCTGACCGCCTGCCGGAGCCAACGACGACCATGTCCAAACGCCTCCCCCAGCCGCAGCCGGGCATCATGGAGCTGAGCCCCTACGTTCCGGGCGAGAGCGAGCTGCCGGGCGTGGCGAACCCCATCAAGCTCTCCTCCAACGAGACGCCGCTGGGGCCCTCGCCCAAGGCCGTCGCCGCCTACAAGGCGGCGCTCGAGGAGCTCGACCGCTACCCCGACGGGGCGGCCACGGCGCTGCGCCAGGCGATCGCCCGCAAGTATGGACTGGACCCCGAGCGCATCGTGTGCGGCGCCGGCTCCGACGAGCTCATCAACCTGCTCGCCCATGCCTACGTCGGGCCGGGCGACGAGGCGGTGCACAGCGCGCACGGCTTCCTGATCTACAAGATCGCCACCATGTCCAACGGCGGCCGGCCGGTCTCCGCGCCGGAGCGCAACTACTGCACCGACGTGGACGCCATGCTGGAGCGCGTGACGCCGCGCACGAAGATCGTGTTCGTCGCCAATCCCAACAACCCCACCGGCACCTATCTGCCGCACGACGAGGTGCGCCGCCTGCACCGCGGCCTGCCGAGCAGCACGCTGCTCGTGCTCGACGCCGCCTACGGCGAGTACGTGCGCCGCAACGACTACGAGGCCGGCTTCGAGCTGGTGGCGACCACCGAGAACACGGTGATGCTGCGCACGTTCTCCAAGGTCTACGGGCTCGCCGCCCTGCGGCTCGGCTGGGCCTATTGCCCCGCGGCGGTGGCGCAGGTGCTGAACCGCGTGCGCGGGCCGTTCAACGTCAGCGGTCCCGCGATCGCGGCCGGCGTGGCGGCGCTCGAGGACACGGCCCACATCGAGACGGCGGTGGCGCACAACGAGAAATGGCTGCCGTGGGTGGCGGCCGAGATCGGCAAGCTGGGCCTCGAGGTGACACCCAGCATCGGCAATTTCGTGCTGATCCACTTCCCCACCGAGCAGAAGGCGATCGCCGCCGATGCGCACTTGAAGAGCCGCGGCATCATCGTGCGCCGGGTCGCCGCCTACGGGCTGCCGAGTTGCCTGCGCATGACCATCGGCACCGAGAGCGACAACCGCGCCGTGATCGCCGCGCTCGCCGAGCTCACGGGACGATCATGACGGCACCACGGCCACCGATGTTCGAGCGCGTGGCCCTGATCGGCCTCGGGCTGATCGGCTCCTCGCTCAGCCACGCCATGCGCCGGGCGGGGCTTGCCCGCAGCATCGCCGGCCACGCCAGAACGGCGGCGACGCGGGAGACGGCGCGGCGCATGGGGCTCGTCGATTCAGTGCACGCCACCGCGGCCGAGGCGGCGCGCGAGGCCGATCTCGTCATCCTGTGCACTCCCGTCGGCGCCTACGGGCCGCTCGCCAGGGAGATGGCGCCGGCGCTGCGGCCCGGCGCCATCGTGAGCGACGTGGGCTCGGTCAAAGGCGCCGTCGTGCGCGACGTAGGCCCGCATATGCCCGAGGGCGTGCACTTCATCCCCGGCCATCCCATCGCCGGCACCGAGCACTCCGGGCCGGAGTTCGGGCTTCGCCGAGCTGTTCGATGGGCGCTGGTGCGTGTTGACGCCGCCCGCAGGCGCCGATCCGGCCGCGGTGGAGAAGCTCGCCGCCTTCTGGCGCGCGTGCGGCAGCCAGGTGGAGATCATGGACGCAGAGCACCACGACCTGGTGCTCGCCATCACCAGCCACGTGCCGCATCTCATCGCCTACAACATCGTCAACACCGCGCACCACCTGGAGCGGGTGACGGACACCGAGGTCATCAAGTTCTCGGCCGGCGGCTTCCGCGACTTCACGCGTATTGCCGCCTCCGACCCGGTGATGTGGCGCGACGTGTTCCTCAACAACAAGGAGGCCGTGCTCGAGATGCTCGGCCGCTTCAGCGAGGACCTGACCGCCCTGCAGCGCGCCATCCGCTTCGGCGAGGGCGAAACCCTGTTCCGGTTGTTCACGGAGGCGCGCGCGACGCGGCGCGGCATCATCGAGGCCGGCCAGGATACCGACGCGCCCGATTTCGGCCGCCATGGGTCGAAGCCGGCAGGCAGGCCGATGAAAGGCTAATGACGTTTCCCGGCCACGACCTGTGGGTGTTCGCCTACGGCTCGCTGATGTGGCGCCCCGCCTTCCCTTTCGAGGAGGCGGTGCATGCGCGTCTCACGGGCTGGCGCCGGTGCTTCTGCATCTACTCGGTGCATCATCGCGGCACGCCGCAGCGCCTCGGCATGGTCCTGGGCCTCGACCGCGGCGGCGTATGTGAAGGCATCGCCTATCGCGTGGCGGCACGCGACGCTGAGGCCACCAGGGCCTATCTGCGCGCCCGCGAGCAGGTGAGCGGCGTCTATCGCGAGGCGTTTCTGCCGGTGGAGCTGGAGCGTCATCCGCCCAGGGACCAGCCCGAGGAGGTGATGGCCCTCGTCTTCATCGCCGAGCGCGCCCACCCGGCCTACGCCGGGCGGCTGCCCCTCGGCCTTCAGGCGCGCCTGATCCGCGGCGGCAAGGGCCTCTCGGGGGCTAACCTCGACTACCTGGTGAGCACCGTGCGGCACCTGGCAGACCTCGGCATCCGCGAGCGCGACCTGGAGCGTCTCGTGACGATGGTGGGCCCTCTGGCCTGGCGCCGCGCGGTGGCCCAGCACGTGAGCCCGTACGCCGCCGCCATCGTCCGCGCCGAGCAGCGCCGCCCGCCGCCGGTGCGCCGCCGCGCCACCAGGGCGGAGCGCGAGCGCTTCTTGTTCCGCCAGAAGCTCGGGGGCTGAGCCGCGTGCTCCAGCGCTGCTGGCTGGCATGCTATATGTGGCACATCAGCAGCCAACTCGAGAGAATCACCATCGACCCGGACATCTGCAACGGCAAGCGCGTTGTCAGGCGCCTGCGCATCACCGTCGAGACCATCCTCGACTACCTGAGCGCAGGCGAGACATACGAGGAGGTCCTGCACCAGCACCCCATGCTGGAGCCGGAGGACATCCCGGCGTGCCTGGCGTTTGCCAGCCTCTGACGAGCCATAAGTCCAACGTCAGAGAGACGGTGTGATGTGGCGCGCTATCTGATCGACGCGATCACCCCTCCCCCTTCAATCGACGAACCGATCATAGTCCGCGTGGCTGCCGATCCAGAACCAATGGAAGCCGTCCACGCCCTCGATGGCGAGCGCCCGATAGCCCCGTCCAACGCGCACCGACCACAAGTCATCCTTGATGCGCCTGAAATGCAAGGACGGGTGCTTCGGGTCCTGCTCGAGCAGCGCGAAGCTCTTGTCCGCCGCGATACGCACCCGTTCGGGCAGTGCATCGCAAAGCGGCTGGAACCTCGGGTCCTTGAAGTGCCGCACGAGACCCCCGCCGGCAGGGCTTCAGAATTCCTCCCGCCGCCCGGCCTGGTGGTTGGCGCGTGCCTCAGCTATTAGCTTGTCGAGCTTGCCCGCCCTGGCGTCGCGCTCGATCTGCTCATCGAAGCGGCGCGCATCGAATTCCTCGAACCACGCCCGGAACCTGGCCAGCTCCTCGGGCGACAGCTGCTCGACAGCCTTCTCGATGTCCTCAATCCTGGTCATGCGGGTGAAGATAGCAGCTCCGCGCATCCCCCTCACTCCCCCTCTCGACTTGTACGACCACACAAGAACAATACCAGAACAGAATACGCTGTGCAAGTCTGAATCTACCGACGCTCCCTCCATGGTGTCGCCCGGCCGCCGGTGCGCGCCGCCCCCGCCAATGAGGCTGGCGCATGTCGACGCTTGCGATCTTGATCCTCCTTGCTGGCGGAGTTTGGGATGAGGACCTCGCCCCTCTGGCGATCTTCGCGAGCATCGTCGGCATCGCGGGGATCGCTGGATGGGTTGCAACGGCCGAAAGGGGTCTGGCCGGACTATTTCAGACCGGCCCGCCCGGCTTCTGCCGGCCGTTTTCATCTGGGTCCTGATATTGCGCGCCACGTGTGGTCCCAGTGCGTGCTATCCGGATTTGTGGCGTATCCTGCCGTTCTATGGGGCGTTCGCAGCTGCCGTGCTTTGGCATGTCGCGCTCATAGCCCGCAATAGAGGCCGCGATCGTATTCTCTACTTGCTCTACGCAGTCGTCTTTCTCCCCTGCCTCTTTCTCTATTCGCTGTTTGCGATAATGCTTGCCAAGTTCCCGCTGTAGCGATGGAGAATTGGCCGCAAGGCCCCGACTGCCATCCTGCCCGGGCCTATCCATCCGAAGCGGACGGGCCCGGGCAGGCGAGACCTTGCGACCGCGGCCACACTACGCCGCGCCACGCCCCGCGCCGACTGGGCGATCACCCAGGTTGACGCGCCCCTCCCGGCGAGCGTGGGCGCGCCTCGCGAGACGGCGTATCGTCGGGCACCGGGCCGGCCGCGGCGAGACGCGCGAAATCCGGCCTCCAGGTCCTCCTTCAGGTCGGCCACGTCCTCGAGCCCGATGTGGAGGCGCACGGTCGGCCCCTCCGGCTGCCAGGCCGTCGCCGAGCGCGTCTTGGCCGCATCGAAGGGCAGCACGAGGCTCTCGTAGCCGCCCCAGGAGGCGCCGATGCCGAACAGCTCGAGCCCCTCGATCATCGCCGCAAGTGCCGGCTTCGGGCACGGCTCGAGCACGATCGAGAAGAGCCCGCGAGGCGCCCAGGAAATCGCGGGCCCACAACCCGTGCTGCGGGTGGCTCGGCAGCGCCGGGTGGATGACGCGCTGAACCTCCGGCCGCTGCTCCAGCCAGCGCGCGATCTCGAGGCCGGAGCGCCAATGCCGCTCCAGCCGCACGTCGATCGTACGCAAGCCGCGCAGCCCGAGGAACATCTCCTCGGTGCCGGCGCAGATGCCGAGCCCGCCGGCCTCGGCGGCGAGCGTCTGCGCCAGCGGCTCGGTGACGGTGATGGCGCCCAGCATCGCGTCGGCATGGCCGACGATGTACTTGGTGCCGGCCTGGATCGAGATGTCGGCGCCGTGCGCGAACGGCTTGAAGTAGAGCGGGCTCGCCCAGGTGTTGTCGATCGCCACCAGGGCGCCCGCCGGCGTGCGCGGCTGCCGCGATGGCCGGGATGTCCTGCACCTCGAAGGTCAGCGAGCCCGGGCTCTCGGCGTAGACGAGCGTGGTGTTGGGCCGCATGAGCCGCGCGATGCCGGACGCCGAGCGTCGGGTCGTAGTAGGTCGTCTCGACGCCGAAGCGCTTGAGCGGCCCCTCGCACATCCTGCGCGTCGGCTGATACACGGTGTCCGCCACGAGAATGTGGTCGCCCGCCTTGGTGAAGGTCAGGAGCGCGGTTGCGATCGCTGCGGCGCCGGAGGGTGCGAGCCAAGTGCGCGCACCGCCTTCGAGCCCGGCGATGGCCGTCTCGAGGGCCTCCGAGGTGGGCGTGCCGCGCCGCCCGTAGGTGTAGCGCTGCTGGCGCTTCTCGAAGCTCTCCAGCGTCTTGAACAGCACGGTCGAGCCGCGATACACGGGCGGATTGACAAAACCATGATGAGCAAAGGGATCTCGCCCTGCATGCACTACGTCCGGTGGCGGGGCGGCGCGCGCCTCGCCGGCTTTCGTCGGAACCGGTCATCGAAACATCCTCTCGTTTGCGGGCCGCGTCTGTCCCAAACGCCGTCGAAGGTCAAGTCTTGACCCCCAGCGGCATACGTCCAATTCTAGCGACCGCGATGGAGCTGCCGTTGGGACCGTGCGGGCAGACTCTATCCATCATCGAGGCAAGGGCCGGGAATGACCAGGGGAGTGCGCCGGGCGGTGTGTGCCGTGCCGGCGCTGGCAGTGTTTCTCGTCGGGGCAGCCTCACATCTCGGGCTGCCGCCGCCGACACCCTGACGGCGATCCGTGAGCGTGGCCATATCGTCTGCGGGGTCGGCGACGGCCCTGCGGGCTACTCGACCGCCACGCCACAGGGCGTCTGGTCGGGCATCGGCGTCGACTTCTGCCGGGCGCTCGCGGCCGGCGTGATGGGCAGCAAGGACGCCGTCAAGTTCCGCTCGCTGACGGCCGAGCGAGCAGATGCCTGCCCTGCGCGCGGGGGAGGTCGATGTACTGGCCCGGCTACCCGGACGCGGCGCCCGGCAAGGACGCCGCGCAAGGCATCCGCATCGCCGGCATCCTCGTCCACGAGGAGCAGGGCCTCATGGTGCGCCGGTCGGCAGAACATCACGAGCGCGCTGGAGCTTTCGGGGGCGCGCATCTGCGTGACCAAGGAGACGGGCGCGGGCTTCGGCATCGCCCAGTATTTCACCGGCCTCGGCATGCCTTTCGAGCTGGTCAAGTTCGACGAGTGGAAGGAGGCCGTCGCGGCCTATGCCGACCCCAACAACAAGGCCTGCCAGGTCCTCTCCGCCGATCTGCCGGAGCTGGCAAGCGCGCGACAGGGGTTTCGGCGACGTCGAGCGAGCATCTGATATTGCCGGAGCTGGTTGCCAAGCTTCCGGTCGGGCCTGCCGTGCGCGAGGGAGACGACGAGTGGTTCAGCGTCGTGCGCTGGACGCTCTATGCGCTGATCGCCGCCGAGGAGCTCGGCATCACCTCTGCCAGCGTCGACCTCGCGAAGGTCTCGACCAACGCTGCCGTGCGCCGTTTCCTCGGCATCGACATGGACCTCGGCAAGCGCCTGGGGCTCAGAGGCCGATTGGACGCAGCGGGTGGTCAGGCAGGTCGGCAATTACGGCGAGCTGTTCGAGCGCCACCTCGGGCAGAGATCGCCCCTGAAGCTCGATCGTCGCCTCAATAATCTCTCGATTCACGGCGGTCTGCACTACGCCCCCTCGTTCCGCTGATACCCTCCCCCTTGCGGCCCCGCAAGGGGGACGGGAACCACGGCGCGGCTGTGGTGAGGGAGTCGCTTCCGTCAGGGCATCACCACCTCGACCAGCCGGCTGTCGCCCGCCTTCACAGTGAAATCGCGCCGGTAGAGGCGGCCGGCGTGCTTGGCGCTCACCGTGTATGTCCCCGGCGCCAGGATATGTGTGGGAAGCGCGCCGCTGCTCTCCTTGACCACCTCGCCCTGGCGCTTCGCCACGCTCCACTGCGTGTCCGCGATCGCATCGCCCCCGCCTCGGGTGACCAGCTTGAAGCTCACCTCCGCGGCGGGATGGACGACCTTGACCTCCGACAGCCTTCCGGCCTCCACCGACACGTCGGCGCGCGCAGTCGCGTTGGCATCGCCGTACGTGCTCACGATGCTGTAGAGGCCCGCGTTGAGCCGCAGGACCACGCCGGCCTTGGCGCCGCTGACCACCTTGGTCCGTTGCCCATGCTCGTCGCGCTCGTCGAACTCCACGTCGAAGGCAACGAGCTTCAGATTGGCACCCTGGCCGCTGGCGAGCACCGGGACGATGCGCAAGCCGCCGGCATTGAGCACGAAGTGCGCCTTGTCGATGCGGTCGGCGGCGACCGTGATCTTGCGAGTGAGGTTCGCGCGCCCGAGCGCGACGTTGACCCAGTAGATGCCGGGGTCGAGCCGCAGCGTCGGACTGGCCTCCCGGTGGGTGGAGACCAGGAGGCCCTTACCGCCCCCGCCCGCCGCCGACTTGTCGCGAAACACGCGCCACACCAGCCCCTGCACGATGGGCTGGCTGCCGTCCGTCAGAGAAATGCTCACGGTGATCTGACCCTGCCCCCCCAGCTTGGCGCGCGGCGCCACCGTAGTGTTGTCCGGCGGCGTCTGCGCGACAGCCGGCAGCCAGGCCAGGGAAGCGGCCAGGGCAGCAGTCAGGACGCCGACGGCAAGGAGGTAGCTAAGGCAGCACAGGCGGCGTGGCATTGGGTCCTTTCACTGGCAGTGTGGGATCGGGCCTGGACGGCTCCTCCCGCCGCAGCCGTGGGAACGGGCCGCGCCCGACGCTCATTCCGCGGCGATCTCGACGACCTTGGTCTCTCCCCCGCGCAAGTCGAACGCGCGCTCCTCGCGCTTCCCGTTCGTCGCGAGGGTGACCAGATAGCGCCCGGCCTGCAAGGTCGCAACGGTCTCGGTCCCGCTGCTGGTCCACACGATCCGCCCGGCCTCGTCGCGCACCTCCCACGCAAGCTCTGCTGCGGCCGGGCCCGCATGTCGCAGCCGCAGGGACGCGACGCGATGCTCGAGGGGGACCTGAAGGGTCTGGCCGGCCGCGAGCTCGATCTCGCGCACCGTGCGCGCGTTGGTGAGGCCATACCAGCCCTCGACGCGATAGCGCCCGCTGGGCAGGACCAGGACCGGCGACGGGCGGCTGGTGGTGATCTCCTCCTGCGTCGGATCGTCCAGCCGTTTCACGCTGTAGGAGACCGGCTCGCTCGCTCCGGGGGGAGCGACGATGATGCTCCCCAGGCTCAGGCGCCCGGCAGTCGCGAAGAGCGTGCGCTTGACGGTGTCGCCCGAGCCCAACTCCACACGTTCGCGCGCCTCCACGCCGCCCTGGCGCGCCATGACGTAGTAGACGCCGGGCGGAAGAACGAACTCCGTCTGCCTGGCCGCCGAACGCGCCACCTCGCGCCTGCCGCGCGGCGGGTCATCCTCCATGACGAGGAAGAGCGGTGTCTCGAGGGCGGTGATGCCGTCGCGCACCCCCGTCGTCAGCAGCAGGCGTCCGGCGTTGAGCGGAATGTCGACGACGGCCTGCTCGCCGACCTTGATATCGAGGCTCTGAGGCTCCGAGCGGACGAGACCGAAATCGGCGCGCACCCAGTAGCGCCCCGCCTGCAGCATGGGCGCCGCCTCGCCCGCCTTGAACACGGCGAGTGGCGTGCCGTCTCCGCCTTTGCCCGCGCTGATGGTGAAGACGGCATCGGGGAGCGGCTCGCCCGTCGTGTGCGCCACCGCCCGCACGCGCGCCGTCCCTGCATCGAGCCGCAGGGAAACCGACGACGGCCGATTCTCGCGCACGGCCACGACCTCGCGCGCGGATACGAGGCCGCTGGTGACCTCCACGACATAGCGCCCCGGAGCGACAGGGACCACAGCAGTAGCGCTCCAGGCATCGAACAGGACCACCTTGGGCTGGTCCTCGGCGGCCACGGTCCAGTGCAGCGGGAGGCTCAGCGGCTCGTTGGTCGGCGGGAGCACGGCGCGCAGATGCAGCGCCGGCGGGCCGGTGGCCGGGATCGGGGCCGGAGGCACGATCGTCGTCGAGAAGCCTGCCACCGCCAGCTGATTGCTGGCGAGCCGCATGGCCTCGCCGATGACGCCCGCAAGCTCATCGGCTTTCTGAACGGTGAAATGCCGCCCGCCGGTCGCCTGCGGCAGGCACGCCATCTTGACGAGGTCCCCGGGTACAACGCCGATGCTGACGACATGCGTGACGATGCCCGCGGAGCCGAGCTCGGCTGCGACCGTGCGAACGTCCACCTGGCAGTTGTCGTCGCCGTCGTGGATCAGCACCAGGCTGCGCGGCCCCGAGCTTTGCGGCAGCCGCTTGGCCGCCTCGCGCAGGGCCAGGGACAGAGGGCCCTTTCCACCGCGGGGCTGAATCTGAGCCGAGCCGTGTCATAATGGGATCGATATCGACCGGTTCCGGATCGCGCAGGACCTCGACGTCGTTGCAGCCGCGGCGGCGGTGGCCGAAGGCGGCAAGGCCGATCCGGGTCTGCGTTCCGAGCTTCGTGAGCGACGCGCGCAGAGCCTCGCGCACCAGGCCGATCTTGTTGTTCTGCTTGCCGCCGCCCTCCAGCTGGCCCGCCATTGACCCGGAGCCGTCGACGACCACAATGAGCGACGCCGGCTCGGCGGCCGGCGCAACTTTCGGGGCCCCTGCAACGCCCAGGAACGCGGCGGTCGCGGCAACCCCCAAGCACCGGTACAATTTCTGCATTGCTGGAGCCCGTCGGTCATTCGGACGCGGGGTCTTGCATTGTAGCCCCGGCCGCCTCATATAGCGAGAGCGAAAGTTAGGACAAAATTGAGCGTAACTTCCATGCTGAAGGACGCACTGGAGCTGCTGCTGACGCGCAGGTCGGCAAAGGCAGCGATGCTCGGCGAGCCTGGGCCCGATGCGGCTCATCTTAAGACGATTCTCACGGCCGCCACACGCGTGCCGGATCACAAGAAGCTGACACCCTGGCGCTTCATCGTGTTCGCAGGCGAGGCGCGCGCGGCCTTCGGCAGGGTGCTCATGGAGACCTGCGCGGCGGAGGAAAAGGAGCCGCCCTCGGCGATGCGGCTCGAGATCGAGCGCACCCGCCTCCTGCGGGCGCCGACCGTGGTGGCCGTGATCTCGCGCGTGACGCCGCATCCGGCAGCTCCGGAGTGGGAGCAGGTTCTGTCCTGTGGCGCGGTGTGCCAGAACCTGACGCTGGCGGCCAATGCTCTGGGCTACGACACCTGCTGGCTCACCGAGTGGTATTCCTACAGCCCCGGCGTGCGGGCCGCCTTAGAGCTGGCGGAGAACGAGAAGCTGGCGGGCTTCATCTACATCGGCACCGCCAAGGAGCGCCAGGCCGACCGCGAGCGGCCAGACCTCTCAACCATCCTGACCCGCTGGCAGCCTGAGACCTGACGAGCACACGCTGGTTGTGTCGGCTTCCGACTTCGCGTTGCCGCCGCAATTGTCAACATCCCGCCGAGCCCGCCAGCGAGCGGGCTGGAATCCCGGCAGGGTCACGTCAGGATGCGCGCATGCCGTCCCGCAGAGCGCCGCTGAGCCTCACCTCGCCGCCGGCAACGGGGGGGGTGCCCCGGAGCTTCACAGGCCCTCCTGGGCCACGCCAAGCGCCGGGAGGCGCGTCCCGACCTGGCACGCAGACGGGCTTAGACCCGCAGACGGGTCTGCCCCCGGCCCTCGCAGACCTCTACTGCTTCTTCGCTGACCAGGCCTTGTCCGACAGCCAGCCCTCGCTCACGTCGGCGGAGCCGTCCCCGGACGGCCCCGTGGCGAGTGAGCTCGAGGAGCGCTCGCCCGTATCGGTCTTCGTGCTTCCGCCCTTGCGCGGAGGGTCGCTCGGCTCCTCCGGCATGATCGGGAAGAGCTGGCGCGTGAAGCCTGGCGCGGCTGCGGAGAGCGGATTGAAGGTGACCTGGGGGTTCTCCAGGCCGCCCTGCAGGGCGAAGTTCAAGGCAAACATGCCCTCGCCCTTTGGTCCGGTCATGATGTCGCCGAGGAGGGGGATATCGCGGAAGATCTGGTTCAGCTCCGCCGACCGGCGTGAACACCCCGGCGATGTGCATGCGCTTGGTCTTGAAGTCGATCGTGCCCTTGCCCGTGGCGCTGAACACCGGACCTTCCAGGCGGCTGTCCCTGAGCCAGAACTGGCCCTGGCCGACGCGCGAACGGCACGCGCAGGAGGTTGAACGGGATCTTCTCGCGCTCCACGGCACGCTTGCGCGAACCCTGCTCCGCGCTCTTGAACGGATCCGGACCAATCTCGTTGCCCAGCATGTGGAAATGCGTGGCCACCAGCAGGCCCGTCCGCTCGGCGGCGCCCTTGCCGTCGAGGGCGACCTCGAGCTGCATCTCGCCGCCGACGGCGTGCGGCAGGAAGCCCACCAGCTTGAACGCCAGCCCGGCGTCATTGGCTTTGGCGACGAGCATCCGAGGGCGACCGGGCTCGGGGCGCACGAATGCCTCGAGTTGCTTGCCGGACTGGCTGCCTGCCGCGCGCCGTCGACCATCGTGCCGCGTGTCTCGAGCTGGATCATCCTGCCGTGGCGCCTCTGCATCGACAGCTTCACGTTGCGCAGAGACGTGCCGAGGGAGCCCAGCACGGTGTCGAACTCGGCGCGCACATCGAACCCCTGGCGCTTCTTGTCGACCTTCTCGGGCTTGGGGCTGAAGAACGACCGGAACAGATCGCGCCCGTCGAAGGTCACGCCCTTGGCCGTGATCTCCCACACGTTGTCGGCGCGCAGCTTGCCGTCGGCTGAGAAATTGCTCACGACGTTGAGCGAGAACTGCGGGAACTGGTACTCCCTGACGCGGAAATCGGCGCCGGCGCCCATCCACCCGGCAATCGCCACGTTCTCGCCGTCCAGCCGCACGTTGTGCATCTCGAACGGGTACTGGGTGCCCTTGACGATGTCGAACTCGAAGATGGCGCGCTTGCCCGACCGGCTTGCTCCAGGCCAGGCTCGTCCAGCGTCAGCTCCGCGTTCGTCAGATCCGCCCGCAGGTGCACCTGCGGCTCGCCCTTGGCGTTCTGCACGACGGTGATCTCGGTCGCGACCTCGCCGCTGCACCAGCTCGTTGATGTCGAGCCCCAGCTCGGCGCGCTCGTTGTCGTAGAGGACGGCGGCAATGCGCAGCGGGGGCTGCTTGTCGGGGGCGGCACCGAAGATGTACTGCCAGCTCACCGTCGCGGGCACGTTGCCGATGAGAAACTTGCCTTTGGCGTCGATTGCGCTGCTCGATACGTCGACGTCGACGTTGATGCCCTGGATGTCGTGCGCGCCGAACCCCTTGCGGATCCTGGCGTCGCTGACGCGCAGCTTGCCCTCGATCTTGGCATCGCTGGAGCTGCATCTGCGGGACGAGCGGCAGGCTGATGTTGAAGCTGCCGTCGACCTTGCCGTCGCTGCCGGCCGAGCACCAGGCCGCCGTCCTTCAGGAGGTGCGGCGCCGCCCGATCCAAAAGCTCGATGACGAGCGACAAGCGGCCCCTGGCCCTTGAGCGCCAGCGCTCCCCTCCGTGCGCGGCAGCGGCTGGCCGAGATCGACCGAGAAGGTCCCCTTGAGGGCGAGCTTGCGGCCGTCGGCGAGCCGCGATGGCGGCTTCGGGAGCCGACAGCTCGACGGATGGGTCCCTCGATGCGCAAGAGCGCGCGCGCCACCTCGAGCGCCGGCAGCTTGTCGTGCAGGGCAAACTCGAGATTGGCGCCCTCGAGCGCGAACGTCATGCGGTCGCCGTCGTTCACGGGCGTCCAGCCGCGGTTGGCCTGCTCGGTGCCGCGCAGCACCTTGAACGTGCCGCCCTGGACAGTGCCGCCCGTGAGGCGGGCTCGACACCCAGATGCGGGTCTCCGGCGCCAGCCAAGCCGGCCACAGGGTCTTGAGCAGGCTCAGCGGGCATCGCCCCGATCTTGCCCTCGAGGCGCGTCCGCATCACCCCGCCCACGTCGGCCATCTCGCCCCGCGCGGTGAGCTCCGCTCCACCCGCCCGCACCAGCAACCGATCGAGCACGATGCGGCCCTGCTCCGGCGCCGAGATGGCCCGTTGCCGTGAGCTGGTCGATCGGCAGCGCGCTCTGCGTCTCGGCGCCGAGCGCCCCCTTGCGTCGACGCGACCTCGAAGACCCAGCGGGGGCCGTCCGCGCCTTGGCGGTGCGGATGATGGTCCCGGCGAACTGTACGTGACCGTCGCCCCAGGACAGCGAAGAGGGGCCGATCTCGAAGCTTGCGGGCGGCGGCGTCGTAGGTGAGCTCGACGCGCCCGCCGCCGATGCGCATCGCTGTCGGCGTTGGAGGTCGGGCAGCGCCAGGTTGCCCGCACGCGGCCTCGATCACGATCTTGCCGCCGAGAATCTCCCCGATGCTGGACAGCTCCAGCTTGGCCTCGCCGGAGAGCGGCACGTCGAAGCCCTCGAGCGCCGCCAGATGGGGAAACGCGGCCGCCAGGCTCTCGTGGCACCAGCCCCTGGACGTTGACAGCGACAGGCTCAGGGCCTTGTTCCTGACATGCTGACGGCTGTGGAACGTGAGCTCCCAGGAGCCCGCAGCCGATCTCGATCTTGGCGCGTCCCGCAACCGAGCTGCGCGTGCGGCGGTGATCGAGGTCGACATCGAGCTCGGGAACGTGCCAGGTCGTCTTGCGCTTGCCGTTGTCGATGACCACGGTCGCCGATCGCAAGCCGATCTCGCGCAGAAACGCGCCGGCAGTCTCGCCGCGGCGCGCTCGCGCGGAGGCCTCCGAGAGCACCTTCACGAGATCGATGCGGCCCAGCATCGCGTCGCCCTCGCCGGGGCGGTGGCGGCGTCGACGCCGGGACGACGACGCGCACCGGGGGCGCCTTTTCGTTCGGCCCGGCTGGCTCGCCCTCAGCCGGTCCAGGCGAGAATTTGAGCGAGAGCGTGCCGTCCTCGGCGTAGAACAGCACGAGTCGCGCGGAGAGCAGATCGAGACTTTCGACCGCGATACGGCCTCGCAGCATCGCGCGACGGCTCAACGCGACGGCAACGGTCGGCGCAGCGACGAGGACCTCGCCGCTCGCGTCGCTGAGCCGCACGTTCTTCAGCTCGAACTGGAACAGCCCCCTGTCGTTGAGGCCGAGAGCGACGCTTTCGATGCGCACCCGCGGCCCATCCAGCTCCTCGGCAATCGCGCGCTCGATGGGCTGCCGCCAGGAAATTGAGCACCAGCGGGCCGTAGAGGAGCCGCAGGTACAACAGGCCCAGGCCCGTGACGACCACAAAGACCAGCCCGCCGACCGCTTTCGCGAGGAACGCCAAGCCCGCCCTGCCCGCTCTCGGCTTGCCGAGATCGCGGGCGATCAATGCCCGACTGGCCGATGGGACGGCCGTGTTTCTGGACCCACGGGTCCTGGTCACACTGCTCTCTCGATCCGTCGACAACCCTGCACGGGCACTAGCCTGAACGGCCCTGCCGGCACGAGCACCTCTGCGTGGGCACTGGTGCGCGCCGACCCGACAAACCTAGCGCCGCGGCCCCGTCTTGTCGCCCCCATTGCAGCGTCCGCCTCGTGGCTCCACTGCAACTTGCCGCGGCATTGCCTGCAGAAGTGCTCGGCAGACACCTTTTCAGCGAATCAGAATTGGGTGCAGAAAGCGACGAAAGGAAGGCGCTAAGCCTACGTCGACAGGCTTCTATGGCGGGTGGTGAAATCCGTGTTAAGACGGCGCACGGGGAGCTCTCCGCGCCGGTGGACGGCTCGGTGAAGCGAGGTGGGGTGGGAGAGTGCGTGCGGCAACGCGTTGGAATGCTCGCGAGGAAGCGCGACGATGTTCACCAGGAAACCTGACAGGGCCGCATTGCCCAAGGGTGTCAGCACACGTCCCCCGCTGCCGGGTGCGAGGGCCAGCCAGAGACCGCCGACCTCCGGGGTCGTCTCCGTGATCGGCCCCGATCTCACCATTACCGGCAATCTGGAGACCACGGGTGAGATGCAGATCGAAGGCGATGTCCAGGGCGATATCCACGCCGGACGCATCGTCGTCGGAGAGCAGGGGCGCGTGATCGGAGACCTCCTCGCCGACGAGATCGTCATCGGCGGCGTCGTGCAGGGCTCGATCCGAGGCAACAGCCTGACCTTCCGCGGGGCCAGCCATGTGGAGGGCGAGGTGTACCACCGGAAGCTGGCGATCGAGCAGGGCGCCTACTTCGAGGGCAAGTCGCGCCGCTCCGAGGATCCGATGGGGCTGCAGCGGAACCCCAACGGCGGCAGGTAGGGGGTCAGACCCGGGTCAGACCCTGCGGGTCTGACCCCACGGCAGTCGGCAATCGGCAGTCGTTGGGACATGCGTCGCAGGCCGGGAGTGCGCAACACCGCCCCACGCCTTCCTTGGCCGAGCCGGATTCCAGCCCTAAATCTGCGCGAAGGAGCACGGGATCTGACCCGCAGGGTCTGACCCCTGGCTACTGCAGCGCCTCAGCGAATAGCAGCTCTGAGCCGCTCGTGGGCTTGTTCTTGAAGTTGCCAGTGCGTCCCATGAACTGAATCATACTGTCGATAGGCGTCAGCTTGGTTGTGAACTGGACATCGGGGCGCTGAATGATCTCCATCAACTCTTCCAGAGGCATCTTGTCCTTCGAAAGTCTCAGATAGGCCTCAGCCGCCCACTTCTTGTCCTTGTTGACCATCTCCGTCGCCTCCTTCAGCGCTGCCAGGAACGCCGCATATAGCTTGGGGTTCTCTGCGCGGAATTTCGAGGTCGTGGCGACGATGTTGAATGCTACAGGCGCGCCCAGGATGTCGGTGGACGTCATCAGCTGGCGGATGCCGGCCTGCTTCTGCTGGCGATACTGGAAGGGAACAGAAGAGAAATTCGCGGTCACGTCCCGCTGCGCAGTCAGCATGGCGATGGTCGCGTCGGGGTGCGACATGGTGATGACGATGTGGTCGAGCTTACCGTGGTTGCCAACCCCGAATTCCTTCTCGCAGGCCATTTGCAGCAAGATCGCCTGCATCGATACCCTCACCGCCGGCATGGCGATGCGGTCTTTCTCGCCGAAGTCCTTGAGGCCTTTTACGTCAGGGTTCCGAACGTTGAGAGCAATCGGCATCGAATTGATGGCGGTTGCGCCCTTAACATCGATCGTTCCCTTGGTGCGATCCCAGATGGTCATGAGGCCGGGGACGCCAAGGGACACGAAGTCGACACTGCCGGAGAGCAGAGCATCGTTCATCACATCAGAGGAGCGGAAGGTGTTCCACTCCACCTTGATGTCGCCGAGGCCCGCCGCGTTGGCGTGCTTCTCGACGATCTTCATGTCCTCCATGATCATGAACTGCACATAGCCGAGGCCGAATTGCTTGGCCGCGCGCAAGGTGTTGGAATTCGCTCCAGCCCGGTGAAACGGCGCCAAAGCGAAAAGGATTACCGCGGCGGCGGCAATACTGCGGATCATCATTGCCTCCCAGGAGATTTCTTTTTCCACGCCGTAGCGTCGTTTGCACCCGAGCAAAGGTCAAGTCCGCTTCCTGAACAGCCGCGCCCAGTCCTCCGCCCAGGCGTGCAGCGGCAGGAACAGCTCCAGCAGCCTCTTCCCGTGCGGCGTGAGCCGGTAACCTTTGGGACAATGCTCCACCAGGCGCGCCTCCCGCAGCTCCTTGAGGCGGACGTTGAGCACGCTGGGATTGGTCTCGGCCGCTTCCTGTAGCCCCCTGAAGGTGAAGCTGCCGTCGCGCAACTCCCACAGGATGCGCCCCGCCATGCGGCGGCCCAACAGGTCGAGCAGCGCCATGATCGGAC
>CAVWWJ010000022.1:0-200388 GCA_963758625.1 uncultured Alphaproteobacteria bacterium | reverse complement strand
AGACATACCTTATCCCAACCAGCCAAGACGCGTGCACTCTCTGGTATCACGATCATGCCATAGGCGAGACGCGTCTCAACGTCTATGCGGGCCTCGCCGGCGCTTACATCATCCGCGACGACGAGGAGGACGCCCTTGGCCTGCCGAGCAGCGAGCACGAGATCGCCCTGATCATCCAGGAGCGGAGTTTTGCGCCCGATGGGTCTCTGACCTATCCGGTGTCCGAGTTCGCCGGCTCGGCTCACCATCAGGGACCCTGGACGAGCCAGGGTTCTTCGGCGATACAATTCTCGTGAACGGACGCGTGTGGCCGTATCTGCAGATCGAGCCAAGGAGGTACCGCCTGCGTGTCATCAACGGCTCGAATTCGCGCTTCTATCGATTGCGCCTTTCCGATGGTCGGCCGATCATTCAGATCGGCACCGATCAGGGATTGTTGCCGGCTCCCGTCAGTATCAGTCGCCTCTTGCTGGCGCCGGCCGAGCGTGCGGACGTAATCGTCGATTTCCGCGGCGCGCGAGGGGCGCGGATGCGCCTCATGAACGATGCGCCGGCACCTTACCCCAAAGGCCAGGCACCCGACCGAAGGACCACGGCCAACATCAAGGAGTTTCGCGTCGACAGCCCGCTGGTCCGACCGGACTTGCTCAGCATTCCCAGCAAGCTGCGCGCGATCGCCCCCCTGTCGGAGAGACGCAAGGGTGCGGTACATGGCATTCCGCGAATACAAGGACGCCATGGGCGAGCCGGTCACGGTGCTGCTCAATGGGCGGAAGTGGCATGGGCCCGTGACCGTGAGGCCCAGACTTGGCGGCACCGAAGTTTGGCATCTCGTCAATACAACGGATGACTCCCATCCGATCCACCTGCAGCTCGTCCGTTTTCACGTCCTTGATCGGCAGCGGTTCGATACAGTGGCGTATCTTAGGGATTGGGGTGCGGAGCGGCCGGGGGAAGGTCCCGATCCGATTGCCGTCGAGCCGTATCTGCAGGGCGCACGCGAAGCACCACCGGCGCACGAGCGTGGGTGGAAGGACACTGTGCGGGCGGACCCAGGGGAGGTTGTGCGGATCATCGCGCGCTTCGACGGACACACCGGCAAGTATCCATGGCATTGCCACATGCTTGAGCATGAGGACAACGAGATGATGCTCCAGTTCGAGGTGGCCCTAGCCCAACCATGAAGCTCGCAGTCTCGACGAACCACCACGGACTTGGCGATGGTGCCGAGACGCCTTGCGGGCCTACCCCGCGGACACAATACTAACGGCCGCGACAGCAAGGGACACGGCCGCGCACGAGCCGCCGCCGTGTCAGTCGGCCCGCGCCCACGGCCCGCCCATGCCGACCATCGGAAGGACAATGTTGTCCGCCTCCCACCTTCTGGTCTTCGGAGAGCAAGGCATAGAGCTTGTCGGGCTGCCCTTGATCTGCTTGATCTCGTCGAGCCGCGTGATCGTGAACTGCTCGTGGGCTTCGATCCGCTGCGGCAGCGGCTTGGCATCCTCGGCGCCGGAGAACACGGCCCGCATGGTGAATTGCCGCGGTCTCGCTGCATAGAAGATAAGTGAAGGTAATCGGAACTGCGGCGAGCGCGGCGGCCCATCTGCCTCTGAGGACGTTGGCGCGATCCATGGCCTAGGCCGTTGGGTGGCACGTCGAAGGCTTTGACGGGACGAGCCAAGTCGCGTGATCCCCGTGATGGACTGCTTACAGAGCCACTAGCAGACCCAACGTGTACGGTAAATGCCCTCACAGCCGGGCTTGGTTAACGGGAAATGAGTGGCGCGGGGCGTGTGGAGCTGGGATGCTCCTACCGCATGGCGAGAGGCATGAAAAAAATGGGCCAACTCCTATCTATCAGATGGGGCCTCGTTTTCCCCGTGCGAGGCCACCAGGTGCGGTACTCCAAAGACCTTCCTCCCCGTAGTCGGCGGATGCCGCACGCTCCGGCAGCATTTCACCTATCGCCGCCGGGAAAACGCGAGGGCAACCGTGCCTCCCTCGTGCGGCTGCCCTCGCATCCTGCTTCCCACGCCGTAACAACTGGCCTATCGGGGCCGCCGCTCGCACGGCCTCCCTTAAGCCGCACAGGAGCAGCGCTCCTTAATCCTGAAACGCGAACGCGCCCTCGCTATGGAGCCTCGGCAGACTTGCCAAACTTCGCGCCTAACCCGGCTGGCCCATTGCTCAGCACACATGTCAGCTGCGTCAAGCGAGGGCCGGATGGGAAGCTTTATTCGGAAGGCGGAGCTGCCACCGGCGATGCAAATTGATCGATGCCTCTGTGTTTTGGTTGGGCGACACCAACTTTAGGCCGCGGGCTTAATCAAATCGAGGGAGAGCTGCTTGTCGTCGATGGCGGCGGTCTTCCTGATGTACTCAGACCACGCGTCCAGAGCGGCTCTCTTTCTCTAACTCGTACGCCCAAAGGTCATCCGTATCATAATGTACGTCGGTAACACCGCGTGGCGCGTGACCGAGGACAAGACCAACAACGTGACGGTGACCCAGTCTTCATGCGCTCCGAGGCGGTGCGGCGGAGGTCATGGATATTAATAGCCAGAAGGCCCAGTCCTGGGCGCGAGCGATTCCAGGCCACCTCCGCTCCCGATGTCGTAGTTACCGCACTTGCTCTTCGTTGGGAGGAGGAACTCGGCATTGCCGCCGATATCGCGCGCTGAACCGACCAGCTCGAGCGCAAGCGGCGTCAAGGGAACAAGGTGGCGCCTGACCTTGCGACTGCGGCCTTTTCGTAGGCGGGGGATGACCCAGTGGGGCCGTTCATCGGCCAGATACAGGTCCGCGTTCCGGATCGATGCGACGGCACCAATGCGTTGCGCCGTGAGGAGTGACAGTTTCAGCGCGATGCGGGTGCCAGCCTCCATGGGCGCTTGGTCGAGGTCCGTTCCAGAACGCTTTTAGCTGAGCCTCATTGAGCACGACGTTGCGCGAGGGCTCAACTGGCACCGGCTTCTTTATGCCGCTGCACGGGTCGGCGGTAACGATGTCCTCCGCAAGTGCCCATCGCAGGATGGCTCGGGTGCGTTCGTCAAGTCGATTGATGCGTTCGGACAATGTTCGAGGCTTCTTGTCCTTGTACTTGCGAGCATAAGTCTTGCCGCGCATCAGGGGATTAAGTCGAAGGATGTCAGCCTTCCGGATCTCCTAAATCTTTAGGTGGCCAAGAATCGGATTGATGTGTCGCTTGAGCATCCCTCGATCGTCGTTGAGGGAATGGGGATTGTGATTGGGATCGAGCGCGCGATTGGCAATCCATTCCTCTGCCACTTCAGCGAACGTCGGTGCCTCCGTCAGGGCGCGGCGTGCTCCTGCATCCCTGCCCATCATCAACGTCGACCCTGACCTTGCGTGCTTTCTTGCGAGCCTCGGCTGAGGGTCAGGCCAGCGGTGGCCATCACTGCAGTACCGTCCGAGCTTTATCGCCTTGCGTCGGCCATCGCTGTGCGTGTAGTGCAGTCGCCAGGTCTTTGCGCCCTTTTGCCGTGACGCGGAGCTCGAGATTGGGCTGGCGCAAGTCGCGCCACTCCTCACGCACGCTGTCGGTGCGAACATTGCGCACCCACAGATCAGTCATCTCGATCTGGCGCTTGTTCATTGGTCCGCCGAGCCCGAAGAACGAAGCCAGACCATGGGTACGCCATGGGTACGCAAAAGCGCTGGCTTGGGGCAGATTTCAGCGTACCGACGTGGACGCTATGAACGCAATAACTTCTTTCAATTCAGCATCTTATTCGTCCGGCGCCGTTCAGAGAAGTTCGGCGTCTTCTTCCCTTTCGGGCCGTTTCCCAAGCTGAGTGTCGAGGGTTCGATTCCCTTCGCCCGCTCCAATGTTTATGAAAATCAGGTGCTTAGGGTATTGCGCTGCCAGCGGACATTGCCAGCGGACACTTCTCGCTCAACCCCGGCCGGCAAGACCGGCGCAGCCGAAGCCCAGCCGTGCTTCGGCGCCGAGGATGGGCCAGGCGCCCACCTGGCGCAGGCCCGCGTCAACGGCGATCCAAGCTTCTTCGCTTGGGCGCGTAACATCTCATAGACGGCGTTACGGCAGGGACGGCGACGGCGCGCGAGGCCACAACGATCCTCGTTTCCTCGTAGCGCGTTTTGCTGTTGACTTGCCGTCGACGATTGCCGGACCACCGCAACGCTCGGGCGCGCACCATGGCCTATGACCTCATCCTCCGCGGCGGCCGGGTGATCGACCCGTCGCAGCGGCTCGATGCCGTGACGGACGTGGCCTTCGCGTCGGGCAAGGTGGCGCGCCTGGGGCAGCGGCTCGAGGCCGGCCCCGCCACCGACATCCGCGACGTGACGGGGGCGATCGTCGTGCCCGGCCTCATCGATCTGCACACCCACGTCTACTGGGGCGGCACCTCGCTCGGCATCGATGCGGAGGAATTCTGCCGCACCTCGGGCGTGACCACGGCGATCGACACCGGCAGCGCCGGCCCCGGCAACTTCGCCGGCTTCCGCAAGCACGTGATCGAGCGCAGCCAAGTGCGCATCCTCGCCTTCCTCCACATTTCGTACGCCGGCATCTTCGCCTTCGCCGAGCGCGTCTCGGTGGGGGAGAGCGAGGAGCTGCGCCTGATGGCGCCGATCGACGCCGTCGAGGTCGCCAACGCCAACCGCGATGTCGTCGTCGGCATCAAGGTGCGGGTCGGCCTCCATGCGTCCGGCACCTCGGGCATCGTGCCGCTCGAAATCGCGCTCGAGGTGGCGAACGAGCTGGGCCTGCCACTCATGGCCCACATCGACCATCCGCCGCCGAGCTACGAGGAGGTGATCCAGCGCCTCAGGCCCGGCGACATCCTCACCCACGCCTTCCGCCCCTTCCCCAATGCGCCGGTTGGCCCCCAGGGCAGCATCAAGCGCGAGGTGCTGGAGGCGCGGGCGCGCGGCGTCAGGTTCGACATCGGCCACGGGCGCGGCTCGTTCGCCTTCAAGACCGCGCGGGCCATGCTGGCGGGCGGCTTCCTGCCCGACACCATCTCGTCGGACGTCCACGCGCTGTGCATCAACGGGCCCGCCTTCGATCTCCTCACCACCATGTCGAAGTTCCTGTGCCTCGGCATGCCCCTCAACGATGTCATCGCGGCTGCGACCGTCAACGCGGCGACGGCGCTGAAGCGGCCCGAGCTCGGCAGCCTGAAGCCCGGCAGCGCCGGCGACGCCACCATCCTGGCGATCAGGGAAGGAAGCTTCGACTACGTCGATGTCGTCGGCGAGCACATGACCGGCGACCGCCGGATCGCCCCGGAGGGCGTGGTTCTCGCCGGCCGCTGGTGGCACCCGCAGCCAGCCGGCGGCGTTCGCCTCCCCCTTGCGGCGAGCGGTTAGGGATGGGGAACCCGTCCGCTGAGTTTCAGTAAGCCCCGCCCTGCCGCCAGGAGGGAGCGATGCTCGGCCTCTGGCGGCCCTCTCCGTCGTGAACGGCGGCCCTTCCCGTCTGTCCGCGGACTTGCTATCTAACTACCATCCTCTCGATCTGAAGCAGACTGAAGCTGCGTTGCTCGCCATGCCTTGCGGCACTTTCGCCGAGCCGAGGGTCGAGGGCCCGCCCCCTTCGTCCGCGCCGAGATCAGCCCATGCGTTCCCCCAATCCCCGATCCTCGACGGCGGGCTCCTCTGCCCAAAGCCGCTCCCACGCCTCCGGCAGCAGCCTGGCAGTGGCGCTGTTGGGCAAGACGGCCCTGTTCGGTCCGCTCGAGCGCGACGATCGCATGGCCGTGGCCGGGCAGATGCGCAAGGCGGCCTTCGAGCCGGGCCAGACCATATTCGCCCGCGGCGATGCGGGTAGCGAGGTCTACCTGGTGGTGAGGGGCCGCGTCCGCCTGTCGGTATTCTCGCTCGACGGCCGGCTCCTCTCCTTCAAGCACGCCGACGCCGGCGACATTTTCGGCGAGATCGCCGCTCTGGACGGGGGGGCGCGCACCGCCGACGCCATTGCGCTCACCCGCGTCGACGCCATGACGCTGACGCAGGAGCGGCTCGTCAGGCTGATCGAGGCCAACCCGCGCGTCGCGCGTGCGGCCATCGCCTGCCTGTGCCAGCGCCTGCGCGACACCAGCGAGCAGGTGGAAGCCATCGCCCTCCATCCCGTCGAGGTGCGGGTCGCGCGCTTCCTGCTTTCCGGGCTGAAGTTGCGCGAAGGCGGCCTGTCGCCGGAGAGCACGGCCGTCCTCGAGCTCGGCATGTCGCAGAGCGAGCTGGCTTCGCTCGTCGGCGCCAGCCGGCAGAAGGTCAACGCGGCGCTCGCCCTTCTCGAAGGCGCCGGTGCCATCGAGCGCATGCGCGGCCGGGTCACGTGCAATATCGCCAAGCTCGTGCAGATCGCCGTACCGGAGTGACCGGGCCCGCGCCGGTGTTGGGTCAGAGCCGAGAAACGGAGTGGAGTGTTGGTCGAGCAGAGGAATACGTAATGTGAGCATGTTTTAATTGACATAACCGCATATGTTGCTATTTTGTTTAATTATCCGTCTTTTGTTGGCTCGCCCGGCAGTCGTGGGGGCGAGGGGAGGCCGTTCGGGCAAACCTAAGCCGTCGCGTCAGGCAGGGGTTGGAGAGGTGCCGCCGGAGGCGAGCGCGCACTTACGGCGGTGGCTGCGCGCGACATCAACCTGCCGCCGCCAGCCAAGGAGGTTGAAGGGCGCAGTGCTGGCGCTCGAAAAGTCGGCTGAGAACCGCAAGCCCTTGGCCCCAGACCCGGAGACCAAGTCGCAGACCAGAAGCCCCAGGCAGGGCGAGACAAGGCGAGACAGGGCGAGACAAGGACAAGATAAGGACAAGACAAGGACAAGACAAGGACAAGACAAGGACAAGACAAGACAAGGACAGACAGACAAGAAAAGACAAAGACAAGAAGGCGAGACGAGAACAAGGCAAGGTGAGGTACGGCACGGCGAGGCGTGGCCCTAGCCCAACTTCGCGGATTCGCGCTGGGTTTTGGGATTTTTCGCCTGGCAAGTACTTGATGAGCAAGGGGTGAGGAGGGGAAGGTGCTGTGGTGCCGACCTACCCCGTTTCCAAGAGGGCGGCGAGCGGCTAATGGGCCGCCATGTTCTTGCGACAGAAGATTCGCCGAAAGGACGGCAAGGAGCACCGCACCTACTCCGTGGTGGAGAACAAGCGCGCGGCCGGCGGTCGGGTGGTGCAGCGCCACGTGCTGTATCTGGGCGAGATCAACGACAACCAGGAGCTGGCATGGCGCAAATCGATCGAGGTGATCGAGGAGGGCCGTGCGCGACCACGGACGCTGTCGCTGTTTCCCGAGGACCGTTGCGACGGGCTGGTTGCGGACACTTCCATCGTACGCCTGAGGCTGTCGCAGATGCGGCTGGTGCGGCCGCGGCAGTGGGGAGCGTGCTGGCTGGCGCTGACGTTGTGGCGGGAGCTGCAGCTCGACCGGTTCTGGGCGGAGCGGCTTCCCGCCAGCCGCAAGGGCACGCGCTGGGACCATGTGCTTCTGGTGCTGGTGGCGTATCGGCTGCTGGCGCCGGGGAGCGAGTGGCGCCTGCACAGGGAATGGTTCGAGAAGAGCGCGCTGGCCGACTTGCTGGGAGAGGACTTTGCGGTTGCCGAAGCTGTATGCCTGTCACGACCGGCTCATCGCGCACAAGCAAGCCTTGTTCGACCATCTGGTGGGGCGCTGGCGCGATCTGTTCAACGTCTCCTTCGACGTGCTGCTGTACGATCTGACCAGCACCTACTTCGAGGCCAATCCGCCGTTCCCGGAAGGCGACAAGCGCCGCTATGGCTACTCGCGCGATAAGCGCAGCGACTGCGTGCAGGTGGTGATCGCTCTGGTGGTGACGCCCGAAGGGCTGCCGCTGGCCTACGAAGTATTGGCCGGCAACACCGCCGACAATACGACGCTGCGGGGCTTTCTCGACCGCATCCAGCGCCAATACGGCAAGGCGCGGCGCATCTGGCTGATGGACCGCGGCATTCCGACCGAGGCGACGCTCGCCGAGATGCGCGCGGCCGATCCGCCGGTGCAGTACGTGGTGGGTACGCCGAAGGGGCGCCTGAGCCGGCTGGAGCAGGACCTGACGGCTAAGCCGTGGCAGCAGGCCAGAGAGCATGTGCAGGTCAACCTGCCGGAACAGGACGCCGAGCTCTACGTGTTCGCCGAGAGCCGTGATCGCGTCGCCAAGGAACGCGCATGCGCCGGCGCCAGCTGAAGTGGCTGTGGAAGCGGCTCGCCGAGATCGCCGCCATGCGGCTGACGCGCGAAGAGCTTTTAATGAAGCTCGGCGCCGCGCGCAGCCGGGCTCCCACCGCCTGGCGCCTGGTCACGATCGGCGTGGACAAGAAGGCTGCAACGTTCAGCTATCGGCTCGACCGCGCCAAGCTCAGGCAGGCGCGCCGGCGCGAAGGCCGCTATCTCTTGCGCACCAATCTCGTCGGACACGATCCGGCGCAGCTATGGGGCTACTATATGCAGCTGGTCGCGGTGGAGCAGGCCTTCAAGACACTCAAGGGAGACCTCTCCATCAGGCCGATCTTCCATCGGCACGAGGCGCGCATCGAGGCGCACATCTTGATTGCCTTCCTGGCCTATGCCCTCCACGTCACGCTGGGGCGGCGACTTGCCGCCCTGGCGCCGGGGCTCACGCCGCGCAGCATGCTCGACAAGTTCGCCGCCGTGCAGATGATCGACGTGCACCTCCCAACCACCGACGGCCGCGAGCTCATGCTCACCCGCTATACCGAGCCTGAGCCCGAGTTGCGGTTGCTGCTCGACAAGCTCAGGCTCACCCTACCGGCCCAGCCGCCGCCGAAGATCACCGCCGCGGCAGCGCGCCATCCAGCACCCGTGTAGTGCCGACCTTCTGGGTCCCGTCCCAGCGATATCAATGGCTTGCAGGTTCAACATCCCGCCAATCCGCGAAGTTGGGCTAACCCGAAGCTCCTCAGGAGCCGCTGACGGTTTTTCTTACGCTTCAATGGGTTGAGGTTGAAGCGGGGCGCTGGCGATTGTCTACACGGTGATGGCGGCGACGAGGTCGAGGGCCTGCTGCTGCTTGGGCGTGGGGCGGGTGGTGAGGGTGAAGGTGGCCTCGCCGGGGCGCGCGCTCCTGGGGCGCATGGTGTTGCGCACGATGGTGGCGAGATGCGCCAGGAGGCGCGTGAAGCTCATCGCGGGCGTGCCGTCGGCGAGCGTGCGCGTCCTCACCTTGGCGAGCGCGGCTTCAGACCGCCGGGCCGGGGCGACGGGATCGGCCAGGCGCGCTGTCTCATCGCCGGCCTCGTCCTTGAAGGTGAGCGGCGCCCACGCCTCGATCATGTGCCACTGCACGTAATAGGCGAGCATGCTGAGGAAGATATGGGTCTTGACGCGCTCCTCCAGGCGGTGGCGGATCGGCCGCACCTGGAGATCGACGCCCTTGAGCGTGCGGAAGGCGCGCTCGACCTCGGCCAGGCGCTTGTAGTTGAGCACCGCCTGCCCGGCGGCCCATGTCGGCCTCGGCCACGCTGGTGCGGATCACGTAGAGCCCGTCGAGCGCCGCCTCGGCCGCGATGCGCTCAGCGTTGAGCTTGTAGACGAACGAGGCTTCCGCGATGGCGAGATCGAAGTGCTTGGCGACCTTGTACTTGTCGGCCACCCTGCCGGCCCGCACGCCGATGGTGCCGGCGCCCTTGAGCCGGCCGGCTGCCACCATCGCCGCCACCTTTTGAAGCTCGCGCTCCGTGGCCGCAATCAGGTCCCGGCGCTTCTCGGCGCGCTGCTTGGCGAGCGCGGGATTGCGGCATGCGATCAGCCGCTCGCCGGGATAGTCCTCGTGCGTCAGGGTGATCAGGTTGCGCTCGTCGAACAGGTCGAGTTGCAAGTGCCCGCCTTCGGCCAGCTTGGCGATGGCGCCGCTCTTCAGCGCCGTGATCCAGTCGACGCCGGGGAGCGTGCGCAGCGCCTCGATCTGGATGTTTGAGATCATGCCGCGGTCGCCGGCCAGCACCAGCCGGTCGAGGCCGAAGCTCCTTCTCACCTTCTCGACCTGGGGCAACAGCGTCTTGGGATCGCCCGTGTTGCCCTCGAACACGGAGACCGACACCGGACGCCCATGCGCATCGGTCAGAAGCCCGTAGTTGACCTGCAGCGTGCCGCGCAGCTTGCCCCGGCGAAGGCCGGGGTCCCGGCTGTAGCCGATCTTGGCGAGCGGACCGGTGACGCCCTCGAAATAGCTCGAGGTGAGGTCGAACAGCACGAGCCCACCGTCCTTCAGGTGGCGCCTGGCCAGGCGCTTCTCGATGGCCTCCTGGCGCTCGACCAGCCAGTCCATCGCCGCGTAGAGCTCATCCTCGTCGGCATCCGCGACGCCCAGGTCCTCGCCGAGCGTCGTGTCGGTGAAGGCCCGCGTCATGCCGAGCTTGCTCGCCGTCATGGCGAAGCCATGCTGCGCATGAGGCGCCAGGATGCGCTCCGCCACCATGGCGACGATGAGGTCGCGCTCGCGCGAGGATCGGGCATCGATGAGCTTCTCCAAGCCCAACCGCTTCATCGCCGTCATCACCGCCGCGACGTGGCCGTGGGGACGCGAGCGCACCACCTCCAGGCCGTCCTCGACGGGCCCGAGCCGCTCGCCCTTCAGAATACGCCGGATCGCCTCGATCTGCTCGATCGGCAGCGACGACAGGTTGGCGAGCGTGCGCTTCCTGACCTGCTTGCCGTCGCGCACGCTCTCACGCAGGAGATAGGCGGGGCGCGAGTTCCGGTTGGGGATCGTGTCGATGTGCATGACGCGAGCAAATCATGATTCGCTCCCGTCCCGGCTAGTCATCGCGTCGCATACATGACTACAAACCCGCCCTGCACACTGCACGCCAATGCACAAAAAGCCCCGACTCCACCGGCAGTTGCCGCAGTCACGCCCCCGTTTTCCATGGGGAACTTCGGGCTAGTGGCCTGAATCACCTAAAGTGAAGGGTATAGGCTTTTCAGCTTGATGCGCGCGTTTTCGGCTGTAAAGCGCCAGCTTGCCTTGGCGTGACTGACGTTGCGGCGAGAGAGCCAGGCAGCGACCTCGCGCGCGAGGGCAGTGGCGTTGGCGATGCGCCGGTCGAGGCATTGGCCGGAGAGGACGGCCAACTCGGACTCGGCGAGATTGAGCCAGCTGCCGTGCTTGGGGCTGTAGTGCCACTCGAAGCGCTCGACGAGGCGGCGCGCCTCGGCCGGCGGGAAGGCCTCGTAGAGCGACGACGGCACGTGCGTATTGAGGTTGTCCTGCACCAGCACGATCTTGCTCGCCTTGGCGAAGTGCAGGTCGGCGAGATCGCGCAGCACGTGGGCGTAGTCGATCGCGGTGCGGCTGTCGGTGACCTTCACATGGCGCCAGCCTTCGAGCGGGGCGAACAGCATGAACAGGTTGGCCGTGCCGTTGCGCTTGTACTCGTAGTCGTAGCGCGCCGGCTGGCTGGGCCGCATCGGCACCGGCTGCCGCGTCTCGGCGACAAGCTGCTTGGAGGTCTCGTCGAGGCAGACGAGCGGCCGGTCGGGATCGTGCGGACGGTGATAGACCTCGAGCACGTCCTCCATTGCCGCGACAAACGCACCGTTGGCTTTGGGCGGGATCACCCAGTACTGCTTCAGGTGCGGCTTGAGATCGTTTTTTTTAGCGCGCGGCCGACCGTGTTGAAGTGCGCCGCCGGGACGATCTCCAACTCGACGACCTTGTCGGCCAGCAGGCGCAGCGTCCAGCGGGCGTGGCCCTCCGGCGGCTTTGAGCAGGCGAGCGCGGTGAGCTGAGCCTGCTTCTTGCCGTCGAAGATCGGCTGGATCGGCGGTGTTGAGCGCTTCTTGCGGGCGAGGACCGCGTCGAGCCCTTCGTTGACGAGCTTGGCGCGCACGCGCGTCACCATGGAGATGTTGGTGTCGAGCGCCTCGCAGATCTTCTTGTCCGACCAGCCCTCGCCGCCCTCGCCCCGATCGGCCTTGAGCAGGATGCGCGCCTTCAGGATCGTCTTGGCCGAAGTCTTGCCCTTCGAGATCAGCTCATTGAGCCGCGCCCGCTCATCCGCGCCAAGCTCGACCACGAATTTCTTGTTGGCCACGACTGCCCCCTTGCCGGATGTTGCCGACAAGGTGAGAATCAGTGTTCGCAGACGAATGCAACTCGATTTAAGTGGTGCAGGCCACTAGCCTGCGCCCTGCGGCGGACTGGAGCGAACAGTACAAGGCAGGGCTGCACCGACGCGGCGGCGGCCGTCCCAGCGCTGCCGCGCGCCGAAGCCCGAGCGCGCAGAAACGCGTCACCCAGGGCAGGCGTGAGTCTCTCGCCCTCGCCGCTGTGCACCCTCTGAGCTCGCGAACGCGCCGAGAGAGGCTGTCCCATCACGGAGGCGCGTGCACCCCACCCAAGGGCGGGCTGCACCAGCGGCTCATCCGGAACTCAAGGCGAGGCGACTCTACACTTTGCTACTTTGGTCCCCCGAAAGGCCTCCCGAGCACGAGAGCACGCGCAGTGGCGCATCTCGTCGCGCCCACACGAATATCATATCGCTGCGGATGCAAATCGGACGCTGGGTATCATAACGTCGGCGGACGAATAGTCAAACGAAATGTTCTTTTATGATCACGTAATCTTACGTAACTGATTACTTTGCTTCCACCTCCCAGGGACTTGTGAACTCCCCAGGCTCCCCAGGGAAATGGCCCCAACCCGGAGGGTCGGACAGCAGTGGCCCCGTGCGGGATTGCCCTATTTCTCGCCCGGCATCATTGTTAATGTCCTGTCACTTAGGTGACACTTCTGCCGCCCATTCACCCGATTTGAGATGATAGCATCGGCGTCCGCCCCTTCACCCGCCGAGCGTCGATCGCTCACCGTGATGTTTTGCGACGTGGTCGGCTCCACGGCGCTGTCGGCGCGCCTCGATCCGGAGGACCTGCACGACGTGCTGGCGGCCTACCAGCGCCGGGCGACGGCCGTGGTGGAGGCAGCCGGCGGAACGGTTGCGCGCTATGAGGGCGACGGCGTTCTGGCCTACTTCGGCTACCCTGCCGCCGCCGAGGACGACGCCGAGCGCGCCGTGCGCGCGGGCCTCGAGCTGGCGCGTGGGGTGGAGACTGGCAGCGCCGCTGCCGAGAGGCTCAGCGTCCGGGTGGGCATTGCCACCGGCGTCGTCGTGGTCGGCGAGCTCCTGCGCTCTGGCGTGGCCGACAATCCTCCGGTGGTCGGCGAGACCCCGAACCTGGCCGCGCGCCTGCAGGCCCTGGCCGATCCCGGCAGCGTGATCATCGCCGAGGCCACCCGGCGCCTCACCGGCGGCCTGTTCGCTTACCGCGATCGCGGAGAGCAGCGCATGGACGGCTTCGGCCGGCCGGTGCAGGCGTGGCAGGTGGTCAAAGCGCGGCGGGCCGTGAGCCGCTTCGCGGCGTTGCGCACGCGCTCGCTGACGCTGCTCGGCAGGGAGGCGGAGCTGGAGGCCCTTCTCGGCCTCTGGGAGCAGGCGAGGGCGGGCGCCGGGCGGGTGGCGCTCCTGTCGGGCGAGGCGGGCATCGGCAAGTCGCGCCTCGCCCTCGAGCTGGCGGCACGCGCGCGGCGTCAGTCCGGCTCCGTCCTGCGTTGCCAATGCTCGCCGCAACATCAGGACAGCATGCTGCACCCGGTGCTGGAGCAGCTGCAGCGGGCGGCCCGCGTCGGGGGGCCAGAGTCCCGGCCAGAGGCCCCTGCCGCCGACCTGGATCGGCTCGCCAGGCTGCTTGGCGCCGGCGGACCGGCCGGGGGCACCGCGGTGGGCCTGCTGGCGGAGCTGATGGCCCTGCCGGCCGCCGCGAGCGCGCACGAGCCCGCGGCGGATGCGCGCCGCGAGCGCGAGCTCCTGTTCGAGGCGCTGCTCGGCTGCCTGCAGCGTCTGGCCGCCGGCCGGCCCCTGCTTCTGGTCGCCGAGGATGCGCATTGGATCGACCCGACCTCGCGCGAGCTGCTTGCGCTGCTCGTCGGTCGCATGCACCACTGGGCCCTGCTGCTCGTCGTCACCGGCCGCCCGGATTTCCAGCCGGCCTGGGCCGCCGCGCCCCATGTGGCGACGATCGGGCTGGGGCCGCTTCCGGCGGAGGCGGCCGAAGCGCTCGTCAGGCACATCCCGGGCGGCGAGGACCTGGCCGAGACGACGGTGCGCGGCATCGCGGCGCGCGCCGACGGGGTGCCGTTCCATATCGAGGAGCTGACCAAGGCGGTGCTCGACGGGAGTGCGCTCGACGCCGCGCAGACGACCGGTGCCACAGGCGCACCGGCCATTCCCGCCGGCCTCCAGGCCTCGCTCTTGGCGCGGCTGGACCGCCTCGGCGGAACCCGCGAGCTCGCCAGGGTTGCCGCGGCTCTCGGGCGATCGTTCACCTTCGACCTCCTGAGTGCGGTGGTGCCCGAACGCGATCCGGCGGCGTTGCGCCGCGAGCTGCAGCGCCTCCTCAACGCCGAGCTGATCGCGCCGATCCCGTCGCCTTCCGCGGAGACCTTCGCCTTTCGCCACGCCCTCATTCAGGACACGGCCTACGGCACGCTGCTGCGCAGCGAGCGCCGGGCTCTGCACGGGCGGATCGCCAAGGCGCTACAGGACCGATTCCCCGAGGTCATCGCCACGCAGCCTGAGATCGTGGCGAGCCACTTCACCAGGGCCGAGCAGGCCGAGCCGGCCATCCGCTACTGGCTGTGGGCGGGCAAGCGGGCGGTACGCGGCTGGGCACTGGTGGAGGCCGCCAAGCACCTTGCGGAGGGGATCAGGATCGCCGCGACCTTACCGCCTTCCCCGCAGCGCCAGCGCCTCGAGCTCGACCTCGACATGGCGCTGGGCCCCGTGGTGATGGGCACGAAGGGATATGCCGCGCCCGAAAGCCTGGAGGTCTACCGGCGCGCCGAGCCGCTCGTCGCCGCCGTCGGCGATGTCTCAGAGCGCCTGATGGTCATGCTCGGCCTCTTCAACGTGCACTACGGCAGAGCCGAGCTTGCCGAGGCCCTCGCCATCGCGCGCCAATTCTGCGCACTGGCGGAGGCCCACGGGCTGAGCCTCGGGCGTGCCTACGGCCTGCTGGCGCAGACGCATTCGGCGATGGGTGCGCTCCGCGAGGCCGCGACCGAGTTCCGCCGCAGCCTCGAGGTCTACGCTACGTCACCCGAGGACGTGGCCTCCCTGGGGGTGTTCGGTAGCCAGCACGTCATCTCCCTCGCCTTGCGCGGCGGTGTGCATTTCGCCCTGGGCGAGCCGGAGCTGGGGCTGGCCTCGGTCGCCCGGTCGATCGACTTGGCGCACAAGATGCAGCACGTCTTGTCGATCGCCCTGGCGCGCGTCACCGAGCTCCTGACGCCGCTTCCCGGCGGGCTCGACCCCGACCCGGCGCGCGCCGAGGATCTCGTGCGCTTCTGTGCTCAGTACGGATTGAGGAACTTCGAGGCGTGGGCCCAGTTCGCGCGCGGAGCCATGATCGCCCGGCGCGGCGACGCGCGCGAGGGCATCGCGGTGATGCGTGCGGCCGTCGCTGCCGCCGAGAGCATCAGCTCGCGACTCTTCAGGCCGGTGCATCTCGCGACGCTGGCGGCGGCGCACGCGCGGCTCGGAGAGATCGACGAGGCGCTGGCGCTCACCGACCAGGCCATCGCCACGGCGGCGCGGACCGGCGAGCGGCGTGGGGACTCACCGCTTCACAGGCTGCGCGGCGAGCTCCTGCTCGCCGTCGGCAGGAGCAGCGAGGGAGAACAGTCGCTCCTCGCGGCTCTCGAGGTCGCCCGCGCCCAGCACGCCCGCGCGGAGGAAGAGCGGGCGCAGAAGGCCATCGCCCGGCTCATCCGGAAGCAGCCGTGAGGGGTCAGACCCTGTGGGTCTGACCCCATTGCACCACGTTTTCAGAATTCGGGGCACGCCGACGCCCTTGCCTGAAACCTGATAGTTGAAACCCGAAACCTGAAACTGCTCGCGTTGACAGGGCCCCGATGCTGCACGAACCTAGCGCGCTACCAGTCGCAGGGGAGGAACAGCGATGGCCGTGAAGCGGCTTGGCATCATCATGAACGGCGTTACGGGCCGCATGGGGACGAACCAGCACCTCGTGCGCTCGATCGGCGCCATCCGCAAGGAAGGCGGCGTGGTCCTCTCCAACGGCGATCGGGTGATGCCCGATCCGATCCTGGTCGGCCGCAACGAGGAGAGGCTCGCCTCGCTCGCCAAGGCGCACGGACTCTCGCGCTTCACCACCGACCTCGGCAAGGCCCTGGCCGACGTGAACGACGCGGTGTTCTTCGATGCCGCCACCACCCAGCTGCGCCCCGGCCTGCTGGCCAGGGCCATCGACGCCGGCAAGCACGTCTACTGCGAGAAGCCGGTCTCCACGACGCTCGAGGAGGCGCTGGGGATCGCGCGCAAGGCCAAGGCCGCCGGCATCCGCCACGGCGTGGTGCAGGACAAGCTGTTCCTGCCGGGCCTCAGGAAGCTCAAGCTGCTCATCGACGCCGGCTTCTTCGGCCGGCTGCTGTCGGTGCGCGGCGAGTTCGGCTACTGGGTGTTCGAGGGCGATCTGCAGCCGACCCAGCGGCCGTCCTGGAACTACCGCGCCGAGGAGGGCGGCGGCATCATCCTCGACATGCTCTGCCACTGGCGCTACGTGCTCGACAACACGTTCGGCGCCGTGCAGTCGGTCTCCTGCCTCGGCGCCACCCACATCCCCGAGCGCCTCGACGAGTCCGGCAGGCGCTACAACGCCACCGCCGACGACGCGGCCTATGCCACCTTCCAGCTCGAGGGCGGTGTGGTCGCGCATTTCAACTCATCGTGGGTGACGCGCGTGCGCCGCGACGATCTCCTCACGCTGCACGTGGACGGCACGCACGGCTCGGCGGTCGCCGGGCTGCAGGATGTCGTCACCCAGCACCGGATGAACACGCCCAAGCCGGTCTGGAATCCGGACGTGAAGCAGACGATCGACTTTTACGCCGGCTGGCAGCAGATGCCGGAGACGCAGGCCTTCGACAACGGCTTCAAGCTGCAGTGGGAGGCCTACATCCGCCACGTCGTCGAAGGCGCGCCCTACAAGTGGGACCTGCTCGAGGGCGCCAAGGGCGTCCAGCTCGCCGAGTGCGCGCTCCGCAGCTGGAAAGAGCGCCGCTGGATCGACGTGCCGGAATTAAAGGTGTGACTTTGTCATCGCGGCATTCATTGCCGCGATCCACGGTGCCGCAAACTCCGCCCGGTCGGAGCAAGCGGATGGCTGGATACCGGGGACAAGCCCCGGTATGACAACCAAGAGCCAACGGATATCGCTCAATGAACGTACCGATCCTTTCCTCCCTGAAGATCAACCTCCCGACCGGCGCCGGCAAGCTCGAGACCTTCGTGCTCTCCGAGCCGCGCGCCTATCCCGACAAGGCCAAGGGCGCCTTCAACCGCGTCGCCTTCGCGGCGGCGCACGTCGTGGCCGATGCGCGCGCCGCCAATGATCCGTGGATCGACTGCGCGCTCGACTGGGCGCAGACGCTCGCCTACCGCGAGTACCTCTGGGACCTGGGCCTCGGCGTCGCTGAGGCGATGGACACGGCGCAGCGGGGGATGGGGCTCGACTGGCCGACCTCGCTGGAGCTGATCCAGCGCAGCGTCGCCGCGGCCAAGGCCTGGGAGGCGCGCGAGGGACGCCCGGCGCTGATCTTCTCCGGCTGCGGCACCGACCATCTCGATCCCGCCGCCGTGCGGTCCATCGACGAGGTGATCCGCGCCTACGAGGAGCAGATGGCGGCCATCGAGAAGGCCGGCGGCCGCCTGATCGTGATGGCGAGCCGCGCGCTCGCCCGTGTCGCCAGCGCGCCCGCCGACTACGAGCGCGTCTACGACCGCGTGCTCTCCCAGGCCAGGGAGCCGGTGATGATCCACTGGCTGGGTGAGATGTTCGACCCGGCGCTCGCCGGCTACTGGGGCAATGCGGATCATATGGCCGCCATGGAGACGGCGCTCGGCATCATCAACGCGCACGCGGCCAAGGTCGACGGGGTCAAGATCTCGCTGCTCGACAAGGGCAAGGAGATCGCCATGCGCCGCCGCCTGACGCCGGGCGTGCGCATGTACACCGGCGACGACTTCAGCTACGCCGAGCTGATCGTCGGCGACAGCCAGGGCCACAGTGATGCCCTGCTCGGCATCTTCGATGCCATCGCGCCTGCTGCCTCCGCCGCGCTCGCTGCGCTCTCCGCCGGCGACCGCGCGCGCTTCGACGCCATCCTCGAGCCGACGGTCCCGCTGTCGCGTCACATCTTCCGGGCGCGGACCCGCTTCTACAAGACGGGCGTCGTGTTCATGGCCTGGCTCAACGGCCTGCAGGACCACTTCGTCATGGTGGGCGGCCAGCAGAGCGCCCGCTCGCTCCTGCACCTGGCCGAGCTGTTCCGCCTCGCCGACCGCGCCGGCCTCCTGCGCGACCCCGCCCTGGCCTGCCGCCGCATGGCCCACGTGTTCGCCCTGCACGGCGTGGAGTGAATGGGTGTCAGACCCTCCGGGTCTGACACCATGGCAACGGCGGCTTGTGGCGCCGACAAGGGCGACCGGGAGCAGACTTGAACTATAACGCTCTGCGTTATATATAGCGGGCATCGCGGGTGAAGGTCTTCAAGACCAAATGGTTCCGCCGATTTGCGCGCCGGGAGGGCATTTCGGACGAAACGCTGTGCGATGCTGTCCGGCGCGCCGAGCGCGGCAAGATCGACGCCAATCTAGGCGGTGGCGTCATCAAGCAGCGGATTGCTCGCAAAGGGCAAGGGCGTTCTGGCGGATACCGGAGCGTGATCGTGTACCGCGGCGAAGACCGGGCCATTTTCGTGTTCGGCTTTGCCAAGAGCGATCGCGAGGACCTGAAGCCCGACGAACTGAAGGACCTGAGGAAGTTGGCGATCCTCCTGCTTGCCTACGATGCGGACCAGGTGGAGAAGGCCGTGGTGAAAGGTGAGCTTTGGGAGGTGAGGTGCGATGGCCAAGCGTTACAAGAGTGAGCTGATGGCCGCCGTGCACGAGGCGGTGGAAGGGCTGCACCGCATCGGCCTGGTGGACAAGAAGACGATGCGCGAGTTCGACGAGAGCTGCCTCACGACCGTGGAGAAGCTGTCGCCGCACGAGATTCAGGCGCTGCGCGAGCGGGAAGGCGTCAGCCAAAGGGCGTTCGCACGCTATCTGAATGTCCCCGTGACCCTGATCTCGCAATGGGAACGCGGGGAGCGCAAGCCCTCCGGTGCGGCGGTCAAGCTCCTGTCCGTGGTGAAGCACAAAGGGCTCGAGGCGATTGCGTAGAGTGCGGCTCACTTCGGCCCCCTGCCCGTCGGCCGATAATACGGCGTCTCGCAGGGTACCCCGGTCCGTTGCGGCCCCAGCGCCGTGTGCCGGGGCGATTGTCGCAGGCCTACAGGTTCCGGGCGCCCACCCGCTTCTACAAGACGGACGTGGTCTTCATGGCCTGGCTCAACGGACTGCAGGACCACTTCGTCATGGTGGGCGGCCAGCAGAGCGCGCGCTCGCTACTGCACTTGGCCGAGCTGTTCCGCCTCGCCGGCCTCCTGCGCGACCCCGGCCTGGCCTGCGCCGCATGGCCCACGTGCTCGCCCTGCACGGGGCCCAGTGAAGAGTACTTCAGTACTTAAAGTACTTGCAGTGACCTCAATTCGGTGATATAGCGGCCGCCTGTCTTAGAGGAGATCGCTGATGCGCATGCACCAAGTTGAAGTCGACGACGAGGTTTTTTCGTTCGTCAAAGAGAACGCCGAACCTTTGGTAGATACCTTCAATTCAGCGCTCCGCCGTCTGCTTCCGCTGCGGGGAACACACAGGCGAGAGAACAAGGCTGTAGATGGAGCCACAGTTATGTCTTCTTTTCCGACGGGTACGCCCGAGGCTTTGCGCCAGATACTTGAAGTTGTGAGATTGGTCCGCGGGGGTGCGTACAAGAGACCTGAAGCAACTCAATATGTCGCGAAGCAGCACGGTGTTTTTCCGCAAACCGTTCTGGATAAATACTGTCGGCAACTGCAGCTCACTGCCGGCGAGTTTGACCGCCTTCTCGAGGAAGAGGGTCTTGTCGAATTGCGGACGCTCTTGAAGTCGAAGTTTCCGGCGCACGCTGAGGTTATTCAGAATGCGCTACCCACAGCAAGTGGAGGCCGCTAATCACGTAAGTTGTGCGGGTCACTTCGGGCCGGGCCCGGTCGGCCGGTAGTAGGGCGTCTCGCAGGGCACGGCGGGGCCGTTGCGGCCCCAGCGCCGGGTGCCGGGGCCGTTGTCGCAGCTCCACAGGCCGAGGGTCTTGTTCTTCGCTTCGGTTTCGTGGTCGCGGTAGTGGCCGTCCGAGTAGCAGGTGTAGTCGCTGACCCAGCCGCCGCGGATCATGCACTGGCCCAGGTCTCGCCCGTCCTCGGTCCAGCATTCCGAGACGAGCACATTGCGGAACCACTCCCGCTTCACGCTCCACACCCGGCAGGTGACGGTCTTGCTCCCGATGCAGCGGCGCAAGGCCGCTGTCGCGGCGTCGGCGGGCTTCCAGCGCCGGCCGTTGCGCCAGCACGAGGTGCCGCGCTCCGGCGCGTCGATGCCCCAGAGCCGGAAGCGCTCCGATTTGATGTCGAAGGAGGTGCCATCGTGCACCGTGGCCTGCCCCACGACCTGATCGCCCTTGCGCGGCGCCTGGGCCTCGGCATGGCAGCAGACGAGGAGGAGGAGACCTGCGGTCAACAGCCAACCGGCGGACTTGCCCTGGGGAGTGGCGCGGCGGGCCTGGAAATCGAGGCGTCGACGGTCGGCCATTATGTGCGCGGCGCTTGACGCTGTGCCGCCCCCGCATTGCCGATCCTGGATTGGCGCCGGACCGGCGATCCTCGGATGCGACGATCGCGCCGAGTTGCAAATGGAGTTTCGTTTACGAAGCGTCCTTCGTGTAGCACCGGCACCTGCGACGGGCAAGCTGCAGCACCCGGCGGAAAGGTGCAACGCCCCGTGCCGCGTCAATCCGCAGCCTCCGCGAGCTTGTCGGCCACGATGCGCTGCTGGCTTCTGAGCCGCGCCGCATCGAGCAGCATCTGCCCGGCCCAGCGATAGACGTTGCGGACGCGGAGGAAATCGCGCATCAGGCGCATGCGCTCGCGCTGCTCGCCCTCCGGCATGACGAGCGCGCGCTCCAGCGCTTCGGCCATGGCCTGCGTGTCGTAGGGGTTCACCATCAGCGCCTCGGAGAGCTCGCGCGCGGCGCCGGCGAAGGTCGACAGGATGAGTGTGCCCTGCTCGTCGTCGCGCGCCGCCACGAACTCCTTGGAGACCAGGTTCATGCCGTCGTGCAGGCTGGAGACGATGCAGGCATCGGCGGCGCGGAACAGCTCGTAGACCTCGTCGGGCTCGTGGTGGCGCGCGACCAGGATGATGGGCTGGTAGGTGTCGGAGCCGTGGCGCGCGTTGATCTCCTCGGCGAGACGCTCGGCCTCCTTCTGCAGGGCGCTGTAGGCGGCGAGCCTGCTGCGCGTCGGTGCGGCGGCCTGAATGAAGACGAGCCGGCCCTTCCAGGACGGGCGCGCGCCGAGCAGGTGGTCGATCGCGAGCATGCGGTCGAGGATGCCCTTGGTGTAGTCGAAGCGCTCGATGCCGACGACGATGCGCGCGCCGGGCGAGAGCCCGAAGCGGCGGCTGACGGCGTTGCGGCACTCCTCCACGGGCGCCTGCGAGGCGAGCGCCGCCGGCGGCCACTCGATCGAGATCGGGTAGGGCCGGATCATGGTCTCGCGCCCGCCGACGGTGACCGAGCTGTTCTCCCGGTCGATGCGGCTCTCCACGAAGCGGTCGGTGCCCTCGAGGAAGTTGTTGCAGTGGAACTGGGTATGGAAGCCCAGGATGGTGCTGCCGAGCAGGCCCTGGATGATCTCCTCGCGCCAGGGGCAGATGCTGAAGGTCTCCGCGTTGGGCCAGGGGATGTGCCAGAACCCCAGGATGGTGGCGTTGGGCAGACGCTCGCGCACCATGCGCGGCAAGAGCGCGAAGTGATAGTCGTGGACCAGCACGATCGGGTCCTCCCGGCGCGCCTCGGCGAGCACGGCATCGGCAAAGCGCCGGTTGATGGCGACGTACTGCTGCCAGTCCTCCTGGCGGAACGTGGGGCGCACGAAGGCGATGTGGCAGAGCGGCCAGAGCCCCTCGTTGGCGAGGCCGTAGTAGTAGCCCTCCTGCTCCTCCTCGCTGAGCCAGATGCGCCGCAGGGTGTAGGCGGGGCTCGCCGGGGGCACGCGGATGTGGTCGCGCGCATCGACGGTATCGCGGTCGGCCGAGCCGCTGCCGTGGGCGATCCAGGTGCCGCCACAGGCGCGCATCACCGGCTCGAGCGCCGCCACGAGGCCGCTCGCGGGTATCTGCAGGGAGATGGAGCCGTGCACGCGGTTGTGGATGTAGGGCTCGCGGTTGGAGACGGCGATGACCTCGGTTCCGGGCAGGCGCTCCTCGAGCAGGCGATGCAGCGTCTGGGGCGTCCACTGCACCTGCAGGCCGTCGCCGTTCTCACGGCGATCGGAGCGCAGCTCGCGCAGCAGCGAGCGCATCACGGGCGGCATGGGAAAGACGTGCGCCAACGGGGCCGTGGCCTCCATGCTGCGCGGCGCGTCGGCCATGGCGGAGCGGACGGTCCGGGCCCAGGCGCGCAGGACGCCCAGCACGCTCGCGGCCGCCAGGAGGCCGACGCCGAGGATGATCGCGATGACCGAGATCGCCGCATAGAACCGCGCGCTCCACACCCGGTCGCCGATGAAGCCGAGGTCGTGCAGGATCACGAGGTGCCCGCGCTTCGACCCCGCGGTCAGGGGAAAGGTGCCGACCAGCAGGCGCTGGCCGCCGTCGACGACGGTACGGAAAATCCGCCCCTTGGCCTGCTCCGGACCGAGACAGGTCACGCTCTTCGGCATGTGCGGTGTGGCGTGCTCGATCCTGCCGTCCTCCCCGCAATAGCCCAACGCCAGGAGCCGCTCGTCCTGTGTCAGGCGCTCGAAGAACGGCACGAGGACTGCGCCCGAAGCCTTGGCGAGACCCGAGGCGACCTGGTCCCTGATGGAATTGAAGACGAGGTGCGACCTCAGCTCAACGTCGCGCTCCGACCAGCGCTGGACCACGCTGGAGGTCGTCGGCGCGATGGCGAGAATGACGAGCGCGGTCCCGGCAACCGCCAGGGCGGCATAGACGGCAACCGGAGTGCGCAGACGGCGGATGGCGGAGCGAACGGTGCTGGCGATTTCCATGGGCGCGGTCGGACGCTCCTCCAGCGGGATTGGCCTGCGCCATGCCGCACCGCACCCGAGCGTTCGCAGGCGCTAAGACCTGGCAAACTAGGGCGCACCGTGCGGCGAGAACATGGCGGAGCCCCGGCTTTCAACCGCCCACCCTCGCGGACTCAGCTTCTGGTGGAAAATCCTGGGGTTGCAGCGAAGTGCGCATGCACTGCAGGCATTCGCGCGCGCCCCGCAAGGCTAGCGTTCCGCCTCATTCATTCCATACCCCGGCCGAATGCAAGCGGGGAAGGCGCTGGGATGCGCTTGCTCCCGGCCTGCCCGGGCTGGGGGAGTGCGAACGCAACTGTGCAGGATGACAAAACCATAGCAAACCAGCGTCACCATGTCCAGATGATCTGCGGGCGGATGGTTAATGAAGGGTTGTGCCGATCGGCCGCCGCTGTGATCCGCGAGGGAGGCTCACGAATGGTCGGAGCACCAGCGGCCGAGTCGGCTATTCGACGGCGCAGGGAAGGAAGCCACGTGGCATATTTCTGGGGGCGGCTTCGGTGCAGGCGATGCTCGGCACTGGTCTGCCGCGCCTGTCGATGGCGCACCAGTGCCCGTCGCGCTTGGCCCAGGTGACGCCGCGCTCGTAAAAGCCGAGATCGTCGAACTGCGGCTCGACCATCACCTGCCCGGCAGTATCGACCAGCCCCCATTCGCCGCCCCTGCGAAACGAGAGGAGGCCGTTGTCGAGGAGGAGGCCGATTCCGTCCGCACTCGATATCGATCCAGGTTTCGCCCTCCCGCGACAGGAAGGCCCGCTTGCCCTCGCTTCGCGACAGGATGGCCCCGATGATATCGCACATGGTGCCGGGACGCGGTGCGATGACCCAGGACTGATCCTTCAGCCGCATGAGCCCGGTCGCGCCGGAGATTGTAACGAACGCCGTATCGGTGTGTGGGGTGCGGATACGCGCAGCGTCGAACCTCGGCTCGATCAGCCAGGTGCCGTCGGAACGCAGGACGCCGCGCTTGTCGCCGATCCCTGCAACGAAGAGGTCCGGACCGCCCGTTGGAGAGATGTAGTCGTATTTCGCCTCGATGAGCCATTGGCCGTCGAGCGCTATGCGCCCCCACTTTCCGTCGAGCTTCACGTTTCTGATATCTTTCTGCTGGCCCGAGAGATGGCGTCGAAGTGCACGGGCGTTACGGGGCTTCCGTCGCCCGCGACCAGTCCGATCTTGTCGCCGACTTTCAAGGCATAGGGCGGACCGCTGCCGCACCATGAGCCGTCGACGAAGTGGCCGTTCGGCGGCTGCAGCGGGGTGCCATCCGCTTTGAAGTGCAGTTGTTCCTTGTCCTTCGAGGCGAGCAGCCGGCCGTCGTTGCAGTACGTGATCGAACTGTCGAAATCGGCGTCCAGCACCACCCGCCCGTCGAGGTCCAGCAAGCCCCAGCGGCCCGCCTTCTTGAAGTGCCAGCCGCGTAGCGTCTCCGGAATTGCGGATGCGATTGCCGGATGGAAAGGCGTAGTGAACCTGCTCGTAGCTCGTCTGGAAGATCCAGGCGCCGGTCTTGTCGATGACGCCGAAGACGCCGTCGCGCGCGGCCGAGGTCCGATCGAGACCGGGCAGGAACGGCCAGGCCTTGTCGAACACCGGCTCGATGGCGAATTTTCCCGTGCGGTCGATGAATCCAACCTTGCCGTTGAGCGTCACGCGCGCCAAGCCGCCGCTCAGCGGGTCGGCTTGCTGGAATTTCGGCTCGACGAGCCAAGTCCCGTCGGCGCGCTGCAGCCCCCACAGATTGTCCTTCTGGACCCAGCGAACCGAGGGATCATCCTTGTCGAACTCGCGGGCGGTGCTCGTCGCTTCGATCAACCGACCGGCGCTATCTATGATCCTGCCCTCGAGCTGCCACGCCAAAAATGACGGCGAAACGACGCCCAACGGGCTACGGGATCGTCCGCCTTCGGATAGCTGCGGCGACCCGGGTAGAACACCGCTACAACCTTGCCCGGTCCACACCTCCAACACCGAACACCTCGCCACCCTTCGATCCGCCGATCCACCGCTTGTCCGACACCCAGAAGCGATCCGGTGCGATCGCCTCGATGAACCCGTATTTCGGCTCAACCACCATCTTGCCGTCGCGATCGATCAGGCCGGACTTGCCGTCCACGTCGACCTGGGCGAAGCCGAACTTGAAGTCGTCGACGAGGCGGTACGTGGGCTTGACGATCTCGCGCCCCGTCTCGTCGACGAAGCCGTAGAGGCCGCCGACGCGCACAGCGGCGCGGCCGTCGAAGAACTCGCCGACCCAGTCGTAGCGCGGTGGTACGGCAACCGTGCCGTCCTGGTTGACCGCACCGCAGAGCCCGCCCCGGAACATGCAGACCGGGCGCGGGGACACCGACTTGGTTGGCGGGATCAGGGCCCGTATGGTCAGGGAGGTGTCCGACATGGTGCGGACCGGGGCCGAGAGCAGGCCCTTCAGCATTGCCTTGCCCGCCTGCGTCAGCTCCGGCTGCTGCTCCTGCGCCAGAGCCGCCTGCCCGAGCATGGCGGCAGCCAGAGCGGCCGCACCCCACAGATTGCGCGCTGCCATGGCCCCAACTCCTCCCTCCTTTGGAGGCGGCCTGAGTAGGAGCGCTCCGTGGCGGGATCGTGTCGCTCCAGCACGCCTATCGCTTTGAAGGGGTGATACCGCCGTGCACAAGTTGTGACACGCACGTTCGCGGGGCCACGTCATGCCCGCGGAGGCGGGCATCCAGGCCACCGGCCGACGGCGCGTGGAGAGTTGCATGGGTCCCCGCCTTCGCGGGGACGTTGGAGCGAGCTGCTGGGTCAATGCTTCCGCACGACGGTATCAGACCCCTCGCGCCGAACGTCGGCGCTCCGCTCGGCGGCCGGAAGCGTGGGGTCTGACCGGGTCAGACCCCCCGCTGCTCGGCTTCCGCGATGAGGGGTGGTATAACGCCGGCCGATGCGGCTGCTCGTTACCAGACCCGAACCGGATGCGCTGCGGCTCGGCGCCGTGCTCGAGGAGGCCGGCCACGAGGCCGTCGTCGAGCCGCTGCTTAGCGTCTCCTTCGACGGCGGCGATCCGATCGATGTCGACGGGGCGCAGGCGCTGATCGCCACCAGCCGCAACGGCCTGCGCGCCCTGAAGGCGAGCCCGGCGCTGGCCGAGGCGCGCCACCTGCCCCTGTTCGCCGTCGGCAAGGCCACCGCCGCCGAGGCCCGTACGCTGGGCTTCGAGGTGGTCGTCACCGGGGCGGGGACTGCGGCCGAGTTGGTGACGCACATCGTCTCGGCGCTCGACCCCGCCGCCGGCCTTCTCGTGCACCTCGCCGGCGATTCGCTGGCCGGCGACCTGGCGGGCGACCTGGAGGCGCACGGCTTCCGCGTCCTGCAGCCCGTCGTCTACCGGATGGTCCCGGCCACCACCTTTGCAGACACCACCGTGGAGCAGCTCGCTCGAGGGGAGATCGACGGGGTCATCCTCCTGTCCCCGCGCACCGCGGCCATCTACGCCGCGCTGGTGCGCCGGCACGACCTGATGGCGGCTGTGCGCAGGATGCCGCACTTTTGCCTGTCGGCCGCGGTAGCCCGGCGCCTGGAGCCGCTTGGGCCCGTTCCCACCAGGGTCGCGAGGCCCCCAGCCTCGAAGAAGTGCTTGCCCTCGTCGACGACAGCGCGGCAGAATTGGGGGGCTAGTCCGGGGCAATGCGACGACGGCGCCCAACAACGGCCAAGGCGTCTGTGTACATTTCGTCAATGCGAAGCAGCGAGCTTCAGCGTTTTGCTGTCCCCCTGGCTCGGAAAGCTAGCCGATGACTGACAAGAAGGACGAGACCGGCAAGGCCGCTCCGAGGCCCGGCGACGGGCCCAGGCGCCCGTATGCGACCATCGAGCTGCAGGCCACGCGAGGTCGGCGCCGACCGGGGCCAGGCGGGCCGTGCTGCCGGCGCTGCGGCGGGCGCCAAACCCGAGGCCAGGACCGCGGCCCTGCCCCCGCCGGGCCAGAAGCGACTGCACGGGGCGCAGGCGGCCCTGGCCCGCGGCCTGCGCGTTGCACGGATATGGTCGGTGAAGGCGGCGCGGAGCAACGATTTCCTCTCCCATGTGGCCGCCGGCATTGCCGGCGCCGTGCTGGCGCTCGCCGCCGGCGCCCTGTTCGGGCTCTTCTCGGACGGGGGCGGGCGCCTCTCGCCCGAGGCCGCCGGCCGGATCGCCGCGGTCGAGACGGCCAGCGAAAAGCGCACCGCTGCCCTGGCGGACGATGTCGTCGCCAAGCTCGCCGCCGCCAACGCGCGCGTCGCCCTTATCGAGGAGCGGGCCCGCGCCCTTGCCGAGGTTGGCGAGGCCCAGGCCAAGCTGGCGGCAGAGGCCAAGGAGCTGGAGGCCCGCATCGCCGCGCCCGCCCTGACGGAGCGCCTCGCCAAGCTCGAAGCCGCCCTGGCCGCCCTCTCGGCGGACGACAAGTCCGGCCGCGTAGCGGTGGCGGAAGGGCTGGCGGCGAAGCTCGCCGAGCTCGAGAAGCTGGCCGCCCGCGTGGGCGAGACCGCCAAGTCTGCCGCGGCGCGCGTCGAGCGCGAAGCCGGCGCGCTGGGCCAGCGGCTCGATACCCTGAAGGCGGACATCGACGACCGCTTCAGGGCGTCGCCAAGGCACAGGATCTGGCCCCGGTGCTCGCCAAGCTCGCCGCCTTCGAGCGGGACCTGCAGCGTTCCTGAAAACCGAGGGCGAGCGCGTCGCCAATGCCCAGCGCGTGCTGCTGACGCTCGAGCTCGCCAACCTGAAGCGGGCGCTCGACCGCGGCGACAGCTACGCGCGCGAGCTCGAGGCGGTGCGCAAGGTGGCGGGCGAGGGCGTCGATCTCGCCGCGCTCGAGCGCTACAGCCGCAACGGCGTGCCGACGCTCGGCCGCGCTCGGCAAGGACTTCCGCCGCTTCGCCAACGCCGCGATCGACTGCCGAGGCGCGAGCCGGCCGACGCCTCGGTGCTCGACCGCTGATGGCGGGCGCCCGGTCGGTCGTGCGCCTGCGCAAGACCGGCCACAGCGCCGACGACGCCAGCGTCGAGGCCATCGTCGGCCGCATGGAGGCGGCGCTCAAGGACGGCCACATCGGCGAGGTGCTGGCGCAAGCCAAGCGGCTGCCGCCGAAGGCCGCGCGCGCCGCTCGAGGACTGGCTGCGCAAGGTCGAGGCGCGCCACGGCGCCGACCGCGCGGTCGCCGACATCGAGGCCGCGCTCAAGGCGTCGCTGGCCGCGCCGCGCCCGTCCGCGACGGAGCCGAAGCGATGATCCGTATCGCCCTCTATCTCGCCGGCATCCTGGCGCTGACGGCGGCCCTGCACTGGCTCGCCAAGCGGCCCGGCACCATCACGGTCGATTGGCTCGGCTACATCACCGAGGTCAGCGTCTTCAGTGCGGTCGATCATCCTGGCGGCCCTCGCTGGGCGTGGCTCTGCTCGTCTGGTCGGCGCTGCGCCAGGTCTGGCACAGCCCGGCCGCGCTCGGCCGCTATCTCCACCGCCGCCGCCAGCAGCGCGGGCTCGATGCGCTCACCGGCGGGATCATCGCCGTCGGCGCCGGCGACCGGGCGCTCGCCGCGCGCTACGCGTCGCAGGCGCGCAAGGCGCTGCCGCACGAGCCGCTCACGCATCTGCTGCGCGCCCAGGCCGCCGCAGATCAGCGGCGACCGGGCGACGGCGCGGCGCATCTTCGAGGCCATGCTCGCCTCCCCCGACACCGAGCAGCTGGGGCTGCGCGGCCTGTTCCTGGAGGCGGAGCGCGAAGGCGAGCGCGAGGCGGCGCGGCAGTTCGCCGAGCGGGCGCTGCGCAAGAACCCGAAGCTCGGCTGGCCGGTGGAGGCGCTGTTCGACCTGCAGTGCCAGGCCGCGCGACTGGGAGGGCGCGCTGGTGACGCTGGCGATCGCCGAGCGCCAGCATCTCGTGCAGAAGGCCCCGGCCAGCCGGCGTCGGGCCGTGCTGCTCACCGCGCAGGCCCAGGCGCTGGAGGACGAGGAGCCGGAGCGGGCGCTCGAGCTGGCGCTCGAAGCCCACAAGCTGGCCCGCGATCTGGTGCCGGCCGCCGCCATCGCCGGCCGCCTCCTCGCCGCGCGCGGCCGGACGCCGAAGGCCGCGCGCGTGCTGCTCAAGACCTGGCGGCTCGCCCCGCATCCCGACCTGGCGACGGCCTACGCCTACGTCCGTCCGGGCGACAGCCCGCGCGACCGGCTCGACCGCGTGCGCCACCTCGCCCGCCTCACTCCGAACCATCCCGAGGCCCTGATCGCGGTGGCGACCAGCGCCATCGAGGCGCGCAGCTGGGACGAGGCGCGCGAGGCCCTCAAGCCCCTGCTCGAGGGCCGCCTTACGCCGCGCGTGTGCACGCTGATGGCGCGCATCGAGGGCGAGCAGTACGGCGATGCCGGCCGCGTCAGGGAATGGCTGTCGCGCGCCGCGGCGGCGCCCCGCGACCCGGCGTGGACGGCCGACGGCGTCGCCTCCGAGCCGCTGGAGCCCGGTCTCGCCGGTGACGGGCGAGCTCGACGCCATGCGCTGGCGTGCGCCAGCGGGCTACGGTGGCGGCGCCTCCGCCGCCGAGGACCTGGCGGCCCGGCTCGAGGTGCTGGCCGGCGTCGCCGGCCGCCGGGAGGCCAGCGCCGAGCTTGCAACGCCCGCGGCGGTGGTCGAGGCCGCCCCTGCGGTCGCCGAGGCTGCGACGGCCGCAGGGTCACGCGGCGACGCGCCCCTGGCCGTCCCGGCGCAGGCCCAGGCCCGCCTCGAGCCGCCGCAGGCCCAGGAGATCACCCCGACCGACGTTCCCTTCCGGCGCGACGCTGCGGCGCAGACCGCGCGTCCGCGTCCGCGCAAGGCCCTGGAGGCGAAAATCTTCGTCGCCCCGCGCGCTCCCGACGACCCCGGCACCGGCGCCTCCGACATCGATGACCTGCGGGGCTACCCGACCAAGGCCTGATCAATGGGGCCAGCGCAGACCCACCCTGCGGGGTGCGGATGCACACATTCTGAGAAACCGAGTGGGAGGATTGGTCGGGAGAGTATTACGTAGGTTAAGCACTTTTTAATTGACGTAATGGCAGATAATGCTACTGTGTTGAGTGATCTTGTGCGAGCCGCCCGACAGGCATACGTGGGTGCGGGGAGGAATTCGCAGCTCAGAGACCGAGGCATCAGGCGGGGTTGGCAGAGTATAGGTGTCACCGGAGGCGAGTGCGCTCACGGCGGAGGCAGCGGCGCGGCATCAAACTGCCACTGCCAGCAACGGAGATTGAGGGCGCAGCGCTGGCGCTCGCACAGTCTGAGAACGCAAGCCTTGGATGGCCGCAGACCGGGAGACCCAAGTCGCAGACCGGCAAAGGTTTGGCGAGGCAAAGGCTTGGCGATGCAAGGGGCGGCCCGCCCTGTGGTCTGAGCCCTGCAGTGGATTGGACGATCAGTAAAAGGGCATCGCTGATCCGGGCCAGCTTGGGCACTCGAAGTCCCGCTTCGCTTCAAGGGCAGGATTTCGCTGCCCCCGACATGGCGCCAGCGGCCTGGCGCTATGCGTCTGCCTCCTTTCCGCCAGGCTGGCCGCCGTTTCCCCGCACGAGCCTCAGCACGTCGGCGCCGTAGCGCTGCAGCTTGCTCTGGCCGACGCCGCTGACCTTGCCCAGCGCGTCGGCATTGGCCGGGCGCTGGCGCGCAATGGCCGCGAGCGTGGTGTCGTGGAAGATCACGTAAGGCGGCAGGTCCTGCTCGGCGGCGCGCTCGCGGCGCCAGGCCCGCAGCGCCTCGAACAGCGCGGCGTCGGCCGGCTCGACGCCCAGCTCCTCGCCGCTGCGACGCTGGCGCGGGCGGCCCGCGCGGCTGGCCCGGCCGCTGCCCTCGGCGGCAGCCGGGGCCCGGCGCATCGCTACCCGCCGCTCGCCGCGGTAGACGGCCCGCACCTCGTCGGTGTCGCCCAGGCCGATCAGCGGCCGGCCGTCGTTGGGGTCCTCGCGCAACAGGCCATCGAACAGCAGCTGGTCCAGGAGGTCGCGCCAGCCGCCGGCGCCGAGCTCGCGGCCGATGCCGAAGGTGGAGAGCCGGGTCTCGGACTCGAAGGCGTTCTTGGTCTTGCCGAGCAGGTGATCGACGATGCGCCCGCGCCCGAAGCGCCCGTCCAGGCGGTGCACGGCGGAGAGCGCCTTCTGCGCTGCTTCGGTGACATCGGCGGCGACCGGCGGAGCGAGGCAGAGGTCGCATTGCCCGCACGCCGTCACGGCGGTCTCGCCGAAATAGCGCCGCACCGCGGCCGGACGGCAGCCGGTGCCGTCGAGCATGGCGTAGAGCTGGTGCAGCTTGCGCAGCTGCACGGCCTTGACGGCAGCATCGATGTCGCGGCCCTCGAGGCGGCGGCGCGCCCAGGAGAGATCGGCGGCGGCATAGAGCGTGATGCCCTCGGCGGTGGCGCCGTCGCGGCCGGCACGGCCGATCTCCTGCCAGTAGGCCTCGATCGACGCCGGCGGATCGGCGTGGATGACATAGCGCACGTCGGGCTTGTCCACGCCCATGCCGAAGGCGATGGTGGCGACCATCACCGCCGCGTCGGCCTCGAGGAACTGCTCGAGCCGCTCCGAGCGCACGGCCTTGTCGAGCCCGGCGTGATAGGCGAGCGCCGGCACGCCCTAGTCGGCCAGCTTCGCGGCCAGCGCATCGACGCCGTCGCGAGTGCCGGCGTAGACGATGCCGGAACGTCCGGGACGCTCGGCCACCAGCTCCAGCACGCGGGCGTGGCCCTGGCCCGCCTTGCGCTCGGCCGCCAGCGCCAGCTCGGACCGCGCGAAGCTCGCCACGTACTCGCGCGCCTGGCCGAGCCGCAGCTCGGTGCGGATATCATCGCGCGTGCGGGCGTCCGCCGTGGCGGTGACGGCGAGGCGCGGCACTTGCGGGAAGATCTCGGCGAGGCGGCCCAGCGTGCGGTAGTCGGGGCGGAAGTCGTGGCCCCATTGGCTCACGCAGTGCGCCTCGTCGATGGCGACGAGCGCGAGGCTGAGGCGCGCGAGGCGCTCCAGCATGGCGGGCTGCATCAGGCCTTCGGGCGACAAGTAGAGGAGGTCGAGCGCGCCGGCCTCGACCTGGCGCCAGATGGCGGCGCGCTCCTCGGGATGGACGTTGGAGTCGAGCCTGGCCGCGGCCACGCCCCATTGGCGCAGCGCCGCCACCTGATCGGTCATCAGGGCGATCAGCGGCGAGACGACGAGGCCGAGCCCCGGCCTCAGCATCGCGGGGATCTGGTAGCACAGGCTTTTGCCCCCGCCGGTCGGCAGCACCGCGATCGCGCTGCGCCCGGCCAGCACGTCGGCTATGACCGCCGCCTGCAGCCCGCGGAAGTCCTGGTGCCCGAAGGTGCGCCGCAGCACCTCGCGCGCGGCGTCGAGCGTCGCCTCCGCGCGCGGGCTGGCTTCCGGGACTGACGGTTCAACGACCACGGAACACTTATGGAACACCCGCGCCGGTCCTGCAACGGGGGAGGGGTCAGGCTGGGAGTCAGTTGAACCACCCCCCGCACTAAGCAGAGTATCGCTGTCGGGCCCAACGCAAGCCCGCCCGGCAACGGCGGCCATGCTCCGGAACCTGACGGACGGTGACCGGTGGTTGTGTGCCAATAAGAGAAGTAAGACTTGCCGCAACGCCGCCCTTCACTCGAACTTGGCAGGCACCGAGAACGGCCGGGTGGCATCAACGACGAACATGACGAGCTGGTCCAGATCGGTCGTGCCGGCACTGAAGACTTCCATCGGCATATCAGCACCGTGTTCGTTCATGGACTGACCCGCCTCGGCATGGCTCAGGCCGTGCGAGGTCTTCTGGCCAAGCCGGCCGGCCAATACGTAAAAGGCTTCGGAACCTGGATGCGTATGTATAGGCGTCTTCGCCCCGGGCGGACCGCCAGCATGGTTGATGCGCAGCAGATACTCGGGTGCGGTGATCGGCGGCACGGGCCCGATCTCAGCGACCTTGCTTGCGCCAGGCGTCACCCCGCCCCTCGGACCAAGGGTGAAGAGCCAGACCTTGCCGGAGACTTCGGCGGCCAGCGACGTTTCGCCCGCGGCGGCCTGTGCTTGCGCGAGAGTGGGGAAGTTCTCGATTCGCCAGTACAGCGGTCCGACTGGCAGTTGCTTCAGCTTCTTCTCGGCTACGTTCTTGATCTCAAACTTCTGCTGCGCAGCCGCGGTCGACGGTACCAACAATCCCATCACGCACAGCAACAGTATCATAACGACGACACGCCGGAAGTCGGATATTGGCAGCTTCATAGCGGCTCTCATCGCGGCTCTCCTCGCGCTCGCACTGCTGCGCAGCATGCCAGTAGAGCCGTGGGGCTGCTTTCAAGGCATCCTGCATTTGCGCTTAGGTTTCTCTCCATTTTTCCTTCAGGAGGACTGTGCTACGCTTGAAGGAAGCGGCCTCGAGCGGGCGAGCAGGATGGGATTCTGCGCTATCTATTCGAGGATTGTGTACTCGACACGGATCGCCGCGAACTGCGCCGGGGAACTGCCCTGGTGGCTGTCGAGCCCCAGGTCTTCGATCTTCTTCTTCACCTCGTCGGGCACCGTAACCGCGTGGTCAGCAAGGATGAGCTGCTGGCTACGGTCTGGCATGGCCGCATTGTATCTGAATCGGCTCTGTTCAACCGCATCAACGCGGCCCGCCGCGCGATCGGCGATACCGGCGACGAGCAGCGGCTGATCAAAACGCTACCTCGAAAGGGCCTTCGCTTCGTGGCCGATGTCCTCGAGCACAAAGCCGCCGGTGCCGCAGTCGGCTCACATGCAGGCCCGCCGGCGTCTCCTTCCTTGTCGCTCCCTGAACGCCCCTCGATCGCTGTGCTGCCGTTTGCCAATATGAGCGGCGATCCTGATCAGGACTACTTCGCCGATGGTATTTCCGAGGATCTGATCACCAGCCTCGCCCGCATCCGTTGGCTGTTCGTAATCGCCCGAAACTCCACGTTCGTCTACAAAGACCGCGCGGTTGATGTGAACCAGGTTTCGCGAGAGCTTGGTGTCCGTTACGTGCTCGAAGGCAGTGTACGCCGCGGCGGCAACCGGCTGCGGATCAGTGCGCAGCTCGTTGACGCGATCACAGGGGTCCATCACTGGGCCGAACGATACGACCGTGAGCTTGGCGACATCTTCGCCGTGCAGGACGAAATCACCCGCAGCGTCGTTGGAGCGATCGAGCCGCATCTGCTGGCTGCCGAAGGCATTCGCACTCTTTCGCGCTCAGCTGATGATCTGGGAGCCTGGGAACTGGTCGCTCGCGCGCAGACGCACTTCTGGCGCCTGACGCGCGAAGACTGTGCGGCAGCTGTTGAACCACTGAAGCGCGCCGTCGAAGCGTATCCGGACTACGCGCCAGCCCGAGGCCTATTGGGCTTTTGCCAGGTGTTTTCCACGCACATGGGGTGGATCGACCGCGAGCAAGGTTTGGTCCCCGGCCGCCAGCAGGCCATTCGTGCAATCGCGCTCGACGATCGCCATCCCTGGGGGCACATCGCGCTCGCCTATTGGGCCATGATGGAGCGGCGCACCGAGGGTTCGATCGCGGCGTTTCGCAGGGCGGTCAGTCTCAATCCGAATTCGGCCGCGACGCATTCGCATCTCAGTCGCGGTTTCGCCTTTGCGGGGTGCGATCGCGAAGCAATAGAGCACGGGGAAGAGGCCATCAGGCTCAGTCCGCTTGATCCCGAGATGGCGCTGTTCCTTGGGGCTATCGCGGTCGCTCACTATGCCGCGGGGCGATATGCCGAAACGATCGAGCGCTCCCCTAGAAGCCCAGCGGCTGCGTCCGGGCTTTCAGGGGTCGCGACGCTTGTTGTGCGCGAGCCTGGCACAGGCAGGGCGCGTCGACGAGGCCCGATCGCTTCTCGCCACAATACGACGCGAGCAGCCGCAACTCTCGCTCGCCTGGATTGGGGCGAACGTTCCTTACCAAACGCCCGAGTTGATGGAGCGGTACCTGGAAGGCTTCCGCAAAGCGGGGCTGGGCGAAGACTAGGGCAGCTCTGGATCAAAGGACGAAATCGCTACCGCGATAGCCCGCTGCGCGGGGTGCCTTGCTGATAGCGTTGCGATTGGGGAGAGCATCGATTGCGGGGAGGGCAGAGCCATCCGTTACGGTGGCGGCAGCACGATCTTCTTTGGCCATTGAGCATGAGCTACGATGCTTCGGCCAATCGCGGAGGTTCGGCAGCCTCTACTCGGTGGGAACTCATGAGGAACGCCGTCTCGCAAGAGGCTCCAGTGCCAGGACGTGGTTCGCGTCGCCGTCGTTCCGTGCACGTCAGCCATTCATCTTTTGCCGACCTTGAGCAGCGGTTCACCATCCGGCTCACAACTTCCTCGCGAAACGCGGGTGTTGCCGGTTTGCTCAACTCATTGGAATCACAAGTGACCTCAGAATTACTTTCCCCAATTTACTCAAGATCTGTGCCAGCACGCCCGGGTTGCGTGCGCTGCCTCCTGGCTTCAGGCCGGCGACGGCATCACTCGCTTGAAGGCCCCGTCGACCTCGTCGCGCGACCTTCCATCCGCCAGCATCAGCGTCGGCGCCCCGGTCAAACCCCCGTAGAGCGCGTTGCACCGTAGTCGCCCCACCTCTCGCGATTTCGTCCCTTGGCGCTTTTCGTACGCCTGCCGTCGGCGCGTGTGGATGGGTCGTCATGCAGGCGTCCGAAAACCTTCACAATCCCACCGTCCCGGGGGCGGGCGTCTGCCAGGAAAGCATCGGAAGCGGACGCGACGGCATGTGGCCAAACGTTGGTCAGGCTGGGAAACCCTGCCTTAGCGGCGGGAGGGTCGGCTCCTCAAGGCGTCTCCCGCTGCGCTGGAGCCCCTCCTGCCCGCGTCCGCCGCGTGGCAAGGGAAGTGGGAAGCCTCCGGCTTGGTGCCCCCCCTGGCCGCGCCAGGCCGCCTGCGCGCGAGTCCCGGAACGGGACACTCGCGGCGTTCCTGGCGCGGTGTTCCCGGCGGCGTCCTGGACCGGGTTTCGGCCGTTCACCGGCTGCGCCGACCCTCGATGACGAAACGCTGTCATGCCGGGCGAGCCCGGCAGGGCGAAACCCGGTACCCAGGGCCAGGGCGCCGGTCTTTCCCTTGACCCTGGGTCCCGGATATTTCGCTGACGCGAAATTCCGGGATGACAAGCAGCACGGAGTTTCGTGTCAGGTTTTCAGGGATCGGCGAGCAACCCTGCAACCTGCAACCTGAATCCTGGTTGAGGCATCAACACGCGAAGGCGCAGGCGTCATCCGCAGCCGTGCCGGCCGACGGCTCCGCGTCGATCACCTTCTCCAGCAGCATGATGCCGCGGGCTCCGGGGCTCGGGCGGATGGCGAAGCCGGCCCTGCGGGCGAGATGCAACATGCGGGCGTTGGTGGCCAGCGTCTCGCCGACGATGCGCCGGATGCCGGTGCTGGCCGCACGGCGCGCGAGCTTGCCGAGCAGCAGCGTCGCAAGGCCGTTGCCCTGCCAGGCCTCGGCCACCGAGACGGCGAATTCGGCTGCCGCCGGGTCAGAGGCTAGGCGGGCATACCGCGCCTCCGCCACCACCGTCTCCTGCCCGTCCTCGATCAGCTCGCCGACCAGGGCCAGGTGATCCTCGTAGTCGACGTTGGTGAAGCGCTTGATGAGCTCCGGCGACAGGTTGCGCATCGGGCTCATGAAGCGGTCGTAGCGGTCCGCCGCCGGCAGACTGCCGAAAAACGCCCGCGTGAGCTCCGCATCCTGCGGCAGCACCGGGCGAATGACCAGACGGCGGCCGCCGTCGAGCCGTACCACGTCGATGAGGTCGGCAGGGTAGCGATGGATCTGGTAGAGCATGTCAGGTTGCAGGTTTCGGGTTTCAGGTTTCAGGTTGCAGGCTCAGCGATCGGCGACCGGGTCCCTGAAACCTGGAACCTGGAACCTGAAACCTGATTTAGGACGATCGCGGCGTCGTCCAGCAGTGCATAGGCCACCGCGAGGCCTTTGCGGTCGAGAACGAACGAGCGGCCGCGGCCCAGGACGATGTCGCGCGGGTCGTTGGCCTGGGTGACCCACACGGTGCCGGCGACAGCCGTGATCTCGAGGCCAGGACGGCCATCGATGCAATAGACCGTGTGCGCAGGCAGCTCGACCGGCGCGCTATCGAGGCCATGCTGCATGGCCACCTCCTCGGGGTTCGCTCGAAGGATGCCGGGACCCATGATCACAGCGCATTGATCGCGCCGCGGATCCATGGTCAGATAGTCGTGTTGATCCTGAAATACGTGGTCTTTGTGCACGGCACAAACGATCATTTCTCACGGGATGCATGAGCCATGGGAATGCATGGGCAGCAGCGGCGCTTCCACCTGCCGCCGCTCGATCTCATCCGCGGCTTCGAGGCGGCCGCCCGCACGCTGAGCTTCACGAGGGCGGCGGAGGAGCTGGCCATCACGCAGTCGGCCGTCAGCCGGCAGATCCGGGCGCTCGAGGAGCATCTGGGCGTGGCCCTGTTCGAGCGGCGGCCGCGCAGTCTGGCGCTGACCGAGGCGGGGCGCACCCTCTTCCGCGCGGCGAGCGAATGCCTCGAGCGCCTGCAGCAGGCCACCGACCGCGTGCGTGCCGACGCCGAGGCGCCGCACCTCACGGTCACGACGACGGGCGGGTTTGCCTCGCTGTGGCTGATCCCGCGCCTGCGCAGCTACACCGCGCTCCACCCGGACGTGGATGTGCGCATCTCCGCCACCTACAAGACCTTCGACCTCGAGCGCAGCCTGGTCGACGTGGCGGTGCGCTACCTGCCGGAGGCGGAGGCCCCCGAAGGCGCTATCCGCCTGTTCGGCGAGGAGCTGCTTCCCGTGTGCAGCCCGGCGCTGCAGACCGAGGGCCCCCATCCCCTGCGCAGCCTCGACGATCTCCGGCATCACGCCCTGTTGCATATGGACGAGGCCATCGGCTTTCTCGACTGGGATACGTGGCTGGAGGCGCAGGGCCATCCGGACCTCGAGCCCGCGGCCTCGATCCGCTTCGACAACTACGAGCAGATGATCCAGGGGGCGATCGGCGCCCAGGGCGTGGCGATGGGCATCGGCCGGCTGGTGGGCGCGCTCCTCGAGCAGGGGAAGCTCGTGGCGCCGTTCGCGCGGAGCCTGATCGGCTCGCATGCCTATATGGTCATCCGCTCGCAGACCACGGGACAGAGGCCGCATGTCGAGGCGTTCGTGCACTGGCTGGTGGAGCAGGCGAGCACGGTCTCCGTCGGCGGAGAGCGCCCGCGCCCCCGCATCAGCTCCCCAGCACCAGGGGCGCGGTCAGGCGGCGCAAGAGCGCGAGCACGCTGAGCGCGGTGATCCTGCCCGTGCGCGGGTTCTCCTCCGAGGGGATGTTCTCGATCGTCATGGTGAGGTCGGCGGAGTTGGACTTCACGCTGATGGTGTGCGTGTTGCGGGTGACCGCCGGGGTCGGCCCAGATTTCCGCCCGGGTCGCATCGGGGCCGATGCCCGCGAGCGACAGCGCGACCGCCACGTTGACGTTGGCAGGGAACCCGGCGATCGCCTCGCGCGCGCTGCCTTCGAACACCCGGAGCGGCGCCACGAGCCCGTCGAGGGCGATCCCGCGCGCAACCAGGAGCGGCGCCCCGGCGAGGCCCGCCGGCGGCTTGCGCGTGACGATCTTGACGGAGGCGATGCGGCCTTCCGCGGCGGCCCGCACGGCATCGAGCCCGAGCAGCGCGCCCGTCGGGACCAGAATGCGCGCGCCTGTCGCCCGGGCGCGCTCGACGAGGGCCATGTGATCGATCAGCGCGCCCACCGAGAGCGGCACGAAGGTGCGCCCGCGCTCGATGGCCGGGCCGCCCACGGCGGCGAACTGCTGCGGCGGCAGGCACTCGACGATGATGTCGGCTGCCTCGGCGAGATCGGCGAGGCTCACGAGGCGCGGCGGCGCGCCGAGGCCGGCGAGCGCCTGTTGCGCCTTCGCCCGATCGCGCACCGAGACGGCGACGAGGCGGATGCCCGGCACAGCGCCGGCATCGACGGCGCGCGCCACCGCCTTGCCGATGGCACCGAGCCCCGCGATGCCCAGCTTCAGGCCCCCTGTAGCTGTCGCGGTTGCCGAGGTCGTTGCCATGTCAAGGCACCATCGACAAGGCGCCGGCGTAACCGGCACGTTTGGCGAGCGGCACCGGATGGCGGCTCGCCATGCGCGCCAGCACGCGCTCCACGTCGTCGCGGCGCCGGCCGCCAACGCGCAATCGAGGAACAGCTGCCAGAGCACGTCCTGCTGGGCGTGGCTGCCGCCCATCAGGTGCATGCCGTCGAGTGCCGGCCGCATCGCGTCGCAGGCGCGCCCTGGCTCGCCGCGGGCGCGTTCCACGAGCGCCTCGCCGATGGGAACGGCATAGTCGCGCACCAGCGCGGCCGTGCCCGCTCCGCTGGCGGCGAAGGCGCGCATGGCCTCCAGCATGCGGCCGGCCGCGTCCGGCCGTCCGCCCGCGGTGAGCGCCATCATCCAGTGCGGCAGGGTGAACACCGAGAAGCAGTCGCCGATGCGCGCCTCGGCCTTGTCGGCAAGCTCGCCCCAGCGCCCGCCCACGCCGACGCCCTGGCGCTCCAGCCGGAACAGCATGGAGGCGGCGTTCTGCACGTCGATGTAGAGGTCGGGCTGCGACTGCGTGAGCGGCGCCGCCAGGTTGCGAAAGCGCCGGTCGTAGAGGTCGAGCACCTCCCCGGTGCCCCCCTGCTCCAGGTAATAGAGCGCCCGGTGCCACCACAGGTGATGCTTGAGGTTGTTGCCACCCTCCCAGTTGGGCTCCAGCGCCGCGAGCCAGGCGACGCCCTCCTCGCGGCGGCCCTGCATCTCCATCACGTGGGCGACCCCGTGCGCGGCCCACAGGTCGCCGGGCTCGAGGTCAATCGCTGCGCGCCCCGCGGCCTCGGCGACGGCGTAGTTGCCCATTTCCTCCTCGGCGAAGCAGCGGCAGGCGAGCAGCATGGGCCAGCCGGCGAGCTCGGGGCTCCATTGCGCGAGCGCCGTCTCGGCCTGGGCCGCCATGAGGTCGACGCGGCCCTGCCAGAAGGCCGTGTGGTGGTGCAGGCGGAAGGCAAGGGCATCGAGCGGATGCTCGTCGAGGATTTGCTCCCAGCCGCGCAGCGTGGCGTCCATATCGCCTTCGACCCAGCGCGCAAGGACGGCGACGTGGGCGCGCTCGCGGGCCGTGGCGCCGCCGGAAAGGCGCTCGGCCGTCTCCAGCGCTGCACGCGCCGCCGGCACATGGACGGCGTTGAAGGAGAGCATGAGGAAATAACCCTTGAGAAGGTGCGCAAAGCCGAATTCAGGATCGGCAGCGAGCAGTTGCTGCAGCCGCGCGGGCGTATCCGCCCGGTAGGTGAGATACCCTGCAATCGTATGATTGACGGCGCTCCCCGTGGCAGGCGAGGACGTGGAAAGGGCGAGCCCGTGCAGGTCCTGGGTCGACATGCGCTCCTCCCGAGTCTTACGCGCGAGCAGAAGCTAAGCAGACGGCCGGGGGTCTAGCAACCTGCGCGGGCAGGACGCCGGGAAAGGATGCTGCGAAGCGCTTCCCTGCCGGCATTGCCTGCCGGAAGTTGCTTGCGTAGTGTGCCTCGCGGACGAGACGAAAGCCCAGGGGAACCAAGGGAGCGCCCAGGTGAGAAAGCTGACCTACGCGGTTGCCGCCGCATCGATCATCACCGGCATGGCCGTTTCGGCAGGCGCCCAGCAGTTCCCGGAGCGCCCGATCAAGATGATCGTACCGTGGGCCGCCGGCGGCGACACCGACAACATCTTCCGGCCGCTCGCACCGCTGCTCCAGAAGCACGTGGGCGCGACCGTTGTCATCGCCAACGTCGGTGGAGCGTCGGGCACGGTGGGCGCGCGGGAGGCCAAGGCCTCCCCCGCCGACGGCTACACCGTCTACGCCATGCACGACTACATCCACCTCGTGAATTACTCGGGTCTCACCGATGTAAAGTACACAGACTTCGACCCGATCTGCTTGGTGGCCGCCACCCCCTCCGTGCTGACGTCGAGCCCGAAGACGCCGTGGAAGAGCTTCAAGGAGTTCCTCGAGGACGCCAAGAAGCGGCCGGGCCAGATCACCGTCGGTGCCACGTTGAGCTCCACCAGCCACATCTTCCCGGCGCTGATCGAGAAGGCCACGGGCATCAAGCTCAAGTACGTGTCCTACGAGGGGCTGGCGCCGCGCATGAACGCGATCCTGGGCGGCCATATCGACCTCACCGATGCCAACCTCACCCAGAAGAGCAAGGTCGATGCCGGGCAGCTGAAGTTCCTGGCCATCGCCACCGAGAAGCGCGAGCCCGAGATCCCCGACGTGCCGACGCTGAAGGAGCTCGGCGTCAACGTGGTCTACGAGGTCGCGCGCGGCCTCACCGTGCCCAAGGGCACTCCCGCCGCCGTGCGCGCCAAGCTGGTCGAGGCCTGCCAGAAGGCCACCGCAGAGCCCGCCTTCAAGGAGGCCATGCGGCTGCAGGGCACCCGTGTCGCCTTCCTCGACGACCAGCAGTACAAGGCCTTCCTCGACAAGATCGACGCGGAGAACAAGGGGATCATGGCCGACCTCGGGCTTCTCAAGAAGTGAGGTCGCCATGCGGCTCGGGCGCGACGGCATCGCCGGGCTGATCGGTCTCGCGCTCAGCCTTGCCCTGCTACCCTATGCCTTCGGTCTGCCGCAGCTGCCGATCGTGCCGATCGGCCCCGGCTTCTATCCGAAGCTGGTGCTGACGTTCATGGCGGCAACGTGCGCCCTGCTCGTGCTGCAGGACATGATCGCCCAGCGCCGCGCCGCCGCCGCGCCGCCGGAGCCGGCCGCGCCGGCACCCACCCGCGCCTATGGCCTGGTGGCTGCGGCGTTCATCGCGGTGGCGGCCTATATCGGCCTCTTGCCGCTGCTCGGCTTCCGCATCGCCACGGTGCTGTTCGTCGCCGCCTTCCAGCTCCTGCTGGATCGGCCGACGACGCTGCGCCAGTGGCTCGTGCTGCTGGCCGTGGCGGTCGGCACCTCGGCGCTCACCTAGGTCGCGTTCGAGAAGTATCTCTCCGTGCTGCTGCCGCGCGGCACCTGGACGGGCTGGTGAGCGATGCTCGATCTGCTGGCAACGGCATCGTCACCGTCCTGCACTGGAAGTACATGCTGCCGCTGTTGCTCGGCACCTTTGCCGGCGTGGTCGGCGGCTCGCTGCCCGGCTTCACCATCACGCTGACGGTGATCGTGATCCTGCCCTTCACCTACGGGCTCGACCCGCTGGCGGGGCTGGCGGCGATGACGGGCGTCTATGTCGGCGGCTCCACCGGCGGCCTCATCACGGCGTGTCTGCTCGGCATCCCCGGCACCCCGTCGGCGATCGCCACCACCTTCGACGGCTTCCCGATGGCGCGCAACGGCGAGCCTGGGCGGGCCATATGGCTCGGGGTGTGGGCCTCAGTCTGGGGCGGGCTGCTCGGCGCGCTTGTTCCTCGTGTTCGTGACCGGCCCGCTCGCCGCCGTCGCGCTCGAGTTCGGCCCCTGGGAGTACTTCTCGCTCTTCGTGCTGGCGATGGCCATGGTCGCGGGCCTCGCCGAGTCCTCCCTTCTCAAGGGCCTCGTGTCGACGGCGATCGGCCTCCTCATCACCGTGATCGGCACCGATCCGATCGGCAGCGTGCCGCGCTTCACCTTCGGCTCGGAGTTTCTGGCCGGCGGCTTCCCGTTCCTGGCCGTGCTGATCGGCATCTTCGCCTTCGCCCAGATCATGACCGACATCGAGAAGCTGGGCGACCCGGCGACGAGCGCGAAAACCGCGCTGCGCGCCACCTTCGAGCGCTTCTCGCACCTCAGGGTCAACTGGGAGATTTCCGCCAGCCGTTCCTGCTCTTGTGGTCCACCATCGTCGGTCTGGTCATCGGCATCCTGCCGGCGATCGGCGGCAGCGCCTCGAGCGTGCATGGCCTACGACCAGGCCAAGAAGTTCTCCAGGACGCCGGAGCGGTTCGGCACGGGCCACCCCGAGGGCATCATCGCCTCGGAGGCCTCCAACAACGCCAATGTCTCGGGCTCGCTGATGACCATCATGGCGTTCGGCATCCCCGGCGACGCCGTCACCGCGGTGATGCTCGGCGCCATGACCATCCACGGCATCCAGTCGGGCCCCCTGTTCGTGTCGCAGAACCCCGGGCTCGCCTACGGCATCTACGGGGCCTACATCCTGGCGCACCCGCTGATGCTCATCATCTGCATGGCCGCGATGCCCCTGATGCTGCGCCTTACCTCGGTGCGGCTCGCGGTGCTCGCCCCGGTGATCCTGGTGCTGTGCGTGATGGGCGCCTATGCCCTCAACAACACCATGTCGAGCGTCTACGTGCTCCTGATCTTCGGCGTGGTCGGCTACGCGCTGGTCAAGGCGGGCTTCCCGCTGGCGCCCTTGATTCTGGGTCTGATCCTGGGCGACCAGATCGAGATCAACCTGATCCGCGCGTACATGACGGACGACAATCCGTGGCTGTTCCTGACCCGGCCGATTTCCGGCGGTCTGCTCGCGGCCGCAGCAATTTCCGTGGCACTGGCTGTCTGGCAGCACATCCGGCACCAGAAGCGCACGGCCGGGGCGGAGGATACGGACTTCTGAGGGATGAGTGGCCGAAGCCGGAAGGACCGCGCCCTGACCAGCTGTGCCGGGCGCGGCCCAGAAGATGCGAGTAACGCGCCCTGACCCCCGTTGATGAGCCGGGCGGCTCACGAGGCGACTGTAACCCCTTGTTTTTTCGAGTCAAGGCACCCCGGAGAACGGGATGCTGCGTCATTGTGTTCCCGTGCGCTTCAAATCGTGAGCACGCCAGGGCGGGAGCTCCTTGTTCGCGATTCGAACAATTTTCGACGCTCTCACCCGGCGGCCAGCGCGACAGCTAGCGCCACACCAGCGCCAGACAGGACGCTGATCACCGACGCAAGCCAGACGACCTCGCGTATCTCCTCCCGTACCAGCTTCCACAACCCCGCCCCGCTGCGGCCGGCGCCCAGCATGTCATCCGGCATCTTGGCTTGCCCACCGTTGACCATTGCGACAGCGGCTTGCCGCGCTGAGCGGGCCGCTTTCTCGAGCTTCGTCGTCAGTGGCGGGAATGGATATCGAGGAAAACCCCGAAGCCGCCGGGGAGAACCCGCAGTCGTGGTGTCATTCCGGGACATGCCCACCCGCGCGGATGGGACCAATCCGTGTTGCATCGGCTGTGCCATGGTGGGGCCCATTGCTATCGTCTTCGGGGGTCGGCGGCCTTCACTGACGACCGCCGCACTTGGTTGCGAGCACGCGGAGGCGGGTGGGCTCACGACTTCCAGGTGTGCAGGGCCCAGCCGTCGTGCTCGTCGGTCCAGCAGATCGCCAGCCAGTACCAGAATGGGGGGAGCAGCAAGAGCAGCGAAAGCGGCACGGCGAAGAAGATGCGGGCGCTCAGGCTCACCGGCACGCCGTTGATGGTGATCGGCACGGCGAGGAGGGCGAGCGGGAGGAGGATGGCGATAGCCAGGGTTCCCTGCATCCAGAGCAGGGCAGCCCGTCGGCTCGGTAGCCCGAACAGGCCGACACGGACCCAAAGCGGCCGATCGGCCCAATGCAAGCGATTGTCCATAGACTTTCTCCAAGGCTTCTCTCAGAGCGGCAGTCCTGCAGTGTCTCAGCCACCGGACGGTGGAGCACTGCCAAGACCTCTGTCGGCCTCGGCCGAATAAAGGTTCATGGGGAGTCTGAGAACGTGGGCGGGGCTTCAGTGCGGAACTGGCGGGGCGGCTTCTGTCGAGGCTCAGGTGCCGGGTGGCGGGTCGCCGCGGCCGGTGCTCTCGCGCCAGCGCCGCAGGACGCGCGCCAGCCCGATCATGCCGAGGCTCAGGAGCCCCAGGGCCCCCGTGACCAGGGCGGCGAACACCAGCACCGGGGCGAACGCCCAGACGGCGAGCACCACAAGGACAATGGCGGTTCCGGCGAGCCAGAGACGCAATACGCTCACGATCGCCCCAAGCGGTAGCCCACGCCCGCCCAGGCCAGCCCGAGCAGGAACTGGGCGACGAACACGCCAGCAACGGCGCGCCTCACGTCCGCGAGCCCCGGCACCCCCATCCGCACCGCGAGATACACCACGGCGGAGCCGGCGAGCGCGGCTGCGAACGCCGCAACGGGCAGCTTCTGCCATTGATCGGCGCGGTGGCCGAGCCAGAGTGCCACTACGACAACGCCCGGGTTGAGGAGCGCGGTCAGCAGCACCAGCTTCAGATCGACCGGGAGCAGGATCTGGTCCGGAGTCATGTCTCTCCGTGCTGCAAAGGCACGGCCAAGCATGCCAGCGGCTGGCAGCAGAACTCAAGTGGCGCGGTACCTGTGTAGTTGGGTCAGGTCGAATCGCCGTCGCGCCGCAGGGCAACATTTAGCGCCCAGAAGACCTGAATAGCCACACCGGGCCCCAAAAGGTACGGCAACACGATCGGGAAGCTCGGCTCGACCAGATTGTCGGCGGCGGTGCCGTGCATCACCATCAGCACCCAAGGCCCCACGAACGTCACCAGCAGGTTGCGATGCTCAGCGCCAGGACGCCCATCACCCGCCGCGGCCTCGACAGGCCGGGTCTTCTGAGCGCCCCATCCCACCACTTCGCCCAAAATGGAGCCATCGCGAAGCCAGCGAAGCTTACGAGCATCAACCAGCTTATATCCAATACAACCATGGTGCAGACCTCAACGCCTTCGGCGCTTGCACCATCCGGCTCGTGGCCGTTTGGGTGCGGAGCACTCTTGCTGGCCTTACACGCTAATTGGGCCTGCGGCAGCTTCCTGTTGATGGAGGCTGCCGCGAGCCTCAGCATCCGAGGCTTGAGCGGATAGGTTACGTGGGGCTGCGATTCTCGAAGGAGGGTGTTCGGTGCGCACATTGGCGGTGTCGAGACTGTCCCCTCGCAGGAATAGTCCGGTCGGACGCGGCTTCGCTCTTCTCGACGAGGTCACGCGCGAGCGGCTCGCAACATTGCTGAACCCACTCCCCTGGGTCGACGGCCTGGTGACAGCCGAGGTGATAGTCACGGGCGGTGCGGACGATCCCCGCAGTGCCGAGCATGCGCCGGAATGGCTGCACCATATCTGGAGCGAGGCGGTCGAGGACGACGCGCTGACGATGGACAGGACGGCCGAGGTCATGGCGGCCGCGGTTAGCCATCATCGGCACATTGCCGCCACGCTGCTGCAGGCTCCCGACGCGTGGCGGCCCTATCTTTCCGGGTTCAGCGATCCGCTGGACGCTGCAGCGGAATGGGCTGACGGCTTCCGCTGCGGTCTTCACCTCCATCCCGAAATCCACACTCTGCTTTCCGGCGACGAGGAGGCGCTGGCGCTGCTGACTGCGACCTTCGGTCTGCTGCGCGACGAGGACGTGCCGGAGGACCTCAGGGACAGCTCCCCGTTTCGCGATGTGCCCGCAGACCGCCGCGAGCACATGCGACGCGAGGCCCTTGAGATGCTGCCCAGCATTGTCCACGCCTTGCATGGGCATTTGCTCGATGTGAACGACGCACACTATGCGCGTTCTGTGCCCAAGGTCGGCCGCAACGAGCCATGTCCCTGCGGCAGCGGCGCGAAGTACAAGAAATGCTGCCTCGGCAAGGCATAGGGCGCCAGGGACCAGAGCATGGTGTCTGTCGTCCGGCTGCGGATGCAACTGTTGGCGAAGTGGCTGCCGGCGGCGTCCCGAGCCGCAATCGCCTGTTGATATGGCGGCGGTGCATCTCGGCACCCGCGTGCGACCCGATCTAAGACTCGGTGCGCCTGCACGAATCCGAGGAGGACGCCCATGGCCATGCCGGCCGCTGCCGCCCTGCCGCCGCTGCCCGAGCCCACCGGACGCAGTTTTGCGCTCCTCGACGAGGCCGAGCGCGGCCGCCTGGCTGCCGTGCTGCGCCCGCTGGCCTGGATCGACGGTCTGATCACCGCGGCCATCCTGTCGCCGGAGGAGGAGCCGGAGGACTGGATCGAGTACGTCTGGAACGGCGAGAACGAGGACGAGATCGAGAAGCTGACGCTGGCCCAGTCCAACGACCTGCTCTCGGCGGTCGTCGACCAGTACTGCCACGTCACCGAGATGCTGTTCGAGCGCCCGGAGCAGCATCGGCCCTATCTCGCCGGCGGCAGCGACCGCATGGAGGCCGCGGCGCAGTGGGCGGCCGGCTTCCGCTTTGGCATCCGCCTGCAGCCCGAGGCCTGGGAGCCGTTCATCGAGAACGACGACGCCCGCTCCCTGCTCGCCGCCATCCTCTCACTCGAGCGCGATGAGGCCCTGCCGGACCAGGCCAAGGCCGACTCACCGTTCCGCGACATGTCCGCCGGCCAGCGCGAGCACCTGCGCCGCACGGCCATCGACATGCTGCCCGACATCGTCCTCTCCCTGCACGCCTATTCGGTGAGCCTCGACATCGAGGAGGACGACTGACGGTGGGCGGCGTCAGGATCCCCGTCGCCATAGCAGGCAGGCCAGTAGTGCGCGGGCCCTAGTCGATGTCCTCGACCTGGGCTGGGCCGCCGCCCTTGACGCGCTGGGCGAGCGCCGACTCGATGAAGTCGTCGATGTCGCCGTCGAGCACGGCCCGGGGATCGCTGCTCTGGGTGCCGGTGCGCAGGTCCTTCACCAGCTGGTAGGGCTGCAGCACGTAGGAGCGGATCTGGTGGCCCCAGCCGATGTCGGTCTTGGCGGCGGCCTCGGCGTTGGCCTTCTCCTCGCGCTTCTGCAACTCCAACTCGTAGAGGCGCGACTTCAGCATCGCCCAGGCAATCGAGCGGTTCTTGATCTGCGAACGCTCCTGCTGGCTCGCCACCACGATATTGGTGGGGATGTGGGTGATGCGCACCGCCGAGTCCGTCGTATTGACGTGCTGACCACCGGCGCCCGAGGCACGGTAGGTGTCGATGCGGCACTCGCTCTCCTTGATCTCGATCTCGATGTTGTCGTCGACGACCGGATAGACCCACACGCTGGCGAAGCTGGTGTGCCGCCGCGCGTTGCTGTCGTAGGGCGAGATGCGCACCAGCCGGTGCACGCCCGATTCGCTCTTGAGCCAGCCGTAGGCGTTCTCGCCCTTGACGAGCAGCGTGGCCGACTTGAGCCCCGCCTCCTCGCCCGCGCTCGCCTCCACCAGCGTCACCTTGTAGCCGCGCGCCTCGCCCCAGCGCAGGTACATGCGCACGAGCATCTCGGCCCAGTCCTGGCTCTCGGTGCCGCCGGCGCCGGCGTGAACCTCCACGTAGGTGTCGTTGCCGTCGGCCTCGCCGGCGAGCAGCGCCTCCACCTCCTGGCGGCGCGCCTCCGGGGCGAGCCTGCGCAGGGCGGCCTCGCCCTCCTGCACGGTCGCCTCGTCCTTCTCGGCCTCGCCGAGCTCGATGAGGGTGGTGGCGTCGTCGAGGTCGCGCTCGAGCCTCCGGTAGACATCGATGGAGCGCTCGAGCGACTGCCGCTCGCGCATGAGCCTCTGCGCGGTTCGCGGGTTACCCCACAGCTTGGGATCCTCGGCGCGCTTGTTCAGCTCGGCCAGGCGCTGCTCAGCTGTATCCCAGTCAAAGATGCCTCCGTAGCAGCGCCAGGGACTGGCGCACGGACTCGGCGAGCTTCTCGGCTTCGGCCCGCATCGGCGGCCTCCTCAATGCATAGGTGTGGTCGGTCAGTCCGGGCGATATAGGGTGACGGCCGCGCGCTGTAAACAGCGCGCCAATACGGCTGATCGGCGGCGCCGCAGCGCGCCGGCTGTCACCACAGGCCGCGTCCGGGTGTGCGCGGGTCGGCCGCGTCCGGGTTGATGAAGGTGCCGGACTCGTTGGTGAAGCCGATGATCGAGTAGGGGTCGTCCGGGCCCTCGGTGGGCTTGAACGCCTCGTCCACGATGTCCTTCTCACCCGCCTCCGCCTTGAGCCCCGTCCGCAGGCTCACGCGCACGATTTTAATGTCAGGTGGTTGTCGGAAGTCCGCCAGCTGCACCCGTTTCTCCTCGAGCGCCGCCTTGATGAAGTTGGCGAAGATGGGAGCCGCCACCTGCCCGCCGGTCATACCCTTGCCCATGGGCCGCGGCGTGTCGTAGCCGATGAAGACGCCCACCACGAGGTCCGGCGTGAAGCCGACGAACCACGCATCCTTCTCGTCGTTGGTGGTGCCCGTCTTGCCCGCCACGGGGACATTGGGAATGATGCGCCGGATGGCGGTCCCCGTCCCCCGCTTGACCACGCCCTCCATCATCGAGGTGATCTGGTAGGCAGTAAACGGGTCGATGATCTGGCGCCGCTCGTCGGGAGGCAGCGTCGGCTCGCCCTGGCCCTCCCACTTGTCGGCGTTGCAGTCCGGGCAGGCGCGATCGCCGTCAAAGCGCCAGATGGTCTTGCCCCAGCGGTCCTGGATGCGGTCGATCAGGGTGTATTTGATCTGCTTGCCGCCGTTGACGAAGGTCGCGTACCCCGCTGCGATCTTGGCAAGCGTGGTCTCGCCGGCGCCCAGCGACATGGCGAGCACCGGGAGCAGGTTGTCATAGACGCCGAAGCGCTTGGAATATTCCACAATCAGCGGCATGCCCATGTCCTGGGCCAGCCGCACGGTCATCTGATTGCGCGATTTCTCTATGCCGATGCGCAAGGTCGACGGCCCGTAGGATGTGAGCCCATCGTAGTTTCTAGGCGTCCAGATCTCCTTTCCGGGGCCCTGGTCGATCTCGATCGGCGCATCGAGCACGATGCTTGTCGACTTATAGCCGTTATCGAGCGCAGCTGCGTAGACGAAGGGCTTGTAGGAGGAGCCCGGCTGGCGCTTGGCCTGCAGCGCGCGGTCGAACTGGCTCTGCGAGAATGAGAAGCCGCCGACCACGGCGTGCACCTTGCCGGTATGCGGATCGAGCGCGATGAGCCCACCGCCGACCTCGGGAATCTGCATGAGCGACCACACCCCGTCGATCTGGTCCGGGTTCTTCGGGGCCACCCAGATCACGTCGCCGGGGCTCAGCACGTCGGTGACGGCCTTCGGCGCCTTGCCGTTCACCTTGGCCCACTTGACCTCGTCGAACGCGATGTCTTTCTCCTCGCGCTCGGTGCCCAGGCTGCCATCGGGGGCGCGCTTCGGACGCAGGCCGACCCTCGCCTTGCCGCGATCCACGCTCAACACCACGGCCAGCCGCCACGGCTCCAGGTCGGTGGGAATATCGATCTGGCTCAGCGGTGTGCCCCAGTCGCCGGCCACCTCGATGCGCTTCTGATTGTAGGGGCCGCGCCAGCCGCCCTTCTCCCGGTCGAAGGCGACCAGGCCGTCGACCAGCACGCGGCGGGCGACCTTCTGCAGCTTCACATCGAGCGTCGTGCGCACCGATAGCCCGCCGTTGACCTCCTTGCCGGTGCCGGTGCGCTCGGTGCTGCCGTAAAGACCGTCCTCGCCGTACATCTCGAGGAGCTTGCGGCGCACCTCCTCGGCGAAGTAGTCGGCAGCGTAGACCTGCGTGCCGAACTGGCGGATGTTGACGGTGAGGGGCCTCGCCTTGGCGGCGCGCGCCTGCTCGGGGGTGATGAAGCCGTTCTCCGCCATCTGGTCGAGCACCCAGTTGCGCCGCACCGTGGCCTCGGCCTTCTTGCGGAACGGGTGGTAGTTGAATGGCCCCTTCGGCAGGGCTGCGAGATAGGCTGCCTCCTCGAGCGTCAGCTGCGCGAGCTCCTTGCTGAAGTAGTTGAGCGCCGCGGCGGCGACGCCGTAGGAGTTCATGCCGAGGTAGATCTCGTTGAGATAGAGCTCGAGGATCTTCGGCTTGTCGAAGGTCCGCTCCATGCGGATGGCGAGGATCGCCTCCTTCAGCTTGCGCTCGAAGGTGCGGTCGAAGTTGAGAAGGAGGTTCTTTGCCACCTGTTGGGTGATGGTGGACGCGCCCTGCGCGACCTTGCCCCGGGTCTGTACGTACTTGAAGGCGGCCCGGGCGACGCCCTTGAAGTCGATCCCGCCGTGCTCGTAGAAGCGCCGATCCTCGGCCGCGAGGAAGGCCTGGATCACGACCTGCGGGACGACATTGATGGGCACGAAGATGCGCCGCTCCTTGGCATACTCGGCCATCAGCGTACCGTCGGCCGCATGAATGCGCGTCATCACCGGCGGCTCATACCTGGCGAGGCGCGCGTAGTCCGGCAGGTCGCCCGAGGCCGCCCAGACGTAGTAGCCGGCGACCGCCGTAGCGCAGAGGAACAACACCCCGCCGGCTGCGAAGGCATATGTGAGCAGGCTGAGGAGCCAGCTCCGCCTCTTTCGCATCTTGCGCTGAACCGGCGGAGGAAGAATGGGGGCTGGTCTCATCGCAACGGATTTTCCGATGTTTGCGCGCTGTCTAGTCGAGGTCACCCCCCGCCGCAAGCGCGATGCGAGAACGACGGCACATTAGCGTGGAATGTGGCGGGATCACGCCGCCACTCTTACGATCTCGCGACGACGGCTGGCCTGCTGAATGACAGATGAATCGCGCGAATCGCGCTGTTACAACATCAGGGACGACGCGCGCCGAGCTTCTCGAAGTAGTCGTTCACGGCGGCGGCGATCGATCCCGCCACCTGCTTCTGCCAATCCGGCGATACGAGCAGCTTCACGTCCTGGGCATTGCTCATGTAGCCGAGCTCGACCAGCACGGACGGGCAGTCGCCCTGGCGCAGGACCGCGAAATTCGCCGATCGCCCCGGCTCCCGCGACATCTTGATTGCGCCTTTGAGGCGCGTGACGAGCCCGCCCCGGAACACGGAGGACAGCTCGACGCCTCGCGCCATTTCAGGCCCACGAGGATGCGGTCGACCTCGTTCGCCCCATCGAGCCCCGCCTCCGCGCCCGCCAGCACGTCGGCGGCATTCTCCTTGTCGGCGAGCCGCTCCGCCTCTCGGTCAGAAGCCGCGTCGGACAGCGTGTAGATGGTCGCTCCGCGTACGAATGCGGCCCTTTCCGCCGTGGGCACGCTATCGGCGTGGATCGACACGAAGAGGTTCGCCCCCTTGCTGCGCGAGAACGCAACGCGCCCGTCGAGCGTGATGAACACGTCGGTGGAGCGGGTCAGATGCACCTCGTACCGGCCCATCGCCTCGAGCGCGGCATGGACCTCGAGCCCGACGGCAAGGGCCACGTCCTTCTCGCGATAGCCGCTCCACTCCGCGCCCTGATCGAACCCGCCGTGACCGGGATCGATGACTATGATGTGCTTGGCGTTCGGCGGGCGCGGCTTGCCGCTCGCGCCGTTGTCCTTGCGCGCCTCGGGGCCGGGCGTGAGCACGGGTGCCACGTCGGCCACGAACTTGGCCGGGTCGGTTTCGGCGAGGTCGAGAACGAGGAGCGCCGTCTTGCCGGCCACCCGGTCGGTCAAGACGTGCTTCTCGACCCGCACGGCCGATTTCAGGTCGATCACAATACGCGATTTGCCCGGGGCGATCAGCCCGAAGCGGTAGGCACGGATCAGTCCATCTCCCTGCTTGCCGGCGTCAGCTGGCAAGCGAAAGTCGATATCGGGCAGGTCGATGACAATACGAAACGGATTGGCGAACTTGTAGACGTGGTAGGGCACGCGCCCCGACAGGACGACCGAGAAGCGCGTGCGCCGCTCGTCCCCGGCGATGTCGACAGCAGTTGCCGCAGCAGTCAAATCTGCCGGCTTCTCCGGGGCGGGGCTTTGACGTTCGGCTGGGACTTTGACGTCGGCTGCCTTATCGATCGCGGCAACCGGCGGCGGCTTGCTCGGCGGCGGCGGGTCACGGGGAGGCGGAGGTTGAGCCGGCGCCTTGGGGGCGCGGAAGCGACTTCTTGATCTCGGTCTCGGCGGGCCCTTGGGTCCCGGCAGCCTCTTCTTGATCTCGCTCGACTGGGTCACCCCGGTCGATTGCGCCGCCGCAGCCACGGGGGCAAGCAGCATTGCGAGGCACACGGCTCGCCGCCAGACGCCCATCGATCGCGTGACAGGTGCGGCCATCGCCATAGCCCCTCCCCGGCTCAAGTCGCGACGGGGGCGACTTTAACGAGATGTTTGCCAATTGAAAGGCCGTATTGTGCGGGCGCTGGACAGCCGAGCTGACCAAAAACCCGCTTGCGCGGAGGCGGCCGACGGCCTAGAAAGCACGCAACGCATACTGCCGCCCGTCCTCTGGCAGCACCACCCAAGAGCGCCGTTCTGGGCCCGGCTCGCCATTGAGCCCGAGCCTTTGCTGCTCGTCGCCAGACCGGCGTCTGATGGGGATTTGGGCGCCTGGCGCGTTGCGGCGGTTGAGCGTCGCTGTGGGCGAGACGGTTTGCCTGGCCGCCGGCGCAAAAGCCCAGCGGTCGGCGGATCGGTACCCCGACAGGGTGAATTTGCTCCGAGGAGTTCTGCACGTTTGCCGACCGAGGACCGGCCTGTTGCAGACCGCCGCGCGAGGTTCGCATCAATTCGCCCGACAGCCGGGCACCGCTTTCGGGGCTCGAGCGCACTGCGCGAGCTTCGGAATATCAACGTGGATCATGACGGCAACGTGCTCACCTCCTAGAGGGATATCGGCCGATCGAGGGCAGCGGGGCGGCTTTTGCGCGCACCCGGTGGGCCTCGCATTGGAGCGCCGCTCCCCGGCGGAGGTCGGGCAGGCGCTTCGCCGCCACGGTCCCCAATTCGCAACCAAACCAGGCGCACACGATTATGGGACGGCCCTTGGCCGGCTGCCGCCCGGCAGCCGCACGCCAACCGTCCCGGCGCCAAGGACTTCAGGACATGGAATCCAAGAACAAAATGCTGATCGATGCCACGCACGCCGAGGAGACTCGGGTCGTGGTCCTGCGCAACGGACGGGTTGAGGAGTTCGATTACGAATCAGCTGCTCGCAAGCTTCTCCGCGGCAATATCTATCTCGCAAAGGTGACGCGCGTAGAGCCGTCCTTGCAAGCCGCCTTCGTTGACTACGGCGGCAACCGCCACGGCTTCCTGGCCTTCAGCGAGATCCACCCCGACTACTACCAGATCCCGGTCGCCGACCGGCAGGCGCTGCTGCAGGAGGAAGCCGAGGCCGAGGCCGAGGCCGAGGCCGAGGCGGAAGCGCGTGCGGAACGCGCCGAAGCCGGCGAGGGCCTCGCCGACTACCGCTACGCCGAGGATGCCGGCGAGGCCAACGGCGACGCGCCAGAAGCCACTCCCGCCCAGCCCGACCCGGGGGAGCCTGCCACCGCGGAGCACGAGAGCGGCCGCGACAACGGTGAAGCGGTGGCGGGCGAGGTAGCCGGCCCCGATGGCGAAGGCGAGGAGCCGAGGCGCCGAGGCCGCGCCGAAGGGCACGTCGAGGAGGTCAACGGCGACTCGGCCGAGGCGCCCGAGACGCTGGGCGCCTCAACGGAGCAAATGGGAGCCGACGATGCGCTGGAGGAGGTGCCGGAGCGCCCGCGCAGGCACATCCGCTCCTACAAGATCCAGGAGGTGATCAAGCGGCGCCAGATCATTCTGGTGCAAGTCGTGAAGGAGGAGCGCGGCAGCAAGGGTGCGGCGCTCACCACCTATCTCTCGCTGGCCGGCCGCTACACCGTGCTGATGCCCAATACCGGGCGTGGTGGCGGCATCTCGCGCAAGATCACCCAGCCGCAGGACCGCAAGCGCCTCAAGGCCATCGCCCAGGACCTGGAGGTGCCGGACGGCATGGGCCTCATCATCCGCACCGCCGGTGCCGCCCGTACCAAGCAGGAGATCAAACGCGACTACGAGTATCTGCTGCGCCTGTGGGAGAACGTACGCGACCTGACGCTTCAGTCTACCGCGCCGAGCCTCGTCTACGAGGAGGGTAACCTCATCAAGCGGTCGATCCGCGACCTCTACTCCAAGGACATCGACGAGATCCAGGTGGCCGGGGAAGCCGCGCACAAGGAAGCGCTCGACTTCATGCGCATGCTCTCGCCGAGCCAGGCCAAGAACGTCGTCAAGTACGAAGAGCCCGAATCGCTGTTTGCCCGCCACCACATCGAGCGGCAGCTGAACGCCATGTTCAGCCCCTATGTGACGCTGCGCTCGGGCGGTTATCTGGTGATCAACCAGGCGGAGGCCCTCGTAGCCATCGACGTGAACTCGGGCAAGGCGACACGCGAGTTCTCCATCGAGGAGACGGCGCTGCAGACCAACCTGGAGGCGTCCGAGGAGGTCGCCCGGCAGGTCAAGCTGCGCGACCTCGCGGGGCTTATCGTCATCGACTTCATCGACATGGAGGAGCGGCGCAACAACCGCCGCGTGGAAAGCCGGCTCAAGGATGCCCTGCGCCACGACCGCGCACGCATCCAGCTCGGCCGCATCAGCCACTTCGGTCTGCTCGAGATGTCGCGCCAGCGGCTGCGAACCGGCGTGATGGAGGGTTCCACCTCCCAGTGTCCGCACTGCCAAGGCATCGGCATCGTGCGTTCGACCGAGTTGGTTGCTCTTGCTGTGCTGCGGGCGATCGAGGACTACCTGGCGCGCGACGCCCGCTCGTCCCTGACGGCGATCGCCACCGCGGAGGTGGCCCTCTACATGCTGAACAACAAGCGCTCGTTCATCACCGATATGGAGCAGCGCTACGGCATTACCATCGCGGTTCAGGCCGGCGAGCGCATGCAGGGCGCCAACTTCGCGATCGAGAAGTCGGCCGCCCCCGTGGTGGCGCCGAAGGCGGCTGAGCGGCCGGCCGCGGTCAACATGGAGTGGGCCTTCGAGGGCCAGGAGAGCGAGGAGGCCCACAGCGAGCCCGAGGAGGTGGAGGCGCAGCCGGAACCCGAAGGCGACGCCGACGAGCGCCGTCCCCGGCGGCGGCGGCGGCGCGGCCGGCGCGACGACAGGGCCGAGCCGCGCAGCCGCGAGGAGCCGGCCGGCCCAGCGGCCAACGGCGGGGCCGATCTGGCCGGGCACGAGCCGCACCGCGAGGACGACGAGGCCGGCGACGCGCGGCAGAAGGTGAGCGGCGGGGTCCCGGGTCTCGGCGAGCAGCCGCCATCGCCCGACGGCGATGACGAGCGGCCTGGCCGCCGCCGCCGCCGCGGTCGCCGTGGCGGCCGGCGTGGCCGCGATCGGGATGCGGCGGGCGAGACGGGGGCCGAGCCGGGCGCCAACGGTGTTCATGACGCCAGCCTGGAGAGTGCCGACAGCCGCGGCGAGGACGAGCCCGCGCCTGCGTCCGCGGCCGAGCGGCAAGCCGCCCCGGCCCCCGAGGGGGCGAGCCCCGCGACGCCGGAGCAACCCGAGGCACCGGAGGGCAGCGAGCCGCCGTTGGCAGGCGATGCGCGCCCCGAGCCGCGGGAGCGCGAGCTGGAGCCGCTGCCGCTGGCGGCGGAAGGCAACGCAGGAGGCGCCGGTTGGCGAGCCGCGCCACGAGCAGGGCGGGAGCGAGCCCGCGCGGCCGGACTATGCGGAGCCGGAGGCGCCGACGCCGCATGGCGAGCCGGCACCGGCGGGGGACCCGTCGCGCACCGAGCCCGCTCACACCGACCCGGCTGCGGACGACCCCTCGCGGCCCACGCGCAAAGGCTGGTGGCAGCGCCGCCTGTCAGGCGGCTAGCCCGGCGCCGGCCGGCGGCCCGCGAGGCGGTGCCACGCCCGCAGCCGGCGCGCGGCCTCCGCCATGTCCCCGGTGGTGCCGGCGTAGCAGAAGCGTACATAGCGGCCGCCGCGCTCGGCGTCGAAGTCGACGCCCGGCGTTGCGGCGACGCCGATGTCGGCCAGCATCTCCCGGGTGAAGGCATGGGCATCCGAGGTGAAACCGCCCACATCGACATAAAGATAGAAGGCGCCGTCCGCCGGCAGGATGCGCTCCAGCCCGGCCTTGGGCAGCTCGGCCAGCAGGAGCGCGCGGTTCTCGGCATAGACGCGCCGGTTGGCCTCGAGCTCGTCCCGGCCGTCGAAGGCCCCGAGCGCCGCCACCTGCGCCACCGTCGGCGGCGAGATGTAGAGGTTCTGCGCGAGGCGCTCGATCGGCCGCACCAGAGCCGGTGGAACCACGAGCCAGCCGACGCGCCAGCCGGTCATCGAGAAGTACTTGGAGAAGCTGTTGACGACGACCGCCTCGCTCGCATGCGCGAGCGCCGTCTCCTCCGCCATCCCGTAGGTGAGGCCGTGGTAGATCTCGTCGGAGACGAGCCAGATGCCGCGGCTACGGCACACGGCGGCGATTTCCTTTAGGCGCGCGGGCTCCAGCATGGTGCCGGTCGGGTTGTTGGGGCTTGCCACCACCAGCCCTGCGACGGCATGGGCGCGAAACGCCTCCTCGACCTGCGCCCCTGTCGGCATCCAGCGTGTCTCGGCATCGGTCGCAACCGGCACCGGGGTCTGGCCGAGCGCGGTGAGGATGTGCCGGTAGCAGGGATAGCCGGGCGACGGCAACGCCACCTTGGCTCCCGCATCGAAGAGGGTGAGAAACGCGAGCACGAAGCCTGCCGACGAACCCGTGGTGACGACCACCCGCTCGGGATCGACTGAGACGCCGTAGCGCTCCGCGTAGTGGCGGGCGATGCGCTGGCGCAGGGCGGGCAGGCCGAGGGCCACCGTATATCCCAGCGTCTCGCGCTCGAGGGCGGAGGCCACGCGCTCGCGCGCGGCGCGCGGCGCCGGCGTGCCGGGCTGCCCGACCTCCATGTGGATGACCTTGTCGCCCTTGGCCTCCCGCTCGGCCGCCGCCTGCATCACGTCCATGACGATGAAGGACGCGACCTCGCTGCGCCGCGAGAGCCGCAACGCCGCCGGCAACGCGTGGACGTCGGATTGCAGTTTGGTCATGCGCACTCCGTTCGCCGGGCCCTCAAACCGCCATGGTTGCGCCCTAATCGCACGCGTTGCTTGTCGGTTCGGCTGCCCTCCTGTGGTGGCACACCGGCAGCGAGGCGCTTATAGTTGGGCGCCTTCCAGTTGCCTAGGCGGACCGGCGCCCCCGAGCGCCGGCAGTGCGCAGCAGTCGCTCAAAGCTCGCGCAGCAGTCGCTCAAAGCTGAAGTGCTATCGCAGAGAGAACGAGGGCTTGGCCGTGCGGCAAAATCGAGACGGCAGTGGACCGGTGGGGCCTGCAGGCGAGCGGCGGAGCTCGTCCTGCCAGATGGTGCGTCGCCACGGTGGCCGGGCTCTACGCCGTGTCGATGTGCCTGACCGCATCGGCTGCGGTCGCCCAGGGCATCCCGCTGGTGCGCGACACCGAGACGGAGAATCTCCTCAAGGACTACTCGCGGCCGATCTTCAAGGCCGCCGGCCTCGGCTCGCACATCACCATGCGGATCGTGAAGGCAGACAGCTTCAACGCCTTCGTGGTCGACGGCCTCAACGTGTTCATCAACACCGGCACGCTCAAGCAGGCCAAGACGCCCAATGAGGTGATCGGCGTCATTGCCCACGAGACCGGGCACATCACCGGCGGGCACCTTGCAGCGCTCAGGACACGCATCGCGCGCGACCAGACCAAGGCCATGCTGCTCATGATCCTCGGCGTCGGCGCCATGATCGGCGGCGCCGCATCCGGAGGCGACAGCGCCAGGGAGTTGGGCGGCCTGGGCATCGGCATCGGTATGGGCGGGCAGGAGTTGATCATGCGCTCGCTCCTGAGCGAGCGGCGCTCGCAGGAGTCCGCCGCCGACCAGGCCGGCATGAAGTACCTGGAGGCGACCAGGCAGTCCGGCCGCGGCATGCTGGAGACGTTCGAGAGCTTCGCCCAGCAGGAGTACGTGTCGGCCACCCACCAGGATCCCTTCGTGCGCAGCCACCCGGTGGCGGCCGATCGCGTCGCGCGGCTGCGCGAGCTGGTGGAAAAGAGCCCCTTTCTGGACGCGAAGGACCCGCCCGAGCTGCAGCTGCGCCACGACATGGTGCGCGCCAAGATCGCCGGCTACCTCGACAGTCCGGGAGCCGTCTTCAACCGCTATCCGCCGAAGGACCAGAGCCTGCCGGCCCGCTACGCGCGGGCCATCGCGCGCAACTGCTCGGGCAGATGCGACGAGGCCATCGGCGAGGTGGACGCCCTCATCAGGGACAGGCCCGACTACCCCTACTTCTGGGAGATCAAGGGCAGCTTCCATTACTGGAGCGGCAAGCATCGCGAGGCCATCCCGCCGCTGCGCAAGGCGTTGCAGCTCGCCGGCGGCAACGAGCCTCTGATGCAGGTGCAGCTGGCGCAGTCGATGCTGGGCACCGATGACGCGGCCATGCTCGACGAAGCCATATCGCTCCTGCGGCGTGCCGTCGCTCTCGACCGCACCTACGGCCACGCCCACCGCCAGCTCGGTATTGCCCTTTACAGGAAGGGCCTGGGCCCCCAGGCCGAGTTCTCCGCGGCCGAGGGGCATTTCGAGGACGGCAATATCAAGCAGGCGCAAATTTTTGCGAAGCGCGCGGTTACCAAGCTGCGGGAAGGCTCGCCGGAATGGCTTCGCGCGCAGGACATCATCAGGTACAAGGACGCAAGAATTGAGCGGCCGCTGCACCGCCCGCAGCCATGTCCCCGACAGGAGAACTGCATGACGCCTGCCACCCTCGCCGCCGCCCTCAGCTCCAGAAAGGGGCTCTGCTGCTCGGTGCCCGCCGGCCTGCTGCTGTATGCGACGTTCGCCATCGGCCAGAACCAGCTCGACGGTCGCTCAGGCCTCGAGACCGACCAGCGCCGCGGTATCCACGCCGCAGAATGCGCCCAGCCGCGGAGGCGCAGCGCGGCGGCGCAAGCGCAAGGAGATCGAGGGCATCGTCAAGGACTACCTGCCCGAGAACCCTGAAGTCCTGGTGGACATGCAGACTCTGCTCGACGTCAAGATGGACCAGATCGCAGGCGCAGCGCATGTCGGCCGCCATAAAGAAGAACGCCAGGGAGGTCTTCCGCCCCGCCTCCTCGCCGATCGTCGGCAACAACAAGGGCGACGTGACAGTGATCGAGTTCTTCGACTACAACTGCAGCTACTGCAAGCGGGCCTTGGGCGACATCGCGAGCCTGGTCGAGAAGGACAAGCAGGTCAAGGTCATCCTGAAGGAGTACCCGATCCTGGCCAAGGAGCTCAGAGCAGGCCGCGAAGGTCGCGCTGGCCACCAAGCTGCAGGGCAAGTACTGGGAGTTCCACCGCGCCATGCTGGAGACCCCGGGCCAGGCCAGCGAGGCCTCGGCGCTGCGCACGGCCGAGAAGGTGGGCCTCGACATGGCCAAGCTCAAGAAGGACATGGCCTCGCAGGCGGTGCAGAAGGAGATCGACGACACCCGCGCTCTGGCCAAGAAGCTCGGCATCCAGGGCACGCCGTACTTCCTGATCGCTGACAAGATCATCCCGGGCGCGCCCGATAACCTGCTCGAGCGGATGACCAAGATGGTCGCGGAGGTGCGCAAGGAGGGCTGCAAGGTCTGCTGACGGCCTGCAGCGCTTCCCAGGTTGCACCGAGAAGTCTAGGGCGGGGGTCATGCCGAAGCCGATTTTCGTGCTGAATGGCCCGAACCTGAACCTGGTCGGCGTTCGGGAGCCGGCGATCTACGGCGCCGTCACCCTCGACGGCATCCGCCAGCGCACCGAGGCGCGCGCCCGGTCGCTGGGGCTGAGGCGGACTTCCGCCAGACCAACTCCGAGGGCCAGCTCGTCGACTGGATCCAGGAGGCGCGGGAGCGGGCCGGCGGCATCGTCCTGAACGCCGGCGCCTACACGCATACCTCGATTGCCATTCTCGACGCGCTCGAACGCCGCCGAGCGCCCTGTCATCGAGCTGCACCTCTCCAATGTGTTCCGGCGCGAGCCGTTCCGGCACACTTCCTACGTGAGCCCGGCGGCGCACGGGCTGATCTGCGGTTTCGGCGCCAAGGGCTACGAGCTTGCCATGGAGGCCATGGTGGACCTATTGGCTATAGCCGCGGGCAGTGGCACATGACGGGCTGAGGTGGCGAGATGCGCCCGGAGCGTGCACAAAGGGGACCGATGCGGGTCATGGTGAAGGAGATCAAAGGCAAGGCCGGCGTCGACCAGGAGCTGATCCGCGAGCTCGCGCAGCTTCTCGACGAGACGGGCCTCACCGAGATCGAGATCGACCGCGAGGGCATGCGCGTGCGCGTGGCGCGGCAGGTTTATGCCGGCACCGCGGCGGCGTCAGCGCCCGCCGGCCGTGCAGCAGGGCGCCGCGTCCGCGCAGGCAGAGCCGGCGGAAGGCGAGGACCCCGGCAAGCACCCCGGGTGCGTGCGCTCCCCCATGGTCGGGACCACCTATCTGGGGCCGGAGCCTGGCGCCCCGCCGTTCGTGGGCGTCGGCTCGCGCGTGGTGCAGGGGCAGACGATCCTGATCATCGAGGCGATGAAGACCATGAACCACATCCCGGCTCCCAAAGCGGGGGTCGTAACCCGCATCCTGGTTGGCAACCGACAGCCCGTGGAGTTCGGGGAGCCCCTGGCAATCATCGAGTAGCGCGTAGCGGAGCTTCATCGCACCGATGTTCGAGAAGGTGTTGATCGCCAATCGCGGCGAGATCGCGCTCCGGGTTCTGCGGGCCTGCAGGGAGATCGGCATTGCGACTGTCGCGGTGCACTCCACCGCCGACGCCGACGCCATGCACGTGCGCCTCGCCGACGAGAGTGTGTGCATCGGCCCGCCGCCGGCGTCCGAGAGCTACCTCAATATCCCGCGTCTGGTGGCGGCCTGCGAGATTACGGGTGCCGACGCGGTCCACCCCGGCTACGGCTTCCTCGCCGAGAACGCGCGCTTTGCCGAGATCCTCGAAGGCCACGATATCGGTTTCATCGGCCCGACGCCGGAGCACATCCGCATGATGGGCGACAAGGTCGAGGCCAAAGCGACCGCGCGTCGTCTCGGCATCCCGGTCGTGCCGGGCTCCGATGGGGTGGTCGCCAACGAGGCCCAGGCCGCGCGCATCGCCTCCGACATGGGCTATCCGGTGATCGTCAAGGCCGCCGCGGGCGGCGGCGGCCGCGGCATGAAAGTGGTGCACGCTCCCGCCGACCTCGACCTCGCCTTCAAGACGGCGCGCGCCGAGGCCAAGGCCGCCTTCGGCGACGACAGCCTCTATCTCGAGAAGTACCTCCCCACGCCGCGCCACATCGAGGTCCAGGTGTTCGGCGACGGCAACGGCAACGCCATCCACCTGGGCGAGCGGGACTGCTCGCTGCAACGCCGGCACCAGAAGATCATGGAGGAGGCGCCCTCCCCGGCGCTCAACGCCGAGGAGCGCAAGAGCATCGGCGCAACGGTGGCTTCCGCGATGCAGAAGCTCGGCTACCGCGGGGCTGGAACCGTCGAGTTCCTCTACGAGGACGGCAAGTTCTTTTTCATCGAGATGAACACGCGCCTGCAGGTGGAGCATCCCGTGACGGAGATGATCACCGGGCTCGACCTCGTCATCGAGCAGATCAGGGTTGCCGCCGGCAATACGCTCACCCTGCGCCAGAGCGATGTCGTCTTCTCCGGCCACGCCATCGAATGCCGCATCAACGCGGAGAACCCGGACACCTTCAGGCCCTCGCCCGGCGTGATCACCTACTGGCACCCGCCCGGCGGGCTCGGGGTTCGCGTGGACAGCGGGGTCTACCAGGGCTACCGCATCCCGCCCTACTACGACAGCCTGATCGGCAAGCTGATCGTGCACGGCAAGAACCGCAACGAGGCCTTGATGCGGCTCAAGCGTTGCCTGTCGGAGTTCGTGATCGACGGGGTCGAGACCACGATCCCCCTGTTCGCGCGGCTCACGAGGGAGCCCGACATCGTCAACGGGCTCTACAATATCCATTGGCTGGAGAGCTTCTTGCAGAAGCCGGCGCAGAAGCCCGCGCAAAGCCACAGTTTGCCGGCATGATCGCGATTTGGAATGTGACCGGCTCCTGACCTCGAATGGCCGCGCGCGACGACATCCTGATCGAGATCACCCCGCAGGTGCTGCTCAAAGCCTACGCCTGCGGCATCTTTCCTATGGCCGAGAGCGCAGAGGATCCGGCCCTGTACTGGATCGAGCCGCAGCAGCGCGGCATCCTGCCGCTCGACAGCGTCCACGTGCCGCGCCGGCTCGCACGCACCGTCCGGCAGGGCACCTTCGAGATTCGCGTCGACAGCGACTTCGATGCCGTCCTCTCCGGCTGCGCGGCCTCGCGGCCGGGACGGCGCACGACCTGGATCAACGCGAAAATCCGCGCGCTCTATCGCGACCTCTACGACGACGGCCATTGTCACACCGTGGAGGCTTGGCGGAATGGCCGGCTCGTCGGTGGTCTATACGGCGTGGCGCTGCACGGCGCGTTCTTCGGCGAGAGCATGTTCTCGCTCGAGCGCGACGCCAGCAAGGTGGCGCTCGTCCACCTCTGCGCACGGTTGATCCGCGGCGGGTTCCTCCTGCTCGACACGCAGTTCGTCACCGATCACCTGAAGCAGTTCGGCGCCATCGAGGTCGAGCGGCCTCAGTTCCACGCGCACCTCGAGCAGGCCCTGGCGCGCGAGGCCGACTTTTCCGCCATGCCCCGCGACGCCCACCCCGCGCACGTGCTGGGGTTGCTGGGCGTCGAGGGCTGATCCGGCTCTTCGTGCAGCTGTTCCGCGACCTCGGGCCGCCGGCCGCGGCTCAGCCCTCGAGCCAGGCTCCGCCCCGGACGTAGAGCGCCTCCACCTCGGCGCCCTTCAGCCCCGGCATGTCGGGCTTCACCCTGTAGCCGATGCTCGTCTGCAGGTAGGCGAGGTGCCGGTATCCCTCGGGGAAGCGCTCCAGCAGCACCCTGTCGAGGGAGAGCTTCGCGGCGGGGTCCACCGGGTCCATGCGGTCCTTCTCGTAGATCGGCTGGCGCAGCACCATGCCCCAGCGGCCGCCGCGCTTCTCCAGGAAGTCGTAGAACCGCCCGGTGCAGACCACGTCCACCAGGACGTCGTGCACGACGGCGCGCTGGGAGATCGTCATCTTGGTCTGGGTGATGGCGCGGTTGCCACGGATGTCCGCCGCGTGGCCGCCGAGGAAATGCAGGATGCTGACGCCCTTCTCGAAGCCGGCGCGGCTCACCGCGATGAACTCGTCCGCGCTGCCCTGGAACCAGGTCGCCATCATGCGCCCGTCGTCGTGCCAGACGGTGCGGAAGCGCTCCCAGTCGCCGGCATCGCGCCACACCGCCCAATTTTCCACCAGCGAGCGGATGGCAAGCCGGTCCAGGGTGTCCTCGTCCATTTTGTCACCGTCTGCCAAATGGGTTGCCGTCGCGGGCAGGAAGTCGGTTGCGCGCCTCGGAAGGCCCGGGGCGCCGTCGGCGGCTAGCTACTGCGCCGGCGGCGTCTTGAACGGCGTCGAGGTCGCGGGTCCCTCGCCCCAGACCAGGATGGTGGCCTGCTCGTCCTTGGCGCCGTCGAAGTGCACGCCTTTGGCGTAGTGGATGACGTAGCTGCCAGCCGGGACTGGCACGGTGGCATTGGGGTCGAAGACGGGGCCGGAGCCGACCCACCAGGTGCCCGATACCACTATGAAAAAGCGGTCGTTGGGGTGGAAGTGCGGCCGGCTCATGTTGCCGGGGAGCCACTGCAGCAGCATGGCATAGGGCCCGGGCTTGGAGGGGTCTCCCTGCAGGACGGCCGAGCGGTTGCCGCTCTTGGGGTTGTCCTTCCAGACGATCTGATCCGGCAGTTTGAACGTGACGACCTTGGGGTCGAGCTGCTGCGCGGTTGCGGCAGCGATCGATAATAGCGCGAGCAGAAAGCCGGCGCCGAAGCCCTTCACAATGCGAGCCATGCGACCCTCCCAGGTTCTTGTTTCGCGTCCTGCGCGCATGGAGTTTCGCCCGGCATGCGGAGGGTGGCAAGACGCCGCCGGCGGCGCAGGCGCCGCAGCCGACCCGAGCGGAGTGCATGGCTCCCGGCGGTTGCATGCACCCGACAAATTCGACCGCTGACGCCCACCTTGCGCCGCGGGTACTCGGGTGCCCTGGGCCGCGGGAGGCCGCTGGGCGGCCTCCGCAAGCGCCCTGGCGCGAAATTTCTGGGCCGGCTTCGCCTGAGCCGACGGACGGCGGCAGGCGTCCCCGGTGGACGATGCAATTACTAACGAGTGTCAACAAACGGATGCACGCAAAGTCGGGCCACGCGTTGGCGCGCTGACCCGACCTGCATGCAACCCGGCCTACATGCGAAACGCCGGATGGGCGCGCCAGAGGCTGCTCCAGCTCGGCGATGGCGGCTCCGGGAAGCGGACCCATGGCGGCGGCGGCCGAGTGCCTCGTCGAGGTGCCAGGTCTCGCCGATGCCGACGACGATGGTGGAGAGCAGCGGGCAGGCGAGGCCGAACCGCAGGGCGGCCTGCGCGCCGGTGCCGTAGGTCGGAGCCCAGAGCACGCCCACACGGCCCTGGCCCGCGCCTCCTCCGCCGCATTCTCGGCGTTGGCGGTGATGGCGACCTCGCGCCCGTGGCGCTCGCTGGAAGCCAGATGCCCGCCGGCGAAGATGCGAATGCCCATGACGCCCATGTCCTGCGCGGCGCATCGCGTGCAGGAGGCCGTCGAAATCGGTCGAGCTCCAGCCGGGGCCGGCGCTCTGCCATCGCCGTCGGATTGAGCAGGTTGTAGTAGACCTGGGCCACGTCGAAGCGCCCGCTGTCGATCGACCTGGCGCACGGGCGCCGGGTCTCCCAGCGCGGTCAGCCCGATCCAGTCGCACAGCCCCTGGCTGCGCAGCTGGTCCATGATGTCGGCGATGCCGCCGGCGCCCAGCACTTCCTGCGGGCTCGAGGCTGCGCTTGTCGCGCGCGGGGCTCGCGGCATCGACCACGCGGCTGTGCAGGATGAGCAGCGGCACCGAGCCGAGCCCGAGCCGCTGCAGGCTGGCGGCGACCGAGCGCTCGATCTGGCCCGCGAAGTCGCCTGCCGAGGTGTCGATGTTGAACTTGGTGGAGATGCGCGGGCGCCGGTCGGCCGGAACCGAGCGCAGCCACTGCCCGATCACGGTCTCCGAGACGCCGTTGCCGTAGAGCGCGGCGGTGTCGATCCAGTCGATGCCGGCGTCGAGCGCCCGGTTGAGCACGCCCTCGCGCTCCGCCTCGGAGCCGCGGATCAGGAGGCCGCCGACCCAGCCGCCGCCGAACGTGAGCTGCGGAACCTCGAGGCCGGTCCTTCCAAAGCGTCGCTTTTGCATGCTCTTGCCTGCTCCTGCCGTCCGCGATCCGTTGCCTAGAGTGTCCACGCCGCGCTCAGCCGCGGCCAAGCTCTGCGGCCGCCGGAGGCGGCAGCCGAGCCGGCAAAGCGACGCCTCACGCCGTCGGCGCGGCAGCTGTCCGGACCACCATCGCGCGACATTTTCCTTTCCACACAGTCATTTGCGGGCTCCGACCGCGAGTGCTATAGGGTTGCGGTCGCAGGTGGCGCATCGAGCATGGGGAAAATGCCGTGGTGGCATTCGAACATTGCCGTCTCGCACGGCGCCGCGGAGCTGAGGGGCTTGCGCGTCCTCGTCGTCGAGGATTCCTGGCACGTCGCCCACGCGCTCAAATCTCTGCTCGAGGAGCTGGGCATGGTCGTGGCGGGCCCCGCCGCCACGCTCGGCGAGGCCGAGCGCCTGCTGGCCGCGCGCGATCCCGCAGATGGCCATCGTCGACATCAACCTCAAGGGCGAGATGGCCTACGGCCTGATCGACCGTCTGCATGGCCGGCGGCGTGCCGCGTCGTCGTCATCTCCGGCTATGCGGTGCCGCAGATCGCGCAGGGCAAGGTTCGGCGATCCTGCAGAAGCCGTTCAGCGCCAAGTCGCTGCTGGCGATCCTGCGCCAGGCGGCGGCAGGCGACGATCCAGCCGGAGCGCAACCCATGAATTGATCGCGACGGCGTCGAGCCTGTAAGCGTGGCCGGCGACATCCGCGGCGTCAGGCGCGACAGGCTCACCCATGTCCGTCGAGATCGCCGAGGTGCGCGAGGAGCACATCGACGGGCTGCCATGCCGCGCTCGATGTGGTGGCCCGCGAGCGCAAATACCTGACCTTTCTGGAGGCGCCGCCGATCGAGTTGACGCGCGCAGTTCATCGGCAAGAGCATCGCCAAGCGCCATCCCCATTTCGTGGCGCTGGACGGCGACCGTGTCGTCGGCTGGTGTGATGTCACGCCGCGAGACCGGCCGGCCACGCGGCACAGCGGGGTTCTCGGCATCGGGGCTGCTGCCCGAGTGGCGCGGGCGCGGGCTCGGCCGCCGGCTGATCGAGCGCGCACTGGAGGCTGCGCGCGCGTTCCCTCTCGCCCGCGTCGAGCTGGCGGTGCGGGCGGACAATGCGCGCGCCATCGCGCTCTATCGCAAGGTGGGCTTCGAGGTCGAAGGCCGCAGGCAGCGCGCGATGCTTGTCGATGGCGTATACTACGACGACATCATCATGGCCCTGCTGTTTGACGTGGCGCGCTAGCCGTCAGACCGCGCGGGCGCGGAGGCCCCGAAGGCGCGGGCAATGGCAGCCGGCTCGGCGAAGGCGGGGTTTGCGGAAGGTGTCAGACCCTCCGGGTCCGACACCTCGACGGCCGGCTGCGCGTGATCGCCACCGCCGGCTTTCGCGGACTACGCCCTGATCGACAGCGGCGACGGGCGCAAGCTGGAGCGCTTCGGCCGCTTCACCGTCGAGCGGCCCGAGCTGCAGGCGATGTGGCGGCCGGCGCTCGAGCCCGGCGTGTGGCTCAGGGCCGACGCCACCTTCAAGGCCAGCCAGCGCCGAGGAGGACGGCGAGGGCGGGCGCTGGCGCAAGAACACGGCCGTGCCCGAGACCTGGCCCGATGCGCGTGCTCGACATCACCATGCTGTGCCGGCTCACGAGCTTCCGCCACCTCGGCATCTTCCCCGAGCAGCTGCCGCACTGGGAGTGGATGGTCGGCGTGGCTGCGAGGGCGTGCGCGAGCGGCCTGGGCGCGTGCTCAATCTCTTCGCCTACACCGGAGCCGCCTCGCTGCTGGCGGCCAGGGCGGGCGCCGAGGTGACGCACGTCGACGCACTCGAGGAAGGCGATCGCCTGGGCCAAGCAGAACCAGGCCGTCTCCAGACTGGGAGACGCGCCGATCCGCTGGATCCTCGATGACGCGCGCAAGTTCGTGGCGCGCGAGGTGCGGCGCGGCAACCGCTACCATGTCATCCTGATCGACCCGCCCAAGTTCGGACGCGGCCCCGACGGCGAGCTGTGGGACGTGTTCGCGCATCTGGCGCCGCTCCTGCGCGATTGCGCGGCCCTGCTCGCCGAGCGCGCGGCGCTGGTGCTCACCACCTACGCCATCCGGGCTTCCGCGCTCGCCACCGACAGCCTGCTGCGCGACTGCCTCGCCGGCCGGCCGGGCACGGTCGAGAGCGGCGAGCTCGCAGTCGTGGAGGAGGCTGGCGGACGGCTGCTGCCGACCTCGCTCTTCACGCGCTGGACGAGCGATGAAACCGCGTCCTGAAGCGGCGCGGGGCGGCACCCGCGCCATCACCAGCCTGCAGAACGAGCGGGTGAAGCTGATCCGCTCGCTCAACATGCGCAAGAGCCGGCGCGAGACCGGCCTGTTCGTCGCCGAGGGGGCTTCCGTTCTGGTGGCGGCGCGCGATGCCGGCTGGAAACCGACAATCCTCGTGTTCCTTGCCGGCAGCGCCGCGGCCGGGGTGGCGCACGAGCTGCTCGCCTGGGCGCAGGCCGCGGGAGCGGAGTGCCTGGAGGTGTCGCAGGCCGTGCTCGGCAAGCTCGCCGCCAAGGAGAACCCGCAGACCATGCTCGCCGTCTTCGAGCAGCGCTGGCACGACCTGCCCGCGCCGCCTGCCGCGGCAACCGATGCCCTGTGGGTGGTGCTGGAGGCAGCGCGCGATCCCGGCAATCTCGGCACCATCATCCGTACTGTGGATGCCGTCGGCGCCAGCGGTGTCGTGCTGATCGGGTCCACCGTCGACCCCTACGCGCGCGAGGCCGTGCGTGCCACCATGGGCTCGATTTTCAGCGTGCCGCTGGTACGCGCCGACGCCGGAGGAGGGCCTCGACGTGGCTGGCGCGCTGGCCGGGCGATGTGGTCGGCACCCGTCTCGACGCGCGCGACGATTTCCGCACCACAGCCTATCGTGCGCCGTCGCTCCTGCTCATGGGCAGCGAAGGGCCGGGGCTGTCGGCTCGATCTCACCGCGGTCTGTACCCGCCTCGTCAGGATCCCCATGGCGGGCCGCCTCGACTCGCTCAACCTCGCCGTGGCCACCGCGCTGATGCTCTACGAGATGCGGAAAGGGCAATTGTAGCCCGAGGCGTCGCCCGGATTCCCTCTCCCCGCTTGCTTGGAGAGGGTCAGGGTGAGGGGCAGCCACCGTCTCCGACGTCGGAGTGTGCCGCTGCCCCTCACCCCAGCCCTCTCCCCGTCGTCCTCGGGAGCCTGCGGCAAACGAGCCCCTGTGGACGGCCCGAGGACGACGGGGAGAGGGAGTGGCGGGGTCTGACCCGGGTCTGATCCCCCGCCGCGTTTCGTCGCCTTGAACGGCGGTGTCTTTCGCGGTAACGAACGGTCGAGCGGAGGGGTCAGACCCCTCGCGGCATCCCTATCGTTTTCAATTCCAGCGGTGGAGACGAGGGGTCTGACCCGGGTCTGACCCTGGCACCGAGATTGCACGCATGGGTTGGCTCGACAAATTCCGACAGCGCAGCACAGCACGGGAGCATCACGCAATGGCGCGCACCAAGATCGCGCTGATCGGCGCAGGCATGATCGGCGGCACGCTCGCCCACCTCATCGGCCTCAAGGAGCTGGGTGACGTGATCCTCTTCGACATCGTCGAGGGGGTGCCCGGCGGCAAGGGGCTCGACATCGGCCAGGCCGGCGCGATCGAAGGCTTCGACATGAGCCTGAAGCCAACCAACGCCTACGCCGACATCGAGGGCGCCGATGTCATCATCATCACGGCAGGCGTGCCCCGCAAGCCCGGCATGAGCCGCGACGACCTGCTCGGCATCAACATCAAGGTGATGGAACAGGCCGGCGCCGGCATCAAGAAGTATGCCCCCAACGCGTTCGTGATCGTGGTCACCAACCCGCTCGACGCCATGGTGTGGGTGCTGCAGAAGTCCTGCGGCCTGCCGACAGCTAAGGTGGTGGGCATGGCCGGCGTGCTCGACACCGGCCGCTTCCGCAAGTTCCTGGCGGACGAGATGAAGGTCTCGGTGGAGGACGTGTCGGCGCTGGTGCTGGGCGGACACGGCGACGACATGGTGCCGATCGCGCGCTATTCGACGGTGGCCGGCATCCCGCTGCCCGACCTCGTCAAGATGGGCTGGATCAGCCAGGCCACGCTCGACGCCATCATCGAGCGCACCCGCAAGGGCGGCGGCGAGATCGTCGACCTGCTCGAAGACCGGCTCGGCGTTCTACGCGCCGGCGTCCGCGGCCATCGAGATGGCAGAGGCCTACCTCAAGGACAAGCGCCGCGTGCTGCCCTGCGCCATCTGGCTCAGCGGCGAGTACGGGGTGAAGGGCATGTATGTCGGCGTGCCGGCCGTGATCGGCGCCAACGGCGTGGAGCGGGTCGTGGAGATCGACCTCAACGCCGACCGAGCGGGCGATGTTCGCCAAATCGGTGGAGGCCGTGAAGGGCCTGATCGACGCCTGCAAGAAGATCGCGCCGCATCTGGCGTGAGAAGCACCCGTCATCCCGGAAGCCTCGGCCCGCAGGGGCGAGGCTATCCGGGACCTCGGGAAGCGAGTCGTGCACTCACGAGATCCCGGCTCGGAGCGCCGCTCGCGCAAGCGCTCGCATCGCTCCGGCCGGGATGACGGGTGAAATCCATGCCGAAGCAGCCATCACCACACCCAAGAGCAAGACCCATAGGCCCGTACTCGCTCGGCATCTCATCTGGCGACCTCGTGTTCGTCTCGGGCCAGATCGCGCTGGACGCGGCCACCGGCAAGCTGGTGGAGGGCGATGTCAGCGCCCAGGCCAGGCAGGCGCTGGAGAACCTCAAGGCCATCCTGGAGGCCGCCGGACTGACCTTCGCGCATGTCGTGAAGACCGTGATCTTCCTCACCGACATGGCCGATTTCGCCGCCGTCAACGAGGTCTACAAGGGCTACGTGGGCGAGCCCTACCCGGCCCGCTCGACCATTGCCGTGGCGGCGCTGCCCCTGGCGGCGAAAGTCGAAATTGAAATGATCGCCTCCCGCAGTGCAATATAAGTCGTCTCGCACGGCCGTTACGACACTCTAGCGCAAGCTTGGCGTCTCTGGCATATGGTATACCAGAAGCCAGATCGCCGAGTCGGGCGCTGTGAGTCGACGCACGTGCCAGGCAACCGACGAACTGGCGCCAAGGGAGCCCCCATGAACGTCCACGAATACCAGGCCAAGGAGCTGCTGCGGCCCTACGGCGTGCCGCTGGCGAAGGGCGCGCCGGCCTTCACGGTCGACGAGGCGGTGAAGGCCGCGCAGGGCCTGCCGGGGCCGGTGTGGGTGGTGAAGTCGCAGATCCACGCGGGCGGCCGCGGCAAGGGCAAGTTCAAGGAGGCCGAGGCCGGCACCGCCGGCGGCGTGCGCATCTGCAAGTCGGTCGACGAGGTGAAGGCCGCGGCCGGCGAGATGCTGGGCAAGACCCTGGTGACGATCCAGACCGGGGCCGCGGGCCGCGTCGTCAAGCGGCTGTTCGTCGAGGACGGCACTGCCATCGCGCGCGAGCTCTATCTCTCGGCGCTGGTGGACCGGGCCACCTCGCGCATCTCGTTCATCGCCTCCACCGAGGGCGGCATGGACATCGAGAAGGTGGCGCACGACACGCCGGAGAAGATCGTGACGCTGTCGATCGACCCGGCCTCGGGCTACCGAGCTTCCACGGCCGCAAGATCGCCGCGGCGCTGAAGCTGGAAGGCGACCAGATCGACCAGTGCGTGAAGCTGGTCGATGCGCTCTACCGCGCCTTCGTCGAGAAGGACATGGCGCTGCTGGAGATCAACCCGCTGGTGGTCACCAAGGCCGGCAAGGTGGTCTGCCTCGACGCCAAGATCAACTTCGAGGACAACGCCCTGTTCCGCCACAAGGACGTGCAGGCGCTGCGCGACGTCGAGGAGGAGGACCCGGCCGAGGTGGAGGCCTCCAAGTACGACCTCAACTACGTCAAGCTCGACGGCACCATCGGCTGCATGGTGAACGGCGCCGGCCTCGCCATGGCCACCATGGACATCATCAAGCTCAACGGCATGGAGCCCGCCAACTTCCTCGACGTGGGCGGCGGCGCTCAGCAAGGAGAAGGTGGCGGCGGCGTTCAAGATCATCCTCTCCGACCCCAGCGTGAAGGGCATCCTGGTCAACATCTTCGGCGGCATCATGCGCTGCGACATCATCGCCGAAGGCGTGGTGGCGGCCGCCAAGGAGATGGCCATCAAGGTGCCCCTGGTGGTGCGCCTGGAAGGCACCAACGTGGAGCTGGGCAAGCAGATCCTGGCCCAGTCGGGGCTGAAGATCGTGCCGGCCGACAACCTGGCGGATGCGGCCAAGAAGATCACCGACGAGGTGAAGAAGGCGGCCTGACGATGCGCAACGGGCGCACGGCTTCCGGGGCTCGCATTGATCGCGTCATCGCTGCCCGGCGTGGCTGCGGCGCAAGAGCCGACCCCAGAGATGCGGCTTGTCCAGGCCTTTCAGACCTACTGCATGGCCAGTGCTGCCGATCGCGAAGCGCGTCGCGGCCGACTTGCGGGAAGTTCGGCCAGACCTATGTAAGGGGGCCTTGACTGGATAACGATGGGCCTGGACCTGGTGATAGAAAAAGAGCCCTACAGCCGGGTGCGCATTCTGTTCGACGGGCCCCCAGGCGGCTCCGACGCACACATGCCGCGTTGATGTGTCGCCCGAACGCTCATCGACACGCGGATCGCTCTCGCCGCTCTTGAACGCGATCTGGGCCTCGGCGCCGGGGTGTCGACGGTGCTCCCGGAGACAAGCCGAGGACAGGCCGCACTCGCGCGGCCCCACCCAAGACGACTGACGCACTGGAAGACACGTCTGGACGACACTGAGGCCGAGATCGAGCTCCGGGTTCCCGAAGGCATGACCCACGCTTGAAGTTGAGCGTGCGCCGCAATGTCGCCGGCGGCTGGGGGGATGCGCGCACTTCTTCGATCGGGCAAAATGCAAGATCGGAGATCAGCCGAATGGGCGGCATCCGTATTGGCTACGTGGTAGCTTACGAGACGGACATTCGATGCGACCCTTCAGAGTTGCAGGTGCGGGAATTCGAGGCTGGTCGAGTACCATCCGGTTATTCGGTTTCTCGAGATCGCCATTGAGCGAATTCGCCTTCTCCAAGGCCGTCAGGACGCGAACGATTGAGGAAGCGACCGGATGCGGAGGCCGATAGCACGTGCTCATCCTCGACATGATGCGAGGCGGACTCGATCCGTACAATGTGGAGAATGGCCCTACGCAGGCGTGTCTCCGGCTGGCGGAATTGGACCTCGTCGAACTGTCTGCGAAGAGCAGTTCGACAAGCCTGTCGCGACTGGCAACCTGTATGGGAAGCGCCTTGAGCGCGGCACGCCCATCTACGCGGTTCGCATCACGGCGAGCCACACAGATTTTCTTCGGACATCTCCTTCGAATGAGCGCACGCGCTCAACCCGACGAGTTCACAGGACTGACAACAGGCAACGCGATGGCAATCCTCGTCGACAAGTCCACCAAGGTCATCTGCCAGGGCATCACCGGCAGCCAGGGGACCTTCCACACCCAGCAGGCGCTCGCCTACGGCACGCAGGTCGTGGGCGGCGTGACGCCGGGCAAGGGCGGCAGCAAGCACCCCGACGCCAAGCTCGCCGGCGTGCCGATCTTCGACACGGTGCTGGAGGCCAAGGCCAAGACCGGCGCCAACGCCACCTCCATCTACGTGCCGCCGCCCTTCGCCGCCGACGCCATCCTGGAGGCCATCGACGCCGAGATGCCGCTGATCGTCGCGCATCACCGAGGGCATCCCGGTGCTCGACATGGTGAAGGTGAAGCGGGCGCTCGACGGCTCCAAGTCGAAGCTGATCGGGCCCAACTGCCCCGGCGTGCTCACGCCCAACGCCTGCAAGATCGGCATCATGCCGGGCAACATCTTCAAGGCCGGCAACGTCGGCATCGTCTCGCGCTCCGGCACGCTGACCTACGAGGCCGTGAAGCAGACCTCCGACGCCGGGCTCGGCCAGTCCACCGCGGTGGGCATCGGCGGCGATCCGGTGAAGGGCCTGGAGTTCGTCGACGTGCTGGAGATGTTCCTGGCCGACCCGGCCACCCACTCCATCATCATGATCGGCGAGATCGGCGGCGCGGCCGAGGAGGACGGCGCCGAGTTCATCAAGCGCGAGGCCAAGAAGGGCCGCAAGAAGCCGATGGCCGGCTTCATCGCCGGCGCCACCGCCCCTCCCGGCCGCCGCATGGGCCACGCCGGCGCCATCATCTCCGGCGGCAAGGGCAAGGCCGAGGACAAGATCGAGGCCATGAAGTCCGCCGGCATCGCCGTCGCCGACAGCCCCGCGTCGCTCGGCACCACGCTCGCCAAGGTGCTCGGCGGCGGCGGCAAGAAGGGCTGGTTCGGGTGATGCGACGGCCCGGCGAGACCAAAAGCGCATTGGCGCCGGGCAGATCGGTGCACTAACATCGGTTCCGTCGGGCCGAATGGTGTGCGTCGCATCCCGTCGGGTCGTCCAAGGCTCGCTGCCGCCAGAGCAGCGGCCAGGCCAGGGGGGATCGCCGATCCGTGACCAGTACTTCGTCGCGACCGAAGCCCAGGCCCCCCTGGGGATATCGCGCGGTCATACGCGTCATCGACACCTTCACGGAGTGGACTGGCTATCTCTTCGTCCTGCTGATAATTCCCCTGATCTTCGCCAATGTGATCGAGGTCTTCGCCCGGTATGTCCTGAGGTCGCCGACGGTCTGGGCCCTCGACACGACGACGATGTCCTACGCCTCCCTGTTCATGCTGGGGTCCGCGCTGGCGCTCCTCAAGGGTGCCCACGTGCGCACCGACATCCTGTGGGGGGCGTTCTCGGACCGCACCAAGGGCATGATCGACAGCCTGGTGTTTCTGCTGCTGTTCCTGCCGACTATGGTCGTGCTGTTCTACATCTCGATCGACGATTTCCTCTACTCGGTGTCAATCGACGAGCGCTCGAGCTCGGGCGCCTGGGGGCCGGTCCTGTGGCCGCTGCGCGGCGTCGTTCCGCTGACCGCGCTGATGTTGTTCCTGCAGGGCATCTCGGAGGTCTTGAAGAGCCTCTGGGCGTGGCGCACCGGCGAGTTCCTGACGACGCACGAGAAGATCGAGGTCTAGCGCCATGACCTTCGCCGCGGCCCTCGGGCTCGTCATGCTGCTCACCATGCTCGGGGCGATCTTCATCGGCTTCCCGGTCTCCTTCACGCTCCTGTTCCTCGCCCTGATCTTCGGCGGCGTGGGGCTCGGCTGGGAGCAGACGTTCAATCTCGCCTATCTGCAGATCTGGGGCACGATGAAGGACGAGATTTTCCCGGCCGTGCCCCTGTTCATCTTCATGGGCTACATGACCGAGCAGGCGGGGCTCATGGAGCGGCTGTTCGGGGCCATGCGCAGCCTGCTCGCGTCGCTGCGCGGCTCGCTCTATCTCGCGGTCATCCTGACGGCGACCATCTTCGCCATGGCGACCGGCATCGTCGGCGCCGCCGTGACCGTGCTCGGCATCATGGCCGCGCCGATGATGATGAGGACGGGCTACGACGCACGGCTGTCGGCGGGGGCGATCGCCGCCGGCGGCACGCTGGGCATCCTGATCCCGCCCAGCATCATGCTGGTGGTGATGGGGCCGGTGATGGGTGTGCCCGTCAACATGCTCTACTCGGCGGCATTCGGTCCGGGCTTCCTGCTCGCCGCCCTCTACATCGTCTATACGCTCGGCCGCAGCTTCATCAATCCCAAGCTTGGCCCTGCCATGACCGTGGACGAGCGACGGTCGGCCTACGACGACATGATCACCGAGAAGGCGAGCGTGGGCGTGGTAGCGCTGGGGCTCGTCTGCCTGCTGGCGATCATCTACCTGCTGTCGGACTTTGTGCTGACGAGGCTCGGCGGCCTCAACCTCGCCGTCGGCGCGGGCCCGATCGCCGTCTCGGTGGTGCCGGCGCTGCTGGCGCTGCTCACTATCGTCCCCTACGTCCGCAGTCCCTTCTTCCGCGCCCTCGTGCTGGCCATCGCGCCACTGAGCGCGCTGATCGGGTTCACCCTGGGGACGATCGTCGGCGGGCTCGCAACGCCGACCGAGGCCGCCTCGTGCGGCGCCTTCGGCGCCGCCCTCCTGGCGCTCCTCTACGGCCGGCTCGACCTGAAAGGGGCCACCAAGGCGGGTGTCGCCACCATGGTGACGTCGGCCATGGTGCTGTTCCTGGCGCTCGCCTCCAACGTCTTCGGCGCCGTCTTCACGCGGCTCGGCTCGGCGACCTGGCTCACGAACTCGCTGCTCGCGATCCCGCTCGGGGACTTTTGGAAGCTGGTCCTGATCATGGCCATCTTCTTCGTGCTGGGGTGGCCGTTCGAGTGGCCGGTGATCATCCTGGTCTTCCTGCCGATCGTGCTGCCCATCGTCGAGAAGCTGCAGCTCGGTCTCGGCAAGCTCGATCTCCTGATCTGGTTCGGCACCCTCACCGCGGTCAACATGCAGACGGCCTACCTCAGTCCCCCGGTCGCCATGTCGGCCTACTACCTGCGCAACGTGGTTCCGCAATGGAGCCTGTCCACGATCTACAAAGGCATGGCCGACTACATGGTGATCCAGGTGATCGTGCTCGCCCTCCTGCTGCTGTTCCCGCAGATCGCGCTGTGGCTGCCCAGCGTGGTGCGATAGGTGCTCCATCAAATGAAAAGGGCGGCCGGAGCCGCCCTTCCCACCCGTCATCCCGGACGCTGCGATGCGCGCCGCAGGCGAGCAGCGCTCCGATCCGGGACCTCGTGAGGCGAGGTTCGACTCGTCGTCGAGGTCCCGGATAGCCTCGGGCCTGCGGCCCTCGCTTCCGGGATGACAGGTGGAACCGCGCAGCCTCACTTCTTCTCCGGCCAGAAGTAGTCCGCCTGCAGGGAGTAGGGCGGGGTCATGAAGCGCTTGGCCGGCACGACCTTGGAGGCGTACGTCCGCTGTGATTCGTAGACCTTCTTGAAGAATGGGTTCTTGGCAGACTCCGCCGCGGCGAACTCCTCCCAGGTCTTGAGGAAAGCCAGCTGGATCTCGGCTGGGGCCGACAGAAGCTTCACGCCGTGCTTGGTCTGGAACTCGTCGATGGCTTCGGCGCTCTGCTTCTGATAGCTCGCCCACCAGCGCAGGAACGTCTCCGACAGCGCCGACTTGATGGCCTCCTTGTTCTGGGCCGGCAGGCTGTCCCGAGACGTCCTTGTTGAGCGCCAGCTCGGCGACCGAGGCGTTCTCGTGCATGCCGGGCGCGTAGTGGTACTTCCAGACCGTATGCAGGCCGAGGCGCAGGTCCTCGATGCCGCCGACCCACTCCGCGCAGTCGATGGTGCCGCGCTCGCCGGCGGGCACGATCTCGCCGCCCGGCATGTTGACGACCGCCATCCCCATCTTGGCGTAGAGCTCCGCCACGATGCCGGTCTGGCGGCACTTCATGCCCCTGAAGTCGGCGAGGTCCTTGATCGGCCGCTTGAACCAGCCGAGCGCCTGCGGGCTGGGCGGAAGGCTCGGATAGGCCACCAGGTTGAGCTTCAGCTCCTTCTGATAGAACTCGTTCCACAGCTCGAGCCCGCCGCCGTCGTAGATCCAGCCGATGAAATCGACCTGGTCGAGGCCGGCGATGCCGGCGGGCGTGTTGGAGAACAGGGTCGCGGCCTTGTTCTTGCCGAACCACCAGTAGGAGATGCCCCAGGCGCCGTCGATCACCTTCTTGTGGGTGGCATCCAGGATCTCGAACGGCGGCACGATGGCGCCGCCCGGCAGCGCCTCGATCTTGAGGGTCCCGCCGGTGAGCTTGTCCACCCGCTCCGCGAAGAACTTCAAGCCGTCCTGCGTCGTCGACGAGTTCGGGACCGCCGACTGGATCTTGAGCGTTCGCGATTGTTGGGCGAGCAATGGGCTCGCGCCCGCGAGCGCGGCAATGCCCGCCGCGGCCAGAACCATGCTCGCACGTGATCTCATCTTCATCGGGTGACTACCTCCCCTGTTCAAGTGTGACCGGACTTCTCTGGCAGTCCGCGCGCCAGCCTACAGCGAGTGACATCGATCGGCCAAGGTAACCGCGACGCCGACGGGCGGAATCGATCAATAGCCGATGGCGGCTCCGTCGCTGCGCGGGTCTGCCCCGCCGGCCAGGGTGCCGGTCTCGGGGTCGAGGACAATCCCGTGGGCATGACCGGCCATCTCCTCCCATGGTCCCCACCGGTCCACCGGATGCCCCATCTTCTCGAGGCTTTCGATGGTTGCGGGCGGATAGCGCGCCTCCATGTGCAGCGTATCGCGCGCCTCGCCGAGCGCGAAGCGGCCGGAGAGGAAGCGTGGACATCTCCAGCGCCTCCTGGATGTCGAGGCCGAAGTCGATCATGGCGACATAGGCCTGTACCTGGATTTGCGGCTGGCCGTCGGCACCCATGCAGCCCAGGACGCACCACAGTTTGCCCCCGCGCTTGGCGATGGAGGCAATCAGCGTGTGCAGGGGGATCTTTCCGGGCTCCAGCCGGTTGGGATGCTGCGGCGCGAGGGAGAAGTATGCGCCGCGGTTCTGCAGCACGACACCGGTCTTGCCAGCCACCACCGTGGAGCCGAACGCGCCATAGAGGCTCTGAATGAGCGAAGCGGCGTTGCCCTCGCTGTCGACGGCGGCGACATAGACCGTATCGCCCGCCAGACTGCCGTAGGAGGGGACCTCGTCCCACCGCAGCGCCACTTCCGGGTCGATCAGCCGCGCGCGGCGCCTGGCGTACGCCTTCGAGACGAGCCTCTGGATCGGCACGTCCACGAAGTCGGGATCGGCCAGGAGGCGGTCGCGATCGTTGTAGGCAATCTGCTTCGCCTGCACCACCAGGTGGACGAGATCGGGGCCGAGCAGCCGCTTGCGATGGAGGCGCTGCGGCTCCAGCAGGTTGAGCATCTCGATGACGGTGAAGCCCTGCGTGGGCGGCGGCGTATTGTAGATGGCGACGTCGCGGTACTGGCCGACCAGCGGCGCGCCCCAGGTGGCCCTCTGGCGCGCAAAGTCGGACGGCCTGAAGAAGCCGCCCGCTGCCCTGGCGAAGCGACCCATCTCCCGGGCGACCGGTCCCTCGTAGAAGCCTGCCCAGCCTGCATCGGCAACGGACTGCAAGGTGCGCCCGAGGTTCCTGTTGCAGAGGCGTGCGCCCGGCTTCGGCACGCGCCCCTCGGGAAGCAGGATCGCGGCGGCCTCCGGCTGCCGGGCCAGTTGCTTGCGCATCATGGCAATGAAGCGCGACAGCCGGCCGGTCACGGGGAACCCGTTGCGCGCGTAGTCGACCGCCCCCTCGAGCAGGCGCCCGAGGGGAAGGCGGCCGTAGGCGGCGTGCGCCTCCGTCCAGCTCGCCACCGCGCCCGGAACGGTGAGCGTCGCCGGGACGACGCCGGCAAGCGGGACCTCGCGCAGGCCCCTGTCGTGGAACCACGCGAGGTGCGCACTCGCCGCCGCCCGGCCACCGCCGTTGAGGTAGCGGACCTTGCCGGTGCGCCCCTCGTGAACGAGCCAGAACGCATCGCCGCCGATGCCCGTCATGTGCGGGTAGACGACGCTGAGGACGGCGCTTGCCGCAATTGCGGCATCGACCGCGGAGCCGCCGGCCCGCAGCACGTCGACGCCCGCGGCCGACGCGAGCGCGTGCGGCGACGTGACCATGCCCTTGCGAGCGAGCGTTGCCGGACGGCCCGTCCGCGGCGCCCAGCCGTCGCCAGCGGCAGCCGGCCGTCCCGGCGTCGAGCTCTCAGCCGCAGCACGTGCCGTGGCTGCGCTGGTCCTTGCTTGCGGCATTGCGCTCAGGGGGCAGGTCGAGGGCGGGGTTGTCGGCGAAGAACCCGCTGGGCTTGAGCGTGAAGCCCGCGTACTCGACGGGCATCACCGGGAAGTCCTCGGGCTTGCACACGTGCGTGTGGCCGAAGGTGTGCCACACGACGATGTCCTCGTTCTCGATCGACCGGTTCTGGGCGATGTACCTCGGCAGGCCGTCGCCGCCGGCGTGCTGGTTGGGAAACTCGCCGCTGGCGTAGCGCTCCTCCGGGGCGTATCGCGTCACCCACACGTGCTTGGTCGCGAAGGCACCGCGCGAGCGCATGAACGAGCCTTCCTGCGCCAGCATCAGCGGCGACGGCTGGACGACGAGCTTGTAGCCGGTCGGCGCGCCGACGCTGTTGCTCGCGTTCGGGTTGATGACTTTCCAGTAGCGGCCGGTGCGGCCGTCGGCCTCGCGCGCCGCGTCGCGCTCGCGACGGAGGGTTCGGCTGGTGGTGTCGAAGACGTTGCCGTGCGGATTGTCGCTGCCCCACGGCCGCGGCACGAACTCATGCTCGGTGACGCTGTTGCGCTCGCCGTCCACCATCATGTGCAGGCGCACGTTGAAGAAGTGCTGGTGCGTCGGGCCGCCGAGTCCCTCGCCCACCATGCCGCCCCATGGATAGGGCTTGCCCGGGGCGACGGCTGCCGTCTGGATGATGCCGGTGAGCTTGGTCTCGAGCTGGATGGTGCCGTCCTGGTAGAAATACCAATAGAAGCCGTAGTCGTAGTTGCCGACCGTGGCGAAGAAGGACACGACCAGCCGGCGCGAGCGGCGGACCTCGTAGGTATCGTTGCGGAACTCGTAGTGCTTCCAGAGGATGCCGTAGTCCTCCTCGTGCATGCAGATGGCATTCTGCATCACCACCGGACGGCCCAGGTCGTCGGCAACCGGCACGTCGAAATAGTGGATGTGGCCGAGGCAGTCGCACCCGAGCTCCAGGGCGTTGGCGAGCTTGCCCAGGCCATACTCCCCGGCGTCGAACGCACTCTTCCAGAAGTGGTTGGCGGTCGGGTCGGCATAGGGCACGACCATCTCGGTGACGCTGGCACGATAGAGAAGCGGCCGTTCGCGCGCGCCGTCGCGGTAGGCGACCTGATGCAGAATGAGGCCCTCGCGGGCGGTGAAGCCGATCCTGAAAGTCCAGTTCTGCCACGCCACCTTCCAGCCTTCGACCTGGAAGCTCGAACCCTCCTTCTGCACGAGATCGAGCGGCTTGAGGTCGGTGCGCGGGGGCGGGGAATCCGCGCGATGGTAGTTCCTCTTGATCCTCGGGATCGGCACGATCTCGGGCTCATCGACGAGATGCACCACCTTGCCCTCGATCAGGTCGACGAGCGCAACCACGCCCTCGATGGGATGCGCGTAGCCGTTGTCCTTGATGTCGGAGCGCCAGTAGGAGACGGCGCTGACGAGGCGCCGGCCCTTCTCCACCTCGCGGCCGAAATATCCCGCCGAGAACGGGTCGACCTGGACGAGGTCGATCTCCCTGTCGTCGAGGCCGCGCCGCTGCATGGCCCGCCGCCAGCCGGGGTCGGCCTTCACGATCTCGCCGACCTTGAAGAACTCCTCGATGATGACGGGGGGCTGGCCGTAGGGGAAGGTCCGCGTCGAATGCTCGCGCCAGGCGCAGATCGTGTTCGTCGTGAGGTCCACGACGGCCAGGCGGGTCGCCCCTGTCTTGCAATCGAACAGGGTGGCTGCGGCGCGGCGCATCAGCGGCTTGCCCGGTCTCCAATCGAGGACCTCGGCCTTGGCGGGCTCATCCAGCTGCACGAATCCGAAGCGCGTGTCGGGCCCTAGGCCCTTCTCGGTCTTCAGGATCTCGCAGGCGGCGGCCAGCTCGGCCTCGCTCAGGGGATCCAGGGGATGCAGCGCGTTCGCTGCAGCTGCGGCGGAAGATTCTGGAGAGAGCATGTCCGACGAAGGTGTCATGCCACGGCGGCCGGCTCGAGCCGCGCGCCGAGCGGTCGCTTGCCGAGCAGCCCCGCCTCCACCAGAGCCTGGCGGATGCGCTCGATCTCGGCGGCCTGCAGCTTGACCAGTGGCGGCCGCACGTATGCGCGCGGCAGACGGCCGAGCAGCACCAGCGCCTCCTTCATGCGGTTGTGCATGTCGACGAACGGGTCCGCATAGAAGGCGCGCATGAGAGGCTCGATGCGATCGTTGATGCGGCGCGCCTCGGCGAGGTCGTTGCGCTCGACGGCCCCGAACATGGCCGCCTGCAGGTCGGCGATGACGCTGCCGCTACCCGACAGGAGGCCGTTGCAGCCGAGGACGAGGGAGGAGAAGAGCCAGGCACTGTGGGTCGTCAGCACGTTGACCGGGCGCGGCAGGCCCTGCAGCGTGCGCACGTGCCATTCGTGGTGCGGCACGTTGCCGATCCAGTCCTTGATGGCGCGGACGGTCGGGCACCTCCTCGACCAGCCGGAGCAGGGTGTCCTTGGGATAGCCCTGGCCGGTCGCCAGCGGGTACTGGAACGCGATCAGCGGCAGGTCGGTGGCGTCGGCGATGCGCTTGAAGTGGGCGATCGACCATGGCCGGCGACTGGCCGAGCGTGAACGGCGCCGGCGGGAACACGAGCAGCGCCGAGGCGCCGCCGTCCGCCGCCATGCGCGCGATGCGCGCCGCCTCGATGCTGCCGTCGGCCCATACGCCGTTGATGAGCGGCAATCGGTCGCCGATCTCGGCTTGCGCGATGTCGAGCACGCGCCGCTGCTCATCGAATGTGCAGGAGGCCACCTCGGTGGAGTGCGCGTTGATGGTGACCGCAGAGAGGCCGGGGGTGGCGGCCACGTCGCGCAGGTGCTTGCGGAAGCTAGCCTCGTCGATGGCGAGGTCGGCATCGAAGGGCAGCAGCACCGCCGGGATCACGCCGTGGGGAATGTACGACTTGTGCCGGGCATTGCTCACCTCGCAACCGGGAGATGCACTTTGGCGCCCGGCCCGTGCTCGGGTCAAGGCGTCGTGCTCCGGCGCTGTCTGCGATCGCCGATGTTCGACTGGAAAAACAAGGCGCCGCTTGTTGGATGCTGACGGGCGGTATAAGCTGGAAAAAAATTCGAGAAACCCCCAAGGGTCAACGCGCGACGGCTCGCACGGCTCCGTCAGGGTGATGGGAGGAATACATCATGTCTGATGACTGGAAGAAAGAGAGCTGGGCCAGGGACATCTGGTACAGCGGCAAGGTCACGCGTCGCAAGCTGATCGGATACGGCGCCGCAACCGCGGGCGCGCTCGGCGCCACCATGCTGGTGCCGGCACCCTGGCGGGCCGCTTTCGGCCAGGCCAGGCCCTACAAGATCGGCACCCTGCAGCCGCTGTCGGGCGCCGGCGCGGCGGGCGGCAAGACCGCGCTGGTCGGCGTGCAGATGGCGGTCGACCGCATCAACGGCTCCGGCGGCATCAACGGCCGGCCGATCGAGCTGATCATCGCCGACTACGAGTTCGAAGCCCGGCGTGGGGCGGCGCAAGGCCGAGAAGCTGGTCGGTCGAGGATCTGGATCGACGCGCACGTGGGCGGCTTCCTCTCCAACGTCTGCCTCGCCTGCATGCCGGTGTGGGACGAGCACAAAATCGTCAACATGATCAGCGTGTGCCTCGACACCACCATAACGACCAGCAGGTGCAACAGGTACACGTTCAGGCCGTTCGACTACGCCCCGGCCCAGGCGGTGGCGTTCGCGCCCTACCTGGTCAAGAACATGGGCAGAAGGTGGCACATCGCCTTTGCTGACTACTCGTGGGGGCAGTCGACGCGCGATGCCTACGTCGACCAGATCAAGAAGGCGGGGGGCGAGGTGGTCGGCACCACCGGCATCCCGCTCGGCACGGCCGACATGACCGCCTTCCTGTCCAAGATCACCGGCAATTTCGACGGCTTCTTCGGCATCTTCTTCGGCAGGGACGGCGTGACCATCGGCAACCAGGCCTACGATCTCGGCCTCACCAAGAAGTACAAGTGGGCGGGCGACGGCGCCATTGCGGAGTCCACCAACCTGCCGGCGCTCGGCAACAAGATCGAGGGCTTCATCGGCATCAACCGGTACATCCCCGTGTTCGATCCGCCGCTCGATACGCCGGCCCACAAGAGGTTCTTCGACGAGGCGAAGAAGCGGCTCGCGCAGATCGACCCGTCGGGACCGCTGCCGGACCGCTACGTTCAGTCGAACTACGAGGCCTTCAATGCGCTCAAGCTCGGCATGGAGAAGTCGAAGTTCCAGGGACGCGCGGATACGCCGACAAGCTGATCGAGGCTCTCGAAGGGCTCGAGATGAAGGCGGGGGACGACTTCCCGCAGGGCGACAAGGTGCTCCGCAAGGAGGACCACCAGGCGTTCTTGGACGAGTTCATTTTCAAGATCGAAGGCGGCAAGCACAAGATCGTCGAGGTGGTGCGCAAAGAGCAGACTATGTTCCCCGCATCGTGTAGGTTCTGATACGTGACTGCCGCTGGACTTGTGGAAGATCCCTCCTCGGCCGGCGCCGGCCGGGAAGCCACCTCTGTCGCCCCGTTGCTGAGCACGGCGGCCCTCACGGTCCGCTTCGGCGGCCTCACGGCCCTCAACGGCGTGAACTTCGAGGTACGGCGCGGGGAGATCCGCGCCGTCATCGGGCCGAACGGGGCCGGCAAGAGCACGTTCTTCAACTGCCTGACCGGGGTGATCCGCCCCACCTCCGGCCGCATCGTCTTCAACGGCGACGACATCACCGGCCTGCCGCCCAACCGCATCTCGCAGAAGGGCATTGCCCGCTCCTACCAGATCACCAACATTCTGCCGAATGCCACCACGCTGGAGAACGTGCGCATCGCCGCACAGTCGCGCCGGCATGCCTGGAGCATGCTCACACACCACGCCGACTTCCGTGACCTCATGGACAAGTCGGAGGCGGTGCTGGCCTCGGTCGGCCTGACCGACAAGGTCCATGAGCTGGCCGCGAACCTCTCGCATGGCGAGCAGCGCAACCTCGAGATCGGCATCGCGCTCGCTACCGAGCCCACGCTTTTGTGCCTCGACGAGCCGACCGCGGGCATGAGCGCGGCGGAAACGCACGATACCATGCAGCTCGTGCGCCGCATCGCCGAGAATCTCACCATCCTGATCGTCGAGCACGACATGCACGTGGTGATGGAGCTCGCCCACCGCATCACGGTGCTGCACTACGGCGAGGTTCTTGCCGAGGGCACACCGGCCGAGATCCAAGAGAACCCCCGGGTGCAGGAGGTCTACCTCAAGACATGAACCCTCTGCAGGGCGAACATCTCATCGAGCTGGACGACGTGCACGCCTACTACGGCAAGAGCCACGTGCTGCACGGCGTCTCGCTGACCGTCGGCCGGGGCGAGGTGGTCGGCCTGCTCGGCCGCAACGGCGTCGGCAAGAGCACGACCTTGAAGACCATCATGGGGCTGGTTCCGGCGAGCCGGGGGCGGGTGCAGTTCGAGGGCAGGCCGGTCGCCGGCCTGCCCGCGCACCGCCTGGCGCGGCTCGGCATCGCCTACGTGCCGGAGGACCGGCGCATCTTCCGCCTCCTCACCGTCATGGAGAACCTGCGCACCGGCCTCGACCGCCAGGGGGTCGACGAGGCGAAACGGAAGCAGCTGATCGACAAGGTGCTGGCCTACTTCCCGGTCCTCGGCGAGCGGCGCAACCAGGCGGGCGGCACGCTCTCGGGCGGCGAGCAGCAGATGCTCGCCATCGCCCGCGCGATGATGCTCGAGCCCAAGATCGTGCTGCTCGACGAGCCCACCGAGGGGCTGATGCCGCGCATGGTCTCGCAGATCGGGACGATCGTCGATGCCCTGCACCGGGAGGGCGTGGCGATCCTGCTCGTAGAGCAGAACGTGCCCCTGACGATCAAGGCCAGCCAGCGCATCTATTTCATGGAGAAGGGCGCCGTCCGCCACCACGCCGCGGCCGCCGACCTCAAGGTCGGCGATCCTGTCATCCATCAGTATCTGGGGGTCTAGAGTGCTGTGACTCCGACGATCCCGACAGATGTCATTCCGGCGCATGTCGCCGGAATCCATCGACCAACCTGCTCCGGAGCTCGCTGTGGGTTGGATGCCGGGGACACCGGCCTTCGCCGGCGCAGGCAAGCCCGGCACGACAATGTGATTGAAGCGTTGGGGACGGAGCACTAGCCCGTGGAGACAGCTTGGAGCTTCTTGAGCAGCCTGCCTTGGGACATCATCGTCATCCAGACGATCAACGGCATTGTCGCCGGCATGATCCTGGCTCTGGTGGCCTCCGGCCTGACGCTGATCTTCGGCATCATGGACGTGGTGAACTTCGCCCACGGCGAGCTGTTCATGCTGGGGGCCTACATCGGCGTGGTGGTGCTGGCGACCTCGGGCAACTTCTGGGTGGCACTCGTGGTCGCGGTCCTCACCGTGGCGCTGATCGGCGCCGCCTTGCAGATCGCGACGTTGCGGCCTCTCGTCGGCCGTGACCCGCTCACCACCATTCTTGCCACCTTCGGCATCTCGCTGGTGTTGCAGAACTACGCGCTGTGGCAGTTCGGGCCGGTGGCCAGCAAGATCCAGGAGCCCTTCACCGGCCAGTTCGCGCTCTTCTACCTCGAGTATCCGTGGTACCGGCTGCTGATCGCGCTCCTGTCGGCGATCATCATCGGCGGGCTCTGGGCGTTCCTCAAGTTCGGCACCTACGGCATCTGGATCCGCGCCACCACCCAGGACCGCGTGATGGCGCAGGCCATGGGCATCCCCGTCCCGTGGGTGCACACGATGGTGTTCGCCATCGGCGCGGGCATGGCGGCGGCGAGCGGCGTGCTGTTCGGGCCGCTGGTCGGCGTCGGCCACACCATGGGGCTCGACTGGGTCTTGAAGGCCTTCATCGTCGTGGTGGTCGGCGGCATGGGCAATCTCGGCGGCTCGATCGCCGGCCGCGATCTTCATCAGCCTGCTCGAGGCCTACGCCTCCATCTTCGTCAACCCGTCGCAGGCGGTCATCGTTTCCTTCGTCGCGCTGATCCTCACCCTCCTGTTCCGGCCCACGGGCCTCTTCGTGCCGACACCCAAATGATGCAAACGAGCAAGCGCCACGCCGCGGTCTACTGGATCGGTTTCAGTGTCATCATGGTGCTCCTGGTGGTGGCACCGCTGGTGCTGCCCGAGTTCTGGGGGCGGTTCCTCACCGAGGTCCTGATCTGGGGCCTGCTCGCCATGTCGTCCGATCTCCTGATCGGTTACGTCGGCATGGTCTCGTTCGGCCACTCCGTGTTCTTCGGGCTCGGCGCGTACGGCGTCGCGGCGGCGCTCCTCTCGGTACGGCCGCCCAACCTGTGGCTCGCCCTCCTCTACGGCCTCGTCTTTTCCGCCGCCGTGTCGCTGTTCGTGGCCTACTTCTCCACCCGCCTGCGCGACATCTATTTCGCCATCACGACGCTGATCTTCTCGCAGATCTTCTACGTCATCATCTTCACCTGGACGGAGGTGACGGGCGGCGAGAACGGCCTCACCTTCAGCCGGCCGCCGCTCGGCATTCCCGGCGTCTACACCCAACCCTTCACGACCAACACGCTGCACTGGTTCGTGCTGGCGGTGGTGGCCGGCTCCTACCTCCTCCTGCGCCGCATCACGCAGTCGCCGTTCGGCATGGTGCTGCAGTCGATCCGCGAGAACGAGGCGCGCACGCGCGCTATCGGCTATCCCGTCGAGCGCTACAAGATCGTGGCGGTGATGCTGTCGGGTCTGTTCGCCGGGCTCGCGGGTGTCCTCTACGCCATCCAGATGCGGTTCGCGGACCCCACCTTGCTCTACTTCCTGATCTCGGGCGAGGTGGTCATCTTCAACGTCATGGGCGGCATCGGCACGCTGGTGGGGCCGATCGTCGGTGCCGGCTTCTTCCTCGGCATGCGCGAGGTGTTCGGGCGCCTGCTCGGCGAGCAGTTCCCCTATCTCATCCCCGTCGGCGTCATCTTCATCCTGATGGTGATCTTCCTGCCCCAGGGCCTGCTCGGCTTCGCCCGGCGCTGGCTCAACCGCTAGCGCACAGTGGCTCCCCTCCCCGTCGCCCTCGGCCATCCACGGGCGGGCCGAGCCGCAGTGCCCCGAGGCTATCCGGGACATCGGTGAGGCAGCGAGGGCGGTGACCTGTCAGCCGACTTCATCGAGGTCCCGCTGATCGGAGGCTTCCCGCCGATGGGTCTCGCCTTCGGCTGCCCCTCATCCGCGCCGCTCCCCGCACGGGGAGAGGGTGTTGGCGCCGCCTACGCCAGCGCGCCTTCGCGCGCCAGCTCGTCGGCCAGCTCGTCGAGGCCGCGGCCGAGGCGGGCCGCCATCTCCTCGATGTCGGCGGGCTCGATCACCAGCGGCGGGGCGAACACCACCCGGTCGCCCATCGTGCGCACGATGAGGCCGTGGCGCTGGGCCGCGGCGCCGGCCCGCGCGCCGATGCCGAGTGCAGGGTCGAACGGCAGCGCGCCGCGCCTTGTCGCGCATCAGCTCGATGCCGGCGATGAGGCCCACGCCGCGCACGTCCCCCACGAGCGGATGGTCGCGGAAGGCGCCGAGCGCCGCCTGCAGCTGCGGCCCGAGCCGCTTGGCGCGACCCACGATGTCCATCTCGTCGTAGATCTTCAGCACCTCCAGCGCCACCGCCGCCGCCACCGGGTGCCCGGCGTAGGTGAAGCCGTGCGCGAAGTTGCCCAGGCTGTCCGACTGCGCCAGCATCGCCTCGTGCACCCGCTCGTTGACGAGCACGGCCGAGATCGGCTGCATGGCGGCCGAGAGCGCCTTCGCCGAGGTCAGCATGTCGGGCACGATGCCGTAGGTCTCAGACCCCCACATCTCTCCCGTGCGGGCAAAGCCGCAGATCACCTCGTCGGCGACGAACAGGATGTCGTACTTGCGCAGCACCTCCTGCACCTTCTGGAAGTAGCCCTCGGGCGGCAGGATCGCGCCGCCCGCGCCCATCACCGGCTCGGCGAAGAAGGCGGCGATGGTGTCTCCCCCTCGCGCTCGATCAGCTCCTCCAGAGCGGCGGCCATGCGGGTGGAGAACTGCTCCTCCGTCTCGCCGTCCTCGTGCCGGCGGTAGTAGTGGGGGAACTCGGTGTGCTTGAAATTGGCGAACGGCAGGCCGAAGCCCGCGTGCATGTCCGGCTTGCCCGACAGGCTCACCGCGGCGCAGGTGTTGCCGTGGTAGGCGAACTGGCGGGCGATGATCTTGGCCCGCTGCGGCTCGCCCTTGGCGTGCCAGTAGTACCAGGCGAGCTTGATGGCGGTGTCGTTCGCCTCCGAGCCCGAGCACTGCAGGAGCACGCGCGCCATCGGCACCGGCGCGATGGCGAGCAGCTTCTCGGCGAGCGCGATGGCGGGCTCGTTGGAGCTGTGGCGGTAGAGGTGGTAGTAGCCGAGCGTGCGCATCTGCTCGTAGGCCACGCGCGCCAGCCGCTCCGAGCCGAAGCCCAGCGAGGCGCACCACAGCCCGGCGACGGCCTCCAGGTGCTCGCGCCCGGCGTCGTCCCACACGCGGCAGCCCTGGCCGCGGGCGATCACCAGCGGACCCTCGGTCTGGTGCCTGCGCAGGTTGGTCTGCATGTGCACCAGGCTGGCGATGTCGCGCGCCTGGATGGAGTTGGGAATGTAGGTCATGTCCGGTCCCTCGCCTGCGGCCGCAGCCCGGAGGCTCTCCGGGTCGGCGATGCCATAGTCCTCCCGTACCGCCTGCTCGCTGACGTAGCCGTCGAGCAGGTCGGCGCCGATGGCGGTGGGGTCGCGCTCGGCGGGCTCAGCCGAAGCCGCCCGAGCCCGGCACCACCATGTCGATGACGGAGCCCGCCGGGGCGTTGAAGGCGCCCTTGCTCGGCAGCTGCCGCGTCGCCCCGTCGGGCGTCGTCAAAGCGACAGTCGCGGCGGCGCCCGCCTTGCCGCCGAGCAGGCCGAAGGGCGGCGAGGTCATGCGCTCCATGCACAGCGCACCCACGGCGTCGGCGCCGGCAAGCAGCCGCCACACGCGCCGTCGCGCCGCAGCCGCCGCGGAAGCGGCCCGCTCCGCCGGAGTCCGGCGCGATCTCGTAGCGCTCGACGCGCAGCGGGAAGCTCAGCTCCAGCACCTCCACCGGCGTGTTCATGGTGTTGGAGATGCCGCTGGCAATGACGTTGATGCCGTCCTTGGTGGGCCTGGCGCCGAAGCCGCCCTTGATGGTCTCGTAGGACACGTAGCGGCGCTGCGAGCGGGGATCGACGCCGCCGAGCGTGAGGATCGCCGAGGTGCCCTGGCTGCAGGCCATCACCTGGCGCGGCCAGAAGGCGGCGAGCGCCCCCATCACCATATCCGCCACGCGATGCGAGATCTCGTGGTTGGCGTAGACCACGGGCGCCGGAAACTCGGCGTTGACGACGGAGCCCTTGGGCGCCTTGACCTCGATGGTGCGCCAGCAGCCCGAGTTGGGCGGGACCAGGTTATTGGGGTCCACCGCCATCTTCAGGCCGCAGAACACGCCCGACGCGCTGACCGACAGAGGCGCGTTGATGGGGCCCTTGACCTGCGGGTCGCTGCCGGCGAAATCGACCACCACCCGGTCGCCCGATCTTGACGACGTGCATGCGGATCCAGAACGGCGCGTCCCGGCCGTCGGCGTCGTCGGCGATGCCGTCGCCGTCGCAGAAGTCCTCGAAGCGGCCCTCCCCGTCCGGCAGCTCGGCCAGCAACGTGCGCATCAGCCGCTCCGAGTAGTCCATCACCTCGGCCATGGTGGCGATGAGCTCGGCCGGGCCGTAGCGCCTCGCCAGCGCCTCCAGCCGCTCCGTGGCCCGCAGCGTGGCGGCGAGCTGGGCGCCGAGGTCGCCCTTGCGCTCCTCGGGCGTGCGCACGTTGGCGAGGATCACCTTCTCCAGGTCGGCGTTTGGCACGCCGCGGCTGACGAGCCGCAGCGGCGGCAGGCGCAGGCCCTCGCCGTAGATCTCCGTGACGGCCCCGTAGCTGCCGGGCGTCGCGGAGCCGACATCCGGCCAGTGTGCGCGCAGGCAGGCGAAACCGAGCAGCAGGCCGTCGCAGAAGGCGGGCCGCACCACGTTGACATCGGGCAGGTGGCTGCCGCCGAAGTAGGGATCGTTGTGGATGAACACGTCGCCCGGGTGTACGTCGCCTCCGAAGGCCGCCACCACCGCGCGCACCGCATCGGGCATGGAGCCCAGATGGATCGGCAGGTCCGGTCCCTGCGCCACCATCTCGCCCTTGGCGTCGAACACGCCGCACGAGAAGTCGCCTGCCGACTTCAGGATCGGCGAGTAGGCGGTCTTGGCGAGGACCACCCGCATCTCCTCGGCGATCTTGTAGAGGCTGTTCTTCACGATCTCGAAGGCGGCGGGATCGGCGCCGGCTCTCGCGTCTCTCATCGATCGCTTCCCTCGCCTTCGACGCGGCGGCGCCCCAGGAGGACAAATCCGTCGTCGGTCATCTTAGCCTGCCATGCAGGAGGGACAAGGATGGTGGACTCGAGCAACTCGATGACGGCAGGACCGGCGATCTCGAGCCCCGCCGGCATGCGCTCGCGCGCGTAGACCGTGGTCGGCAGCGCACCCTGGCCGCGGAACCAGGCCTCGCGCTGGCCCTTGGCCGCATCGCTGCCGGCGGGCGCCGGGGCCTCGCGCACGCCGAGCGGCGGGATCGCGCCGATGGCGGCGAGGCGGATGCTGACGAGCTGCACCGGCTCGCCGCGGTTGTCGTGGCCGTAGGTCTGGCGGTGGCGCTGATGGAAGGCCTCCGCAACCTCGCCGAGCGCCTCGCCGTCGAAGGCCGGGCGGGACAACGGCACCGTGAGCTCGTAGGACTGGCGCTCGTAGCGGGCATCCACCGCGCGCACGAACCGGCGCAGCCCCGGGGCGATGCCGGCGCGCTCGAGCATGGCGGCGCCCTCGCGTTCGAGTGCGGCGAATGCCGCCTCGATGGCTGCCTGGATCGGCCTTGGCCGTGGTGGTGTAGACGGTGCGCACGTAGTCGCGCTTTAGCTCGGTGGCTGATCGAGCCCGAGCGCCGAGAAGGCGCCCGGGATCGGCGGGCAGAGGATCTCGGCCATGCCCAGCTCCTCCGCCAAGGCCGCTGCATGCAGCGGGCCGGCGCCGCCGAAGGCCGCCAGCACGAACTCGCGCGGGTCGTGCCCGCGCTGCAGCGAGACGATCTTGAGCGCCTCGGCCATGGCATGGTTGACCACGTCGATCACGGCGGCCGCCGCGGTACGCACATCGACGCCCAGCGGCTCGGCCAGGCGCCGGCGCACGGCCGCCTCGGCTGCAGCCGGCATCGACCGGCAGGTCGCCGGCCAACAGCGAGTCGCGGTCGAGATAGCCGAGGATGCAGGTTGCAGTCGGTGACGGTCGGCTCGCTGCCGCCGCGGCCGTAGCAGACCGGCCCCGGATCGGCGCCGGCGCTCCTGGGCCCCACCCGCAGCGCGCCCGCCGGGTCCAGCCAGGCGATCGACCCGCCCCCGGCGCTGACCTCGGCGAGGTCGATCACGGGGACGCGGATCGGATGACCGGTGCCGTGCATCCAGCGGCTGCCGCTCGCCCCGCCGCCGACCTCGTACTCGGGCGTGGTCTCGTAGCGGCCGTCGCGGATCAGGCTCGCCTTGGCGGTGGTGCCGCCCATGTCGAAGGAGATGAGATTGAGAGAAGCCGGTCTGCCGCGCCACCAGGGCCGCCGCCACCACCCCGGCCGCGGGCCCGGACTCCACCGCCGCCACCGGCATGGCCACCGCCTCGGCCGCCTGCAGCATGCCGCCGTTGGAGGCCATCACGTAGAGAGGCGGCAGTCCCTTGGCGCGCGTCGCCGCGTCCAGCCGCTCGAGGTAGGAGGCGAGGATCGGCCCGACGTAGGCGCACACCGCCGTGGTGCTGGTGCGCTCGAACTCCTTCACCTCGGGCAGCACCTCCGAGGAGAGGATAGACGGCGGTGCCCGGCAGGCCAGCGCGCAGCCGCTCACCCAGCCGCCGCTCGTGCTCCGGGTTGAGGAAGCTGAAGAGCAGGCACACCGCCACCGACTGCGCGCGCGCCTCCTTCAGCGCGGCGATCAGGCCCTCCACCTCGTCCTCGGCGAGCGGCTCGACGATGCCGCCGTCGGCGCCCACCCGCTCCGTGATCTCGAAGCGGCGCCGGCGCGGGATCAGGGTGGCGGGCGCGTCCTGGAACAGGTCGTAGAGGCTACCGCGCGCGGAGCGGCGCAGCTCGAGCACGTCGCGGAAGCCGCGCGTGGTGACGAGGGCGGCGCGCGCCCCCTTCTCCTCCAGGACCGTGTTGGTGACGACCGTGGTGGCGTGGGACAGGAGGCCCACCTCGGCGGCGGAGATCGCCGTGGCGCTGCATGGCGGCCGCCAGCGCCGAGAGCACGCCCTGGGTGAGATCGCGCGGGGTGGTCGGCACCTTGGCGACCCCGATGCGCCCCGTCGCCTCGTCGACCAGCGCCACGTCGGTGAATGTGCCGCCGATGTCGACGCCGATCCGCCAAGCCATGCCGCGCGTCCCTCCCCGATGCGAGCGTGGGCGAGTATAGCCGAGGGGCTCGGGGCCCGTCAGGTGCAGGGCACAGGGCAGCCGTGCCGAGGGCGCGTCCGGATGGACGCGGCTGAAGCTGGCGCGCCGAGCGGTCGGATGCGCCGGCAACCCGCGTGCGCCCGCTTCCCTAAGCAAATTTTTTGGCTAGACCAACACTCGAGTCGGAGTGCCGCGCGTCGCTTTCGGCGCTTTGCTGTCGGGCGCGTGCCCATGGCACGGTGAATCTTGACCCGGAACGGAACTCCGATCCTGCTACGCGTGCGCCGCGACAGACGCGCTCCGAACGCCTTGGAGCGAACGCGCATCGTGCTATCGTATAGGTCCACGCCCGCAAGAGGCGGAGGCTACGTTGCTGCCTTGACTGCGCAGGTTATGCGCGAGGTTGCTCCGGGGGTACCATGATAGTTCGCTTGCTTTATTTGATGCTCGCGTTGCTTCTGCTTTCTGCGCAGCATGCCGGCGCTCAACAGGTCAAGCTCAAGGCCAACCTGCAGTTTCCGATTTCCAATCCTGTCTTTGGAGGGAGCCTAGCGCGCTTCAAGGAGGAGGTCGAACTGCAGTCCAAGAACGCCGTCACCATCGAGATCTTCGACAAGTCACAGCTGTTCAGCGACTATCAGGTCGTTGACGCCGTGTCGTCCGGCGCTGTCGACATCGCCATGACGGCCGCCCAGCAGTTCTCGTACAAGGCTCCGCTCGTTGGCATCCTCGATCAGCCGTTCCTGTTCAATTACCAGGCCCTGATGAGCGCCGCGGCAAGCCCTGGCAGCGGAATCCGAAAGCTGATCGACGAAGCCATCCTGGCCGAGGTCGGTGTGCGCGTTCTCTGGTGGCATCCGCTCGGCAACAACGTGTTCTTTTCCAAAGGCCGGGACGTCGCAGACCCTGCGCGGCTCAAGGACCAGAGGGTGGCCTCGCCCGGCAAGCTCCCGGCGGAGTTCGTCGCGTGGTGTGGCGGCAGTCCGGCAGCGCTCACGGTCGAGAAGTTCCAGGACGCCTTCAAGGATGGCGCGCTCGATATGGCCGTGGTCGGCTTCGGTGCTCTGCAAGTCTTCGGTCTCTGGAAGTTCACGGATACCGTCACCTTCACGCACCATTCTCCGATCGTATTCTTCCTCGTCATCAACGAGAAGACTTGGCAATCGCTGTCCCCGGCCCATCGAACCGCTTTCGCGCAGGCAGCAAGCAAAGTGGAGAGTGAGATCCGCAGCCACCAGGCGCAATCCGAGGCCAGGGCCAGCGCCTTTGCAAAGAGCAAGAACGTGACGCTCAAGGAGTTGACGCCCGACCAGGTGGCCGAGTGGCGCGCCTGCAGCGCCGGAATGCTCGCCGACTACATGGACAAGAACGGCGAACGCGCGCGCCGGCTCATGGATGCATATGGCAGGCTGCGGACCGATCCTTGCTGCTCGGCCGGGCCAAGCGCCGCTGCCGTCTTCACGCGGCGTTAGTCCGAGGCTTCCGAGACGGCTGGCAGCTGTCTCGCAGGGGTGCACGGGCAAGTGATACTCTCGGGCTGCTGCAGGGCACGGGTCCGGACCTGGCACTTGTTGGGTGAATAGCTGACGTGTTCAGGCTCAGTTTCGTAGCTTTGGGATGTAGTTCCTCGTCGATGCGGACAAAATCTGGCGATGGGGTTTGACCCAAAGGGCCGCAGTATCGCCGCAGGCTTGTGTGGGAGGAATTAAGTTGAAAGCAGGAATGGCATAGAGCACCACTAGGCAGGACAGCCCACGAGATTGCCGTCGAAAGCAGCAGCGCAAAGAGAAAAGTGGCAGTGGTGCGCATGACCAGCCCCAGCCTGAGTACGTGATGGTATCCATTTGCTGATGAAAGGGGCAGTCGTAGGTTGGACGCGCGAGAACGGAGCACGTATTCCAAGGCTCGTAGTGGTCCGCGGGCTCTTCTGCTTCTGGCACACTTGCTCCGGTCTGAGTCTGTCAGGTTGCCAGGCATGGCAGACGTTGCACGCGCTGGGCCCGCGAAGAGAGTTTGCATGGGCCCTGCCCCCTGAACGACGTGAAGCGCGTTGCATAGCTCAACGCAGCAGGAAGCCCCTGGAGGCGTCTGTGGCGCGCCCGCGCCTCGGGCACCGAGGGGCGGCTGACCCCGCCGATTGCGCTCAGCGCCCCGCGCAGCCCCTCCCACGAGCCTCCCGGGCGAAGTTTGCCTGAACCGGAGCGATCATGACCGCGGCCAATCAAGGGCAAGGAGTGCGGGGGAACTCGGCCCCCGTTCCCAGGGTTGTCCCCGATACCCGGTCCCTGCAGCCGAAGCCACAATTTGCATCCAGTCCGCGCAACCCGCCGGTGCCAGCGACGGCGAAGCATTTGGCGGAGCCACAGAAAGAGACCGCAATGGCGCAGACGCGCAATTCAACGCAGGAGGCGGCCGAGCGCAGGGGTGCCCCGGACAGAATTGCTGTCGCGCTCACCGTCAACGGTGTCGAAAGGAGGCTCGAGGTCGCGCCCTGGACGACGCTGCTCGATGCGCTGCGCGACCACCTCGACCTGACCGGCACGAAGAAGGGCTGCGACCACGGCCAATGCGGGGCCTGCACGGTGCTGGCCGACGGCCGACGCATCTATTCGTGCCTCACCCTCGCGGTCATGCAGGACGGCGCCAAGGTCACCACCATCGAGGGGTTGGCAACCAACGGCGCACTGCACCCGCTGCAGCAGGCCTTCATCGAGCATGATGCGTTCCAGTGCGGCTACTGCACGCCGGGACAGATCTGCTCCGGCGTGGGCCTGATCGCGGAAGGCAGGGCGAGGACGGCAGACGAAATTCGCGAGTTGATGAGTGGCAACATCTGCCGCTGCGGCGCCTATCCCAACATTCTGGCCGCGATCCAGGAGGTGGTCGAGCGCTCATGATCGATTTCCAGTACGCGCGCGCCAGCGACATCGCCGATGCCGTGCGCCGGGTTGCAGCCGATCCGGGTGCGAAATTCATCGCCGGCGGCACCAATCTGATCGACCTGATGAAGGAGGACGTGGAGCGGCCGACGCGGCTCATCGACATCACGCGGTTGCCCTTGAGGACAGTCGAGGAGACGACCGACGGAGGCCTGCGCATCGGCGCCCTCGTGCCGAATTCCGACCTCGCCCGTCACCCGGTAGTCGAAAGCCGCTACCCGTTGCTGTCGAGCGCAATCCTTGCGGGCGCCTCGCAGCAACTGCGCAACATGGCGTCGACCGGCGGCAACCTCGTGCAGCGCACACGCTGCTCCTACTTCTACGACGTCGCGACACCCTGCAACAAGCGCGAGCCCGGAAGCGGCTGCTCCGCCATCGCGGGGCTCAACCGCATGCACGCCATCCTCGGCAGCAGCGACGCCTGCATCGCCACGCATCCCTCGGACATGTGCGTGGCGCTCGCGGTGCTCGAAGCGAAAGTGCATGTGACCGGGACGGCCGGCGAGCGCACCATTGCGTTTGCAGAGTTCCATCGGTTGCCGGGCGATACGCCGCAACGCGATACCAATTTGCGTCCCGACGAGATCATCACCGCGGTGGAGCTGCCGCCGCGGGGCTTCGCCCGGAACTACACCTATCTGAAGATCCGCGACCGCCTGTCCTATGCATTCGCCCTAGTGTCCGTCGCCGCCGGGCTGGAGATCGAAGACGGCACCATCAAGGAGGCGCGGTTCGCGCTCGGCGGCGTCGCACACAAGCCCTGGCGCGACCTCGCTGCCGAAGCGGCTCTGCGCGGGCAGGCGGCGAGCGAGGCCAATTTCCGGCGCGCCGCGGAATCTTGCTGCGTGACGCGAAGGGCCATGCGCATAACACCTTCAAGATCGATCTCGCGCGCCGCACCATTGTCCGCGCCCTGACGCAGGCGGCGCGGGGCACACCGCAATCGCAATCCCGCAAGAAGGTGATTTGAGCCCCCGCAAGAAGGTGATTTGAGCCCATGGCGCATCACATCGGCACCGCCGTATCGCGCATTGACGGCCGTGCGAAGGTCACGGGCACGGCGAGGTACGCCGCCGACTTCAATGTGTCCGGCCTCGCCCACGGCAGCGTGGTCACGTCCACCATCGCCAAGGGTCGCATCGTGGGCATCGACGCGAGCGCGGCGTTGCGCGTCGCCGGCGTGATCGACGTGCTCACGCACCGGAACCGGCCGCGCATGGCAAGCGCCGACAGCGCCTACAAGGACGAGACGGCTCCGGACGGCTCGCCGTTCCGGCCGCTCTACGACGACAGGGTTCTGTTCAGCGGCCAGCCGATCGCGCTCATCGTCGCCGAGGAGCCGGAGATTGCGCGCTTCGCGGCCTCGCTGGTCCGCGTGGACTACGATGCGCAGGCGCCTGTCACCGACCTCTACCACCGGCGCGACCAGGCCACCGCCGCCGCAAAGCCGGGCGAGAGCATGTTCGGCCCGCCCGCGGCGCGCGGCGCTGCGGAGAGCGCACTGGCTGCGGCCGCGGTGCGCCACCAGGGCGAATACTATGTCCCGATCGAGCACCACAACCCCGATGGAGCCGTTCGCCTCGACGGTGATCTGGAACGGCGGCGGCAAGCTCACGGTCTACGACAAGACCCAGGGCGTGCAGAACGTGCAGCGCTATCTGTGCGGCGTATTCGACATGCAGCCGGACGACGTGCGCGTCGTGTCGCCCTTCGTAGGTGGCGGGTTCGGCTCCGGCCTGCGCCCGCAATTCCAGGTGGTGCTGGCCGTGCTGGCGGCGCGTGCGCTCGGGCGCTCGGTGCGCGTCGCCCTGAGCCGGCAGCAGATGTACGTGCTCGGCTATCGGCCCGCCATGATCCAGCGCATCGAGCTCGGCGCAGACGCGGGTGGACGGCTCGACGCCATCCGCCACGATGCGACCACGGTGACGTCGCAATATGAGGACTTCTACCGGCAGGAGACCGGCTGGTCCGGACTGCTCTATCAGTGCGCCAATGCCAGGCACGCGCACAAACTCGCCCGCCTCGATCTTCCGACGCCGTGCGATATGCGCGCGCCGAGCGCCGCGACCGGCGTCTATGCGCTCGAATGCGCGATGGACGAGCTGGCAGTCGTGCTCCAGCTCGATCCGCTCGAGCTTCGCCTGCGGTGCTACTCCGATCGGGATCAGACCACCGGCCGGCCCTACAGTAGCAAGGGCCTGCGCGACTGCTACCGCCGGGGTGCGGACAGTTTCGGCTGGCAGAAGCGCAATTCCGAGCCGCGCTCGATGCGCGACGGCAGGGAGCTCGTGGGCTGGGGCATGGCGACCGGGGTCTGGGAAGCCCTGCAGGTGCCGATCACAGTACGCATCGCCCTCTCGGCCAATGGTCATGCCGACGTTTCCTGCGCCACCTCCGATATCGGCACCGGCACCTACACCATCATGGCGCAGGTCGCAGCCGACATGCTGGGACTGCCGCTGGACGCCGTGAGCATCAGGCTCGGGAACTCGACGCTTCCGCAGTCGCCGGTCGAGGGTGGCTCCTGGATCGCGGCGTCGGTGTCGAACGGGATCGCGACGACAGCCCAAGCGGTGCGCACGATCCTGCTTGGGCTGGCAAAGCGCATGCCGAATTCGCCGCTCGCGGACGCCACGCCCGACGCGGTCGTGCTCATGGACGGCAAGCTTGCGAGCAGGCGCGATGTCTCGCACGCCGTGTCGGTTGTGGATGCGATGCGGCATGGGGGCGTGGACCGCATCGAGCAGGAGCCGACCACCACCTTTGCCGATGACGGCAGGCATGCGCACAACACGCATTCCGCGATCTTTGCCGAGGTCAAGGTGGACGAGGAGCTCGGCGTCATCCGCGTCACCCGCGTCGTCAACGCGGTGGCGGCCGGGCGCATCCTCAACACCAAGACGGCGCGCAGCCAGATCATGGGCGGCGTGGTGTGGGGCATCGGCATGGCGCTGCACGAGGAGACGCTCATCGATCACAATCTCGGCCGCATCATGAACGCCAACATGGCCGACTATCATGTACCGGTGAACGCCGACGTGCACGACATCGAGGTGATCTTCGTCGAGGAGCCCGACGACATCGTCAATCCGCTCGGCGTCAAGGGCGTGGGCGAGATCGGCATCGTCGGCGTCGCAGCGGCGATCGCCAATGCGATCTATCACGCCACCGGCAAACGCGTGCGCGACCTTCCGATCACGCTGGACAAACTGCAGCGTTGATCTCGTCCGATGGCGAAAGCTCCGCAGCTTCCGCTCGGGATGTCGGCTCGTTGCTCGATCAACGCGTGGGCTGATGCCGATCGGGGGCGCGGGCGCAGCCTCCTTTCAGGAGACGCCCCTGGGAGCGCCTGCGCGGGCCGCTGAGCGCGATCGGCTTGGCTGGTTGGCTTTCCCGCCCCCGAGCGCGGTGCGGCTCCTGCGCCTCCCAGACGCTTGCCGCTGCGTTGATCGATGCAACACGTTCTCCAACATCGTTGCTGCAGCATGCGAGCCGGCCGCGGCAGTAACTCCGGCTGCAGAGCCAATTTCTCCACTTGAACCCCGCCCCCCCAAGGGGGCGAACATCTCCGAGTTTGGAAATATGCGGTCGCGCTTGTCCGAACGCCGCAGTCAGGCCGCTGGAGACAGCCGCCTGATGTAAAAGCCCGGCGCAAGCCACTTCCCGAACGAATTGTCGTTGGGCGCTGCGGCCCAGAGCGCAAGCGACGGCCCCCAAGCAATGATGCGCGTGCCAGTTTGGAGAACGACCATGGGCTGAATGTTCCACGTCGCCTTGAGGCGCTCAGCCATGGGGACGTCAGCCGACACTGCCGACTGCAGGCCCCACATATAGCTGAACCACACGAGGAAGCCGAGGGCGAGGCCGCAGCGGATATACCAGACCACAATTGTGCGAAGGAAAGTCTGCATTGTCGAGGCCCCCCAACGCTATTCAGCTACTGCGCGGCGACCGCCAAGTAAACGGCGCAGGCCGCCACGAGCGCTGCGGCAATGATGCTTGCGGTGACGAGCTGATTGCGGCGGGCGCTGCGCCGCCGGATCGAGGCGCGAATTGCGCAAGGCATAGAAGTGTACCTGGATGATGAAATAACCCGCAGACTATAGCGTGCCGGCGATGTCGGGCGCAACACGCCTGGCGCGTCGCTGCCACCTCGCGGCTGCATGCCGGCCCCGTTGGAAGGATATCCTGGTACGCATCCTCATGGGAGGATCCGATCTGGGGCATCTCGGTAGGCAGCGAAACTAGCTAGACCCACGCGTGCCGCAAGCCAACCCTGGTCTGATGAGCCACTGATTGTCGCTGTCAGCTGGTTATCAGATTAATCCTCGCTGTTGCACATGGGATACAGCTTTTGCGGCCGCTTGCTGCTAATGTCTCATGCGTTGATGAGTTGTTTCACCAGCTTCTTTCGAATGGACCCGATTGACATGGAATAAGCCGGGGCGGGCGGTCCCAATACTTCACCTGAGAGTTTAGCCCACCGCCCCGCTTGCTTCGCAGCACAAACAGAACCCCCGGGCCATGCTCTCGGTCCGGGGGTGTTGACTCCCCGCGCCCGGGCGCAGCGCCGCCGGCCTGCTCGGCAGATGCGCCCATAGCGCCCCCCGCCCCACGGAGCATCTCCAGCTCCGATCGGCCGGGGCATTGGTCCCCGAGCGCTTTGCGTGCCCGTCGCGCTCCATGGGACCAGACAGAGGCCCCGGTCCCCCAACGCCGGGGCCTCTTCGCGTTCGATGAGGCCAAACAGCGCTTTTGCCGGATCGACCTGCCGCCGGCGCGATGATGACAAGGAACAGCCGCGTAGCCCACCTAGAGTTTCGACCCACTCGTAAGATGCCCGAGGCGGAAATGAGTCCACGCTCGCGCTGCTGCGCGGTGGTCGATCGGCACAACCCTGCATTAGTCATCCGCCCACCGATCATATCGACATGGTGACGCTGGTCTGCTATGGTTTCGTCATTCTCCACAGTTGCGTTCGCACTCTCCCGCCCGTTCCCCGCTTGCATCCCGCCGCGGATAGCGAATGAATGGGTCGGAGCACTGAGCAAAGTTTCCCAGCCAGACCAGCACTTGAGCCGAAGTGCGGCGCGTCCGCTTTCGGCGCCTTCCTGTCGGACGCGCGCCGTCTCATCGCCGCTGCGCGAATTAATATCCTGCGGCATGATGACTTTCGTCGGCATCGCCTATCTCCCTCCGAGCGCGGAATCACCGGGCGCGATCTGCGAGAGCCCTTCCTGCACGACCGACGCGACGAGCGCGCCGTCGCGCGTGAACACGCTGCCGCGCGCGATCGCACGGCCGCCCGCGCTCGACGCCACGTGCTGCGAGTAGAGCAGCCACTCGTCGATGCGGAACGGTCGATGAAACCACATGCCGTGGTTGAGGCTCGCCTGCTGCGCTTTCGGGCTGATCCACGACACGCCGTGCGGATAACACGCGATGTCGAGCAGCGTCGCATCCGAGGCATAGGCGAGCACGGCGCAGTGGAGCGCCTGATCGTAGGGCATCGCGGCGATCGCCTTGATCCACGTGTGCGCGATCGGCGGCACCGGTGGCGGATCGAACAGCGGCACCGGACGTACCTGCCGCACTTCCACCGCGCGCGGCATAGTCAGCCACGGTCGATGCTCGGGGGCGAAGCGATCCGCCACGGCGATCCGCTGGTCGAGCTCCGACGTCAGGCCCTCGGGGCCCGGCACCTCCGGCATTCGCTCGTGCTGGAAGCCGACGGCGCCCGCGCTCTCAGTCGTGAACGACACGGTTGCCAGCACGATCTCGCGCCCGCGCTGATAGCCGGACACTTGTCGCTGCACGAAGCGCCGGCCGTCGCGCACGCGCCGCACGCCGTACTCGATCGGAATCTTCGGATCGCCGGGAAACAGGAAGTCGACGTGGATTGCGTGACACGCGCGGTCCTGCACCGTGCGCGCGGCCGTGGCCAGCACCTGGGCGAGCAGCTCGCCGCCGAAGATCCGGGGCCGGAGGCACTCTATGCTGCGCGCTTCGAAGCAATCGTCGCCGAGCGGTTTGGCGTCGAGCGCGTCGAGCAGCATCTGGAGCGGGCTGGACATACGCGCGCGAGGCTCCGCTACCCGAGGCGGTGAGTCAAGGCGCGGGCGCACGGAGCAGGCGACGGAACGCCGGGCTAATTCGCTCCCCGTCGATGACTGCCTCGGCACACCGTGCACGTGTTGGCGCTGACACGTCCCGCCCGTCAGCGCCCGCGCCATTCAGCTGACCTGGCCACCGGATTGGAAGATCGGCCGGAGGTCGACTCACGGTGATCGCCAACGTCAGGACCTGGCATCTTGCTCCGGTCTGAGTCTGTCAGGTTCCGGGCCATAGAGGACTCTTGCCATGCTTGCGTTGGCCCCGCGAAGAGGGTCTGCTTAGCCTCGGCAGCTCGAGGTGCGAGCCGCGCAGAGCGCCTTTGTGTTGTCGTCGTCAGAAGAGGAGCGGTCGTGAACCGTGAATTGGCTCAGCACCGGGATCGAACGATCAGGCCACCCGAGCTTCTGGAGCTCGGCCTGCAGCGCCTTGACGGCCTCCTCCTTGGTCTCGCCTAACCCGGCCGGAATGAAGTCCGGCCCCACCGCACACCACTCATCGCCGTCCCGGAGGAGGTGGAAGCCGTACGGGCGCGTCATTGCCGAGCCATGGGTCTGGTTCGCGGCATCAGCATCGACCGGGACATGCTCGACAAAGGTCCGCGGGTATCGGAGCAGGGGAAGGGCGCCATTACGGATAGTATTCCGCTCAATCAATAAGATGCCCATATCGTAGACACATCGAGATCGCAGATATTGACGTGAATTCGTGGTTCAGCGTGACATGGATATGGAATGAACGCGCCAGTACTAAAACAAGGATCTGTAGACACCCCATCCGACTGGCGCAAGTATGGCCGCGGCAATCAGGTAGGCGAGCGCGACCGCTCGCGTTTCTTGAGGTCGCTCGCGCCATGGGGGGAGAAACCTTCCGCAGGCGACGAGCGTGCCCCTTAGGCTTCGAGCTCCCTTGGTGGGGACAGTCGGCTCGGCAACGTTCCGCTGCTCCGAAAGCAATTTTTCCCCTGGAACCCAGTCGTCGAGCGCTTCATGCCAAATGTAGTCGCTCGGTTGCAGATGCCCACGCCTCAGGAACTCAGCAAATTCGGCGTCGGTGATTGGCCCGTGTGATTTGCCGTCTCTTGCGATATACCAAGTGGTCGGCATCGCAATCTCCTGAAGATATATACATGATGCAATTTGGGGAGCCTGATCGTCCGCGCTCCCCTTTCAATTCCAAAAACAACACTGCTAGTCGAAGAAGCTCCAGCAACTACGCATCATTTCAGCATAGTTTGAAGGATATCGGCAAACCTGCGGAAAGGCTGTCCCCCAGGTGCCACAGCAAGCGTTAATCTGACAAGTTGCTGATAGAACTCAATAGGCATTGCGTCAGACTTCGCTTGGTTGGCGGGGGGGCCGATCCCTCGCAGCGGCTTTAGCCCATAATGCAGCTGCAGGGTCGCATCGGTGGGTCGACCAGGCAGAATGAGCTCGATCAACATGCCGCTCCAGGTCTGCCCAGCCGCAGGCACGCTCATGGTGTTCGGCGCCGCCGGTCGGGTGGTGCGGAAATCCCCAATGACCCGAGAGAGCCGCTCAATAGGCGTTAGCGCCGCGTAGAACCTCCAAGCAGGTCCTGAGCAGGATGCGCAAGTCGAGCCAAATGCTCCAATTGTTGATGTACCACAGATCGAACTCGACCCTGCGCTCCATCAGCTGGAGTTGGCTGGTCGCGCCACGGAGGCCATGGATTTGGGCCCACCCGGTGATGCCGGGCTTCACATGATGCCGAAGCGCATAGTCGGCGATCTGCCCGGAATATTCGTCGTCGTGAGCGAGGGCGTGAGGACGAGGGCCGACCACAGACATTTCGCCGCGCAAGACGTTTATGAGCTGCGGCAATTCGTCGATGCTCGTGCGCCGCAACATGGCACCGAGTCGGGGTGACCCGGCTGTCGTTGCGGCAGGCTTGGCGGATCGTGGCGCCATCCTCTGCAACCTTCATCGTCCGGAACTTGTAGATTGTGAATTCGCGCCCGTTGAAGCCCATTCGACGCTGTTTGAAGATCACAGGCCCGCGCGAGGTCGCTTTGATTGCGATGCTCACCGCCATGAGGAGGGGCGTGAGCAGGACCAGTGCTGCTCCCCCAACCGCAATGTCGAGCAGGCGTTTGACGGCCCGCTCGAAAGCGCCGAGGGGGGCCCGCTGCACCTCGACGGCGGCATCCGAGCCGATCTCTACGAGGCGCTGTGCAGCGACCGCGCGGATCGACTGATCCGGCAGCAGCAACACGGGTAGGGGCAGTACCCGAAGGTGCTCGCAGACAGCCCTGTAGCGGTCCGTGTCGTTCCATCTCAATGCCAGACAGCACGATCTCGGCGCGGTCCCGCTGGGCAGCCTCTACAGCGCTCTGAAGTGCTGGCTCCCCAATCCGGGAACTGTCGTCCCTCGCATCCTCCCCCAGCTCGAAACGCCCAATTTCGTGCATCCCGTAGATCCGCAAGAGGTCAATGGATGGGTAATGGCTGAGTTCTTCCCGATCTCCAATGATCAGGGTGCGCTGCCCGGCGATGGTGCCACTCGCAACTGCGCTTCGAACTACATTCGCGACGATCGTGTGCCATGCAGTCAGGAGCACAAAGCCCACGATGCCAAAGGCAACGGTTGCAGCGCGAGAGTAGTCATGCCCGATCTTGAGAAGAAAGAGCAGTGCGAACGTTACGAACAGCATCGAAGGCCCATGCGACAACAACGCCGTGCAATTGGCCGAATTTGGACGGGAGAGTGGTGGGCCGATATATCGCCTGCAATCTTGCCAACAGGACGAACAGGACTGCGGCGTTGCATCCGATGCCGAGAAAGCTCTGCACATCGCCGATATGGTCGAATGCGTGCAAGTGATAAGCAATACCGGTAACTACACTTGCCACAATAACCAGGATGAAATCTACAACTGCAGCAATGATTCCAATCGACCGGTAGGACAAGAATTGCGAAAGGGACCAAAACCCACTATGGCTCCTCGCGGGAGCCGAAATGTACCCCACAAATACCCCCTAAATCAAATAGGCCTAAAACAAATAACGCTTGAGCTACACGCTTAAAGAAAACGATAGTGGCTACACAACCATTAGGCTACGATACTGTTCGTTCTTCGGTTTGTCCAGTTGCTTGTACGCACTCAGACGTTGCGCAGTGGCCTCGAGGCCACATGGAGCACACGTCGCATTTCCCAAGCCTTCCCGCTTCCGCAATTCCAGACTTGATCGCTCCAGCTCCATTTGTTACGCCCACCCTGTTTGTCATAAGGAGTTTGACGGATGTCCATTAGGCTCAATGCAATCGTCGCTGCATCGATCGCTCTCGTTCTTCTCGGTCTCTTGCCCGCTGGCGCTCAAGATGACCCGCGAAACCGCACGGACGTCGACAAAGACCTTGCCGAGCAGCTGTATCGTGAGCAGGAGGCCCGTCGCGGTTGCAAGGTCGCAATCTGCGGCATAGCGCGCACCAAAACGCTGCAAGGCGAGAACATCGCCTGCAACGTCGTCAAGACATGGCCCGACGTTGACCTCAAGACCAGTCTCAAGGGTTCTCTCGAATGGTCCCTTGGCCACGCCCAGTGCGAAGCCAACATCGCCATCGAACGCAAGCTGATCGTCGCCGCCATGTCCGAGGCCAAGTACCAAGCCCAGATCGGTAAGCACGATGTGATCTGCCATCTGCATACGAAGGACGGCAAGGACAAGCACAAGATCACCTTTACAATCGATCCTGTCGTCACCTTCGAGAATGGCAAAGCCACCAAGGCCGCACTTCGGTGGGGCAGTGTCGAGGGGCCCACGATGGTGAAAAGCGCCATGTGGTCCGCGACGGCTGCGGACAATACGTTCAATGTCTTGGAGCGGGTCGTGCTCGAACAGATCAACGACTTCTTCGGATCGTCATGCGACGAGGCCACCAAGAAATGACACCACGCTGACCTGCTGCATGGCTGACTCCGTGCGGGTCCATACCTCGGCCATCGCATGTGAGTCATGAGGTGCCGAGGGAGCTTCTCCGGCTCGTGATCCTTGCGGGAGAGTTGTTCTCTGCAAGGATCACGTGGTGCACCCGGTGCAGTCCGTTCGCATTGTCCCAATGCCCGCGCACGATGGCGAACGGGTCGGTCGACGCCGTTCTCCTCGCTACCCGAGCCGTCGGGCACGCTGCTGGAGAAGACGCGCAAGCCCCTGAAGATGTGGTTCAGGGCGGTGTTCGAGGTCTCGACGCGCGCACGGGCATCTCGGCCATGGACCTGAATGCGCATCATGGGGTCCTACAAGAAGACGGCGTGGACCTGGCTGCACAAGCTGCGGGCGGCGCGGCCTGAGCGCGAGCCGCTCGGCCCTTTCGTGCAGATGGACGAGGCCCTCGTCGGGGGCAAAGGCGGCCCGCACAAGGAGCTGGTGCTGGTGGCCGCGGAGGCCGGCGGCCGCGTGCGCCTCGCCCACGCCGAGACCAACGATAAGGCCACGCTCAAGCGCTTCGCCGACGGGGCCTACAGGTCTGCCACGGACCATCTCGCTCCTGAAGCGTTGGCTCTTGGGCACGCATGCGGGCGCGGTGGCGCCAAAGCAGCTGTAGGCCTATCTCGACGAGTTTCGCCTTCCGCCACAACACCGGCGGAAGACCAACGGCGTCGGCTGGATCGCGGCGCGCGTCATCGACGGCTCGTCGCACGCCAGCCGCGACCATGCGATCACTGATCGACGACACGCGCCGCCGCCGATGGTTCAGCCCAGCCCATGCAAGCCTGAGCTAACGGGAGAAGTATCAGTCAGTGTCGACCTAGGGCTATTTACGAGCCGGATTGCCAATCACCACCATGTCTTCAGCCACACCCGCCACCGTGGAGGTGATGCTACGCAGGAAGGTCAGGAACTTGATGACTTCGACCGAGTTTGCGTTGGCGACATAGATGATGTCCTTGTGACGCATAGGAAATGCCTGCCCAAAGAAGAAGCTCGACGGATCACGGAAGTTGGCCCGATAGATGGTAGGGATGAGCTTCTGATCGGCTGGGAACCGCTTGAGATCGACTTTCACCTTCTCCAGCGACTCGCGGAGCTCGAGGCGATAGAGGAACACCTGGCCCGGATTGGCTCGTAGATCGAGGAGCCCGCCGGCCTTGGCAACAGCTTCGTTAAGCGACAGCTTTTCCTGCTCAAAAGCGAATTGCCCGGTGAGGCCGCTGGTCTGGCCCGAGCTGCCGAGGGCGCCCACCGCCACAAACTTTTGCTGCTGACGATAGACGTAAAGCGTGTCGCCCGGAGCTACGAAGACGTTCTCATTGGGGTCGTTGACGAGGGTCGGGAAATAGACCGTTGCCTTCTTCTTTCCACGCTGAAGTGTCACGAACCCCTCAAACCCGGGATATTTAAGTCCGCCGGCCTTCGAGATCACATCGAGCACGCGCTCGCCGCCCGGCCTGATCTTGAACCTGTTGGCGGAGGCGAGGATGTCGCCCAGAACGGTCACCTCGCTGGCATTCCTCTCGGGCAAGGTAACGAGCACCTGAGGCTCGATCGCCCGGTTGGCGATGCTCTTTTCGATCTCGCGCTGGATCTCGGGCAATGTCCGCCCGGCCGCGGCTATTTGGCCTGCGAAAGGTATGGTAATGTTGCCTGAACGGTCCACCTCCTGCGTCGGGATGGTAACGAAATTTCCGGCCCTCATTCCCGCCCCTTCGGGAACGAACAGGCCACCCGAGCTCGAACTCAAAAACCGTTACCTGAACGTGGTCGCCGACGCCAACCCGGATCACGGGGGCCTGCTGTATCCGCAGTCCGAAGCTTTTGAAGAATGAGCCGGGGCCGATATGGACGACGTGGTCCAGAACCGCCTTGTTGATATCGAGCAGCACATAGTCGAACGCGACGGCGCCCGGGTCAGAAAGGAGCGAACTCGCAGCACCGTTGGTTATCGTATGATGGTCCGGCCCGCTCGCTGGCAACGTCGTACACCCGGCCACCAGCAAGGCAAGCAACATGCTGAGTATTCCCCCACGCGCTTTCATTATCAGCAAGCTCCACACGTAGGTGATCAGCAATCTCTTAGCGGGCAGACCCCAAGCTCGCGGGACCGGTAGGACCGGCGCTCCGCGGGTCAACGGCTGTCAGTGTTCGTGTCCAGCAGGCCCATCCGTTGGCTGGAGGACGCAGCTTCCACCCCCTCGCAAAACGCGAGCAAGCCCTCTGGAAGTGTTGAAGCCGACTACTGGCAAACCGCCGATGACGCACCATTCTCTGAATCCATTTAACAATTCACCAACACCATGTACCATACTGATGATGTCTTCTAATCCTTTCATCGGTATTCAGACTTGAAGCTCACCCGATATGCCTGCAGCTGGACAAAGTCGCCTGAACGATGCCTCGGCTTCCTGCGCGACAAACGGTATCGGCAGACAAGAAACTCATACCAGATGTCTCGCCATACGTTGTATCTCTGCGGCAACAGTAAGTTCGAAATCTGACGACATGCAGACGGCAAATGTCAGTTATTTATCAGACTGTGCGTGGTCTGCACTGGCACGAGCCCAGTCTCATATAATCATGCAAAATCAAAGTCTTGGATTGAGGCCGGCCGGTTCGGCCAGAGCGGACTAGTACCCGCAGTCGCTGGATCGTGAGTTATTTCGCTACGCCGTTAGCGTCATCTGGCAAGGTGGGCTTTGCCGGGTGTGCGAAGCATGATTTAAGCTCGGGATGGCATTCAAGGCAACCGAGATCCAGATCGATCTGGAGACCCGCAGCAGGCTCGAAGGCTGGGTGCGGGCATCGACCACCGAGCAGCGTTATGTCAGGCGGGCCCGCATCGTGCTGCTGGCTGCCGACGGGAATGGCCTCCCGTGCGATCGCACGCGAGGTCGGCGTCATGACCGGCATCGTCAGCATCTGGCGCAAGCGCTTTGCCGCTGCCGGCATCGACGGGCTCAAGGACAAGCCGCGACCGGGCGCCAAGCGCGTGTACGGCGATGCGACCGACAAGCGCATTCTGGCCATGCTCGATCAGCCGGTGCCAAAGGGACGCGCGCGCTGGGACGCCAAGCTGCTCGCCAAGGAGCTCGACGATGTCGACGTGAACTACGTCCGGCGCTTCCTGCGCAAGCACAAGATCGACCTCTCGGGCCGCAAGAGCTGGTGCGAGAGCAAGGACCCGGAGTTCGCTGCCAAGGCCGCCGATGTGGTCGGCCTCTACATGTCCCCGCCCGCGAACGCCATCGTCCTGTGCATCGACGAGAAGCCGTCCAACAGCGGCCATCGGCGCTCCCCCAGCGAATCACTGCGCCACAGAATCACGTGTCGAACGTCAACTCAAACCCAACCCAAGCCCGTTAACCCGAGTGCCGCGCCCTGGGCGGGGTGCGCTCGCGCTGGACCTCCGGCGGGACTTTGCTTAAGTTCGCTGGGGAGACGAATTCGAGGGTGCTCAATAGGCACTGTGGAGGGTTTCCAACCATGTTTGCGCGCTGCGGATTGGTGGTGACCGGGGCTGTAGCCGCGACACTTGCGGTGTTGCCGGTGTCGGCGCAGGCGCCGGCCAAGCTGACCCCCGCCCAGGAGCAGCGGGCTCTCGAGATCGAGGCCGCGAGCAAGCCTCCGGCGGTGTTCGCCAAGGCGAACCTGCTCCCGGGTCTGCCGGGCCTGGCCTCGACGGCAGCAGGCCGCATCGGCAAGAGTGTGCGCCCGCTCGTCGTGCCTCTCGAAGCTCCCGGTCAGTCCAAGGTCAAGCGTGCCGTCGTCACGCGCTACGAGTACGCCACTGGCCTCACGACCCGCACGACGGTCGATCTCGACAGCGGCCAAGCCGTGCACGTGCGTCAGGACGCCAACTACCCGACGCCGCTCGCCAAGGAGGAGTACGAGCAGGCGCTGGCACTTGCGCGCAAGGCGAACCGCGAATTCGATGCCATTATCAAGGCTGCGACGCCTGACGACCTCCTGATCACCTCGCAACTGCCCCTCTACGACAATCCCAAGCATCCGCGCTACGGCCATCGCCTGGTCGCGCTGCGGGTCGAGGCGCCGGACGTCTCCGACAGGATCACGGTCGACTTGAGCACCAGCGAGATCGTTCGCGGGCACTGACGGGATCGTCGCGACGTCGAGGCAAGAACGGGGGTATTGCGTATGTCGGGGGGCCGACGGCGGCTCAATGCCGCCCTCTTGGTGTTGGCGGTGGGCTGCTGGGCCGGGCTGGCCGCCGGCGGCACAACAGCCGCACACGCCGAGGAGCTGACGCAATACTTCCCGGCGGTGCCGGACGGTCAGCCCGCCCCCCGCGCCGAGAGCGGCTGGAAGATCTCCTGGCTCGTGCGCCAGCCCGGTACCCACGACTACGGCGGCTCCGCCGTCTGGGAGCTGCGCGACATCCGCTTCATGAAGGGCTACCACGCCGACGGCAGCGAGGATTGGGTCACCGTGCTCAACCGGCTCGCGATGGCCGAGATGTACGTGCCCTACCACGAGGGCACCTATTTCCTCGACGTGAGCGGCGGCGTCCTCGGCAGTGACGGCAAGTTCCATGCGTTTCACTTTCCGATGATCAAGGCGTCGGAGGAGTATCTGCCCAAGCACGGTGTCATCCGGGCGACGCTGCACGACGATCGCTACGTCATCAGCGAGGTGGTCGACGATCACGTGCGCTGGATGGACAACCGGGACCGCAACCGGGTGCGGCGCGGCCAGGTCATGCATCTGTGGGCGACGCTGTTCTCGGGCAACTACCGCTACATCCTGCGCTACACCTTCGCCGACGACGGCACCATAGCCGTACGCGTGGCAGGCACGGCCGAGAACCTCACGAGCCTCGAGGCAGACGGGCACGGCGACGACCATGCAACCCACCTCCACATGGCGGCCTGGCGCATGGAGTTCCATCTCGGCGATCCCGAGCGGAACAAGATCGAAGCCGTACAGCGCCGGGTGCACCTCGTCAGCAAGGAGCCCTACCTGGAGCGCAAGCTCTTCAGGGGCGGGCACGAGGGCGGCATGGTCTGGAACCCCGTGCGCTACACCTCGCTCAAGATCACCAGCGGGGTGACCCTGAACCGCCACGACCCGCCCCGCTACATCGGCTATGCGCTGCGGCCCGTGCGAACGGGGACGGTGCGCACGCGCTTCGACTTCACCAAGTACGATTTCTGGGTCACGCGGCTCAAGCCCGACAACCCCAAGCGCGCGGTCGACGCCGCCGGACTGGAGCTGAGGTTCGTCGACGTGCCGAAGAACGTGGCGAGCCCCGAGCCCATCGACGGCAAGGCGGTGGTGATCTGGCACACCGCCGGCCTCAACCACATCCCGCGCACCGAGGATTTCGGCGTGCGCGGCTACCGCGCGCAGAACGGCGTCGCGATCGCGTCGTGGACCGGCTTCGACCTGGTGCCGGTGGACCTCTGGCACCAGACGCCCTTCCTGAAGCGCGAGCCCGCGCCCGTCGCCAAGCGGCCCCCGCCCCCGGAATAGCGCGCCGCCACTCCGCACATCGGCGGGTTGGTGCGCCTGCGCTTACAATGGCGGCAGCGGCGATTCGGGCGGCTACCGACGTGCGGGAGGCTGGGACGGCGTTGCGGCCGAGCGCACGCTGCGGGCCATGACGTAGGGCCAGCCGGCTCGAGACGCAGCCTTGGCGGCTTCGAGGACCTGCACGCGCTTCTCGGGCGTGAGGCCCATCAGGGTGTGGAGCGCATCGCCGGCGACGCGATAGTCGCCACAGCTGTCGCAGCCGACGACCACGCCGTCCAGCGTGTTGGGAGTGAGATTGCGAGCCTGACCGCGACAAACCGGGCACTGCATGGCCGACCTCCCTGGCGCTTGGGATATTGTATACCAGAGCAGGTGGCGCATGCAAGGGCTGGGATGCAGGTGAAGGGGGGTTCGGCCTGCTCCGGCTCAGATCGACTCGAGGCGTGCCAGCTCGGTCTCGAACTCGCGGCGGAGCTGGGCGCTCTCCTCCTCGGGGAGCCAGAACGACAGCAGGGCGAAGAGTCCGCGATCGGCGGTGATCGGCATGGTCTTGGCCGCACGCGCCTCGGCCAGAAGCTCATGCAGGTACACGCGCATCTCATCGGCAGTGGAGCCTGACGCGGGCGCCGGCTCGCCGCCGAACAATTCGAGCTGGCGGCCGCGGTAGGCTTGCGGCGGATCGTCGTGGGCCATGGGCTCCCCATGCGAGGTCGCGAATCGCAAGGAGGATGGGCGATTGGCCCGATGGGGCGATAGACGTCCGAATTCACGCGCCGTGGATAAATTCACGCAGCGTGAATTGTAGGTTGGGTCAAGGCGAAGCCGCAGACCCAACACAACTCGAGGACTGTTGGGTCTGCGCGTCGCTTGACCCAACCTACGTTGCCGGCACGCCGTCCTTCCATTCCACGGCGGCAGCTTTCGAGTTCGTGTACTTCTTGTCGAGCGCCGACCCCAAGAGCAGGATGGCGGCGATGCGGCGGGTCGTCTCGGAGACGTAGGCGGCCTCGTTGGGCTTCAGCGGCGCGGCCCAGCACGTCGTGCTCGCGGTAGGAGAGCCACTTCTTGATCACCTGGTAGCCGCCCAGCGTGTAGTCCCACACGCGCGCCGGCACGTTCGACCACCAGGCGTCGCCGTTGAGGTGGACGTGGCGGCCTACGCCGCCGCGTGAAGCCGGGTCATCTCGGTTTCGAACTCGAAGCGGAGCTGGGCGCCCTCCCCCTCCGGCAGCCAACACGTCATCTGCGGGAAGAGCTGACGATAGAGCTTCGCGTTCACAGGCGGCCACGGCATCGTCTGCGCCGCGCGTGCCTGCGCGAGAAGGGCGTGGAACTTCGAGCGCATCTCGTCCGGATTAAGGCCGTAAGCGGGTGCAGGCTCGCCGCTGAACAGCTTCAGCTGCCTGCCCCATTGAGCCTGTCGGCCAAATCACCCTCCCCGGGGCTTGGACCTTACCAATTCGGGTCGGAAGTACAAATCGCCGCGGAGCGGGGCAGCGGGGTTGACCGGCACGTCGAGACTCGAGCCACATGCAACCCGCGAGCGTGCCAGCGGTGTGGTTGCTCATGACACTGGAGGCATTGCGCCAGGAGGGCCTGGGAGGCCCCAGGAGGCCATGGATTCCTCCCTGCCCCTCCACACTTGCAGACAGCTCGAGACGAGCCAGAGCCCCACGCAGGGGCCGGGAAGGGTCATCCCGGAAGCAGCCCTGCGGATCGCCTGCGCGGGCACCGCCGGCACGCCGTTCGCGTGGGCCTGAAGGGCATACAAGTCGGCGGTCGAGGCGGCTTTCTCTGGTAAGGTTCGCCGTACAAAGGGAACGGAGGCGCGACGTGGGCAGCAGCAACCGGGACGAGGACGAGCGCGGGTACCTGCGCGGGCTTGCAAACTATGGCGACCGCGACTTTTCCATCTACATGCGGCGCGCGTTCGCCAGGTCGATGGGCTACTCGGCCGACGAGCTCGGCAGGCCCGTGGTCGGCATCGCCTTCACCCATTCCAGGTTCAACCCCTGCCACCGCCACTTCCCCGAGCTGCTCGACGCCGTCAAGCGCGGCGTGGCGGCAGCCGGCGGCCTCGCCCTCGAGTTCCCCACCATCTCGCTGCACGAATCCACGCTGACGCCCAACTCCATGAAGTTCCGCAACCTCATGGCCATGGACACCGAGGAGATGATCCGCGCCCAGCCCATGGACGCGGTGGTACTGATGGGCGGCTGCGACAAGACCGTGCCGGCGCAGCTGATGGGCGCGGCCAGCGCCGGCAAGCCCGCGATCCAGCTGATCGGCGGGCCGCAGATGACCTCGCGCTACAAGGACGACCGCGTCGGCGCCTGCACCGACTGCCGCAAGTTCTGGACGCAGTACCGCGCCGGCAAGATGGGGCAGGCCGAGATCGAGGCGGTGGAGAGCCGCCTCGTCACGACGGCGGGCACCTGCGCCGTGATGGGCACCGCCTCCACCATGGCGGCGATCGCCGAGGCGCTGGGCATGACGCTGCCCGGCACCGCCGCCATCCCCGCCGTGCATGCCGATCGCCTGCGCGCGGCCGAGGCCACCGGCGCGCGCGCCGTGGCGCTCGCTCGCTCGGACCTGACGCCCGACAGGATTATCACCGCCGGTGCCATCGAGAACGCGGCGCGCGTGCTCCTGGCGCTTGGCGGCTCCACCAACGGCGTGATCCATCTCGCGGCAATAGCCGGCCGCGTCGGCCTGAAGTTCGACCTTAGCCGTCTCAACCAGCTCTCCGACACGACGCCGGTGCTGGTGGGTGTCAAGCCGGTCGGCAGCGAGCACTACATGGAGGACTTCTTCGCCGCCGGCGGCATCGGCGCCGTCCTGCGCGAGCTGAAGCCGCTGCTCCACCTCGATTGCCTGACCGTCACGGACGAGACCCTCGCCCAGCGCCTGTCGGCCGAGGAGGGGGCCTACGTCGACCGCCGCGTCATCAGGCCGGCGTCCGACCCTCTGGAGCCGCAGGGCGGGCTCGTCGCGCTGTTCGGCTCGCTGGCGCCCGACGGCGCCATCCTCAAGCGCTCCGCCGCCACGCCGGAGCTGTTCGAGAAGACCGGCCGCGCCGTGGTGTTCTCCTCGCTCCAGGACATGGCCGCCCGCATCGACGATCCCGACCTCGACGTTGCCCCCGACGATTTCGTCGTCCTGCAGAACGCGGGGCCCAGGAGTGCCGCCGCCATGCCCGAGGCCGGCTTCCTGCCGATCCCCAAGAAGTTGCTCGCGGCCGGCGTCGGCGACATGGTGCGCATCTCGGACGCGCGCATGTCCGGCACCGCCTATGGCACCATCGTGCTGCACGTGGCGCCCGAGGCGGCCGTGGGCGGGCCGCTGGCGCTGGTGTGCTCCGGCGACAGGATCAGGCTCAGCGTGAAGGCGCGCCGGCTCGATCTGCTGGTCGACGAGACGGAGCTGGCGCGGCGGAGAGGTGTCAGACCCTCCGGGTCTGGCACCGTGGCTCCAACGCCGGGTCGTGCAACGGTGTCAGACCCGGAGGGTCTGACACCTGCGCGCGGCTACGACAGGCTGTTTCGCGAAACTGTCATGCAGGCACCCGACGGTTGCGACCTCGATTTTCTCCGGGCGAAGCGCCCCGCAAAGTGCGGGGCTGACGCCCTCCAGTGGCGAGGCCGCAACAATCTGTATAACGCCGAAAACGGGGCGTGCCGTTTTTTCGACACCTGTCGGCGTTGGGATGTAGGAGAGCCGGGCGGGTTGCTGCCGAGCCGGCTCGAGGCGACGGCTTCCACGGGGGAGGTTGCAGTCGTGAAGCATCCGATACAACCGGGACGCGGCCGACGGCCCCATCGGTGCGCGGCGCGAGTAGGAGCCGCCGCGGCAGGCCTCATCGGCTTGGCGCTGGTCCACGCCGTCGCCTCACCCGCACAGGCCCCGGAACGGCCGAGCATCACCGTGGCGACGACCATCAATGCTCAGCCCTCCACACAAGTGCCGTTCCCGGTCCGGGTGGGCAAGGGGCCGCGCGGCAGCTTCGTGCGCGTGCGGGGGCTCCCGCAGAGCGCCGCCCTGTCGGAGGGTTATGCGATCGCCCGCGACGCCTGGGTGGTGCCGCTCAACGTCCTCTCCAACCTCAAGATCACCCTGCCACCCACAGTGTCGGGCAAGGCCGAGATGGTGGTGGCGCTGGTGGGGCTCGACGGCACCGTGCTGGCGGAGGCCAAGTCCATCCTGGTGATCCGCGCGCCGTCGGCGAGCCAAGACAAAGGCGAGGACAAGGGCCAGGACAAAGGTCCGGACAAGAGCCCGGATGCCCGCGAGCGGGCACAGCGTTTCCTGCAGAAGGGCAACGAGGCACTGGAGCAGGGCCTGGTGGCCCCGGCGCGCCTGCTTTTCGACCGCGCCGCCGACCTGGGCCTCGGCGCGGCCGCCATGGCGCTGGCCGAGACCTACGATCCGGCCGTGCTCGGCACCCGCCCGCATCTGCGCGGCATCCAGCCGGACCTCGATCAGGCCAGGCGCTGGTACGAGCGGGCGCGCACGCTGGGCGCCCCGGGGACCGCCGAGCGCCTGCGCCGCCTCGGCAGATAGGGTGGGGTCAGACCCTGCTGGCCCTGCGGGTCTGACCCCAGACACGAGCATGGCCTCGAAAATGGATGGGACGAGGCGCGTGCGCTATGAATGCGCCAAGGCCAAAACTGGGAGTGGGAAGACCCCGGGACAGATGCTGAAGGTATTCTCCACGCACGCTGTGCAGGGCGCATTGCTGGGCCTCGTTGCGCGCTTCGAGGCAGCCCGTGGTGCAAAGCTCGCCGTCGACTACGACCCGACCAACAGGGTGCTCGAGCGCATCGCGGCGGGCGAGACCGCCGACATCGCCATCCTCACGCGCGAAGGGATCGACCAGCTTGCCGGGCGCGGCATCCTCGACGCCGGCAGCGCCGTCGATCTCGGGCGCTCCAGGGTGGGGCTCGCCGTGAAGGCGGGCGCCCGGCGGCCCGACATCTCCACCGCAGAGGCGCTCACAGCCACGCTGCTCGCGGCGCAGCTCGCTCGCCTACTCGCGCCTCGGCGCCAGCGGCGTCTATTTCGCCAGGCTGATCGAGCGGCTCGGCATCGCGGATGCCATCAACGCCAAGGCCACCATCATCCCGAGCGGCCTGACGGCCGCGCTGGTGGCGCGCGGGGAGCGCCGAGATTGCGGTCCAGCAGGTGAGTGAGCTGATGCAGGTGCCGGGGGTCGACATCGTTGGCCCTCTGCCGGAGAGCCTGCAGACCCCCACGATGTTCGCGGCTGCCGCCTTCTCCGGCTCGGCCAACGCGGGTCCGGCGCGCGAATTCCTGCAGGTGCTGGCCTCGGCCGAGGCTGCCGCGGCCTACGAGGCTGCGGGCCTCGAGCCCGTGCGGTAGACGCTCGACTGCCGGCTGCGGCTTCCCGCGGTCTGCGCCTCACACTGCCTCCTCGCCGCGCGGGAGAACCTCGACCAGGCGGAAGCGCTCGCACACGAGGAGCATGTCCTCGGAGAACACCCCATGCTCGAGGAAGAAGCCCTCGTGCTCCGAGCGCCAGCAGGCAAGGCTGCGGTCGCCCTCGCCTTCGTCCCAGGCGAAGGCCGCATCGACCTCGTCGAAGCGCCTGACCGTAACCTCGCAGGTCTCTATCACGCATGCCGGCCGGCCGCGTCCGTCGAGCACGACGCTGCGACTGCCCGGCGTCAGGTCTATTGGCTCGCCCTTGGCCTCGTACTCCGACAGGGCGCTGCAGGTAGCGGTCTTGGCTCCCGCCAGAACGAGCGCGAGAAGCTCGTCCGCCATCTCCGGGCTGTCGCCGAACGCGAACTGCTCCAGATCGCGCCAGGATTCCGGCTCAGCCTCATCGCTCATGACCGCCTCGCTGCAGCATCAGCCATCGCAGCAGGAGCACGGTGAGGGCCATGAACACGCCGGCGAAGATCACGTCGCTCAGGAAGTGGGCGCCCTGGGCCATGCGCAGCAGTCCCGTCAGCAGGCCGCCCAGCGTGCCGATGACGAGGAGTGCTACGGACCATTGCGGGACGAGGGCGGCGCCGGCATAGAACACCGAGTAGGTGGAGGCCGCCTCGCCGCTGACGAAGGAGCAGTTGCGCGGGCATTGGCCGGCGATCACCAGCGGCGGGGTGAACGCCTTGGTGCCGCCGAACTCCACGATCTGCGCGGGTCGCGCCCGTCCCCACTGGTTCTTGAAAACGAGGTTGGCGACGAGCCCTGGGCCGGCGGCGAGGCAGGCGGCCAGGAACAGCCAGTGCCGGTTGCCGAGGCGCAGCCACTCCCGCCGGGCCCGCCAGGTCAGCGCCAGTCCCGACGAGGGTGAGGGCGATGGTGCCGAAATAGAGCACGACGAACGCCTGCCTCAGCATCTCCACCCAGCCGAGGCGCCGCCCCACGAACCCGGCGTCGGGCGCATGGAAGGCGCGGGCGACGCCGAGGTCGATCTCCGGCACGGCGAGAAAGACGGCGCCGGCGACGATGCCCGACCGCCACCGGCAAGATCCCCAGAGTATCCACATCGAGCGTTGCGCCGCCGCGCCCGCGTCGCCATGATCAGTCTCGCGCATCTCAGCGCTCGGCCATCAGGGGGGTGATGTTGACGAATGCTGACCCTTCTGTTGCGCGGCTCCGGCCCCGGCCTGTCGATCTTGAGAAACTGTTCGCCATAGCCTTGGGTGACGAGGTTCTCCGGCGCGACGCTGAAGGTCTCCGCGAGGATCTCGGCGATCGATTGGGCACGGCGGTCGGAAAGGCTCAGGTTATCCTCATCGGAGCCGACGGCGTCGGTGTGACCCTCGATCAGGAACACCGCCTCCGGGTTGCGGCGCAGCACTGTCAGGATCGCTCGCGCCATGCGCTCCAGCTTGTAGTATTGGTCCTGCGGCACCTCCCAGGCCCCGGAATCGAAGATGATGGTGTCGAGATCGATGCGGCGCATGCGCGCGCGCAGCTCGTAGGTGTAGCGAATTTCATCCAGCGAATAGGCGCGCTCGAGCGGCTCGAGGGGAGATGCCGTCAGCGCCTCGTCGAGATCGTCGTCGGAGGCGCGGTCGTACTCGACAATGTACCTGTCGCGCGGGATGGTCACGCGCGGAGGCGGCAGATTGAGCACAATGATCCCGAGCGCACCGGCGCCGATGCCGATTGCGACGTCGCGGTAGAAGCGGCGGTTGTCGATGATGTTGTACTCGTGCCCATCGCGGTCGCGGCGGTAACGCCGCAGCAGCCGGCCGTGTTGATCGACAACGGTGACGATGCGCACGCCGTCGGGCCGCACGTAGTACGTCTCGACATTGCCGTCAGCCCGGCGCTCCGTTTTGGCGCCGGGCCGACGCAGGAAGCGCTCTGCCTCGTCGTGGCGGATGATCGCCTTCTTGTTGTCCTCCTTGACGATGAAGCGGTTGCCGGGCTCCTGGATCACCTTGCGGCCGCTCCTCGACCCGCTCCAGACGGCCCTTGCGCACGTCCTCGAAGCCTTTCGGCGGCGGACGGGGTGGGACACGCTGCGGCGCCGGCGTGACGGTGGCGGGACCCGCAGGACCCGACGGCGGCCTTCCAGCGGGCGGCGCCGCCTTCTCGAGCGCGGCCGGCGGCCCCTTTGGCGGCGGCGCCGCACCCTTATGGGTTGGCGGCGGAACCTTGATGCCCTCCTTCCTCGGCTCGGGCGCAGGGACCAGGGCGGGCTTGGGCGGCGGCGATTTCACCGCGGGCGATTGGGGCTGCTGGAACGTTTTGGAGGGCCTCTCGGGCGGAGGCGACTTCGCCGCGGGCGATGGGGGCTCCTGGAACGTCTTGGCGGGCCTCTCGAGCGGCGGCCGCTTCTGCAGCGGCGGAGGCGGTGGCGGTGGCGGTGCAGTGACTCTGGGCTGCGTGGGCGTTGGCGCCTTCTGGATCGGCGGCGGCGCCGGACGCGGCGGCTCATGCTTCGGAGGGGCGGCCTTCTGCCTCTCCTGCTGCTTTTTATGCTTCTCGGCCTCGCTTTGCGCTTGGGCGGCCGCAACTAGGCCGGCAAGATTGGCCACGGCGCAAGCCGCAGCCAGGCAGACCACGAGGAATGCCAAAAGAGTGGCTTGCCGCCGGATGATCATTCTGACCTCCCCAAAGGTTTTTTCTCGTAGCCCTTCAGACCACTCTGCGCACACCTGCCGTTGCCATCGACCTTTGCGCGCGACGTTTACGCATTTTGCGGCAGCAGGGAGGCCGAAGGTAGGCTACGCTCTGCGCTCTTCAGCAAGCCGATGCATAAGGTTAAGAGCATGCGCCGCGACAGCGTAGAAATTGTGGAAGTGGCTCCCCGCGACGGCTTCCAGGCGGTCCGCGCCTTCATCCCCACCGAGACCAAGATCGCCTTGATCGAGGAGCTGGCAGCCTGCGGCTTCACGCGCATCGAGATCGGCTCGTTCGTCAGTCCCAAGGCCGTGCCGCAGCTCGCCGATACACCCGAGATCGTGAAGCGCGTGCGGCTGCCCGCCGGCACCCGCATCATGGCGCTGGTGCCCAACGCCAAGGGTCTGCACATGGCGCTGGAGGCCGGGATCAAGGAGATCAGCTGGGTGATCTCGGTGACGGAGAGCCACAACCGTTCCAATGTCAGGCGCAGCGTGGAGGAGAGCTTCCGCGACTTCGCCGCCGCCTGGGAGGGCCTGGGGACCGACAAGCCGAGGCTCCGGCTCGGGTTCTCGACCTGCTTCGACTGCCCCTGGGAAGGCCGGGTGGCGGAGGCGGCCGTGGAGCGCTGCGTGGAGCGCGCGATCGGCATCGCTCCCGATGTCGAGATCGGCATCTGCGATACCACGGGGCGCGCGGCCCCGAGCCACGTGGGCTCGCTGTTCGGCCGGCTGGTGCCGCGCTACGCCAGCGAGCGGGTGACGTTCGTCTATCACGGGCACGACACCTACGGCCTGGGCGTGGCCAACGCGCTGGAAGCCTGGCGGCACGGCGTGCGCGTCATCGACGGCGCCGCGGGGGGCCTCGGCGGCTGTCCGTTCGCTCCGGGTGCCGCGGGCAACACCGCGACCGAGGATCTGGTGTTCGCCTTCGAGCACATGGGTGTGAAGACCGGCATCGACTTCGCGCGGCTGCTCGTTGCGGCCGACCGGGTGGCCGCCGTGGCGCCGGACCAGTCCGGCGGCAAGCTCAGGGCCGTGCCGCGGCGGCGCGCGCTCTCGGGCTTCGGAGCGGAGAGCCACGGCGTTCAGGCGGAGGCCGCCGCCTCCGGGCGAGCACCCCCAGCTCTCGGGGTCAAAGACCCGGATTGTCGACTGGCAGCCGGTGAAAAAATCGAACTTCCGTCCCCTAAGTCAAAGTCAGGTGTCCTGCCACTGGACCAACCGGCCGTCGCGCGCAGGGTTGGCGTGGCGGCTGCGCGCAAGCAAGAATGGAGGAGCGTGCCGGAATCGAACCGGCTCATGGCCGCTTTGCAGGCGGTTGCGTTCCCATCTCGCCCACGCTCCCTATTGGTGGGTTCCCGAGACTCGAACCTCTCGACACCCCTCCCCTGTTTTCTTAGTCGGACGGGTTACAACCGCCTGGGGAGAAAGGAACCCTTGGTGCTCGCCCTCGGATTCGAACCGAGACTTGCCGGCGTTTTAAGTACCGTGCCTCTGCCGTTGGGCTAGGCGAGCCGTTGGTGCCACGGGTCCGATTCGAACGGACACTGTCTGCGTTTTGAGGGCAGCGCCTCTACCGGTTGGGCTACCGTGGCATTGGTGCGCGCGGCTGGACTCGAACCAGCACTGTTCGGGCTCTCGACCCGACGCCTCCTGCCGATTGGGCTACGCGCGCTGAATCGATGGCGGATGGTGGACGGATCGAACGTCCGCGGCCCTGCGGCCGGCATCGCGCTAGCAACGCGTCCCATTACCACTCTGGCAACCATCCTCATTTCTCACCTCAATGAAGGGAGGCCCTTGTGTACCCGCTTGGCGTTCTGGTTGAGCCAAGTCGCCGTCCGCGCCGGCCGATAGACCGCGAGCACTTCCCAGAAGCCTGGCTCGCCCTCGAGCTCGACGCGCGCACGCAGGCGGGCGCCGCGCTCCTCGATCCAAGCCACGATGCGTGCGTCTTCCTGCCGGAGCAGGCATTGGAAACTCAGGGCTTCGTTCATGGCTTCGGGCCCCCTTCGGGTGTTGGCGGAAGGCGGGGGATTCGAACCCCCACGAGGCGATGCTCCAGACGGTTTTCGGGACCGCGGCCGCTACCCAGCAATCTTTCGGCTTAGCCTTCCTGGTGCCCCGGGCTGGATTCGAACCAGCAACATCCGCCTTCTGAGGACGGCGCCTCTACCAGATTGGACTACCGGGGCAATTTCGCTGTTGGGATGGACGGGTGCGCGTCTTCAGGCACGCGCGGGCGACAAGCTCAGCGTTGATAGCGTGAGCTGTGACAAAGTCCGGATAGGGTCGCCAATCGGTCCATGCCGCGTATATGATCAACGCGGACCGGATTGTCAACCGGGAAGAAGAGCAGACAGCAGACGAGTCAGGCCGCAGTTCGCTTTGCTCTGCGCGCCTTCTCGGGGGGCGGCAGGAGGAGATCGGCCGGCACGCGGAAGCGTGCGCGCAGTCGCTGCATCATCGCCACGCTCAACCCCTTCTTGCCGCGCAGAACCTCGCTGACGCGGCTCGGCGTGCCCAGAATTGGCACCATATCGGCGCGGGTGAGGCCGTGCTGATCCATGAGGTGGCGGATCAGCTCTACCGTGCTCGGCGGCCGGCGCGGCCATCGGCGCTCCTCGTAGGCGGCGATCAAGCGCGCTTGCGCCTCGAGCCGCGCAACATCGGCCGGGTCATTCGAGTCCCACAGGTGCTCGACGAGCGCGCGCGCACGCGCAAGCTCGGCATCGCTATCGATCAGGATCAGAGTTGCATCCATCACACGGTCTCCGCATCGATCTCGTCGTATTCGCGGTGCGTGCCAAAGAATCTGATTGCCACGACGCCCGCTTGATGACTGGAGGCGAGCAATCAATCGAAAGTCGTTGCCCTTGATGTTGAATACAACACGGCCCGCCTTGAGAACGCTGCACCTTGGGATATGCCTGTCTTCGAAACTCCTTCGGTGTTCGCGATCCGCTCCACGCATCAAAGCCGACCTCACGAGAGTCGCTGGTACGATTGGGCTCGCCGCCTTGACATCTGGGTTTCGCCACTCGGCGCGAGTCGCAATGCCGAGCCAAGCCTCGTAATGTGATCGCGCGGCCTTGATCCCTTTGTGGCCGGCCCGGTCGGCAAGATAGCGTTCCACAACGTCCGTGCCGATAACGATCATTCATGCAGGATGGCATACAATTCCAAGAATTGGAAGTTGCGCCCACTCACTGTGCTGCTTCGGATAGGAAGGGGAGAGGGATGACGAAGGCGCATGAACCATTCCCCAAGAGCTTCCTCTGGGGCACCGCGACGGCGGCGTACCAGGTTGAGGGGGGCTGGCAGGCGGACGGCAAGGGCCGCTCGGTGTGGGATGTCTACACCAACGTCGACCGGATGGCCGAGAACGGCGAGACCGCCAATGTCGCGCTCAACATGCACGACCGCGCGCAGTACCTGGAGGACATCGCGCTGCTGAAGGCGTCGGGCGTCAACGCCTACCGCTTCTCGCTCAACTGGCCGCGCATCCTGCCCGATGGAACCGGCACGCCCAACGAGAAGGGCATCGCCTACTACCGCGGGCTCGTCGCCGACCTGAAGGCGGCGGGCATCGAGCCCTTGGTGACGCTCTACCACTGGGAGCTGCCGCAGGCGCTGGCCGATAAGGGCGGCTGGGCGAACCGGGAGATCGTCGACTGGTTCAGAGGCTATGCCGGAGTCGTGTTCGACAGCCTCGGCGCGGACGTGAAGCTGTTCCTTGCGCTCAACGAGCCCAGCACCGACCTCGGCTTCACCGCCTATGCCAAGCAGCTCAGGGAGACCGAGAGCCGTGAGCCGGTCTCCCTCACGCCACTGCCGCCGGCGGCCTTCACCTGGTTCCCTGGCGCACGCATGGTGCACCATCAGCACCTCGCCGCCGCCGCTGCGGTCGAGGAGTACCGCAAGCGCAAACTTTCCGGCCGCATCGCCTCCGTCGCCATGCTGCTGTTCCCGGCGCTGGCGGCAAGCGACAGCGAGGCCGACCGCAAGGCTGCGTGGCTGGCCGACGGGCTGATGAACCGGATCTACCTGGACCCGATGCTGAAGGGAACCTACCCCGAGGATGTAGTCGCGGCGCTCAGTGGTGTCGGCGCGGCGCTGCCGGTCGAGCCGGGCGACATGGAGCTGATCGCCCGCAACAGGGCCGACTTCCTCGGCGTCAACTTCTACAGCGGCTTCCCCTTCGCGGCCGATCCGGCGGCAGCGGACAACTGGGGCCTGCGCATGACGTGGGAACGATCACCCGCTGATCCCTACAACGGCCCCGTTCGGCCCGATCTGCTCACGGCCGGGCTCTTGCGTCTCAGGGACGAGTACGGCAACCCGCCGATGATGATCACGGAGAACGGGACGGGCGTCCCCGGAGACGACGAGCTGGTGGACGGCAGGGTCGAGGACACCAAGCGCACGGATTATCTCGTGCGGCACGTGGCGGCCCTGGGTGACGCCATGCGCCAGGGCGCCGCCGTGCAGGGCTACTTCCACTGGTCGAGCCACGACAACTTCGAATGGTTCTCGGGCTTCGGGCGCCGCTTCGGCCTCATCCACGTGGACTTTGCCACGCAGAAGCGCACCCCGAAGCAGAGCGCCGGCGTCTATCGCGCCATCATCGAGAACCAGGGCCTGCTTCCGCCAGAGCGTCGAGACCAGCATCGAGACCGGCATCCCTGATCGGGCTCGTGCGCGCGCATCTCGGGTCGGTGGAATGCACTCCCGTCCCCGATTGCAGGGCGTCCTCGGCCGCAACTCAGGGAAGTCGGATGTACTCGACCAATCTGGAGGCTTCGATCCGATTGGCCATCATGTCGGCCTTGTAGCGGTTGGCAATGGCGGTCAGCCGCTCGCCATCGGTAGCGTTGCAGCGGTCCTGGCCCTTGGCATTGGGCGCCGGGACGAGGTCAGCTGGCGTGGAGTCCGCGCAATCGAGCAAGACGAAGGCGTCGATCCCAAGGAGCCGAAGGCCGATGCCAAGAAGGCGGCTCGACAAGCGTCAGACCCTGCGGTCTGTCCCCGTTTCGAGGGCGGGCGGCTGCGTCCCGGCGATGGGCGCGGCCAACTGGCGGCCTCGGCGCCAGGCGCCGGGCGGTGCGCCCACGCACTTCTTGAAGGCGCGGTTGAAGGCCGCCTCGAACTCGTAGCCGACCTCGGCCGCAACCTGCGCCAAGCCGACGCCGGGGCGCTCCAGCAGACGGGCTGCCAGCTGCATGCGCCAGCGCGTCAGGTACTGCATGGGCGAATCCTGCACGTAGTGCCCAAAGCGGTCGGCGAAGACGGAGCGGGACAATCCCACCTCGCGAGCCAGGCGCTCCAGCGTCCAGGCCTCGGCTGGCCGGCCGTGCATCAGGGCGAGCGCCGCGCCGACCTGCGGGTCCCGCAGCCCCGACAGCCAGCCGCCGGCCTCCCTCGGCAGCGAGTCGATGTGGCGCCGCACGACATCGACGAACATCAGCTCGGCCACCTTGGAAAGCACCGTCTCGCCGCCGGAGCGGCGCGATGCCGTCTCGTCGACCGCCAGCCGAAGCAGCTGCGCCATGGGGGCGCCGCCTTCCGCCGCGCGCATATGCAGGAGGCGCGGCAGGGCCTGCAGCACCGGGTTGAACGGCCGCGCATCGCAACCGAGATAGCCGCACACGAAGCGGCTGAGTTCGCCGCCGCCGCCGAGCACCTCGATGGAAGTCGGCATCTGGCGATCCGTAGGGCGACGGTAAATGTTGAGGTCCGGTGTCGCCCGCATGCCGGGCGTTGTGGAGAAGACGTGCGGATCGCCCATCGGCAGCGACGACGATGTCGCCCGCACCCAACCGGAACGGCGGCACCGAGCCGTCCTTCAATTCGGCCCAGCAACTGCCCGCGGTGAATACGTGGAACGCGATGACATGCTCCGCCTCCGGCATGACGCTTCCGGCGATCTCCGCCCCGGCCGGCGTTTCCGCCACCCACGGTTCGCTCGCCTCGACATCGAAAAAGATGGCGCCGGTCAGTCGCACGGCACGGAGCACGTCCGACAGTACGTCCACCCCAACCTCCTACGGACTCCCTGCCAATTCATCCGGACGATCGAGCAAGCCCGCGGACGAATGAGCATTAAGGAAAGACCCTTGGACATCGCCCAAGCGAATAGCCTGCGATCATACTAGCGCTGCATCGAAGGGAAAGGCCCGAAAAGGGCATCGAAGGGAGATGGAACCATGCAAGAAGCACGAATAGCCGAGTTCCGGCAGCGCCTGCGCGGCCCGGTCATCGAGCCCGGGGACGCCGAGTACGACGAAGCCCGCGCGCTCTACAATGGCATGATCGACAAGCGGCCGCGCCTGATCGCGCGATGCGTGGACGTTGCCGATGTGATCGAGGCCGTCAACTTCGGGCGCGAGAGCAACCTGCTCGTTGCGATCCGCGGCGGCGGCCACAACGGCCCCGGCCTCGGCAGTTGCGACGACGGGCTTGTTGTCGACCTCACCGCAATGAAGGGAGTGCGGGTGGACCCGCAAAGCCGCACCGTGCGCGTCGGTCCTGGCTGCACGCAGGGCGACGTCGACCACGCCTGCGGTGCCTTCGGCCTGGCGGTGCCCGCCGGCATCGTCTCGACGACTGGCATCGCCGGCCTCACCCTCGGCGGGGGCACCGGGTATCTCACACGCAAGCACGGACTCACCATCGACAGCCTCCTCGAGGCCGATGTCGTGCTGGCGGACGGCCGCTTTGTCACGGCGAGTGCCGACCAGAACCCGGACCTCTTCTGGGCGTTGCGCGGGGGCGGCGGCAACTTCGGCGTGGTGACGAGCTTCCTGTTCAAGGCCCATCCGGCCGGCATGATCTACGGCGGCCCGATGTTCTGGGAGATCAAAGACGCCCGGCAGGTCATGCAGTGGTATCGCGAGTTCCTGCCGAAGGCGCCGCTGGACCTGGGTCTCTTCGTGGGCCTCAAGACGGTGCCGTCGACCGACCCCTTCCCGAGGGACATCTGGGGCAAGAAGATCGTGGCCCTGATCGGCGCATACAACGGCGGGGCGGCTGAAGGCGAACAGGCATTTGCACCGTTACGGAAGGAGTTGCCCACGGCGATCCTCGACTGGGTCGGTCCGATGCCGTTCACGGCCCTGCAGAGCCTGTTCGACCCGCTGATGCCGAAGGGCCTGCAGTGGTACTGGAAGGGCGCCTACGTCAAGGAGGTGTCCGACCAGGCGATCGACGTGCATCTTGCTTATGCGGCGCAGGCGCCGAGCGAGCTGTCGCTGGTGCACCTCTACCCGATCGACGGGACCGTGCACCGCGTCGGGAAGGCGGAGACGGCGTGGAGCTGCCGCGATGCCACCTGGTCGATGGTGATTGCGGGCATCGATCCGGATCCCGCCAAGGCGGACGCTTTGAAGCGGTGGGGTCGCGCCTACTGGGAAGCCGTCAGCCCCTACACCACGGGCAGCGGCTACGTGAACTTCATGATGGGCGATGAAGGCGACGCGCGCATCAAGGCGACCTACGGCGGGAACCTCGACCGCCTCACCGAGATCAAGCGCAAGTACGATCCGGGCAACCTGTTCCGCGTGAACCAGAACATCAAGCCTTAGTTGGGGGTCAGACCCTGCGGGTCTGACCCCAGGGCAGTAGGCAATAGGCAATAGGCAATAGCCGCCTGTCACTTGCTTCACCGCCTATTGCCTATTGCCAACTGCCTACTGCCTCTCTTCAAGGTCGGAGCATGGGATCAGACCCGCAGGGTCTGACCCCTACTATGGCCCGTCCCCGAGATACACCCGCACCACGCCGGGATCGGCGAGGGCGGCCTCGGGGGTGCCGGCGGCGATGACGCGGCCGGCGTTGAGCACTACCACGTGGCTGCAGAGCGAGCGGATGGCGTGCATCACGTGCTCGACCATGACGATGGTGAGGCCCTCGTCGTTGAGCGAGCGCACGAGCGCGATCCCGGCCTCCAGCTCGGTCGGGTTGAGGCCGGCGAGCCACTCGTCGAGCAGCAGGAGCCCGGGGGCGCAGGCGAGCGCGCGGGCGAGCTCGATGCGCTTGTGGTCGAAATAGGTGAGCGCGTCGGCGTGGGCGGCGGGGTCGGCGGTGAAGCCGACGCGGTCGAGCAGCCGCTCCGCCTCGGCGCGCGCGGAGGCGACATCGAGGCGGCGGCGGCCGTACATGGCGGCGACGGCGACGTTGTCGCGCACATCGAGCGCATCGGGGATGCGGGCGAGCTGGAAGGTGCCGGCGATGCCCGCGCGGCACACCTGCTCGGGCGGGCTGCCCGTGATCGGCCGGCCGTCGAAGCGCACCTCGCCGCCCATGGGCGGCAGGCGGCCGGAGACCACGTTGAGGAGGGTGGTCTTGCCGGACCCGTTCGGGCCGACGAGGCCCAGGACCTCGCCGCGCTCGACGGCGAACGAGACGCCGTCGACAGCGGCCAGCCCGCCGAAATGGCGGCTGAGGTTCTTGACCTCGAGCAGCGGTCTTGCCGCCGGGCTCACGCCGAGGCCTTTCGCTCGGGCGGGTCGGGCGCCCGCGGGGCGGTGTGGTGCGCGGCGGCGCCGTTGGCGGTGGATTGCGCGCGTGGTGGCGCCGGGGCCGCCGTGGCCGCCTCGCCGCGCAGGCGGCGGGCGAGCCCGTCGAGCATGTCGGCAACCTTACGCGTCTCGATCGCCGCCCGGCCACGCTCGATGAGGCCCATCAGGCCTTTCGGGATGAAAAACACCACCCCCAGCAGGATCGCGCCGAGGATCACGCTGAAGTAGCTCGAGTAGTTGATAGAGAGGTAGTCCCTGAGGAGAAGCAGCGGCACCACGCCGAGCATCGGACCCCACACCGAGGTGGCGCCGCCGAGGAGCGCGGCGATCACCGTGAGGAAGGAGACCTGCGGGTCGAAGACGCTTTGCGCGGTCACGTAGGAGTTGCGCGGGGCGAGGATGGCGCCGGCCAGCGCCATGACCACCGAGGCAACCACGAAGGTGCCGATCTTGAGCCGCACGGTGTCGATGCCGATCTGGCGCGCCACGGTCTCGTCGGCGCCGAGCGTGCGCATGGCAAAGCCCATGCGGGTGCGGTCGCGCCAGAGCCAGAGGGCGACGATGCCCACGCACAGGGCGAGCAGCTGGTAGTAGATCTGCTTCTCGGTGATGGAGAGGTACACGTACCATCCCGAGCTCTTGGCGACGTTGAACTCCCACCACTGCGCAGCGGCAGTGACGAGCGACGCCAGGCCGAACGTGAAGATGACGAAGTACATGCCGGAGAGCCGCAGGGTGGCGAGCCCGACGAGGGCAGAAAGGACGACCGAGAAGCCCACCGCGGCGAGCAGCGCCACGGGGTAGGAATAGTCGGAGGCGAGCACCGCGACGCAATAGGCGCCGAGGCCGTAGAAGGCCGAGGCCGCGAGCGACACGTAGCGCGTGGGGCCGGAGAAGAACGCCCACCCCGTGGCGAGCGCGACGTAGGTCAGGATATTGATCGCCTGCAGGATCCAGTAGGCGTCGGCCAGGTACGGGACGGCGACGAGCGCCGCCAGCGCGGCTGCCCAGTACGCCTCCTTGGGGAGGCGAATGCCGCCACCTCGGAGCCAGGCCCCCGCCGTCCTGGCGTTGCCGAACAGGCCTTGCGGGCGCCACAGCAGCACCGCGGCGAAGATCGAGAATACGATCACCGTACCGAGGCCCGTGGACCCGAAATGATCGGCGAGCTTCTGCGTCATTCCCAGGATCAGGGCCGCCGCCAAACCGCCAGCGACGTTGCCGATGCCGCCCATCACGATGACGATCAGCGCGTTGAGGGTGTAGGCCGCGCCGATCGTCGGGTTCACGCTCTCGAACGAGGAGAGCAGGATGCCGGCCACCGCCGCCAGGGCGGCGCCGGTGGCGAACGCAGCGGCGCTGTACTTGCGCACGTCGATGCCGACGAGGGGGGCGGTGTGCGGACTGGCGGCGATGGCGCGCATGGCGCGGCCGGGCGTCGAGTAGCGCAGAAACGCAAACACGCCGGCCGACAGCACAACGGCGGAGATCACGACGATCAGGCGGTTGTACTGGATCGTGACGCCGAGCACCTCGAGCTTTTCGCCCACGCGGTAGCTGTACTCCCGGTCGTTGCCGGTCCAGACCACCAGGGCCAAGCCCTGCAGCAGGAACAGGAGGCCGAAGGTCGAGAGGATGGAATCCACCTCGCGCTTGCCCGGATCGGAGGTGCGGCCGAGCAGCGGATGCAGCACGTAGCGGAAGAGAAGCCAGCCCGCCGGCGAAGGCCGCCGGCACGCCTGCGAGGGCCGTCACGAGCGGAGGAGCGCCGAGCTGGGAGAAGCCGAAGAACGCCGCGTAGCCCCCGAGCATCAAAAGCTCGCCGTAGGCGAGGTTAAGGACGCGGGCCACACCGTATTGAAGGTTCAGGCCGATGGCGATCAAGGCATAGATGCCGCCCACCACCAGGCCGCCAATAAGGACATCGAGCAGCATGCCGGTACGCGTTTACCTTGACGTGCCTAAGTTTGCGTTAACGCTTGCTCCCCCCGCCGGCAGACCACGCGCTCCACGGCGGCGCTCCTCGACGGGGCGCCGCCAACCAACAGCGTACCCACACGCAGGCCTCTGCGCGCGGGCACCATAGACGAAGCCGCCCCTTGGTCTACTTGACGACGGGCTTCTTCGCTCCGGCTCGGCTCGCCGGCGCGACGGCGTAGTACTCTCCGCCCTGCCACTGGCCGATCAGCCACGCCTGCGCGTCACGATTGCCCGTGAGCTTGAGCTCGCCCGCGATGGTCTTGAAGGTGCCGGTCTTCAGCTCGGCCAGGATCTTGGCGCGGTCGATCTCGCCCACGCGCTCGATCGCCTGCTGCAGCGCCTGCAGGCCGGCGTAGGTGGCGGCCGAAGCCCAGCGGTCGGGCTCCTTGCCGCCGGTAAAGGCCGTGTGCCGCTTGAACCAGTCCTGCATGCCGGGACCGCTGGGATCCCAGCCGCCGAGGCTGAAGATGCCCTCGATCTTGTCGCCGAACTTGGCCTTGTAGGTCGGGAACGCGGCGCCGACGCCCACGAACTGGATCTTCGGCTTGAAGTCAGCAGCCAGCGACTGCTCGGTAATCATGACGGTGTCGGGCGGATAGGACAGTGCTATGAAGCTGTCCGGACCGGTCGCCTTCGCCGCGTTGATCTGCGTCGACAGGTCCTTGGGAGGAAACGGGTAGACCGCCTCGTAGGAGATCTTGAACCCGGCATCCGCCAGCGCCGGCTTCAGCGAGGCGATGTATTCCTGCCCGAACGGCGCCTGGACGATGAGGACGGCAACCTTGTCGTTGATCTTCCCCTGCTTCTTGGCGTCGGCCATCAGGTCGACCAGTGCCTTGGACTGGTCCGCGTTCTTGGCCAGGAAGAAGAACAAGGTGGGGAACTTCGCCACCATCTCTTCCATCTTGTCGCTGCCCGCGGTCCCCATGACCTGCGGATAGCCGTACTTGGCGTAGGTCGGCGCCACCGCGAAGTTCGACCCGGTGCTCCAGGGCGTCAGCACGAGGTCCACCTTGTCGACCGCCATCAGTTTCTCTGTCAGGCGGACCAGGTCCTCGTTCTTGGAGGTGTCGTCGTACTCGGTGACTTCGATGGGCACCTTCTTGTTGTACTTCTTGAGGAAGATGCCACCGGCGTCGTTGATCTCCTTCACCCAGAGGCGGTAGTTGGGCAGCGTGGTGAGCCCCGCGCCCGGCGCCCCGGCGCCCGACAGCGAGATGGCGTAGCCGACTTTGATCGACTTCGGCGCGTCCTGGGCATCAGCGCCGCTCCCGAAGCCCACCGCGGCGGCCAGCGCCGCGGCGGCACAAGCCAGTCTGAGAAATCCTTGCATTCGCGCCCTCCCTTGAGCTTGCTTGGCAATGAGACCGAGTTGTTTCCGCTAGCCTATTGGTTTGCATGCCCACCGGTCAACGGGCGACATTCGCTGTCGGCGGCGTTCGGCCGGGGCGGATGACCATCACTGGCGCCAGATGCTGGAGGCCCAGTCGTCGTCGGGTGGCGGAGGCTCCTGCAGGCCCAACCCGGATGCATCCTTGGACTTGGCGAGCGCTTCGGGGGTGAGCTCACCCAGGGGCCAGGTGACGGAGCGCTTCGCCAGGGGATGGCCGCGGGCCGCCAGACGGCGGCGCTCCACCTCCTCGCGCACCGCCTCATCGTAGTCCTCGAGCGTCTTGGCAACGCCCCTGGCCTTGAGATGGACGACCTTGTACCCGCGCTCCTTCAGCTCGGTGAGCAGGGCAGGCAGCGCCTGCGCCGTCGAGGGGTGGATGTCGTGCAGCAGGATGATGCCCTTGCCCCTGGCCGCCAGCTCCTTCATGACACGTTCGTTGACGACGGCCGCGTCCTTGGTCTCGAAGTCCCGACTGTCGATGTCGATCGCGAAGGTGGCGAGATGCCTGCCGCGCACGTAGTCGAGCGAGGCGGGCGTATCCCTGAGATAGGGAAAGCGGAAGAAAGGCGCGACGGGCCTGCCCAGCGCCTGCTGGATGCCGCTGAGCCCCAGCTCGATTTGCGCCTCCGCCTCCTCCGCGGACAGGGCCTGCAGATTGCCATGCGACCAAGTATGGGTCGCCACCGTGTGGCCCTCGCGCGCGACCTCTTTCACCAGCGCAGGGTCGGCCAGCGCCATCCGGCCCAGCATGAAGAAGGTTGCCTTGGTGCACTGCGCGGCCAGCGCCTCGAGGATGGGGCGGGTGACAGGGCGCAAAGGCCCATCGTCGAAGGTCAGCACCACCTCACCCGGCTTGAGCAGGCCGCCGCCCTTGTATTTGCCGGCGAAGGAGGGACCCGGCGCGGCGTCGACGGTGATCGTGCGCGCTACCCCGAGCTTGCCGGCGCCGGGCGTGCAGGCATCCTGGGCCTTGGCCGGCTGCAGTGAGGCCGCCGACAGGCACAAAAGGAGTGCCATGGGCCGAATGGCGCGCATGTCAGGTGTTCCCCCTACGGCGGCGCGGCGGCGTTGTTCGGACGCTCCTGCGGGACGAGCCGCCCCACAATGTACTCTCTTAATCTGCTCTCTCGACTGGAGCCGCGGCTCCGAGCCAAGCGATCTCGTGTGGTACAACGACCTCGAGGGAAAAACTGTGGCCGTCGGGCATCAGCAACGCCCTCGGCGACCCACTCGGCGCCGCCGCCGGCACGCCTTGGTGACGCAACGAGGCGACAGCCGGGAGCGAATGGCCAGGGTGCCTCGGGAGTGCCCTCACGCGGCCCGCGGGAGGCCCCTACAGCGGCGCTGGCGGCGCGGCGGGGCCCAGGGGAGCGCGCCGCACGTCGGCCATCCCTGGGCCACGCCAGGCGGCTTGGCGACGAGGCGCCTGTAGGCCATCTACAACGGGCGCAACAACCGGCGAGGGGCTCGACATGCAGGTGCGACCGATCGAGGCGCGTGACGAAGCGGCGTGGCGGCGCCTGTTCGAGGGCTACATCGCGTTCTACGCGGCGAGCGTGCCGGACGCGGTGATCCATGCAACGTGGGCGCGGCTCATCGCAGGCGGCGAGGGCGCGCTGTTCGCCTGGGTGGCGGCAGACGAGGCCGACGTGCCCATCGGGCTCGCCCACGTGCTGTTTCACCGCTCGACCTGGACGGCGACCTGGTACTGCTACCTGGAGGATCTCTATGTCGACCCGGACCGGCGCAATCAGGGCGTGGCGCGCGCCCTGATCGAGACGGTCTACCGCGCCGCCGACGCACGCGGCTGCACCCGCACCTACTGGGTCACCCAGGAGTCCAACACGGCAGCGCGTGCCCTCTACGACCGGATGGCGACCACGGCGCCGTTTGTGCAGTATCGGCGGTGAGCCGTTAGCGGGATCGTAGGGCGCAATAAGGCGTTAGCCGCATTACGCCGGTACGCTGCAAGTCCGGCGCAATGCGGCTTCGCCTTATTGCGCCCTACGCCGCCGCCGCCGGCCCGGCCACCGCCTCGGCCTTGACGAGGCGCGGGCCGCCGAAGAGGGTGCCCTTGCCGAGCAGCACGCCGAAGCCCATCACCCGCCCGAGCAGCCAGTCGTCCTCGATGTTGCCGATGATGAGCGCCAAGCCGAACTCTGAGAGATAGCGGCAGATGTCGGAGGCGGGCACGCACCCGCCCGGCGCCTGCAGGCCGTCGAGGAACACCTTGGCGTCGAGCTTCACGAACTCGAAGCCGATCGCCCTGAGGCGGGCGAAGTCCATCTCGAGGTCGGTCACGTCCTCGAGCGCGAAGCCGAAGCCGGCCGCGGCCATGGCGGAGAGCGCCTCGGCGTGCGCCGGCGTGAAGGTGCGCGCATCGCTCTGCGCAAAGGCGAGCACCAGCCGCATGCGGCCGTCGTCGGCCGTCTGCTGGGCGGCGAGATCGAGGAACTGGTTGTCGGTGACGGAATCGCCCGCCATCGTGGAGAGCACCGACCCCTGGCGCCCGCGCTCGCCCAGCTTGCGCGCGACGCGTGCGGCGCGCAGCATGCGCGCCGCATCGATGTGCGGCAGCAGCTCGGAAGCCTGGGCGGCGCGCATGTAGTCGGACTGCTCCAGCGCCCCGCCGTCGGCGGTCAGCAGCCGCATGCTCACCTCGTAGTGGCGCGGGCGGCCCTCTACGAGGGCATGGATCGGTTCGATCAGCACTTCGAAGCGCTCCGCCACGATCGCTTCGGCAATGCGCGCGAGCTGCCCGTTGAGGGGCGGCGGCCCGTCGCCTTCGGCATGCGCCGGCGTCGTTGGCCACCAGTTCGGCACGTCGCCTCTTGCTGCAGGCAGCGGCGGCGGCAGCGCCGCCCCGCCGGGGCCTGCCTGGGCGCCGCGCATGGCGCGCGAGGCGGTGTCCAGCGCCGCCGCCGAGCGGCCGATCATCGTGTCCGGCTCGGCGGACAGGGCTTGCACAGGCGTCTCGTCGCCTTGCCCGTCGCGGTTGGGGTCGTTGAGCTCGTCGGCGAGCTTCTTGATGAGCTCCTGGATCACCTCCACGTTGATCTCCGACGGCGCCAGGCGCGCCTCCAGAATCCTGCGCGGCGGGCGCGGGCTTGCCTGGCTTCGCCGGTTCCGGCTGCGCGCCGGCCTCGAAGTAGGGGAGGCGCGACGGCCGGTACCTGAAGGGCTGGGAGGCCTCGGGCTCCTCGCTCGACGGCATCGGCAGCGGCTCGGGCCAGGCGCCGGCCTGCGTGCGCGGCTGGTTGGCATCGTCCGGCGCGGGCAGGTGCCCGGCCTCGCCGGCGTGGCGGACGAGGCCCGTGTCGTACGCCGTGTCGTAGGCCGCCGGCGCGCTCTGCCAGTGCAGGTCGCCCTCGGCCCCGTCTGCCTCGCTGTCCTGGGCCTCGCCCCCCTGCATCAGGCGGCGTGCCAGGAGGTGCACGAGCAGAAGCGTGCAATAGGCACCGAGCGAGGCGAGGATCGCGGAGGAGAGGTCGAACCCGAAGCGGCCGATCAGCCAGGCGCCCGACGCCAGCGACAGGAGCGTCGCCGACAGAATGACGAAGGCATCGCCGAGGCGCACATAGAGGGGCTCGGGTGTGGCAAGCTGTCGTGTCATAGCGAACCTACCGGGTGAATCGAGACGAATCGCTCTTCAAAGCATCCCCGGTCGAACGCCTCGCGGGCAACCGCGGGCGGTACGCTATCACCAGCTTTCCGAATGTCAGTTGTAGGCGTACCTATCGATGCAACGATTGGTTGTCGGGATCAGACAGACCCTTCGCCTCTTCGGGAAGGCCCCGGTGCGCGTGGTGCCACAGGGTCAGACCCGCGGGTCTGACCCTTTACGCGGTCAAGCCACCGCCTTGATCACCTTGGCGACGCGGTCGCGGATCTCGGCGATGTCGGACTCGGTGGCGATGAGCGGAGGGGCCACCACCAGGGTGTCCATGGCCACGCGCACGTAGATGTCGAGGTCGTGGTACATCTTCTCTGTCGCCTCGAAGCCCCTCAAGCCCGGCTTGCCGGGGATCGGCTCGAGATCGATGCCGGCGAGCAGGCCGACAGTGCGGATATCCACCACGTTGGGCAGGCCTTTGAGACTCATCATGGCGTCGGCCAGCACCGGCTCCAGCTTCTGGGCGCGCTCGAACAGGCCGTCATCCTTGTAGAGGTCGAGCGTGGCGATGCCGGCCGCCGCCGCCAGCGGGTGGCCCGAGTAGGTGTAGCCGTGGAACAGCTCCACCATGTGCTCCGGCCCCGTCATGAAGGCGTCGTAGATCTTCTTCGACACCATCACGCCCGCCATCGGTACCGCGGCGTTGGTGACACCCTTGGCGAAGGTGATCATGTCGGGGACGACGCCGTAGCGCTCCGAAGCGAACGCCACGCCGAGCCGGCCGAAGCCCGTAATCACCTCGTCGAGGATCAGGAGGATGCCGTGCTGCGCCGTGATGGCGCGCAGCTTTTCGAGGTAGCCCTTGGGTGGCGGGATGATGCCCGTGGAGCCGGCCACCGGCTCGACGATGACGGCGGCAATCGTGGAGGCATCGTGCAGGTTGACGAGGCGGGTCAGCTCGTCGGCGAGGTGCGCGCCCCACTCCGGCTCACCCTTGGTGAAGGCCTGCTCGGCGCGGTTGTAGGTGGCCTGCAGATGGTCCACGCCATAGAGCATGTTGCCGAACTGCTTGCGGTTGGCGCTGATGCCGCCCACCGAGATGCCGCCAAAGCCGATGCCGTGATAGCCGCGCTCGCGGCCGATGAAGCGCGTGCGCGCGCCCTCGCCCTTGGCCTTGTGATAGGCGAGCGCCATCTTGAGCGCCGTGTCGACCGCCTCCGAGCCGGAGTTGGCGAAGAACGCGTAGTCGAGGTCGCCGGGGGCCAGGAGGGCCAGGCGCGAGGCCAGCTCGAACACCTTGGGATGGCCGTACGAGAAGGCGGGCGAGTAGTCGAGGTTGGCCGCCATCTCCTGGATCGCCTTGACGATCGGCTCGCGGCAGTGCCCGGCGTTGACGCAGAACAGGCCCGAGGTGGCATCGATGACCTTGGTGCCGTCGGGCTTGAGGAGGTGCAGGTCCTTGGCGCCACCGAACAGGCGCGGGCGCTTCTTGAAGGAGCGGTTGGCCGTGAACGGCACCCAATAGGACTCGAGCTCGTTGGGCTTCACGTCGAGCGGCGCCATGGCTGATCTCCGAGACCTGGACGTTGCGGGCGTTTCGGCCGTGCTACAGTGCAATGCAGCGTTTGCACCCTGCCGTGAAAGGCTTCGCCCTTCTACCAGCGGCCAGGTTCGGCTCCAAGCGCCCCTGGGCGGAATGACGCACGAGCTGTCCAGGCAGGTTTCAGGTTTCAGAGACCAGGATGCGCGTCGTTTCTGAAACCTGACGCCTGAAACCCGACACCTGCAACGCGCCCCGCTTCCGCCACAGATGCGCCCGGTAGTCGCGCGGATTCCGGCACATGGCCACCCGAATCGGACTCGCATCTCGGGGGGCGTAGGGACGTTTAGGGCTTGTTAGCCGAATTGGCCGGAGAAGCGATAGAGAGGCAAATCGCGTCCCGGTGACGATGTGGCTGCGTCGAGGAGGAAATCCCCAATGTTGATGAGTGTCATCGAGGGCGCCCTGTCGGCCCCCGCCTACCCCGACCTTGCCGGCAAGCGCGTGCTTCTCACCGGGGTGCGGCGCGGCTGCGGCGTCGACATTGCGCGCGCCTTCGCAGACCACCGGGCGCGGCTCGCCCTGCAGTTCGCGGAGACGGGACCGGCCATGGACGCGGTCGCCGAGGTGGTGGCACCCTCTGCCCTGGAGATGCGGGCGTACGGCCCGGTGGGCGGCGGCGCGGACAGGACAGCGGAGCTTGCCAGGTCCGTCGTGCAGGCTTTCGGCGGCCTCGACGTGCTCGTCAACATGGTGCCGCTGGAGACAGCGCATCTCGATCCGGCGGCCACGGCGGGCGACGTCGACCGGCTGATCGCCGCCCAGCTGGAGCTGCCGCTGCTGATCTCGAAGATCGCCGCCAACCGCATGAGCGTGACCTGGACGCAGGGGCTCGTCCTCAACGTCGCCACCCTCTCCGGCCGCCCCGGCGGTGCCCGGCAGGCCTTCGCCACCCTCGCCAAGTCGACCCTGACCGCCATGACGCGAGCACAGGCCGAGGAGTGGGCCGGGCGCGGCATCCGCTTCAACGCGATCGCCCCGCAGACCCTGCCAGCTGGGCCGGGCCCGAACCTCTCCGGCGAAGCCGATGTGGCCTCGCTCGCCCTCTACCTCGCCTCCGAGCACGGCAAGGCCCTGTCCGGCTGCATCTTCGAGGCGGCGTAGCGATCCGCGCATGGGCAATGGTGAGTGATGAACGGACTCTCGGCGAGCTTGTCCATGGCTCTTAGATACTCAGGGTTGCGGAACGATGCGACAGGTTGAGCGACTGAGAACATTGGCGTCCCCGGCAGGATTCGAACCTGCGACCCTCAACTTAGAAGGCTGATGCTCTATCCAGCTGAGCTACGGGGACATTTGAGGTCTCGTGCGCGTCGCACGGCACAGGGACGCACAAGCTTTCATCGGCGGTCTGCGTACCATAGCGATGGCCAATCTGCCATCGCCATTGACGCTGCGCGAGGGGTAGGCAGGGGGACGGCCGCGCCTGCGAATAGCCGGATCAGACGGAAGGGCCGATCCGACGCCATCCCGCGGGACCATACGAGGTCGCAGGACCGACTATAGGAGGCGAGGGCCGACAGCGACCCAGGCCAGGGTCAAGTCGGCCCCCCAACGGCGGTGCATTGCGGGGTGCGTGCACGCCGTTCCCCCTTGCCACTCGGTCATACTCGACGATTACAAACAAGGCAGTATTCGGCCAAGCATGCCAGATAACAGGTATCGTGTGATTGAGTTGCCACAAGATTTGCACGTCATCCTGCAGAGGATTCAAGGGTCTGCCCGAAGCAAAGCGGCAGTAGGCAGTAGGCAGTAGGCAGGTCGTGGGAGGCAATCGACTGCCGACTGCCGGAGGGCCAGACCGCAGGGGGCCCAGGGTCCAACCATCAATGCGTCCAGGCGCCCTTGCGGCCGAAACGGAAATTGTCGGAGTAGGCCTTGCGGATGGTGGCCCGCGGCTTGGGCTCCACGACGCAATAGGCGATGCCGTTGCGCTCGGCGTAGGCGATGGCCTCCTCCTTGGTGGCGAAGCTCAGCCGCAGCTGGCTGCGCATGTCACGGCTGCTGGTCCAGCCCATCAGCGGGTCGATCTCGCGCGGCGCCTCGGGCTCGTACTCCAACACCCACTCCTTGGTGCGGGCGGCGCCCGACTGCATGGCAGTCTGCGTCGGCTTGTAGATGCGCGCGGCCATTCGTTGAACCTTAACTCAAGTCGGTTGCAACTCACGCCGGCACTAGCACGGCCATTGAGGCCCGGCATCGCGCAACCCGACGCAGGTTGATTGGAACTGCAACCCGTCGAGCTGGAATACCCGGCGGTCGCAAGATAGCGGGCCCCGCCGCCCAAGTCAGCATGGGCGTCGCTTCGATCGGGGCGCCGCGGCCTTGCCACAGCCGCTAGTCCGCGCAAAAAGATGGCGCATGGGCCACCTGAAGGACATGCAGGCACAGTGCCGCAGCGCGGCCCCGGCTCCCGCGGGCGCCGACTTTCTCCTCTACGACGGCGCGTGCCCCGTCTGCAGCGCCTACGTTGCCATGAGCCGGCTGCGCCAGCTCTATCCCACCTTGCGCGTCGTCAGCGCCCGCACGGAGCCCGCGCTGGTGGCGCGGCTGCGCGCGGAGGGCTACGACATCAACGACGGCATGGTGCTCAGCCTCGGCGGCGTGATCCATTTCGGCCCCGAGGCAACGCGCATGATCGCCGTGCTCGGCCGGGCATCCCCGTCGCGGTGGCGCAGGGCGGCGCTTGCCTTCTTCGGCACCGCGCGCTGGGCGCGCCGGCTCTATCCCTGGCTCAACCGCACGCGCGGGCTCCTGCTGCGGCTGCTCGGACGCAGTCTCATCGACTGAGCGTCGGGGTCAGCCCCGAAACCCCGCAGGGCAAAGCTCCGCTGCCGCCCTAGACCAAGGACGTGTCGGTTCGTCCGTTGACGGGTTGCGGACGAGAACAAGGTGTCTGGTTGTGCAACATTCTCACGACAACCTAAGCGCGAGGGTGCCTTGATCCGTATCGCGCCGCAACCAGAGAACCAACTGGCAAGGTGTCGAAGAGTGTGGGACGATCTCTGTCCTTTAGCGGGCGGGGGCGAATGTCGGCATTCTCCAGGCGACCACTCTATCTTCAAGTGTGCGATATCATGGCGGAGCGCATTGCGACGAATGCGTGGAAGCCTGGCAGCGCACTTCCCAATGAGGGCGATCTGGCTCGCGAGTTCGGCGTCAGTCCTGGCACGGTGCGCAAAGCGCTCGAACGGTTGGAGCAGACACGCCTGATCACGCGCCGGCAGGGTCGCGGTTCGTTCGTCTGCGATCTGGTATCTGGTGAGCTGTCGGATCGCTTCGCCTCCATCTGGGGGCGGGACGGGACGAGCATTGCCGCCAAGGTCGGGTCGGTTGAGATCGAACGGGTAGCGGCGACGGCAGAGGACTGCGGTCGTCTGCGGTTGTCGGCAGGAGAAACCGTTTGGCGCATCCGCCGAATTCTCCTCGAGGGCCACGTGCCGTTCATGATCGAGAAAGCCTCAATGCCAGCCGCGCTCTTTCCGGGGCTGGAGCAGCAAGGCAACGTTCCCGACCGGCTCACCCAGCTCGCTCGCCAAAGCGGCGTCTTGCTCGGGAGTGCGACCGAGCGCATCCGCACCGAGGCCGCCTCTGCTGACGTCTCGGAGGCACTTGGCATGGCGGAGGGCGCCCTCGTCGTCGTCCTGGATCGTCTGATCCTGGCCTATGACGGACGCCCCGTCGAATGGCGGGTGGGTTGGTGCAATCTTGCCGGAAAGTGCTATCAAGCCATTATTGGGTGATAGGATAAGTTGCGGCCGACGACCATGAGACCAACGCCGGAATGTGCACCTGACGACTGTGCTCGATGCCAAACGACACCTCCAGCTCGGGCCACGACGAACGCTTCCGGGAGTCCATCCTGGCCTTGCCATTTGCCGTCTATACGACGGATGCCACCGGCCTGCTGACCTTCTTCAATCCAGCAGCGGCTGAACTCGTTGGCCGCGTGCCCGAGATCGGTCGCGACCGCTGGTGCGTGACCTGGCGCCAGCGCTGGCCGGACGGACGGCTAATGGCGCCCGAGGACTATCCGATGGCCGTGGCGCTGAGAGAAAATCGCCCTATCGGTGGCATCGAGGTCGTTGGCGAGCGACCGAACGGCACGCGCTTTTCCTTCCTCGCCCATCCGACACCTGTTCGCGCTGGGTCAGGTGCGGTGGTAGGCGGGGTCAACATGCTCCTGGACATAACAGACCGCAAGACCGCCGACACCTTGCGAAGAGACGTTGTCGGTGATCTCGACAGGAAAGGGGGCTCCATTCTGCGGCTGATCGATACGGTGCTGAAAGAGGCCCAACATCGAGCGCGCGGAATCGAGGCACAAGAGCTCATGCAACACGCAATCGAGCGCGTTGCAGCGATATCGGCGGCTCAAGGCCTGCTCCAGGATCCCGACGGGACAACCAGGATCAATAGCTGGGACCTCTTGACCGCGATTTGCCTGACCGTGCCGCTGCCGATGCAGGACAGGATCGAGCTGCTTTGCGAAAGTGGGGGTGGCGACCTTGCGAGCGAAACGGCCATGCCGCTGGGACTAATTGCCAAGGAGCTGATCGGCAACGCCGCCAAGCATGCGCTTGCGGGCCGGTCGAAGGTCTCGGTACGCATTGGCCTGCGCCGGGAGGCCGGCGGCTACATCTTGACGGTCGAGGACGACGGCCCAGGCTTCGTGCTCCAGCCCGGCCATGCGCGCTCTTTCGGATTGGGTCTTGTGATGGCGTTGGTTCGGCAGCTGAACGGCACCTTCGAGGTGGACCGCAGTCCGGGCGCCCGCTGCATCGTACGTTTTCCGGACCCGCGCACCTTGAATTAGCAAGGGTCGTCCTTCCGCGACGGCAATGCAGAGCTCGAGTTCGGACCACCACCCGTTGGCGGGTGGAGCTGCACCGCTTCAGCCTGCCTGCGTCCTCTCGATGTCATCGGAGTGGAGGGACGCCTCCGCCGATGCGGGTGTTCTGGCTTGCGAGCTGCCGCCGCCGAGCTGGGCGAGGGGAATTTCGATTTGGCATCGGGCTCCCTCGGGAGCAAGCACGTGGTCGACCGTCCCGCCGAGCTCATAGGGGATGATGCCGCGAACCACGTCCATGCCATAGCCGGACTTGCTCGGAGGAATGACCAAGGGTCCGCCGCTCTCCCGCCATGTGAAGACCAGCCGATCGCTCGCGCTGCCGTTGAGGGCCAAACGCCACCTGATGGACACCCGCCCCGCCGGGTTGGAAAGCGCACCGTACTTTGCAGCGTTGGTGACCAGCTCGTGCAGCACCGTGGCCATTGTCTGGCCAGCCTCTGCACTCAACATCACCTCGGGGCCGCCAATCTCGGTATTGGAGCCTGTCGTGTAAGGCGCCAGTTCCCGTTCCACCAGTTCCGCCAGCGGTATACCCAGCCATCGCCGGTGGCTCAGAAGCTCATGTGTTGATCCCATCGATCGAATGCGGCCGTCGAGCGCAGCTACGAAGTGCTCCATCGAGCTGCTCGTCTGCATGGTGTGGGCGGCGACTGCCTGGACGGTCGCGAGCACGTTTTTGACGCGATGGTCGAGCTCGGCAACCAGCTTGCTTTGCTGTTCCTCCACCCGTTTTCGCTCGGTTATATCAATGCTGACGCCGACAACGCGATGCGGGCGTCCTTCGCTGTTGTAGGTAATGAAACAGCGCGTCTCGACCCAACGCACCTCGCCTCAGCACGAATGATACGATACTCTACGCCATATTCGCGCCGGCAGCGCACGGAACGCCTCGCTGCGAGACTGTTCCACCCGCCCTATGTCGTCGGGATGCACCGCCGCCAGGCATTCGCTGCGCCGCTATCTCGGTAGTGCCCTCAGGGAAGCCGTGGATGGCCGCATAGCCTTCAGAAATCTGCATGATCTCCGTGTCGGTGTCATACGCGCAACTGCCGACGAGAGCCGCCTTTCCCGCCAACGCAAGCTGAATGTTGCGTTCAGCCAGGGCAAGCTCCGCTTTCTTGCGTTCGCTGATATCGACCGTCATGTTCACGACACCGACGATCGCGCCGGTCTCGTCGCGCAGCGGGGTGGGGTAGGAATGGATCGGGAATGCGCGTGCCGTCCTTGCGCTCGATGATCGCTTCCCCACCTTGCGTGCTATCCGACCTTGCTTCAATGCGATCTCGGTTGGACAATCTGCCAGCGCCATCGGGGAACCGTCGGGATGATAGAATTGCGCTGCCAGGTCACTCCACTTGTCCTTTCCCAAGTGTGGGCTCGATCTCCCCACAGATCGATGGCGCTCTGGTTGCAATAGGTTATGCGCCCCTCTGCATCCGTCACGTAGATCGCCGCCGGCAACGCCCCAAGTAGCTCGCGCAGCTTGCGCTCACTCCCTTGCAGCCTGTCCTCTGCGCGCTTGCGCTCTGTGATGTCGATGTTGACGCCGACCAAACGCGCTGGACGCCCATCGCCGCCATACGAAATGAAACTGCGCGACTCGATCCAACGCGCCTTGCCAGTACGCGCCGACAATACGATACTCCATGTCGTACTCGCGCCGCCGCTCGTGCGAAGGCTTCGGCGCGGAGGGCTCAGCAGTCGCTCGAGCGTCCTCCGGGAGCGCCCGAGCTCGCCATTCGCTGCGCGTCGTGGAAATCTTCGGTTCCCTCCGGCAATCCGTGCATGGCCGCATAGCCCGCGTCGACTTGTATCACATCACTGTGCGATATCGACTGCGAAGCTGCCGACGCAGGCCGCTTTCCCGGCGAGCCCGAGCTGAGCTTCGCGTTCAGCCAGCGACAGCTCCGCCTTCTTGCGCTCGGTTATGTCGTGGGTGATGCCACGCACGCGTACCGGCTGGCCATGCGCATCGCGCTCGATCGAGCCCTCCGCCGTGACCCAGCACAAACCGGTCGGAGTTCAGGCGGAATTCGAATCGGTACGTGGCAGCCGTGCTGACGGCCGTCCAGAATTGCGCCATCACCCTGTCGCGGTCGTCAGGGTGGATAGTTCTCGACCATTCCCGCAAAATCGCGCGGCATCGAGCCCTCCGGCCGTTGCAAAAGGCGGCGACGGGACCCGCTGGATGCACGGCATTGCGGATCAAGTCCACATCCCAGGCGATGACGTTCGCCGCATCCAAGATCGATCGCAGGCGTGCTTCGCTTGCGCGAAGCGCCGCTTCACTGCCGCCGCCGCTCGGCAAACAGCGCAGCGAGAGCGAGCGCAGCCAACGTGGTCCCCAGCATGGAGATCTGGGCAGCGATGCACGCGGATGGCGATTGACTGAGTAGGGTCGCCGTAGCGGCCGAACTCGTACGTTGTCGTCCACACGATGGCGGCAGCAATCGTGAATACGGCAGCGGCGGCGAATACCGGCCGGCAACGATAACCGAGCCACAGCAGCAGCGGGAACAGGAAGGCACCCGGCCCGATCAGCGACCAGGGTCCTGACAAGTAGAGCCAACAGAAGCCCGATCATCGCCGTCACAACCACGACCGCGAGAGTGCCCTCGAGGAGTTCGCGCCACGACGGCGGATCGCGCACCGCCGCAGCGACCCCGATCAGCAGCGGCGCAACCGTTATGATGCCGAGCGCATCGGATGCGAACCAGACCTCCCAGACGTCGAAGAATGCCGCTGTCGAAGGGCCGAAGAGCTACATTGCGCCAGCGGCGCCGACGGCGGCCGTCGCCGTCGCAACCGCGGCCGCGGCGAAGAAGCCCAGCACGCGGCACAGGCTGTCGAGATTGAACGCAGGACCGAACCAGCGCTCGATCAGCCACATCGCAAGAAGCGCCTCGCCCGCATTGCATAGGGCAAAAGCCAAGGCGCTCCAGACGCTCCTGTCGCCCAAGAGAGCGGCCCGTGGCGCTGCGCGAGTACCACCGCCACCGCCACTAGCCCCGCGCCCGAGGGCCCGAGCGCGATCAACATCCCCACAGCGATGCCCGAGGCCGGCCAAAACACGGCCACGCGCTCGGCGGACGTGAGGAGAGCCAGTCCAAGTCGGGCAGCCAGGAAATAGGCAACGGCGACGGCGATGGCGAGGCCAACCCAGCCAGCCCATGACTTCATCGCCACGATGGAGCTTTGGACCCGCGCCCGGTTTCCAAGGCTCTCCAGCATCTCACCCCCCGCCAGTCTCATGGGTTGTGTCTGGTACCTTACCGTCTCCCGTGTTCGTGTGCCAAATTCAGCCTATTTGATGCGGCCGACGAAAGTGGCTCTTTGAGAGGAGGGGTTGGCGATCCTGACCCAGGCAACAGGGAATAGGCAACGGGCAAACAGACGGCCGGGCAGGCGGAGCGAGCGCGGAGGCGACCGGACTTACCGGAGACTTTGCCTAGGCGCCGAACAGCTGCCCGACCGCCCACAGCACCAGCCAGCGCAGGGCGATCTCGCCGATCAGCAGCAAGCCGAAGGCGATCAGCACGATCCCCGCCACGTGGTTGATCCGGCGCAGCTGCACCTTGTCGATCCGGTGGCGGACCGCCGCGATCCACTGCGACACCACGAACCAGTAGATGAAGATGCCGCCGCTGATCGATGCCACCACGGTGAGCGCGTCGATCACGCTCTCCACCTTGGCGAACGTGCACACGCCGGCGTAGATCGCGAGCAACGCCAGCACCGAGCCCGGATTGGAGATGGTGAGCAGGAACATGGCCGGGATGTCCGAGGCATAATCGCGCAGGCGCGCCTTGGTGGTCTCGACATGGGCGGAGAGGCTCGCCGGCCTCAGATAGAGCTGCACGCCGGCGACGAGCAGGCCGAGGCCGCCCAGAATTTGGATGGCGGATCGGTACTCCCTGATGGCGCCCGAGACGGCATTGACGCCGAGCGCCGCGAGCAGAGCGATCAGCCCGTCGCCGAGAAGGATGCCGATGCCCGCCGCCAGGCCGCCGAGGAAGCCTCGCTCCAGCGCCCGCTGCAGTCCGAGCAGGTTGACGGGCCCGATCGGCATGGCCAGCAGCACGCCGGCGATGAGACCTACCGGAACGATGAAAAATGCATTGGTGATGTACGACACGGGGTCCGGTGCTAACACGTTGGCGGGGCGCCGCACGCCGGCTCGGCGCGCAACGGTCCCCGACATATTGTGCGCGGATTCGCGGCGGGCGATAGGGTCGTTTGCCGCGACAGGTAGCGCGGGTCTATGCCCCGGCCGGCCGGCAGGGACGTGGCCAACGGTGCAACGGTGGAGCAAAGAATGCGGCGAAGCCTCGAGACGAGCGGGGTGGCGGCCCCGATCCTGCTGCTGGTGCTGATGGTGGTGCTGGTGCTCGCTGCCGGCGGCTCGGCCCGTCCGGTCCGGTCTGGTTGCAGAGCGCGATGGCCCAGACCTCGAAGGCCAAGCCAGGGCCCGCGGACAAGCCCGCGCCGAAGCCGGCACCGCCCCTGCCCCAGGTCCACTACGGCACGAAGGGGCTGCCGCGCCCGGTCCTGGACATGCGCGAGGCCCTGCTGGCCGCGATCGAGGCCGGGGATATCGAGGAGCTGCGCCACGCCTGGGATCTCAACGAGGCCAAGCCCGACCTCGGCGCCGATACCAAGGGAGACCCCGTCGCGCACTGGAAGCGCCTCTCGGGCGACGGCGAGGGCCGGGAGATCCTGGCGGCGCTCTCCCTCGATCCTGGACGCCGGCCATGTGGTGCTGCGCTCGGGCCCCGACCTCGAGAACAACCAGGTCTATGTGTGGCCCTACTTCGCGGAGTGGCCTCTGGCGAAGCTGACGCCCAGGCAGGAGGTGGAGCTGCTCCGGCTCGTTCCCCCGGCCGCGGTGCGCGAGATGAAGGCCAAGGGCAAGTACACCCACTGGCGCCTGATGATCGGCGCCGACGGCACCTGGCTCGCCTGCGCAAGGGCGACTGACCCCCGCGGACCGCGCGATTGTCACCCTGCCTTCAAGAGCCCGCGCGTTGTTAAACAAGAAATCAAATCCTGAGCCAAAACCGGACAGGTCACATTGTTCGACCTTGCGGCTCTCGGGTAGACGGCTTGCTTCCGAACGACGGGAGCCGATCCCCGGGCCGGGCGGCGGAGAAGAGCAAAAAAAGGAAAGACGGGGTGATGATGTTGCGCTTGATGATTGGTCTCGTTGCATTGGGCTCGATGAGCGGTGGGGCCTGCGCCCAGTGGTGGGATCCCCTGGGACGGCACGCCGCAGGGCCCCTCCTACTATTATAAGCCGCCGCGTGGCGGCTACTTCGAGCCCTCGCCGCAGTGGCGCGACCTTGACCGCGGCGACCGGCCGGGACCTGCCTTCCGCTCCGGCGGGCGGCGGCCCGAGGTCGCGCCGATCGAGCCCAGGCGGATCGCCTTTCCCAGCAGCTACGCCGTGGGCAGCATCGTCATCGACCACAAGGGCCGCCAGCTCTTCCTCGTGGAGTTCCGCGACCGAGGCGCTGCACTATCGCATCACCGTCGGGCGCGAGGGCTTCACCTGGACCGGATCGGAGAAGATCAGCAGGATCGTCGAATGGCCGGACTGGTACCCGCCCGAGGAGATGCGCGAGCGCGATCCGAGCCTGCCGGAGCACATGAGCGGCGGCCTCAGGAATCCTCTGGGGGCCAAGGCGCTCTACCTCGGCAAGACGCTCTACCGCATCCACGGCACCAACGACGCGAGGTCGATCGGCAGGGCTGCCTCCTCGGGGTGCTTCCGCATGCTCAACGGCCAGGTCGTCGACCTGGCGGGCCGCATCCAGGTCGGCACCGTCGTCACCGTGGTGGGCCGGCTGCCGCACGAGCTCGAGCGCCTGGTCGCCGACCAGCTGCGCCCCGCCCGCGACCGCGTCGGCGCCCGCGACGCGGCCGTCGTAGCGGGCTGTCATCCCGGAAGCTGAGGGCGCAGCCCGAAGCTACAAAGAAACTGGCGGTCGAGATTGAGCGAGGCGGCGCGCCGCGGCTGTACCCTCCCCCTTGCGGGTCCCTTGCGGGGAGGGTGGCACATCGTGCGCGAAGGCGTGCCTTCGCCATCGACGTGCCGGGTGGGGGTCCGCCGGAGGGGAGCAGAACCGTATCGACCCCCACCCCTAACCCCTCCCCGCAAGGGCCCGCAAGAGGGAGGGAATCCGGTCGCACCTGTGGCGGGCGGATCGTTTCATCCGCTGCGGCTCGGCAACGCCGATGGACAGCCATCCGGGGCTCGGGAGGTTCGACTCGCTCCGGGAGGTGCCGGACCCCGGATCAAGTCCGGGGCAGCGCCGCTCGCCGCCTGCGGCTCACGCCGCTCCGTCCGGCGAGCATGGCGCAGGCGACGTTGAGGAGGTGGTCTGCGATGCTCCGCAAGGCCCGCCCCCAGGATTTGCCACGGGCGCGCAGGGCCTCGTATTTGGCTCGGCAGCGGGCATCTTTCTTGATGGCGTTGCGCGCCCAGTGATAGCAGGCGTTCCTGAGCCGCCGATTGCAGGCGAGCCGCCGGACCACGTAGCGGCGCTTGCCCGACTGCCTGGTCACCGGGGCAACGCCGCTGTGGCAGCGCAAAGCATGGTAGTCTCGCTCGCGCACCGCTTGCGGTGCCTCTGCGAGCAGCGTGGCGAGGGTGATCGTGCCCATTCCTGGCGAGGAGTGCAGGATCGCCGCGTCACGCTGCTTCATCTGCCCCGGTTCGCTCTCCACGGGCTCGCAGAGCGCAGCGGTAAGCCGGCCGAGCTCGGCATTGGCCTCCTTGAGCTGCTCGATCGCGAGGCGGATCGACTTCAAGAGCGACAGGACGTGTGCCTTGGCCGCCGCGACGGTTGCCTCCGACACGTCCGGGGCCTGGGCTCTCGAGGATGGCGAGCAGCTCGTCGGCGTCGTGACAGCGCACCCGATGGGCCTTGACGAGCCTGGCCACCTTCGCGCGCGGCAGCGAGCGCGCCATGGCCGGCGTGGGCGCCATCTGCAGAAGTGCGAGCTTCCAGGCCACGTCGTCGTCGCCTCCGAGCTGGAGAAACGCCGGAAAATAGCGCTGCAGCTGGTCGTGCAGGCGGCTCATGTAGCGGCGCAGGTCGCGTCCGTGCGCTTCCGCCATGCGCGACCACTCCCGCAGCTCGACGATCTCCGGATCGGCCGGGGCGAGAGCGCGGAACGCTCGTGGATCGGTCCTCAGAGACGATACCGAGCACATCCGCATCGCGTCTGTCGTCCTTGGCACCGCCAACCGTGAAGCGGTCGCGGAAGCGGTCGAGCTGCTTGGGGTTGATGGAGTAGACCTTGAAGCCGCGCTCGAGCAGCGTCTCCACGACGGGGCCGTGCGGCGTCTCGATCGGAAGGATGACGGTTGAAGTGGAAATCATCCCAACGCGCGTGTGCCGGGTGCCGCTTGGTTGCGCCCGAGCCCCGGCCTATTGTGCGCGTGCGCTCGGCACCGTCGTCGCGCCGTCGAGCCGCGCGTGGCCAGCGCAGCGAGCGCCGCTGGCGTCGCGGGCGGCGGGCGCGTGTGCTGACATCGGAACGGAAGCTGGAGGAGGAGTGGGGATGGCATACAAGAACCTGGAGGAAGCGCTGCAAGCCGCCGGCAATCCGGTCTCGATGCTGCGCAACTCTGAGATCGGCGCCTACGTCTATCCGGTGGTGGCGCCCGAGTTCACCAACTGGCGCGACGAGCAGCGCGCCTGGGCCGAGACCTGCGTGCTCTACGACCAGTCGCACCACATGGTGAACCTGTACGTGCGCGGACCAGATGCGCTGAAGCTGATCTCCCATCTCGCCACCAACTCGTTCAAGAATTTCGCCGTCGACAGGGCCAAGCAGTTCGCGCCCGTCAGCCACGACGGCTATGTGATCGGCGACGGCATCCTGTTCTATCTCGCCCCCGAGGAGCTCGCCTACGTCGGGCGCAACCCGGCCGCCAACTGGATCGAGTTCCACGCCAAGACCGGCGGGTACAACGTCGAGACCGTCTACGACGACCGCTCGCCCTCGCGCCCGATGGGCAAGCCCGTGGTGCGCACCTGCTACCGCTACCAGATCCAGGGCCCGAGCGCCGAGCAGGTGATCAGGAAGCTCAACGGCGGGACGGCGCCGGACATCAAGTTCTTCAACATGGGCACCATGACCATCGGCGGGCGCAAGGTGCGGGCGCTGCGCCACGGCATGGCGGGCGCGCCGGGTCTCGAGGTGTGGGGCCCCTACGCGGAAGGCGACGAGATCAGGGCCGCGATCCTGGAGGCCGGCAAGGACGCCGGCATCGTCCAGGTCGGCGCGCGCGCGTATGCCACCAACACGCTGGAGTCCGGCTGGATCCCCTCGCCGGTGCCCGCCGTCTACACCGGCGAGAAGATGAAGGCCTACCGGGAGTGGCTGCCGGGGACGAGCTACGAGGCCAACGCCTCGCTCGGCGGCAGCTTCGTCTCCGGCAGGATCGAGGACTACTACACCACGCCGTGGGAGCTGGGCTACGCCGGCTTCACCAAGTACGACCACGACTTCATCGGCAAGGAGGCGCTGCAGGCCAGGGAGGGCAAGGTGCACCGCCAGAAGGTGACCTTCGCCTGGAACGACGAGGACGTGGTCAAGGTGCTGGGCCTCGATGTTTGCGCCTCCCGGCGAGAACTACAAGGTCGATCGACCTGCCGCTGTCCAACTTCGCCTCGAGCTCGTTCGACGCGGTCATGAGCGGCGGCAAGGTGGTGGGCGCCTCGATGTTCTCCGGCTACAGCTGGAACGCGCGCAAGATGCTCTCGCTCGGCTTCGTCGAGGCGCAGTACGCCAAGCCCGGCACCGAGCTCACGCTGGTCTGGGGCGAGGAGGGCGGCGGCACCAGGAAGACCACGGTGGAGCGCCACAAGCAGACCGAGCTGCGCGTCACGGTCGCGCCGACGCCCTACGCCCAGCAGGCGCGCGAGACCTACCACAAGGGCTGGCGCACCGCCGCCGCCAGCTGACCCGTCTCCCGGAAGCCGAGGCGCTTGCGCCGAGGCTGTCCGGGACCTCGTGACGCGAGTTGGGCGAGCCGCGGTCGGGAGTCCCCCACCCCTAACCCCTCCCCGCAAGGGGGAGGGGAATCTCCGTCGCGGCTCGCGCGCCGCGCTCACTCCGAGCTGCGGGCGTTGCGGCGAACCTTGAGGGCCGCCCTGATCCACAGGCCAAGGTAGAGGAGAACCGCCGCCACCGAGGCCAGCAGCGTCGGCAGCGTCAGCGTGTCCCACAAGCCTCGATCGATCCAGCGGAAGTGGGCCGCGAGCCTGCCGGCAATGCCGACGAGAACGACGGCCATCACCAGGTTGCCTGCGGGATCGAGAAATCTCTCCGCGCGGTAATACTTGGCGAGCGGGCTGCTCTCGGGCACGCCCGGGCGGACGATCACGCTGTAGGCGAGCAGCGGCACCAGCACTGCGAGGCTCAGGGTAAAGATCGTGACTTGGAGCGGTGTGAGCATCGCAGCGCCTTTCGGGATGGCCGGCTCGGGGCGTCCGATCGAAGAGCCACCCTCCTACTGCGCCCGGCTCCGACGGGCAATCACGCAGACCGCCCCATAGGATCGGCCGGATCGCATCAGATCAATCCTCGAAAAGCATCCAGGAGGTGTAGGCGAAGTAAGGCGAGCGCCATCCGTCGGGCCCGCTCATCTTAGTCCCGGGAAGACGTTGTAGCCGAAGAACGCGGCGACCCCGCCCACAATCCCCACAAGCAGCAGGAGACCCAGTGCGAGTGTGAGATAGGCTTCTGCGCGCTCCTCCTTGTCGGCGTGTGAGCCGCGCATGAGTTTGTAGGCGACAATAACAGCCACAACGATGACGGCGATCCAGAGGACGGTCGATAGGGAGAGTGGCGGCATCAGAGCATCTTCCGGACAGGCGGGTTGGACCTCGGCAAGCCGGAGATTACGCGGTTCTTGGCCCCATTTTCCACCGGTCTGCCCAGGGGGCCCGGCGCAGGAGGCATCCGCCTTCCGACTTCAACCGGTATGAATTGACGAAAAGGCGGCCGTACAAGGTCGTTGGCCGATGAGGCCGTCACGCACGGCGTGAGGCGCCTTCCAGGAAGCGGATCGGCTCTCCGTGCGCAGGTCCCGCGATCTCGCCCTCCCACATCACCCGATGCCCCCGGACGATAGTGCCGACCGGCCAGCCGGTGACGCTGATCCCGTCGTAGGGGGTCCAGCCGCAACGCGATGCGATCCAGCTGTTGGCGATGGCCTGGCGCCGTTTCAGGTCCACCACCGTGAGGTCCGCGTCCCAGCCGACCGCGATGCGGCCCTTGCCCTGGATGCCGAACAGGCGCTGCGGTCCGGCGCTGGTGAGATCGACGAAGCGCTCCAAAGTGAGCCGGCCGGCGTTGACGTGGTCGAGCATGATGGGCACCAGCGTCTGCACGCCCGGCATGCCGGAGTGGCTCTCGGGGTAGGGCTGGTCCTTCTCCTCGCGCGCGTGCGGCGCGTGGTCGGAACCCAGCACGTCCACGACGCCGGCGGCCAGCGCCGCCCACAGGGCAGCGCGGTGGCGCACGTCGCGCACGGGCGGGTTCATCTGCGCGTAGGTGCCGAGGCGCTCGTAGCACTCGGGCGCCGCCAGCGTGAGGTGGTGCGGCGTGACCTCCACGCTCGCCCAGTCCTTGTGGTGGGCGAGGAACGCCATCTCGTCCGCCGTCGAGACGTGCAGCACGTGCACGCGCCTGGCGTGCTTCTCCGCGAGCCGCACCAGCCGCCGCGTGGCGATCAGCGCCGCCTCCTCGTCGCGCCACACCGGATGGGAGGTGGGATCGCCTGGCCGCCTCAACCCGGCACGGGCCTTCAGCCGCGCCTCGTCCTCGGCATGGAAGGCGGCGCGGCGCGAGATGCGGGCCACGATGCCGTCGAGCGAAGGCTCGTCGTCGACCAGCAGATCGCCGGTGGAGGAGCCCATGAACACCTTGATGCCGGCCGAGCCCTCCTGCCGCTCCAGCGCCGGAATGTCGCCGATGGTCTCGCGCGTGCCGCCGACGAAGAAGGCGAAGTCGCAGAGCATGCGATGCCGCGCGCGCCGCACCTTGTCGGCCAGCGTCTCGGCCGTCACCGTCAGCGGCCTGGTGTTGGGCATCTCGAACACGGCCGTCACGCCGCCCATGACGGCAGCGCGGCTGCCCGTCTCCAGATCCTCCTTGTGCTCCAGCCCGGGCTCGCGGAAGTGCACCTGCGTGTCGATCACGCCGGGCAGGATGGTGAGCCCGTTGGCGTCGATCACCTCGGCAGCCGCGGCCCCGGCCAGGTCGCCCAGCGCCGCGATGCGCCCTTCACGGATGCCGATGTCGCGCTCCCCCCGGCCGTCATGGTTGACGACGGTGCCGCCGCGGAGGAGGAGATCGTAGGGGCGGTTATCGGTGGTCATCGATGTCACGTTCGACAGAGCCATTGACACGCCGTTGCCCTATCGCGAACAGCGATCCGCTGCAAGCGGCGCGCGCGCCAGTCCCGCCGTCGTGCGGAGACCGCTGCTGGCATTTCTGACGAGATGACCTTTGGAGGCCGACCCGCCGTGAATATCGAGGTAATCCACGAGGAGATGGATCGTCTTCCTGTGCACGGGCAAATCTCCATCGCGTTCGAGGTTCGATCGGTGCTCGATCTTACGGTCGCCGACGGCGGCCTCGGTGGCCTTGTGCTGCGCGAACGCGAAGTCGAAGCGCCGTATGTGAAGGACTACGACAGCACTGATGGAAATCGACCCTCCGATTGGGGCCGATGCTTCGACACCGCAAACTGGAGCCTCCATTCGGCCTGGATCGATGGCCGAAGAGCCGGCGGGGTCGTGGTCGCCATCAGGACGGAAGGCCTGGACATGCTGGAGGGGCGCCAGGACCTGGCCGTGATCTGGGATGTTCGGGTGGCACCCGACCTTCGCGGCCATGGCGTCGGCGCGGCGCTGTTTGTAGCGGCCGAGGCATGGGCGAGAGCGCAGGGGTGCACGCAATTGAAAGTCGAGACACAGAACGTCAATGTGGCCGCGTGCCGCTTCTACGCCCGACAAGGATGCACTCTGGGCGGCATCCATCGCTTCGCCTACCCCGATCTCCCGCAGGAAATTCAGCTCCTGTGGTACAAGGCTATCTGATCGAGAGCGATCGAAGAGGCCTGCGGTCCCGATGGGGTCAGACCCTGCTGGTCTGACAATTCTCAGTACTGCAACCGAACGGGGCGGTTCGTGTACAGCAGCTGGTGCCGCTCGCTTGCCTCAGCCCAGGATTGAGGCATCCGATAGCCCCCGAGCAAGATCTCGTCGATAGCAGCCCGCACTTGGCGGGCGCACGTGTCAGGAGCGATCCTTCCCACACCGGTTCCGAGGCCGGGCATCGCAACCGTGCCTACATGCCCTGAGATGGGCTTGCCCGCATGCGGTCCCGACCTGAACACTCCATCCCGTACCAGGAGAAAAACGGCGCGCGCCGCGAGATAGGCATTCACAGAGTCCTTGAGTACCATGGGCACCCGCATGGTCGGCGCCGCGATTAGAAAGGGGATCGCGTCATGACCGGTCTCCACGATGTCGGCCGTGCCGACGAGCAACTCTCCGGCATGGTGGTCGAAGATCTGGCGGCGAACGCGCATTTGTATGTCGCCGGGGAAATAGCTGAGATAGACCGCATCGAGACCTCCATCCATGAAGCCGAAGCTGTTTGCCGGGCTCACCACCGCATCGGCTCCAGCGTCGAGGATCGACCCGAAGTGAAAGGAGACGAAATCGAGACCGTCACAAGCCTTGCGCCAGGCCGCATCCAGGCGCGGATCGATGGAACACAGATTGAGCTTCATGCGACGTCCTGCCTGTTGCCCACTGCCATGGGGTCAGACCCGCAGGGTCTGACCCCTCCTGGCACGCTCCTTGCGCTTGCCTCGCAGGCGCGGCGCGCTTACTTCTTCGCCAAGGAGGTAGAGCACGATCTCCGCGCCCGCCAGAGCCAATTGTAAGGAAACCGACATGCCCCTCGCGAAGATGGCGCTCCTTCCCGACCGCGGCGTGGTGCGCGTTGCCGGTCCCGATGCCGAAACGTTCCTCAATGGCAGCATCACCGCGGACCTCGAGGCGCTCGCGAAGCAGGCGGCGGTGCACTCGGCTCTGCTGACGTCGCAAGGCAAGATGCTGTTCGAGTTCTTCGTCGTGAAGGCCCCCATGCCGGAGGCATGTCTTCGACATGACCCGGAGGCAAGCCTTCGACTTGACGGCGGCTTCCTCCTGGAGACCGGCCGGGACCTGGCCGACGGCCTCGTCAAGCGCCTCAAGATGTTCATGCTGCGCGCCAAAGTGGAGGCCGAGAACGTGTCGGCCGCATACGAGGTGGCGGCGGCCTGGGGCGGCCTGCTGCCCGCCAGCCACGAGCGCACCATCTACGAGGACCCGCGCCTCTCCGAGATGGGCGCGCGCGTGCTGGCGCCGAGACCGCCCGGCTTCGCCGCCGATCCGGGCGATCTGGAACGCGACGCCGAGTGGGTCGCCACCGAGGCCTATCACGCCCACCGCATCGCGCTGGGCGTACCGGAGGCGGGCAAGGACTACCCCATCGGCGACACCTTCCCGCACGAGGCCGATCTCGATGTGCTGAACGGCGTGTCGTTCGCCAAGGGCTGCTTCATCGGCCAGGAGGTGGTGGCGCGCATGAAGCACAAGGGCACCGTGCGCAAGCGCGTCGTGCCCGTCGAGGCCGAGGCGCCGCTGCGGTCCGGCGCCCCGATCATGGTGGGCGAGGCGGAGATCGGCAGCATCGGCTCGGTCGCGGGTGCGCGCGGGCTCGCCCTCGTCCGTCTCGACCGTGCCGCCGAGGCCAGCGCCAAGGGCCAGGACGCTGCTCGCCGACGGCATCCGCATCTCGCTGAGGAAGCCCGCCTGGGCCACCTTCGAGGTCGAGGCGGCGCCAGCTTCAGGAGCGACATGATCCAAAGCCAAGCGGAGACCACGCGCTGTCCCTGGGCCGGCATTGCCGACCCGCTCTATGCGCGCTACCACGACGAGGAATGGGGGGTACCCAAGACCGACGACACGGCAGATGTTCGAGAAGCTGGTGCTCGAAGGCTTCCAGGCGGGGCTCTCCTGGCTCACCATCCTCAAGAAGCGGGAGAACTTCCGCAACGGCCTTCCACGGCTTCGATGCGGCCCGCATCGCGCGCTACGGCGCCAAGGACGTGGCGCGGCTGATGGCCGATGCCGGCATCGTGCGCAACAAGCTCAAGATCGAGGCCACCATCGACAACGCCCGCGCCCTGCTGAAGCTGCAGGAGCGCACGGGGCTCGCGGCCTTCCTGTGGGGGCTTCGTCGACGGCCGGCCGCTGATCAACCAGCACCACTCGTTCAAGTCCGTGCCGTCCGCCGACGCCCGTCTCCAAGGCCGTCTCCAAGGCGCTGCTCGCCGAAGGCTTCCGCTTCGTCGGGCCCACCACCATCTATGCCTTCATGCAGGCGGTCGGGATGGTCAACGATCACCTCACAGGTTGCTTCCGCTACGAGCCGTGCGCCAGGCTGCAGAGGACTTTCAAGGCCCCGGGGGTGCCTGCGCGGGCATGACACAGCCGAGCGTCGAACTCCCGGACCATGAGCACGGCGCAGCCCCCGCGCGCCTGGCAGCGCATGCTGTCGGGCCGGCGCCTGGACCTGCTCGATCCCTCGCCCGCCGACATCGAGATCGAGGACATCGCGCACGGGCTCGCCCGCGTCGCGCGCTGGAACGGGCAGACGCTGGGCGACCACGCGTTCTCGGTGGCCCAGCACGCGCTGCTGGTGACCGACATCGCCGCCGCCCTTGCGCCGGCCGCCGAGCGGCGCTGGCTGCTGGCGGCCCTGCTGCACGACGCGCCGGAATACGTGATCGGCGACCTCATCAGCCCGTTCAAGGCCGCCGTCGGCCTCGACTACAAGGCCTTCGAGCTGCGCCTCCTCGAGGCCATCTACCGGCGCTTCGGCCTGCCCGCCGGCGCTGCCGGCCCCGGTCGGCGCCGGCATCAAGCAGGCCGACCGCATCGCCGCCTACTACGAGGCGACCGGGCTCGCGGGCTTCGGCGAGGAGGAGGCGTGCCGCTTCTTCGGTGCGCCGCCCGCGCTTCCCGCGCAGCTGTGCCGGGTCCTGGAACGGCTCTCGGCCGATCCAGCAGGGTGGCACAGACAGCGTTTCTTCAACGATTTGGTGACCTGGCGGGTAAATAGGCTTGTCGTGGTCCTGGCACAAACTGCTATTAGGAGTCGGGCAGGACATCCCGGGTGCTTCATGAGCAGACCCCTCTCTCTCCAGAAGGACGACGCCGTCCATAAGAACGATGCCGCGCCTTCATTGGTGATGGACGGCCGCATCCACGTCTGCCCGCTGAGCGCGGTGCCCCAGGTGGTTGCCAGCTCGCGCGCGCCCTGCATCTCCTCACCTGCCTGCAAGACTCGATCGCGGTGGAGACGCCGGCGGCGATCGAGCCGGCAAGCCACGTGCGCCTGCACCTCAACGACATCGCACAGCCGATGCCGGGATATATCGCCCCGAACGCAGGGCACGTCGCCGATCTCATCGGCTTCGCGCTCGGCTGGGGCGGGCGCGGACCGGCGGTCATCCACTGCTGGGCGGGCATCAGCCGCTCCACGGCGGCCGCCTTCGTCACGCTCTGCGCCTTGAACCCCGAGGTCCCCGAGTACACGATCGCACGACTGCTGCGCGAGGCCTCGCCCACCGCCTATCCCAATCGCCTGATCGTTCGGCTCGCGGATGCGGCGCTGGGGCGCACCGGGCGCATGATGGCGGCCGTCGAATCGATCGGCCGGGGCCTTGTCGCCAGCGAGGCGCACCCCTTCTCCCTCCCGGCAGACCTCTCCGCGCTGCGCCGCCGCTGAGGCCGTCATTCCCGCGCAGGCGGGTACCCAGTGCACCGCAACGCCGGGGATCGCCTTCAGGTGAGGCGGGGGACCTGCTGCGCGCGCGGCTCGATTCGCGCCGCGAAGGAGAGCCGACCGGCAATCTACGGCCGAAAATTGCCATGATCGCGCGGTAGCGCCAACCTGAGGAATTCCCCAGAGCCGCCAGAGGCTTGGTATGACAACACCGGGGCGACACACAGCGGAGCGACACGGCGCAGGCGCGGCGAGTGCGGTCACACGCACCGCGCCCCGGGCCTATCAGGCGGGCGAGGCGATGGCTGTCAGCGTCGGTGCCGTGATCTTATCGGTACGCGGCGCCGATCCGGTCGTGGCGGTGGTTCCGGCGCAACGCGCGGGCGAGGAGCAGCTGCCCTGCGGCCCGTTCCGCCCCGGCGAGCACCGCACGCTGGAGGCCGGTGTGCGCGTGTGGGCGCAGGCACAGGCCGGTGTGGAGACGCGCTCCCTGCAGCAGCTCTGCACGCTCGCCGACGGCGGCGGGCCGGACCCGGCTCAACCCACCCTGTGCGTCAGCTACCTGGCGCTCGTTTGCCCGCGCCAGTGCAATGACAGGACGCAGGCAACCTGGCGCAGCTGGTACGCCTTCTTCCCCTGGGAGGACTGGCGCTACGGCAGGCCCGAGTGCCTCGACGAGCTCTACGCGCGCCTCGAAGCCTGGGCCGCCCAGCCGGCGCCACCGTGCGCGGCGCGCTCGCCCGCGGACCGCAGCCAGCGCCTGCGCATGGCGTTCGGCAGCGCGATCGGCGGCGGCTGGGACGAGGAGAAGGTGCTCGAGCGCTGGGAGCTGCTGCAGGAGGCAGGGCTCGCCGGGCCGGCGGCGCCCGAGGCCGGCACCAGGCGGCCGTGGCCGAGGCTCACCCACGCCGTGCTCGGCGACCAGACCGCGGTGCTGGCGCGCGCCGTCGGCGAGCTGAGGCGCGCCGTCAAATACCGCCCCGTGGTGTTCGAGCTGATGCCCGACGAGTTCACCCTGTTCGAGCTGCAGAAGGCGGTGGAGGCGATCCTCGGGCCCAATCTGCACAAGCAGAACTTTCGCCGCCTGATCGAGAGCTGCGGCCTGGTGGAGCCGACCGGCGAGCAGCGTCTGCGCACGGGCGGCCGGCCCGCGCGCCTCTACCGCTTCCGCCGCAGCGTGATCTACGAGCGCGCGGCGCCGGGCGTAAAGGTGAAGCCCGGCCGCGCCTGACCGCGCGCGCCCTGGGAATCCGTGCGCAACAGGCGCGGGCGCTTCCCTCTCCCCGTCGCCCTCGACCATCCACGAGGGCCGTGGCGGTCCCCGCTCGCCGTTCGCCAAAGTCGGTGCGCCTGGTCCGATTGTCCGACAACAGTTGCGCTGCGGCCTTTTTCGTAGTCTGCTGGAGCCTTGGGAGGAAACAGCCCACCAGAGGCCCCATGCAATCCTACATCGTGCGCCGCCTGCTGGCGCTGATCCCGACGCTGTTCTTTGCCAGCCTGATCGTGTTCGTGACGGTGCGCCTGATGCCGGGCAGCGTCATCGACCTCATGCTCAGCCAGAACGACATCTCGGCCGACAAGATGAGCCGCGACCAGCTCATCTCGGCGCTCGGCCTCGACAAGCCGATGTGGGAGCAGTACCTGCACTGGGCGGGCGGCATCCTGCTCCACGGCGACTTCGGCCGCTCGCTGTGGCAGAACACCCCGGTTGCGGAGCTGCTGACGGCGCGCCTGCCCGTAACTTTCCAGCTCGGGCTGATGGCGCTCATCGTCGCCCTCATCGTCGCCATTCCGATCGGCGCCTACTCGGCCATGCGCCAGGACACGGCCGGCGACTACATCGGCCGCTCCTTCTCCATTCTCATGCTGGCTGTCCCGAGCTTCTGGATGGGCACCATGATCATGGTGTTCCCCTCGATCTGGTGGGGTTGGTCGCCGCGCATGATGTTCGTGCCGTTCCGCGAGGACCCTCTGGGGAACCTCGCACACCTGATCGTGCCGGCCATCATCCTGGGCACCTCGCTGTCGGCGGTCACCATGCGCCTGACCCGCACCATGATGCTGGAGGTGCTGCGCCAGGACTACATCCGCACGGCCTGGGCCAAGGGGCTCAGCGAGAAGCTGGTCGTCGCCCGCCACGCGCTGCGCAACGCGCTCATCCCGGTCGTGACGCTGATCGGCATCCAGGCGCCGCTGCTGATCGGCGGCGCCGTCATCATGGAGCAGATCTTCGTTATCCCCGGCATGGGGCTGCTGTTGCTCGATGCCGTGTACCAGCGCGACTATCCGATCATCACCGGCGTGTTCCTGCTCGTGGGGGTGGCGGTGATGCTCATCAACCTCGTGGTCGATCTCACCTACGGCCTGCTCGATCCCAAGGTGAGGTACCGCTGATGACCGTTGCCGCCGAGCCTAGAGCCCTCGCCCGGCGTCGCAGCCGTGGGCCGATATGGCATTTCCTCGGCCGGCTGTTTCGCGAGAAGCCCCTGGGGGCAGCCGGCGGCGTGGTGTTCATCCTGTTCCTGCTGTGCGGGTTACTCGCGGACTTTCTTGCGCCCTATGGGGCGAATGAGATCAATCCGATCAACCGCCTCAAGCCGCCGTCGTCGGCGTTTCCGTTCGGCACCGACAACCTCGGCCGCGACATGCTCTCGCGCTGCCTCTACGGCGCCCAGCTCTCCGTCATCATCGGCTTCTGCGCCGCCGGCCTCGCCACCTTCATCTCCGTGTTTCTCGGCATCATCACGGGGTATCTCGGCGGCAAGGTCGACATGATCCTGCAACGCTTCGTCGATGCCTGGCAGAGCTTCCCCGACCTCATCGTCCTCATCGTGGTGGTGTCGGTCGTCGGCCCCGGCATGCCGCAGATCATCGTCACGCTTGGTCTGCTGCTCGGCATCGCCGGCTCGCGCATCATCCGCTCTGCCGTGGTCTCGGTGCGCGAGAACATGTACGTGCACGCCGCGCAGTCGACCGGCGCCTCCACCCCTTGGATCCTGTGGCGCCACATCCTGCCCAACGTCATGCCGCCCATCATCGTGCTGTTCACCACCCGCGTGGCCTTCGTGATCCTGGCCGAGTCGGGGCTGTCGTTCCTGGGCCTCGGCGTGCCGCCGCCGGCCCCGACCTGGGGCGGCATGCTGTCGGGCAGCGGCCGCACTTTCATGTTCCAGGGGCCGTGGCTGGCGCTGGCGCCGGGCCTGTGCCTCACCGTCGTCGTCTACGCCACCAACATGTTCGGCGATGCGCTGCGCGACCTCTTCGATCCGCGCATGCGGGGATCGCGCTAGCTTCGCTAGCAAAGTCGAAAGAGGGCAGGGAGGAGGAGGAGATGTTCGGAAAAGGTAGCATCGAGGCAACACTGCGGGCGGCCACGCTTGGTGCGGCCATCATGCTCGGCTTCGGCGCCGCGAACGCCGACACCACGCCGCGCTACGGCGGCACGCTGGAGGTCGGCACGGTCTACGTCACCCTCTCCGCGCTGTCCTTCGACGCCCAGGACTGGAACTGGAAGCTCAACCACGACGCCGGCCAGGTCTACGAGCAGCTGTTTGCCGCCGACCTGACCAAGAGCAGGGGGCGCGGCGGCAAGCATCCATTCTACGCCGATGCCTGGCTGCCGTCGGATGCCATCCGCGGCGAGCTCGCGGAGAGCTGGGAGTGGAAGGAGAACCCGCTGCGCGTCGAGATCAGGTTGCGCAAGGGCATCATGTTCCCGGAGAAGCCCGGCGTGATGAAATCGCGCGAGTTCACTGCCGAGGACGTGGTCTTCAGCTACCACCGGCTCGACAAGAGCCCGCGCAAGATCAAGGGCTACTTCGACCATGTGGCCAAGGTGGAGGCGACCGACAGGCACACGGTGGTGTTCACGTTCAAGGACTTCTTTGCCGAGTGGGACTACCGGTTCGGCTACGGCTATTTCTCCGCCATCTACCCCAAGGAGGTGGTCGACGCGGGCGCCGCCGACTGGAAGAACATCAGCGGTACCGGCCCGTTCCTGTTGACCGATTTCGTCTCGGGCAACTCCAACACCTACACGAAGAACCCGATCTACTGGGACAAGGACAAGATCAACGGCACGGAGTACAAGCTGCCGTTCCTCGATAAGGTGGTCTATCGCACCATCAAGGACGAGGCGACCTTCGTCACGGCGCTGCGCACCGGCAAGCTCGATATCCTCGAGGCCATACGCTGGCAGAACGTCGAGGAGCTGAAGAAGAGCGCGCCGCAGCTGCAGTGGTCGCGCTGGCTCAGCATGGCGGGCCAGTTCATGTCGATGCGCATCGACACCAAGCCGTTCGACGACATCCGCGTGCGCCAGGCGCTCAACATGGCGGTCAACAAGCAGGAGATCGTCAGCGCCTACTACAACGGCAACGCCGAGCTGTTCGGCTACCCGATGCATCCCGACTACATCGGCTACTACGAGTCGCTGGAGGCGATGCCCGACAGCGTGAAGGAGCTCTTCACCTATAACCCGGCGAAGGCCAAGCAGCTGCTGGCGGAAGCCGGCTACCCGAACGGCTTCTCCTTCAAGGTGCAGGTGTGCTCCTGCAACCCGGACCACATGGACCTGCTGCCGCTGGTCGCCGCTTACCTCGAGAAGGTCGGCGTCAAGGTCGAGATCCAGCCCATGGAGTACGGCGCTTTCCTCTCGGCCATGACCTCGCGGAAGCTGGCGCCGGGCTACTTCATAAATCGCGGCCACACCAATCCCACCGCGAGCATCCGCAGCAGCTTCACCACCGGACAGCAGTGGAACCCGTCGGGCTGGTCCGACCCCGTATTCGACAAGCGCATGGACGAGGTCTACGCCGAGCGCGACGAGGGCAAGAGACAGGCCATGCTCAAGGCGCTCACGCGCGAGATCCTGGAGAAGTCCCCCTACCTCTGGCTGCCCACGCCCTACATCTACACGGCTTGGTGGCCGTGGGTGCGCAACTACAACGGCGAGCTCCGCGCCGGAGCGGTGCGGCCGGGCCCGATCTACGCGCGCATCTGGCTCGACCAGGAGCTAAAGAGGAAAATGGGGTACTGACGCCAACAGCCCGGTGGCCATCTTCGGCGAGTAGGGCCGGACAAGAGCGTGACGGTGGATACGACCGCAAGGACTAAGAGGAGGAGCACATGACCAGGAGAGGCAAGCTGAGCGCAACGCTGTCCGCAGGAGCTGTGGGCCTGGCGTTTGTGCTCGGTGCGAGCACCGCCAGAGCCGATGTCAAGCCGCAGTACGGCGGCACGCTCGAGGTGGGCACCTATTTCGTTACGCTCACCGCGTTGTCGTGGGACAACGCCGACTGGAGCTGGAAGCTCAATCATGACGCCGGCCAGATCTACGAGCAGCTCTTCGCCGGCGATCTTTCGAAAGCGGTCAGGAACGGCGGCAAATACCGCTTCACCCTCGATGCTTGGCTCCCGAGCGGTGCCTTGCGCGGCGAGTTGGCGGAAAGCTGGGAGCTCAAGGAGAACCCGCTGCGCGTCGAGGTCAAGCTGCGCAGGGGCATCATGTATCCGGAGAAGCCGGGCGTCATGAAATCCCGCGAGCTCGTCGCCGATGACGTGGTCTTCAGCTACACGCGCATCGCCAACAGCCCGAAGAAGATCCCGACCTACTTCGACCACATCGAAAAGGTGCACGCTGCCGACACACACACAGTCGTCTTCCAGTTCAAGGAGTACAACGCCGAGTGGGACTACCGCTTCGGCTGGGGCTACTACTCCGCAATCGTGCCCAAGGAGGTGGTGGATGCCGGCGCCGCCAATTGGAAGAATGCCAACGGCACCGGCCCCTTCGTGCTGTCCGATTTCGTAACGGGCAACTCCAACACCTACACGAAGAACCCGATCTACTGGGACAAGGAGAAGATCAACGGCACCGAGTACAAGCTGCCGTTCCTCGACAAGGTCGTCTACCGCACCATCAAGGATGAGGCGACCTTCATCACCGCGCTCAGGACGGGCAAGCTCGACATCCTGGAGGCCATCCGCTGGCAGAACGTGGACGAGCTGAAGAAGAACGCGCCGCATCTCAAGTGGAACAAGTCGCTGTCCACGCTCGGCCAGTTCATAGCCATGCGCGTCGACACCAAGCCGTTCGACGACATCCGCGTGCGCCGCGCGCTCAACATGGCGGTCAACAAGCAGGAGATCGTGAGCGCCTATTACAACGAAAACGCCGAGATCCTCGGCTATCCCCAGCATCTCGACTTCGCCGGCTACTACGAGCCGCTCGAGGCGATGCCCGACAGCGTCAAGGAGCTCTTCACCTATAACCCCGCGAAAGCCAAGCAGCTGCTGGCCGAGGCCGGCTATCCGAACGGCTTCTCCTTCAAAGTGCAGGTGTGCTCCTGCTCTCCGGATCACATGGACCTGCTGCCGCTGGTTGCGGCCTATCTGGACAAGGTCGGCGTCAAGATCGAGATCCAGCCCCTGGAGTACGGCGCGTTCCTGTCTGCCATGACATCCAAGAAGCATGCGGCGGGCTACATGTTGAGCAAGGGTCACACGAACCCGACCGCGACCATCCGCAGCACCTTCGTCAGTGGGCAGACGTGGAACCCCTCGATCTGGTCCGACCCCGCCTACGACAAGAGGATGGAGGAGGTCTATCGCGAGCGCGACGAGGGCAAGCGCCAGATCATGCTGAAAGCGATGACGCGGGAGATCCTGGACAAGGCGCCCCACCTCTGGCTGCCGACGCCCTACGTGTATTCGGCCTGGTGGCCCTGGGTCATGAACTACGGCGGCGAGCTGAGGGTCGGCGCCACGCGCACCGGTCCGATCTATGCTCGCATATGGCTCGACCAAGCTCTCAAGAAGAAGATGGGGTACTAACGGCAGCGCCCGACGCCGGCGGGTGCCGACCCGCCGGTGCAAGGGCTCCCCAGCCATGCCCCAACCCCTCCTGCAGGTCCGCAACCTGACGACGCGCTTCAACACCGAGCGCGGCCGGCTCACCGCGGTCGATGACGTTTCCTTCGATATCGACCCGGGCGAGACCGTCGCCATCGTCGGCGAGTTGGGGGTCGGGCAAGAGCGTGACGGCGCTGTCCATCATGCGGCTGATCCCCTCGCCGCCGGGCCGCATCGAAGGCGGCGAGGTCATCTTCGAGGGCGCAGACCTCTTCAAGCTCGACGACGCCGCCATGCGCGCCATTCGCGGCAACGCCATCGCCATGATCTTCCAGGAGCCGATGTCGTCGCTGAACCCGGCACTGACCGTCGGCATGCAGGTCGCCGAGCCGCTCAACCTGCATCGCGGCTCCCCGTGGGCCAAGGCGCTGGAGCAGGCCAAGGACCTGCTCGGCAGGGTGCGCATTCCTGATGCGGCAAGCAGGCTCGCCTCCTATCCGCATCAATACTCCGGCGGCATGCGCCAGCGCGTGATGATCGCGATGGCGCTCGCCTGCCAGCCGCGCCTCATCATCGCCGACGAGCCGACGACGGCCCTCGACGTGACAGTACAGGCGCAGATCCTCGACCTCCTGAAGGAGCTCACCCGCGAGACGGGTTCCTCGCTCCTCCTGATCACCCACGATCTCGGCATCGTGGCGCGCTACGCCGACCGGGTGGCGGTGATGTACGCCGGGCGCATCGTAGAGACAGCACCGGCGATCGAGCTCTACAAGCGACCGCGCCATCCCTACACGGTGGGCCTGATGGCCTCCATCCCGCGCCTCGACAGCGATGCGGGACGGCCCCTGGTGCCGATCGAGGGCCAGCCGCCCGATCTCGCGCAGCTCCCTCCCGGCTGCGCCTTCTCGCCCCGCTGCCGCATCGCCAGCGAGGTTTGCCACGCCAGCCGTCCGCCGCTCGTGCGCGTCGCCGACAACCATCTCAGGGCCTGCTTCAATGATGTCCCGGCCTAACGGCGCCGCTCCGCTCGCGGGACCGGCATCTTCTCCGCAACCGGAGGAGACCCTGCGCGTCGATGACCTCAAAGTGCATTTCCCGCTGCTGAAGGGCGCCGTGATCCGCCGCCAGGTCGGCACCATCAAGGCCGTCGACGGCGTGAGCTTCAGCCTGAGGCGCGGCGACACCCTGGGGCTCGTGGGCGAGAGCGGCTGCGGCAAGTCCACCACCGGGCTCGCCGTGCTGCGGATGCTGGAGCCGACGGCCGGGCGCATCCTGTTCGAGGGCCGCGACATCACCGGCTTCGACAAGGCGCGCATGCGCCCCGTGCGCCGCCGTATGCAGATGGTCTACCAGGACCCCTACGGCTCCCTGAACCCGCGCATGAAGGTACGCAGTATTGTCGGCGAGCCGCTGCGCATCCACGGCTTGGCGGGAGATGAAGCGGCCCATCGAGAACGGGTCGACGAGCTGATGGCAATGGTCGGCCTGCTGCCCGACATGGCCGAGCGCTACCCGCACGAGTTCTCCGGCGGGCAGCGCCAGCGCATCGGCATCGCGCGAGCCCTGGCGCTGGAACCCAGCCTGCTGATTTGCGACGAGCCGGTGTCGGCGCTCGACGTCTCCATCCAGGCGCAGGTGGTCAACCTGTTCATGGACCTGCAGGAGCGCCTGGCGCTCACCTATATCTTCATCGCGCACGACCTCGCCGTCGTCCGCCACATCTCCGACCGCATCGCCGTCATGTATCTCGGCCGCATCGTGGAGCTCGCCGGACGCGACGATCTCTACAAGCGGCCGCTTCACCCCTACACGGAGGCGCTCCTGGCGGCCGTGCCCGTCGCCGACCCCGAGGTGGAGGCGCGCCGCCCGCGCGCAATCATCAAGGGCGAGGTGCCGAGCGCCGTGCGCCCGCCGCCCGGTTGCCGCTTCCACCCCCGCTGCCCCAAGGCCATGGAGAAATGCAAGACAATCGATCCACCTCTTGCCGACCTCGGCGGCGGTCGCGCCGTCGCCTGTCATCTGCACTCCGCCGGTGCGTGAAGCGTAGAGCCCGTGCTGAGGCCACAGCCCGAAGCTACAAAGAAACTGGAGCCCGAGATTGAGCGAGGAGCGCGCCACAGTCGTCCCCTCCCCCTTGCGGGGAGGGGACCGAGGCGCCCCGGCCCGACGTGCGGGTGGGAAGCGCAAACCTCGAGATGTCGGGACGTACCCCCACCCCTAACCCCTCCCCGCAAGGGGAGGGGAATCCGGTCGCGGCTGTGGTGGGGGAGTTGTTTCATCCGCTGCGGGTCGGCGGACGCCGGTGGCCAGCTATCCGGGACCTCGCCAGTCGAGTGGCAGCCTGCCTCACGGATGACGGGTCGGCCTCTCACCGGCAGCGCGAGTAGGGGCCGCGGTCGAGGTGGAAGTGGTTGTGGTGGGCCGCATTGAAGTCGGGCCCCAGAGCGACGCGGAAGTAGGGACAGGCGCGCGCGTGCACCGCGCGCAGGAAGCGGCCCTCTGCGCCCTCGCTCTTCCAGTGGCTGCGCACGGTGATGTTGCGGCCGTCGGCGAGCGTGAAGCCGCCGATGTCGACCGCGTTGGCGGTGGCGTGCTGGCTGCGCCGCCAGCTCCAGGAACGGTTGCCGACGATGTTGCGGCAGGCATAGCTGCCCCAGCTCACGAGCGCCGTCACCTTCTGGCCCAGGATCTCCATCGCGGCGGGCTGCACCTCGTGCTCCAGCCACAGGGCCAGCGCCACGGCCGTCTCGCAGGTGACCTGCCCGAACGAGGCGCGCACGCCGCCGGCCGTGTAGAGGCGCACGCTGTTCGACCAGCCGCAGCCGTCCCTGATCGGGCGGTCGGCGATGGGCTCGGCTTCGATGTGCGGGGCTTTGAGCGTGCGCGCGCACACGCTGGGGTAGTACTTGATGCTGGCGAGGCGCCAGTCGACGAGCCACGGCCGCGGCGTCGCCAGGTCGAGGAGGGGCAGCGGATTGACGAACGGGGCCACCAGGCCCTGGCGGAAGGCGAGGGCCGTGCCCGCCGCGATCAGCACGAACAGCAGCAGGCGCGGCCAAACCCGGCGCCGCCGCAACGGGTCGCTACGCGGCATCGACACCCTCGGGGAAGGGAATAGGGCAGTAAGGCAGTAGGGCAATAAGGCAGTCGTCGGCGAATTTGTCTAGCTGCTGCCAGCTATAGCAACAGGCGATGCGTCGTTTGCCTACTGCCTACTGCCGCCACGCCTGAGGTCAGACCCGCAGGGTCTGACCCCGTCGGAGGATGGGCGGAGCCCCGCACCCGCAGTGTGCCCCGCCCATCTGCGCCTCCTCAGAACGAGGCGCCCCGCACTCCCCGCCAGAGGCAGTCTTACCGCACTCCGAACGCCCTGGATGTCGCGCATGCGACAGGCGCCGCCGAATCCGGCTACGGCTGGCGCGCCATGCAACTCATGCTAACGTGCCTGCGAATTCCAACGACCGGAGGACGCCGATGGATTTTGCGGGCAAGGTTGCCGTCGTCACGGGCGCGGGCAACGGCATCGGGCGGCAGACGTCGCTCGGCTTCGCCGGACGCGGCGCCAAGGTGGTGGCGGTCGACCGCGACGGCGCCGCCGCCGAGGCCACGGCAGGCAGCATCCGCCAGCAGGGCGGAGAGGCGCGGGCGGTGACCGCGGACGTGACCAGGCCCGCCGACGTGGAGGGCTACGTCAAGGCGGCGCTCGACGCCTACGGGCGCATCGACTGTTTCTTCAACAACGCCGGCGTCGTCGGCAAGGTGGCACCCATCGGGGAGCAGGACGTGGCGGTGTTCGACGAGGTGATCGCCGTCAACGTGCGGGGCGTGTTCCTCGGTCTGCGCGCCGTGCTGCCCGTCATGGTGGCGCAGGGCTCCGGCGCGGTGGTCAACACCGCGTCGGTGGCGGGGCTCGTGGGCACACCTGGCATGTCGCCCTATGTCGCCTCCAAGCACGCGGTGATCGGGCTTACCAAGGCCGCAGCGGGCGAGGTGGCGCGGCTGGGCGTGCGCGTCAACGCGGTGTGCCCCGGCCCCATCGACACCGACATGATCCACAGGATCGAGGCCCAGATCAATCCGTCGGACCCGGGCGCCGTCTCGCGCCGCTACCAGGCGGGGCTGCCCAGCGGGCGCTACGGCACCGCCGAGGAGGTCGCCAATGTCGTCCTGTTCCTGTGCTCGGACCTCGCCGCCAACGTCAGTGGCGCGCAGTACGTCATCGACGGCGGGCGCACCGCCGTGGGCGGCTCACTGACAGCGGCGCCGGAGAAATAGCCGGGCACCGGGCTGGGCGGAGCCCGCACCCCTCCGCCCGCCCCCGCCTCCATTGCCCGGAGGCGGCCGCACCGCACCGGTTGCACGCGCAGCGTGCCGGGATGGAGACACTACAGCTTCTGCAGAGCATTGGCTGTCACGCAGACGACAAGACGCCCCGTTGCGGGCTCCGAGGCACTGGCCGAAGAGTGAACGCATCACCATATAGTGGAGCCACGCGGGAAGCCGCCGAGGGCTGACACGCCGCAATCAACAGGGGTCCCGAGGGAACCGACAACGATGCCGATGAACTTCGCCAAGACCGGCCTCTTGCTGGCCTTGCTGACGGGCATTTTCGTCGCCGTGGGCGCGCTGATCGGGGGCGTCACCGGGATGGTGATCGCCTTCGTGATCGCGCTGGCCATGAACATGTTCAGCCTGTGGCAGTCCGACAAGATGGTGCTCAACATGTACGGCGCCGAGGAGGTCGACGCGCAGTCGGGCGGTCAGTTCTACGAGATGGTGCGTGACCTCGCGGCCAAGGCCGAGCTGCCGATGCCGCGCGTCTACATCATGAACAACCCGCAGCCGAACGCGTTCGCCACCGGGCGCAACCCGCGGAACGCGGCGGTGTGCGCTTCCACCGGCCTCCTCGAGATGATGTCGCCGGAGGAGGTGGCGGGCGTCATGGCGCACGAGCTGGCGCACGTCAAGAACTACGACACCCTGACCATGGCGGTGGCCGCGTCGATCGGCGGCGCCGTGTCGATGCTCGCCCAGTTCCTGCAGTTCAGCACGCTGTTCGGCGGCAATCGCGAGAACTCGAGCCCGCTGGGCTGGGTCGGCGTCATCGTCACCATCATCCTCGCTCCGCTGGTCGCGATGCTGGTGCAGATGGCCATCAGCCGCTCGCGCGAGTACCAGGCCGACCGGCTCGGCGGCCTCATCTGCGGCAATCCGCTGTGGCTTGCCTCCTCGTTGCGCAAGATCGAGCATTACGCGCGCGGCATTCCCAACGAGCAGGCCGAGGCGGCGCCGGGCACGGCGCATCTCTTCATCATCAACCCGCTCACCGGCCAGGGCATGGACAACCTGTTCTCCACCCACCCCAATACGGAGAACCGCATCGCCGAGCTGGAGAAGCTCGCCGCCGAGCACGGGCCAGGCGCCGCGCGCGTGCACCCCTCGCTCCGGTCCGACGCCGGCTCGCCCGGCAGCTCCGGCCCCTGGGGCAGCTCTCCCGACGGGCAGCGGGGACCGTGGGGCTGATCCGCGCTGTCCACCCGGATCGGCCCGCGTTGAACGTCTTAGAGGGGTTGCGCTGCCAGGCGGCCCATTTTTTTGCCCATATCGGACAAGCGCAGTCGCCTCGGCCCCATCGACGGGCGTAGTGAAAAAAGGGCCCAGAACCGATGTGACGCTGCCTGGAGGAAAAACCGAGGCGAGGTATTCCATGACCAGGAGCCCCTCTCGTAAAGGCCCGAGCCGGCGCGATGTCGGCCGCATGGGCGTCGCTCTCGGCGTGGCGGCGCTCGGCGTGGGCCGGGCGGGCCTCGGTGCCGCCTGCGCGCAATCCCCCGGCGCACCGGAGCTGCCTCCGCTCATCCCGCGCTCGGTGCTGTTCGGCAACCCGGAGCGCGTCAGCCCGAAGCTGAGCCCCGACGGGCGCTGGCTCGGCTGGCTTGCCCCGGCCAACGGCGTCCTCAACGTCTTCGTTGCCCCGGTCGACGACCTGCCCGCGGCGCGCGCCGTAACGAGCGCCGCGCGGCGCCCGATTCAGTACTTCTTGTGGGGCTTCGACAGCCGCACGATCGTCTTCGTCGACGATGTGGGCGGCGACGAGAATACGCGCGTGTTCGCCGTCGACATCGCCACACTCGCCAGGCGCGACTTGACCCCGCTGGCCGGCGTGAAGGCCAACATCCTCGGCCTGAGGCCGGAGCAGCCGAGGCTCGTCGCCGTCGGTCTCAACGATCGCGATCCCGCCTGGCACGACGTTTGGCACGTCGACATCACCTCGGGCGAGCGCCGTCTCGTACGCGAGAACCGGGACAGGATCGGCTCCCACGTCCTCGACCAGGACCTCGTGCCCCGCCTCGCCGTGCGCAGCGCGCCCGATGGCGGCGCCATCCTCTATGCGGTCAAGGGCCAGCGGCTGGAGACGCTCGAGCCCCTGCTCAGCATTCCCTTTGCCGATGTCCTGACGACGGGCCCGTCGCATCTCACATCCGACGGCAAGGCCTATTACCTCAGAAGCTCGATCGGGCGCGATCGCGCCGCCCTGTTCCGGGTGGACCTCGCAACCGGCGCTCGGGCTCTCGTAGCCCAGCACGACAAGGCCGACATCGGGTACGGCGCCCTGTCCGACCCGCGCAGCCGCGAGGTGGTGGCGGTCGCCGTCGAGCACGTGCGCCAGGAGTGGATCGCCGTCGACCCGGCGGTGGGCGCGGACCTCGACGCGATCGGGCGCGAGATCGACGCTGACTTCTCCATCGCGAGCCAGACCCAGGACGGCACGCGCTGGATCGTCGCCAGCGACAGGCCCGAGCAGGCGACCGTCTATCATCTCTACGATCGCAGCCAACGCCGGCTCGCGCGGCTGTTCGCCGGCACGGCCGCAGCTCGCCCGCTACACGCTGGCTCCGATGCACGGCCACATCGTGCGCTCGCGCGACGGTCTCGACCTCGTCTCGTACGTGACGCTGCCGGCGGGCGAGCGCGGCACCCGTCCGGTGCGCCCGCTGCCGACGGTGCTGACCGTCCACGGCGGACCGTGGAGTCGCGATGCCCACGGCTACCATCCCCGCCACCAGTGGCTTGCAAACCGGGGCTATGCGGTGCTGTCGGTGAACTTCCGTGGCTCGACCGGGTTCGGCAAGGCCTTCGTGAACGCCGGCGATCTGGAATGGGGCCGCAAGATGCACGACGACCTCGTCGACGCCGTCGCCTGGGCCACGCGAGAGGGTATCGCCGAGCCCGACCGGGTCGCCATCATGGGGGGTTCCTACGGCGGCTACGCTGCCCTTGTCGGTGCGACCTTCACGCCAGAGACCTTTCGCTGCGCTGTCAGCATCGTCGGGCCCAGCAATCTCGAGACGCTGCTGGCGACCATTCCCCCGTACTGGGCATCGTTTTACGAGAACTTCACGCGAAGGGTGGGCGACCCGCGGACCGAGGCTGGCCGTGCGCTGCTCCAGGAGCGCTCGCCGCTGACGCGGGCGGGGGCGATCTCGAGGCCGCTGCTCGTGCTGCAAGGCGCCAACGACCCGCGCGTGAAGCAGGCCGAATCCGATCAGATCGTTGCGGCCGTGCGGGCACGAGGACTGCCCGTGACCTACGTCATCTATCCCGACGAAGGCCACGGCTTCCTTCATCCGGCAAACCAGCTCTCGTCCGCGGCCATCATCGAGGCGTTCCTCCACCGTCACCTCGGCGGCCCCCGCTTCGAGCCGATCGCCGCCGGCGATCTCGACGGCTCCACGCTGCAGGTGGACGGCGCCGGGCACGTCCCCGGCCTGGAGGCAGCTCTTGCAGCGCGGCGCTGACGGACCCGTTGCAGCCTCGTATACGGCCATCACCGAGGCGTTCCTCGCCCGGCACCTCGGCGGCCGCTCCGAGCCGATCGGCGACGATCTCCGCGACTCGGGCATGCAGGTGCAGGGAGCCGAGCATGTCCCGGGCCTGGCGGCGGCCCTTGCGGCGCCGCCCCGGCGGGGCGCCTCAGCCTCAGGCGCCACAATGGCAACGACATTCAGGTCTAGCGCCGAGCTCCCGTGCCTCCGGGCTGGCTCCCGGCATTGCACCAACTCCATCCGCATCCGTCTCCCTCAGGTGGTGTGAAAGAGCGGCCCAGAGCGGGCGTGATGTCGACCGACGGACTTTGAACCAGGAATTCATCGGGAATCATGGGGGATTCATATGACCACCAGCTCCTCTTTGCCTCGTAAAGGCCCCAGCCGGCGCGACGTTGGCCTCATGGGGCTCGCCCTGGCGTTCGGCGCCGGCCGGTCGGCCTTCGACGGCGCCTGGGCGCAACAGCCCGGCGCCTCTGCGCTGCCGCCCCTCGTGCCCCGCTCGGATTTGTTCGGCAATCCGGAGCGCGTGACGGTGCGGCTGAGCCCAGACGGCCGCTGGCTCGGCTGGCTCGCTCCCGCCAACGGCATCCTCAACGTGTTCGTCGCCCCGGTGGGTGACCTCGCGGCGGCGCGCGCCGTCACCAGCTCCCCCGAGCGGCCCGTGCAGCGCTACTCCTGGAGCTACGACAGCCGCACCATCGTCTTCCTGGACGACATCGGGGGCAACGAGAATTTCCGGGCGTTCGCGATCGACATCGAGACGCGGGCCAAGCGCGACCTCACCCCGCTCGACGGCGTCAACGCGCGGCTCTACGGCGGCTCCCCGAAGCATCCCAATCTGATCGCCATCGGCCTCAACGATCGCGACGCCAGGTGGCACGACCTGTGGCACGTCGACCTTGCCACCGGCGAGCGGCGTCTGGTGCGCGAGAACCGCGACGAGATCAGCGGCTGGCTCCTCGACCGCGACCTCGTTCCGCGCCTCGCGACGCGCGGCCAGCCCGACGGCGGCGACATCGTCTATGCCGTCAGGGGCGAGAAGCTCGATACCCTCGAGCCGCTGCTGACCATCGCCTTCGCCGACAGCTTCACGACCGGCCCGCAGCACCTGACGGCCGACGGCAAGGCCTACTACTTCTCGAGCTCGATCGGACGCGACCGCGCCGCCCTGTTCCGCGTCGACCTCGCGACCGGGGCCCAGACGCTGGTGGCCGAGCACGCCAAGGCCGATATCGAGGGCGTGCTGGTCGACCCACGCAGCCTGGAGGTGACGGCGGTCACGGCCGAATACGTGCGCCACGAGTGGATCGCCGTCGAGCCGCAGACGGGGGCCGACCTGCGCTGGCTCGAGGCCGAGATCAAGGCCGACTTCGAGATCGTCAGCCAGACCGAGGACGGCACGCGCTGGACCATCGCCGCCGGCAGCCCCGAGCGGCCTGCCGTCTACTGGCTGTTCGACCGGCCCGCACGCCGTCTCACGCGGCTGTTCACGGCGCGCCCGCAGCTCGAGCGCTACACGCTGGCCCCCATGCACGGCCACATCGTGCGCTCGCGCGACGGCCTCGACCTCGTCTCGTACGTGACGCTGCCCGCGAACGAGACGGGCCCGCGCCCGACCCGCCCGCTGCCGATGGTGCTCTCGGTGCACGGGGGGCCGTGGGCCCGCGACAGCTACGGCTACGACTCGGAGCATCAGTGGCTCGCGAACCGCGGTTATGCCGTGCTCTCCGTCAACTTCCGCGGCTCGACCGGCTTCGGCAAGGCGTTCCTCAACGCCGGCGACCTGGAATGGGGCCGCAAGATGCACGACGACCTCATCGACGCGGTCGCCTGGGCGGTGCGGGAGGGCATCGCGGAGCCGGCGCGGGTCGCCATCATGGGGGGCTCCTACGGCGGCTATGCCGCCCTCGTGGGCGCGGCCTTCACACCCGAGGTGTTCTGCTGCGCCGTCAGCGTCGTGGGGCCCAGCAACCTCGAGACCATGCTGGCGACGGCCCCTCCCTACTGGGCCGCTTTCTACGAGAACGAGGTGCGACGCGTCGGCGATCCGCGCACCGAGGCCGGGCGGGCGCTCTTGCGGGAACGCTCGCCGCTGACCCGTGCGGGGGCCATCTCCAAGCCGCTCCTGGTGCTGCAGGGGGCCAACGATCCGCGCGTCGTCAAGGCGGAGTCCGACCAGATCGTGGCGGCCATGCGCGCGCGCGGTCTGCCGGTGACCTACGTGCTCTACCCCGACGAGGGCCACGGCTTCCGCATCCCCGCGAACCGCATCTCGTCCTACGCCATCATCGAGGCGTTCCTCGCCCGGCACTGCGGCGGTCCCCGCTTCGAGCCCCTCGGCGGCGATCTTGCGGGCTCGAGCCTGCAGGTCGAGGGCGCCGAGCACGTCCCCGGCCTCGCCGGCGCCCTGGAGGCACGCCGCTAGGGTGGGGTCAGACCCTGCGGGTCTGACCCCATGGCACAACCTGCCGATGCACACGCCGCTGCCGCGAACGGTCCGAGCAGCAGCGAAACCACACGCGTGCGGCCCGTGTTGCCTGCAGCGAGGCTCTGCCATGGGGTCAGACCCGCTGGGTCTGACCCCGATCAACTACGTCTGATGGTTGAGCCGCAGCCCCGGCCGCTCCCAGTCGAACGACACGAGGCGGCCCGAGCCGGACAGGGTGACGTAGGCGGTGGTGAGGTCTGGGCCGCCGAAGCAGATGTTGGTGGTCATGGGGTCAGGCATGGAGAGGCGGGCCACCCGCGCGCCGTCGGGGCCGAGCACGGTGATGCCGCCGTTCATCAGAGTTGCGACCAGAATGTTGCCGGCGCTGTCGACGGCGAGCGAGTCGAAGCGCTGGTAGCCGTCGGCGCAGCCAAGGAAGCGGCCGCCGTGGACGGAGGGCCAGGGCGCGCGCTGGACCTCGCCGGGGGCCAGGATGTCCATCGCCCACAAGCGCGCCGATTCGGTCTCCACGAAATAGAGCGTGCGGCCGTCGGGCGACAGGCCGCAGCCGTTGGGGTGCACCGAGGGAAAGGCGACAGGCTTGATCAGGCTGCCATCGGCCTTGGCGTAGTAGACCGCGCCGCGGTCCATGTCGCGCGGCCGGCTCTTGCCGGGATCGGTGAAGTAGAACCCGCCGTGGGCGTCGAAGACGAGGTCGTTGGGGCCTCTGAGCGGGTGGCCGTCGCAGTGGGTGTAGAGGGTCTCGACCTTCCCCGTGGCGAGGTCGACACGCTCGATGCGGCCGCCCGAGTAGTCGTCCGCCTGCCCCGCTGGGATGAGGCCGACGCCCGCCATGTCGTGCCAGCGGAAGCCGCCGTTGTTGGTGACATAGACCTTGCCGTCGGGGCCGATGGCCGCCCCGTTGGGTCCGCCTCCCAGCGCGGCGACAGTGGCCTTGGCGCCGTCGGGCGCAACGCGCGTGAGCCGGCCCGCCGCGATCTCCACGAGCAGGATCGAGCCGTCGGCGAGTGCCACAGGCCCTTCCGGAAAGCGCAGACCACTTGTGATCTCCCGCAGCTTCGGCGCCGTCATTGCATGGTTCCCCTTCAAGGTGCTCTATTCCCGGCGTGGCATCCCCGAGGGTCGATCGCCACCCCGCGATTGACGGCCATTTCGGGTGCAATGACAAGCCGGCCACGCCTCCTCCAGGAATTGCCAGCCCGGCGATTTAGCGGCGGCCCACGGCGCGGCCGAATGATAGACTGCCGACAGACGCATTATGGTCGTCATCAGCTCTGTTGCCCGTCTCGAGCCCGGCGCGCGCGGCGAGACGGGTCCGGCAGCGGATCTGAACAGTGGATCAGAGATGGGGAGATCCGATCCGTGCTCCGCATGATACTGGCCGCCAGCAACATGATCGCCGCCTTCATTCTGGCGATCCTGGCCATCGTCTTTCTGGCGCTGAACTATCCCGCGGCGATGCAGACGGCGTTGCGGTGGGCGCGGGTCGTCAAGGATGGCATCACGGGGACCGGCCTCAACCCGACTTACAACATCTGGCTCGAGTTCCTGCTCGAGGAGCGGCAGCTCGTGTTCATCGGCTTCACCATCATCATGCGCATGCTGCTGTCGGTCGTCGGCTTCGCGGGCACCCGGCTGCGCAAGGCCTTCGGCGGCCCTTAACGAGGAACTCGCACAAAGTGGGTTGCGGTCTGGCGCGCTGGGTGCTCTGTCGCGCGGGTTGTCGAGGTGGAAGGGACATACGGTCTAGCCCGGCGGCGGCAGGGCGCGCTGGTTGTAGAGAATCTTGCGGATGCGCGCCTGCTCCTCCGGCGGCAGCTTGGTCACGTCGACGGACATATCGCTGCCGACGGCCAGACCGCGCTGCACCGCGGGGCGCTTGCCGATCTCCTCGAACCAGCGCTTGAAATACTTGAACTCCTCGATGTTCTGCCCCTGGACCTGCCAGTTCACGCACCAGGGAAAGCTGATCATGTCGGCGATGGTGTACTCGCTGCCCGCCAGATAGGGGCGGTCATAGAGGCGGTTGTTGAGCACGCCGTAGAGGCGGTTCGCCTCGTCGGTGAAGCGGCGCACGGCGTAGCCCTGGTCGCCCTCACGGTTGCCGAGGCGGCGGAAGTGGCCGCATTCGCCGAGCTTCGGGCCCTGGTTGGCCATCTGCCACATGACCCACTGGGTCACCTCGTACTTGCCCCGGGTGTCCTGCGGCCAGAACCGCCCGGCTTTCTCCGCCAAGTACATCATGATGGCGCCTGATTCGAACACGCTGATCGGCTCGCCACCGCCGGCGGGGGCTTGGTCGACGATCACGGGCATGCGGTGGTTCGGATTGAGCTCGAGGAAGTCCAGCTTGAACTGCTCGCCGCGCCCGATCGCCACCGGCGTGATCTTGTACGCGACGCTCAGCTCCTCGAGGAGGATGGTGACCTTCTTGCCGTTGGGCGTGGGCCAGTAGAACACCTCGATCATGCATTCGCTCCTTGGATGGTTTGATTGCCAGCGCCAGGCCGCATGGTGCCCGGCACAGGCCTTGCGGTCGGAAGTGGAAGATACGGCGGAACGTGCCGACGCCCCCTGCGCCACCCCCGCCCGCGTGCGACATCTCGGCCCGACTTACGGGATCGTGACAGCCCTATCAAGGAGGTCGTGGCGGGGCGCGCGTGAACATCTGCGTGAAGTCTGCGCGATCACGCGCGCTTCGCTGTCGATGCGCGGCGGGGTCGTGGGCGACGCGCCGCATCGGGAAGTAGGGGCCACAACGGCATGTCTTGCTCCGGACTTGAGGAACTGGCTCAGCGGGCCCGGCACGACCTCGCCTGCATGAGCTATCCGGCGGCGGATTGGGTTCCGGCCGGCATCGGCCCGGACGGCAGGCGCCTCCTCGACGTGCTCGTGGCCGGCGGCGGCATGTGCGGGCAGACGGCGGCCTTCGCCCTGGCGCGGGAGGGCGTGCGCAACGTACGTGTCGTCGATCGCGCGGGCTACGGGCGCGAAGGGTCCCTGGGGCACCTCGGCGCGCATGGACACCTTGCGCTCCCCCAAGCATCTCACCGGCCCCGACCTCGGCTTTCCGGCGCTGACCTTCCGCGCCTGGTACGAAGCCCAGCACGGGTCCGAGGGCTGGGAGCGCCTCTACAAGATCGCCACCGGCGACTGGCTCCAATACCTGCTCTGGGTGCGGGAGATCGCCGGCGTCGCCATCGAGAACGGGGTGGAGGTGACAGGGCTCGAGCCGGGCGTCGATTGGGTGCGCGTGACGCTCAGCAGCCAGGCCGGCGCCGAGACAGTCTATGCGCGCCGAGTGGTGCTGGCCGGCGGCCGCGATGGCTCCGGTGCGCCCTGGCGGCCGGCCTTTCCGTCGCTGCCCAGGCACGGCGACGGCCACGGCCGGGTGTTCCATTCCTCCGACAGCATCGACTTCGCCCGCTTCAGGGGTGGCAGCGTCGGCGTGCTGGGTGCCAGCGCATCGGCGTTCGACAACGCCGCGGTGGCCCTGGAGCAGGGCGCCGCCGAGGCGCATCTGTTCGCGCGCCGGGCGCAGCTGCCGCAGATCAACAAGACGAAGTGGACGGTATTCCCGGGGTTCTTCCACGGCTACCGCTGGCTCGACGACGCCGCGCGCTGGCGCATCTACAGCTATATCCTCGCCGAGGGCGTGCCGCCGCCGCACGAGACCGTGCTGCGCTGTGATCGCCATGCCGGCTTCGCCGTGCATTTCTCCGAGCCGTGGCTCGACGTGATCGCCGCGGATGGGGGCGTCACGGTGGTCACCGGGAGGGACCGCTACCGCTTCGCCGCCGTGATCTTCGGCACCGGCTTCTCCGTCGACCTCGCCGAGCGTCCGGAGCTGGCACCCTTCCACGACCGGATCGCCGTGTGGGCGGATCGCGTCACGCCCGAGGAGGCGCAGAGGCACCCCGACGGGGTGCGGTTTCCCTATCTGGGCCCGGGGTTCGAACTCATCGAGCGCGCGCCGGGCGCGGCTCCGGGCCTCTCGCGCATCCACTGTTTCAATGCCGGCGCCATCATGAGCCACGCGGCGCTCGGGGGCGACATCCCGGGCCTGGCCTACGGCGCCGAGCGCCTGGCGCGCGCGATTGCACGGGCCCTGTTCGTCGCCGGCGTTCCCGAGCTGGAGGCGGCGCTGCTCGCCTACGACGATCGCGAGCTCGCACCGACGCGCTTCTTCGCCGAGCGATGAACCGGCCGGCTGCTCATCGCCGGACGCGTCCGCTTCGCGACCGGCAGTGCGCCCGTCGCGAAGCGAGACTGGCCAAAAGGGCAATGGCGACGCGGGTCTAGCGCTGCTTCCTCTTGCTCTCCTGCTCCCTGCAGAACGCGCGGCACTGGTTGATTGGCCGATCGCGCACCCTGGCGCAGTTCTGCATGCAGGCGCTGATGCCTCCGTTTTGCGCCAGAGCGGCATTGCCGCCCAGGCCTTGCTCCACGGCGGTGCCGCCCAGCGTGAGGGCGGCCGCCACGACGGCGATGATCGCAAGCGACTTCATCGGTGTTTCTCCCTGTTTGTCCGACTGCCACTGTTGGCGGCCGGCCACGCGACTTGCCCCCTGAGTGCCGGCAAGGATCGGGTGGCTCGGCGGGCCGCACTCTCATGTGGCGGGGTTGGCGGAGCAATCGGTGCAAACCCACCAAGGGCGCGGGCTGAACCCCGAGCGTCAGGATCAGGGCTCTCTCGCGGCGCCTGCCGTTAACCTCTTGGGCTCCCGCGCCTGTCCGGCGACAGGGCCCGCGCGCTACGTTCCCTTCAGGTCAGCAAGAAGCAAGGGCTCGCGCCCGCTTGCAGGCGCGCCCGGGCCACCCGTTCGAGGATGGTGCGATGCGCTACGGTGAGGGCGACCGGGAGAGCGAACACGTCGAGGACCGGCGGCGACAGGGCGGCGGCTTTCCAGGCGGCGGTCGCGGCATTGGAATGCCGATGGGCGGACGCCGCCTCGGCTGGGGCTGGCTCCTCATCCTGGGCATCGGCTGCCTGCTGCTCGGCATCAATCCGTTGTCGTTCCTCACCGGGCGCGACCTGCAGATGCCGGACATGCCGCGGCCGACGCGTACCGGCGCGCCCGACATCACGGGCCTGCCTGGCAAGCCCGGCGTCGGCGGCTCGACCGACGAGATGGCGCGCTTCATCTCGCGCGTGCTGGCCGACAACGAGGACGTCTGGGACCGCGTGTTCAAGGGCGCCGGGCGCCAGTACCACAAGCCGTCGCTCGTACTGTTCAGCGGTGTCACGCACACCGCCTGTGGCCCCGGACAGTCGGCGATGGGTCCGTTCTATTGTCCGGTCGACGGCAAGGTCTATATCGACCTGGCGTTCTACGACTTCATGAAGCAGCGCTTCGGCGCCACCGGCGACTTCGCCCAAGCCTACGTGATCTCGCACGAGGTCGGCCATCACGTGCAGAACCTGTTGGGCATCGCCCAGGCGGTGGAGCAGCAGAAGCGGAGCGCGCGCAGCGAGGCGGAGGTCAACGCGCTCCAGGTCAGGATGGAGCTGCAGGCCGACTGCCTCGCCGGCGTATGGGCGTCCCTCAACGAGCAGCTCAGAGCGCGCCTCGAGCCCGGCGATATCGAGGAGGGTCTCAAGGCCGCGGCAGCGATCGGCGACGACGCGATCCAGCGGCGCACCCAGGGCTACGTCGTGCCCGACGCCTTCACGCACGGCACCTCGGCGCAGCGCGTGCGCTGGTTCAGGCGCGGTTTCGAGTCCGGCCAGGTCCAGCAGTGCGACACCTTCACCGCCAAGGAGCCGTGACTTTGTCATTCCGGCGCTTGTCGCCGGAATCCAGCTATCCTCTTGCTCCGGAGCTCGCGGTGGGCTGGATGCCGGGGACAAGCCCCGGCATGACACCTAAGCCTGCCGCGCGGCGAAGGCGGCCTTGAGGACGCGGGCGTAGTTCTCGATCGCGAGCTTGCGGATGCGGCGCTCCGCGAGGTTGCGGCGGTCCCAATGGTCGACCACGCGCTGCAGGTCGGCGAAGCTCGGGATCACAGGGTTGACGATCCCGTTCATGTCGGTGCCGAAGGCGGCGTTGTCCTCGCCCAGGAGGTCCGCCATCTCGGCGAGCCGGTCGGCATAGTCGCCGATGCTCTGGCCCACGTCCGAGCGCACGGCCCACAGGCCCACCACGCCGCCCTGGCGCGCGATCGCCCTGGCGGTGGCCGGGGTGAGCTGCCGGGCCTGCCAGCCGGGCATCGACCAGTGCGGCGTGCGCCCGCGCGACACCGAGCTGTGCGACCACACCATCGGGCACCTTGGAGGCCGCCAGCGCGCCGGTCACCGCCTCGCTGGTGCAGTGCGCGAGGTCGACCAGGATGCCGAGGCGGTTGCACTCGCGCACGACGCTGCGGCCGAACTCGGTGAGCCCGCCGTGCTCGGGCCGCTCGGTCTGGAAGTCGCCGATCGTGTTCCTGACGTAGTGCACGAGCTGGATATGGCGGACGCCGGCATCCCAGGCGGCCTTGAGCTGCCCCAGGTCGGCGTCGACGAAGGTGGCGCCTTCCACCGACAGCACGACGTGCGGGTCGCCGCCGAGCGCCAGGTCGACATCGGCCGCCGTTCTGACGATCTTCAGGTTCTGGGCCGCGAGGTAGCGCTTGATCCGGTCCAGCTCGGCCTGGAACCAAGTGACAGCGCCGCGGCTGTCGGGCGTGCCCTTCTGCACGAAGCCGCGCCGCGAGCGGCCGAGCCAGGGTATGTCCCCCACCAGCGACCAGGACCCGAGCGTCACATTGCCGACCGCCATCTCCCGCGCCAGTGATCTGGAGGAGGCGGGGTTCGGGCCGAAGAAGAGCAGGTGGAAGTGCATGTCGGCGATGAACGTGCGCGTCCGCGCCGAAGCCGGCGTCACGAGCAACTCCGGCGCGGCAAGGCCGCTTGCGCCGCTTACCAGGAACTGCCGGCGATCCATGGGTCAGCCCGGGGAATGGGGAGTGGGGAGGGGGAGTGGGAATTAAGGGAGTGGGGGGATCGATGGGTGGGGATCAGGGTAGCCTTCAGGACCCATTCCCCACTCCCCGTTCCCCATTCCCCATTCCTTCTACTGGATGACGATCGTGGCCACGTAATCCATGGTCCGATTGCTGCTGTGGGGGGGCAGCAGCGTGTTGATGAGATACGCCGTCGGCGAATAGTTCTCCCGTATCGACCGGCCGATGAACGTGCTCATCACCCGCGCCTTGACCCCCGAGAAGCCGCCGGCGAGAGCGCTGCGGTAGTACCTCTCGAGCTTCGCGAAGCTCGCTGCATTCTGCTTGGCGACCTCCCGGTGTCCGACGGAAAGCCGTGCCGCCAGCTTCGGGTTCTCGGTGAACACGGACTTCACCATCTTGTCCCGCTCCTCGCCCTGCAGCTTCAGCGCGGCGATGACCACGAGCGGACCGTCGCCGAGACCGGTGTAGGCGTTGCGGCTCTTGCCCGAGACGTAGTTGCCGGTTGCCCGCATCGGCTTCATGATCGGCTTGATGCAGGAGGGGATGCCGCCGCCCTTGAAGGCGTCACCCACATCGTCGGGGTCGCAGTCCCTCAGTGCAAGCAGCGACCACGCGAACTCCGAGCAGAACATATCGACCTTGTCCTGCGGGTTCTGGCTGAGCGCGGACTGTCCGAGGTGCCTGACGAAGGTGAGCGGCCGCCCCGAGATGTATTTCGGGTCGCTGTAATCCTGATTGAAGCCGACCTGCTTGGGATAGATGCGCCGCGCACCGGCGTTGAGGCGGCTCGCCCAGGCGACCAGGTTGGCGCGCTGCGCATCGGTCAGATTGCGCGGCCTGATGATGTGGATGAGGCTGATGCTGCGGTAGAAGGTGCTGTTCAGCTGGATGGCTTTGCCTTGCCCGATGAACTCGTCGTCCATGGGGTTGTCGACATTGTGGACGACGCCGTCCTTGATGTAGGCGACGCCCGTATGGCTGATCCCCATCTGCACGTTGGGGTAGGGACCCACCCCGGCCCATTCGGTGCGAAAGGTCAGGAGGATGTCGCCGGTCTGCACCAGCCCGCTCTGTGCCAGGCGCTTGGCGAGGCCGTTGCGATTGGCGACGATGAGGCGCAAGCCCACCTTGGCCTCGGCCTTGATGGCATCCGGGTGCTGGAAATCGACGAGGCGGTCCGTGGTCTTGATGTCCTCCGGCAGAGGGGCCCGCGCGCTGTCCGGCACGGTGAAATAGACCGGTATGCTCAGCTTGCGCGCCATCTGCGCGTTGGTCTTCTCGTCGTAGGTGAACTGTTTGGCGGCGGCGGGCGGAGCGAGCGCCAGTCCTGCCGCAACGAACGCAAGGGACGGCAGCAGGAATCTTGTCGCCTTCAACATGTCGGGGTCCCCCAAAGCACGGAAACAAGGCTTGCGCTCTAGCACGCCAGAGCGCGGCGCCCAAGAGCCTGTCCATCATAGCGCCGCAAAACGCTCGGAGCAGCGCCGCATCAACGACGCTGCCCTGCAAAGCCGTCGCGAAGGGGTCAAATACTTGCCTGCCAAAGCTTTCACCCGTCATCCCGGAAGCCGAGCCGCAGGCGAGGCTGTCCGGGACCTCGTGAGGCGAGTCGGAAGCCTCACGAGGTCCCGGACCCCGGATCAAGTCCGGGGCAGCGCCGCTCGCGCAAGCGCTCGCATCACTCCGTCCGGGATGACGGGTAGAAGCGAATCGGCACGCGGACTACAGCGGCGAGCCGCCGTAGGCGGTGACAAAGCAGGCCTTGGGGCCGGCGCCGAGCTCGGCGCAGATGCGGTCGGCATCGGCCTTGGTCGGCACCGGACCCGCCAGCAGGCGGTAGATGCCGCCTTCCGAGCGGGGCGCGATGATGCGCGGCTTCAGGGAAGCCAGCGAGCTGCCATGCCGCTCCACCAGCTGCCCCCAGCTGTGGCGCAGCACCTGCAGCGACGGTCCGGCCGCCAGTTGCACCGCAAAATCCTTCTTGCCGGTGGGAGTCACGACGGCCTCGCCGAACACGATCTCGTCTTTGGCGCCGATACTGCCGGTTTCGATCGTCTCCTGCGGGGGCGGTGTGCCGGTCTTGCTCGGAGGAACCGCTGTGCTCTCCTCCCTGGTCTTGGCGAGGATATCGGCCGTGGTCAGCTCGGCGTGCACCCGTGCCGACTTGTCCCCGGGCTTCGGGCCCGAGTTGGTCGCGGGCGGGGTCTGGCCCGGCTCGACGGTGGCAACGCGCTCCTCGAGCGCCGTCAGTCGGGACTTCACCGCCTTCTCGCTCGCCACACGCTCGCCCATGGCGTCCTGCAGGTGGGTCACGTCCTTGCGGATCTCTGTCAGGCTGCCGCGCACCTCGGCCAGCGCCTTGGCCGCGGTGGCAGCCGTCGGTGTGGCTTTGGCCGCATCGGGCTCGGCCGTCTCCGGCCGCGCCGGTGCCGCAGACGGCAGCGGATAAGCCAGCAATGTCAGGTAGGCAACAGCCCCGACCGCCAGCAAGGCCCACGTCATGAGGTAGACCTTGATGAAGCGCCGGGAGCGAGTGGGTTGACCAATGTGCGCCGCCATGGCCGGAACGCGTCCTCGTGCTGGTTGACATTCGAAGCTGACGCTTGCGCGAACGCGCGACGAGGAGCGCAATCGAATCGTGCAACGGTCTCAAATAGGGTGGGGGCGGTCAACGCCAGCGGCCCTGGCACGATGGCCAGCATTGTGGACGTGTGCCCGCGAAGCCATAGCGTGTTGCGGCTGCGATCCGGATCGCCGCGACAATTCAGGTTGGGATCAGCCCGGTGCTGAAGGTGGTGCTACATTCTAAGGTTGTGGCGTGTTGCGCGTGCTGGGTAATGGCCGAGTTGGAATTGCAAGTGAGCGATGCAACGGCCTCGCCGTGCTCGCAATCTCCGGTGGTGTTCGCAATGCCGATTGCCGCCCCGCAGGAAGCCGTCCTCAGCGTTCCGACGCCCGGAGGTCCATGGGCCACCGCGGACTTTGTCGCTCTCCTGGACCCCTCCCAGGCGTCCAGAATCGATTCCCGAGATGGGACAACCGTAAGGTTGCGCAATGCGCGATATGCAACCGATAAGGTGATAAGCCGGGGTGCTTATAGAATGATAGAGACGTGCCGCGCCCGCACTACGTAGCTGCAACGCAAGGCCTCGCTGATGGTCCATAGCCCGCTCCTGGTTGTTGTACTTGCCGCCGGCAAAGGGGTGCGCATGCGCTCTGCCCTGCCCAAGGTGCTGCATCCGATCGGCGGGCGCTCGATGCTCGCCCATGTGCTGGCGACCGTCGGGACGCTGGGCGCCGAGCGCATCGCCGTGGTCGCAGGCCCCGGCATGGACGCCGTACGCACCGAGGCCCTGAACGCCGCCCCCGGCGCTGAAGTCTTCGAGCAGACCGAGCAGCTCGGCACCGCACACGCGGTGCTGGCCGCGCGCCCGGCGCTCGAGCGCCACAGCGGCAGCGTGCTCGTCCTCCTTGCCAACTCCCCACTGGCAGAGCCGCAAACGTTGGGCCGCATGATCGACGCCCTGAGCTCGGGCGCCCACATCGCCGTGCTCGGCTTCGAGCCCGAGGACCCCACGGGCTACGGCCGCCTCGTTCTCGATCCCCACGGCCGCGTGGCGGCGATCCGCGAGGACAAGGACGCCAGCGAGGCCGAGCGCGGCCTGCGGCTGTGCAACGCCGGCGCCATGGCCTTTCGCGTTCCGAGCCTCGCCGGACTCCTCGCCCGCATCGGCAACGCCAACGCCAAGGCGGAGTACTATCTCACCGATGCGCTGGCGCTCGCCGCCGGCGACGGGCTCACCGCAGTGCCCGTCAGGTGCGCGCCCGAGGAGGCGCTGGGCGTCAACTCGCGCGCGCAGCTGGCGGCGGCCGAGGCGGTATTCCAGCGCCGGGCCCGCGCCCGCGCCATGGAGGGCGGGGCGACCCTCATCGCGCCGGAGACGGTCTGGTTCAGCTGGGACACCACGCTGGGGCGCGATGTCGTCATCGAGCCCAACGTCTTCTTCGGCCCCGGCGTCGTGGTGGAGGACGAGGCCCACATCCTCGCCAATTGCCATATCGTGGGCGCGCGCATCGCCAAGGGGGCCCGCGTCGGCCCGTTCGCGCGCATGCGCCCGGGCACGGAGATCGGTGCGCGGGCGCATGTCGGCAACTTCGTCGAGGTGAAGAACGCGCGCCTCGAGGCCGGCGCCAAGGCGAACCACCTGGCCTACATCGGCGACGGCCGCGTGGGCGAACGCGCCAACATCGGCGCCGGCACCATCTTCTGCAACTACGACGGCTTCGCCAAGCATTTCACCGACATCGGCAAAGAGGCCTTCATCGGCTCGAACTCCTCGCTGGTCGCGCCCGTCAAGATCGGCGACGGCGCCTATGTCGGATCGGGCAGTGTCATCACCCGCGATGTGGAGCCCGACGCCCTGGCGCTCGGGCGCTCGGCGCAAGAGGTGCGGCCGGGCTGGGCGGCCAAGTTCCGCAAGGTCAGGCGCGGTCGCAAGTGAGATCGGGTCAGACCCTGCGGCCGGGTCTGACCAGGACGGGTACCCAACCGGCTTCCGCCGACCCGGCGGTTGGCGTAGTCTCCCTCGCACGCAGGGGAGACGTGCGTATCCCGGCTGCCCTGCGCGCCGATCCGAGCCGGAGAGCTTGAGGATCGTCCACAACATGGCGTATCATCCGTCCGCTGCCGAAGCGAGCCGCCACCATGCCCGGCGATTTCCTGCGGCGTAGGCCGCAGCTCACAATGGAGCAGTTCCACGCCTTCCGGGACGAACGCCCGAAGGAGGAGAAGTGGGAGCTGATCGACGGTGTGCCCATGATGATGCCGCCTCCCACCATCACGCACGTGCGGATCGCCCGCAATCTGGAGACGTTGCTCAACGCGCGCTTGGCAGCCGTGAGGCGCGAATGGCAAGCGGATCGCGAAGTCGGCGTCCTGCTCGAGGGCGACGAGAAGTATAATCCTGAGCCCGACGTAACCGTGATCGACACGTCCCACACACTCGGCCGAGATCTACGCTCAGCGCTTCTACTTCGTCGCCGAGGTCCTGTCGGAGAGCGACAAGAGGCCGGTGCTGGAGGCCAAGCTCACCTACTACCAGGACCACGAGCACAACCGGTGCGTCCTCTTCGTGCATCAGGACCACGTCGGCGCCGATCAGTACGGACCAATCGGGCGGCAGCTGGAGCCATCGCCCCTTGGAGAAGGCGCAGGAGCCGCTGACCTTCCCCGACATCGGCACCGTCGGCCGCCTCGGCGACCTCTACAGGTTCACCCCGCTCGACCCGTTCTCTGGAGAGGCGCTGCCATAAGGTTCGTGCCGGTGTGGTCCGGCCAGGGACGGGTCAGAGCCGAGTTCGTCTTCACCCGGTCCTCTGCAATAGCCTTCGAAAAACCAAGAAACATACTATGATTTGTTGCGCCGCGGAGGCTCTGGCATGGCTGGAGCTTCGAAGCGACATCAGCGGGTGAGGGGTGAGGGGTCATGTGCGGAATCATCGGCATCCTCGGCAAGGCGGCGGTGGCAGCTGACCTGGTCGATGCCCTGCGCCGCCTCGAGTATCGCGGCTACGACTCGGCCGGCATCGCCACGGTGGAGAACGGCCGCCTCGGCCGGCGGCGCGCCGAAGGCAAGCTCAGGAACCTGGAGGCGCGGCTCGCGGGCGAGCCGCTGCAGGGCCGCACCGGCCTCGGCCACACGCGCTGGGCGACGCACGGCAAGCCCGTGGAGCACAACGCGCATCCGCACATGAACGAGCGCGTCGCCGTCGTGCACAACGGCATCATCGAGAACTTCCGCGAGCTGAGAGAGGAGTTGGCGGCCAAGGGACACAGGTTCGAGACCGAGACCGACACGGAAACCGTGCTGCATCTCGTCAGCGAATACATGGACCAGGGCCAGCCGCCGATCGAGGCGGTCAGGAGCGCGCTGCAGCGGCTCAGAGGCGCGTTCGCCATCGGTCTCATTTTCGCGGGCGAGGACGATCTGATGATCGGCGCGCGCCAGGGCCCGCCGCTGGCGATCGGACACGGCGAGGGCGAGATGTACCTCGGCTCCGATGCCATCGCGCTCGCCCCGTTCACCGACACCATCACCTACCTCGAGGACGGCGACTGGGCGGTGCTGGCGCGCGGCAAGGCGCAGATCTTCAATCTCGACGGCTCCCCGGTCGAGCGCCCGGCGATCAAGTCGGTGGCGACCTCGCTCACGGTCGACAAGGGCAACTTCCGCCACTTCATGGCCAAGGAGATCCACGAGCAGCCCGAGGTGATCTCCCACACGCTAGCCAACTACGTCGACTTCGCCAGGGGCACGGTGCGCCTGCCGGACCTCGGCGTCGACCCCGCCGGGCTCCAGCGCGTGGCGATCGCGGCGTGCGGCACCGCTTACTTCGCCGGGCTCGTCGGCAAGTACTGGCTCGAGCGCTGGGCGCGGCTGCCCGTGGAGATCGACGTCGCCTCGGAGTTCCGCTATCGCGAGCCGCCGCTGGCACCGGGCGGGCTCGCCCTGTTCGTCTCGCAGTCGGGCGAGACGGCAGATACGCTGGCCACGCTGCGCTACTGCAAGGCAGCGGGCCAGCGCGCGGCCGCCATCGTCAACGTGCGCACCTCCACGATTGCGCGCGAGGCGGACGTGGTGCTGCCCACGCTGGCGGGCCCCGAGATCGGCGTCGCCTCGACCAAGGCGTTCACCTGCCAACTGACCGCCCTGGCGTGCCTGGCCATTGGCCTCGGCCGTGCGCGCGGCACCATCACGGCGGCGCAGGAGGCAGAGCTGGTGCAGGCGCTGGGCGAGGTGCCGCGCCACATCTCCACCATCCTGCGCTCCGAGGAGCGCTACGAGAAGCTCGCCCACACGCTGGCCAAGGCGCAGGACGTGCTCTACCTGGGGCGCGGGTCGAGCTACCCGCTGGCGCTCGAGGGTGCGCTCAAGCTCAAGGAGATCTCCTATATCCACGCCGAGGGCTATGCCGCGGGTGAGCTCAAGCACGGGCCCATCGCCCTCATCGACGAGAAGGTGCCGGTGATCGTGGTTGCGCCCGAGGACGTTCTGTTCGAGAAGACCGTCTCCAACCTGCAGGAGGTGGCGGCGCGCGGCGGCAGAATCATCCTGCTCTCGGACGCCGACCCGGTGCGCACCGGATGCGCGCTCGAGGCACATCTGCCGGTGCCCACGGCGCATCCCTTCACCAACCCGCTTCTCTACGCGGTCCCGGTGCAGCTCCTCGCCTACCACACGGCCGTATTCATGGGCACCGACGTTGATCAGCCGCGCAATCTGGCAAAGTCGGTGACTGTGGAATAGCTGGGCAAACCGAGGCGGAATTGCCGGAGGCCCTGGAATTGTCGTAGTTTGTTCGTTAGTGAGGTGCTTCGGATACGCGGCCGATTTCGGGGGTCCAGGCGGCATGGCTCGTTACTGGCGGGGCGTCATTCCGGTAGCCTTGGGCGCGGCGGCGCTGGGTGCGCTGTGCCTGCCCGCTGCGCACGCGCAAGGCGAGAAGCAGCCGCCCACGGCCAAGGCGAAGAAGCAGGAGCCGGTCGAGGCCCAGCGCGCCATCGAGGCAGCCAGCAAGCTCCTGAAATCGGGCAAGGCCGAGCAGGCCGTGCAGTCGCTGTCGACGACCATGGCGGGCGGCAACCTGCCGCCGGCCGTCCTGGCGAAGGCGCTCTACGTGCGCGGGCTCGCCTACCGCGACCAGAGAAAGCTCGCCCACGCCATCTCCGACCTCAACAGCGCCCTGTGGCTGAAGGGCGGCCTCGGGGGCGAGGAACGCTCCGATGCCCTCAAGCAGCGGGTCGAGGCCTACGCCGATGCGGGCCTGACCGAGCACGGCCAGGCTCTAGCGTCGGCGAGCGCGGATGATGGAGGGGCGAAGAAGTCGAGCGGGAACTGGCTCAGCGGCCTCTTCGGCTCGCCGGACTCGGCCTCCCCGCCGCCGAGTCGGCGCAAGGAGAAGGTCGATCCTCCCGTCGTCGCCAAGGTGGAGCCGGGCGTGATGGGCGGATGGACCGGCAAGACGGAGGTGAAAGCAGACCGCACCGCGGTCACGCCCCCGCCAGCAGACAACGTCGAGCCGCCGGCGGTCAAAGAGCGACCGCGTGCCAGGGCCGAAGGCAGTTTCCATGTGAAGCTGACACCGGTGCGCACCAAGGCCGAGGCCGTGGCCCTTGCCGCCAAGGCCAAGCGCGAGCACGCGGAGGTGCTGGCGAGCGAGCCGAGCATCGACCAGGAGGTCCTCGGCAACATGGGCTCGTTCTACCGCGTCCGCTTCGGGCCGTTCGCAAGTGCACACGAGATGCAGGCTGTGTGTGCCAAGCTACAGGGCAGCGGTCTCGATTGCATGCCTGTCGGCCGCTAACGACGGTACCGGCTAACCAAATTTTTAGGGTCCGCGGGCGAACTGGGGCTCGGCGGTGCCGCGCAGCAACCCTATTTCTCAATCGTGAGTGCGGCGCCTTGCCGGGGCGCCGAGTCATGCGAGAATGGTTTGCGGTCGTCTGGGGCGCCGATCGACAGTAAGAGTGAGACCCCGCCCACACCAGGGATCCAGGTGAGCATGCAGGACCAGTCGCGCCCGCCCCACCAACAGTCGGACCTGAAGTCCGAGATTGCCAAAGTGGCGCAGAACGAGGAGGCGGGTCTGAAGGCCGGGCTCGCCAAGCTCGCCTTGGAGCACGCGCCCGCGCCGGACCATACCGGCGCGCGCCTGCGCAACTACTTCCTGACCGGCCTCGTGGTCGTGGGCCCTGTCGGCATCACGCTCTACATCGCCTGGCACGTCATCACGCTGGTCGACGGGTGGGTGAAGCCCTATGTGCCACCCGCGTACAATCCAGACAGCTACCTGCCGTTTCCCTTGCCCGGCGTCGGCCTAGTGATCGCGGTGCTCCTGCTCACCTTTGTCGGTGCGCTCGCCGCCAACCTCCTGGGACGGTCGCTGATCAGCGCCGGCGAGCTGATGCTCGGGCGCACGCCGATCGTGCGCAACGTCTACCGCGGGCTCAAGCAGATCTTCGAATCGGTGGTCACGGCCTCGGCTCCGAACCAGAACTTCCAGAAGGTCGCCGTGATGGAGTTCCCCTCCAAGGGCATCTGGTCGATCGTGTTCGTCACCGGCGAGGCGGCGTACGAGGTCAACAAGGAGGTTCCCGGCGAGAACCTCGTGAGCGTGTTCATGCCCACGGGCATGCTGCCGCCGTCGGGGTTCGTTTGCTTCGTGCCGCGCCACAGCGTGGTGCCGATCCACATGAGCGTAGAGGACGCGGCCAAGATCATCATCTCCGCCGGCATGGTCAATCCAGAGTCGCAGGCCAAGCTGCGTGACATCGCCGAGAAGGCCAGGAACGGCCTGCGGCCGGTCGCCCGCAGGGACGAGCGGCCGCCCGTGCGCATGACCGCCCCGCCGCCGCCAGCCGCGTGAGCCTCGGCGCTCCGGACGCGAGGAGGTGACGCCGGAAGGAGCATCTCCAGCCAGTCGCAACGCCCGAACTACGTTGACGGCAGCCGCAGCACGGCGACGACCGGCAGGTGGTCCGAGCCCAGGTTGGGGCCGATCCTGATCGACACCGACTTGATGTCGGGCGTCGTCATCACATGGTCGATCAGGAACGCAGGGAAGGGTGCCAGGAACTGGCCGTCGGTGGGCCAGCTGCGCAGGAAGGTCGCGTGGCGACGCAGGTCGGCGCGGGCCAGAAAGCGCTGCAGCCGGTAGGACCACGGGGTCATGTTGAAGTCGCCGGCGATGATCATGGGCCCCTTGTGCGCGGCGCGCAGCGCCATGAGCCGCTCGATGTGGCGCACCTGGTCCTGCGGCCTGAAAGGCAGGGCCAGGTGCACGCCGACGACCCGGATGCGGCCGAGCCTGCGATCGTCGACCTCGACCCAGATCACCTCCGGGCTGTTCCTGGTATAGGGCTCGTAGCCGGCCGCGACCCACGGGCGCTTGGCAAAGATGGCGGCGTCGCACCGGCGGTCGTGCGAGCACGCGTGGCTGTGGGGATAGCGCGCCTTCAGGAGCGGGCGCAGCGCCCGCGCCTCGCGCGGGCCGATCTCCTGCAGGACCACGATGTCGGCGTCCTCCTCGAGGAGAGCGCGCGCCACCCGCTTCACGTCGCCGTAGTGCATGTTGAAGGTGACAATGGCGAGGTCGCGAGTGCCCGCTGCCGCCAGCGCCTGGCCCGCCGTGGACCGCTCGGCGGGGTCGGCAGACCACCACAGCGGCAGCGCCAGCCCGACGGCGTTGAGCCCGGTCAGGGCCGCGGCGAACCACGCCGCGCGCGGCGCACGCAGCGCCAGCGCACTCGCAAGGAGCGCGCCTGCCGCCGCCAGCATGTAGGGCCTGAAGTGGTTCGGGAAGTCGGCGAGGGGAAAGATCGGGGCCAGCGCGCCGGCGAAGGTCATCATCGTCCCGGCAGCCAGCGCAAGGAGGAGAAGCCGCGCGATCATCTGCTTTTCGAGGGTCGCACCCGGATGCAGTCGAAGCGGCCAACCGAGAGCACGGCCTCGTGTCGATCTGATGTCGCGTGTGCCGACCGAAGGCACCGTCTGGAAGGTGGTCCCGGAGCGATGAACCTTGTTGGGCTTGCGCACGACTGAGCACGTAGCGAGTGGTCGGCCCGGCGGGCGCGGGCACGATTTGAGGGCTTCCTGCCAGCCCGAGAATAGCCACGGACTGTCGATCCCGAGCCATCTACCGCTGCTCATCGTTATTTTCTTCAACGGTGGGGTCAGACCCTGCGGGCCCGCCCCGGCGCAGGCCGGGGTCTGACCCGGGCCTGACCCCGGCTATTGCAGCGCCTCGGGGAAAAGCAGCTGGCGCCGCTGCTGGGCTTGTGCTTGAAGTTGCCTGTGCGTGCCATGAACTGGATCATGCTGTCGATGGGCGTGAGCTTGGTCGTGAACTGCACGTCCGGGCGCTGGATGATCTCCATCAGCTCGTCCAAAGGCATCTTGTCCTTGGAAAGCCTCAGATAGGCTTCTGCCGCCCACTTCCTGTCCTTGTTGACCATTTCGGTGGCCTCCCTGAGTGCTGCCAGGAACGACGCTTAGAGTTTTGGGTTCTCGGCACGAAACTTCGTGGTCGCCGCCACGATGTTGAAGGCCACCGGTGCGCCCAGGATGTCGGTGGAGGTCATCAGCTGGCGGATGCCGGCCTGCTTCTGCTGGCGGTACTGGAACGGGACGGAGGAGAAGTTGGCGGTCACGTCTTTCTGCGCCGTCAGCATGGCGATGGTGGCATCCGGGTGCGACATGGTGATCACGAAGTGATCGAGCTTGCTGTAATTGCCCGCGCCAAACTCCTTCTCACAGGCCATCTGCAGGAGGATGGCCTGCATCGACACCTTCACCGCCGGCACGGCGATGCGATCCTTCTCGGTGAAGTCCTTGAGGCTCTTGATGTTCGGGTTGCGGACGTTGAGCGCCAGCGGAATCGAGTTGAGGGCAGTGACGCCCTTGACGTCGAAGTTGCCTCTGGTGCGGTCCCAGATGGTCATGAGGCCGGGCACGCCGAGGGAGACGAAGTCGACGTTGCCGGAGAGCAGGGCGTCGTTCATCACGTCGGGAAGCGGAAGGTGCTCCACTCCACCTTGATGTCGCCCAAGCCTGCCGCCCTGGCATGCTTCTCGGTGAGCTTGAGGTCCTCCATGATCATGAACTGCACGTAGCCGAGGCCGAACTGCTTGGCGGCACGCAAGGTGTTGGATTCAGCTCCAGCCCGGTGAAACGGCGCCAAAGCGAAAAGGATTACCGCGGCGGCGGCAATACTGCGGATCATCGTTGCCTCCCAGGAGATTTCTTTTTCCACGCCGTAGCGTCGTTTGCACCCGGCAAAGGTCAAGTCCGCTTCCTGAACAGCCGCGCCCAGTCCTCCGCCCAGGCGTGCAGCGGCAGGAACAGCTCCAGCAGCCTCTTCCCGTGCGGCGTCAGCCAGTAACCTTCGGGACAATGCTCCACCAGGCGCGCCTCCCGCAGCTCCTTGAGGCGGACGTTGAGCACGCTGGGATTGGTCTCGGCCGCTTCCTGTAGCCCCCTGAAGGTGAAGCTGCCGTCGCGCAACTCCCACAGGATGCGCCCCGCCATGCGGCGGCCCAACAGGTCGAGCAGCGCCATGATCGGACGGCCGGTGGTCGACCCGCGCACACGTCGGATGGGAAGCGGTGTGGTCATGCTATGATTTCCGTAGCGGCAGGCGCCCCCTCGTGCTAAGAAAACCGTAGCACAGGAGGTCTCCCGTGTCCGAAACCGCCGCTGTCCCCCGCATCGCTCCCGCCGATCCGCCCTATCACCCGGAGGTGCAGGCCCGCTTCGATGCCCTGATGCCGCCGGGCGTCGCGCCGCTCTCCCTGTTCCGTGTGCTCGCCCGCGATCTGCGCCTGTTCCATCGCTTCATGGGCGGCGGCCTGCTCGACAAGGGGCACCTGACCTTGCGCCAGCGCGAGATCGTGATCCACCGGGTCACGGCGCGCTGCGGCTCGGAGTACGAATGGGGCGTGCACGCGGCCATCTTCGCCGAGCGCGCCGGCCTCGATGCCGACCAACTCGGCTCGACCGTCTCGGGCGGCCCGGCCGACCGGTGCTGGAGCCCCGAGGATGGCCTACTCGTGCGCTTGTGCGACGCGCTCCACGCCGACTGCACGATCGGCGACGCGCTGTGGGCAGATGTGCGCGCCGCCTTCAGCGCGGAGGCGATCCTGGAGCTGTTGCTGCTCGCGGGCTTCTACCGCACCGTCTCGTATTTGACGAACGCCCTCGACCTGCCGCCCGAACCGTTCGCGGCACGCTGGTAGCCGCCCCCACCGCAATGGCGCCGACGGGACACAGCCGGCAGAAAATCCGCCGGCACCCGGCCGAACTGATGGACGCCTCCACGGGACGCCGTTAGCCTCTGCCCGACTGCAAGTTGGGGGGAAGTGCTATGCGTACGATATTGCCGAAGGGCATCTGCCTCGGCATTGTCTCGACCGCCGTGATCGTCCTTGCCGCCTGCGCGCCGACCTATACGCATGCGAACAAGAAGATGAGCCGGGAGGACGTGGCGGTCGATGCGCTCGACTGCAATAAGGCGGCTATCCTGAGGTACAAGGCGGCGCGTATCACCGATCAGTCGAGCTACGAGACAAAGCAAGCGGCTGTTGCGGCTGCGCGCGCGGCCGGGGACCGCTGCCTCAAGGCGCGCGGCTGGAAGAAGAACACGTAGGCGACCGCGCCGTTGCGCTCATACGTCAATACGGGCGTCGATGCGGGCCGCAACCAGCGCATCGATGACGCGGTCGGCGGCCGCATCGTCTTCGGGTGCAGCGGCGCCAGCGGGTCGCGCGGCGCCAGCTTGTGGGCCAGGACCAGGCGCGCCAGGTCGAGGCGGACCGGATCGCCGAGCTGCTCGGCCTCGTGGGCGAACAGGGCCGCGGCGGTGACGTGGTAGAGCCCCGTCGCCGCCTGGCGCGCGGCGCGGGCGTCGCCCGTCCTTGCCGGAGGCGCGCTCGATGAGGGCGAGGGCCGCATCCAGGCGCTCGGCGAGCGGCGCGGCCACGTCCGCCGGGAGCGGTGGCGATCATCGGCTGCAGGCGCCGGGCCAGGGCGCGGTGCGCCCCTGCCTTCGCCGCCGCCCGCGCCACGTCCAGCGCGATGATGTTGCTGGTGCCCTCCCAGATCGAGCCCAGGTGCGACTCGCGCAACAGCCGCGGCTCGATCCACTCCTCGATGTAGCCGTTGCCGCCGCGCATCTCCATGGCGTCGCCCGTCACCTTGCGCGCGTCGCGGCAGGCGCGCAGCTTGACGAGCGGGGTGAGGATGCGGCGCAGGACCTGCGCCTCGGCCTCGCCGGCATCGGCGCGGTCGAGGCAGTCGGCGGTGAACAGTGCGACGCTCAGCGCCGCCTCGGCCGGCAGGATCATCTTGATCAGCTGGCGCCGCACCAGCGGCAGGTCGATCAGGCGCTCGCCGAACGCGCGCCGGCCCAGCGCCACGGTGAGCGCCTCGTGCACCGCGCGGCGCATCATGCCGGCCGAGCGCACGCCGTTGGAGAGGCGCGACTGGTTGACCATCTCGGCCATCTGCTTGAAGCCCTGGCCGAGGTCGCCCACGAGCCACGCGGCGGCGCCCTCCAGCACGATCTCGCCCGAGGCCATGGCGCGGGTGCCGAGCTTGTCCTTGAGGCGCACGATGCGGTAGCGGTTGGGCTCGCCCGACGGCAGCGTGCGCGGCATCAGGAACAGGCCGAGGCCGGCGGTGCCGGCGCGGCGCGCCCTCGGGCCGCGCCAGCACCAGCGCCAGGTCGGCATCGGCGTTGGAGCAGAACCACTTGTCGCCGGTAGAGCAGCCAATGGTCGCCCGATCTCGGACTGGCACCGCGCGCGTCTCGGTGGCGCCCACGTCGGAGCCGGCGAAGCGCTCGGTCATGAACATGGCGCCCTGCAGCTGGCCGTCGGCGTCCTCGGCCAGGAGCCCCGGCAGGTAGCGGTCGAGCAGCTCGGGCGACGGCGAAGCGGCGGATGGTGCGGGTCAGGCTGTCGGTCATGTTGACCGGGCAGAGCAGGCCGAACTCGGACTGGGCGAACAGGTAGGTGAGCGCGTACTTGCTGGCCGCCGACAGCGGCTTCGCCCAGCCCAGCGCCGGCCGGTGCGACAGCGGCGGCCAGCGCCAGCTCGCCGAACGCCATCCGCTCCATCTCCCGGTAGGCCGGCGCCTTGACGATGGCCTGGCGGTCCTCGCCCGGGCGGGTGCGCGGCTCCAGCCGCGGCGGCGTCTTGTCGGCTTCGCGCGCGAGATCGTCGAGCCGGTCGCCGACGAGCCGGCCCAGGCGCTCGAAGTGGGGCTCCATGTGGCGAGCTCCGCCTGCGGCAGATAGAGGCCGAGCAGCGCCTTCAGTGACCGGTCGGAATGGTAGAAGTCGAGCCCGCGCGACTCCGGCGACGGCGAGGTATGCGCGGATGCCAGGTTGCGTGGCTGCACGTTCATGCCTTATGCCCTCGCTTTGACCCGTCTTCCCGGAAGCCGAGGGCCGAAGGCCCGAGACTATCCGGGACCTCGGCACGAGTTGAACCTCACGAGGTCCCGGCTCGGAGCGCTGCTCGCGTTGCTCGCATCGCTCCGGCCGGGATGACGGGTGGTGCCATTCGACGGAGACGATCGATGCAGTATACCACGCTCGGCAAGACGGGGCTCAAGGTCAGCGTGGCGGGGCTCGGCTGCGGCGGCAACAGCCGCATCGGGCTCGGCGCCGGCCTCGCCGAGGCGCAGTCGATCGCGCTGGTGCAGCGGGCTCTGGACCTCGGCGTCAACTTCCTCGACACGGCGCTCGCCTACGGCACGGAGGGCGTCGTCGGCAAGGCCATCAAGGGCCGCCCGCGCGACAGCGTGGTGATCTCCACCAAGAGCCACATCAACGCGCTCGACGGCACGAGCCCGCTGCCGGCCGTCCGCCGTGGTCGCCAACCTGGAGGCCTCGCTGCGCGCGCTCGACACCGACTATGTCGACGTCTTCCACCTGCATGGGCTGTGGCCCAGGTTCTACGACCGGGCCATGGCGGAGATCGTGCCGGCGCTGCTGCGCGAGAAGGAGAAGGGCAAGCTGCGCCATCTCGCCGTCTCCGAGACCGGCCCGCGCGATCCCGAGCACACCATGCTGGAGCGCGCCGTGGAGGAGCCGGCCTGGGAGGTGTTCATGCTGGCCTTCCACATGATGAACCAGAACGCGCGCAAGCATCTGCTGCAGCGCACGCAGGCCAACAAGGTCGGCACGCTCTGCATGTTCGCGGTGCGCAACATCTTCTCCAAGCCGGGGCTGCTGCAGGAGCACCGTCGCCGGCCTGGCGGCCGAAGGGAAATTGCCGCGCGAGCTGGCCGGAGACGAAGGAGCCGCTGGGCTTCCTGGTGCACGAGGGCGGCGCCGAGAGCCTCATCGATGCCGCCTACCGCTTCGCCCGCCACGAGCCCGGCATCGACGTGGTGCTGTTCGGCACGTCCAGCGTCGCGCACCTGGAGGCCAACATCGCCTCGATCCTGCGCCCGCCGCTGCCGGCGGCCGACGTGCACAGCTCTACGACCTGTTCGGCCACCTCGTCGGCGTCGGCCTCGACCTGCCGGACCGCGTCAAGGGCTAGCGTGGCACCACTATTCGCGTGTATCGGCGCTTGTTGCAGTCCATCTGGGGCCAGCGCCCGGCCGGGTGCGAGCCCCTGACCGCCACCGATCGCCCGCGCGCGATCAACACGCTTTCAAGCCTGCGTGAGGGCCCCTTCCTGCGCTGGAGGGCGGGACCATATGTGTGTGCTCGTAAACAACAAGCAGCGCACCGATCATGACCATCACCAGATACATGGCTTTGAGCCTGGCCGTCCTTTTCGCCCTCGCTCTCGCGGCGGGGCAGGCCGCGGCCACCACTCAGACCACCACTCCTCCTCGGAAGAGGTCACGACCCTGTCAATGGACCGCATCACGGACGGCCGGCCGCCTACGACAGGACCGACAAACCCGTCCCAGCGTCGCATGTAGGAGAGGGGTCAGACCCCTTTCCGCTACCGGCGGAGAACAGAACGCAGGGATGGAGGAAAGGGGTCTGACCCCTACCGCCCCGCGAACTTGGGAACGCGGCGCTCGTTGACGGCGTTGACGCCCTCCTTGAAGTCCTCGGTCTGGCGCAGCCGGGTCTGCTTCTCCAGCTCGATGTCGGTGGCGGCGCGCACGCGGTCGGCGAGGCCGGCGCGCACGGTCGCGCGCGTCTCCAGCACGCCGAGTGGCGAGTTCTCGGCGATCTCGGCGGCGAGCTTGCTCGCCGCGGCGCGCACCTCGGCCTGCGGCACCAGGACATCGGCGAGGCCCATGCGGTAGGCCTCCTCGCCGGACACGCGGCGGCTGGTGTAGAACATCAGCGCCGCCCTGGACGGGCCGATCAGGGCGGGTAGCGTGTGGGTGAGCCCGAAGCCCGGATGGAAGCCCAGCCGCGTGAAGTTGGCGCAGAAGCGCGCCTCGGGGCAGGTGACGCGCAGGTCGGGCACCATCGCGAGACCGAGCCCGCCGCCCACCGCCGCGCCGTGGATGGCGCCGACGATCGGCTTGGCGGTGCGGTAGAGGCGCACCGCCTCGATGTAGAGATGGCTCGCCTGCCCCGTCTCGGAGCGCTTCGCCAGCACGTCCTGGGCCTGCGCGCCGCCGTCGCCGAATTTGGCACCGGCGCAGAACGCCGTGCCCTGGGCGGCCAGCACGATGGCGCGGCAGGCCGGGTCCTTGTCCAGCGCCTCGCAGGCGTCGGCGATCTGGCGGATCAGGTCGATGTCGAAGAAGTTGTGCGGCGGGCGCCGGATCTCGACGGTCGCCACCATGTTGCTGCCGAGATCGACGCCGATGTCCTTGAATGGGCCCATGTGTGTCGGGGTCGCCCCTTCCTCCAACGTTAGAGGGCCATCGCAAGATGAGGAGGGGAGATGGGGAGAGGGGTGGATTACAGCAATCTCGCCGATTCCGCTCACGTGCTGCCGGCGCACGCCCACTTACCCCACCGCTCACCTCCGAAATCGAGCGTCATGAAGACGCTGTTCGGATCGAGCGATAGCCGCCGAACGGCGCGCACCCGACAAAACCGAATCGCGCGTAGGGTCCGTGCCGCCGCAAAGGCCTCCATCGAGCCTGTCTCCAGGCTGAGGCGGCGATAGCCGCCGGGACCGCGCCTCTTCGACAATGCGCCCGAGCAGGCCCAGCCCACGCCGCGGCCGCGAGGCCGGGCCGCCGTGTGCATCGACTTGACCTCGCCGTGGGACGCATCGAGCTCCTTCAGGGCCGCGCAACCCAGGAGGCGGCGCCATCCCAGGCGCTCCAGAAGGTGATCTCGGGCGAGCGCAGGGCATCCAGGTCCAGGACATGGGTGCTCTCGGAGGCGACGATGCCTTGCAGAAGGCAACGTGAGCCGCCAGCAGCTCGGCGATCTCGGGCCCGCTGAGGTCGTCGAGGCGGATTTCCAGCTCAGACCCCTTTCCTCCCTTGTCATACCGGGGCTTGTCCCCGGTATCCAGCCAACGAGGGGAGCACCAGAGCAAGCGGCCCCGATGGATCCCGGCAACACCGGCCTTCGCCGGTGCAGGCAAGTGCCGGAATGACATCACCGCAAACCCAGCCCCCTTGCGATGATGCCGCGCAGGATTTCTGGTGGTGCCGCCTTGGATGGTGAGCTTGGGTGCGACCAGGGTGGCGTAGGCGTTCACCTCCTCGAAGGTGGCGCGGTTG
>CAVWWJ010000021.1:0-31362 GCA_963758625.1 uncultured Alphaproteobacteria bacterium | reverse complement strand
ATGTCAGCGACATGCATGACGCAGTTCATGTGATTGGTCTTCATCCACTGCGACCACTCGCCCATCTGATTGGCGACCTTGTCGGGCGTGCCGACCGCGATGAAGAACGATTTGCTGATGGCCTCGAAGTCGAAGCCGCCGTGCAACTTGTCGGCCAGGGCCGCGCGCTGCTTGAGCTGGTCGACCGAGAGATAGCCGGGCGGTGCCAGATACTGCGGCGTGGTGCGGGCGTAGTCCTCGAAGAAGCGCTGCAGGTGGACGATATATTCCTGCTCGGCGCGCTCCTGCGTTTCCGCCACGTAGACGAAGGTCAGCAGCGGCAGCTGGTCGGGCCGCAGGTTGTGGCCGTAGTGCGCGGCACGCTGGCGCAGCGTCTCGTTGAGCTCGCGCGAGCGCTGCTGGGTGACGAACACCGAGGCGTAGCCGAAGCCGAGCTCGGCGGCGATCTCGATCGTCTCCGGGCTGCCGGTGCCGACGACGTAGCAGGGCGGATGCGGCCTCTGGTAGGGGCGGGGCCAGGGGTTGAGGAAGCGATAGGTGTAGAAGTTGCCGTAGTGCGTGGTGGGCCGTCCTCGGTCCACGCCTGCAGCATGATCTTGAGCAACTCTTTGAACTTCTCGCGGGCGGTCGCCGGGTTGACCGGGTTCGACCAGTACTCCATGCCGGTGCCGAGCGGCAGCGCGATCTCCAGGCGGCCCTTCGACATCACGTCGAGGATGGCGTACTCCTCGGCCAGCCGGTTCGGCAGCATGAAGTTGGGCGGCGTGCCCCACACGCAGATGCGCGCGTTGGTGGTCTGCGGCACGAGCGCGGCGGCGATCAGGTTCGGCGTCGCCATCATGCTGTAGACTGTGTTGTGGTGCTCGTTGACGACGATGGCGTCGAACCCGAGCTTGTCGGCGAGCACCAGCTCCGACAGATAGCGCTGGTAGAGGGCGTGGCCCTTCTCGGGATCGAAGTACTTGTTCGGAAAGCTCACCCACAGCGACTTGTAGTCTTTGTGGTTCTCCGGCAAATGCACGTAGGGCATAAAGTGCATCGCATTGAACCGCAGAGCCCCGCCCATCGTCTTTCCTCCCGACATCGATTCCTTGCGGTCGGCATGCCGAACTTCGAGCGCGCATCCTGGGCGCGCCCGAGCCAGTCTCTTAGTCGAAGATTGGCATCCAACTGTTACAGTTACTTTGGTCATGATCCCAGGAATCTGCAAATAGAATCTGAGGATGCAGTGCGCGGGAGAATGGTGCATGCCGCCGGCCAAAGGGGGACGGTTCCCACCTCGAATGCTCACGCCGTGCTCGATATCGAACTGCCCGAGTCGCCGTAGCCGGGCATTTGTTCGGCATGCGAACACGCGCAGAGCCGGGCAGACTGCTCGCCTGTCGATTCGGCCGGTGTCACTGCAGATGGAGCAGCCAGGCTCCTGAGGCTTCCTCGCCGGCCCGGACGGCTGCCGCGTTTGCGCCCGCCGCTGTGCGATCCGCGCTGCGCTCGCTACTGCCTCGGCGAGGCCGGCGTCGTTACCGGGGCCATGATGTGCACGCCCGCCTACTCCGGGCGTCTCGATCAGCTCTCGACCATCTCGTCGCAGATCTTGCGACCCTCGCGCACGGGATCGCTCGGCGCCTTCCATACGGGCCACGACCGAGTCGGGAACGATCGAGCCGGGCAGCTTCTCGCGGATCCATCGCGCCGAGCGTGCGGACCGCAAAGGAACGAGGCCGATCAGCAGGTGGAAGCTCCCGAGCCCGTTCTCGGCCAGGCACTGCGCGTAGCGCCGTGCCACGCCAGGGTCCATGCAGAACTGCGTCTGGGCGAATTGGGCGCCCGGCATCGATCTTGGCCCTGAGGCGGTCGGGCTCCCATCCGGCTGGCGGATCGATCGGCGAATCCGCCGCGCCGATGAAAAAATTCGCCTTGCCGGACACTCTTTGGCCCGACATCAGCTTTCTGCCGGTCGCGAATGTCCCGTGCAGCCCCGCTCAAGGTCAGGGTATCGAGGTCGAACACCGGTTTGGCGTCAGGCTGGTCGCCGGCGCTCGGGTCGTCGCCTCGGAGCAGCAGCAGATTCTCGATGCCCAGGGCCGCCGCCGCCAGCAGATCGCTCTGCAGGGCGAGGCGGTTGCGGTCGCGGCACGTGAGTTGCAGGATCGGCTCGACGCCGCGCATTGAGCAGCAGGGCCGCCGCCGCCAGCGACCCCATGTGGACCCGCGCCCCCGCGCCGTCCGTCACGTTAACGGCGTCGGCCAGTCCCTTGAGGGGCTTGACCTTGGCGACCAGCGCCTCGGGGTCGCAGGTGACGCGGCGGAACTACTTCAGCGGTGACCACGAACCTGCCGGAGGTCAATCGCTCTCTGAAGAGATTGTGGCGTGTTGGATGCGCGCGCGTTTCAGGATCGGGCATCGATGGATGGTCACCCCCTAGCTAGGTTCGAACCGCAGTGAAGCAAGCGCTCACAAGCGTTGTCAACGAACGGCGCGCGATGGCGGCACGACACGCCGGCGTCGCACTGCACCAACTGGTAACGCGAACCCGTGCTACATTGGCGGGCCATCCGTTTCGATCCCAACATGGAGGGAAGGCGCCCATGCCGCTGCTGCAGGACAAGGTCTGCGTGATCACCGGAGGTGCTGGAAGCGTCGGGTTGGCCAGCGCGCGGCTGTTCCTCGGCGAGGGCGCGAAGGTCATGCTCGTTGACCTCAGCGAGGCGCAGCTCGCGGGCTCGGTGCGGGCGCTCGTCAGTCCCAACGTGGATTGGGTCGCCGCCGACGTGAGCGATGCGGCAGCCACCAGGGCCTATATCGAGCGCACATCGTCCAGGTTCGGCCCGATCGACGTGATGTTCAGCAACGCTGGCAACCAGGGCCCCATCACGCCGGTGACCGAGTATCCGGAGGATGCCTTCGACGCCCAGATCGCCGTGCACGTGCGCGGCGCCTTCCTGGCCTGCAAGTACGGCCTGCCGCGCATGAACGACGGCGGCAGCATCATCATCACCTCCAGCGTCGTGGGCGCCATGGGCGCGCCCGGCGCGGTAGCCTATGTCACCGCCAAGCACGCCCAGGTGGGGCTCATGCGCACCGTCGCCAAGGAGGCGGCCCGGCGCCGCATCCGCGTCAACACGCTCCACCCCGGCCCCATCGACAACGCCTTCCAGGCGCGGATCGAGGAGAACATCGGCAAGATGGCGGGCATCGACGCCACCAAGATGCTCAACGATGCGATCCCGCTGCACCGACATGCCGCGCCCGAGGAGATCGCCCGCTCCGCGCTCTACCTCGCCAGCGACCTTTCGAGCTTCGTCACCGGCAGCAGGCTGATGGTGGACGGGGGACTGCGCGGCTAGCCTTGCCTCACCTGCTGGAAGGGCAATGCTGCGGAAGTCGAGAAGCCAAGACGAGGTGCGTGAGGATGTTGCGGCACAACACGCTTTCGATCGGACTATCAGCTCAAGACGCGCTGGGGCCTCCGGGACCATCGCGCCGCTGTTCCTGCGGGGTAGCCGGGCGAGCGTTCTCGGACAGGTGCCGGCGCAAGGGGAACACGACCAGCGCGTTGCGCTCGGCCAGATAGCCCCAGATGCCTTTGGGCGCGAACAGCATCACGACGATGGCCAGCAGCCCAAGCAGGATCAGGTACCAGGAGCCGTAGTGAGCGAGATTGCTCTGCAGCAGGTAGAAGACCAGCACACCGACGATGGGGCCCTCGATGGTGCCGATGCCGCCGATCACGACGATGAAGACGACATAGGCGGTCCAGTCGAGCACGGAGAATGCGGCATCGGGCGAGATGCGGGCCTTCTGCAGATAGATGAGCGCACCGACCATGCCGGTGCCGACCGCCGTTCCAACGTAGACGTAGAGCTTGGTGCGGAAGCTGTCGACGCCCACGCTCTCGGCCGCGGGCTCCGCGTCGCGGATGGCCGACAGCGCCAGCCCGTGCCGCGAGCGCAGCAGCAGGTAGACGGCGAGGATGGTGGCGGCTGCCAGCAGCAGGGCAACCCAGTAGGTGATGATGTCGCGCGCCGCCGAGGTGCGCACGCCGAACAGCGCCTTCACCCACTCGATGCCGGCGACCTGGTTGGTGACGAAGGAGGGCAGCGACGTGCCGGTGCCGCCGCCGAGCTGCCGGAACTGGGCGAGGACGAGCCGGTAGACCTCGGCCATCACCCAGGTGCCGATGGCAAAGTAGGCGCCCTGCAGGCGGAACACTATGAAAGCGGTAGGCAGGGCGAGGAGGCCCGCCAGGAGGCCAGCCAGCAGTATCGCCAGCAGCGGGTCGATGCCGGCATGGATGGTGAGGGCGAACAGCAGGTAGGCGCCGAGCCCCACGAACGCCTGCTGGCCGATGGAGACGAGGCCCGCGTAGCCGGCCAGCAGGTTCCAGTACTGGGCCAGCGCCAGCATGGTAAACATGAAGATCAGGTCGTTGATGAGAGCGCGCTCGGCGAAGGCCGGTAGCACCAGCAGCACGGCGAAAAGCAGCGCACCACCCAGCCCCACGCGACGCGATCCCGCCGTGGCGACATCGGCGCGATAGCGACCTTCCGCGGGGCGCAGACGGGAAAGGCTCCAGCGCTCCAGACGCGCAGCAGCAGGCGCAAGAGTGCCGCTGCGCAGCGCGGTTGCGATGCGGTCTCGGCCGTTCGCCGCAGCAGCGCTGATTGACCCGCGCACGCGGTCCCACCTCTGGCGCGCGACCGCGATTGCCGGTGCAGCCGCGTGCGCCACGGTTGCCGCTGACGCGCTGAGGCTGTCGATTGCCGCGCCGAGCCGGCGCTTCGTGCCTTCGACAATGCGAGCCTGAATGGCGGCGAGATACCAGGCACCGAGCCGGGCACGAACGGCGGGCAGAAACACGCCGCGGACCCGCTTCCATCGGAGCTGCAGAAGGCTTGCCTGCTCTGCGGCGATCGCGCCTGCGCGTGCAGCGAAGCGCCTGGCTGACTTGGCGCCTGACCTGCATCGGCTCTGCGCCCTTACAGCGAAGGAGCCCAGACCTTCTGCGAGTTGGCCCATCGTCTCGGCGCTCGCCTTGCGCAGTCGCTGCACCAATCGGGCGGTACGGGCGCCGAGCTCTGCCGCGTGCCTGCGCAGGTCCATGGCTCCTCAATCTGCCGCGCGGGGGAAGAGGCCGCGCGGACGCAGCACCAGAACGATGAGGAAGGCAAGGTGCCCGGCCAGAATTTGCCATTCGGGATTGATCGCCGCTCCCACCGTCTGCGCGACGCCGATGATGATGCCGCCCGCCAGCGTGCCCCAGAAGCTGCCGAGGCCACCGATGATGACCGCCTCGAAGGCGTAGAGCAGGCGGGCGGGGCCGACGGTGGGGTCGAAGTTGGCGCGCATCCCGAGGTAGAGCGCGGACACCCCGATCACCACCATCGCCACCGCCATGGCCAGCGCGAACACCCGCCGGTTGTCGATGCCCATCAACTGCGCGATCTCGGGATCGTCCGAGGTGGCGCGGAAAGCGCGGCCGAGCTCAGTGCGATAGAACAGGAGCTTCAGTCCGAGGATGACGCCGACGGCCGATGCCAGCGTGAGGAGCTGCACCGTGCCCACCGCCACGCCGCCACCCAGAGGCACCGAGGCCGTCTCGATGGCGCCGGCGCTGAGGCGCTGGCTGTCGGCCGAGAACATCTCCAGGAGGCCGTTCTGGATGATGATCGACAGGCCGAATGTGACCAGCAGCGGCGGCATGAGATCCCGGCCGAGCGTGCGGTTGAGCAGGACATGTTGCAGTACGTAGCCGAACCCGAACAGGAGCGGCATCGCCAGCAGTGTCGCCAGGAACGGATCGAGCCCCAGCGTCTGGGTCACCACCAGCACGACGAACGCCGCCAGCACGATCAGGTCGCCGTGGGCGAGATTGACGAGCCGCATGATGCCGAAGATCAGCGACAGGCCAGCGGCAAACAGGGCGTAGAGCCCGCCCAGCATCACGCCCTGCAGCAAGGTGTTGATCAGGCCGCTCATGCGCCGAAGTACGCCGTGTGAATCCGCTTGGCGTCGAGCTCGGCCGGCCGCCCGGTGAGCGACATGCGGCCCTCCTGGAAACAGTAGACCCGGTCCGCCACCTGCAGCGCCTGCACGATGTCCTGCTCCACCAGGATCACGCTGGCGCCCTGCGCCTTGATCCGCGGCAGCGCGGCATAGATGCGGCGGATGACGACGGGGGCGAGCCCCAGGCTGATCTCGTCGCACAGGAGCACGCGCGGGTTGGACATGAGCGCCCGCCCGATGGCGGCCATCTGCTGCTCGCCGCCCGACAGTGTCTGCGACGGCGCCTCGCGCCGCGCGACCAGCGCGGGAAACAGGTCGTAGACGCGCTCGAGCGACCAGTAGCCGGCCTCGCGCCGGCCGTAGGCGCCGATCGCCAGGTTCTCCTCGACGCTGAGCGAGGGGAACAAGCGCCGCCCCTCCGGCACCAGGGAGATACCGAGCCGCACGATCTCGGCCGGCGGCAGGCCGCCGATCGGCCGGCCGTCGAGGACGACGCCGCCGGGCTCTGCTGGCAGGAGGCCGGTGATGGTCTTGAGGAAGGTCGACTTGCCGGCGCCGTTGGCGCCGATGATGGCGAGCGTCTCGCCCGCGTTGAGCTCCGCGTCGATGCCGTAGAGGGCCTGGAAATCGCCGTAGAAGGCGGTGAGCCGATGGGTCTCAAGCAGGGCCACGGTCACGCCTCACGCGGAGATGCCGGTGTAGATCTCGCGCACCTCGGCCGACGCCATCACGGTCGGCGGGTGGCCTTCCGCGATCTTGCGGCCGAAGTTGAGCACGATGAGGCGATCGACCACGGCCAGCAGCGCGTGCACGATGTGCTCGATCCACACGATGGTGGTGCCGCTGGCGCGGATGCCCTTGATGGTGCCGACCAGCTCCTGACACTCGCCCTCCGTGAGGCCGCCGGCGATCTCGTCGAGCAGCAGCACCTGCGGCCCGGTGGCAAGCGCGCGCGCCATCTCCAGCCGCTTTCGCTCCAGCAGCGTGAGGGACCCCGCCAGCGCATTGGCGCGCGGCATCAGGTTGGTCGCTTCCAGAATGCCGGCGCAGAAATCGACGCTGTCGGCGACCTCGCGTCGGCGGCCGTGCACGGCCGCCACCAGCAGGTTCTCGAACACGGTGAGGCTCTCGAACGGCCGCGGGATCTGATGCGAGCGGCCGATGCCGGCCCGGCAACGCTCGTGCGCGCTCGCGCGCGTCACGTCGATGCCGTCAAGGAGCACCTTGCCGCCGTCGGCCTCGGTATTGCCGGCAATCAGATTGAACAGGGTCGACTTGCCGGCGCCGTTCGGTCCGATGATGCCCACCGCGTCGCCGCGCGCGATCGGTCAGATCTATCCCGTCGGCCGCCTTGAGCGAGCCGAAGGATTTGGTGAGGCCGCGGATCTGGAGCAGCATCGTTGGCAAAACCGGGCGAACGGCCAATGGCGAGTGGCGAATGGAGGCCACCCATTCGCGATTGGCCATTCGCCATTTCGCCATTGCTGGGTCTGCCCCCGCCTTCGCTGGGGTTGACCTGACCTACGCGATCGCTTCCATCTTGCCACCGACCGGGATGGCAGGTGCCGTCCTGTTGTCTGTTATGACGATATCGTACTTGTTGCCGTCCTTGATGCGCCACTGGCCCCCGACCAGCGGTGTCTTAGTCACATTCTTGGCGGCGAACGGCGGCAGGCCGGCACCGTTCCACTGCACCTTGCCCACAACCGTATCGAGGTTGGTTGCGGCGATTGCCTGCACCGTCGCTCTGGCGTTGCCGATCTCGGAGGTGCGCTTGAGGACGTCGGTTGCCACCTCGAACAGCGAATGGATGAAGCCTATGGGCTGTGTCCACTGCTTCTTGGTGGCCGCTTCATACGCGTCGGCGAGTTGCTTGGCGCTCTGATGCGGTCAGCGAGGACTTGAACGGATGACTGGGCGACCACCACACCTCGGAGGAGAGGTTGTGGCCGTCCTTGCCGAGGGCCTCCACGGCGACCGGGAATAGGATGGCCTTGCCCACAGATGCAGCCTTCGGCTTGAACCCCTGCTGCAGAGCCTGCTTCCAGAACGTCGTGAAGTCGGGCGGGATCACCACGCCGGTGACGATCTCGCAGCTGGCATTCTTGAAGGCGGTTATCTGGGCCGAGAAGTTGTCGGTCAGGTTCTGATAGCGGCCCGGGTCGGTGAGCTTGTAGCCCTGCGCCGCCAGAACCGGCGGGAAACCCACCTGCTTGTCGCCCCACGCGTTGCCGTCGCCGTCGTTGGGGAACAGGGCACCCACGGACTTGTTGGTTGGCACCTGGCCCCACATGTTGGTGAAGACGGCGATCACGTCCTCCAGGCCCCAGAAGTAGTGGTAGACGTAGTTGAATGGCTTCCAAGCGGGGGGACCGCCCGCAGGATTGCCCTGCTGGCCAATGAACCAGGGCTGCCACGGGGCCTTGGTGGAGACGCACGCCACCTCCTCGATCTCGCATTGGGTGCAGACCGGATTGGTGGTCTCCGGCGTCGAGGCGACCAGCATCAGGTCGACCTTGTCGCGAACGATCAGCTCCTTGGCGACCTCGGCGGCGCGGTTGGGGTTCGACTGGCTGTCCTTGACGATCACCTCGATCGGACGGGTTGCGCTGCCGACCCTCAATCCGCCCTTCATGGACTCGCGGAACTGCCCGAGCACGAAGTTGTCGGCCTCGGCAAAGGCGGCCAGCGGACCGGTCTGCGGGCTGACGTAGCCGAGCTTGATCGGCTTGGCCTGGGCATGTACGGCCGGGCTGAGCACAGGTCCGGCGGCGAGTGCCGCGCCGGTGGCGGCCGAGGTCTGAATGAAGCTGCGGCGCGTGAGCGCGCGCGTGCGCTTGTCGGTTGGCATATCTTCCTCCCCTTGGGCAGCGAGCGGACGCAGGAACCAGAGGCCCAGTCCGCCACAAATCACGTTTCCTCAACGAGGCCTTGGCGGCCCGCTTGGTGCCGGCATGCCGTGCAAGATTGACGGCGGGCCAGCAATGTTCGAATATCGAACGCGCGTTCGATAGATGGCCATTGTCATCCCGTGCCATACGGTGTGTCAACGGCTGTTTCGCTTGGGAGGACTTGATGGAGCGAGCTTCGAGCAAGGCGAGGCGCGCGGCGGGCGGCCGACCCAGGGCATCGGCTGCGTGGCCCTCTCAGGGTGAGGGCGAGGCGCAGGACAAGGAGTTCATGACCACCCTGGCAAAGGGCTTCGCCGTCCTCAGCCTGTTCGGCCGCGACCGTCCGAGCCTGACGTTGTCGGAGGCCGCGGCGGCCACCGACCTTTCGCGTGCCACTGCCCGGCGCATCCTGCGCACCCTCACCGAGCTCGGCTATCTCGACCAACGGGGGCGGCAGTTCTCCTTGGCGGCCGGCATTCTCAGGCTCGGCTTCTCCTACCTTGCCGCCCAGAGCTGGATCGAACGCGCCCGCCCGCTCATGAAGGAGCTGAGCGAGCGCTTCCACGAGTTCCTGCTCGGCCGCCATCCTGCAAGGCACCGAGGTGGTCTACGTGGCGCGCGTGCCGGCGGGGCGCATCATGTCGGTGGCGATCTCCATCGGCACGCGGCTGCCGGCATTTCATACCGCCATCGGCCGCATCCAGCTCGGTTTCCTGGACGATGCGGAGCTGTGGCAGCGGCTGCGGTCGCTCCGGATCGAGCCCTACACGCCATCGACCATCACCGACGTGCAGGCCCTGTTCGAGCGCGTCCGCGCCGACCGCGAGCAGGGCTTCTCCATCGTCGACGAAGAGCTGGAGCGCGGCCTGCGCGCCATCGCCGTGCCAGTGCTCGATCGGGCCGGCCAGGCCGTCGGCGCCATCAACCTGTCCACCCATAGCACCCGCACGACGCGCATTGAGATGCGGGCGCAGTTCCTGCCAGCGCTGCGCTCAACGGCCGAGGCGATCTCGGCGACCATCGCTTGAGGCGCAGCCGCCCTTGCCCGGTCGCTGCCAGCGCAGGGCCAGCTCCGATATCCGATTGTCCGATGGAGGCCGGGGGCGCGCGCATCTGCTTGCCAGCCGTTCGCCCGGCGCCTATCGTTGGCCCGTTCGCAAATCGTACGCTTGTTCGATAAACGAACACACAAGTGTACGAGCAGGGAGAGATGTCCATGGACCAGGCTGGAGCTGCCGGGCCGGCGGGGGATCGCGAGGCGTTTGCCAGGAAGGCCGAGACCATCGGCGCCGTCGCGGCCAGCGCGCCGCAAACGGGCGCGGAGTATCTGGAGTTGCTGCGGGACGGCCGCACCGTCTACATCTACGGCGAGCGGGTGAAGGACGTGACCACCCATCCGGCCTTCCGCAACACCGCGCGCATGGTGGCGCGCCTCTACGACGCGCTGCACGATCCCAAGCGGAAAGCCAAGCTGCTGCTGCCCACCGACACCGGCAACGGCGGCATGACGCACGCCTTCTTCAAGGCGCCCAAAACCCTCGACGACCTGCTCGCCGGCCGCTCCGCCATCGCGGAGTGGGCCCGCATCACCTACGGCTGGATGGGCCGCTCGCCCGACTACAAGGCGTCGTTCCTCGCCACGCTGGGCGCCAATGCCGAGTTCTACGACCCCTACCAGGCGAACGCGCGCCGCTGGTACAAGTTCAGTCAGGAGCGGGTGCCGTTCGTCAACCACGCCATCATCCATCCCCCCATCGACCGCGACCGGCCGCCCAGCGAGATCGTAGACGTGTGCGCCCACGTGGAGAAGGAGACCGACGCCGGCCTTGTCGTCTCCGGCGCCAAGGTGGTGGCGACCGGCTCGGTGCTCACCAACTACACCTTCGTTGCGCACCACGGGCTCCTGCCCGTGCAGGACAAGAAATTCGCCTGCGTGTTCATGATCCCCACCGGTGCGCCCGGCGCGAAGTTCATCTGCCGCACCTCTTACGAGATGACCGCGACGGTGATGGGCAGCCCTTTCGACTATCCGCTCTCCTCCCGCGTCGACGAGAACGACGCGGTGTTCATCATGGACAAGGTGCTGGTGCCCTGGGAGAACGTGTTCGTCTACGGCGATATCGACCGGGCCAACAACTTCTTCCCGCGCACCGGCTTCCTGTCGCGCTTCGTCGTGCACGGCTGCACGCGGCTGGCCGTCAAGCTCGACTTCATCGCCGGCCTGCTGCTGAAGGCGGTGGAGGCGACCGGCACCAAGGACTTCCGCGGCGTGCAGGTCCACATCGGCGAGGTGATCGCCTGGCGCAACCTGTTCTGGGGCTTGTCCGACGCCATGGTGCGCGACCCGCGGCCGTGGATCGGCGACTACGTGCAGCCCAACGCCGATCCGGGCAACGCCTACCAGGTGATCTCGACCATCGCCTACAGCAAGATCAAGTACCTGATCGAGCAGATCGTGGCCTCGGGCCTGATCTACCTCAACGGCCACGCCAGCGACTTCAAGAACCCGGAAGATCCGGCCCTACATCGACCGCTATATGCGCGGCTCCAACGGCTACAAGGCGGAGGAGCGGGTGAAGCTCATGAAGCTGTTGTGGGACAGCCTCGGCACCGAGCTCGGCGGCCGGCACGAGCTCTACGAGATCAACTACGGCGGCTCGACCGACCAGATCCGGCTGTTCAACCTGTGGGGGGCCATGGCCTCCGGCAACGCCGACAAGTTCAAGGGCTTCGCCGAGGAGTGCATGGCCGAGTACGACCTCGACGGCTGGACGGTGCCCGACCTCGCCGATCCCGGCGCGTTCAGCTACCACGCCACGAAGCGGTGACGCAGCAAGCTAAGGCCGCGGGCCTTCATGATGCGCGAGACGGTTGCGGTGGAGAGGCCGAGCGCGGTGGCGATGTGGCTGTGCGTGTGGCGGTCGCGGCGCAAAACCTCGGCGCATCGGCTGTGGCAAGCGGCGTTTGGCTCGGCAAAGAGTACGGCCTGGATGAACGGTCGCGCAAGCCATCGACGCCCTGCTCGCGAAACCGCTCGACCCACTTGTCGAAGGAACGTGCTCTGAGAGAAAGGGACCGTCCAATTCTTAAAGTATGGTTGGCGCGGTCCCCTCTTCCCCCGAGGGCAGACCCGGTGCGGGCTAAGGTCAGCCCAGTTGCTCAGTTGGGCATCCTCATGCAACAGGAGCAACGGGTCGTCGGCAGGTTCTAAGAGAAATTGCCCGGATGTGTGCTTTCCGAGCCGCTCGCATCGCCTCCATCAGCTTAATCTGATAACTATCTGATAAAGACAGTTGGTGATCTATCAGTTTCCCAGGGACTGTTGCTCGGCAGCTACAACGTTCCTCGCACTATCTGCTATAGTTAATTTATGTGCAGCTCCCCCGTTGCACATAGATGCGGTGCGTAGGGTGCAACTCGAGTTTCCCCCTCTATGCGAGTTGCATGGTGCCGGACGCACCGCATCGCTTTCTCTACTGACTGACCAATCGCCAACTAGCAGAGGAACCGTGTTCCCTCCGGTTCCTCTCTTTTTGTGGCCCAAATCGCTTGCTGCCAGCTCGTCTCCCAGTCAGTCGGGACCGCGGCGACCGGTGGATCGTCGGCTGGCTTCACGATCCCCTGTACCCCTGGCAAGCCGGTAGACGGAGGCCCTTCCAATCCCCAGACGCTTGGCGACCGCCGACGCCCCCAAGCCCAGATGCAGGAGGCGCATGATCTCGCCGTCGTCTATCGACCTGGGCGGCTGTCGCGCTATCGGCCATCGAGACATCCTGACGACTGATTTGAGACATCCTGACGAGCGCCGCTCAAACTGTCGGGCGTCGGCGGTCGGGATCGACGAAGCCCGACGCCCAACGTTCCACCGACGTGACGCGGACAGCTCAGTGGGAGAACAGTGTCGGCACCGTCATATGCCGTGCGACGTGGCGGGTAACGCCGCCGAACACCAGCTCGCGCATGCGCGAATGGCCGTAGGCGCCCATTACCAGGAGATCGGCCCCCATGTCGGCGATGCGCGAGAGGATCTCGTCGCCGACGCTGATGCGGCCCGCAACCGAGGTGCGCACCGTGGACTTGATGCCGTGCCGGGCGAGGGCCACCGCAATCGTGGTATCCACGGCGGGTGCCTTGCCGCGACCTCCGGCCTCCGAGACCTCCAGGATCTGCACCTGCTCGGCCAGCTCGAGGATCGGCAGGGCGTCGAACACGGCGCGCGCCGCTTCGCGCGACGCCTTCCAGGCGATGACGACGTTGCGGCCGGGCTCGGGGTAGCGGCCCACGTAGGGGACGACCAGCACCGGCCGGCCGCTGCCGATGGCGACACGCTCGGCCACGTCCTGCAGGGGCGTCGCGTTCCACTCCGGATCGGTCTGGCCGGCGATGATGAGAGCTGCGGCGCGGCTGTGGTGCATGACGACGTTGACCGGATCGACGTGCTGGCCCTTTTCCACGCGCCACTCCGCCACGAACGGCTGACCGGCGGTCAGACGCGCGAACGTGGCGCTGAGCTCGTCGGTCTCCTTCTGCTGGGCCCCGGCCACGGACCGCAGCACCTCCGCCCCGTAGGGCAGGGGGATCGGCGGAGCCGGCACCGCGGCCTGGACGTGCAAGCCGACGAGATGGGCGTTGTGGCGGCTCGCCAGCCGAACGGCGGGTTCCAGCACGGCCTCCGCGCGGCGCGTGTCGTTCAGGTGCACGAGGATGGTCTTGTAGGACATGGGAGCAGAACCTCGGTTGGCTGGACGGTCGACAGAGAGTTTGACCGGCTCCGTTCGTGCCGCATTGACGCCTGTCAACCGCAGCGGAACCTGGAAGGTAGACCCCTCACCTCCGCGCTCGGCGCCGGCGGGCGCGGGCCTCGGCTTGAGGAAACCGGCAACGCGCCTATGCTATCGCCCGCAGGCACACCCGCGTGGGCGTGGGCGACCGGGACGAGGCTCGAAGCAAGGGAGGGGCGGTTGCAACGGCCGCAGGCCAGCGGCGAGGGTGACGCCGACGCCCTGAGGCTGGCGGGGCTCGTGGGGCCCGAGGCCGCCGCCATCGGGCGCGCCTCCGTCCTGACGGCCGCGGCGAGTGCGCTCTGGCTCGGGCAGGCCGCGCTGCTCGCCTGGGCCATCGAGAGCCTCGTGGCGGGCTCAGGGGCCCACGGCTTGCGCCTGGAGACCGCCGCGGCGGGGTTCCTCGCGCTGGCGGTCCTGCGCATCGGGGCTGACGCGTACGCCGGCCATCTCGGGTTTGCGGCAGCCGAGCGGATGGCGCTCAGGGCGCGCAGCGACCTGCTCGCCGCGCTCGCGCGCATGTCCCCGCTCGATGCCGGGCGCCCGCCCGCCGGCGAAAGCGCCGCCATTCTTTCGCAGCACGTCGAGGCGCTCGTCCCGTACCTCACGCGCCATCAGCCGGCGCGCATGCGGCTCATGCTGCTCCCCGCCGCGATCCTCGCCGTAACGCTCGCCTTCTCGTGGGCGGCGGCCCTGATCCTGCTCCTGGCCGGCCCCATAATCCCGCTCTTCATGGGGCTGATCGGTGCCGAGGCGCGCGGCGCCAGCGAGCGCCAGCTCGCCGCCATCGGCTCGCTCAGCGGCTATCTGCTGGACCGCCTGCAGGGGCTCACCACCATCCGCCTGTTCGATGCCGTGGAACGAACCGCGGCCGCGCTGGAAGAGCGCGCCGCCGCGATCCGCCACGGGACCATGCGAGTGCTGCGCATCGCCTTCGTGTCCTCCGCCGTGCTCGAGCTGTTCGCCGCGCTCGGCGTGGCCCTGCTCGCCGTCTACATCGGCTTCAGCCTGCTCGGGTACTTCGGCTTCGGCACCTGGACCGGAGGGCTCGGCCTGGGCGAGGCCCTGTTTCTCCTGCTGATTGCGCCGGAGTTCTTCCAGCCGCTGCGCGACTACGCGGCGGCCTACCACGACCGCGCCGCTGCCCTCGCCGCCAGTCGCGAGATCGGCCGCATCCTGGAGCACGGCGGCCCGCACCTGGTCGGAAGCGGGGCCGCCGTTGCCGATCCTCCGCGCCATCCGCCGGCCATCGCTCTGGAAGGCGTGAGCCTCGCCTTCGGCGGCGGCCACAAGGCGGTGCTGGACGACCTGTCGCTCGGCATCGCACCCGGCGAGCACGTGGCGCTCATCGGCCCCAGCGGATCGGGCAAGTCGATGCTGCTGGGCCTGATCGCCGGGCTGATCGGCCCGAGCGCGGGCGTGGTGCGCTGTGGCGGCCTGCCGCTCGACGATGCGACGGCCGACGCGTGGCGCAGCCGCCTCGCCTGGCTCGGCCAGCGGCCGCATTTCATCAAGGGCAGCGTGCTGGCGAACCTGACACTCGGCAGGCCCCGGCCCGACCCGGCGCGCCTGGCACGGGCGCTCGATGTCGCGGCCGCGGCGGAGGTCGCAGCCCGGCTGCCGCGCGGACTCGCGGCGCCGTTGGGTGAAGCGGGGCACGGCGTCTCCGGCGGCGAGGCGCAGCGCCTGGCACTCGCCCGCGCGGCGCTCGCCGAGGCCGATGTGATCCTCGCCGACGAGCCCACCGAGCACCTCGACGAGGAGACCGCCCGCGCCGTCATCGACGGCCTCATGGTCATCGCACGCGGGCGCACCCTCGTCGTGGCGACCCACGACCCTCGTCTCATGGCGCGCATGGCGCGGGTGATCGACGTCGGCCGGCTCGGCGCCGCGGGCGATGCCGGCGCCTTGCAGGCGTCGCCATGAGGCCGATGCGCTCCATCCTGGCCCTCATCTGGCGCAGCGACCGCGGCTGGCTCGTGGCGGGCATCGCCCTCAACGTCGCCACGCTCATCGCCGGCGTCGCCCTACTCGGCCTGTCCGGCTGGTTCATCGCCGCCTGCGCGCTCGCCGGCGCCGCCGGCATCGGCCTCGCCTTCGACGTGTTCCAGCCGAGCGCCGGCATCCGCTTCCTGGCACTGGCGCGCACCGCCGGCCGCTATGGCGAGCGCGTCGTCACCCACGATGCCACCCTGCGCTTCCTCGCGCGCCTGCGGGTTACGCTGTTCCGCGGGCTCGCGCGCCAGCCGGTCGAGCGCCTCGGGCGCCTGCGCGGCGCCGAGCTGCTGGAGCGCCTGACAGCCGACGTGGAAGCACTGGACGGCCTCACCCTGCACCTCGTCCTGCCACTCACCTCCGCCCTCGTCGTGACCGCGGCGCTGGCGGCAGGCGCGATTGCTCATCGAGGGCGCGGCGGCGCTGGCGCTCGCTGCCCTCGGGGTGGCCGGGCTCGCAACGGCACTCGCGGCAGGCTGGGCGAGCCGGCGCCCGGCGCGCAGGCAGGCGCTGGCGCTCGAGGCGCTGCGCGTGCGCGCCGTCGACCTGGCCCGGGCCCAGACCGATCTCGCCGTCGCCGGCAGCCTGGGCACGCAGCGCGCGGCGGCCATGGAGGCCGCGGACAGGGCCTCGCACGCGGCGCGGCGGCTCAATGCTGTCGACCTCGCCACCGGTGCGGCCCTGAGCCTCGCCGGTGCGCTCACCCTCGTCGGCGTGCTCCTGCTGGCGGCGGCGGGCTACCGCGCCGGCGTCATCACGAGCCCCATGGTCGCAGCCCTGATGCTCGTCGCCTTCGCCATGCTCGAGGTCCTGCAGCCGTTGCGCCGCGGCGCCCTCTCGTTCGGCCGCATCCACCTCGCCGCCCGCCGCGTGGCCCCGCTGCTCGACCAGGGAGGGCCCTCACCGTTCCACGAGGCGCCCCCGCGCACGCTCGAAACAGCCGCCACGGCAGGCCCGCCGGCGCTGACCTTCTCCGCCGTCACCTTCCGCTACGGCGAGAGCCTCGCCCCCGTCCTCGCCGGCTTCGACCTCGACATCGCGCCCGGCGAGCACGTCGCGCTTTCGGGACCCAGCGGCAGCGGCAAGTCGACTTTGCTGGCCCTGGCTGCCGGCCTCGCGCGCCCGACGAGCGGCGTCGTGCTCATCGGCGGCCGGCCGGTCCTCGCCATTGCCGAGCGCGCCCGCCGCGTCGGGCTCCTGACCCAGCGCACCGAGCTGTTCGCCGACACCGTCGCGGCAAACCTGCGCCTCGCCGCCCCCGAGGCCGGCGACGCCGACCTGTGGCGGGCCCTGGAGACGGCCGCCCTCGCCGAGCGCGTGCGCGCCCTCCCCCAAGGTCTCGCGGCGCGGCTCGGCGAGGGCGGCCTCGGTCTGTCGGGCGGCGAGGCGCGCCGGCTCGCGCTGGCCCGGCTCGTGTTGCTCGACCCCGCCGTCTGGCTGCTCGACGAGCCGACCGCCGGCCTCGATGCGGCACTCGCCGATGAGGTCATGGCCAATGTGCGCAGAGCGGCCCGCCGGGCGACTCTGGTTGTCGCGACACACCGGATCGTGGATTGCCTGCGCTCCTGCCGCGCCGTCTCGCTCAGCTGCGGCAACGCGCGCCTGGCCGTCCGCGAAAGTTAAGAAGATCCGACAGTTTAGAGAGTACACTGGCGCGCGCGCTACTTGTCGGATTGAGCCCGCGCACCGCTGTTGCGCCCGCACATTGGAGCTTGGCCGATGGAACTCGATATCGTCTGCGCTGTCGCGGCTGCAGTTCGCGCTCACCGCGATGTACCATTTCCTCTTCGTGCCGCTGACCATCGGCCTGTCCGTGATCCTCGCGATCATGGAGACCGTCTACGTGATGACCGGGCGGGACGATCTGGCGCACACATGACGAAGTTCTGGGGCACGCTGTTCGGCATCAACTTCGCGATCGGCGTCGCCACCGGCATCGCCATGGAGTTCCAGTTCGGCATGAACTGGAGCTACTTCAGCCACTACGTCGGCGACATCTTCGGCGCGCCGCTGGCCATCGAGGGGCTGATGGCCTTCTTCCTCGAGGCGACCTTCGTCGGCCTGTTCTTCTTCGGCTGGGACAAGCTCTCGCAGGTCGGCCACCTGGCCGTCACCTGGGCGGTGGCGGTCGGGCTCCAACTTCTCGGCGCTGTGGATCCTGATCGCCAACGGCTGGATGCAGAACCCGGTCGGCGCCGCCTTCAATCCCGCAGACCATGCGCATGGAGGTCGACCGACTTCTATCGCGGTGCTGTTCAATCCCGGTGGCGCAGGCCAAGTTCGTGCACACCGTGTCGGCGGGCTATGTCACGGCGGCGATCTTCGTGCTCGGCGTTCGGCCTGGTACCTGCTGCACGGCCGCCACATCGAGCTGGCCAAGCGCTCGATGGCGGTCGCGGCCTCGCTTCGGCCTCGCCTCCGCGCTGTCGGTGGTCGTGCTCGGCGACGAGAGCGGCTACCTGCTCGACCGAGCACCAGAAGATGAAGCTCGCGGCCATCGAGGCGCATGTGGGAGACCGAGCCGGCGCCCGCCGGCCTTCACCGTCTTCGGCTTCCCCGACCAGGAAGCGCGCGAGACCCACTACGCCATCACGTTCCCTGGGTGCTGGGCCTGATCGGCACCCGCTCGCTCACCCAGGAGATCCCCGGCATCACGGAGCTGGTCGCCAAGGCGCCGAGGCCACATCCGCAGCGGGCATCAAGGCCTACGACGCGCTCCAGACGATCCGCGCCGCCAAGGGCAAGCGACGTCCGCGCCGGAGGTGAAGCGCGGCCTTCGAGGACAACGGCCGCTGGCTCGGCTACGCGCTGCTGCTCAAGCGCTACGTCGACGATCCGCGCACCGCCGACGGCCGAGCAGATCGACAAGGCGGCATGGGACACGGTGCCCAACGTGTCGCCGCTGTTCTGGTCGTTCCGCATCATGGTCGGCCTGGGCGTTCTCTTCATCCTGCTCACCGCCACCTTCTTCGTGCTCTCGCTCGCATGCGCCGGCTCGACCGCTACCGCTGGCTGCTCTGGGTCGCGGTGTTCGCGATCCCGCTGCCCTGGATCGCGGCCGAGCTCGGCTGGTTCGTCGCCGAGTTCGGGCGCCAGCCCTGGGTCCATCGAGGGCGTGCTGCCCACCGCGGTCGCGGTCTCCGACCTCGGCATCGGCCAGGTCGCACTCACGATCCTGGGCTTCGTGACGCTCTACACCGTGCTCGCCGTGATCGAGGTGAGCTCTGATGCTCAAGGCCATCCAAGGCCCGGACCCGACCACGTCGCCGAGGCCTCGATCCCGAGGCTGTTCCGCGCCCCTGCGGAGTGACCGCCATGATCCTCCACGAGCTCATCGACTACGACACCTTGAAGCTCATCTGGTGGCTGCTGCTCGGCGTGCTGCTGATCGGCTTCGCGGTCACCGACGGCTTCGACCTGGGCGTCGGCGCGCTGCTGCCGTTCGTCGCCCGCACCGACGTGGAGCGCCGCGTCGCCATCAACACCATCGGCCCGGTCTGGGAAGGCAACCAGGTGTGGCTGATCCTCGCCGGCGGCGCCATCTTCGCGGCCTGGCCGCCGCTCTATGCGGTGAGCTTCTCGGGCTTCTATCTCGCCATGTTCCTGGTGCTGGCGGCGCTGATCCTGCGCCCGGTCGGCTTCAAGTACCGCTCCAAGCGTGACGATCCGCGCTGGCGCAATACCTGGGACTGGGCGCTGTTCATCGGCGGCTTCGTGCCGGCGCTGATCTTCGGCGTCGCCGTCGGCAACGTGCTGCAGGGCGTGCCATTCCGCTTCAACGAGGATCTGCGAGCCTTCTACGAGGGCTCGCTCTTCGGCCTGCTCAACCCGTTCGCGCTGCTGTGCGGGCTGTTGTCGCGTCGCCATGCTGGTGATGCACGGCGGCGCCTGGCTCGGGCTCAAGGCCGACGGCCCCGTGGCCGAGCGCGCGCGCGCGCTATCGGCTCCTGGGCCGCGCTCGCCACGATCGGCCTGTTCGCGCTCGGCGGCCTCCTGGTGTGGCTGTGGCTGCCGGGCTATCGCATCACCAGTCCGAGCCCGATCGACCCGGCGATGCCGTCGAACCCGCTGATCAAGACGGTGACGCGCGAGGGCGCCACCTGGCTCGCCAACTTCGCCACCCATCCCTGGATGCTGATCGCTCCGGCGCTCGGCTTCCTCGGCGCCGCCGGCGCCTTCCTCGGGCTGCAGACGCAGGCGCGAGGTGCTGACGCTTCCTGGCGAGCAAGGCGCAGCGATCGCTCGGCATCATCGCCGACCGTCGGGCTCGCCGATGTTCCCGTTCATCCTGCCGTCGCTCGCATCGATCCTGGGCTCGAGCCTCACGGTGTGGGATTCGTCGTCGAGCCATCTGACGCTCTTCATCATGCTGCTTGGCCACCGTCGTCTTCATGCCGATCGTCGCTCGTCTACACCGCCTGGGTCTACCGCGTGCTGTGGGGCAAGGTCGACGCGGCCACCATCGAGCGCGAGAACGGACACGCCTACTGATTGGGTGGAAGGAGAAAAGACACATGTGGTACTTCGCCTGGATGCTCGGCCTGCCGCTCGCGTGCGCCTTCGCCGTGCTCAACGCCATGTGGCTGGAGATGAAGGAGGACGAGGACGAGCGCCGGCGCGGCGGCGACCGTTGACCGAGGTCGAGTTCACCTACCCGCAGCGGAAGAAGCTACTCCCCCGCCACTTGCGCCGCTGGGATTCCCCTCCCCCTTGCGGGTCCCGCAAGGGGGAGGGTTCGCTGCGGCGCTCGTCTCGCTCGATTGCGACCACCAGTTTCCTTGTAGGCGTGCAGGGCTCACGACTTGCGGCAGCTTATGCTCCAGTTTCTCCCGCCATGCGAGAAGGTGCCGACCGCCGGGCGGCGGTGGGTGCCGATCCGTCGCGGCTTGTCGAGCCTCACGAAGTGCTTGTTGTCACCCATGAAGTAGAAGGTGATGTAGCTGCCGTGGTCGACGACGAACTCGCCGGAATGGGCCTGGTTCCAACGCGACATACGGACCGACGCCTGGCGGATGAGCTTGTAGCCGCTGCTCGTGCAGCGATCGCCGCGGCAACTGGTGTTGGGCACGCTCTTGATCGTGTACCTGAGGCTGAGGCGATCGCTCGACCCCTGGATGTTGCAGAAGTGTTGGCCCTCGTACCAGGGCGAGACGTACTGGGAAGCGGAGGCCGCGTCGACGGCGCCGAATGCGCCGAACGCCAGCGCGGTGGCAAGCAGGAGTTCTCTTCACGGGGTGGCCCTTTCTATGGGGTTAGTATGGCTATGGGTCGCAATGGAGGTGGTCCTCGTTCATGAAAAAGCGGCGCAGGAGTGCGCCGCCCAGGGTCGAGGAAAGCAGTCATCCCATGACTCGGCGCTGAGCGCCCGTTTCAACTGCCGTTCAGGCTGTGCGTTCGGCGTGCTCGACGCCAGTGTGGTAGTTCGCCTGGATGCTCGGCTTGCCGCCCGCGTGCGCGTTCGCCGCGCCGGCGCGGCGGCGACGGTTGAGCGAGGTCGAGTCCGCCCTATGCAGTGCAGCGTGGGCAGCGCGCTGGCCATCATGGTCCAGGACGCAGCCCACGCCTTCATCGGGCTCTCACGCCGTCGCCGCGGAGTGCTGCCGCATAGGCGTGCAGGCTCACGAGGACTTGCGGCAGCTTATGCTCCAGTTTCTTCCGCCATGCGAGAAGGTGCCGCGTGCCGGGAGGCGGACGTGGCCTCTCCGCCGCGGCCTGTCGAGCCTCACGAAGTGCTTGTTGTCCCCCATGAAGTAGAAGGTGATGTAGCTGCCGTGGTCGACGACGAATTCGCCGGAAATGGCCTGGTTCCAACGCGACATGCGGACCGACGCCTGGGGGAGGAACTTGTAGCCGTTGTCTGAGCAGCGGCCGCCGCGGCAACTGACATCGCGCACGCTCTTGATCGTGTACCTGATGTTGACGCGATCGCTCGACCCCTCGATGTTGCAGATGAACTGGCCCTCGCACCAGGCCGCGCGACGTACTGGCAAGCGGAGGCCGTGCCGACGGCGCCGAGTGCGCCGAAAGCCAGCGCGGTGGCGAGCAGGAGCCTCTTCATGGGGTGGTCCTTTCTCTGGGGTTAGTATGGCTATGGGTCGCAATGGAGGTGGTTCTGGTTCATGGAAAGGCGGGGGCGGGAGTGCGCCGGCCGGCCCCATGTGGCTGAGACGACGGAGCACGAGGACACGTGCCACCGCCGGCTTGCGCGGGCTCTCGCCGGCCGACAGTTGGCCCACTTCGGCACTCCAGCGGGGCGCATCTACGCCGGCGCGCTCGCTGCCTTCGGCGCGATCCCGCTGCTGGTCAATTGGCGATCAGGCGTACCGGATCGGTCACGGGACGAGCACAGCGGCCCCGGTGAGCCGGCCCGCGCGCAGGCGCTCCAGGGCGAGGTTGGCCTCGGCGAGCGGCATCGCCACGACATGGCTGCGCACAGGCACCCTGGGCGCGAGGGCGAGGAACTCCAGGGCATCCCGGCGCGTCAGGTTGGCGACCGAGCGCACCGCGCGCTCGCCCCAGATGATCGCGTAGGGGAACGCCGGGATGTCGCTCATGTGGATGCCGCCGAGGACAACGGTGCCGCCCTTGCGCACCGCGCGCAGCGCGGCCGGCACCAGGCTGCCGACGGGCGCGAAGACGATGGCGGCGTCGAGCTCGACGGGCGGCCGTTCGTCCGAGCCTCCGGCCCACACGCAGCCGAGCGCGAGGGCGAAGTCCTGCGCCTGGCCGTCTCCGGCCCGCGTGAAGGCATAGACCTGCCGGCCCTCGAATCGTGCCACCTGGGCGACGAGGTGGCCGGCGGCGCCGAAGCCGTAGATGCCAAGCGTCGCGGCATCGCCCGCCATGCGCAGCGCGCGGTGCCCGATCAGGCCGGCGCACAGCCACGGCGCCACGTCGGCGTCGGGCTCGGTGCCGGGAAGCGGGAAGCAGTAGTCGGCTTGCGCCATGGCGTACTCGGCATAGCCGCCGTCGATCTGGTAGCCGGTGAAGCCCGGCGCGTCGCACAGGTTCTCCTGCCCGCGCTACAGTAGCGGCACGTCCCGCAGGTGCGCCCGAGCCAGGGGATGCCGACGCGCTCGCCGATCGCGAGCTGCGTGACGCCGGGCCCGAGCGCCGCAACGTGCCCGACGATCTCGTGCCCCGGGATGATGGGCAGCTTGGGCTCCTTGAGGTCCCCGTCGACGACGTGCAGGTCGGTGCGGCACACACCGCAGGCCGCCACCTCGACCAGCACCTGCCCGGCGGACGGGGTGGGCGTCGGCAATTCCAGCTCCCGCAGCGGGGTGCCGGGCTTCTCCAGGACCATGGCCTTCATGGCTGTCGGCCTTTCCAATCGGCGCCGGGCCACGATAACATGGCCGGCGTTGGTGGACGCGCGGGACAAACCAGGGGCAGGGGATCATGCCAATCGGCTCGAGGTACCTCTTCGTGGCGAGCATGGATGTCGACGCCGACAAGGAGGCGCTCTTCAACGAGGTCTACGACAGCGAGCACGTGCCCTCTCTCCTGAAGGTGCCCGGCGTCCGCAGCGTGACGCGCATGGTCGGCGAGCCCTTCGCCTTCAGCATCGGCGGCACCGAGAGGCAGGTTGCCCATGACGGCCCGCGCCACAGCGCCATCTACGAGATCGACGGCCCGCACGTGCTGGTCAGCCCCGAGTGGGCCAAGGCGGTGGAGGAGGGTCGCTGGCCCACGGAGGTGCGCCCCTTCACCCGCAACCGCCGCCACGCGCTGTACAAGGTGCGCTGACACGGCGTTGCCGCCCGCTGCCTGCGTTCCCGGAAACCGAGGCCCCCGGCCGTCAGGTCGGGGCCGAGGTTATCCGGGATCTTCCCGCTGCGGTGCTAGGCCCGAAGCTTGCGCAGGACCTGCGGCAGCGTCTCGGGCAGATCCTCCGCGATCAGGCCGATGCCGAAGAGACTGGCGCACTCCCCGTGCAGCCACACGGCGGCGCAGGCGGCCTCGAACGCCGGCATGCGCTGCGCCAGGAGGCCCGTGATCATCCCGGCCAGCACGTCGCCGGAGCCGGCGGTGGCGAGCCAGGGCGGGGCGTTGTCGTTGATCGCGGCCCGGCCGTCCGGTGCGGCGATCACCGTGTCAGGCCCCTTCAGCACGACCACGGCGCCGCTGGCCGCGGCGGCAGCGCGCGCTCGCTCGAGCTTGGAGCCCTGCTGCAGGTCCGGCAGCTCGCCGAACAGGCGCTTGAACTCGCCCTCGTGCGGTGTGAGCACCACGGGTGCCTTGCGCGCCTTGACGGCGGCGAACAGGGCGTCACGGCCGGCCTCCGGCTCGGCGCTGCGCATCAGGAAGCCGAGGCCCGCCGCCTTCACCGGCACTCCGCCCCCGGTGCGAACGAGGTCAGCGCGTCGGCATCGAGCACGGCCGCCGCCGCGGACCTGAGCACGGTCAGGACCGTTGCCGCGGTCTGCCGCCCGACGCCCGCGCCGGGCCCGATCAGGACGGCGTTGTGGCGCTCGTCCGCGAGCAGCTCGGCCAGCGCCGCGTCGGAGGTCAGCGCCCGCACCATCACGGCGGTCGAGTGCGTGGCGTTGACCGCCGTGGCGGCGGCGTTGCCGGCCAGTGTCACGAGGCCCGCGCCGATGCGCAGGGCGGCGCGCGCGCCGAGCCGCGCGGCGCCCGGTGCTCTCGGCCGGCCCGGACACCGCCGACCGCGTGGCCGCGCATGTACTTGTGGGCCTCGAGGCGCGGCCAGGGGTAGCGCGCGGCCCACAGCGAGGGGCTGTTGCGCGCGGGTGCGCGGGGCGATTTCGGCGAGCACGCCGGCGGGAATGCCGATGTCGGCGAGGATGACGCGCGCCGCACAGCGCCCGCCCAGGCATCAGCACGTGGCCCGGCTTGAGCCGGAAGAAGGTGACGGTGCGGGTGGCCTGCACGACAGGTCCTGCGGCGCGGCCGGTGGTGCCGTCGAGCCCGCTCGGCACGTCGACGGCGATCACCGGCGTGCCGGCTGCGTGGGCGGCATTGACGGCCGCGACCACTTCGGCGGCGGTGCCTGCGAGCGGGCGCGACGAGGCCGGCACCGAACATCGCGTCGATGATGAGATCCGCGCCAGCGACCGTCTCGGGAGCAAGCGGCTCGACGGCCCCCTCCCAGCCCGCGCCATCTCGGCGGCATCGCCCTTCAGATCTCGCAGCTCGCCAAGCAGGCCGAGACGTACGGTGTGGCCCCGCTCGCGCAGCAGGCGCGCCGCCACGAAGCCGTCGCCGCCGTTGTTGCCGGGTCCGCATGCCACCGCCACCTGTGCCGCGCCCTGCAGGAGCTCTGCGGCCGCGTCGGCGACGGCACGGCCGGCGGCCTCCATCAGCGCGCAGGCCGGCAACGCCGCCGGCGATCGCCAGGCGGTCGGCGCGGCCCATCTCCTCCACGGTCAGCAGCTCGTCCCCGGACAAGGCCCTGCCTCCACAGTCGGCAGCTGGAGCTTCACACGACTGGCACATATCATGCCCGCTATATGCCCGCTGCCCGTTCGCTGCGCCAACGCCGCTAAAGCGGGAAAACAGCGCCCCGCCGATCGGCGCCACTTAATGATAACTAACTGTGCAATTGCCTATTGTTTGAGCAAATTCCGCAGTTGCTCATGAGCAATGCTGCGCTGTAGACATGATTTGGTTGGAGCGGCATTTCGACGGCTTTGGGCCGTGGCGCCTGCCTTGGCACGCAGCCTGCTTGATCGGTTTGCAGCCCCGCTGTCGGGAGGTGAAGGGACGAATGAAAAAGATCGAGGCCATCATCAAGCCCTTCAAGCTCGACGAAGTGAAGGAGGCCCTGCAGGAGATTGGGCTGCAGGGCATAACCGTCATCGAGGCCAAGGGGTTCGGCCGGCAGAAGGGCCACACCGAGCTCTATCGCGGCGCGGAATACGTGGTCGATTTCCTGCCGAAGGTGAAGATCGAGGTGGTGCTGCCCGACGAGTTGCTGCCCAAGGCCCTGGACGCGATCCAGAAGGCTGCGAAAACGGGTCGCATTGGCGACGGCAAGATATTCATTTCCACCGTCGAGGAAGCGATTCGCATCCGCACAGGCGAGACCGGGACCGACGCGATTTGAGCCAAAGGGGCACGTGGCAACGCGCTTGCGCCTCGCAGGCGGGTGGCTCGTGCCGGGACCGCCGCAACCGCATCAACGAACACGGCTGAGTGAAGGACAGGGGAACTAGGATGGCAGACAAACCGAAGAACGTTGGCGACGTGCTGAAGATGATGAAGGACCAGGAAGTGAAGTTCCTCGACCTTCGCTTCACCGACACCAAGGGCAAAGTGCAGCACGTCACGGCCGACGGGTCGGCGGTCAACGAAAGCATGTTCGCCGACGGCTACCCCTTCGACGGCTCCTCGATCGCCGGCTGGAAGAGCATCGAGGCCTCCGACATGATCCTGATGCCCGATGCCGCCACGGCGCATCTCGATCCGTTCTTCGCCCAGACCACGATGGCGATCTACTGCGACGTGCTGGAGCCCACCACCGGCGAGATGTACGAGCGCGATCCGCGCTCGATCGCCAAGCGCGCCGACGCCTACCTGAAGCAGACCGGCGTCGGCGACACGGCGGTGTTCGGCCCGGAGGCGGAGTTCTTCATCTTCGACGACATCCGCTACACCGTCGATCCCTACAACACCGGCTTCAGGCTCGACTGGCCGAGCTGCCCTCCAACTCCGGCACCGACTACGAGATGGGCAACCTCGGCCACCGTCCGCGCACCAAGGGCGGCTACTTCCCGGTGCCGCCGGTCGACAGCGCCCAGGACATCCGCTCCGAGATGCTCTCGGTGATGGCGGAGATGGGCGTCGTGGTCGAGAAGCACCACCACGAGGTGGCCTCCGCCCAGCACGAGCTCGGCATCAAGTTCCAGCCGATCGTGCAGTCGGCCGACAACATGCAGACCTACAAGTACGTGATCCACAACGTGGCCCAGGCCTACGGCAAGACCGCGTGCTTCATGCCGAAGCCCGTGTACGGCGACAACGGCTCGGGCATGCACGTGCACCAGTCGATCTGGAAGGGCTCGACGCCGGTGTTCGCCGGCAACAAGTACGCCGATCTCTCCGAGACCTGCCTCTACTACATCGGCGGCATCCTGAAGCACGCCAAGACCATCAACGCCTTCACCAACCCGACCACCAACTCCTACAAGCGGCTGGTGCCGGGCTACGAGGCGCCGGTGCTGTTGGCCTACTCGGTGCGCAACCGCTCGGCCTCCTGCCGCATCCCGGTGGCGACGAGCCCGAAGGCCAAGCGCGTCGAGGTGCGCTTCCCCGATCCGGCGGCCAACCCGTACCTGGGCTTCGCCGCCATGCTGATGGCGGGCCTCGACGGCATCCAGAACAAGATCCATCCGGGCGAGGCCGTGGACAAGAACCTCTACGACCTGCCGCCGGCGGAGCTTTCCAGAGATCCCGACGGTGTGCGGCAGCCTGCGCGAGGCGCTCGAGAACCTCGACAAGAACCGCGATTTCCTCAAGAAGGGCGGCGTGTTCACCGACGACATGATCGACGCCTACCTCGAGCTCAAGATGGCCGAGGTGCAGCGCTTCGAGATGACGCCGCACCCGGTCGAGTTCGACATGTACTACTCGGTGTAGCGACGAGCTTTCCCGGATTTCGAAAGGGGCCGGACCCACGCGGGTCCGGCCCCTTTCCTTGACGCGTCCGGCCTTCGCCAGGCCGACCGAGCTACCTTGCGTCACCGGGTCTTGTCGGGTCCGGGCGGCGCGGCCCGGCGCGCGGCGACATCAGGTCCACCCAGTTGCGCTGCCAGTGCTCGGCCGCCTGCACCCAGAGCTTGAAGGGCACCAGCGCCATCTCGCTCAGGCGCATCATGTCCGACACGGGATCTCCGAAGCGGGCGCCGGCGGGCAGCGGCACGCGCGGCCTCAGGGCCTGGGCGATGCCCGAGAAGTCGGGCACAGACTTGAGCTGCTGCTCCCAGGCGTCCATGATCTGGTCGATCATGTGGGTCTGCACCTGGGCGGTCTTGAGAAGGGGCTCCCTGGCTGCGGCGATCACGTGCTCCGACCAGCCGATCGCCCGCTGCGCCGCCGCCATCTGGTCGACAGCCTTCATCAGGCAGCGCTCGTTCGCGGCCGCGATACTCGTCGCGCCACTGCGACAGCGCATCGAACGCGTCCGCCACCTCCCGGCGGGCATTTTTGTTCTCGATAGTCGGGTTTGGTATCTCCGAGGTGCTCACCATGACCGGCCTCGTTCCCTTGTTGCGCTGCACCCGCGATAACAGGGCGCTTGCAGCCAGGTAAATCGGTGGGAACCCTGAAAGCCGGGGCTCCCTACCCGCCATCCCGGCGTCCACCCGTCATCCCCGGCCGGCGCGCTGCGAGGATGAAAGACACCCCCAGCCACAGCCGCGCTGCGGTCCCCTCCCCAGCGTGCCGACGGCATGTCCGGCGACCTCCCGCGGGGAGGGGTTAGGGGTGGGGGTCCATCGGGGGCGCCCCTCTCGCGGACCCCCACCCGGGGGGGCGGCGCGCTCCTCGCTCAACTCGGCCATCAGATTTCTTGTAGCCTTGCCTGCGGCTCGGCTTCCGGGATGGCGGGCGGGCTCACGCCGGCGGCCAATTGGCGCGGGTGCGCAGCGCCAGGCCGCCTCCTGGGCCTCGCGCAGGACCTGCGCGTGGTCGAGCGCCGTGAACCTGCCCGACTGGCGCAGGATGCGCCCGTCCACGATCACGGTGTCGATGTTGCCCGGCTGGGCGCGCGACACCAGCGCCTCGTAGGGGTCGCCCGCGGCGTCATGTTGATGTCGCCGGTGCGCACCAGGATGATGTCGGCGCGCTTGCCGGGCGTGAGCGAGCCCGTCCGGCTCGGCGATGCCGAGGTCGACCGCGCCGTCCAGGGTGGCGAGCTGTACGAGCCGCTTCAGCGTCAGCGGGATCTTGGCGCCGATGCGGTGCTCGTGCAGCGCGAACAGGATGCGCATGCGCGACGAACGGGTCGCAGTTGTAGTTGGTGGTGTGGTCGGTCGACAGGCTGACCTTGACGCCGGCTTCCAACAGCTCGCCGAGCTGGATCACGCCGACGCTCTGCGGGCGGCGCGCCTCGCCCGTGGGCGAGGTGGAGTAGCTGACGCCGCGCGCCTTCAGGATGTTGCGCTCCTCCGCCGTGGTGAGCAGCGGATGCATCAGCTGCACGTCGGGGCCGAGCAGGCCTGCCTGCTCCAGCGCCATGATCGGGCTGGCGCCGGAGGTGTGCATGGTGATCGGCAGTCCGAGCGCACGCGCTCCGCCCCAGTCCTGCCTGAGCATGTCGATGGTGACGACGCCGCGCGCGCCGGTGCCGCCGACATTGAGCGCGCCGACGTTGCGCGAGCAGATGCCCATGGTGAGGAGGCCGTCGCCCGGCATCCAGGCCTTCTGGGTGCGGGCGACGCCGGCCATGTCCATCGGCTGGTCGTCGGGCATGCCCTGTACGGGGCCGTAGGCGAAGCGCCCGCGGATGCCCGCATCGCGCATGGCGGAGAGCTCGGCGTCGGCGTGCTCGGGCTGCGCACGTTGTGCGCCCAGTTGTGCACCGTGGTGACGCCGGCGCTGAGCGCCTCGGCGATGCCGAGCCGGACGCTGCGGTAGCTGTCCTCGGGCGTCATGTGCGGCCCGAGGCGGCTGGTCACGGGGAAGTAGCCGAAGGCGCCGACGTCGGCACGCACGTACGGCCGGAACAGGCTGGTCCACAGGTGCCAGTGGGTATCGACGAAGCCCGGCATGCAGATCATGCCGGCGCCGTCGAGGACCTGTGCGCCGCCCGCCTCGACCTGGCGCCCGACGGCGACGATGGCGCCGTCGCGCACGTGCACGTCGCCGGGAGCGAAGTCCCCGAGGTTGGGGTCCATGGTCAGCACGGTGGCGCCGCGGATGACGAAGGCGCCCCGCTGCGGCAGCGCCGCCGGGGTTCGCGCGCTCGGCCCGGCCTGCTGGGCGAAAAGCCCCCCCGAGGCGGCCAGCGCCCCGAGCGCGGTCGCGCCCTTGAGCAACGTGCGGCGGTTCACACGGCCGTGTGTCATGGTCTCCTCCCCTGGTGTATCTTGTTCTGAGCAATTCGTTCAGCATATCCCATGCCGTCTCCACCCGTCATCCCGGACGGAGAGTGCGAGCCGCAGGCGAGCAGCGCTGCCCCGGACTTGACGGGGTCCGGGTGACGCTGCGGGAGGACGAGGTCCCGAAATCCTACCTCACCAGGTCCTGCCGGATAGTCTCGCCTGTCGGCTCCCCCGCGACGGATGCGGGGGTCCGGGCATGACAGAGCTGGAGCTGGCTCCCGCAAGTCGGCCAGCGCAACGATCGCATCGAGGGAGGGTCGCCCATGAAACGCAGCACCGAGCGCTTCCTCACCACCCACACCGGCAGCCTGCCGCGGCCGGACGACCTGATCCGCACGATGTACGCCAAGGAGGAGGGCGTGCCGGTCGAGCGCGGCGGCGCTCGCGGCCAGGGTGCGCGCGGCGGTGGCCGAGGTGGTGGAGAAGCAGGTCGCGGCCGGCGTCGACCTCGTCAACGACGGCGAGATGTCGAAGCCGAGCTACGCCACCTACGTCAAGGACCGGCTCGACGGCTTCGGCGGCACCGGCAACACCTTCGTCTACCAGGACCTCGCCGCAGTTCCCGAGGCTCGCGCAGCGCGTGTTCGGCGACCCCGGCCGCTCGCGCCGCAAGACGCCGGCCTGCAACGGGCCGATCACCGTGCGCGACGCCGACGGCCGGCGCAGACCGACGTCGAAAACCTGAAGGCGGCGATCGCCGGCACCGCGGCGACGGAGGCTTCATGAGCGCGGCCTCGCCCGGCGTGGTCTCGCTGTTCTTCCGCAACGACCACTACCAGGACCACGAGACCTACCTCTACGCCATCGCCGAGGCCATGCGCCACGAGTACGAGGCCGTGGCCGAGCGCCGGCTTCATGCTGCAGATCGACTGCCCCGATCTCGGCATGGGCCGCCACATCCAGTTCGCCGACCTGAGCCTCGAGGAGTTCCGCAAGCGCGCGCGCCAGCACGTCGAGGCGCTCAACCACGCGCTCGCGCAACATCCCGGCGGAGCAGCTGCGCATGCACCTGTGCTGGGGCAACTACGAGGGCCCGCACCACTGCGACGTGGCGCTCGCCGACATCGTCGACATCGTGTTCCTGGCCAAGCCGCACGCCGATCTCGCTCGAGGCCGCCAACCCCCGCCACGCGCACGAATGGACGCTGTTCGAGCACGTGAAGCTGCCCGACGGCAAGGTGCTGATCCCCGGCGTGATCGAGTCGAAGTCGAACTTCATCGAGCATCCGGAGCTGATCGCCCAGCGCATCGCGCGCTACGCCAACCTGGTCGGCCGCGAGAACGTCATGGCCGGCAGCGACTGCGGCTACGGCACCTGGGTCGGCCAGGCCGCCGTCGACCCCGACGTGGTGTGGGCCAAGCTCGCCGCCATGGCCGAGGGCGCCCGCATCGCCACGCGGCAGTTCTGGAAGTAGGATTAGTACTTTGGGTGCAATTAGGGCGTTAGCCCGTCACTGCACGGGGGCTTCCGTAGACGTCTCATTTTGGGCGTGATCGGTGCAATGCGGCTATCGCCTTATTGCACCCTACGCCAGCCGAGCCAGTCGGCGAAGGCCTGGCCCATGATGAGGGCCTTGTCGGCCTCGCCGAGCCAGGGCTGGTGCTCGGTGAAGTGGGTGACG
>CAVWWJ010000020.1:0-125227 GCA_963758625.1 uncultured Alphaproteobacteria bacterium | reverse complement strand
CCACGCCAGCCTGCTGAAGCTGCCACCCCCTCAAATTATTTTTTGGGCTGCGACCCGGCGCAGGGTTTGCGCCCTCTTGTCAGACGAATGCGCCATAGCGGCGTGTCACGAACCGGAGCACAGAACCATGTGGTATAGGAAGAATGTTGGCGGGTGGGAGCGCGCGGCTAGGCTGATCGGCGGGGGCTTGATGCTCATCTGCGGCGTGGTTGCGCTGCACGCTTCGCCGCTCGGGCTACTGCTCAGCGGTGCGGGTGTGGTGACGCTGGTCACCGGCGTGTTCGGCTATTGTTCTGCCTGCGCCATCGCCGGGCGCGAGCCACTGAAGGGTGACCGCCTTGGCGCGCGTATCAGACGATCTCTTGCTCGCGGCACAGTCGGGCGACCCGCACGCGCTCACACAGCTCTTGGTGGCGCTGCAGCCGGACATTCGACGCCACGCCCGCCGCTATTGCCACCGCACCTCGGTCATCGAAGATGATGCCAGAACACGCATCGTCGCGTACCGGCGCGTGGGCACCATCCGCAGTCCAGCCGCACTCGCTGGCTGGCTGGTGACCGTCATCGCGCGCCTTTGCATGCTGCCGGCGCTGATGCTGATGCGCGGAGTCCAGGGCCCGCCAGCCTGGAAGAGTCAGCCAGCTCGCAAAGGTCCGCCGGACGAGTGACGTATGGACTCGGTCAATGCGATCGAGTTGCTTCCCGTCGCATCGCGAAGTGCTGCTGCTGCGAGATCTCGGATTTGACGATTGGGGAAATCGCCGGGCGGCTCGGCGTGACGCGCGAAGCGGTCAAAAGCCGCTTGCGCCGCGCCCGCACATTGGTGCGCGAATACCTGCTCGGCACAAAGGACAGCGGACGAGAGAGCACATGAATAACTTTCGTGGAGTGGCATGCTCGGGAGCGCTTTCCTGGGCGCACACCTGATGCGCGGCGCAGCTGCGGCGGCGCTACCCGCTTGGGCCATCGTCCACCAGACCGCGCACCCTTGGCCATCCTTGGCGCGGGCGTTGCCGCCCTCGTCGCGCTACGCGGATGCCCGATGTGCTGGACTGTGGGCTTGGTCGAGACGCTTTCGCAAGGCCGTCGCGATTCAACGCGAGCGAAAGCAGGGGGTGACCATGCAAAGGGTGAGGGCCATCTTGGGCTCTGCACTATTCTTGTGGTTGCGCCGTGGTGCTCGCAGGGCTGATCCCGTGGTCGATGACTCGCTGGGAGTTTAGGCCTGCTTTTTTCGGCCTTGAGGGCGCGCGCTCAGTCGGCGTCCTCTGATCCTGGTCGGTTTGCTCGGACTCGCGGGTTCCTTCGGACTATTTGCGCTTCAAGGACTCGGTACACCTGCGCCCGTTGCGCCAACCAAGAACTTGGTGGTCACAGGTCTCTACCGGCATGTGCGCAATCCGATCTACGTCGCCGTCGTCGCAATCATCCTTGGTCAGGCTATGTTGTTTGGCGATTGGCGCCTCGTACGTCTGGCGCACTGTTCTGGCTCGCCTTCCACCTGTTCGTCGTTGCCTATGAAGAGCCGACTTTGCGGCGCACGTTTGGTTCAGAGTACGAGGCATATCGCGCGAACGTCCCGCGCTGGGTTCCACGGGTGGTCCCCTGGAGAGCACCGGAGTTCGGTTGGCGACAGCCGCAAAGAAATGAGGTCGGGCGGTTGTGTTCCCTGCGGGAAATTTCGGCAGTTTGGGCTCGCCTCGCCTGGAAAACGCGCAGTGGAAATGTGCGCCATGGGACCCGCGACGGACTATCAGTATCGATAAGCCTCATTCTCGCTCGTTATCGTTGATTCCCCGGACTCGTGGGCGGGCGCTCGCCGACCAGGTCATTGAATACTTCCGCTTATGTCGGTCTATGGCACACTTGCTCCGGCCCCATGTTCGTCAGGTTCCGGGGCACAGTAGACTTTGCCGTGCTTGCGTTGGGGCTCGCGAAGAGAATTCTGCTCAGGGCTGCGCGCCGAGCCGCTCCAGCGCCTTGCGCGCCTCCGGGGCGTTGGGATCGTTGGGGTCGAGTGCCAGCACCTTGCGGAAGTCGGCGATGGCCTCCTTGCGCCGGCCCAGAGCCTCGAAGATGTGGCCGCGGGTGTCCAGCGCGTGCGTATTGTCGGGACGCAGCTGCAGCGAGCGCTCGACATCGGGCAGGCCTTGCGCCGCCTTGCCGGACTTGAAGTATGCCCACGCGCGGTTGTTGTAGGGACCTGACATCACTGCGCCGGCGCTCGGCGCACTGAGATCGATCGCGATGGTGAGATCGCGGATGGCGTGCTCGTACTCGCTCTTGGCGATATAGACGGCGCCGCGGCTGACATATGCCCACACCGCCCCCGGATCGCGATCGATGATGGTGGAGCATCCCCGGATTCTTGGTGTCGGGGTCGTTGTTGCGGAGGCAGTCCTCCATGGCATCTCTCTGCGCCAGCGCGAGGCTTGCTCCCGCCACCAGCGCCAGCCCGGCGAGCATGGCCTTGCGGACCGCACCGGTCCTTCGCGCGTGAACGGCCATGCGTTGCCTCCGGCTGCAGCCTGCGCCCGCCTCAGTAGCCGCGCTCCCAGTCGATGACGTTCTGCAGGGGCTTGCCGGCGACGTAGGCACCGAGGTTGTCGCAGAACAATTCGACGCCGCGATGGCGGTCCTCGTCGGTGGCAGAGCAGATGTGCGGGGTGATGAGCACGCGCGGGTCCGACCACAGGCGTACATCCGGCGGGCCCTCGAACTCGCCCACGTAGACATCCAGGGCAGCGCCGCGCAGATGATCGCGCTGCAGCGCCGCGATCAGGGCCTCCTCGTCGATGATCTCGCCGCGCGCCACGTTGACGATCACGCTGCCCGGCCGCATGGCGGCAAAGCGCTCGTCGTTGAAAAGACGGTTGGTCTCGGGCGTCCATTGGCAGCAGACGGCGACGAAGTGGCTCTCTCCCAGCATGCGGTCGAGCTGGGCCGGGCCGGCCAGCTCGCTGAACCCCCGGGGCAGAGAGTTGCCAGGGCGCGGGTTGCGCCGGGTGCCGATGACGCGCATGCCGAGCGCGGCGGCGAGCCGGCCGACCTCGAGGCCGATGCCGCCGGCGCCGACCACGCACACCGTCTTGCCCTCGATCCGCAGCGGCCGGTAGGCGCGGAAATCGAACGCCTCGGCGTCGCGGTCGACGCCGGCGCGGTTGAGGCCCTTGGCGAAGTGGAGGATGGCGCCCATGGCGTATTCTGCCATCGCCAGGACGTTGCCCAGGCCGCGCGCGGTGGTGACCACCACGTCGCTGCCCCACAGATCGCCGAGCTTCAGGTTGCTGGCGCCCGCGGGCCGCTGATGGAACCATTTGAGCTTCGGCGAGCGCGAGCGCAGATCGAGCGGGAACGGCCAGCTGCCCAGGATCACCTCGGCCTCGGCAAGCAGCCGGTCGCGCTCTGCGCGCGTCCCCGAGCCGTTGGCGTTGCGGCCGAGGTACCGCTGCGAGGCGAAGCAGGCCAGGTCTCCCGGATCTCCCCGTCGTACCAGCCGCCGGCATCCGTCAGCCTGATCGCTGGATCGGTGGCCTCGACCCTGGCGCGCTCCGCATCGGTGAGGCGCGTGATGGTGAGGACGTTGATGGTTTGCATGCACTCCTGCCCAAGGCTGCGGTGTACTCAGAGCGGCTCCGTCCTTGTCATGCCGGGGCTTGTCCCCGGCATCCAACCAACAGCAGACGCCGGCGCAAGTGGTGAAATGGATTCCGGCGACAAGCGCCGGAATGACACCAGTACAGGATGCACGGATTCCTCCTCGGCCTCCAGGCAGCCTGGGGAAAGGCAGTCATGCTTCGCCGCGGAGGGCCGTCATTGTTCTCCGCAGCACTTCAAAAATAACGGCGGTCGACCAGCCGAACAACAGCACGCCGTTCATCGCCGTCATTGGCCCGAGCAACTGCCAGCTCCGCAATGGGATTACGTCGCCGTAGCCGAGCGTCGTGTAGTTCACGAAGGCGAAGTAGACGAGATCCGTGCCAGGGGGTGCAAGACTTACGATGGCGTAGGCCACCGACCAGACAAGGACCTCCGCAAGATGGGCGGCCATCAAGACCGAGACGGTCGCAATCATGACGGTGATCAGTCGAAGCCACTGACGCGACGTCGTCCTCGCAGCCGCGATGCGCGCTACACGCATGATAGCGGCCATTATCACCGCGTGGATCGCAATGTTGCAAACGCTGACGGCGGTGCCGACGAGAAGCTGGCGTAGCATGGGACCGCTCCGGCGTTGCAAATCGAGGTCGGGAGCCCCCCACCCCTAGCCCCTCCCCGCAAGGGGGAGGGGAATCCGGACGGCGCAGGGAGGGGGTCCGCGCGCAACTGTGGCACGCGGCGCGGCCGCTCCATGCGGCTGACGACCCCTACCGCTTCTCGATCTTGTGCCTCTCGATCACGTCGGCCCATTTGGCGATGTCGGCCTTGAAGAAGGTCGTGAGAGCCTCGGGCGAGCTGGGGTCGGCAACGATGCCCATCGACAAGAGGCGCTCCTTCAGGGCGGGGTCGGCCAGCACCTCGGCGGTTGCCTTGTTGAGCTTGGCGACAATGTCAGGCGGAGTGCCGGCCTTCACGAACAAGCCGTTCCATGCGGTCGTCTCGTAATCGCCGGCCCCGGCCTCCTTGGCGGTCGGAATGTCGGGCAGCAACGGGAAGCGCTGGCTGGCCGAGGTGGCGAGCGCCCGCACCTTGCCGTCGTCGAGGTTCCCCCTGATGGCCGCGTAGGCATCGACCGCCGCGTCGATGTCGCCGCGCAGCAGCGCCACCAGGAGGTCGCCCGAGTTGCGGAAGGGAACCCACTGGAACTCGATGCCCGCGGTCGACTTCAAGAGCATCGCGGAGAGATGCTGGGTGCTGCCGGGATTGACGGTGCCGACGTTGAGCTTCTTCGGATCGCCGCGCGCTGCGCCGATGAGGTCGGCCAGCGTGCGGTAGGGCGAGTTGGCGCCGACGGCGATGAAGAACTCGAAGGAGCCGAGCTTGGAGACCGGCGCGAAATCCGCGAGCGGGTCGAAGGTCAGGTTCTTGAACATGCTGACGCTGATCGAGGTACCGTTGGTCAACAGCGCCAGCGTGTGTCCGTCGGCCGGGGCGGACAGGACCGCGCGCGCCGCGGAGATGCCGCCGCCACCGGGGTTGTTCTCCACCACCACGCGCTGGCCGAGCTTATCGCCGAGCTTCTCGGCCACCAGCCGGGCGGTGGTGTCGCCGACGCCGCCGGGGCCGAACGCAACGATGAAGCGGATCGGCTGGCTCGGGTAGGCCTGCTGCGCCCGCACCGCGCCCGCTGCGGCAAGCCCGGCCGCCAGCACCAGGGCTGCGGCCAACGCAGCGCCCCGCGTCACTCGTCCCCACGACCACATGGCTTTATCCTCCCCTTCTTTGCGCTTCGTTCGCGTCCGGTGCCTCTCGGCCAGGTTGCGCCCATGCTTACACGTTGACTTGCTCGCCCGCAGCAACATGATCGGCCGGCTTGTCGAGATCGGCGTGCCGGGCGTCGTAGCCGTAAAGCCAGGCAGTGTCCGAGCTGCCCTCTGCGCATCCACGTATTGGCGCTGGAGATCGCCTGAATGACCGATGTGCGCGGCTTGCGGTGCGCCTCGTAGCGGCGGAACGCGTGCTCGATGTCGGACCTGTCGTCGACCTCGGCCAGGCAGCGCGCGAGCACGGCGGCATCCTCGATGGCCGTTGCGCCGCCCTGCGCCATGTAGGGGGTCATGGGGTGCGCGGCATCGCCCATGAGCACGACGCGGCCGTCGCTCCAGCGCGCGAGCGGCTCACGCTCCAGAATCGCCCACTTGTGGCAGTCGGGGCAGGCCTCGAGCACGGTACGCACGTCGGGGTGGAAGCCGGCGTAGGCGGCGCGCAGCTCGCCCACGTCACCCTTGGCCGACCAGGACTCGCGCGTGACCCATCCGGCGGGCTCCGGCACACTGGTGACGAAGTAGATCTCGCTGCGGTCAGGCTTGGTGTAGTAGACGACGATATGACGGTCGGGGCCCCACCACTTGGTGCGCGAGGACCCGATGTCGCGGCCTCCCATCAGCTCGGACGGAAACACGGCGCGGTAGGCGATGCGGCCCCTGTGCAGCGCGGCATCGGGGCCGACGATGATGTCGCGCACCACGGAATGGACGCCGTCGGCGCCGACGACGAGGTCGGCCTCCGCCCGGCTGCCGTCGGCGAACGCGAGCCTCACGGAGCCCGCCTTCTGGTCGAGCCCGACGAGCCTGCGGCCAAGGTGGAAGATCTCCGCGGGAAGCACCGAGCGTAGCGCATCGTGCAGGTCCGCCCGATGCATGCACAGGTAGGGAGCGCCGTAGAGGCGCTCCGGCATCGGCAGCTCGCGCGTTATCTCGCCCGTGTCCCAGACCCGGTTGAGGTGGGAGTAGGGCGCAAACGAGGTGCGGCGCACACGCTCCTCCACGCCGATCTCGCGCAGCACCTTCATGGAGTTCGGCATCATCTGGATGCCGGCGCCGATGTGTCCGAAGCGCTGGGCCTGCTCGTAGACTTGCGCCTCCAGCCCGAGCCGCCGCAGGGTCGCGGCGAGGGCGAGGCCGCCGATGCCGGCGCCGACGATGGCGATGGAAAGCCTGTCCCTGCCCCTGGCTGCCATGGCTGCCCCGTCCGCGCGAACGCCGTCCCTCCGGCCGAACCCGCATTGAAGGACGGCGCGGGCCCGTGCGCAAGCCGGACCGTACCCTCGAGGTGCCCTCAGGGCGACGCTCTGCTGCCCGGCACGCCGAAGGCGCGGCGGCACGCGGCGTAAAAGGCCTCCTTCTCGGACGCCGTGAGGTCGAGACACTCGAGGCGGGCATCCATCAGGAGGGGCGTGCCGCCCCGCTCGCCGCGCAGGGCGAGCGCGCGCTTCTCGGAGGAATCGGTGAACAGGGGGCGGTCCTTCGACGGCAGCTCGATGAACGCGCGTCCGCGCCTGCCATCATCGTCGTAGAGGTAGACCCACATACGGCGGCGCGGCGGCACCAGATTGTTGCGCTCGATGTCGACCACGATCGGGACCAGGCGCTGGCCGCTCAAGCCGCGGAAGGCGCTGAGGTTGCTCAGGCTCTGCTGGACCATCCGCGCGACGGCGGCGATGCAGGCGAGGAGGAGGGCGACAGCAAGCGCCAGCGTGAAGGAACGCTCAGTACGCCGCTCCAACCCGAACGTGGTCGAGACCAGCGCCGGATCGGTGGCGCTGCGCAGGGGCTGCACGGCCGTCAGGCCTCGGCGGCACGGGTGCCGATGAACGCGTACCAGGCCGTGCGCTTGGCGCCGCCGGCGCCGCGCTCGTCCACCAGAGTGACATCGCACAGGTTGAGGACGACGAGCCGTGAGCCGCAGCGCGGGCTCTCGATGCGGACGTTCGCCGCCGGGGCTGCTCGCGGCCGATGCGCCAATCCCGCACGAGGTCCGGGCCCAGCCACCAGAGGAGGCCGCCCAGGAGCGCGAACAGCAGCGCGAACATGCCGAGCAAGCCCAGCGGCGCCACGGTTCGCGGCGGCGTCACGGCCACGGGCCGGCTCGGCAATGCGTCGGCAAGGCTCTCGCTGGCGGAGATGGCTGTCGGTCGCATGGCTCCCGGATGCGTGGTTCTCAGATGCATGGCTCCCGGATGCATGGTTCTGGCAGCGGCGCAGGCTAGCCCTTCTCGAGCCGCCTTACCAGCATGCCGGGCGAGACGGTTGCAGGGGGCTCCGGCGGCGGCTCAGGAGCCGAGCGCGCCGCGTCGCAGCTCCACGTCCTCGCCGCGGGCGCTGGTCATGGCGTTGCCGCGCCAGCTCAGGGACTTGCCCATCCACGCCTGGAGCAGCATGACCGGCAGCAGCAGCTCGCGCAGCAGCCAGAGCAGGGGCGAGCGCCAGGTCAGGTGCCAGCCGACCGTGGCGGCGAGCCAGGCCTCGGCGGCGAGCCAGACGCCGACGTAGGCCGCCGCGACCGCCATCACGTCCAGGCGCTCCATCTCGAGCACCCACGCTGCGAACACGAAGCATGCGAGCGGCGCCGCCAGCCCGGAGAGGAACTCCAGCGCGAAGAAGCCGGGGAAGGTCGCGCGGCGCAGGCGCGCCCAGCGGACCTGCCGCCCCCAGACCTGGGCCGCGCTGCGCGGACCCAGCGGCTGCGGGAACGCGCCATCGGCGAGGCGGACCTTCAACCCCAGTCCGCGCACCACCTTGGTCGCCGCGGCATCCTCGGCCGGCTCGCGCGCCAGCGCCAGGATGCCGCCCGCCGACTTCCAGGTCGCTGCGGCGCCAGAGCATGTTCTTGCCCTGCGCAAAGCCGCCGCCGCCGGTGTCGGCGGCGTACTGCCAGCGCGCCTGGTAGGTGTTGAGATACGCGCACTCAAGCTCGGCCCAGACGCTGCCCGGCATGTGCCCGATGGGCGGGGCGCTTACCAGACCGGTGTCGGCGCGCCAGGCCGCGAGCAGGCGCTGCAGGTAGTCGCGCGGCATGACCACGTTGCTGTCGGCGATCACGATCCACTCGTGGGCCGCGCTGCGCCAGCCCTTCAGCACGTTGTTGAGCTTGGGGTTCTGCGTGGGTCGATCGTCGCCGATCAGCAGGCGCGCCTTGACGTCGGGCATGCTCCGCGATCAGGCGCTGGACCAGCGGCACCACCGGATCGTCGGCCGTGGCGCAGCAGAACAGGATTTCGTAGCGCGGGTAGTCGAGCTCGAAGGTCGAGCGCAGCGTCAGTTCCTCGTAGGCTTCGACACCGCACACCGGGCGGATGATCGTGACGGGAGGGCTCTGCGTGGCCGGCAGGGGACTGCGCGGGCGGAACCCTCAGGCGCCGCCGCGCGATCAGGATCGTGGCGATATGGGTCAGGAAGGCGAAGATCGTGAAGGCCCCGGCCAAGTGAGCGATTGCGTCCATGTGGCCTCCCGCCCAAAGGTGCGTATCGAACTCCGGTCCCTGCCAGAGTCGTGTTGCGGTTGTGTGAAGGTCATTGCGGTCGTGGTGCGACCCGCCCCACCACCGGGGCGCCTGTGCCACAGTCTAGTGTCCGCCACTCTTCATGCCTAGTCGCTTCGGGGGCGGCTATACCCGATTCCCGCATCCCGGGAGCAGCAGAGCCACGCACTGCACAGGATGAATGACATCGTTCAGCAGGGCATTTCCCTGGCTCGCGGTGTCGGCGGGCACGCTGACCCGCCTCGCGCCGCGCATCCATCTACGCTCGCGCCACCACCGGGGGTTGTCTGCTGGCACGGCCGGCGGGAGACCTACGGCCGTTCCGGCGGCCGCTTCTTGGTCTCCTGCTTCTTGCCTCCGTGCGCTGGGCCTCCTGCTTCCTGGCCTCGATCTGCTCGACGTGATCGCGCAATACCCGGTTGACGTAGAAGGAGAGGCTCCGCTCCTCCTCCTCGGCGAAGCCCTGCAGGGCGGCCTTCACGTCGGGGTCCAGGCGGATCGACATCGGTTCCAGCTTCTTTTTGCGGCGCGTCATGTCGACGGTTGTAACCGCCGCGCATTGACGCGCCCACTGCCAGTGCGTAACCTGGTGTACACCGCGTAACCGCTCGCATACAATAGTCAAGCTCGGAGGAGCCGTTACCATGTCCGTCGCCGACAAGATCGCCGCGCTGTTCAACGCCCTGACCCGCGAGGAGGTGGACGCCCTGCCGCCGGCCGAGCGGCGCCGCTTTGCCGACCTGTGCCGGCACTGGGCCGATTTCGCCGAGATCCGGCCACGGGAGCAGGGTCCGCAATCCGGCGTGCTGGCAGACCTCAGGCGGGGGCTTGCGCAACGACTGAGGCTTCGGGGGCTTGATGGCGCCAGACCTTGGCAGCTTCTCTGAGTACGCCCCTCGCCTCTGCGCTTTGCCCGCTGATACCAGAAACTGGTATGGTCTCGCAGTTCGAACCGCATGGTTGACGGCCAGCAATTGTGTGGCCAACGAACACGTCGATCATCATCGGCAAGTCCACTTTCGGCGGACTATCATAGAGTCGCCACAGTCAGCGAAGGCCGATACAGCTCGGCCAGCGACGTGGTGCGCGCAGGTCTTCGGTTGCTCGAAGAGCGAGAGATCAAGATCGAGGCTCTGCGCGCAGCCCTCATCGCAGGGTGAGCAAGGAGCGGGGAACTTCTTCATAGCCGCTTCGATCTCCGACGCGTTCATCAACCGCGAAGGGCCAGAAGAGGAGGCGGGGTTCAAGGCCGCGGCATGAGGCCGCTACATCCTCTCGCCTCAGGCCGAGGCGGACCTTGGCGAGATTTGGGACTTCACGGTCAAGACGCGGGGCGAGAAGCAAGCTGAGGACTACATCCGCTTGCTCGTGGCCGCAATCGAGGCGTCGCTGACCTGAGAACCCGCGCAGGAGGACGCCCTTGCGATGAGGTACGAAAAGGCTATCATATCTGGCGGGGTCACACATCATCTTCTTTCGGAAGACCAAGCCCGGCATAGATGTCGTTCGTATTCTGCACAGCCGGATGGACTTCGAGCAGCATCTCTAAGCCGCACGTTGCGTAGCGAGCGGAACGCATAGGTATCGCCAGACCCGAGGCCAATTCTGGAGCGCGACATGTCCATGCCCATTCCCACGTTCCCCAACGGCTGGCAGCAGGCCACGCGCTATCCCGATCCGGCCATCGTCGCGCTCGATCCGCGCTTCGAGAAGTACTGGCTGAAGCTCTCCTGCGTGGAGCGCATCTGCCACCGGCTGCCGCTGGGCCGAGGGGCCGGTCTATTTCGGCGACGGCCGCTACCTCCTGTGGAGCGACATCCCCAACAACCGCATCCTGAAGTGGGAGGAGGAGACGGGCGCGGTCAGCGCCTTCCGCAAGCCCTCCAACTTCGCCAACGGCAACACCCGCGACCGCCAGGGCCGGCTCGTCACCTGCGAGCACGGCGGCCGGCGCGTTGTCCGCACCGAGTACGACGGCTCGATCACGGTGCTGGCGGACCGCTTCGACGGCAAGCGGCTCAACTCGCCCAACGACGTGGTGGTGAAGTCGGACGGCTCGGTCTGGTTCACCGACCCCGTGTTCGGCATCCTCGGCGACTACGAGGGCTACAAGGCCGAGCCCGAGGTCGATACCAACGTCTACCGCATCGACCCCGAGACCGGGCAGACGGCCGTGGTGGCGGAAGGCGTGCTGGGCCCCAACGGCCTGTGCTTCTCGCCGGACGAGAAGATCCTCTACGTCGTCGAGAGCCGCGGCGTGCCGAACCGCAAGATGCTCGCCTACGACGTGACCGACGGCGGCCGCAAGCTCGCCAACAAGCGCGTGCTGTTCGATGCCGGCCCGCGGCACGCCCGACGGCATGCGCTGCGACATCGACGGCAACCTGTGGTGCGGCTGGGGCATGGGCTCGCCCGAGCTCGACGGCGTGATGATCTTCGCCCCCGACGGCAAGCCGATCGGCCGCATCGCGCTGCCCGAGCGCTGCGCCAACGTCTGCTTCGGCGGCCTCAAGCGCAACCGCCTGTTCATGGCCGCGAGCCAGTCGATCTACGCGCTCTACGTCAACACGCAGGGCGCATTGGGCGGATGACGGCCGCGACTTGGCCCGATGTCAAGGCGGCATTTGCACGCGAGCACCGGGTTCCAAACGCGGTAGCCTCGGCGCGTGGCGGGCCGCTGCGAGAGTTCGCCGCTGCCACTTGCGATGGGCGTCGCGATCGGGGGATGGCGACATGCGACGGGGGCTCATGCTCGTCCTCGGTCTGGTCGGGGCGTCGCCCGGAAGCGCGGCCCCACCGGCCTCTTGTGGGCATCCCGCCACCCTCGTGCGGTCCGCAGTGAGCATCGAGAGGGTCTTCGGCCCGGAGGCGCGGGACACAGGGTCCGATGCCACCGGTGTGCGCGGGACCGGCTGGTTCTCCTCCCCGCGCCGCATCGTGACAGCAGCCCATGTCGCCGAGGCCATGCAGCTCAGCGCCCGGGACTGGCGGGAGATCGATATCCGCGAGCGGCAGAGCAAGATCGCTGCCCTGCCCGCCTGCTGCTCGTTGCGGGGCAGGGCCCCGAGAAGATCGCCGTGCTCGAGCCCGCCACCTCGTTTCCCGACGCCGTCGCGCTGCCGCTCAGAGCCCAGCCGCTGACCGCACAGGAGCGCCTCGTCGCCATCGCCTACCCGAGGGGCGAGCTGCGCTTCGCCGAGGGGCGCTTCGCACGATATGGCGACGGCGGTGCTTTGCGGGAGCGGCGCTCATCGAGATGTACGACGGCCGCGACCGGCTCGTCATCGATCACGGCGCCTCGGGCGCGCCGGTGCTCGACTGCGAGGGTCGCGTGGTGGCGGTCGTCAGCGCGGCGATCACCCAGACCATCATGCTGCCCACCGGCCCCGTGCGCGTCTCCACCGCGTGGCACACGCCCAACGTCGTCGCCATCCCCGCCGCCACGCTCGAGAGCGCGTCCCAGTCCGAGTAGGCGCGCGCGTGCCCGCTGTCTCCGCGCTCTCTTGCGGATTTATAGGCGTTGCGCAATTGTAACCGTCGCCGGGAGGCTACCGCCGCCTCCTGAGAAAGATGCCGCCCAGGAGCAGCGCCCCCGCGCCACCGACGATGGCGGCGGCCTTGAGAAGCAGCGTCGACCCGACGAGAAGATGAGCAAGGTCGTCCAGCCAGAAGACGAGCTGAAGCGGCCTGCCGCTTGGCAGCCAGAGGGCCAGTGCCACCGCCAGGACCACCAGGAGCACCAGCACGACAATCACCCGCACCGGCAGGCGTCGGGATGCTGGCGTCATGTCTTCTTCCCCGTGCGCCGAAGCGACCGCGCACCTTGCTCCGCGTACGTGAACCCTGCGCGGCTTTTCGCGGCCGCAGCATCGAGCTCCCAACTTCCGCTATGCCCCGCCTTCGGACCCGGAAGACGAGTTCTCCAACACGCCAGCCCTCTGCCAAGAAGCTGTGGTGAGCATTCGCAACAACGTCACGCGGTCGCAAGAACCCTTACCGGTCGGTTTGCTGAGACCGATGGTCAGGGTCAAATTCGGGCCTCCTCCGGGTCGCCGTGATGCATGTGTAGAGGCTGGCCATTGTTCCAAAGCCAGTCAGCAGGAAGCTGCAGACGGCACCGGACCCCGTCCGGAGCGAGCGAAAGGTCAACCGTACCGCCAAACTCGTAGGGAAGCAGGTCGCGAATTATGCTCGTCCCATAGCTGGATTTGCCGAAAGCGACGACAGGGGGGGCCGCCGATTTCCTGCCATTCGAACACCAGATGAGACCGCGCATGCCGGTCCCACCGGATCGACACGCGACCATTCTCAGTAGAGAGGGCGCCGTACTTGGCAGCGTTGGTGGCGAGTTCATGCAGCACCATGGCAATGGCCTGACCCGCCTCGGGCTTGAGCAAGACGCAGGGACCGTTGATCTCGGTGTTGTCACGGGTTGCATACGGTGCGAGCTCGCGCCGGACCAGCTCCGTCAGCGACACCCCTTGCCACTGATGGGAGCTCAACAGCTCGTGCGTCGTTGCCATCGACCGAATGCGTCCATCGAGCGCCGCTACGAAATCGGCGAGCGATCTGTTCCCCTGCTGGGTGTGTGAGACGACCGCGCTAACGGTCGCGAGTGCGTTCTTGACGCGATGGTCGAAGCTCGGCCAGCAGAGTGCGTTGCTGCTCCTCCACCTGTTTGCGGTCGGTTATGTCAATGCTGACGCCCACCACTCGGTGCGGGTGTCCTACGCGATGATAGGAAATGAAACAGCGCGTCTCGACCCATCTAAGCTCGCCACCAGGGCGAATGATCCCGATACTCAACCTTATATTCGCGCCGGCACGCGCGGAAGGCCTCGTTTCGGGACTGTTCTACGCTTCCAATGTCGTCAGGATGTACGCCGGTCAGGCATTCGCTGCGTGGTATCTCGGTAGTACCTTCAGGAAAGCCGTGGATCGCCGCATAGCCGTCAGAAATCTGCATGATCTCCGTGTCGGCGTCATACGCGTAGGTACCAACCAGGCCAGCCTTTGCTGCCAGTGCGAGCTGTATGTTGCGCTCGGCCAGCGCCTGTTCCGAGTGCTTACGCTCAGTAACATCGATCTCGGCTCCGATCGCTCGTTTCAACATTCCAGCTTCGTTGTATGAGATGAGGATACGCGACTCGATCCAACGCACCCGACGGTCATAAAATATCCGAAATTCCATGATGCATTCTCGTTCGTTGTTGGTGACCGCGCGGCGAACGAGCGCGTCCATCGTCGGGAGATCGTCCGGATGCACCCGCGCGCGCACATCTTCGCGTGAAATTTCGAGCGTGCCTTCGGGCAGCCCATAAATGGCCGCCCAACCCGCTGACACCTGCAATTTCTTGGTGCCGTGATCATACGCGAAGCTGCCAATTCGCGCGATCTTTCCAGCGAGATCGAGTTGTGCATTGCGCTCTGCGAGGCGAGCCTCGGCACGCTTGCGGTCTGTAATGTCCTGAACTACGGAGACGAAATAATCGACGGCGCCGTCGGTCTTCCGCACGCAGCCGACGGTGAGATTCGCCCACACGATGCCGCCATCCTTGCGGACATAGCGTTTCTCGATGCAGTAGTCGTTGGCGTCGCCGACGAGCGTCTTCTCGAGCACCGAGAGATTGTTTGCAAGATCGTCTGGGTGTGTGAGGTCCTGGAGGTCCTCGTCTCGAGTTCCTCGACGGAATAACCGAGCATCCGGGCGAAGCTGTTGTTGGCGCGCAGAATTGATCCCTGGGTACCGACGAGCGCGACGCCCACCGCCGCATTTTCGAACGTCGCCCGGAACCGTGCCTCGCTATCGGCAAGCGCGCGCCGCGCCTCGACTTGCCCGGTTCTCACCTCAGCGAACAAGGCCGCGCCACCGATCCGGCCGTCGCGCTCCGCGCCATGGCGCCATGGACCAACTTGTCCACTCGGTGCGACCATCATGACGCGTGAACTGGTCCTCCTCATTCGAGAACTCTTCACCCGCGAGCACCCGGGCGTGGATGCCGCGCCAACGCTGCGGAATTTCGGGAAACGCCTCGTAGTGCGACTTGCCAATGAGCTGCGCGTCAGGAGGGACGCGGAAATCGGCAACGAAGCGCCGCGAGACAGCGAGATAGCGCATCTCGCGATCGAACACGGCAATCGCTGCCGGCGCGTGCTCGACGAACAGCGCCAGCTGCGCCTGTCGTTCTGCAAGGTCCGCTTCAGCCCGCTTGCGCTCGCTGATATCGACGAGCAAGTTGACGGCGCCGGTCAATCTTCCGGATGCATCGAACAGCGGCGTCGGATAGGGGATGAAAGGAATCGCGTGCCATCCGGGCGCTCGGCTACCGCTTCCATGCCACGGATCGGTCGCCGTTCACGCAGCGCCAAAGCCATCGGGCACTCGTCGTGAGGCAGCAGCGTGCCATCAGGCCAATAGAGCTTCCAGGAACCGCAGAACTTGCTCTCGCCAAGCTCGGGGCGGCAGCCCCAAAGCTCGGCCGCAGCCTCGTTGTAAGAGGTGAGGCGCCCCTCAGCATCGGTCGTGTAGATCGCGGCAGGAAGTGCCTCGACGGCCTCCCGAGACAGACCGTTGGCGTCGCCCAAAGCATCGGCCCGTATCGTACCGCTGGGCGTCATGGCAGGTGCCCCACCGCTCTCAGTGCTGAACTCCGCTCGCTTGCGACGGCCGTCTTCAGACTGAAACGCTGCAGATACTATATCCGACCCAAGTGGAGCAAAGACGCCTTTGTCCGCAAGCTTTATCTCGCCGGTTCGTGACTTTGGGTGACCTTTCCATCTCCTCCATCCCCGCTTCGGGGGAGATCTTGAAGTGCGCGGTCTCCATGACCGTGCCACAACAATGGCGCAGCGATCCAAGGTATTGCTTTCGCGCGATGCCCGGGCTTGTTGCGGCAAGGTCGCGTCAAGCAACGGCTCAGGTTCCATTGGGCGGATATTGCGCCGCGATCGCGCAGAGCTGCCAAAGCGTGCGCGCGGTGCTTTCCCCGAGCGACTGGACTACTCCGAAAACGGACGCGAGCACGCCTGGACCAACGTTGGTCCGGTTGGGAAACTTTTGCTCAGGGGAGCAGCTCGGAGTGGGGCTCCGCCGCTGGCTGCCGTCGCTTTGCATCGGGAGGAGGCTGCCGGCGATCGCCGACATCCTGGCTTCCGTGCAGGTTGGAAGCGACCTCCCGCATCGACCTCAAGGCCTTCAGCGCATTGATGCGTCCCGCGCCGAAATCCTCGTCGCGCCCCGCCGGTCCGAGGTCGTCGGCGCCGGCCATGATCAGCTTCGCAACTGCCGCGGTGTCCATGTTTGGATTGCGCTCCAGCAGAAGCGCGGCGATGCCGCTGACATAGGCGGTGGCGAAGGACGTGCCAGACACCAGCTCGTGCTTGCCGCCCTGCACCGGGGCCAGGATGTCGACGCCCGGCGCGGCAATCGCGATGTAGCGGCCGCGATTGGCGTGCTCGTAGCGGTGGTCGTCCTCGTCGACCGCAGTCACCGCGATCACCTCCGGGTAGGCCGCCGGGTAGGCGGCTTCCGCCTTCGGTCCGCCGTTGCCTGCGGCGGCGACCAGGACGATGCCCCGGCGACTGGCCTCCCGCAGTATCGCGTGCAGGTGCCGGTCGCGCCCGCCGACGAAGCTCATGTTGAGCACCCTGGCGCCGCTTGGTGGCCGCCAGGTCGATCGCGGCGAGGAGGTACGCTGTCGTCGTCTCCGGCTGCGCACCCTTGCTGGTCTGGAAGGCGCGAACCGACATGATCTACGCTTGCGGCGCCACGCCCTCGACCACACCGTGCGAGCGGATGATCCCCGCGACGGCCGTGCCGTGGAAGTCGGCGCCGGCATCCTTCCCGCCGACCACATCGAATGAGTGCACGACCGCGCCCTTGAGATCGGGATGCGCCTGTGTCCACCGCCGAATCGATGACGGCGATCACGATGTTGCGGCCCAGCGCCAGCCGGTGCGCATCGGGAGCCGCACGGCGCGGGGTCCATACTGGTCGATCGCACCGGCCCGCCCGCGCCGGTCGTCGCTGTGCAGATAGCGCATGTTGAACTGCGCCGAGCGGACGCGCGGATCACGCTGCAGGGCCGCGAGCGCGGCCTCCTCCGAGCGCCCCGCGCGCACGCGGAACAGCGTGGCACGGGCGTCGAGCAGCGCGATCGGCCGGCTGCTCACCACCTCCAGGCCATAGGCCTGAGCCAGCTGGTCGGCGACCGCCTGGCGGCCGGCTCTGATCGATCAGCACCAGGATTTGGCGCTCCATCCGCTGCGACTGCGGCTCCGCCCCTGCGGAGCCCGCTCCTCTGCGGCGCGGCAGAGGCTGCTGAGCCTGCTTCTTTCCGGGCGGATTGTCGTAGGTCTGCCCTGGCGCATCGTCGTCGTCGTCATCATCGTACGCTCCGGCGGCGTGACGGCGACGCCCGGGATAGCGGCCGCGGGTCGCGGGCCGCATAGGTCGACGCTACCGGCGTGGCCGCCCGGTCCTCGACGAGGTCCCGTCGACGGCGTGATAGTGCGGATACTCGTCCTCGACGTCGAGGCGGCGCCTCTCGAGCGACTAGGTCCTCAGGTCGATGCGGGCTTCCGCCTGTACTTGCGGGCGTTGCGCCACCGGCTCGACCAGCGTCGCGGTCTCATGGGTCGGCCTTGAACCCGGACGCCAGCGTCGCGGCCGGCGCCCGGGCGGGGAGCATCAGCGCCAGGAGCACAGGAGACAGGCCAGCCCGAGCCCCAGGCTCACGCCCGCCGCCGGAACACCGGCCTTGCTTGGCATAATCGCCCGAGCCCCGTGGCGCCGATTCTGTGGCCATCGCAAACCCCGCCCGATCAATCCTGTCCCATCAATCCCTGCTCGGCAGCACAGCGCGAACAATATCGCGCCGCTCGTCCAGCCGCCGCAACTGAGCCTCCGCCTGCGAGCGATCCTCCAGACGCAGCCTGATCGTGTATACCCCTCCGGACTTGGGTCCGTCTACGATCTTGGCGCGGAATTCGGTCAGCAGCCGGGAGATGGCCGGAGCCGTCGCCTCGTCCGTGAAGGCGACGAGCGCCGAGACGCCCTCGCCGCCGGCCTGCTGGCCCGAGGCCACCTGGTAGCTCCCGCCGCGATCGCCGAGGAGCAGCGTGGCAATGGCGATGGTCTGAACCGCGACCAGCGCTGCCACGCCGCGCCGCCGCCCAGCGCACGCCGCCGGCGGTCGGGAACGCGAAGAACTCCGAGATACGCTGGAAGAACAGCGCACTGGCGCCTTCGCGGCGCTCCGCCTGAAGGCGTTCCCGGCAGCGCGGCCATGAGCCGGTCGAGCGCTCCCGCAGACGGCCAGCCCAGGGTCTCGTTGGCGACCACCGTCTGCTCCTGCTCGTCGCGCACCAGGTCGAGCTGGCGCGCCACCTGCGGATGCCGGTCGAGATAGCTCTCCACCCTCGCCATGTCGGCACGGCTCGAGCCGGCCCGTGGCATACCAGGGGAGGAGCATCTCGATCTCCTCCCGCTCCATCTCTTCTGTCGTCATGCTCGCTCATGGCCAGCCTCGATCGACGCCCGCGGCTTGCAGCAGCTCGGAGAGCCGCTTGCGGGCATAAAACATCCTTGTTTTCACTGTATTCTCTGGGATTTGCAGGACCTCGCTCGCCTCGGCGACCGACAACTCGTGGTAGTAGACGAGATCGACGATCGACTTGTGCTCGGGCGAGAGCTTGTCCAGGCAAGCCGCAGGATCGCACCCTTGTCGGACTTCTGCGCCGCAACTTCCGGATCGTCTCCGCTCATCCTGGAGCGTGCCCGGCAGCGTCCTCGTTCCATCCCTCCTCGCGCCGCTTGCGCAGGTAGCTGACGGCCCGGTGGTGGGCGATCGACAGCATCCAGGTCGCTGCGGCCGATGATCCCTCGAATTTCGCGGCATTGCGCCACACCTCCAAGAACACCTCGTTGCACACCTCCTCCGCGACCGCCGTGTTCCCGACGAGGCGCAGAATGAAGCGATAGACTCGGGTCTGATGGCGGGCGAACAGCCCGCGCAGCGCAGTCTCGTCTCCGGCGGCAATGCGCCGGATGAGCTCGGCATCGTCGGTCGCTCGGTTCATCGAAGGGGCCCGATCGATCGCCCAGCACCACTTCCGTCGCTGTGGGGTGAACAAAGGTTCATTGGTGTGGCTTCCAAAGCGTGAGCACCGGACCGCATCGGTCGGCTCCTGGCACTGAAGGCAAGCTTGTTGGAACGCAGCTGACGCCTATCCCGGCAGCATTTGCCTATTTTGACCGCTCTTCTGGCGACTGACCAGAGTGAGGTTTCAGGTTTCTGGTTTCTGGTTTCAGGGAGGTCCGGCAACCGCCCTGCCTGAAAACCTGAAACCTGAAACCTCACTCGCTGGCGAGTATCACATTGCGCACAACGGGGTAGACCTGCTGTTCCCAGCGCTTGCCGCTGAAAACCCCGTAGTGGCCGACGCCGGCCTGCATGTGATGGCGCTTCATATAGGGCTTGAGGCGGGTGCAGAGGTCGTGCGCCGCGGCCGTCTGCCCGAGCGCGCAGATGTCGTCGCGCTCGCCCTCCACGGTGAGGAGCCCGGTGCGGCGGATGGCACCAGGGTCGACCGGCCTGCCGCGCCAGGTAAGGCGGCCCCGGGCCAGCAGCGCCTCCTGGAACACGATCGCCACGGTCTCCAGGTAGAACTCCGCGGTCAGGTCGAGGACCGCGAAATACTCGTCGTAGAACGCCCTGGTCGCCGCCGCCTTGCGCGCATCGCCTTTGGCGAGGGCCTCGTAGAGCTCGAGATGCGCGCGCCGGTGCCGCTCGATGTTCATCGACATGAAGGCGGCGAGCTGCACGAAGCCCGGATAAACCTTGCGCCCGGCGCCGGCGAACCGCCCGGGCACCGTGGCCGTCAGGTTCTGCTCGAACCACTCGATCGGCCGGCTCGTCGCCAGCTCGTTGACCTTGGTGGGGTTGATGCGGGCGTCGACGGGCCCGGCCATCAGCGTCATGCTGCGCGGCTGCGCCGGGCTCCCGGCCTCGGCCATGACGGCGGCGGCGGCCAGCACCTGGACGCACGGCTGGCAGACGGCGACGACGTGCGCGCCGGGCTCCATCCGCTCCAGCCAATCGATGAGGTGGGCGACGTACTCGTCGAAGCCGAAGCGGCCTTCGGCGATGCCGACGTTGCGGGCATTGTGCCAATCCGTGATGCAGACGTTGTGCTCCGGCAGCATGGTGCGCACGCAGGCTGCGCAGGAGCGTGGCGAAGTGCCCGGACAGGGGGGCCACCACCAGCACACGCGGCTGATGCGCCGCCATGTCCTTCTTGAAGTGCAGGAGCGTTCCGAACGGCGTCGCGGCCAGCACCTCCTCGGTTACGGCGACCTCGCGGTCACCGACCCGCACCGCATCGATGCCATAGGCTGGACGCACATGGGTGAGCCTGGCGCGGGCGACGAGATCGCAGGCGGCCGTCAGGCTGCGGAGCGGCGTGCGGCCGTCGCCGTTGGTCCAGGGCGTCAGCGCGCTCGAGGCGGCCTCGGCCCAAGCGCGCACCGGCAGCATGATGTCGGCGTGCGTCTGGTAGGCGAGGTAGAGCATGCTGCAGCTGGCGGCCCCTGCCGATGGAACGGAAGTTGCACCGATGGCGCCAAGAGCGATGCAACTTCCACACCACGATTGCTCCGATGCCCGAAGCGCTGCTCACCGTCTCCAGCAAGAACTACTCCTCCTGGTGCCTGCGCGGATGGCTGATGTGCCGGCTCGCAGGCCTCGAGATCGCCGAGGAGGTGGTCCCCTTCGACGACCCCGCTGCGCGCGCCGAGCTCCTGCTGCTGTCACCCTCGTTCCTGGTGCCGTGCCTGACGCATGACGGCGTCAAGGTCTGGGACACGCTCGCCATCGGCGAGTATCTCGCCGAGGCGAAGCCGCAGGCGGGGCTCCTGCCCGCCGAGCACATCAAGCGGGCGCATTGCCGCTCGATCTGCGGCGAGATGCATTCCGGCTTCTACAATCTGCGGTCGGCGCTGCCGATGAACCTGAAAGCGCGCCACCCGGGCTTCAAGGTGTGGGCCGGCGCGCAGGCCGACATCGACCGTGTCATGACGATCTGGAGCCGGTGCCTCGCGGCCTACGGCGGGCCCTACCTGTTCGGCGCCAGCCCCACCATGGCGGACGCCATGTACGCCCCGGTCGCCACCCGCTTCGTCACCTACGATGTCGGGCTCAGCCGCGAGTGCGCCGCCTACACCCGCACGATCCTCAACTGGCCCGCCATGGCCGAGTGGATCGCCGCCGCCAAGGCCGAGCCGATGGAGCTCGAGGAGCTCGACATGGAGTTCTGAGTGGGCCCCTCGGTGAGGCGGGGGTCAGACCCGGGGTTGTACGTCGCATCGCCCTGCGCCGTGTGTCATTTCGGGAATCGCGTGTAGACGGCCTGGGAGGGTCCGGAGCGGCAGGTCTGTCCCGACGGCCCCTCCCTCTTCCCGGCCCGACTTGGGGCCCAGGCGGCCTTCCGGCGCAGCGGGAGAGGCATTCCCCGGACCGGGGTCTGGAGAGGGGCCCAGACTCTCGCCTGCAGCGTTGCGCATCTCACTCAGGCCGGTGCAGGGGCTGACCCACAGGTCTCCGGTCCGCGCCTATCGCTGGGGGCCGTCGCCGCGGCTTGGGTTGCATCTGGCGCTCGATGGCCCGCTTCTCGGCCTCGACCTCCCGCCGCGGCTTGAAGGCCGGTGCGTTCGCAAGCTCCTCGCGCGCGATGTCGGTGACGAGCTTGAGGCTGCCGTCGGGTGCGGGCGTGATCGTCAGCCGGTCCATCCTGAGCGCCACGTTGCGCTCGCCGATGCCGAGGAAGCCGCCGATGGCGACGACGACCCCCTCGACGGTCCTGCCGTCCTTGCCGAGCACGAGATCGGTGACCATCCCCACCTTGGCGTTGTCGGTCGCCAGCACCGCCTGCCCCAGAAAATCCCTGGCGAGGATGGTCTCGGACGGCTGCGTCACGATCTGGCCGGGCACTGGCGCTCGCTGCATCTCGGCGGGCGCCTGCGGAGCCTGCGCTGCCGCAGCTCCGGCGACCCCGACGGCCAGCGCCAAGGTAACCGCGCGCACGCCCGTTGCGAACGCCATCGTATCCTCCCTGATCGGCTGCTTAGCAGGGCCGCGGTCCGGACACCGGACCTTGCGGCCGCAGGCTCGACCCTACTCAACGCAGAAGCACCGCGATTGGTTGCGCCAGCCACTCGCGAGCCCAGCGCGAGTGGTGTGGGGAGCCGGCTCTGGTGTGCTAGCGTGGCGGCGATGACTGCCGCGGAGCACGCTCGCTCGGAGGATCGGGGAGGATTAGATGACGACGGCGAAGGAAGGCACCGAGCTCACGCGCGTCGGCCCTGGAACCGTCATGGGCGAGCTGATGCGCTGCTACTGGATTCCGGCGGCGCGCTCCTCCGAGCTCGCGCGCGACGGAGCGCCGATGCGGCTCAAGCTCCTGGGCGAGAAGCTGATCGCATTCCGCGACAGCGAAGGCCGGGTGGGGGTGATGGACCATCGCTGCCCGCACCGCTGCGCCTCGCTGTTTCTCGGGCGCAACGAGGAGGGCGGGCTGCGCTGCGTCTACCACGGCTGGAAGTTCGACGTGGCCGGCAACTGCATCGAGATGCCGAGCGTGCCGCCACACCAGGACTTCAAGCACAAGGTCAAGGCCAAGGCCTACCCCGCTGCGGAGCGCGGCGGCGTGGTCTGGGTCTACATGGGCTCGCGCGCGGCCCCGCCGCTGCCGGCCTTCGAGGTGCTCGACCTTCCCGAGGACGAGATCCGCGTCGGCTTCGTCATGCGCAAATGCAACTGGCTGCAGGCGCTGGAGGGTGAGATCGACACCTCGCATTTCGGCTTTCTGCACGCCGGCCATGTGGACATCGAGGACTTGGCCGAGGACGAGCCGCTGCGCTACACCGTGGTGAGCCGCCACCCGCAGTATCATTTCGGCGACGCCCCGTGGGGTACGCAGTATGCCGGCTACCGCGCGTGCGGCCCGGGCCAGATGTACTGGCGCTTCGCCAACTTCCTGTTTCCGTTCTGGACGCAAGCGCCCAACGGCGAGTTTAAGAGCCACATGCACGCGCGCGGCTGGGTGCCGCTCGACGACGAGCACACCATGTACGTCTATTTCTGGTGGCAGAAGAGCATCTCGTCCGTGACGCTGCCGCAGCCCGCGTACAAGGACGGCACGCCGGTCGGCGGCACGAGCCGCGGCAACAGGCTCATCCCCAACACCACGGACTGGCTGGGGCGCTGGCGCATGGCGGCCCATCCCGGCAACGACTGGCTGATCGACCGGCAGGCCCAGCGCTCGAACACGATCTACACGGGCATCGACGGCATCCATCTGCAGGACCAGGCGATCACCGAGAGCATGGGCCCAATCGTCGACCACGAATGGGAGCATCTGGCGCCGTCGGACATCATGATCGCCCGCACGCGCCGGCGCCTGCTCGCGGCGGCCCGCGCGCTCGGCGAGCAGGGCATCCTGCCGCCCGGCGTTGCAGACTCCCAAGTCTATCGCGGCGCCCGCAGCGGCTATCTCGTCAGCGCCGAGACGGATGCCTGGCAGCAGCTCTACGCCGATGAGCTGGCCGCCGCGGCGCACCCGCCGCCTAGCCCGCTGCACGCCGGGAGTAGATCGCGCTCGACGCGAAGGCGCCGCCGTTGTCATGCCGGGCGATCGGACAGCGCTCGACCCGGTACCCAGGGTCAAGGGCTCAAACCTTTCCCCCTTTGCCCTGGGTCCCGGATATTGCGCTGACGCGCAATTCCGGGATGACGGCGGCGGCGCCTCGGATCAGCGGATGGCGATCGGGTTGATGATCGCCTGCACCGCGCCGGTGATGCGCGGGGCGCCGAGGACGAACAGGAACTCGTAGGCCTTGTCGGCCGCCAGCGGCCCCGTGTTCATGTTCTCGAGGATGTAGGTGCCGCTCATGGGAATGAGGATCTGGTGCACCTCGAAGATGTTCTTCGACTTCGAAAGGCACCACTTCGAGGCCCCAGGTGTCGGCGCCGACAGCAACGACGCCTTTGCCGACGAGGTACTTGGCGCCGTCGACGCCCAGACCCGGCTCGCCGGCGTTGTAGCGCTTGTCGTCCTTGCCGATCAGGCTGACCCAGCCGGTATGGAAGAGCACCACGTCGCCCTGGCGGATCTCGACGCCTTGCTTCTTGGCGACCGCCTCGATCTCCTTGCTGTTGAAGGCGGTGCCCTCCTTGACGACATCGGTGCCGAAGTGCGCCGCCATGTCGAGCAGCACGCCGCGCGCCACCAGCGGCGGAACCTTCTCGATGCCGAGCTTCTTGAGCCCGCTCGCGTCCGCGAAATCGGCGCCCTTGTTTTGGTTGTAGTAGACGAACCCGACGCCGATGTGGCCGAGGCCGTCGAGCTGGCTGCCGACGCCGACCCAGCCGTCGATGATGTCGTCGTTGTAGGTCGTCTTGTTGGGGCCGAGGCCGGGGATGCCCGCCTGGCCCGGCTGCACGATCGTGATCTTGAACGAGCGCGGCGGGAACGCCGGGGTCTTGGAGTTGGTCTCGATGCCAAGGTTGTAGGTCTTGCCGAGCTTGACGAGCTGGGCCGCCTTCACGACGAGGTCCGGCGTGATGTAGTTGGCCGCGCCGATCTCGTCGTTGGGGCCCCATTTCGACGTGGCCACCTCCTGCGCGGCAGCCGGTGCGGTGAGCGCGAACGGCGCGAGCAGGGCCAACACACTGAGCTTCCTGAGCATGTAGCGTCTCCCCCTCGGGATTGGATGATTGCGCAGCATTGAGAGGAGCTGCCGGGCAACGCTGGACGCTCAGAGTGGCTCGAATAGGGCGCAAGGGGTGTTGTGCGCTTGCGAGCCTCCTCAACGTCGCTATCGACGGGTGAGTTGCTTGCCGTCATGCTGATGCGGCAGGACGCGCCATTCGAGACCCAGGCGATCGGAACGAGGAGACGTTCACCCATGTCGAGGACAGTTGCTGTCGTGACCGGCGGAGCGAGCGGCATCGGCGAGGCGACGGCGCGGCGCCTTGCCGCCGACGGCTGCAGCGTCGCCATCGTGGACCAGAACGTGGCCGCCGGCGAGGCGGTGGCAGTGTCGATCGGCGACGTGGCGCGCTTCTATGCGTGCGATGTGTCCGATGCGCAGGCGGTCGACGCCGTGGCCGCCAGGATCGAGGCCGACCTCGGCCCGGCCGGCATCCTCGTCACCTGCGCCGGCCTCATTCCGAAGCCGAGACCATCATGGAGATGGACATGGCCGCGCACGACCGCATGTGGCAGGTGAACTACAACGGCACCGTCCACTGCTGTCGCGCGTTCGCCCGCCAGATGATCCCGCGCAAGGCCGGGCGCCATCGTCACCATCGGCTCGATCAACAGCCGCCTGCCGCTGCCGATCCCGGCCTACAACATGGGCAAGGCCGCCATCGAGCGCCTGACCCAGCTGCTCGCTGCGAGCTCGGCCGCCACGGCATCCGCGTCAACAGCGTGGGGCCCACCTACGTGATGACACCGCCGCTGCGGGCCAAGGTGGCCTCCGGCGAGCGCGACATGAGCAAGATGATGGCGGTGCACGCGCTGCCCCGCCTGCCGGAGCCCGCCGACATCGCCGCCGCCATCGCCTTCCTCGCCTCGGACCAGGCCAAGGCCATCACCGGCATCCTGCTCCCCATCGACGCCGGCTGGCTGGCCGCGGTGAGCTACCGCACCTACGCCGGCGGCGTGCCGTGGACGGAGTAAGGCAGAGTAGGGCGGATTAGGGCGAAGCCCGTAATCCGCCGTTGCGCCCCCATTTATGATGTCGACGGCGGATTACGGCTGACGCCTAATCCGCCCTACGATTTTCTGGCTGCAGCGCAAGGGACGACAACGGTGGCCGAGATCCAGAGTCTGAAAGACACGATCGAGGTGTGCATGTTCGACCAGTACGGCACCGTCGTGGACATGCAGGGCGGGCTGACCAAGATCGCCGCGCCTTGGCTGGAAGCCAAAGGGTGGAAGGGCAACGCGAGCTCGTTCGTAACCTGGTGGCGCCGGACCCACTTCGAATACTCGATGATCGACGCCCTTCTTCATAAGGAGCATACGCCCTATCGCGAGATCGGATTCCGGGCGGTGTGCCATGTCCTGGATCGCTGCAACATCTCCTACAGGGATGACGAGGTTCGCGGTCTGGTCTCGGAGATCGAGAAGCTCGAATGCTTCCCGGAGGTGCCCGCGGCTCTGGCGAGGCTGCAGACGAGATACCGGCTCGTGGTGCTGTCGAACGGCGATCCCGACATGCTGGAGACCGCGAAGAAATATCACAAGGTGCCTTTCGACCGGGTCATCTCGGTGGCGGAGGCGAACGCGTTCAAGCCCCACGCGGCGACCTACACCAAAGCCGCAGAGATCCTGGGCCTTCGGATGGACCAGATCCTGTTCGTCGCCAACCATGCGTTCGACGTGATCGGCGCGAAAGCGGCCGGGATGCGAACGGCCTTTGTCAACCGCCGCGAGCGCCCCTTCGAGCGCACGCCGCATCGGCCCGATATTACTGTCCGGACGATGGCGGAGCTGGCCGACGCAATGGTCTGACGGGGCGCCCCTCCAGCAAGGGCGGAGCCCGTAATCCGCCGCTTTCCGCGACCTGGGTAGATCGGCGGATTGGCCCTGGCGCCTAATCCGCCCTACTCCGCCGCCGCCCATGCGCATAAACTCGCCGCAATACGCGCGGCTGGACAAATCGGAGGAACCAAGCGATGGCAGTGGCGGTGAGCAAGGCGGACGCGGCGGCGGGCCAGGGCGACGCCGGGTACGTGCCGCATCTGATCGACGGGGCGTGGGTGGATGCGGCCGCGGGTGGCACCATCGCCATCGAGGCGCCCGGCACCAGGGCACCATCGCCAGCGTGCCGCGCGGCAGGCCCGAGGACATCGACCGCGCCGTCAAGGCCGCCACGGCCGCCTTCCCGGCCTGGAGCAAGGTGCCCCCGCGCGAGCGCGGGCGCATCCTGCAGAAGATCGCCGATGCGGTGGAGGCACGCGTCGAGGAGCTGGCACGCATCATCGCCGAGGAGACCGGCAACGCCATCCGCACCCAGGCACGGCCCGAGGCCAAGGGCGCCGCCGATATCCTGCGCTACTTCGGCGGGCTCGCCAGCGAGCTGAAGGGCGAGACCATCCCGCTCGGCGAGCACGTCCTCTCCTACACCCGGCGCGAGCCGATCGGCGTGGTGGGCGCCATCATCCCGTGGAACGCGCCGGTGATACTGGGCTGCCTCAAGATCGCGCCCGCGCTGTGTCGCCGGCAACACCCTCGTTCTCAAGGCGGCCGAGGATGCGCCGCTCGGCGTGCTGTGGGTGGCGCGCATCGCCAACGAGCTCCTGCCCAAGGGCGTGCTCAACGTCGTCACCGGCTACGGCGAGGAGGCGGGCGCCGCGCTCTCCGCGCATCCGGGCGTGCGCAAGCTCTCCTTCACCGGCTCCACCGAGGTCGGCAAGCTCATCATGCGCGCCGCGGCCGACCGCATCGTGCCGGTGTCGCTGGAGCTGGGCGGCAAGAGCCCCTCCATCGTCTATCCTGACGCCAACGAGGACTGGGCGGTGGACGGCATCATCGCCGCCATGCGCTTCACGCGCCAGAGCCAGTCGTGCACCGCCGGCTCGCGCCTCTTCCTGCACGCCGACATCTTCGACAGCTTCCTGGGCAAGCTCGCCGAGAAGACGCAGAAGCTGAAAATCGGCGACCCGCTGGAGGAAACCTCCGACATCGGCGCCATCATCAACGCCAAGCAGTTCAACAAGGTGTGCGGCTACGTCGAGGAGGGCCTGAAGCAGCCGGGCGCGAAGATGCTGCTCGGCGGCCTGCCGCCCAAGACCGGGCCCTTGTCGCAGGGCTACTACGCCATCCCCACGGTGTTCGCCAACGCCGCCAACGACTGGCGCCTGGCGCGCGAGGAGATCTTCGGCCCCGTGCTGGTGGCGATCCGCTGGACCGACGAGGCGGAGGCCATCCGCATGGCCAACGACACCCACTATGGCCTCGCCGCCTACGTGTGGACCCACGACATCGGCCGCGCCTTGCGGGCCGCGCACGCGATCGAGGCGGGCTGGGTGCAGGTGAACCAGGGCCTGGGCCAGTCGCCCGGCCACTCCTACGGCGGCATCAAGCAGTCCGGCATCGGCCGCGAGTTCTCGCTGGAGGGCATGCTCGACAGCTTCACCCAGCGCAAGAACGTCACAGTGAATTTGAATGCGTAGGGTGGATTGGGCGCTAGCCGTAATCCACCGATGCACCCGTGCATTGGCGGGAACGGCGGATTACGCGCTGGCGCGCTAATCCGCCCTACGATATTCACTACGATTCACCGCGCTATTCCGCCCCGGTGGAAACGCGGCCCGGCCGGCGCGAGCCGCGTATCCACCGGCGAAAAAACATGCCTGCCCCGTTGTATGGGGAAGGTGCTACAAGGACCGATCGCTGCGCTGCCGCGGCGTCGTCCTTTCGTGCGTACGCCGTCTATTCCGTGCATCGCGTAAGCCCGCTTTCCCGATAGCCAATCGCGCCCGCGACCGGCCCCGGCATTCGATCTCGAGAAGGACATATCGATCATGGCGACCTGGACCCCCGATCCCAGCTTCTATCCCTCCCCGCGCATGGCGATGAAGGCCGCACCCGAGACCATCGCCTACGTCGCCGCCTTCGATCCCGAGCGCAAGACGCCCGACGCGCTCGCCGTCGTCGATGTCGACCCCAAGTCGGCGACCTACTCGCAGATCATCGGCTCGACGCCCATGCCCAACGCCGGCGACGAGCTGCACCACTTCGGCTGGAACGCCTGCTCCTCGTGCCTGTGCCCGAACGCGCCGCATCCGCATGCCGAGCGGCGCTACCTCGTGGTGCCGGGCCTGCGCTCCTCGCGCATCCATATCCTCGACACCAAGCCCGATCCGAGGAAGCCCAAGATCGTCAAGGTGATCGAGCCCGAGGACGGTCGCCGAGCAGGCCGGCTACACCCGCCCGCACACCGTCCACTGCGGGCCCGAGGGCATCTACGTCGCGGCGCTGGGCAACCGCGAGGGCAAGGGCCCCGGCGGCATCTTCCTGATGGACCACGAGACCTTCGAGGTGCGCGGACAATGGGAGATGGACCGCGGGCCCGCAGCACTTCGCCTACGACGCCTGGTGGCACCTGGGCCACGACACGCTCGTCACCAGCGAGTGGGGCACGCCCGACACCTTCGAGAACGGCCTGATCCCCGAGGTCCTGCTCGGCGCCAAGTACGGCCGCCGCCTGCATTTCTGGGACCTGCACAAGCGGAAGCACCTGCAGACCATCGACTTCGGCGACAAGTACCAGCTGGTGTTCGAGCTGCGGCCCGCGCACGACCCCACCAAGGCCTACGGCTTCGTCAACTGCGTGGTCAGCCTGGAGAACCTCTCGTCCTCGATCTGGACCTGGTACAAGGACGGCGACAAGTGGGCGGTGAAGAAGGTGATCGAGATCCCGGCGGAGCCGGCCAGCCGAGGACCACCTGCCGCCGCTGCTCAAGGGCTTCAAGGCGGTGCCGCCGCTCGTCACCGACATCGACCTGTCGATGGACGACAAGTTCCTCTACGTGGCGTGCTGGGGCACCGGCGACCTGCAGCAGTACGACGTGTCCGACCCGTTCAAGCCGAAGCTCACCGGCAAGGTCAGGATCGGCGGCATCGTCTCCAAGGCCACGCATCCCGGCGCCAAAAACGGCGCGCTCAGCGGCGGCCCGCAGATGGTGGAGATCAGCCGCGACGGCAAGCGCGTCTACTTCACCAACTCGCTCTACGGCGCCATCGATCCGCAGTTCTATCCCGACGGCATCGAGGGCTGGATGGTGAAGCTCGACGCCAACCCGAAGGGCGGCATCGCCTTCGATCCGAAGTTCTTCGTCAAGTGGCCGGCCCCGCACCGCCCGCACCAGGTGCGGCTCGAGGGCGGCGACTGCTCGTCGGATTCCTATTGCTATCCGTGAACCATCGGGAACCAACACAACCGCGAATGGCGAATGGCCGAATGGCGAATGGTGGCCATCGATTCGCCACTCCCCATTCGCCATTCGCCGAACACATGACCGACGCGTGGCCACCGCTCGCCCTCGCCGGGCTCGGCGCCTTCCACGGCCTGAACCCGGCCATGGGCTGGCTGTTCGCCGTGGCGCTGGGGCTGCATCGCCAGAGCCGCGCCATCGTCTACGCCTCGCTCCTGCCGATCGCCGTCGGCCACGCCGTCTCGATTGCCGCGGTGGCGGGCCTGCTCGTCGCGGCGGGCTCCTCGTCCCGCACGACCTCGTGCGCATCGGCTCCGGCCTCGTCCTCGTCGGCTGGGCCGCCTACCACTGGCGCTTCGGGCACCGGCACCGCGTCCGCTTCGGCATGCGCACGGGGCTCTGGGGCCTCGCCGCCTGGTCGTTCCTGATGGCCACCGCGCACGGCGCCGGCGTCATGCTCTGGCCCGCCCTGATGCCGCTGTGCGTTCCGGGCAGCGCCGGGCGGCAGCGTCCGGCGGCCCGATGCGGCGGCCGCCATCGGCGGGGTTGGCATTCACACCGCTGGCGATGCCCGCCGCAACCGCCGTGGCCGCGGGCCTCGTCTACGAATGGCTCGGGCTCGCCGTCCTGCGCCACGCCTGGCTCAACGTCGATCTGCTCTGGACGCTCGCCCTGGCCGCGACGGGCGCTGTGCTGCTGCTAGGCGCCTGCTACTGGGCCGGCGCGGGCAGGAAAGCAAAGGCGCCTCAGCGGGGTGAGACGCCTTTGCCACGATGACCTACTCGTGGGTTGCGCAGGTCACGTGGAGAACGAGCCCAGGCGGCGATTTATTCCGCGCAGCAACATTGACTTTGGGGGGGCTCTCGACAATAGTGCGCCGCGAACGTGGCGCGGCGCTGGCCATTGAGGCCTGCGCTACGGCGAAGTCCAAGGAAAATCAAAGATGTACGCTGTCATCAAGACGGGCGGCAAGCAATATCGTGTCGCTGCCGACGAGGTGGTGACGATCGAGAAGATCGCCGGCGAGCGGGCGCCCAGGTGGAGTTCACCGAGGTCCTGATGCTGGGCGGCGGCAACGGCGAGCGCCAAGGTCGGCACGCCCGCGGTGGCGGGCGCCAAGGTGGTCGCCGAGGTGGTGGAGCAGGGCCGCGCCCCAAGGTCATCGCCTTCAAGAAGCGCCGGCGCAAGAACTCGCGCCGCAAGCGCGGCCACCGCCAGCACCAGACGGTGGTGCGCATCAAGGAGATCGTCGGCGCCTGACTTGATGGTCGACTTGAGTCGATCAGGGTCGACCGGCGTCCGCGCAAGGTCGCACAGGAACGGAACAGCCATGGCACACAAGAAGGCGGGCGGCTCCTCGCGCAACGGCCGCGACACGGCGGGACGCCGGCTGGGCGTCAAGCGCTACGGCGGCGAGCAGGTCCTGGCCGGCAACATCCTGGTGCGCCAGCGCGGCACCAAGATGCATCCGGGCGCCAACGTCGGCATGGGCACCGATCACACGCTGTTCGCCCTCACCGAGGGCAGCGTCGAGTTCGCCACCAAGCGCGGCGGGCGCGTCTACGTCTCCATCAAGCCGGCGGCACCCAAGACCGCCGCCGAGTAACGCAATCCGGCAACGTGCCGGTCGGGTGCTTGCGCCCCGGTGCGAGGTTTGCGAGATGATGCCTGGCGGGCGCTGTCGTTGTGCCCCGATGGCTCGCTGCAGCGATCGCAGGATCGACCAACTCGACGCGCCCCTCGCATGGTGACCCTCGCAACCGAACGCCTCGTCCTGCGTCCGTTCCGGCGGAGCGACGTGAGGGTCTTCGCCCGCCTCGCCGGCGACTGGGCGGTGGCGTCCATGACGAGCGACATTCCCCACCCGCTGACCGAGAGCCAGGCCATGGCCTGGCTCAAGCCGGGGCGCGGCGAGGTGCGCTTTGCCATCGAGCTGGACGGCCGGCTGATCGGCGGGGCGGGGTTCTACCGCCGCCGCTCGGGCGCCGCCGAGCTCGGCTTCTGGCTGGGGCGGCCGTGGTGGGGCTGCGGCTACGCCACCGAGGCCACCCGGCGGTCGTCAGGTACGGCTTCGAGGCGCGCCGCCTGCCCGGCTTCACCTCCTCGCATTTCGTCGACAACCAGGCTTCCGAGGGCGTGCTGCGCAAGCTCGGCTTCGAGCCGGTCGGCCGCGGCCCCATCGCCTGCGTCGCGCGCGGCTGCGAGGTGGAGGCCGTGACCTACTGGCTGCCGCCCAAGCGGGCTGCCGTCGCACACCCGCTCGAGGTCGCCACGCCCGCGCCCCGCTGGCGCGCCTGGCTCAACCGGCTGGCCGGCCGCCCGGCTTAGGTCCTTTGGCGGCGAATATTGGAGTGACGGTCGGGGAGCGGATCGCCCGACCGGGTTGGGGGACGTTCGCCATGAAAGAGGCAATTCGCACGAGCCGATTGCTGCTCCGGCCGCTTCGCGCGGACGATGCGCAGCCGTTGTTCGAGCTGTTCGCCAATTGGGAGGTCATACGCTGGCTCAGCATGCCGCCGTGGCCCTATGCGCTCACAGACGCGCACAGCTTCATCGAAGGGCAGTTGAGCAAGGGTCTGACCAAAACGACCTTCGCCATCACTCTCGATGACGACCTGATCGGCGGCATCGATGTGCGCGTGAATAAGAGGGACCACTCGCAGAGCGGGCGCGGCCCCAATCTGGGATACTGGCTTGGCCGACCCTACTGGGGACGCGGCTACATGACGGAAGCGGCCCGCGCGTTCGTGGCCCACGTGTTCGTAGCGGATGTCGGCGATACCATCTATTCCGGTGCGTTCGCGGACAACGAGGCATCCCTGCGCGTGCAGGAGAAGCTGGGCTTCGTGCGAGACGGCGAAACGATGCTATACGCGAAACCGCGCCGCGCGAAGTTCCCGCACGTGAACACCAAGTTGACTAGGTCCGCGTTCGAAGAAACGTAGGGTGCCAATAGGGCGTCAGCCCGATTGCACCGATGCACCCGTGACGCCTATGACTCGCGTGCGATCAGCGCAATACGGGCTAACGCCCTATTGCGCCTTACCCCTGAAACCTGAAGACCTGACACCTGAAAATGAAGTTTCTCGACCAGGCCAAGATCTACATCGCCTCCGGCGCGGGCGGGGCGGGCTGCGTCTCGTTCCGGCGCGAGAAGTTCATCGAGTTCGGCGGGCCCGACGGCGGCGACGGCGGCAAGGGCGGCGACGTGTGGGTCGAATGCGTCGCCAACCTCAACACGCTGATCGACTACCGCTACCGCCAGCACTTCAAGGCGCAGGCCGGGCAGGGCGGCATGGGCCAGAACCGCGCCGGAGCGGCCGGCGAGGACGTCGTGATCGCCGTGCCGCCCGGCACCGAGGTGCTGGCCGAGGACCAGGAGACGGTGCTGGCCGAGGTCATGAAGCCCGGCGAGCGCGTGCGCCTGCTCAAGGGCGGCAACGGCGGCTTCGGCAACGCGCACTTCAAGTCCTCGACCAACCGCGCCCCGCGCCACGCCAACCCCGGCCAGCCCGGCCAGGAGCTGACCGTCTGGCTGCGCCTCAAGCTGATCGCCGACGCCGGCCTCGTCGGCCTGCCCAACGCCGGCAAGTCCACCTTCCTCGCCGCCGTCAGCGCGGCCAAGCCCAAGATCGCCGACTATCCCGTTCACCACGCTCCACCCCGGCCTCGGCGTGGTGCGCGACAGGGCGCGCGACTTCGTGCTGGCCGACATCCCGGGCCTGATCGAGGGCGCGCACGAGGGCGCCGGCCTCGGCACCCGCTTCCTCGGCCACGTCGAGCGCTGCCGCGTGCTCCTGCACCTCGTCGACGCCACCGGCGAGGACGTTGCCGGCGCCTAGCGCACCGTGCGCGCCGAGCTCAAGGCCTACGGCGCCGGCCTCGACAAGAAGAAGGAGATCGTGGCGCTCTCCAAGTGCGACGCCCTCGACGAGGACACGCCTCGCCGCCAAGGCGGCCGAGCTCAAGGCCGCCGCGCGCAAGAAGCCGCACCTCGTCTCGGCGGTCTCCGGCCGCGGCGTGAAGGAGGTGCTCGCGGCACTCGCGCGCGAGATCAGCGAAGGCCGACGCCGCCGACAGGGTCGCGACCGGCGCGGAGGAGCGCGGTCCCTGGCGGCCGTAAGTCGGCGAATGGCGTGTGGCGAATGTCTCGACCATCCGCGATCTGGCCATTCGCCGTGCGCCCGATCAGCTCTGGCGTGGGCCGCGCATCAAGAGGAGGGCGGCCTCGATGCGGCGCCACGTCTGCGCCTCTCGCGTGATCGCCGGCCCTTTCATAGACCACGGCCTTCTGAGCGGCCACGACGGTGGCCCGGTCGCCGTGCGCCTCGCGCAGCCGGCGTGCAACATCCTGGATCTCTGTCGCGTGCATGGCGTCATCCTCCTCTGCGCCAGGTCGCCCCGGTTGTAAATCCGGCGCGCATACGTGAACGCTAGGTCTCGACACCTACGGATCGGAACCCTGCCTCCCGGCCCGTCGCGATGGCAAGGGCCTAAAGCGTCGCGCGAGGACAAGCGCCGTCCAGCCCTGAGCCTGCAGGCGACGCACCATGCTGAAGCCCGCGCTCCGGTAGACCGCGGCCACCTCCCGCGCCTGGTGGTCCAGCACGCCCGACAGCACGATGACGCCCGCGGCGCGGAGCGCGCGGCGCATGTCCGGGGCGAGGGCGACGAGCGGGCCGGGCAGGATATTGGCCAGCACCAGATCGAACCGCCGCGCCCAGCGCAAAGCCCGATGCGCGAAGCCCGCCGCTTCCAGCACACGCACGCGCGCTGCCACACGGTTGAGCCGCGCATTCTCGCGGGCGATGGCAACGGCGCGCCGATCGTTGTCGACGGCGACCACCCGCGCCGCCGGCAGCAGCCGCGCAGCGGCGATGGCGAGCACGCCGCTGCCGCAGCCCAAGTCCAGCACGCGCGCGAAGACACGCCGCTTCGCCAACCCGTCCAGCGCCTGCAGGCAGAGCGCCGTGGTGGCGTTGTAGCCCGTGCCGAAGGCCTCGCCCGCCTCGATCTCCACCGCGCGGCGCTGCATGGCAAAGCGCGCACGGTCGTGGCTGCCGTGCACGACGAGCCGCCCGGCGGCCACCGGCGGAAGCGACGCCTGCGACAGCGCCACCCAGTTCGCATCCGGCACCGCCTCGAGGCGCGGCGGCCCCAGGCGCGCGATGCCGGCCAACGACCTCTGCGATGGTCTCCGTCGGCGGCGCTGGATCGTAGTAGGCCTCGACCAGGAAGCACGGAGCACCGGCCGCGAACAGCGTGACCGCCAGCGCGCCAGGGCGATCGAGCTCCTCCAGCCGTTGCGCGACCACCGCGCCCGGTATCGAGATCGGCGGCCTCGATGCTGAGCTTGTGAAGTGGCATCCTGCATACATGCCTGCCGCGGGCCGCCACGGTCACGGCCAACCCCGAAGCGCCGTCCGACTTCTGCAGCGTACTCGCGGCGACGCTCAGCATCCAGCTGTGCAGCCTGAGCTGGCCGCGCCAATACTCGCGCAGCGGAGGTCCGGTGAGGAAATCACCCGTCAGGCCGTTGCTCTCCCTGTAGTCTTGCCACTCCGGCAGGTTGAAGACCCGCTCGAACACGGCGGAGTAATAGTCTGCGGCATCGCCGCTCATGCGCGGGGGCCCGGCCACCCCGCGTTGCATCAGGTACTCGATCTCGAGGCCCAGCTCCCAGAACGTCGGCGTATCGGCATAGCGCGCCAGCCGCTCCCGCGTGAAAATAGCCAGCGGCTTCACCAGCCGCGCCTTGTGATAGGTGTTGATCTCCCCGGGGTTGTTGACGGTCGACTGCACGGTGCCCTCCGCCAGCAGGCGGGCGACCTCGCCGCCGCCGCCCTTCGGCAGGTATTTCATGCGCAGCTTCATGGCCGAGTTCAGCAAGATTGTGAGCAGCTCGTCCTCGGCCATCGAGCCGGTTCCGGCCATCGTCCAGGCGTCCGCCTTGGCGACGACCGCTGCAAAGTCGGCGACCGAGTTGATGTCGCCCCGATCGGTATGCACCCACAGCAGAAATGGATCGAGACCGAGCCGCGCCACCGGGGTGAAGGTGAGGATGTCGACGCCGAGCTTGGGTCGGCTCAATGGGCACCGTGAAGAAGCTGTTCAAGGTGAACATCAGCAGGTGATCGTTGCCGGCGTTGTTCTTCATGTAGGACAGCGCCTCGCTGCCCGACTGTGCCGGCATGTTCACAACTCTCGCCTCGACCGGAAACAGGTTGTGCTTCTTCACCAGCGTGGCGATGAAGCGCGCGATCTTGTCGGCGCCGCCCCCTGTCCGGCCATCACGACGAACTCGACGGGCTTGGTCGGGATCCAATCGGCCCTTGCCGGGCCGGCCGTGCCGAGCGCGAGGATACCCGTTGCCAGCATGGTCAGACAGGCTGCAGCCGTCAGTGCTCTGCGCATGACAAGTCCCTCCCTGATCCTGCAGTCGCGACCGCCCCCATGCCCCCGCGGCAGCGTCCGACAGTCCTGAAGTCCGAGTGCGTCTGAACTGAGGCGCGGCCCGTGGCAGAGTCATCGACCAATACCCAGGATTCGCGAGCGGAGCCCAGAAATGTGGCAGTCTGATCTGTTCGCACGGGGGTTGCAGCGCTCGCAATGAACGCGCGTGGGTGGCCGTCCTCGCTTCGTGCGCGAGATGCTAGGCCCGCGGTAAAGGCACCGCTCCGTCCATTTTTCGGGCTTGGGGCCTTGATCTCACCTGTGGGCGGTCCCTCTGCCGTAGCGCCGATGTGTCCGGAGCCGGGGGACTCGTGTGAGGCCGCAAAGCGCGCGTCGGCAAGGCCGGCGGGTGACTGCGGCGCCAATGCGCGCACTTGGGCATTGCGCCCCACCCGTTCTTACGGGATGTTGACGGTTGCGTCTTTTTCGCAGGGGAGGAAATACATGCGTTCTGCACTCGCTGCCGCCGTGCTCTGTATCGTTGCCGCGTTCGGCGGCGGCGTGGAAGCCCAGCAGCTCGACAAGAAGCAGTTCAACGTCGTCGGCACCTGGAACTTCCTGACCAACTGGCAGAAGCTCGAGCAGCCCCTGTGGGCGACGGACCTGGCGGCGGCCTCGGGTGGGCAGATCACCGGCAACATCAAGTCCATCACCGAGCTGAACCTGAAGGGCACCGAGCTGCTGCGCCTCCTCAAGCAGGGCGTGTTCGACGTGGCCGCGGCGCTGCCGATCTACGTCGAGGACGGCGGGGCGATCATCGAGGCCTCCGACATCGCCGGCGTGGCCAAGGACTTCAAGATGGGGCGCGACATCGCCACGGCCTGGCTGCCCGAGATGCAGAAGGTGATGAAGGAGAGGCACAACGCCATCATCCTCTCGACCTTCACCTTCCCCGAGCAGGTGTTCTACTGCCGCGGCGACATCAAGACCATCGACGACCTGAAGGGCAAGAAGGTGCGCGTCCAGGGCACCTCGCAGGCCGATTTCGTGGCGGCCGTCGGCGGTGCAGGTGTCACCATCGCCTTCGGCGAGGTGGTCCCGGCGCTCGAGAAGGGCGTCGTCGACTGCGGTATCACGGGGACGATGCCGGGCTACAAGGCCAAGTGGACCGAGGTCACCAACACGATGTTCCGCCTGCCGGTCGGCTACACGGTGGGCGTCTGGGTGGTGAACCTCAACGTGTGGAACAAGCTGTCCGCCGGCACGCAGGAGTTCATCGCCAAGCAGATGCAGGCGCACGAGAACAAGGCCTGGAAGGTGATCGAGGACGAGACCGAGGAGGGCGTCGCCTGCAACACGGGCTCCGGGCCCTGCTCGGTCGGGCCGGCCGGAAAGCTCAAGCTGGTCAAGCCGTCCGAGAGCGACCTCAGGGTGCGCGAGAAGGCGCTCAACGAGGTGGTGCTGGCGCGCTGGGCCCAGCGCTGCGGCGCCGCCTGCGCGACCAGATGGAACGAGCTGGTCGGCAAGACCTACAACCTGACGGCCAAGGCCAACTAGGGGAGGTTTCAGGTTCCAGGGATCAGGTTTCAGGAGGTCGGCGTGCGGCTGACGGTGTCTCTGAAACCTGAAACCTGACACCTGAAACCTGGAAGCGATGGAGCTGGCCTGGAGGGGCGTCGCCGCGCTCGCGCGTGTCGCCATCTGGTGTGGCGGCGCGATGCTGTTGGCGGCCGCCATCGTCGTCAGCGCCGAGGTGATCGCACGCAAGGGGCTCGGCCCCCTGTTCGGCCCCGGCATGGTGTTCTCGGGCTCGGACGAGATCTCCGCCTATCTGTTCGCTGTCGGCACGTCCTGGTCGCTCGCGCACGCGCTCGTCACGCGCGGGCACGTGCGCATCGATGCGCTCTACAGCCGCTTCAGTCCGCGCAATCAGGTCCTGCTCGACCTCATCGCCCTGATCGGACTCGGCATATTTCTGGCGGCGCTGCTCGAGCGGGCGTGGGATGTCGCCTTTACGAGCTGGGTGGGCGAGCTGCGTTCCAACACGCCGCTCAGGCTCCCGCTGGCGTGGGCGCAGCTGCCGTGGTTCGGCGGCATCGCGCTGTTCGGCCTGGCGCTGGTGCTGGCGGTGCTGCGCACGCTGGTCGCGCTGGCGCGCGGGGACTATGCCACGGCCGCGGCGACCTCCGGCGCCATCACGCAGCACGAGGAGATCGCAAGCGAGCTCGAGAGCCTCGGGCTCTCCAAGGAAGCGCCCGGGCAGAGACGCTAGGACATGCTCGCGACCACCCTCCTCCTGCTGATCGTGCTCCTGGCGCTGAGCGTGCCGGTTGCCGCCGTGATGGGCGTGCTGGGCTTGGCGCTGAACCAGCTCTACGCCTCGATGCCGCTGCATCTGGCGATGGGCGAGGTGATCTGGAACGCGTCGAGCGAGTACATCCTGATCGCCATCCCGCTGTTCGTGATGCTGGGCGAGATCCTCCTGCGCTCGGGGATCGCCGAGCGGGTCTACGCCGGCATCGCGCAATGGCTGTCGTGGCTTCCCGGCGGCCTCATGCACGCCAATATCGGCGCCTGCGCCATGTTCGCGGCCACCTCCGGCTCGAGCGTCGCCACCGCCGCCACCATCGGCACGGTGGCGATCCCGGAGATCAAGAAATACCGCTACAACGAGTCGTTGTTCCTCGGCACCATCGCGGCAGGCGGGACGCTCGGCATCCTGATCCCGCCGTCCATCAATTTCATCCTCTACGGGCTCCTCACCAACACCTCGGTGCCCAGGCTGTACCTCGCGGGCTTCATCCCAGGTTTCCTGCTCGCGAGCCTCTTCATGCTGATCGTGCTGGTCTTCTGCCTGTTCGACCGTGGCAAGGGCGGCACGCCGATCGAGACGAGCTGGGCGAAGCGCATAGGCATGCTGCCAGCGCTGATCCCGCCGCTGCTCATCTTCCTGGTGGTGGTGGGCTCGATCTACGCCGGCGTGGCGACGCCCACGGAGGCGGCCTCGCTGGGCGTGATCGCCGCGCTCGGCCTCGCCGCGTGGGAGCGGCGCATCTCGCTGTCGATGCTGCGCGCCGTCGCCGAGGGCACCATGCGCACCACTGCCATGATCATGCTGATCATCATGGCGGCGCAGTTCCTCAACTTCGTGCTGGCGGCGATCGGGATCACCGAGGGGCTCGGCAAGGCGATCGAGGCCCTGGGCCTCGGCAAGTACGGCACCATGATCCTGATCGTGGTGTTCTACCTGATCCTCGGCTGCTTCATGGAGACCATCTCCATGATGATCCTGACCACGCCGTTCATCGCCCCCATCGTGTTCGGCTTGGGCTGGGACCCGATCTGGTGGGGGATCGTGCTCACGATCCTGATCGAGGCGGCGCTGATCACCCCGCCGGTGGGCCTGAACCTCTACGTCGTGCAGGGCATGCGCGGGCGCGGCTCCATCAACGAGGTGATCCGCGGCTCGCTGCCGTTCGTGCTGGCCATGGTGGTGCTGATCGGCCTCCTGATGGCGTTTCCCGACATCGCCCTGTGGCTGCCCCGCTTCTTCATGGGGTAGTGCACCCGTCATCCCGGAAGCCGAGCCTCGCAGGGGCGAGGCTATCCGGGACCTCCCGGAGCGAGTCGAAGGCTTACCTCGCGAGGTCCCGGCTCGGAGCCCTGCTCGCCTGCGGCTCCCATCGCACCGTCCAGGGATGACGGGTTGAAACAGCCTGCGGCGGCGTGCTTTCGCAGGGTGGCGAAGCGTTGTGGGACCGATACCGCTGGTGTAGGCTCTTTGCTCGGTCCGATTGTCGGGCCAAACCCAACAAGACCGACCCCGGGGAGGGAGCGTGATGCAGCGTCTGAAGTCCATCCTGGTTCTGGGCCTCGTTGCCGCCCTCGGCACGTTTGCCGGCACCTCGGCGCAGGCGCAGAGCTACCCGACCAAGCCCGTGACGCTGATCGTCCCCTGGCCAGCCGGCGGCTCGACGGACCTCGTCCTGCGCGCGCTCGCCGATGCCACGCAGAAGCACCTGGGCCAGCCCATCGTCATCGAGAACAAGCCCGGCGCGTCGGGCACGCTCGGGGGCGCACAGATGGCGGCCACCGCCAAGCCCGACGGCTACACCATCGCCCAGATCCCCGTCACGATCTTCCGCCTGCCGTTCATGACCAAGACCACCTTCGACGCGAAGAAGGATTTCACCTACGTCGCCGGGCTCACGGCCTACGCGTTCGGCGTGGTGGTCAAGTCGAACTCGCCGTGGAAAACCTTCAAGGAATTCATCGCGTACGCCAAGGCCAACCCCGGCAAGATCAAGTACGGCTCGCCCGGCACCGGCACCAGCCTGCACATCGGCATGGAGCAGATCGCCAAGGCGACCGGCGTGAAGTGGACGCACGTCCCCTTCAAGGGCGGTGCCGAGCTCAACGCGGCGACGCTCGGCGGCCACATCAGCGCCCACGCCGATTCCACGAGCTGGGCTGCGCTCGTGAACTCCGGCGACTTCCGCCTCCTGGTCACCTGGAGCCCGACACGTACCAAGAACTGGCCCAACGTGCCGACCCTGCAGGAGGAGGGCATCAACCTGATCCTCAACTCGCCCTATGGCGTGGCAGGCCCCAAGGGCATGGACCCGAAGGTCGTGAAGGTGCTGGCCGACGCCTTCGCCAAGGGCGTCAAGGAGCCCTCCTACGCCGAGGCGCTCAAGAAGTTCGACCAGGAGTTGGCCTTCCTCGACACCCCCGCCTACGAGAAGCACGTGGAGGAGCAGATCGAGGAGGCGAGAGGCCTGGTGGAGGAGCTGGGGCTGGGCAAGAAGTAGCCCCATGCGCATCGGCGAGCTCCTCGCTGCCGGCTTCTGGCTGGCAGTCGCGCTCGGCATCACCTGGTCCGGGTACGAGCTGGGCCTCGGCGCGCTCGTCGATCCGGGCCCCGGCGGCATGATCTTCTGGGTCGGCCTGGCGATGACCGCGCTGTCGCTGGCGACGCTGGCGGCGACCGTGCGACCGGCGGCGGAGGAGCGCCCCGCCCTGTGGCAGGGCCTGCGCTGGTGGCTCGTGCCCTACGTGGTGGTCCTGCTCGCGCTCTACGGCTGGTTGCTGCCGACGCTGGGCTTCATCACCACCACCTTCTCGTTGCTCTTCGTCCTGTTCCTGACCATCGATCGCCAAGGCTGGATCGCGCCGCCGCTCGGTGCGTTCCTGGCCACGGCGGCGTCCTACATCGTGTTCCACCGCATGCTCGGCACCCAGCTGCCGGCGGGCGAGGCGGAACGCTGGCTGACGACGCATCTGCCGCTGATTTTCGGGCGGAGCTAGCCCGTGGAGCTCATCGACAATCTCCTGCTCGGGTTCGGCGTCGCGCTGCAGCCGATCAACCTCCTCTACTGCTTTCTCGGCGTGCTCATCGGTACGCTGGTCGGCGTGCTGCCCGGCATCGGCCCGGTGGCGGCGATGTCGCTCCTGCTGCCGGTGACGTTCACCGCTCCGCCGGCGGCCGGCATCATCATGCTGGCCGGCATCTACTACGGCTCGATGTACGGCGGCTCCACCACCGCCATCCTGGTCAACATTCCGGGCGAGGCGGCCTCGGTGGTCACTACACTCGACGGCCACCAGATGGCGCGCCAGGGCCGCGCCGGGCCTGCGCTGGGGATTGCAGCCATCGGCTCGTTCATCGCCGGCACCTTCGCCATCGTCGGTCTCATGCTGGTGGCCCCGTCGCTCGCACGCTTCGCCGTGAGCTTCGGGCCGCCCGAGTATTTCAGCCTGATGGTGCTGGGGCTTTGCATCCTCACCTATCTCTCGCAGGGCTCACTCGTGAAGGCCCTGATGATGGCCTGCCTCGGTCTCGTGCTGGGCCTCGTCGGCCTCGACTCGATCAGCGCGGTGCCGCGGCTGACGTTCGATCGCATGGAGCTGGTCGACGGCGTCGGCCTCGTGCCCATCGTCATGGGCCTGTTCGGCATCGCCGAGATTCTCGTCAACATCGAGCAGCGATTGACGCGCTCGATCTTCACCGAGCGCATCAAGGGCCTGCTCCCGACCCGACAGGACTGGGCCGAGAGCGCGGGCCCCCTGACGCGCGGCTCGCTCCTGGGCTTCGTGCTGGGCATCCTGCCCGGCGGTGGCGCCGTGATCTCCTCCTTCCTGTCCTATGCGCTCGAGAAGCGCCTCTCCAGGAACCCGGAGAAGTTCGGCAAGGGCGCGATTGCCGGCGTGGCCGGGCCCGAGGCCGCCAACAACGCCGCGGCCGGCAGCGGCTTCATCCCGCTGCTTACGCTGGGCATTCCGCCCAACGTGGTGGTGGCACTCCTGCTCGGCGCCTTCATCGTGCACAACGTGCAGCCGGGCCCACTGCTGATGACCCAGAACCCCAGCCTGTTCTGGGGCATCGTCGCCAGCATGTACATCGGCAATGCCATGCTGCTCGTGCTGAACCTGCCGCTGATCGGGTTGTGGGTGCAGGTCCTGAAGGTTCCCTACCGCATCCTGTTTCCGCTCATCTTGTTGTTCTGCCTGATCGGCGTCTACAGCCTCACCAACTCCGTGTTCGACATCTACGTGATGATCGCCTTCGGCGTGCTGGGATACCTGATGCGCAAGTTCGGCTACGAGCCTGCCCCCCTGGTGCTGGCCTTCGTGCTCGGCCCCCTGATGGAGAACAAGCTGAGACAGGCTCTCATCATCTCCGACGGCAGCTTCGCGATCTTCTTCGAGAGCCGGATCTCGCTCGTATGCCTCGGCCTCGCGTTCGTGCTGCTGGCCTCCGCCATCCTCCCGGTGCTGCGCAGACGCCGCGAGCGGATCGCCGTAGAGGCGAGCTGACCCGTCATTCCCGCGCAGGCGGGAACCCAGTTCACAGAACGGCAGTCGACTGCTAATCATGGGGCATGGCCAAGCAGCCCTGTGTCTACATCCTGGCGAGCAAGCGCAACGGCACGCTCTACATCGGCGTGACGAGCGACCTCTTCAATCGGACGTTGCTTCACAAGCAGGACCTGATCGAAGGCTTCACCAAGCGTACGGCGTGCATCTGCTCGTCTATTACGAGACGCATCTCACCATGGCCGATGCCATCCGGCGCGAGAAGCGGCTCAAGAAATGGAACCGGGCGTGGAAGATCCGGCTGATTGAGACGATGAATCCCGAATGGAAGGACCTGTTCGACGAGTTCTGGGGCGAGATCTACGAAGGCCCTGCGGACCGCGCTCGCCGCCACGTCGGGCGCGACCGGGTTGACATGTGACCTTGGCCCCCGCCTCTGCGGTGGTGACGTGGCGGTGCTGGATCGCTTCGCTACAGGCGTCATTCCCGCGAAGGCGGGAACCCAGGACACGGCACGTCAGGGGATCGCCAATAAAGGAAAGCATGCCCGCGGGGCTGCTGCGGAGTTCGCCGGGCATTACCCATGCGGTGAGGTGTCCTGGGTCCCCGCCTTCGCGGGGATGACGGACGCTACTCTACCTGCTCCCACGGGTAGACGTTCCTTGATGTAGCGGTTGAAGAATTTGCCCTTGGAGGGGGAGGTGCGGAAATCCTCGAACAGGTCGAGGCTGATGCAGCGGTAGCGGTAAACGACGCCCGAGGCAAACTCCACCTCCAGGGTCTCGGCCTCTTCGTCGTAGCCGATGGCGGCGATCACGGTGGAGGTCACGGGCTCGCGGAACATGGTTGCACCGGCGCTGAGCGTGTCCAGCAATGATCTGAGAGAGATCGACGGCCCTCGCGGTTGAGATGGAGTCAGATCACCCGAACCTGATCGGCAGTCGGCGCGGCCCGCGCACGGTGCCCTCCGACCAGGTCACCTCGCCGGCGAGGCTGAACTCGGGCACCCGCTTCAGCAGCTCCTCCACCGCGACCTTGAGCTCCATGCGCGCCAGGTTCGAGCCGATGCAGCGGTGGATGCCGAGGCCGAACGCGGCGTGGCGGTTCTCCTTGCGGTCGATCACCACCTTGTCCGGATCGGGGAACATGGCGGGATCGCGGTTGGCGGCCGGGAAGGAGAGCATCACCATCTGCCCGGGCTCGAAGGGGCAGCCGCCGACCTCGGTTCCAGCCACCACCTCGCGCGCCATGGTGACGGGCGCGTAGGCGCGCAGGAATTCCTCGATCGCCGTCGGCACCAGGTGAGGCTCCGCGACCAGCCGGCGGCGGTCCTCGGGATGCGTCGCCAGATGCCAGATGCAGGAGCCGATGCCGCTCCAGGTGGTGTCGATGCCGGCAACCAGGAGCAGGCGCAGCGAGCCCAGCACGTGGTTGTCGGTCAGCGTGCGGCCGTCCTCGTACCTCTGCTGCACCAGATGGCTGATGAGGTCGTCCCCGGGGCGCTCGCGCCGCTCCAGCAGGTAGGGGCGGAAATACTCGGTCATCTCCACGAGGCCACGGATCAAGACGGCATCGTCGGTGACGCCTTCCTGCAGCGTGTCGTTGATCCATCCACGGAAGCGGTCGCCGTCGGCCTCGGGAACGCCCATCATGTGGGCGATCACCTTGACCGGGATGTGCTGGGCATACTCGACGGCGGCGTCGCAGGCGCCCCTGGCGAGGAAGGCGTCGATCAGCTCGTTGCAGATGGCGCGGGTGCGCGCCTCGTGCCGCTCCACCGCCTGCGGTGTGAACGGCGGCAGCAGCACCATGCGGGCCAGGCGGTGGCGCGGCGGATCGGAGGTGATCGGCGGGGCGCCGCGGTCGTTGGGCGGGTGGTTCTCGCGCACCGCCACCTTGCGCGAGGAGAAGCGCTCCGGATCGTAAGCGATGTCGCGGATGTCCTTGTAGCGCGTCGGCAGATACACGCCGCCGTAGCGCTCGGTGTGCGCGATCGGGCATTTCGCCCTGAGCTCGTCCCAGATCGGGAAGGGGTCCTCGACCCAGCGCGGATCGAGATGGTCCCAGTCGGTGGCCCAATCGCCAACGGGCGGACGCTTGCTCACGGCCAACTCCCCCCTATGCGAGGACGCGACGCGCGCGCCGCACATTCCTCCCCTCCCCCTTGCGGGGAGGGGATGGGGGTGGGGGTCGACAAACTCGACGTCATCGCTCTTGAACCCCCACCCCTAACCCCTCCCCGCATTCTGGTGGCGCGCCTCCGGCGCGACGGGGAGGGGAATCCGGTCGAGATCGTCTCGCAGAACGTGGTCAATTGAACCGCAGCGGCAGCTTGCGCGGTCCGCGGACGGTGCCTTCCGACCAGGTGACCTGCCCGTCGACGCCGAACTCGGGGATGCGCCGCAGGAACTCGCCCACCGCCACCGTCATCTCCATGCGCGCGAGGTTGGAGCCGATGCAGCGGTGGATGCCGAGGCCGAACGCGGCATGCCGGTTCTCCTTGCGGTCGATCACCACCTTGTCGGCGTCGGCGAACATCTCGGGGTCGCGGTTGGCGGCCGGGAAGGAGAGCATCACCATCTGCCCGGGCTTGAAGGTGCAGCCGTTGATCTCGGTCTCCTTCACCACCTCGCGCGCCATGGTGACGGGGGCGTAGGCGCGCAGCAGCTCCTCGATCGCGGTCGGCAGCAGCGCGGGCTCCTGGACCAGGCGGCGGCGATCGCCGGGCGTGCGGGCGAGGTGCCAGAGGCACGAGCCGATGGCGCTCCAGGTCGTGTCGATGCCGGCAATCAGCAGGAGCCGCAGGGCGCCGATGACGTTCTCGGCCGGCAGCTTCTCGCCCTTCACCTCCACATTGGCGAGGTAGCTGATCAGGTCGTCGCCGGGCTTCTCCTGGCGCTCGTGCACGTGGCCCATGAAATAGTGCTGCATCTCGCCGGCGGCCTGCACGGCAATGCTGACATCGGTGATGCCCTCCTCCAGGACCATCTTGATCCATTTGCGGTAGAGGTCGCCGTCGCTCTCCGGCAGGTCCATCATGTGCGCGATCAGGCGGGTGGGAATTTCCTGCGCGTACTCGACCGCGGCATCGCAGCTCCCGCGCGCGATGAACTCGTCGATCAGCTCGTTGGCGAGCGCCCGCGCCCGCGGCTCCAGCTTGTTGATGGCGTCGGGGGTGAACGGCGGCAGCAGCACCATGCGCGCCGGGCGATGCTCGGGCGGGTCGGAGGTGATGGGCGGCGCCGGGATGCGCGGCGGCGGCGTCTCGCGCACGATCACCCGGCGGGAGGAGAAATGCTCGGTGTCGTAGGCGACCGCGCGCACGTCCTCGTAGCGCGAGGGGAAATAGACGCCCATGAAGCGGTCGGTGTGGGCGACCGGGCAGCGGGAGCGAATCTCGTCCCAGATCGGGAACGGGTCCTCGACCCAGCGGGCATCGAGATGGTCGAAATCGGTGGTCCAGTCCTTGACGGGCGGACGTGCGGCCATGGCCCTCACTCCTCGGTGATCTCGACGGCGAACTCTGGGCAGTTCGACTTGGCGAGCCAGGCCTTCTCCTCCAGCCCTGCCGGCACGGTGCCGTCGCCGATCTCGCGCGCATTGCCGAACTCGTCGAGCTGGAACAGCTCCGGCGCCAGCGCCTTGCACCGGTTGTGGCCCTGGCACTTCTCAGGATCGACGCGGACCTTGAGGGTCTTGGGCATGGGGTGTCCTCCTCCTCGTCTCGCGGGCCGTTCGGGGCTTCTAGAGTTGACGTTAACGTCAGTTTGCCGCGGAGATGCGGCGCGGGCAACATGAAAATGTCAGTGCTCGCGGAAAGTCGTCACTCCTTCCAGTCCGACACCATAGCTCAACAGTGGTCGAGCCCGGCGATGCCGAGGTCCACGCGCACGTCTTGCAGCCCCTTCTGTTCTGACTCCGACAGAAGGTACCCGGTGTCATCCCGGCGCTTGTCGCCGGGATCCATCCAACCACCCGCGCCGGCGCGCGTCGATGGCTGGATGCCGGGGACAAGCCCCGGCATGACATTGGAACCAAGCGTTGGCGCCAGAGAACTAGGCGCGCCTTTTCTGTCTCGAACGCTCGCGGCGCGCTTTTGCGGCGCTTGCTCCGATATCCTGCAATCTTACGGCCTTGCCTCCGGGGAACGTGACCATCAGCTGTAGTTGACCGCCGATCGCCTCGACGTACTCGCGAAGCGTCGACAACTTCATGTCGGCGCGACGTTCGAGACGCGATACATACACCTGTCGGCCGCCCAGGCGCTCGGCAACCTCCTCCTGAGTCATCTCCTTTGACTTTCTAAGGTCCTTCAACGCGAGCTCCTCAGCAACGATCTCCGCCGCGCGAGCCTTTATCTTCGCGCGTCGTGCGGGCGGAAAGCGCGCCAGCACCGCATCGGCAGCCGTCGTTCGATAAGCCTTTGTCATTTCTTTCTCCTTGCCGCCGACAAAGCAGTCAGATGCTCGTCAAACCGCTTGTCTGCGCGCCTGATCAGAGCCTTGTAGAACCGGCTCTTGGACATGCCGGACTTGTCACCGGCGACGAGGAGAATGGCCATGCGCTCCGGATCGAAGGCATAGGCCACCCGCCACACCCCGTCCTCGGCATCGAAGCGAAGCTCCTTCATGTTGGCATGCTTCGAGCCCTTCAACGTGTCCGAACGCGGGCGCTTCATCTGCGGGCCGATTTGCCTGAGCGCCTCCGCCAGAGCCGCGATCTCGTCCTGCACAGCGTCCGGCAGCTCAGCGAACTCGGACAGGAACGCTGGATGATATTCGACGCGCCACTCCATATAGCGACGACGCCTCCAAGTGTCTATACCTTAGAAGGTATTCCAAGCCAGCTCATCACGAGTTGACCGAATATCTGTATACAATTCACATAAGCATCTGACCAGCATGCGCGACCTTCGGTTATTGGGCGGGAGATCGCGCATGTGCGCGAGGCTCAAGGCCGGTACCCGAAGTGCGGGCGGCCGGGCTGGCGCAGGGGCGCGGCCATGTCGGCGAAGCGGCAGAGGTAGGCGCGGGTCCAGCGCGGGTCGATGATCTCCTCCACGCCGAACGCCTCCGCGGTGCGCAGCGGCGACTGCAGCGCCTCGAGCCGCGCCTCGATCTCGGCGCGCTTGGCGGCGGGGTCGGGCGCCGCCTCGATCACGGCGCGGTAGGCGGCGTCGACGCCGCCGGCGATCGGCAGCGAGCCCCACTGCGCCGACGGCCAGGCGTAGCGCAGGAAGGCCGGCGAGCCGTTGCGCTGGGAAAGCCCCGCCATGCCGAACGCCTTGCGCACCATGATGGCGCACCAGGGCACGGTGGCGTTGCGCACGACGGCCAGCGCCTGCGTGCCGTAGCGCATCACGCCCGAGGCCTCCGCCTCCTTGCCGATCAGGAAGCCCGGGATGTCGACCAGATGCACCACGGGCAGCTGGAAGGTCTGCGCCAGGTCGACCATGCGGACCGCCTTGCGGCTGGCGTCCGCGGTCCAGGCGCCGCCGTAGTGGTAGGGGTCGCTCGCCAGCACCGCCACGGGCCAGCCGTCGAGCCGGGCGAGCCCCGTGATCACCGACTTGCCCCACGCCTTGCCGATCTCGAACCAGGAGCCCGCATCCACCACCGCCTCCACGATGGGCCGCATCCTGTAGACCTTGCGGGCATCGCGCGGCACCACGGACAGCAGCTCCTCCGCCGTGCGATCGGGCCGGTCGTCGCAGGGCTGCCGCGCCGCCAGCTCGTGCACCGAGGCGGGCAGATAGGAGAGGAACCGGCGTGCGCGCGCGAACGCCTCCGCCTCGCTGTCGACCTCGTCGTCGATGGTGCCGTTCCTGGCGTGGATGGAGGAGCCGCCCAGCTCCTCCTTGGTCACCGTCTGGCCCGCTGCGCGCCACCACCGGCGGGCCGGCGGCGAACAGCTGCGAGGTGCCGCGCACCATGATCGAGTAGTGGGAAGCGCACACGCGGGCCGCGCCCATGCCGGCGACAGAGCCGAGCCCCAGCGCCACGATCGGCACCTCCGAGAGGGCGTCCGCCATATCGGTGAAGATCGGTCGCTTCCGGCAGGTAGGTGCGCCCCATCGTCTCCAGGTGCTTGACCGAGCCGCCGCCGCCGGTACCGTCCACGAGGCGCACGAGCGGGACGCGCCAGTGCCGCGCCCAGGTCTCGGCGTAGCCGAACTTCTCGCGCAGGCCGCCGTCGTTGGCGCCGCCGCGCACGGTGAAGTCGTCGCCGGTGACGAACACATTGCGCCCGCCGATGCGCGCCCGGCCGCAGATCACGTTGGCCGGCGTCAGGCCCGTGAGGTTGCCGCCCGCGTCGTACTCGGGAAAGCCGGCGATGGAGCCCAGCTCCTCGAACGAGCCGGCATCGACGAGGCCGGCGATGCGCTCGCGCACGGTGAGCTTGCCCTGGCCCTTGTGGCGGGCGACCTTGTCGGCGCCGCCCAGCTCGAGCGCCAGCCGGCGCCGGCGCTCCACCTCGTCGATCTCGGGCTGCCAGGACATGGCCGGTCAACCCTCGAGCAGCAGGAGCGCCTGGCCCTCGGCCACGAGGCTCATCTCCTCCACCAGCCACTTGGCGACGCGCCCGGCGCGCTCGGCGCTCACCGGGATGTGCATCTTCATGGCCTCGACGATGGCGACCTCGGTGTCGGCGGCAACCGTATCGCCCTCCTGCACCAGGCGGGTGATGAGCTGACCCGCCAGCGGCGAGGTCACGCTTTGGCTCACGGATCGGCCTCCGGTTGCGCGTCAGCCGCGGACTGCCACCTTGACGGACTGCGGCTTGCCGGAGCTGCCGCCGCCGCGGTCGGCCACTACGATGTCGAAGCCGGCGAGGCCGGTGCCGCGGCCGTCGTGCACGAACGCCACCCGCCCCGCCTCGAGGTCGGCCTGCGTGAAGGTCGTCACCGACCTCCTGGGTGCGGTCGACAGCGCCACGTAGCCGCTGCGCGCGTTGGAGATGCGTGAACTTGAGGTCCTTGGCGGCATCGTCGGGATCGAGGGCGTTGAGGTCCTGCAGGGTGACCGGCACCGTGCCCCCCTTGGAGACCTCCAGGGCGAGATCGCCGGCCACGGTCGGGGGCACGTTGCGCACCTCCGCGGAGAGGTTGCCGCCCTGCTCCAGCGCCAGCTTGCCGTACCGGATGTTGCCGCTGACGTTGCCCGAGCTCCTGATGTCGATCAGGTTCTTGACCACCACCTCGCCCTGCAGCGTGCCGTGGATCTCGGCGGTGTCGGACTTCACCTTGCCGAACAGCCGGCCGTCCTTGTGCACGAGCACCGACTTGGCGGCGAGATCGCCCTCCAGATAGCCGAAAACCTCGAGCCGGCGACAGTTGCGCAACTCGCGCACGCCCCGGATCACGGTGTCCTGCCGTGACGATAAGCACGCCGTTCTCAGCCACTCTGTTGCCCCGTTTTCCTGCGCCCGATGCGATCGCGGGCACGTTGGCCGGCAATTTGGCCCAAATGCAGGCTCCTTGGCTAGGGGGTATGCGCCGCCTGCGCGTGTGCCGGCGCAACGATGCGGGCTGACGCCGGTGCGGGTTCGTGTCAGGGTGGCACAAAGCCGACACGAACCAGGGAGAGCCCCATGCGCGCCATCGTCGCATACCTCACCGCCAAGCCGGGCAAGGAAGCGGAGTTCAAGGAGAAGATGACGGCGCAGGCCCAGCGCTGTCTCGCCAACGAGCCGGGCTGCCTGCAGTTCGATGTGGCCCAGGACCCCAACAATCCGGCCCGGCTCGTCATGCTGGAGGTCTACCAGGACGAGGCGGCCGTGAAGGCGCACCAGGAGAGCCAGCACTTCAAGGATTTCCGCCCGGTGGTCGAGCGAGCTGGTCGCCGACCGCAAGGTCGAGGTGCTCGAGGTGGTCTCGGACGGCAAGAGCGAAGCGGTAGAGGTTCCAGGTGTCAGGGACCATGCCGCAGAGCTCGTCACTCGCGCCTGAAACCCTGACACCTGAGCGACCCAACCTGGAGCGACGCATGCGCATCGGCTTCATCGGGCTCGGCGTGATGGGCAGCGCCATGGCCGGGCATCTGGCCAAGGGCGGGCATACGCTCGCCCTCTACGACATCGCGCCGGCCGCGGCCAGGAAGGTGGCGCGGCGCCACAAGGGCGCGCGCGCCCTCCGCTCGCCGCGCGAGGTGGCGGAAGCCTCCGAGGTGGTCTTCACCATGCTGCCCGACGGCCCGGCGGTGCGCGACTGCGTTCCGGGCAGGACGGCCTGGCCGAGGGCCTCGCGCCGGGCGCCATGCTGGTCGACACCTCCTCGGCCGAGCCGTGGATCACGCGCGAGATCGCGGCGGGCCTCGCCGAGCGGGGCGTGGCCATGGTGGATGCGCCCGTCTCCGGCGCGTCGGAAGGCGCGCAGGCTGCCACGCTCGTCTTCATGTGCGGCGGCGAGGCGGCGGCCATCGAGCGGGTGCGCCCGCTGTTGGAGCTGATGGGCCGGCACGTGTTCCATCTGGGCCCGGTAGGCAGCGGGCACGCCATGAAGACGGTGAACAACCTGGCCACCGCGCTCACCGTGCTCGGCACGACGGAGGCGATGCTGATCGGCAAGGCCTACGGGTTGTCGCCGGCGGCCATGCTCGACGTGCTCAACGTGTCGACGGGGCGCAGCTTCGTCACCGACGTGAAGTTCGGCCCCCAGGTGATCGAGCGCCGCTTCGACGACGGCTTCCGTCTCGCGCTGATGCTGAAGGACGTGGGCATCGCCAATCGGCTGGCGGACGAGCAGGGCATCGGCGTGCCCATGAGCGGCCTCGGCGAGCAGCTGTGGCGCGCCGCCAACGCCGCGCTGGGCGAGGGCGCCTGCGTGCTCGACGTGGTGCGCTGGTACGAACGCGCGACAGGGGTGGAGCTGAAGGACTAGGCGGGTCAGGCCCGCAGAGTTTGACCACTGTTGGCCAACGCAACGCTGATCGCCTCCGCGCGGTTCTCGAGCACGTGGCCGCCCGGCAGGCGGGCCAGCACGTCGAGAGCCACGAGCGTCTCCCTCGCCGGGCCGCTCAGCCCGGCGACGAACACCTCCGAGCCGCCGTGCCTCGCGTTCACGATCAGCTCCTCGACTGCAAGGGCGGCGGAGGTGTCGATGTGCGCGGCCTCGGTGAAGTCGAGGATAATGGCGCGCGGCGCCTCGGAGGTGCCGCCGAGTGCGTTGGTTAGCTGGCGGGCGGAGGCGTAGGAGAAGGTGCCGCGAAACATCACCAGCTCGACGGCACCAGCCGCGGCATTGAGGAGGTTCTGTTCCTCGCTGCTCAAAGGAGTCGTTCCAGCGTCCGCCATGGCGACGCGCGTCACGCCCTTCATCTGTTCGCGCTCCATCCAGCGCGAGGTCACGAAACCGGCGAGGATTAGTCCCACCGCCACGGCGGTGATGAGGTCAACAAAAACCGTAAGACCCATCGTGATCAGCATCACGACGACCTTCTCGCGAGGTGCGCGCGCGATCCGCTTGAGATAGCCCCAGTCGATGATGTCCCAGCCGACCTTCAACAGGATGCCGGCGAGCGCCGCGTGCGGCACTTGTTCGGCGAGCGGGGCGAGCCCGAGCACCAGCGCCAGCAGGACCAGGGCATGCAGCGCGCCCGATAGCGGCGTTCGCCCGCCCGCCCTGACGTTGACCACCGTGCGCATGGTGGCGCCTGCGCCCGGCAGCCCGCCAATCAGGCCCGCCGCCATGTTGCCGAGACCCTGACCGATCAGCTCCCTGTCGGAGCGGTGACGCGTGCGCGTGATCGAATTGGCGACCAGCGACGTGAGCAGGCTGTCGACCGAGCCCAGCAGTCCCAGCACAAGCGCCGCCTGCAGAACATCAGGAAGGTCTCCCAGGGGAAAGGTCGGCAGATGAAGCGCCGGCAGCCCGGTCGGCACCTCGCCAATCACCGGCGCGCCCTTCAGCCACAACACGGCGAGCGCGGTACCGGCGATCAGCGCGGCGAGGGGCGGGGGCAGGTACGCTCTCAGGCGCACCGGCCAGAACACGGCGACCGCAAGGCTCACCAGCGCGATGACAAGGGCGTCGGTGTTTGCGCTGCCGACGATGGTGGGCCAAGCCCGGATCGTACCGACGGGCCCACCGTTTGCTGTGGGCAGACCAAAGAAGGGGAGCGTCTGTATGAGAATGATGATGATGCCGACCCCCGACATGAAGCCGGAGACGACGGAGTAGGGGGTGTAGGATACGTATCGTCCCACCCTGATGACGCCCAGCAGCACCTGGATGACCCCGCCGAGGAACACGATCGCGAAGGCCTCACCGATGTTGTGGGCATAGCGCGTCACGATCACCGCCATGACTACGGTCATTGGCCCGGTCGGACCTGAGACCTGCGCCGGAGTGCCGCCGAACACCGCGGCGAAGAAGCCGACGGCGATGGCGCCGTAGAGGCCGGCGATCGCGCCCGCACCGGAAGCCACGCCGAAGGCGAGTGACAGCGGCAGGGCACCACGGCTGCCGTCAGACCGCCGTAGATGTCACCGATCAGGTTGTGGCGAACGGGAAGCGTCCGAGAGGGCATCGGAGTGTCAGAGTCCAGCTATTCCGGGGAGCCGCAGCTCGATGCCGCACCCACGCCGGCGCGGCATCGAGCAGGAGCGTCTGGTCGAAACTTCCCCGAGTTAGATGCCGAGAGCACAAAACCGAGCCCTTTTTACTGGGTTGACGGCAAGGTGAAAAGGCCAAGCTAGGCACGCCACAGTGTCGCGCGCCTTCACGAGTAGCCGGAATCAGACCCGCAGGGTCTGACCCCTACTCCGCGTAATCGGGCTCCTGGCGGTTGAGGATGCGCTTCAGGGCCTCGAAGTGGCGCTCGGCGGGATTGAGGCCCGTGTAGTACTGGGCGCCGCCGATGTTGGACTTGGTCTTCTCCACCACGGGCTCGGGCAGCTTCTTCAGGCGCTGGCCGGTCCACATGGCGTAGATCTGCACCTGCGCCGCGCGCTCGATGTAGTAGAGGCGGTCGTAGGCCTCGGCGACGGACTTGCCCACGGTGGTGATGCCGTGGTTGGCCATGAACAGGATGGTCTTGTCGCCGATCACCTTGGCGAGGCGCTCGCCCTCCTCGGGCTCGAAGGCGGGGCCGGTGTACTCATCGTCGTAGGCGATCTTGCCCATCATGCCGACCTCGGTCTGGCCGATCTCCTTGATGCGCGGGTCCTCCAGGCGGGTGAGCGCGCTGGCGAACGGCATGTGGGTGTGGAACACGGCGGCCGCCTGCGGCAGCGCCTTGTGGATCGGCGCGTGGATGCAGTAGCAGGAGCGCTCCACGTCGCCGGCGCCGCGCTTCACCTGGCCGTCGTCGATGCCGACCTCCATGAAGGTGGAGGCCTTCACCTCCGACCAGTGCATGCCGAACGGGATCTGGTAGTAGCGGTCGGGCTTGCCGGGGACGGTGAGGGTGAGGTGGTTGAAGATGCCCTCGTTGAAGCCGTGCAGGACAGCCATGCGGTGGGCGGCGGCCAGATCGACGCGGGCCTCCCACTCTGCGGGGCTGCACTCTTCGCGGGCGATGGGGGAGACTTTGAGCTGCATGGCGGCATCCTCCTGACAGGGGCCACTTTCGGGCGGTGAACTTGCTGGCGCCAGCCTAGCAATCGCGGCCCGGGCTGGAAGCGCGTCGCGTGAGTGCAGCACAGCACCCGCGGTACGCATCGGCTGCGGCCGAGCGACCAGTTACGCCGATACGACGGGTGATCCGCGCATGGGACGCGCCAACGGCGGGCCTTCGCGCCGTCAGCGCGGCAGGCCGATAGCACAGGGCGCGCAACCCCTCCGAGCCCGAGAGTGCCGCGTGACCGATACCGGCTTCCACACCCACGCGCCAGCGGCCGCCTGGCTGATCTGGACCGGCTCTCGCAATGGCCCGGCGTGCTCCTGACGCTCACCGCCATCTTCTGGGCCGGCAATACCGTGGCGGGCCGGCTGGCGGTCGGCCACGTGTCGCCGATGACGCTCGTGGTCCTGCGCTGGACGGTGGTGCTGGCGGTGCTGTGGCCGATCTACGGCGGGCAGGTGCGGGCGCACTGGCCCGAGGTGCGGCCCCGGCTCGGCCAGATCACCCTCATGGCCTTCCTCGGCTACACGGGCTTCAACGTGCTCTACTACTGGGCCGCCCATACCACGACCGCCATCAACATCGGCATCCTGCAGGGCTCGATACCCGTTGCCGTGCTGATGGGCGCCTTCCTGCTGCACGGCACGCGCGCGAGCTTCGTGCAGATCGCAGGCGTGCTCATCACCTCGGTCGGAGTCGTGGTGGTCGCAACCCAGGGCGCGCCGTTGTCCATCCTGGAGATCGGGCTCAACCGCGGCGACCTCGCGATGCTGGCGGCCTGCGTGCTCTATGCCTTCTACACGGTGGCCCTGCGCGACCGCCCCAACATGCCGGCTGCGGCGTTCTTCACCCTGCTGGCGCTGATCGCGGCGCTCACATCGATACCGCCACTGCTGGTCGAAGGGATGCTCATGGGCTTCGCGCTCCCGACCTGGGAGGGCTGGCTCGTCATCCTCTATGTGGCGGTGTTTCCGTCCTGCCTGGCGCAGCTGTGCTATCTGCGCGGGGTCGACCTGATCGGGCCCGGACGTGCCGGCGTGTACGTCAACCTGGTGCCGGTGTTCGCGGCGATCATGGCCGTTCTCCTGATCGACGAGAAGTTCGCGCTCTACCATGCCGTGGCGCTGGCCCTGGTGGTCGGCGGCATCTGGCTGGCGCAGCGCACCGCACGCCGCTGAGCCGCGCAGTCTGCGTGAAGTGCCAAGATCGCCTATTACGAGACCTTCGGCCGCCTCGACCCGCAGGACGTACCCTGATGCCCCGGGAGGCGAGGCTTCCGGGATGACAGGTGCGCTCCTCAATCCTTGGGAAATTCGAGGCCGAGATCGCGGTAGCGCGCGGGGTCGTCGCCCCAGCCCTCGCGCACCTTGACGAACAGGAAGAGGTGCACGGGCCGCTCCAGGATGCGGCCGAGCTCCTTGCGCGCCTCCATCGACACCTGCTTGATCATGCTTCCGTCCTTGCCGAGCACGATGCGCTTCTGGCTGTCGCGCTCGACGTAGATCGTCTGCTCGATGCGAACGCCGTTCTTCTTCTCCTGCCACGACGTGGTCTCGACCGCGGCCTCATAGGGCAGCTCGTCGTGCAGGCGGTCGTAGATCTTCTCGCGCGTGATCTCGGCCGCGAGCACGCGCAGCGGCGCGTCCGACACCTCGTCCGGCGGGTAGTGCCAGGGCCCCGGCGGAACGGCCCCGGCGAGGTGCCTCTTGAGGTCTGCGATGCCGTTGCCCGTGAGCGCGGAGATCATGAAGGTGGCGGCGAAGGGTAGACGCGCGTTGAGATCGGCGGCCAGCTCCAGGAGGCGCTCCTTCTTCACGCGATCGACCTTGTTGAGCGCCAGGAGCAGGGGTGCCTTGGCCTCCTTCAGCCCGGCGAGGATGCGCTCCACGTCCTCGTCCACGCCTCTGGCGGCGTCGACCACCAGGAGCGTCTGGTCGGCGTCGCCGGCGCCGCCCCAGGCCGCCCGGACCATGGCCCGATCGAGGCGGCGGCGCGGCGCGAAGATGCCGGGCGTATCGATGAGGACGAGCTGGCTCGCCCCTTCGATGGCAATGCCGCGCAGCGTGGCGCGCGTGGTCTGCACCTTGCGGCTGACGATGGCGACCTTGGTGCCGACGAGGGCATTGACGAGGGTCGACTTGCCGGCGTTGGGCACGCCGATCACCGCGATGAAACCGCAACGGGTCTCCGGCGCGGCCGCTGCCGCGGTCTCCGGCTCGGTCTCCGGTGCTGGCCCGGCCTCAGTCATCGGCTCGCCCTTTCACAACGCCCTCGCGGGCGAGCATCGCGCTCGCCGCGGCCTGCTCGGCCGCGCGCTTGCTCGCCCCTTCGCCGCGCGCCGGCTTCCTGCCTCTGATGCGCACCTCCGACGTGAAGCGGGGCGCATGGTCCGGCCCCTGACGCTCCACCTCCACGTAGGCCGGCAGGTCGAGGCCCTGGCCCTGCGCCCACTCCTGCAGGAGCGACTTGGCATCGGTGGCCTCCGCGGCCGTGGCCCCGATGCGCGGACTCCACAAGGTGCGCACCACCTGGCGCGCTGTATTGTAGCCGGCCTCGAGGAAGATCGCGCCCAGCAGCGCCTCGCAGGCGTCCGCCAGGATCGTTTCCTTGCCGCGTCCGCCGCTGTCGGCCTCCGCCTCGCTCAGCACCAGGAGCGGCCCCAGGTCGAGCTCGCGCGCAACGGCGGCGCAGGTGCGCCCGCGCACCAGGCGATTGTAGTGCGCGCGCCAGCTCGCCCTCGTCCGCGTTCGGATAGAACTCCCACAGGAGCTCGGCGATCGCGAGGCCCAGTACGCGATCGCCGAGGAACTCGAGGCGCTCGTTGTCGCGGCGCTTGCCGGGCGCCTGGCGCACGCTGGCGTGCGTCAGCGCTTTCTTGAGGAGGTCCCGGCTGTCGAATTGGTAGCCCAGGCGGGTGTCCAGGTCCTTGTATTTGCGAGCGGGCGCCACGGAGACTATCTCACGAGGCTGAAGAACCGCTGCCAGCGGATGTCGAACGGCCAAGTCCAGGGGCTCCAGAGCTGCAGGGCCTCAGCCGAGAAGAAGATGAGCTCGGCGCGGCCCACCAAGTTCTCGTGGGGCACGAAGCCGACGCCTCTGCGGGACTGATCGCGGCTGTCGACCGAGTTGTCGCGGTTGTCGCCCATCACGAAGTAGTGGTCGGGCGGCACGACGTACTTTTCCGTGTTGTCGAAGTAGCCCTCGGGATCGGAATCGAGCACGTAGTAGGATACCCCGTTGGGCAGCGTCTCGCGGTAGCGCGGGATCGGCACGCCTCCCTCCGGTGCGAGGTAGCTGCCGTCGCGCACCTTCGTCAACGGCGTACCGTTGATGTGCACGACCCCGCTCTTCACGAAGATCACGTCACCCGGCAGGCCGATGATGCGCTTGATGTAGTCCTTGTCCGTCTCGCGCGGCAGCTTGAACACCACCACGTCGCCGCGCTTGGGCTGCGCGCCGAACATGCGGCCCTTAAAGGGCACGATCGGGATGCCGGTGAAGGGGATGGTGAAGGAGTAGCGGCTGTAGCCGTAGGATACCTTGGAGACGAACAGATAGTCGCCTACGCGCAGCGTGTCCTCCATCGAGCCGGACGGAATGTTGAACGGCTGAAAGAAGAAGGTGCGAACGAGGGCCACCACGACCAGCACCTGCACGAAAAGCCTGGCGGTCTCACGCCAGCCGTTGTCGCCGGCCTTGGCCGCGTCCGAATTCACGCTCATGCTGTTTGTTCGCACTCCCTGCATGGCCGAAAACGAGGTTGCGTGCACAAGCACCTGCAGCACCCGTATAGCGGGTCACAGGTTGCCCGGCAAATTTTCAGCCCCGGCGGCCTGCAGGCTGGGCCCGGCTCCCGTTGAGGCAACCGTAGGTGCTTACAGTCTGCGGCCACAGGGGGTTTAGATGCATTCGGCAGGACTCCGGCGCTGCCGGGCCCGCCGACGCGCCGGCACTCACATGCGTTCGCCGGGCAGGAGGCTCGCCTGCTTCACCCAGTCGGCGAATTGCGCCTCGTCGAGTCCGCCCTCGTAGATGTCGAGATAACGCACGTCCTTGTGCTTGGACTCGCCGGGCGGGACAGGGCGCAGCGACGCGCCGCGGAAGAAAGTCACCTTCACGTACTTCGTAAAGCAATGGAAGCTCAGGAACCAACCCTGACCCTCGATGCCAAAGAAGGGGGAGTTCCATTTGACCGCCTTGCGCACGCCGGGGACGGTGCGCACGATGAGCGCATCGAGGCGGCGCCCGACGTCGCTCTTCCAGCCCGGCATGGCCCCGATGTAGGCCTGCACGGGGGCATCGCCGTAGCCCTTTGCGATCTGAGGGTTGCCACCTGAGAGGAGGGCCGGCTTGGCGACGGCCTTCCTCGCGACCTTTGCCAGCCTCCTGGAAGTGCCCTTGCCGAGTCCCGAGCGCGTTTGGGCGGATGTCCTGGTCATGGGTCTGCCCGGAGTGCTTTGCCTGCCGTTGTTGGCCGATGCTTCCGCAGCGTCACCGCACGAGGTTGAAGAACCTCTGCCAGCGGATACCGAATGGCCAGGTCCAGGGCCGAATGAGATGCACGTCGGGATCGTCGGCGGCGGCGGAGAAGAAGATGATCTCGGCCCGGCCCACCAGGTTCTCGTAAGGCACGAAGCCGACCCCCATGCGCGGAGACTGGTCGCGGCTGTCGATCGAGTTGTCGCGATTGTCGCCCATCATGAAGTAGTGGTCGGGCGGAACCACGTAGGTCTGTGTGTTGTCGTAGTAGTTGTTGGGATCGGAATTGAGCACGTAGTAGGACACGCCATTGGGCAGCGTCTCGCGGTAGCGCGGGATCGACCTGGGCTGGCCTTCCGGTCCCGCCTCCTCGGGTCCGACGTAGCTGCCGTCGCGCACCTTCGTCACGGGCACGCCGTTGATGTGCACGACGCCCCCTTTCACGAAGATCTCGTCGCCCGGCAGGCCGATGATGCGCTTGATATAGTCCTTGTCCGTCTCGCGCGGCAGCTTGAACACCACCACATCGCCGCGCTTGGGCTGCGCCCCGAAGATGCGGCCCTTGAAGGGAAGGATCACGATGTTGGTGAAGGGGACGGTGAAGGAGTAGCGGCTGTAGCCGTAGGAGAGCTTGGAGACGAACAGATAGTCGCCGACCAGCAGCGTCTCCTTCATGGAGCCGGACGGGATGTTGAAGGGCTGATAAAAGAATATGCGAACGATGACCGCCAGGATCAGGGCGTGTATGACGATCTTGATGTTGTCACGCCAACCGCTCTCGCCAACCTTGGCTGCGCCGGAATCCACGCTCATCTCCTTCGCACTCCTCGCAGCCGCCGCAGCCAATGGTGCACGTGTCCGCGCGTGCTCCCTATAGCGGGTCACGGGTTGCACGGCAATTCACGCGACCTTGCCATCAGACGCTAGCTGCGGCCACACGGAGATGACAACCACCGCCTGTGCCATAGGAAAATCGTCGGTCAACGTGAGGTGCACGCGCGGCGCATATCCGTCCGGGGTCAAACGCTCCAGCTGGCGCGCAGCTCCGCCAGTCAGCAGCATCGTCGGCCGTCCCGACGGCTCGTTGACGACGCCCATGTCGCGCCAGTAGACGCCTCTGCGCAAGCCCGTTCCGAGCGCCTTCGCACAGGCCTCCTTGGCGGCAAAGCGCTTGGCGTAGGACGCTGCACGGGTGGCCTTTCCATCCGATCTCGCACGCTCGGCGGGCGTGAAAATCCTCTCGAGGAAGCGGTCGCCGTAGCGCTCGATGGCCTTCTCGATGCGGCGGATGTCGATGACGTTGTTGCCAATCCCGAGGATCATGGCTCGACCAGGGCCGGCATGCGCGCCTCGTCCATCAGGGCGCGCATGCGCCCGATCGCGGGGCCGAGCCCGATGAAGATCGCCTCTCCCACCAGGAAGTGGCCGATATTGAGCTCGACGATCTCCGGTATGCGCGCCACCCCACCCACCGTGTTGTAGGTGAGGCCGTGGCCGGCGTGCACCTCGAGCCCGGCGGCGGCTGCGGCCTGTGCCGCCGTCGCGATCCGCTCGAGCTCGCGCGCGAGGCCTGCCGCGTCGTCGGCGAGCGCGCGCTCGCAATAGGCACCGGTGTGCAGCTCGACGACCTGGGCGCCGAGCCGGGCGGAGGCCTCGACCGCCTTACGCTCCGGCTCGATGAACAGCGATACGCGGATGCCGGCGCCTTTCAGCGCCTCCACGGTGTGGCGCAGCTGGTTCTCGGCGCGCACCACGTCGAGGCCGCCTTCGGTGGTGCGCTCCTCGCGCTTCTCGGGCACCAGGCAGCAGGCGTGCGGCACGTGCCGCAGCGCGATCGCCAGCATCTCGTCGGTCGCGGCCATCTCGAGGTTGAGCGGCCGCGTCAGCTCGGTCTTCAGCCGCGCGATGTCGGCATCCGAGATGTGCCGGCGGTCCTCGCGCAGGTGGGCGGTGATGCCGTCGGCGCCCGCCGCGACGGAGAGGTGCGCCGCACGCAGCGGGTCGGGATGGCGCCCGCCGCGCGCGTTGCGGATGGTGGCCACGTGGTCGATGTTGACGCCGAGGCGCAGATGCGCGTGCCGGGCGGCGGCCGATGCGTGGAGGCTCGTCACGTGAACACCCGCTCCACCTTGTTGACAACGGGCTTGCGCCTGAGCCCGCTGATGATGCGCGTCAGGTGGTCGAGGTCGCGCACCTCCACTTCGATCGCCATCTCGGTGAAATCGCCGCCGCGGCGCATCATGCGCACATTGTCGATGTTGCCGTCCGCCTCGCTGATCAGCTGCGCGATCTGCGCGAGCGTACCCGGCTCGTTGAGCGCGGTGACCGCAAGCTTGGCCGGGAAACGCTCGAGATCGTAGGGGTCGATGTCCCAGGTCACGTCGATCCAGCGCTCGTGCTCGTAGTCCTTGAGCTTGGGCGAATGGATCTGGAAGACGCGGATGCCCTCGCCCTCGGTCAGCACCCCGACGATGCGGTCGCCGGGGACGGCGCCGCCCTCCTCGAACGAGACCGGCACGTCGTTGCGCAAGCCCCGGATCGGCAGGCCCTGCTGCGTCTGCTTGTCCCGGTTTGCGCCGCTGCCGGGCCAGCGGAACTTGAGGCCGATCACCTTGGCGATGTTGAACCAGCCCTCCTCGCCCTGGCCGCGCTGGCGCCCGGAAGTGCGGCGCGGCGCTGCCTGCGCCCCGAGATCGGCGTCCGGGACGGCGGCACGCACCACATCGTTGGCGGGCAGCTCGCCGCGACCCACCGCGGCGAGCACGTCCTCGATCGACTTCTGCGTCAGCCGATTGAGCCCTTTCCTGACCTTGTCGTCGGAATAGTCGTGCCCGACCCGGGCGAATGCCGACTCGAGCAGGCGGCGGCCGAGCTCCGAATACTGCTTCCTCAGCGCGTCGCGGGCCGCGCGCCGGATCGCGGAGCGCGCCTTGCCGGTCACCGCGATGCGCTCCCAGGCGGCCGGTGGCGTCTGGCCCTTGGCGGTGAGGATTTCGACCTCGTCTCCGTTTCTGAGCTGCGTCGTGAACGGCATCTGCCGCCCGTTGATCAGCACGCCGGAGCACGAGTTGCCGATGTCGGTATGCACCGCATAGGCGAAATCGATGGGCGTGGCGCCTTGCGGCATGGCGATCAGCCGGCCCTTCGGGCTGAAGCAGAACACCTGGTCCTGAAACAGCTCGAGCTTGGTGTGCTCCAGGAATTCCTCGGAGTTGTCGCCCTCGAGCAGCGTGTCGACCAGGCGCCGCAGCCACATGTAGGGGTTCTCTTTGGCGAGCGCCGTTGAGGCCCGTGCCGTTCAAGCCCGCGCCGTCCTTGTAGAGCGCGTGCGCGGCCACCCCGTACTCGGCGATCTTGTGCATCTCCTCGGTGCGGATTTGCAATTCCACGCGCTGATGGCGCGGGCCGACGATGGTGGTGTGGATCGACTGGTAGTTGTTCTGCTTGGGCGTCGAGATGTAGTCCTTGAAGCGGCCCGGCACGGCCCGCCACGTCGAGTGGACCACGCCGAGGACGCGGTAGCACACATCGATGCTGCCCACGGTGACGCGGAAACCGTAGATGTCGGAGAGCTGCTCGAGCGAGATCTGCCGGTTCTCCATCTTGCGCCAGATCGAAAAGGGCTTCTTCTCCCGTCCTCGCACCTGCGCCTCGAGCCCGGCCTCGGCGAGCCTCGCCTTGATCGCAGCCTCGATCTCCCCGATCAGCCCCGCGTTGCGCTCGTGGATATCGGCGAGCTTCTGCACCACCGCCTGGTAGGCTTCCGGATAGCCCCACTTGAAGGCCAGGCCCTCGAGCTCCTCGCGCATGCCCTGCATACCCATGCGGCCGGCCAGCGGAGCATAGATGTCCAGCGTCTCGTCCGACGTGCGCCGACGGCTCTCGGGGCGCTTGTGCTCGAGCGTGCGCATGTTGTGCAACCGGTCCGCCAGCTTGATGAGGAGCACGCGGATGTCGCTCGAGATGGCGATCAGGAGCTTGCGGAAGTTCTCCGCCTGCTCGGCCTTCTTGGTGACGAGATCGAGCTTCTTGAGCTTGGTCAGGCCTTCGACGAGCGCGCCGATCTCCTCGCCGAACAGCTGGTCGATCTCGGAGCGCGTGACATCGGTGTCCTCGATCACGTCGTGCAGCAGTGCGGCGACGATCGTGGCGTCGTCGAGCTTCAGCTCGGTCAGGATCGCCGCCACCTCGAGGGGATGCGAGAAGTAGAGGTCGCCCGAGGCGCGCTGCTGATTGCCGTGCGCCTTCATGGCGTAGACGTAGGCGCGGTTGAGCAGGGCCTCGTTCGCCCTCGGCTCGTAGGCGAGGACGCGTTCGACAAGCTCGTACTGGCGCATCATGCCACGCCTCACGCGTCCGCTTGTGGCGAAACGCCTGTCTCAATCGGCGAAACGCCCTGTCAGAAAAGGAGCTGCCGCGCGGGATCAGCCCCTTTCCGAGCAAACACCGTATGTCCAGCCGACCGTCTTGGCGAGTGGCCGGCCGCCGCGCTCCCGCGAGGGGGAGACGCAGCGCCTCGCCTCACCCCCGCCCGGAACCGGAGCCGCCACCGTTGCCGGAAGGCTCCGTGGGCGTCAGGCTTTCCATCCCCCGCAACATCTGCTCTTCGGTTATCACGTCAATCTGGGTATCACTGGCCTGATCGTCGCGCGCGAGTACCGGACGGCGCTCCTGTGGCAATTGCGGTGCAGCCGCCTTCTCCGGCTCGTCGACCTCGACGTTCTTCTGGATGGAATGGATCAGCCCCTCGCGCAGATCCTCCGGCGGAATGGTCTTGTCGCCGATCTCACGTAGCGCAATCACCGGGTTCTTGTCGTTGTCGGGGTCCACTGTGATGTGCGAGCCGCTGGCGATCGACCGTGCCCTGTGGGCGGCCAGCAACACCAGCTCGAACCTGTTGGGAACCTTGTCGACGCAATCCTCAACGGTCACGCGCGCCATGCGACGATCCCTCTTGTTACCTTGAGCGCCTTGGCATTGGGCGCCACACGCTCCGAGCGCCCCAGAGCGATGGCTCCGAGCGCGGCAGTTGCGGCGCCGCCTTGTTGCATGGGTAACCCGGAAAATCAAGGGCTTGGCATACGCGGCTACGGGACTTGGGGACAAGTTGCGCAAGCAATGCCTTCGGTTGCTGCCCGAATACCGCGTGGCGCCAATTGGGTGCGACCTCCTCGAGCGGCGCCAGTACGAAGGTGCGCAGGTGCAACAGCGGGTGCGGCAGGATGAGGCGCCCGCGCTCCCGCCGCAGGGGTGGCCACCCGATGCGCCGGCCGCCGTAGTCGAGGATGTCGATGTCGAGGGACCGGGCCGCGTTCAGCGGGCCCAGCCGCCGCCCGGCCCGGCGCTCGATCTGCTTCAGAAGGCGCAGCAGGCTGCCGGGGGCCAGCGCTCCCGAAACCATGACCACCGCGTTGAGATAGAGCGGCTGGCGCCCCCCGCCGACCGGCTCGGTCAGATAGAGGCTTGACGCTCTAATGACCCTGAGGCCCGCCGCCTCCAGCTCCCGGCTGGCTCGCTCCATGCTCTCCGCCGGCCCGCCCCAGCGGCCGCGCCTATTGCCGCCGAGGGCCAGCAAAAGGGTCCCGACCTGCGTGGTCGCCGTGACCTCTCCTGGAGTATTGGTGCGCATCTGCACTCCTGCAGAGGGACATTGATCTAAGCGACCGAGATTTTGCCTGACACGCCGTGATGGGAGACAGGCCGGCAATGCGACACCATCAACTGTCGAGGTGCCGCCATGTCGCCGGGGCATTTCCTACGGGATGGTGGAAAAGTGCCGATACGCGCACGCATCGGTGGGATGCGCCCCGCGCTCATCTCAGGAGCCGTTGCGTGGGCCGGGGCCACGCCTGCGCAGCCGGGGCTTGTGGCAAGTAGAAGGGCCCCTGCGCATTGCCCGAGGTGTCTTTTTTGAGAAGTGGCGTGGATTTGCGCAAGCCTCCGCAGGTCTGTGCTCGAAGAGTCCTCTAACTGACTTGTGCTTAAGGAGCAGTAGCAGCAGCAGTAACTGCCAGTAAACGATTTGTGCTTTGAGAGCTGTTGAGAGGAAGCCGATTCTGCTTGCGTTTTCAGCACGAAGCGACTATCGAGATGGACACCCAGAGACCCACCGGCTGGAGGTTCGTGCGGGGCCCCCTTCCCTTTTGCTATTACGAGGCACCCGATGCATTTTTATCCGACGGAGCGCATTGCCCTATTCGTAGATGGCGCCAATCTGTACGCCACAGCCAAAGCCCTCGGCTTTGACATCGACTACAAGCGCCTGCTCGCACTGTTCCGCGGCATGGGGCAGCTCGTACGCGCCCAATACTACACGGCGCTGGCTGAAGACCAGGAGTATTCCTCGATCAGGCCCTTGGTCGACTGGCTCGACTACAACGGCTACACGATGGTGACCAAGCCCACCAAGGAGTTCACTGACTCCTTCGGCCGACGCAAGATCAAAGGCAACATGGACATCGAGCTCACGGTCGATGCCATGCGCCTCGTGGAGCATCTGGACCATGTGGTCCTGTTCACGGGCGACGGAGACTTTCGCGCACTCGTTGCTGCCCTGCAGCTGCGCGGACGGCGCGTCAGCATCGTCTCGACCCTGCAGACCCAACCACCCATGGTAGCGGACGAGCTGCGCCGACAGGCCGACCAGTTCATCGACCTTGCCGAGCTCGAGGAGCAGATCTGCCGCGATCCGGCATCGCGCCCCATCCGTGATCGCGAGGCCGCCCCGCGCCAAGTCGAACGGCGGCGCCATGCGGCGGCTGCCGCAGCATCCCCCTCGACGCTGACATACCCCGACGAGGACGACGACAACCAAGGCAACAACGGCAACCACACCGGCCGCTGACCGCTCTCGATCCGCTCCAGCCGAAGCGACGCACGCCATGGGGGACCTTGCCGGCCGATGCGCCTCGCGATTGCGTGCTCTGCCCTCGCCTCGCCTCTTTCCGCGCGGCCAACCGCGACAGCGAGCCGACCTGGCACAACGCACCGGTGCCGTCCTTCACGCCGCGCAACGCCGCCAAGGCCCGCCTCCTGATCGTCGGGCTTGCGCCGGGTCTCAAGGGCGCCAACCGAACCGGCCGGCCATTTACGGGGGACTTCGCGGGCGACCTGCTCTACGCCACGCTTGCTGGCACACGGCTTTGCGCGCGGCCGCTATGGCGCCAGACCGGACGACGGCCTTGCCCTCGTCGATTGCGTCATCACCAACGCGGTGCGCTGCGTGCCGCCCGAGAACAAGCCGACACCCGCCGAGATTGCCACCTGCCGGCGCTTTCTGTCGGAGTGCCTCGCCTCCCTGCCGCGGCTCGAGGCCATTGTCGCGCTGGGCCGGATCGCCCACGACAGCGCGCTCGCCGCGCTCGGCGTCCGCAAAGCCGCCTTCCCCTTCGCGCACGGCGCGCGCCACGAGGTGCAGGCGGGGCTCGTGCTGTTCGACAGCTTCCACTGCTCCCGCTACAACACCAACACCCGCAAGCTGACCCCGGAAATGTTCGGCTCCGTGTTTGCGGCGGTGCGCCGGCGCCTGGCAGAAGCGTAGGGCGCAACAAGGCGTTAGCCGCATTGCGCCCGATCTTGGCCCGTTCACTCGTGGCGGTGGTTTTCCATTCTCAGAAGCCGGCATGAGCATGTGCTGGATTCCCGGCGAGGACGTGGGCGGCAGTGTGCTGAGCACGGTGGGCCGTTCACACTGGGCAAGGCGCCTCGGCTCGACGGGCCCTCGCCAGCTGACGGCGGCGCCGGGCAGCGCGCCTGCGGCGCACGAACACCGCTATGTTGAGCGAAGCCGAGACGATGCCGACGCCGCAGGCGACGACCTGAGAGGTGACGAGAATCGTGTTCATGGCCTGGTCCTTCGGTCCGACATATCCGTCGTGCGGGGTACCGGGCCTGACGGGCCTTCGGTTCCCACGACATCTGCCAGCACGACGAACGACAGGCCGGCCGATCGACACGCCGAAGCGCATTTTCTCTCGCACCAAGCTCCAAGAGGAACGAGAGCGCCTTGCTTGGCCGCAGCAGCGGCGGCGTGCAGTCCCACGCAAGGTGAGGCACGCCTCACTCGCCGGCCCAGCCCCCGGTGCGGGATACCGGCGCTCTGGGTTCTCGCCCCGCTGGTGACGCACTATATTGCGTTCCGGGTGCTCGTCAGACCCTGGGCTGTCCCGGCGTATGAGCCGGCGGCTGCACCGCACGGGTGGCTGAGGCGAGCACCTCGTCTCCGAAGGAGCTTCAGGAGCCCTAATGAGCGCGCCCGTCATCACCCGCGAGGACGGCCCGGTTGGAGGCCGCTATGTCGCCCGCGTCGACGGCATCGATGCGGAGGCCGAGATCGTCTACAGCCACGCCGGGCCAAACCTCATCAACGCCGACCACACCATCGTCCCCGACGTGTTCCGCGGCCAGGGACTCGGCCGGCTGCTCGCCACCTACATGGTCGAGGACGCGCGCAGGCAAGGCTTCAAGATCATCCCGCGCTGCCCGTTCGTGAACGCCGAACGCAAGAAGCACCCCGACTGGGCCGACGTGTTCCAGGAGTGAGGCGGCGGTGTCAGACGTTGAGTCTGACACCGTGGCTCCAGCGGCCGTTGTGGAATGGCGTCAGACCCGCAGGGTCTGACTCCGACTACGCCGGCTTGGCTGCATCCGCCTCGCCGCGCAGGCGGTAGAGGTTCTGGAGCAGGGCGTCGAAGCCGCCGGCCGCGTTGCCCGTGTGCAGGTCGATGCGGCCGACCTTCTCGACCAGCTTCTCCAGCGCCTCCAGCTCCTTCAGCCGGAGCAGCAGCGGGTTGTCCTCCATCAGCCGCGCCGTGTTGAGGAGCGAGCGGGTGGCCGCCGTCTCCTCCTGGCGCCGGATCAGGTTGGCCTTCGCCGTCCGCTCCGCCTCCACCACCTTGTTGAGCAGCTCGCGCACGTCGCCCGGCAGGATCACGTCCTTGACGCCGATCTCGCCGATCTCCACGCCGAGGTCCGCCGCCCGCTCGGTGACGAACGCACGCACCTCGCGGTCGATGGTGTCGCGCGCCGCCAGGATCTCGTCCAGCGTGCGCGTCGCCACCGCCTCGCGGATGGCGAACTGCACCAGCCGGTAGACCGTGTTCGACACGTCGCCCGCCGCCAGCGCCGCCTTCTCCGGGTCCACCACGCGGGTGAACGCAGTCAGCGTCACGCGGATGCCGACGCGATCCTTGGTCAGGATCTCCTGCGCCGTCACCTCCAGCGGCGTCGGCCGGGTGTCGACCTTGCCGATCTTCACCGTCCGGCCCACCGCCCAGAACGCGTGCCGGCCCGCCGGCAGCCGCTCGGCGAGCTTGCCGTCGACGAACAGCAGACCCGCCTCGTGCGCCTCGACCACGCCGTGCACGATGAGCGGCGCGCGCGCCAGGTCGAGCTTGTCGAGGTGGCGCTTGGCAACGCGCACCTCGGCGCCGGCGTCGATGCGCTCCACCTCCACGCGCGTCACCGTCTTCCAGAACGCGCGCGTGGTGTTGGGCAGCACCTGGTGCTTCGGCTCGCCGTCGAGCGAGACGATGGCGACCTCGGTCGGGCCCGGCCTGCACGATCTCGAAGTGCTCCGCGGCGACCTCCGGGTGCGTGCGCGCGATCAGTAGCGCCTTGTCCGCCGGCGATCTCGGCGCGCACGACCTTGACGACCTCCGCCGCCAGGTGGCGGCCGTAGTCGAACGCCGTGAACCGGCCCGGACCGAGCAGGCGCACGAACCGGCCGTCGCGCGTCAGGAACGCGCGCTCGTCATCCTTCACCACAACCTTGAACTTGAACCGCACGGCACGTCTCCAATCATTTCATCTGCAAACAACTCGCGACTTGGCTCAAGGCAAGCAGGTCGCCGGCCGCCGCCCACGCCGAGGCCGCGGGTCGGCGCTTGAGCCTGTTGGCTTCGGGCCGTGCGGCGCTGGCTGCGTCCGCGCCCGGTCCGAGGACAGACGCGCCGGTGCCAGGCCCGGGCCTCGGCCAAGCGGTATCCGCGCCGGCGCAGAGCGCCGCGACGTTTGCCTCTCCAGCCGCCATCGCGGCCGGAGCCTCGATGTCGGCAGGATCAGCGGGGAAGCAGCCGGCTTCCCGGTGTTCTGGCTCGCTTATCAGGCGAGTGTTCGCTGGTGACGAACATGGTTGCGACGTGGGAGTCGAACCCACGACCCTCTGGTTTGCAGTCAGATGCTCTACCCACTGAGCTAGTCGCACTGGTGCAGCCAAAGGGAATCGAACCCTCGACCTCCCGGTTGCCCGGGTGCTCTGCCACTGAGCTAGGGCCGCTCCCGACGATTGCGGAACACGCCACCGCAGAGCGGTGCGCGCCAGCCGGGACTCGGAGAGCCCGGACACGAGGCGCTCGTCAGGCGCGCGCCTGCTAGCGGAAGATTCCGGCGAAATGAAAGCGCGAATTGGGAAAGGTGTTGGCGGAAGGCTTATCCGCGATGAGCGCGGACAAAGTGTCCCCCCGGCGCCATCCTCCCTCACGTCGGGAGCGCACATCGCATTGACACACGCGCGCGGTTCTGTGTGCATCGTCGTACCGCATCGAGGCACGCCATGGCACCCAAATCCCCCAGCGATCCCTTCGCCCGCGTACGGGCGGCCGCCGCGCACCTGCCCGAGCTCAAGGAGAGCACGTGGTACGGCACGCCCGCGCTGAAGGTGCGCGGCAAGTCGTTCGTGCGCCTCAAGGACGCCGGCACCCTGGTCGTGCTGTGCGCCCTCGACGAGAAGGAGGTGCTGATGGAGGCCGCTCCCGAGGTCTACTTCGAGACAGATCACTACAAGGGATGGCCGGCCATCCTTGTCCGCCTGAAGGCCATTGGCGGGGCCGAGCTGCGCCGCCGCCTGGAACAGGCCTGGCGTCTCAAGGCGCCCAAGCGCCTCGTCGCCCAGCTCGACCGCCGTGCCTAGACCCGACGCGACCAGCGCCGGCGTGCAGTGGTCTCGCTTGCCGGGGATGCTGATGCTGAGACGCCACACAAGAAACGACGGAAAGTGCGCTTTGGACGCGTTATTGTGAACTCCAGCGCGATCAGCCTTCAGCGGCGGCTTCTCGCTGGGTTCGGGGGGATATTCATGCTTGTGACGGCAAGACCGGCGCTGCTGGCGCTCATGGCGTTCGTCCTCGCCACGGCGTCCGCCGATGCACAGGACATCCGGCCGGGGTCGTCGTGGAAGAACCGGCGCGGCTCGATGCTCACCATCGCCACCGTCGATGCCCGCGGGAGCTTCAAGGGGACCTTCGAGAACAAGACTCCGGGCTTCGGATGCCACGACAAGTTCGACGCCTCGGGAACCATCACCAAGACGCACATCGTCTTCGTCGTGACGTTCAAGAATGCCACGGCCAACTGCAATATGATGACGGTCTGGCGCGGGACGGTCAGCGGCGCGCGCATGTCGGTGCGTTGGGACCTGGCCCATACCAACACCAAGACGGGTCGGCTCCGCTTCTACCGCGGCGTCGACTTCTTCAATAGGATGTAGCCGTGAAGTCGTGAGATGGTGAGGTGGTGAGTTTCGGTGGTGCGCGTGACGCGGGTGGGGCCCCGAACGTGAGATAAGATGAGTACCGTTTCGTTCATCCCCGCCCTGACCCAAACTCGGCCCGCCACTCACCATCTCACCACTCACCATCTCACGAGCTGGTCTCGCTTTCCGCGGGCTTCGGCTTTGCCGTCGGCAGGAAGCCGCCGGACTGACGGTTCCACAGCTCGGCGTAGAGGCCCCCGAGGCGCAGCAGCTCGGCGTGGCTGCCTTCCTCGATGATCTTGCCCTGGTTGAGCACGATCAGCCGGTCCATCGCCGCAATGGTGGAGAGCCGGTGCGCGATGGCGATCACGGTCTTGCCGGCCATCAGGTTGAAGAGGCTCTCCTGGATCGCCGCCTCGGCCTCGCTGTCGAGCGCGCTCGTCGCCTCGTCGAGGATCAGGATGCGCGCATTCTTCAAGAGCACCCGGGCAATGGCTATGCGCTGGCGCTGGCCGCCGGAGAGCTTCACGCCGCGCTCGCCGACGCGCGCCTCATAGCCCCTGCGGCCGTCCTTGTCCTCGAGCCCCAGGACGAACTCGTGGGCATGTGCCCGCTTGGCGGCCTCGACCGCGGCATCCATGCCGGCGTCGGGCTGGCCGTAGAGGATGTTCTCGACCACCGAGCGGTGCAGGAGCGAGGTGTCCTGCGTCACCATGCCGACGGCGGCGCGCAGGCTCTCCTGGGTCACGCCGGCGATGTCCTGGCCGTCGATCAGGATGCGGCCCTTCTCGAGGTCGTAGAAGCGCAGCAGAGGTTCACGAGCGTCGATTTGCCGGACCCGGAGCGGCCGATCAACCCGACCTTCTCGCCGGGACGGATGGTGAGCGTGAGCCCGTCGATGACGCGGGCAGGATCGGCGCCGGGCAGGCCCTTGGCGCTGCCGTAGTTGAAGCCGATGGCCTCGAAGCGGACCTCGCCCTTGTCGACGATGAGCTCGCGCGCACCCGCCCGGTCGACGACGCCGTGGGAACGGGCGATGGTGTCCATGCCCTCCTGCACCACGCCCATGTTCTCGAAGATGCTGGTGACGAGGTTGAGCACCCAGCCTGACATCTGGCTGATGCGCAGCACCAGTGCCGTCACCAGCGCGATCGCGCCGAGCGTGATGCTCTCCCGGCTCCAGAGCCACAGCGCGAGGCCAGTGGTGCCGGCGATGAGCAGCCCATTCAGGGTGAACAGCAGCGCCGTCATCAGGGTGGTGAGGCGCACGTAGCGGCGGTGCTTTGCCGTCTGCTCCTCGAAGGCGGTGCGCGCGTAGGCATCCTCGCGCTCGGCGTGGGCGAACAGCTTCACGGTCAGGATGTTGGTGTAGCTGTCGACGATGCGGCCCAGCAGCATGGAGCGCGCCTCGGAGGCGTCGGTGGAGCGCTCGCGGATGCGCGGCACCAGCCAGGCGACGATCCCCACGTAGGCCGCGAGCCAGACGAGGAGCGGCACGGTGAGGCGCAGGTCCACGGCCCAGAACAGCGCCAGCGCGCTCAGCCACTGCACGGCGACGAACACGGCGGCATCGCTGAGCTGCAGGAGCGAGTTGCGCATGGCCGAGGCGGTCTGCATCAGCTTGTTGGCCACCCGGCCGGCGAAGTCGTTCTGGAAGAAGCCGAGGCTCTGGCGCAGCATGTGGCGATGCGACTGCCAGCGCACGCGCGCCTGGAACGGCGGGGAGAGCACCTGGCTCTTGGTCAGCTCGTAGCCGACGAAGATCACGGGGCGCGCGACGAGCACGACGAACGCCATCCACGCAGGAGCACGGCGTGATCCGTGAACAGGGTGGCCGGGCTGGCGAGCCCCTTGAGCAGGTCGATGAGGTCGGCGACGAACTTGGCGAGCACCACCTCGGTGAGCGCGGCGAAGCAGGTCGAAGAACGAGCACCAGCAGGAACCAGGCCAGACCGGCTGCACGAAATGCCAGTAGAACGCCCACAGTGGCCGGGGCGGACGCTCGACCGCCGGGCGCGTGAACGGGTCGATGCGCGATTCGAGCCAGCGGAGCATGTCGGCGTCCAATCCGTTGCCGGGTTCGAGGGCTCACGCGGGGCTTGCCAATCGGCCGCAGATTGCGGCCAGATCAACCGCCCAATAGCCGCATGAGATTGCCGGCAGCAGGTCCGCCGCCGGCCTGAAACCGGATGATGCTGTTGAGTTGCGTGTGCCCGCGGCCGAAATGCTCCGCAACCACACCGATCCCGCCTACCCGCCGATTGTGTCCATTCTGCAGCGCCGCCGCCTCTCTGGGGGCGCAATCTCAGCCGCGACCCGATCGGGCTCGTGTGGGATGCACAGCTCGACATTCGCGAGGCGCACCATGCGGGCTTCCCGCCGCGCTCCTGGCCTCTTGGGCGCGAGTACGCGGGCGTCGCCCTCAAAACCGCGTGATGTCCCGTCTTGCCTGGTGCCGCAATCGTGCCCTAGCTCATTCACCAGGTCGGGAGAAACTGGGCTGCGGGCGCGCCGCGCCGAAACGGAACGGACTGGCGACATGGACATTGCCGCATGGGCGCTCTGGGCGCTGCTGGGCCTCCTCGGCATCCTGTGGGCGGTGGTGTGGTTCCTGATCTCGGGCTGGGTCTCCACGCTGCTGCAGATCGCGCTGCTCGTCGGTCGCGGTGTTCTTCTTCAAGTACGGCTGGCAGCGCGCGCCCGCCGAGCTGTGGCGGCGCGCGCGGTCGGTCGGCGCAGTGCTGTGGACCTGGATGCGCGCCCGGGACCCCAAAGTGGCCGCCGCCGCGCCCGCCGTGAGGGTCCGGGAGGTCGTGCGCGTGGTGCGCGTCAAGGAATTCGGCGACGTCAACGTCTCGACGCTGCTCTCGCTGCTCGTGCTCGCCGGCCTCATGGTTCTCGCCGGGCTCCAATCTGCGTGAAGTCGTGAAAATCGTGAAGGACGCGGGTCAGGCGAGCGCCGTGGCAAATCCCTCGAGGATCGTGGTCCAGCCCGCTTCGGTGCGTTCCCCGTAGTCCGCCCACTTGGGGTCGATCTCGTGGGTGAGCGTCAGCTCACAGCCGCGCCCGCGCGGGCTGATCTCGACGGTGACGCGGCTGAGATCGGTCGAGCCCCGCTCGGTGTGGAAGGTGAACACGAGGCGCCGCGGCCGGTCGATCTCCAGGTACTCGCCGATGTGCTCGGCATCGACGCCGTCGCGCCGGTCGGTGAAATTGAACGTGCCGCCGACGCGCGCATCGATTTCGGCTCGCACCATCTGTCCGGTGGACGTAGCGAACAGGACCTTGCGCGCCTTCTCGACATCGAGCCAGGCATCGAACACGCGCTCGGGCGGGAAGTCGTAGCGGCGCGAGACGCGGATCACGATGGGCTTGGCAGCGGGCATGGTGGCTCTCCTCTCGCCTCTTCGGGCCGCCCTGGGCCCTTCTCTCGCTCACCCTTTTCCGAGGCCGTCGGGATGGCGGTCAGGCACCAGGTTCAGCCTAATGTCCTGCTCGAGCAGCGCCTTGAGCCCTGCGAGCACGAGCGCGAACCCCTCCGTCGCGCCGATCGCCTGCTCGACCATGGCGTCGGCCTCGCCGCCGAAGCCCGAATTGGCGATGCTGACGAAGGTGGTCCCGTCCGGACGCGTGTCGAACGTCCATTCGATCTCGGCGGGGCCGGCATCACCCGGCCACTCCACGAGGATGCGTCTGTTGGGCTCGACGGCCTTGACGCTGACCGGCACCGAGACGCCGTACATGTCCCAGGCCCATTCCACCTGGGCGCCGGGCTCCAGCCGCGCGCTGCCGCGCGAGAACCAGAATTTGCAGGTCACGGCCGGGTCGACGAAGGCCTGGAACACCTCCGCCACTGGACGGCGGACGAGCATCGCCGCCCGCGCCACCGGCGCCTTGGCGAGCTGGAAATTGGCCATGTCTGTCTCCTCGAGATTCTACCCGTCATCCCGGACTGAGCGATGCGCGCCGAAGGCGAGCAGCGCTCCGATCCGGGACCTCGCAAGGCAGGCTTCGACTCGCTTCACGAGGTCCCGGATAGCCTCGCCCCGGCTCAAGGCCGGGGCTCGGCTTCCGGGATGACGGGTGTTGCCAGCAGCTGCGCGTACTCCGTCTCCAGGCGCGTGTAGGTGGACCAGAAGCCCGGGGGCTCGCGCTCGTCGAGCCGGTCGCGGAGAATGCCGAGGTGGGCGTGCCAGCCGGCGGCCACGCTCGCCATGCCCTTGGGGTCGAGGCGGCGATGGGTGACGACAAGGAGGACCTGCGTGCCTCTCGGCGTGAGCTCGAAGGTGACTTCGCCCCAGTCCTCGCCCCACGTGTAGGCGAGCAGACGCGGCGGATCGCAGGCGGTGACGCGGCACTTCAGGGTGTGGCCGGCATCCATCTTGCGGAATTTCTCCGGCGGCGTCTTCTCCGCCGACAGATCGGCGTGATGGAACCGCAGCTCCGCCCGCCCGCCCACGAACAGGTCCATCGGCCCGCCGGCGAGCCACTTGGCGCGCTTCTCGGGCTCCGTGAGCCAGGCCCAGATGCGCTCGATGGGCCCGGGCAGCAGGCGCTCGATGCGCACGGTGCCTGCTTCGGTGACGATGCCGTAGTCCTCCATCGGCTCACCTCATCGCTTGCGTTTGTGTGGTGAAGGTCTGCGCGGCTCGGCGGCTGCCGCTGCCGCCACACGGTCCTCGGCGCGCAGCAGCGCCTCGAGGGTGTCGAGACGGGCCGTCCACAGGGCGCGCTGCTCGGCGACCCAGGCCGCCAGCGCGTCAAGGGGCCGGGCGTCGAGCGACAGGAGATGCTCGCGACCCGCGCGGCGGCGTTGCACCAGCTGCGCGCGCTCCAGGATGCGGATGTGCTTGGAGACCCCGTTGAGCGACATGGCGAACGGGTCGGCGAGCTCGGTGACCCGGGCTTCGCCCTGCGCCAGGCGCTCGAGGATGGCGCGCCGCGTCGGGTCGGCGAGTGCTGCCAGGGTGTGGTCCAGGCCGGATGCGATGCTCATGTTCAACCTCACGGTTGAATATCCGGCGGCCGCGGTGACCTGTCAATAAAATTCAACCGCGCGGTTGAATTTATGTGAGCGTGGCGGCGCTCTGGAGGCGGCACGCGGAGTAGGGTGGGTTAGGCCCGAAGGGCCGTAACCAACCGCGTCGAGGCCTCCAACGGTGGGTTACGCCGCTTCGCGGCTAACCCACCCTACGATCTACGATCGGCGGGCGGGGCGGTAGACTCCGGTGACGGGGTCGTATTCCAGGCGGCCCATGTCCTTCTCGATGGCGGCGCCGGTGGCGCGGCGGCGCAGCTCGTCCTCGGTGCGCCTCACCTCCGCAGTGACCTCGCGGGCGGAGCGCATGAGCCAGCGGTAGCCGGCATAGAGCCCGGCGCCGACCAGGGCCAACATCACCAACTGCTGCATCAGGGACCTCCTCGGCGCCACCGCGCCTGCCAGAGCCTACACGCCCGGCCCTAGAGACCGAAGCGGGACCACATAGAACGCGCCTCGATCGCCGAGATCAAATCATCGGCGAACGAGGGTTGAGACGCAAACCCGTCGTTTCCGGACCAGTGGAAGCCCGGAAGACGGCGAAAGCGCGACAACAGCCCGCCACCACCCATGGGCACGGCCTTGAGCCGCACGTTCTTGCCGTGCAGGTCGCGCATCTTGCTGCGCAGGTCGGCGATGCCGTCGATGAGCCCGTACGCGTGCGCCCTGGCGGCCGACCAGAAGGCGCCGGAGAACAGCTCCTCTTCGGGCCCCGTGAGCTTGCCGGCCCGGCGCTGCCTGACGATGCCGATGAAGGTCGAGTGCACGTCCCGCTGCAGCTCCTCGAGCCGCGCCACGTCCTCCGCCCGCTCCGGCCGGAACGGATCGAGCGCGCCCTTGTCCTTGCCGGCAGTGTGGACGCGCCGCTCGATACCGAAGCGGTCGATCAGCTTGTCGAGGCCGAAGCTCGCCGAGATCACGCCGATGGAGCCGACGATGGAGGACGGATCGGCGTAGATCTCGTCGCCGGCGAGCGCCAGGAAGTAGCCGCCCGAGGCCGCGATGTCCTCGCAGAAGACATAGACCTTCTTCTCCCTCTCCTCGGCGAGCTGGCGGATGCGGGCAAAGATCAGATTCGACTGCACAGGCGAGCCGCCGGGTGAGTTCACCACGACCGCCACCGTCGGCAGCTTCGACAGGGAGAATGCCTTCTCGATGGGCCCCGCTACCGAGGCCAGCGCCAGCCCCGGCCGCAGCGGCGTCACCATGCCGATCGGGCCGGTGAAGCGCAGTACCGGAACGACAGGACCGCGATTGAAGAAGCCCATCGGGATAGCCCCAGGAGATCCAGGCGTGCTGCAGGGTTGCAGAGGTTACGCGTTGTGCACGGGTAACGATATGTGCAGCAAGAGCGGCGAACTCAAGACTTTGCCGGCGGGTTCAACAGGTCGAGGGCCGCTCCGTGCCGCAGGATGGCCTCGATCTGCGGCCGGAAGCCGTGGCCGGCGCTGTGCAGGATCAGGCCGGGCCGCAGTTGCAGGGGCGCCCGGCTGCCCTTGACGGCGCGCACCAGGAGACGCGACGCCGGCTCGCCCGGGCGCGGGTGGATGGGAAGCAGGGCGAGGCCTCCGAAACGCCGCGCCAGGGCCGCCAGGAGCCCCTGCAGGGCGTCCGGGCGATGGATCAGGGTCAAAGTGCCGCCGGGACGCAGCATGGCCGCCGCGAAGCGCATCCAGCGCTCCAGGGAGCCGGACGGCATGGCATTGGCGGCCGCCTTGCGGGGCTCGGCGGCCGGCGTGCCGTGTCCCTCCAGGTTGTAGGGCGGATTGACGAGGGCGTGATCGAAGGACTGGGCGAGCCCGGCCAGCTCGGGCAGCTCCTGCAGGGGGCGGGCTATGTCGGCGACGGCGACGCGGACCCGCGCATCGAGGGCGTTGCGGCCGATGTTCTGGCGGGCCAGCGCGGCGAGGCCCGGATCACGCTCCACCAGGGTGACGTCGATCTCCGGCAGGCGGCGCGCCGCGGCGAGGCCCACGACGCCCACGCCGGCTCCGATATCGAGCACCCGCTCGGAGCCTTCGACGCGCAGCGCCGCCGCCAGCAGCACCGCGTCCAGGCCCGCGCGGTAGCCGCCCTCGGGCTGCAGGATACGCAGCGCGCCGCCGAGGAAGGCATCTTCGGTCGCGGCGGTTGCTGCATCAGCATCGCCGCGGCTCGAGGCGCTGCTGCTCACGCGCCGGACCCGTCGGCGAGCAGCCACTCGCCAAGGCCGGCCTCGTCCAGGTGCCGGCGGGCCTCGGCCCAGTCGGACTCATCGACCTGCAGCCGCCGCGGGAAGGCGCCGATCGAGCCTTCCACGATGCTCATGTGCTGATCGGCGACGAAGTGGGCGATGCCGGCTTGCTGCAGCACGTCCTGGGCGAAGCTGATGACGACCGGATCGTTGCTGCGCAGAATTTCTCGCATGGTCCACCTCACCAGGTCGCGCAGAACTCGTCTCACCCGGAGCGTTTGTGTCGCGGCGTCCAGGCTTGACTGCCGGGGACGGCCCCCGATTATAGCCGCGAGGTCGCTGATTGCGGAGATAGCACACCTTGGGCGGTGTCGTCGCACTCGAGGACGCACGGGGGCCGTCCCGGGGCCTGCAGCCCCTGCTCGACCTCGTTGCCGACGACATGCGGGCCGTCAACAGCCTGATCCTCGACAAGGCGGTCTCCGACGTCGAGCTGATCCCCACGCTCGCGCACCATCTCATCGGCTCCGGTGGCAAGCGGCTGCGGCCGATGCTGACCATCGCCAGCGCCAAGGCCTGCGGCTATCGGGGCAGCGGCCACATCAAGCTCGCCGCCGCGGTGGAGTTCATGCACACCGCCACGCTCCTGCACGACGACGTGGTGGACGACAGCGACCTGCGCCGCGGCAAGCAGTCGGCGCGCCTGCTCTGGGGCAACCAGGCGAGCGTGCTGGTGGGCGATTTCCTGCTCGGCCAGGCGTTCCGCATGATGGTGCAGGTGGGCTGCCTCCCCGCTCTCGAGATCCTGTCGAATGCGGCGGCCGTGATCGCCGAAGGCGAGGTGATGCAGCTGGCGGCGGCGAAGAACACGTCGACGGGCGAGGACGACTACCTCGCCATCATCGACGCCAAGACCGCCGCGTTGTTTGCGGCCGCCGCCGAGGTCGGCGCGGCGATCGCCGAGCGCCCGGCGGAGGAGCGGGCGGCCTTGCGGTCCTACGGCCGCAACCTCGGCATGGCCTTCCAGCTCGTCGACGACGCGCTCGACTACGCGGGCGACAGCGGGCAGCTCGGCAAGTCGACCGGCGACGACTTCCGTGAAGGCAAGATCACGCTGCCCGTGATCGTGTGCCTGCGCCACGGAGGAGACGAGGAGCGCGGTTTCTGGCGGCGCACCCTGAGCGAGGGCCGGATCGAGGCGGGCGACCTCGAGCGCGCCATCCGGCTCATGCAGACCCATCGCGCGATCGAGACCACGCTGGAGCGGGCGCGCCAGTTCGGCGCAAGCGCCCGCGACGCGCTGGCCGGCGTGCCGGCCGGGCCATCCACGAGCGCGCTCGACGACGGTCGTCGAGTTCTGCATCGCCCGCGCCAACTGACGCGCGCTCGGCCGCGAAAAGCCTCCCCAAAACCGGGGTAGAGAAGTCGCCGCGCGCGTGCCATCGATTAGCCCGAGGCTTCGATAGCCGCGTGGCTCGGGCGTCCTGGACGCCCTGTATCGACCGCACCCGGCCTGGGGGATGAGGTCAGGGTGCGGCGCGAAGAATGATCGCACCCGGCCTGGGGAACAGGTCAGGGCGCGGCGCGAAGGACGACCGCACCCGGCCTGGGGGAGAGGTCAGGGCGCGGCCCAAAAGGGGGTTGGCCGCGCCCGGCCTTGGGAGAGGTCAGGGCGCGGCCTTTTTGTTTCCGTAACCAGAAATCCGGGGCTCCACGCCCTCACCCTTGGTCCTGGGTCCCGGATATTTTGCTGACGCGAAATTCCGGGATGACACGCGCTCATGCGCCGGCGGCGCCTGCCAGGGTGGTACTCCTGACCCACCAGACCGGATGCGCGGCTGCAATGGCGTCTGCCGCGCGCCCGGCGCTTTCGCGATCGCCGTAGAGACCGAAGCAGGTCGGCCCGCTCCCGGACATGGCGGCGAGCCGGCAGTCGGGCTGATCCTCGAGCGCCGCTTTGACCTCGCCGATCACAGGAAGCAGGGCCATTGCCGCCTGCTCGAGGCCGTTGCCGCGCTGCCGCATGTAGCCGAGCAGGTCCTCGACGCTCGCGGAAATTCGGCGGCACCGGCTTCGGTCCGGCCGCGGGCGCTGGCCCGGCCTTCAGGCCCTCGAACACGTCCGCCGTCGGCAGCGGCACGCCCGGGTTGACGAGCACCGCGGACATCGGCGGCAGGCTGCGCACCGGCGCGACATCGTGGCCCACGCCGCAAACCAGCGCAGGCCGGTCCTCCAGGCAGACCGGGACATCGGCTCCGAGACGCGCCGCAATTTCCAGCCACGGGACAGCGGCGGCACGCCGCGGATTGACGCGCCTGACCGCGCGCAACAGGGCCGCCGCGTCCGCCGAGCCGCCGCCCAGTCCCGCGGCGACCGGCAGGTGCTTCTCGAGTCGCACCGGCCCCAGCCTCAGGCCCGGGTCCGCCCGGCGCAGCAGCGTCAGTGCCTTGACGAGCAGGTTCTCGCCGCTGATGTAGCCGGCGAGCGGCCCCGTGACGGCGACCCCGCCCACTTCGCCCGGCGCCAGCGTCACCACGTCGTGAATGCCGGCGAAGGTCACCAGGCTTTCGAGGTCGTGGTAGCCGTCGGCCCTGCGGCCGTATACTGCGAGCGTGAGATTGACCTTGGCACGGGCCAGCTCGCGAACAGAGGCAGCGCCGCGGCGACACGACGGCAGCCTGCTTTATTGCTCGGCACTGCTGGCGTTGTTGCTGCGGCTCCGGGCCCGCTCGATGCGCCGCGCGTCCTTGCCGCGCCGCACCTGCCGGATGCGTGGCGCGGCCAGACCCTTCTCCAGCTTCTCGCCGCATCTTGTCGGCATCGGCCGGCTCGGGCTTCAGCATCAGGGCCTGCGTCCACTGGAAGCGCGCCTCGCGCTCGCGGCCCACGCGCCAATAGGCATCGCCCAGGTGATCGTTGAGGGTGGGGTCGTCCGGGCGCAGGGTAACGGCCTGCTCGAGGTGCTTCACCGCCTGCGGGAAGTTGCCGAGGCGGTAGTGCGCCCAGCCCAGGCTGTCCACGATGTAGCCGTTGTCGGGCCTGAGCCGGACGGCCTTCTCGATGAGCGCCAGCCCTCTCTTCCAGATAGCGGTTGTGGTCGACCCAGGTGTAGCCGAGATAGTTCAGCGTGTCCGCCTGATCGGGGCTCAGCTGCAGCGCGCGCCGCAGGTCCGCCTCGGCCTGCGGCAGCTTCTTCAGGCGCTCGTAGGAGGCCCCGCGCGCATAGAAGTAGGCCCAGTGCCGGGCCTCCGGCTTGCCGACGAGGGCAATCGCCTTCGTGTAGTAGTCCACCGCTTCGGGGAAGCGGTTGTTGGCCCGCATGATGTTGCCCAGCGTTTCGAGCGGCCGGACATCGCGCGGATACTGGCGCGAAAGTGCCTCGAGCAGGCTCTGCGCCTCGTCGACCTTCTTCAGCTGCGTGAGGTTCACCGCCTTCTTGATCTCGATGGGGATCTCGAGCGGCGTCCCCTTGGGTATGCGGTCGTAGGTGGTGTTGGCGTCCACATACCGCTTGGATGCCTCCTGGCTGACAGCCAGAGCGACCAGGGAGAACGTGGAGTTGGGGTTGAGATAGAGGGAGAACTGCAGAAAGATCACGCCGATCCCGAGGCTGCCGCTGTCGCTGGCGAGCAGCTCTCCCAATCCGAAGAACAACTCGGACATGCCTTCGGTAGCGGTGCTCACCAGCAATTGCGGCCGCTTGCCGGCTTCGATCTCGGCAAGCAGAGCCTGGACCTGGGGGTGCCCGCCGGCCCTCGACTTCTCCAGGTGCGCCATCAGGATGCCCTGCGCGAGCTTCCTATCGCCGGCATTGGCGGCACTGGCGGCAAAGGCCAGAGCGACGCGGAGAATGCGCTGATCGCCTTTCGGGATTTGGCCGTAGGTGGTACGTGCATCGGCCGCGCGTCCCGCCACGTCGGCGAGAAGCGCTCGGTGGTAGCGCACGAACGAGCTGGTCCAATCCGGCAGCTTCGGCGCCTCGAGAGCGTTCAGCGCATCGTCGCTTTTCTCCTGCGCCTGCGTGATCCAGGCGAGCGCCAACGCATTCGTCAGCTCTCCGATCGGGTGAGCGGCAGAGCCCTTGAAGTGGTCCTCGGCCTCCGCGTAGCGCCCTGCCTTGAAGGCGGCAAGGCCCAGGAAGGTATGCGCCAGGCGGTTGGTGCGGCTGCAGGGCGATGAGATCACGCGCCAGCGCCTCGGCCCGCTGCCAGTTCCCCTGGGAGGCCTCCATCTGGAATGTGGCATCCAGCACGGCGCCATTGCCGGGGTCGCTCTGCAGCACCTTCGCGTAGAAGGCCGCCGCTGCCGGAGCATCGTGCATCTTGCGCGCCTGCCGGCCCGCCAGGTAGCTGCCCAGCCACGAGCGCGTCTCGTCCGGCTTGCTTGCGGCATCGCCGACCTCGGCGCCGGCGGGTACCGTAGGCACACCCGAGAGCAGCAGGGATGCGACAAGTCCGAGAAGCGCATGGGGCCGAACTGGCATGTGACCTCATTGGGGGAGCTGCGTGCATCAATGAACGTGCCGCGATTGCCAACGCTAGCAGAAGCGGCCCGCTCGTGCGACTCCGACGGCTCCGATCAGCTGATCCGATCCTAACGATGCGAGTGTCGACCAGAACGTGACGCAACTACGGCACCGCCGATCGAGTGGATCGGCCTTTGCGGTCGTTTCCGCAAGGGCTGTTCGGCCACACAGGCGGGCTTCCACACCCTTGGCCGGCTCACGGGCACCTCAAACCATCTTGAAGACCCTATCGAGCGCGCTGCCGGCCAGGGCGATCAGGCGCCCCGAATCGGCCACGATCCGCCCCATGCTCAAGAAACCGTGAATCTGACCTTCGAAGTGCTCGTGCACCACGCGCACGCCGGCGTCTGACAGTGCCCGAGCATAAGCCTCGCCTTCGTCGCTCAACGGGTCGAAGCCCGCGGTGACCACCAGCGCCGGGGGCAGACCGCGGAGGCTCGGCGCCCTGAGCGGGGAGGCGCGCCAATCCGCCTCATCGGCTGGCGAGCGCAGATAGTGGCCGACGAACCAACGCATGGTCGACCGGCGCAGCGGCAGCTGCTCGGCGTGGCGCGCATGCGAGGGCCGGTCCAGCCCCATGTCGGTTGCCGGATATATGAGCAGCTGGAACGCGAGCTGCGGGCCACCCCGGTCGCGGGCGTCGAGGGCGACGACGGCGGCTAGATTGCCGCCGGCGCTGTCCCCGCCCACCGCCAGCCGCGTCCGGTCGATGCCCAGGGATTGGGCATGGTCGGCGATCCAGCGGGTGGCGGCGATCGCGTCGTCGACCGCGGCGGGAAACTTGTGCTCGGGCGCGAGGCGGTAGTCGACGGCCACGACGATCGCGTCGCGCCGCGTTGGCGAGCGCCCGACAGACCTGGTCGTGGCTTTCCAGGTCGCCGATGACCCAGCCGCCGCCGTGGAAATACACGAGCGCCGGCTGCGGTCGGCTCTCGTCGGCGCCGAAGCCGCGGTAGAGCCTGAGCGGAACCGGTCCCGCGGGGCCCTCAGCCTCCAGGGATGCAATGTGCGCCACGGCGTCCGGATCGGGCTGCAGGACGGACCGGGCGGCCAGAAACGCCTCGCGCGCCGCGGGCGGCGACAACGTCTCGTAAGCCGGCCGGTTGGCGGCCACGATCAGCTCGATCACCCGCGCGGCGTCGGGATGCAGCTCCTCGTTTGGCACGGTTCCCCCTTTCTCGAACTCGCAGGGATCGCATTCTTGAGTCCGGCGCCCTTACATCCCCGAGTAGTTCGGGCCGCCGCCGCCCTCGGGCGGCACCCAGTCGATGTTCTGGTTCGGGTCCTTGATGTCGCAGGTCTTGCAGTGCACGCAGTTCTGCGCGTTGATGACGTAGCGCGGGTCGCCGCCCTCCTCGACCCACTCGTAGACCCCGGCGGGGCAGTAGCGGGCCGACGGGCCTGCCGTAGACGTCGTACTCGGATTGCCGCTGCAGGTCGAGGCTCGGCGACCTTGAGGTGCACCGGCTGGTCCTCCTCGTGGTTGGTGGCGGAGAAGGAGACGTTGGTCAGCCGGTCGAAGGTCAGCACGTTGTCGGGCTTGGGATACGTCGATCGGCTTGGCGCGCCGCGACGGCGTGAGGCCCGCATGATCCGGCTTGCCGTGCTTCAGGGTGTAGCCGAAGCCGATGCCCGGAAACAGCGTGTTGGCCCACATATCGGCGCCCGAGAGCACCGTGCCGAGCACCGTGCCGAACCGGGACAGCATCGGCTTGGCATTGCGCACGCGGCGCAGATCGCGGGCGATGGGGCCTTCGAGCACGGCCTGCGGATAGGCCTCCAGCGCTGTCGTGCGCGCGGCCCGCCGCGATCGCGGCGAACGCCGCCTCGGCGGCGTGGATGCCCGACAGCATGGCGTTGTGCGAGCCCTTGATGCGCGGCACGTTCATGAACCCCGCCGCGCAGCCCACCAGCACGCCGCCGGGGAAGGCCAGCCGCGGGATCGACTGCCAGCCCCCCTCGGTGAGGGCGCGCGCGCCGTAGGCGATGCGCCGGCCGCCCTCGAAGGTGTCGCGGATCATCGGGTGCGTCTTGAAGCGCTGGAACTCGCCGTAGGGCGAGAGGTAGGGGTTGTCGTAGTTCAGGTGCACCACGAAGCCCGACCGCCACCAGGTTGGCGCCGTAGTGGTAGAGGAACGAGCCGCCGCCGGTGCGATCGTCGAGCGGCCAGCCCAAGCGTGTGCTGCACGAGCCCCGGCCGGTGCTTCTCGGGCCGCACCTCCCACAGCTCCTTGAGGCCGAGCCCGTACTTCTGCGGCTCGCGGCCCTTGTCGAGCCCGAACCGCTCGACCAGCGTCTTGGCGAGCGAGCCGCGTGCGCCCTCGGCGATCACGGTATACTTGGCCCTGAGCTCGATGCCGCGCTGGAAGCGGTCGGTGGGCTTGCCGTCCTTGCCGATGCCCTTGTCGCCGGTGGCGACGCCCACAACCGCGCCCGCCTCGTCGTAGAGCACCTCCGACGCGGCGAACTCGGGGTAGATGTCGACGCCCAGCCCGGTCGCCTGCTCGCCCAGCCAGCGCATCACGTTGCCGAGGCTCACGATGTAGTTGCCGTGATTGCTCATCAACGGCGGCATCACGAAGTTGGGGATGCGGAGCGCGCCGGAGGGGCCCAGGTAGTAGAAGCGGTCCTCGGTCACCGGCGTCTCGACCGGCGCGCCCTTGGCCTTCCAGTCGGGGATCAGGCGTGTCGAGGCCGATCGGGTCGATCACCGCGCCGGAGAGGATGTGGGCGCCGACCTCCGAGCCCTTCTCGAGCACGATGACGGACAGCTCGGCTCCGGCGGCGGCGGCGAGCTGCTTCAGGCGGATGGCGGTGGCGAGCCCGGCCGGGCCGGCGCCCACGACCACCACGTCGCACTCCATCGCTTCGCGCGGCTCTTGCTCGGCTCCGTCTGTGCGCCATCTCCGGCCCCTGTGTGAGCGTTGTGTCTGCCGGTTCGATAGGTCGGCGGGTCGCCGAGCGTCAAGGGCCGGCCTACCCGTCATCCCGGACGGAGCGATGCGAGCCGCAGGCGAGCATCGCTTCGATCCGGGACCTCAGGAGGCCGACCGCTCGCGGAGGTCCCGGAACGCCATCGGCGTCTCCAACGCCGACCCGCAGCGGATAAAACGACTCCCCCACCACAGCCGCGACCATATTCCCCTCCCCCTTGCGGGCAGAGCTATCGCATTTAAGTCATGAGGCTGAAGAGATAAGAGTCGTTCCAGGCGGCGCGCATCATTTTCCCTCGCATCGTATCCTTCTTGCTGTCGGCTCGGAAAGTATTGACGCAGAAGCGCCGCAGCAAAGCGAGGTTCTCGGGGCCGTGATCCTTGCGGGTGCGGCAGGCGTCCTCGTGGAAGACTACGTCGAGCCGCCAGTGCAGGCCGTTCTCGATGTCCCAATGCCGGCGCACGACCCCCAGCAGCTCCTGGGCAGACATCGAGCGCGAGAGAACGTAGAGGCAGCGCTGCTCCTCGCGCTTGCCGTTGACGATGCGCGTGCGGGAGATCTCGCCGATCATGCTGAGACGGTGAAAGCCATGCTGCGGCCAAGCGCGGCCGGCGCCCGCACGATGCGAGCCGCGCGCCGCTCCCAGCGCCCGTGGCCCGTCTCCTCGGTGACGGCGGTCGCCGCCTTGGGTGTCTTGGCCGCGGCGATGATCCTCTCCGCGTCGGCCAGCAGCGGCCCCTGGTTGCCCTTCAAGGCGAGCGCGTAATCGCCGCCGCGCTGCGTGATCTCGGTCGCCATCCGGGCCGAGCAGTGCAGCGCATCGGCCGTGACGAGCGCGCCCTTCAGGTCGAGCAGCCGCAGCAGCTCGATGGCCGCCTTGGCCTCGTTGCCGCCGCCCGCCGGCACGGCCGCCAGCGTCATGCGCAGCTCGGTTCCCCAGGCCGTCACCATCATGCGCGGCGCGAACTGCCGGCCCTTCTCGAAGGCCCCCCGCATGGACTTGCCGTCGAGCGCGATCTGGCGATTGGTCCCGGCGGTAGCTGCCACGCGGCGCATGAAGCTGGCGAAAGCCTCGGCGAACGCCACAGTATCGTGCTCGCGCAACAGAGCCGAGAGGTGTCGCGCGAGGGATGCCGTCGGCAGCTCGAGCACGTCTCGAAGCATCTCCTCCTTCTCCTGCCCAAAGCGCCAGATGTCGGAGCAGTTCTTCGCGCCGCACAGCATGGCGGCGAAGGCGACGAACAGCATCTCGCAGAAATCGTGGCGCGCATTCTGCTCGCGCGGATCGAGATGGCCAAACACAGCGACGATCGCTTGCATCGAGACCCCCGAATATTGGAGTCCTCCCAGAATCCACATTCGCCGCTTGGCAAGCCATTTCACCAATACTCAAACGCATTCCCCTGCCCTCGCGGGGAGGGGTTAGGGGTGGGGGTCGAACTCTCTTCTGCTCACCCCTCCACCCCCACCCGCGCGTCGCCGCGAAGCAAGCCTTCGCGTCGATGCGCCACCCTCCCCGCAAGGGGAGGTACAGCCGCAGCGCGCCCCTCGCTCAATTTCGAGCTCCAGTTTCTTTGTAGCTTCGGGCTGCGCCCTCAGCTTCCGGGATGACGGGTGCATTCTTACATGGTCGGGTTGGTGTAGGTGCCGCCGAGCGCGTCGAGGCCGAAGGCGCTGCCGGCGATGTCGAAGTTGTAGGAGAAATGCTGGTTGATGGCGGCAACGTCGCGCAGATGCCGCTGCAGGGGATCGCGGCGGTAGAGGCCCTGCGCGCCGTAGCACGACCATAGCGCCTCCACGGCCTCGCGCGTCTGGTTCACGGCGAAGGCCGCGTAGGCGCGGAGCCTCAGCCTGGCCGGCAGGTCCGGCACCTCGTTGCGCCCCGCGCTCAGCTGCAATGCGATCGCCGACTGGCGCAGGAGGTGGCGCGCGGAGTTGATGAGACAGCGCGCGCGGGCAACCTTGATCTGCACCGCCTGGAAGTCCGCCACCTTGGCGCCGGTATAAGTGCCCGCCCGCCTCGCCATCGCCGCGACGAACAGCTCGTAGGCGCCCTCCGCCGCGCCGAGCGCGGGCCCCGCCAGCAGATGGCCGGTGGCTGCCACAATCGGCAGCCGGTAGAGCGGCCCCGGGCTCGCCGCACCGCCGGGATGCTCCGCACCGCCGCGGCAGCGCTGCAGTGCGAGCGCGCGGCGCTCGGGGACGAAGAGCTCGGCGGCCGCCACGTCCTTGCTGCCCGTGCCCTCCATGCCCACGGAGTCCCAGGTGTCGATGATCTCGTAGTCCGACTTGGGCACCAGGCACAGGCGCCAGTCGACGGGCGTCTTGCCGTCGTCGCCGTAGACGGTGGCGGCCAGCATGTTCCAGTCCGAGTTGTCGACGCCCGACGAGAACGGCCAGCGCCCGCCGATGACGAAGCCTCCGTCCACCCTGCGCGCGCGGCCGGCGGCGAGTGCGATCGAGGAGGCGATCAGCGCATCGGGGTTCGCCCCCCACACCTCGCGCTGGGTCTCGGGGTCGTAGTAGCCGAGGAGCCAGTGGTGGCAGCCGAGGTTGGCCACGTTCCAGGCCGTCGACGGGCAGCCGCGCGCCAGCTCCGCCGGGATGTCCACGACCGCGACGAAGTCGAGCTCCATGCCGCCGAAGGCCTTGGGCTGGTGGAAGCGGAAGAGCCCCGCCTCGTGCAGCAGCTGCTCGTTCTCGCGGATGAGCATGCGGGCGTCCGCGGCGGCCTGGGCGCGCTCGCTGAGGACAGGCACGATCGCGCGCGCCCGCCGCATCGCTTCGTCGTAGCCGACACGCGAGAAATCGCGGCGCACGGCCTGGGGCAGCGTGCCCGGCGTGGCGGCCGGGCCTTCGGGACCGCTCATGATCTCTGGCCTCCCCTGCGCCGCTCCGCAGGCGTCGAGGCCGAAGCCAGGGAGTGCGGCGGCAATCCGGGGACAGTTACGCACAGTCGCACCAGCGCGTCCAAGGCTATCCGGGCGAACGGACCCCGGTTGGTATCGGCCGGCAAACGGCTCTAAACTCGCGATCATGCCGAGCAACGACAAAGGCGACAAAGGGACGGATCTGGCGGCGCTACTTGCCTGGTACGGCGACATGGGCGTCACCGACCTGGTGGGAGAGACGCCCGTCGATTGGCTGAGCCGCGGGGATACGGGTGTCAGACCCTCTGCCCCGGCGCAGGCCGGGGCTGCTACACGTTTACCCGTCATCCCGGAAGCCGAACCGCAGGCGAGGCTATCCGGGACCTCCCGGAGCGAGTCGAGCCTCGCCTCACGAGGTCCCGGATCGGAGCGCCACTCGCCTTCGGCTCGCGTCACTCCGTCCGGGATGACGGGTGGCCCACCCGCCACAGCGTCACCCGAGGAGGCCGTGATGGCCGCCCGCGCGGCGGCCGGCAAGGCCGGCACTCTGGACGAGTTGCAGGCCCTGCTCGCCGGCTTCGACGGCTGCGGCCTCAAGGCGACCGCCAAGAACCTGTGTTTCTACCGCGGCGCAGCCCAGGCGCGGCTGATGCTGATCGGCGAGGCGCCGGGACGCGACGAGGACTTGGCCGGCAAGCCGTTCGTCGGACGCGCCGGCCAGCTGCTCGACAAGATGCTGGCCGCCATCGGCCTTACCGAGGCGGACGTGCACATCACCAACATCGTCTACTGGCGCCCGCCCGGAAACCGCACGCCCACACCCCAGGAGGCGCAGGTCTGCCGCCCGTTCCTGGAGCGGCAGGTGGAGCTGGTGGCGCCGGACCTCGTGCTGCTGCTCGGCGGTGCCGCCGCCAAGGAGGTGCTCGGCGTCACCGACGGCATCATGCGCGTGCGCGGCAAGTGGCGCGAGATGACGCTGGGTGAGCGCACCGTGCGCGCCATCGCCACGCTGCACCCCGCCTACCTGTTGCGCACGCCGGCCGCCAAGCGCCTCGCCTGGCGCGACCTGCTGGCTGTAAAGGCCGCTCTTTCGGCGTAGATCGCGTGCATTGGGGGAGCATGTCGCAACCGCCCGCCGCAGCTCCAATCCCAAGCCGCATGATGCGGCTCGGTCTCGCGGCCTTTTGGTGGACTGCGGCGAAGGTGCGGAGGTTCTTCGACTTGCTCTACGGGGGCCCTGCGGCCGAGTTCGACAGCGCCTTCGAAGTAGAACTCCGTGAAGCGTGGCGGCCCGTGACCAGGAAGTTCCAATCCTCAATCGGCATCGGATTGCCCAGGGGGAGGTCGCAAGGGACTTCGTGTCAATTCACAGGCCGTTTCCGTTCTTTGGGGCAGCCTTCCGCCCGGGAGGTTTCAAGCCGCATTTCAAGGGTGAGTTTTCCGAGGTCGACGGACGAGTGAAGCTGTCAGGCCGGTTTACGCTGGGCTCGTTCAGCAAGACTTTCTTAACGGTGTGGCCCGGCTTCACCATCTTCTGGACTTGCGTTGCGACGCGACCGCTGCTCGCCGGCGATACGCGCTTTTCGTGGTTTCCTCTGGCAGGGCTACGATTCTTTGCGTTCGGCGTCATCTACGTCTGGTTTGGCAGATGGTGCTGGCGCGGCGACATCCGGGCTGTCGCTTTTGATCGAGGATGCGCTGTCCAGCAGGCCATCCACCTCGATCAATGATGACCAAAGCGAAGCGCACCTCTCGCCAAGAGCCATCTCCTTGGCGAGCTGCCGGACAGGTTGACGCGCTAGGCCAGTGAAACGCACGCCCCTTACCGTCATCCCGGAAGCCGAGGGCGCAGCCCGCCTGTCCGCGTGCGCGTCGGATAAGTGGGGTTGCATCGGTGCAATACGGGCCAACGCCCTATTGCACCTTACGGTTCGCGGTATTTGTCGAAAACCGCGCGGACCTCTGCCTCGCTGGGGGCTTCGCCCCGATCCAGCTCGTCCAGACCCTCCCGGATGAGCCGGCGCTCCTCCTCGCTGAGCACGTAGACCGCCTCACCGGCCTCGGCAATCTGCTCGAGGACCTCGGCAGCGTACTCCTGCTGCTCCTTGGGCAGCTTCCGGACCTTCTCGATGGCTTGTTCGAGGACTTTGATCATGATCGCATCCTACCATAGAACCGGCTCTTCTGAAGGCCGGCCCGTGGCAGCCGCTCAGCTCCTCCTGCTCCAGCTCGGCGATGTGGGCTCGGATGCAGGCTATGCGGGCGGGCTCGATGGATAGCAGTAAAGGGCGCCCAGGCCGTTATGGTATAGGCATCACATGTCCAAGCTCGACCCCAAGCGCCCGTTCATCCCCGTCCGCATCGCGGTGCTCACCGTCTCCGATACCCGCACGCTGGCCGATGACAAGTCCGGCGCCACCCTGGCCGAGATGATCCAGGCGGCGGGCCACGAGCTGGCCGCGCGCGCCATCGTCAAGGACGACATCGAGGCGATCCGGGCGCAGGTGCGGGCGTGGATCGGCGGACCCTGGCATCGACGTGGTCATCTCCACCGGCGGCACCGGGTTCACCGGGCGCGATGTCACGCCGGAGGCGATCCGTCCGCTGTTCGAGAAGGAGATCGACGGGTTCTCCGCAGTGTTTCACGCCATCTCGTTTCAGAAGATCGGCACGTCCACGATCCAGTCGCGGGCGTGCGCGGGCCTGGCGCACGGCACCTACATCTTCTGCCTGCCGGGCTCGCCCGGCGCCTGCAGGGACGCCTGGAGCGGCATCCTGGTGCAGCAGCTCGACAACCGGCACCGGCCCTGCAATTTCGTGGAGATCATGCCGCGGCTCGAGGAGCACCGGCGCGGCGGCTGAGGCGCCGGCGTGCCGGGGCCCGGCGCGGCTCGCGGCTCAGTACGGCCGCTTGAGCTTGGGAAACATCGGGAAGTGCTTGACGTTGAGCGTGGCGAGCTTGAGGCCGTGGTGCTCGGCCGTAGCGGCGATCAGCGCGTCAGCCACCTCGACACTGTGACTGGCTTCGTAGAGCCGCACGAAGACACCGCCGCGTTTGGCGATGTCCTGGGTGACTGGCAGCAAAGTGACTTCTGAGAGAAGTTGCTCGGTTTTTTGCTCCTCACGTCTGTTTCGTACGCCCGCGAACAACTCGAAAGTCGTTACGACCGATACCCTCGGCCTTGCCCCCTGAGCCTCGAGGAGATCTATCGCTTCCCGTCGGCCGCGGAGGTAATCGATGAGGATGGTCGTGTCGAACAGCATCAGTGCGCTCACCTGCCGCGCATCTGCTTGCGAATCCTCTCCATTCGCTGCCTGTTGCGCTTCCGGCGCGCTGCGATGATGTCATCGATCTCGTCGTAGTCGGCCCACATCCCGGCCGCCTGGCGCCAAGCGTCCTTCCAGTCGCCCTCGGCCTCGCCGGTCTCCTGGGCGAGCTCGCGATCGATGCCGCGACGGATGATCTCGCCCTCCGACGCGCCGGTGAGAGCGGCCCGCGTCTTGATCCGGCGCTTCTGCTCGGCGGTGATGAAGAGCTGTTGCCGGACCATCTTGTTCATGTGGACCTCCTGCTGTTCGGCCCCAGTTGTACTATCCGCGACGAGCCAACAACCGATTGCGCCGATTCCAGCGCCGACGGATCGCATGCATCTCCTCATGGAGATTCTCGCGTTCCGCCCAAGCTCCCGACAACTTGGCATTGGTCTCGCCGACGGTCTTCTGCCAGGCGCGCCGCTTCTCCTGCTCCTGCTCGAGCCGCATATCGATGCCCGCCCGAATGAGCTCGCTCTCGGACAGGCCGGTCGCAGCGGCACACTCCTCGAGGCGCTTGCTCTGCTCTGCGGTGACGAAAAGCTGCTTGCGCACCATCCTGGTCATGGGGACCTCCTACACATCTTATATGTGTATCGTGCGCGACTTTCAATGGCGCCCGCCGCGAATCCTGATGACGCCCGGCGCCCAATGCGTATAGTGCGCGCCGCAACCTCGGCGCACACGAACCCATGCAGAAGAAAGCCGCAAAGCCGGCGTCCGCAGAAGGCGCCTCCGAAGGCATCCCATGCCGTCCCCGTCCCCCGCTCCGCCGGAGGGCTGCAGCCGACGCGGTCGTTCCAGGACCTGATCCTGGCGCTGCAGCAGTTCTGGGGCGAGCAGGGCTGCGTGATCCTGCAGCCCTACGACATGGAGGTGGGCGCGGGCACGTTCCATCCGGCCACCACGCTGCGGGCGCTCGGCCCCAAGCCCTGGAACGCCGCCTACGTGCAGCCCTCGCGCCGGCCCAAGGACGGCCGCTACGGCGAGAACCCCAACCGGCTGCAGCACTATTACCAGCTGCAGGTGATCATGAAGCCGTCGCCCGCCGGACCTGCAGGACCTCTACCTGGAGAGCCTCGGCCGCATCGGCATCGACCCCCTGCTGCACGACATCCGCTTCGTCGAGGACGACTGGGAGAGCCCCACGCTCGGCGCCTGGGGGCTGGGCTGGGAGGTGTGGTGCGACGGCATGGAGGTGACGCAGTTCACCTACTTCCAGCAGGTCGGCGGCTTCGACTGCAACCCGGTGTCGGGCGAGATCACCTACGGGCTCGAGCGGCTCGCGATGTACGTGCAGGGCGTGGACCGCGTGTTCGACCTCAACTTCAACGGCCGCGAGGACGCCCGCAAGCTCACCTACGGAGACGTGTTCCTGCAGGCCGAGCAGGAGTACTCGCGATTCAACTTCGAGTTTGCGGACACGGAGATGCTGCTGCGGCATTTCCGCGACGCGGAGAGTGAGTGCAAGGCGCTGCTCGAGGCGGGCGCGCCGGCGCTCGACGCCAACGACAAGCGCCACAAGCTCGCCCTGCCGGCCTACGACCAGTGCATCAAGGCGAGCCACATCTTCAACCTGCTCGACGCCCGCGGCGTCATCTCGGTGACCGAGCGCCAGAGCTACATCCTGCGCGTGCGCGAGCTCGCCAAGGCCTGCTGCGCCGCGTGGCTGCAGACCGAGGGGGGCGGGGCGTGAAAGCCGTAGGGTGCAATCGGGCGGTAGCCCGTATTGCACCGATGCACCCGACGAGCATGCTCCACGCCGGTTTCGGTGCAATGCGGCTGCGCTTATTGCACCCTACGTTCCAGGCGCGCCGCGCCATGATCCCCGCCAAGCATCGCCGGCGCCGTGATCCTCGGCGTGCCGCTGATCCTGGTGGCCTATGCGGCGCTGTGGCGGCGGCAGCGGCCGGTGTTCTGGTTCGCGCTCGCCCTGATCCTGGTAGGGCTCGGCTATCTGATGGCGACCGGCGCCACCGACGATATCGCCCGCAGCATCGTGCCGGCGCCCGTGCTGCAGCCCGCGGGCTAGGCCGCGACCGACTGCAGGAGTCCCGTCATGAGCACGCCCAAGACCCTGCTGGAGATGTCCGGCGCCGATCTGCAGCCCGCCGCCGCTCGCCGCAATCCGCGCTCGTCATCATCGATGCGCAGAACGAGTACCTCGACGGCAAGCTGGCGCTGCCGGGCATCGCCCCGGCCGTCGACGGCGCTGGCGCGGCTGCTCGCCAAGGCGCGCGCGGCGGGCGCGCCGGTGGTGCACGTCCAGCACAAGGGCCGCGCCGGCGGGCTGTTCGACCTCGATGCGCGCGGCGGAGCCATCATCGATGCGGTGAAGCCCGCGGGCGGCGAGAGCATCGTGTCGAAGCCGCTGCCCAACGCCTTCGCCAGCACCGACCTCGACGCCACGCTCAAGAAGCTCGGCCGCACGCAGCTCGTGATCGCCGGCTTCATGACGCACATGTGCGTCTCCTCCACGGCCCGCGCCGCCCTCGACCTCGGCTACAAGGCGACCGTGGCGGCCGATGCGGCGGCGACGCGCGACCTGCCCGACCCCATGGGCGGCGTGATCGCCGCCGACGCGCTCCACCGCGCCGCCCTGGCCGAGCTCGCCGACCGCTTCGCTGTGGTGGCCACGGTGGATCGGATTCCGGAGAAGTGATCTGCGCTGCCTTGCCGTGCGCAGCCGGGCTCATGCCCATGACCAATCCAGGAGAGTGGCGAGGGGCAGCCCCGCTCCGACCTTCAACCGCCTGCCCGGGTACGCGCCAATCGGGGGAGGGGAATTCCCTGGGCGGCGCCTCACCCTAGCCCCTCCCCGCAAGCGGGAGAGGGGATCCGCGCGCCACTTGCGCGGAGCGGAGACGCAATGGCTGAGCTGTTGCTGGAGCTGTTCTCGGAGGAGATTCCGGCGCGCATGCAAGGGCGGGCGGCAGAGGACCTGAAGCGCCTCGTCCTGGAGGGACTCGCGGCGCAGGGCCTCGCGACGCAAGAGGCCAAGGCGTTCGCCACGCCGCGGCGGCTCACGCTGGTGGTCGGCGGCATTCCGCCCAAGTCGCCCGACGTCTCCGAGGAGCGCAAAGGCCCGCGCGTCAATGCGCCGGAGCAGGCCATTGCCGGGTTCGTCAAGTCGGCGGGCCTCAAGTCCATCAAGGAGGCGCTCATCGTCAAGGACGAGAAGAAGGGCGACTTCTACGTCGTCAAGATCGACAAGCCCGGCCGCGCGGCGCAGGAGATCGTGGCCGAGCTGGTGCCGGCGGTGGCCGCCAGGTTCCCGTGGCCCAAGTCGATGCGCTGGGGCTCGGGGCGCACGACCTGGGTGCGGCCGTTGCATTCCATCGTGTGCCTGCTCGACGGCAAGGTGGTGCCGCTCGCGATCGAGGAGGTGGAGAGCGGGCGCGTCACGCGCGGGCACCGCTTCCACGGCAACGCGCCGTTCGAGGTGAAGAGTGCCGCCGACTATGTGCGGAGCCTCAACCAGCACAAGGTGATCCTGGATGCGGCGGCGCGCGCCAGGATCATCGCCCAGCAGGCGCGCGCGCTCGCCGCCGAGCACAACCTCGCCCTGGTCGAGGACGAGGCACTGCTCAACGAGAACGCCGGCCTCACCGAGTGGCCGCTGGTGCTGATGGGCACCTTCGACGAGCGCTTCCTCGAGGTGCCGGCCGAGTGCCTGATGGTGTCCATGAAGCAGCACCAGAAGTGCTTCTCGCTGAAGCACCCGCGCACGGGCAAGCTCGCCAACAGGTTCCTGCTCGTCTCCAACCTGACGCCCACGGACGGTGGGGCGGCCGTTGTCGCGGGCAACGAGAAGGTGATTGCGGCCAGGCTCTCCGACGCCAAGTTCTTCTGGGAGCAGGACCGGAAGCGCCCGCTCGACGAGATGGCGGGCGCGCTCGCCGGCATCACCTTCCACGAGAAGCTCGGCAGCCAGAAGGAACGGGTGGAGCGCATCGCCGAGCTGGCGTTTGGGATCGCCGGCGCGGTGGACGCCGTGCCGGAGGACGCGCGGCGGGCGGCGCAGCTCGCCAAGGCCGACCTGGTCTCGGGCATGGTCGGCGAGTTTCCCGAGCTGCAGGGGCTGATGGGGCGGTACTACGCGCGAAGCCGCCGGCACGAAGCCCGCGATCGCGCGCGCCGTCGAGCTGCACTACAAGCCCAAGGGGCCGTCGGACACGGTGCCCAAGGTGGAGGAGGGCGACGCGGCGGCGGTGGCCGTGGCGCTCGCCGACAAGCTCGACACGCTGGTCGGCTTCTGGGCCATCGGCGAGAAGCCGACCGGCTCCGGCGATCCGTATCAGCTGCGGCGCGCGGCATTGGGCGTGATCCGGATTGTGCTGGAGAACGATCTGCGGCTGCCGCTCGAAGTCTTCGCTGCTGTCCAATTGCGGATCATCGAGACAATCGCTTCATGCGCCGAGCGTGATGGCCAAGTGCAGCAATGATTCGCCGAGGACTAGCGAGGACGAACGGCCAGGACCGGGTGGTATGCTGATTGGCCAGATCCTGCCAAGATCAGGTTCGACGACGGCCCACCGAGAACAGGAGGTAGCTACCGTCTTTTTGCCTAGCGTGGCAAGCCGACCTCCTCGCCTTCTTCGCCGACCGGCTCAAGGTGCACCTGCGCGAGAAGGGGGCGCGGCACGACCTGATCGATGCGGTGTTCTCGCTCGGCGGGCAGGACGACCTGGCGCTGATCGTGAAGCGGGTGGAGGCGCTGGGCGAGTTCCTCAAGACCGACGACGGCGCCAACCTGCTGATCGGCGTGCGCCGCGCCATCAACATCGTGCGCGACGAGGAGAAGAAGGACAAGCGGAGCTACGCCGGCGCCGCGGATCCCGCGCTGTTGCGCGCGCCCGAGGAGAGGGTGCTCCATCAGGCCATCCAGAAGGTCAAGCACGACACGGCCGCGGCCATCAACGTGGAGAACTTCGCCGGCGCCATGCGCGCGCTCGCCGAGCTGCGGGCGCCCGTCGATGCGTTCTTCGACAAGGTCACGGTGAACGTCGCGGATGGCCCCGACGCGACGGCGCTACGCGCCAACAGGCTCGCGCTGCTTTCGGAGATCCGGGCCGCCACGCTCACGGTGGCCGAATTCTCGAAGATCGCGGGGTAGGGTGCAATAAGCCGAAGGCGAATTGCACCGATGCAGCCGTGTCCCATGAGGCGGAACTCCGGTGCAATGCGGGCTGACGCCCAATTGCACCCTACGGACAACTTGCGGGTGTGCCACTCGCGTCAGACCCGCATGGTCTGACCCGGGATGACGGCTGCTCAGAAGACCGGTTCCAGTGCAGCCGCCACCAGGGCCGTGCGGCGCGCCTCCATCCACCGGTCCCGGAACGCCTGCTTGTCGGCGGGTGGATTGGTCTCGAGATATCGGTTCCACGCCTCCGCCAGCGCCGACTGGCGCTTCAGGAGCGCCCTGTTGTGGGCCTCGTCCTCGGCACGCCATTGACCGGCGTCGGTGAGCGCCTTGACGGCGCCGGCATGGACGGGAATCACCCACTTCCTGGTCTGCTTGTCGGCCGCGAGGCCGGATGCGCCCGGCGCGGCATCCTTGTAGGCGGGATAGCCGGCGATCATGGCCTTGGTGATGGCGTAGGCGAGCTCGGCCGTCTGGGAGGCGTAGACGAGGAAGATCGGGTAGGGGGCCGTGGCCATCTCCATCGGGGCCTGCGGCGAGAGTCCGGCCGAGCCGCAGGTGGCCAAGTGGGGGCTCAGGTAGGGCGCGATCTGCCGCGCGCGCTCCCAGCCCGCCTTGTCCTTGTGCGGCCAAGGCACCCAGACGAGACCGCGCGGCGACGCCTCCACCTCCTTGGTCTGGCCGGTGATGGTGGAGGCGAAGGCGGCATCGACGTTGTTGTTGAGCATGCCCTTCCACATGGCGCCGAAGCTCGAGAACTCGACGATCGTCACGTCGCTGCGCGTGAGGCCGGCGAACGCGAGCGTAGCCAGCGCATTCTGGTTGAGCGACGGCGCCCCCACCACGAAGCCGACGCGCTTGCCCTTCAGGTCCCTGATCTCCCTGACGCCGGCATCCTTGGCGACGCCGAGGTTGGTGCCGTTGCAGTCGACTGTGGAAAGCAGGACCTGCAGGGACTGCGGGCCCCATTCGCGGACCGCGAACTCCAGCACGCCCTCCTGCGCGAAATAGGCGCCGATGCCCATCGCCGAGGCCTGCGCCCGCCCGCTCCTGAGGGGCGTGAGGCGGGCGACATCGTTGCCGGCGGGCAGGATGCGCAAGTCGCTGTCGTACCTGTCCTTGAACGTCTTGCCGACGGCGACGGCGATGTTGAAGCCCGATGTGCCGGTGTCGTAGGCGGTGAAGGTCAGCGCCGCCGGCAGCTTGATGTCCTGGGCGACGGCTGCCGGCGGCGTGGCAAGCGGCGCGCTCGCCAGGACGAGAAGGGACATAGCCCCGAGATAGTACAGGCGCATGAGTTGCATCCTCCCATTGGCATGCTTTGTGGTTCTTGCGGAGCGAGCAATTGCTCGTCCTGGACTGGAAGCATGCCACCTGCCCGGTTTCGCGGCAATCGAGGAAGGGGCTATACAGAGGGCTATACAGATCACTGCACTGCCTGTGTCTGCACCCTGGGGCAAGCTCGCGTGACGCAGGCCCTGCGGTCGGCGGCATCCGGCCGGCGCAGCGAACGCTGCCGGGCCGATCGCGCGAAGCGGCGTCGCCGGAGGAGAGGGCGCATCGGTGCAATGCCGCTTCGCAGCATTGCACCCTACGATCCGGCAATCGTTCATTAAGTGTGCCGGCGGAAAGTCCGCGGGGAAATGCGCCGCAATTGCGCCCGGCGGCCATGGGCCGTGCCTAGACTGTTGCGTCCTTGCCCGCGACGGGGCGTTCGGTACCAGCACCCAACGTGGCAAGGATCGGCGCCTGGAAGGAGGCCCTCGTGTTGGATGGCCGAAATCCAGGAGGCCCGCTGCGACCGTTTCCGGCAGAGCGCCAGCAATGGCGCCGACGCCGGAGACCGCCGAGAGGCACATGGTGACGGGCCTGACCCGGAGCCGCAGCTTCGCACCGGGACACAAATCGCCGCCGGCGCGGGCGCCGCAAGGCAGCCCAGGGGACCCCGCAAGGTCCCGGGGAGCTCTGGTGTTGCACCGGGGCTCTCGAGGAGGCTCGGCCACGCCTCCTGGGGCCGGAGGACAACCGGCCCCCGGGTTGCCGACAAGGCGCCTGCGTCACCCGTCGCACCCCTGCGGGTACTCCCGGAGGGCGGGATGGCGCATGCATGCATGGAGCACGAGATCGATGAGCGGCGGCACGCCCCCTGGCGGCGACGACCCGACGACGAGGCCTGGCTGCCCAAGCTGATCCGGCAGGTGGAGGCCGCCTACGCGGCGCGCGAGGCCGCCAACCCCGCGCAGGCACCCGCTCCTGCATCTGCCGCAGGAGCCGTGGGTCGACAAGCCGGGGAGCCTGATCGCGGCGGAGAACGATGCGTTCCGCATCGAGATCGCCGATAGGCTGCGGCGCCTTCTGTGCGGCGGCGTTGCGCGCTGCAAGAGGCATCGCTGCCGGCGGCGCGGGCGCTGCAGCGCAGCGGAGGAGCTGGCGCCCGCCATCGCAGAGGCGCGGGCGCAGCTCGCCGCCGAGCAGGCGAAATGGCAGCCGCCGCCTGCGCCTTGGCGGCGCCGCGTGGGCGCAGGAAGCGGTGAGATGGTGAGTGGTGAGTGGTGAGTGGTGAGATTTGGCGATGGGCGTGCGGTGCGCATCCGCTTTCCGAACGAGACTGAATGCACGGAAACGCAGTCACAGCACCACTCGTCACCCACTATGGAAAGGCAAGCCGAGCTTCGATCCCGTTCGGCCCAATCCGGAAAGCAGTCAACATTGGGTTGACACGCGCGTCAACGCATGGTTGACTGTCAACCTAACGTTGACTAGGAGAAGGATCGTGACGCATAACCAAGCCGCCCAAGCTCGCAAGCGCGTCGATCTGCTGCGCTGATCTTGCCTATTTCTGCGGCATGGGCTCGCATACAGCGGTGGGGAGACCCTCGTTGCTGGACCCAGCGTGTTGATCTGCGTGCTCGGTCGCTGCCAAGCCGTGCCTCGACTAAACAGTAACCAGGCACGGCTGTTGGGAGACGCCCCGGGCTCGCTGCTTACCGTGGCGGGCGGCCGGCTGATCCGCTTGGTGGACGCCACCACGGTGCGCAAGGCCGGCAAGTCGGCGCGCGAGAACGGGCGGCTGTGGCGCGTGCACGCGGTTTTCGACCTGCCGCCGACGGAGCAGCGCCTTCAGACGCTCGCCGACGAGAAGTGCGGCGCGCTCAACCGGATCGGTGATCCCCGGCATGCAGCACATCGTCGACACCTCCTTCGCGCGAGCTTGCCGACGTGATCGGCTAGGCGGCAATGGGCAGGCGCGCGCCGTCTGGACAGGCGGCGTGGAAGCGGTTGGATGACGGTAAAGCCTTCGACATCATCCGCGCGCTCGCCGACAGTGAGACCGGCGTCGTCGATCGGCCGATCTGGCTCGGGCGCAACGGAGCCGCACCGCTCAAGATGCGCCTCCTCGCCATCAAGATGCCCAAGGCCCAGGCGGTCAAGGCGGTGCGCCGAAGCGCGGGCCGAGGCCAAATCCAAGCAGCGCACCATCAAGCCCGGCACGCTCATTGCCGCCGAGTGGGTGATCCTCATCACCTCGCTCGATCCGGCCGAGTACACCACGCCCAAAGTGGTGAGAGATTATCGGCTTGCGCTGGCGTATCGAGTTCGCCGTTCGCACCTGAAGAGAAATGGACGGGGTCAAGGGGCCGCCCGGCGAATGTCCCAAGCTCACCAAGGCCTGGGTGCTCAGCCACTTGACGCCGCTCTGCTGACCGAGGCGCATCTGACCGCTTTCGGTCACTCTCCCCGCCGGGCTGCCGCGCACGCCCCGAGCAGTGGCGCCTTTACCGCCTGCTGATCGCAGCGCTGATCGGCGCCATCATCCCCGCCTTCAGCATCGCCGCCCTCCTGGCCGCCGCTCCGCGCCTGGCCCGCCACTTGCGCGAGCCCCCGCGCAAACGCCAGTATCAAGCCGTAATGAGCCTATGTTAGCGCCAGGGGTCTGACCCCTCCTCAGTGCAGCGTGGGAGCGGCGACGCCGGCCTCGTCGCGGCGGGCGGCCTTCTGGACCTCGGCCTGCACCTTCTCGAAGGCGCGCACCTCGATCTGGCGGATGCGCTCGCGGCTCACCCCGAACTCCTCGGAGAGGTCCTCCAGCGTGGCCGGATCCTCGGCGAGCCGGCGCGCCTCGAAGATGCGCCGCTCGCGATCGTTGAGCGTGGCCATCGCCTTGGCGAGGTAGGCTCTGCGCCGCGACAGCTCCTCCGATTCGACCAGCCGCTCCTCCTGGTCCGGAGCGTCGTCCACCAGCCAATCCTGCCACTCGCCGCCGCCTTCCATGTCGGCGCGCACCGGCGCGTTGAGCGAAGCGTCGCCGCCGAGCCGGCGGTTCATGGAAACCACGTCGTGCTCGGGCACGCCCAGCGTGGTGGCGATCTTCTTCACCTGCTCGGGCTTCAAGTCGCCCTCCTCCAGCGCCCTGATCTGCCCCTTCATGCGGCGCAGGTTGAAGAAGAGCTTCTTCTGCGCCGCCGTGGTGCCCATCTTCACGAGGCTCCACGAGCGCAGGATGTACTCCTGGATCGAGGCCCTGATCCACCACATGGCGTAGGTGGCGAGCCGGAAGCCCTTCTCGGGCTCGAAGCGCTTCACGGCCTGCATCAGGCCGACGTTGCCCTCGGAGATCACCTCGCCGATGGGGAGGCCATAGCCGCGATAGCCCATGGCGATGCGCGTGACGAGCCGTAGGTGCGAGGTGACGAGCCGGTGCGCCGCCTCGGAGTCCTCATGCTCCTGCCAGCGCTTGGCGAGCATGAACTCCTCCTCCGGCTCCAGCATGGGAAACTTGCGGATCTCCTCCAGATACCGCACCAGTCCGCCGGAATCGGCGGCAATTGATGGAAGCTTCGCGATCATCTCCTTATCAGCCGGCGTTTCCCCGTTCGACGAAGGCGCCGGCTGCTCCAGGCGGTCCCCACTGGACCGCAAGCATTATAGCAGAGGGTGGGCGGCAAGATTGGCGACACGGCGGCACCGACAGTGCACGTTACCGTGTGTCTCGAGTAACGCGCGTTCACGCGTTGGTAAGTCTCGGCGCTGGGCGTTGGTTCCTCGGCAAAAAGCTCACGCGAAAGAACGGGGTACGACTAAACCCTCAACGAAAGGTTTCAACAGCCCTGGTCTGCGCTCTCGCGCGCGTCGCTCTTCCGGCAAGGCCATGCACCTGCAATCAATAGCCTGGCGCGCCGAGCAATTATGGCACAGAGGCGCTGCGGACTCAAGCGAGGCTCAAGCGTCCGGGGGCCCTCGCATTGGCCCACGCAGGGCAGCCAGCAGTCTGGCCATGTCGGGCGGCAGGGGCGCCGTGAAGGCAAGGCGCCTGCCGCTCACGGGGTGCACGAAGGCCAACTCCGCCGCATGCAGGGCCTGGCGGCCGAGGGCCTGGAGCGCGGCCTGGGCCTCGCGACCCAGCTGGCGCGCGCTCGCCTTGAAGCCCGCCCCGTAGGTTGCGTCGCCGAGCACGGGATGGCCGATGTGGGCAAGATGGACGCGAACCTGGTGCGTGCGGCCGGTCTCGAGGGTGAGGCGCAGCAGGCTGGCGACCGGCTTGGCCGCCTTAAGCGCCCGGGCCGCCAGGGCCGCCGCCTTCGCGCCTTTGGCGTCGCCGGCTGCGGGAAGGCGCTCCAGCACCTCGTAGTGGGTCACGGCGTGCCGGCCGATGCCCGCCCTGACCACGGCGATCTTGGTGCGATTGGCGGCGCTGCGGGCAAGCGCGGCCTCGATGCTGCCGCGAGCGCGCTCCGGCACGCCCCACGCAAGCGCGCGGTAGCCGCGCTCGAGGCGCCCGTCGCGGCCGTGGGCGGCGAACTGCTCGGCGAGGCCCTGGTGCGCCCGATCGTTCTTGGCAACCACCATGAGGCCCGAGGTGTCCTTGTCGAGGCGGTGCACGATGCCGGGGCGCTTCACCCCGCCGATGCCGGAGAGGGACGCACCACAATGGGCGATGAGAGCGTTGACGAGGGTGCCCGAGGCATGGCCGGGACCCGGATGCACGGTGAGGCCCGCGGGCTTGTCGATGACCACGAGGTCGGCGTCCTCCCAGACGACGGCGAGCGCGATGGCCTCGGGCGCGGGCTCGGCCGGCTCCGGCGGGGGCAGCTCCACGCGCCAGCGCTGCCCGGCCCTCACGCGGCGGCCGGGGTCGTGCACGGCGAGGCCGCCCAGCGTCACATTGCCGGCGCGGATCAGCGCCTGCAGGCGCGCGCGAGAGAGGGAGGCGAGGCGCAGCGCCAGCAGGCGGTCGAGCCGCTCTCCGGCGTCCTCGGCAGTCGTGTGGACCTCGTAGCGCTCCAGACTGCGCTCGTCCTCGACCATGGGATTACCGGGGGATCGCTGGGGATCACTGGGATCGCTGGGGATCATGGGTTCTTCGGGGTATTTCGGCGAGGCGGACTTGATCGCGGGCCCCGGCCCCCTTATAGATGGGATCGCTGCATCGGGCCCCGTTCGTCTAGCGGTTTAGGACGCCAGCCTCTCACGTTGGTAACAGGGGTTCGATTCCCCTACGGGGCGCCACTCGGCGGTTTTGAGCGAGTATATCGACAGCCTGCGCGATGGCGCAGCGTCGACAGCAGCCTGCAGCTTCCGAATATCCACAGCGTGTCTCGTTCAGCCGTAGCGGCGGGCGCCGGTCCGGGTCTGGCGCTTCGGCGGGATTTGTACGGCGAGGCGCACGAAGGTCCGGGAGAGGACCCAGACTACGCGCAGCGCGGTCGCGAGGTCGCCGGATACCTTGGAGACGCCGCCGGCGCGCCGTCTTTGCCCGACCGGCACTTCGAGGATGCGCAGCCCGGCCGCCGCGGCGCGCATCTGCATCTCCAGGTTCCAGCCGAAGGTCTCCTCGCGCATGCCGAGCCGGTCCAGGCGGCGCGGGCGATGGCCCGGAACGGCGACATGTCGGTCGAGCGCACGCCGTAGCGCAGGCGCAGAAGCAGGCCCGCCAACCGCCCGGCGACGATCTGCGCCGGGCTGAGGCTGCCCGGCTCGCGCGGGCCATCGAGGCGCGAGCCCAGCACGAAGTCCGCCTCCCCGCGCTCGATGGGCTCGAGCAGGCCGGGATCATCTCGGGACGGTCGCTGCCGTCGCCGTCGATGAAGAGCACGACCTCGGCGCCCGGGGAGAGTGCCGCGATGCCCGCCTGCATGGCGCGGCCGTAGCCGCGGCGCCGCTCGACGATGACGCGGGCGCCGGCCGCAGCCGCCCGCTCGGCCGTGCGGTCGCTCGAGCCGCCGTCGACGACGATCACCTCGCCGACGCCGTGGGCGCGCACCGCCGTCACGCACGGGCCGATCGCAGTCTCCTCGTCGAGGCAGGGGATGACGACGGAGACCGCGGAGCGGCGCGGCGGCTGCGGGGCTGCCGGATCGCCCATGGATCACAGGCTCCAGCGCAGACCGCAGCCCGCGCAGCACTTGGGCGGGTCACCGGACTGCAGGCCGGCGCGGAAATCGCGGTAGGCCTCCCCGTTCCAGATCTCGCGCAAGCTCTGCTGCGTGGCGTCGCCCAGGGTGTAGTTCTCGTAGCCCGCTTGCGAGAACGGCGCGATGCAGCAGGGCAGCGCCCTGCCGTTGGCGGTGAAGTACATCACCGTCCAGGGTCGCCGGCACAGCGACCACGGGATTGGCGTCGGTCGTGCGCGCCAGGCTCTCGCCGGGCTCGGTGGCGCCGGAGGCGTTGAAGCTGATCCCGAGCGCGGCGGCCTGCGCCTCGGCGTCGGCCAGATGCTGGACCTCCTCTCCGGTGAGGCGCTCGAACAGGGCCTGGTCCGGCGTCGCCATGCCGAAGGGCGTCTCCTCGCAGAACACCAGGCGCTGCAGGTAGACCTCCTTGACGCCGATCGTCGTGCGCGAGGCGCACGAAGGCGGGAAGCTGGGCGATGGTCTCCTTGAGGCCCGTCAGCCACAGCGACACGCGCGGGCGCTCCAGGCCCTCGCGCGTCTGCATCGCGGTGAAGGCGGCGACGTTGCGCAGGATGCGATCGAAGTCGTCCGTGCCGCGCACCGTGCGGAAGGTCTCGCGCGTCGGCGGCATCGAGCGAGACGCGCAGCTCGTCGAGCCCGGCCTCGGCCAGCTCGCGGCCCTTCCTCGGCGTGAGCGCGGTGCCGTTGGTGTTGAACAGCACGTAGATGCCGCGCTCCTTCAGGTAGCGCACCCGGCGCGGCAGATCCCTCACCAGCATCGGCTCGCCGACGCCGTGCAGCACCACGCGCGCGATGTTGGGCACCTGGCCGACGATGCGGGTGAACAGCTCCCAGCTCATGTCCGCCTCCGGCTCCAGATCGGCGTAGGTGCGCGGGCAGGTGGTGCAGAGCAGGTTGCAGCGGTTGGTGGTCTCCAGGTAGAGGCAGACCGGATCGGCCGTCGCCGCAGGGCTCGAGGCCGTCCTCGGCAGCCTCATGGTACCGACGCGGGTCGATCACGCGCGGTGCTCATGGGTGTCTCCAACGGTGGTGACGGTGGGATTGAGGGGGTTGCGCCGCAGGCCCCGCACATCGAAGGCGAGCGCCGCGACGGTGGCAAGGGTGAAGAGGGCGATCCGGGCGTCATAGCCGGGCCAGCCGGTGCCCTCGACGCTGTCGTAGAGGAGCGGCGAGGCGAGCGTCAGGGCCCAGGCGGTGGCCGAGGGACGGATCGCCAGCACGGGGACGAGGACGAGGAAGTACCAGGGGAAGTGCGGCGAGGCGAGGATGAGGAACGCCGACAATGAGCCAGCCGAGACCCGCGAGCGCCGCCTCGTCCGACCGGTCCTTGCGGAAGCCGACGGCCAGCGCCAGGCCGATCATGACAGCGGCGGCGACGGCGATGTAGATGCGCCCCGCGCCCGGCACTGGCCCGGCGACGCTCTCCAGAAGCCAGAGGACATTGAAGCCGCGGCCGGACGCCAGGCCCTCCTCGTCGATGTAGCCCCCGAGGTAGCCCAGGACGCCGCTGCCGACCGACAGGTAGGGCAGGTATGCCAGAAGCGCGGTGACCGCCACGACCAGCGGCAGCCGCCAGTTCCATGGACGCCAGAAGACGGGAAGAGCCAGCAGCGCGGTCGGCTTCACCAGGGCGCCCAGCGTGACGAGGGCGCCCGCAAGCAGCGTGCGGCCGCCCAGGAACACGAGCAGGCCGGCCATCAGGAGCACGCACATGGCGATGTCGACGTGGCCGCTGCCGGCGATCTCCCAGATCGGCAGGGGGTGCCAGGCGTAGACCGCGACGCGCGTCAGCGGCTGTCCCAGGCGATGCAGCAGCGCCAGGAGCACGACGACCATCGCTGCCTCGAACGCGATAAGGCCCAGCTTCATGGCCACGACGCTTTCGCCGAAGCGCGTGATCGCAAGGAAGACGGCCTGGGCTGTCGGCGGGTAGATGGTGGGCGCATGGTCGGCGCGGTTGATGTTGGGGAAGATCGCGGCATCGCGCAGATGCGCAGAGCTCCGGAGCGCCCGGCACATAGCGGTAGGGATTGATGCCGGCGGCCTGAACGCGCCCGTCCCAGACGTAGCGGTAGATGTCGGTCGATAGATAGGGCTCGACGAACAGGAGGCCAAGGCGCATCAGCGCCGCGCCTGCCAAGATCACGATCAGGGCCCGGCGCATGTCGGTCCGATCGGCGAGGCGCAGCGCAATGAGGATGCCGGCGCCGCCCGCGGCGAACATCCCCATCAGCGCCCACCCGCCGTACGTGAGATGCAACTTCGGTCCGCCTGCGCTCAGCGCCGCCAGCGCCGCGGCGAGCGCGCCGAGCCACAGGATCGGGCCCCAGGACCGGGCCGGAGGCTGCGCAGCGGCCCTCATGCGACGAGGCTCGCCGGGGCCGCAGCGGCGAGGCGCGCCAGAAGGTCGGCGCCGGCGATGAGGCGCTCGAGCTCGCGCCGCGTCCATGCGGCCGGGGTCGGTTCGCTGCCCCAGACGCGGAAGCGGCGGTCGTCGATGACCTCCCCCACCAGGAGGCGCAGCGTGTGGAGGTCATCGACGTCGTACCAGGACGGCAGAAGCTGCGCGGCAAGGCCCACTTCGCGTGCACGGGCGAGGGTCTGGGCCGTCACCCGCTCCGTGCTCCAGTCGATGTCCTCGAACAGGCGGCGATGCGGCCGCTTCAACCCGATGAGGTAGTAGCCGCCGTCAGTCGAGGGCCCGAGCACGATGCGATCGCCGGGCGCGGCGAGCGCGGTGGCCGCCGCAACGAGATAGGCGGCAGGCAGGGTAGGGCTGTCCGAGTTGAGCAGACATACGGCCGCATGGCCGGCATCGAAGAGGCGCGTCGTTGCGTGCCAGAGGCATTCGCCGAGGCTGGGCGCGACCGTCTCGACGAGACCGACCGGTGCGGGAAGGACCTCGCGGAAGAACAGGACGCTGCCTGCGGGTGCGAAGGCCACATAGGGGGCGATGTTGGCGTACGCCGAGGCGCCGATCAGGTTGTCGGCGATGTCGCGCAGGAAGCTGGTATTGAGGCCGGCGGCCTCCTCGGCTGTGAGCGGCGGCGTGAGGCGGGTCTTGGCGTGCCCCGGGATCGACGCCTTCGCCATCACCGCGATCGCGCACTGGCCGTCCTGCCTGTCACCGTGAGGCTCGCCGATCTCGCCGCTCATCGTGCGCGCGCTCCCTCTAGTGTCCTGGTCTACAGTCGGCGACCAAAAACCGGTACCGCAATCTCGCTCCTCCTGGGCTCTCCTGGCGGTAGGCCCGTGGATTGTACGTATGAAAGGCCAGTCCTGTCAGCGACATGAGGTTTGGTCCCGTATTGCGAGTGAGGACGCGAGTGTTATGGCACCAACGCTTGGTTCCGTGTCATCCCGGCACTTGTTGCCGGGATCCAGCGCAAAGCGAGCGCCAGAGCAAGCATTTGGCTGGATGCCGGGAACAAGTCCCGGCATGACAGAGGGGTTCGGTTTGTCAGAGGCACAGCACTCTAGATGCCGCTGAACCAGTTGAAGCCTCGGTCCTCCCAGTAGCCGCCGCGCCAGTCGTTGGTGACCTCCATCGACGTGATCCACTTGGGGTTCTTGAAGCCGAGCTTGACGGCGGTGCGCAGGCGCAACGGGAAGCCGAACGGGTCGGCCATGGGCTCACCGGCATACTTGGTCGCGAGCAGCGTCTGGGGATGCAGCGCCGAGGCCATGTCGATGCTGCCGTAGTAGGTGTCGGCGCAGCGGAAGGCAACGTACCTCGCCGTCAGATCGGCGCCGATGCGCTCCAGAAACCGGCGCAGGTTCGGGCCCGACCACTGGCCGATGTAGTCCCAGCCCTCCACGCAGATGTGGCGGATGATGATCTCCTGCTCGGGCAGCTCGTAGATCTGCCGGAGCGTCCAAGGCCGCTTGTCGGCGATGAGACCGGCGAGCTCCAGCTTCCAGGTGCTGCCGTCGACCGGCGTCACGTCCTCCACGTCGTAGAAGGCGTTGAAGCGCGGCGGCTTGACGACCTTGTCGGGGGAGAAGGTCGGGGCCAGATGATTGGGCCGGAACAGGAGCGCCTGGACGCGGTCGTTGAACGAGGAGACCGCTTTCAGCACGCTCTGGACGGAGTCGCGCCGCGTCACGTCGCAGCCCGTGAGCATGGTGAGCGCGCCGAGGCTCAAGCCGCCCCGCAGGATCTTGCGCCGGTCGATGGCACGCAGCAGCGCGCGGTTCTCCTCCAACACGCTCTGGTCGATGCCGCCGGCCGGCCGGAACAGCGATCGTGAAGGCGAGCGATGAGACATGGGTCTGTCTCCTCAGGACTTCGTCTGCCCGGGCGGTCCGGGTTTCGGCTCAACCTTTTCGGGCTGCTCGGGTTGCGGTGCCTCTTCGAGCGGCGCTGCAGTTGCATCCGCCCGCACCGGCGCCCGATCGGCGGCCATGGGCGTCGGATCCGCGGGTCTTGGCTCGGACTGAGCCTCCGGCTCGCGCCGCAGCAGCGGGCCGCCCGTCACCATCGCGACCAGCGTCCTCGGCACGATCAGCGCGAGCGTCACGTGCACGATGAGGAAGCCGACGATGGCGGCCATGCACAGGAAGTGTACGAGGCGTGCGGTCTGGAAATCGTAAAACAGCTCCGCCAGCTCGGAGAATTGTACGGGCTTCCAGATCACCAGGCCCGAGAGCACCTGCAGGATGCCGATCAGGATGATCGCGATGTAGAGGAGGCGCTGCACCGAGTTGTAGCGGGTGAGGTCCGCATGGCGGAGCCGCAACGCCAGGGCCGCGCGCAGCTCTGCGACGATCCCGCTGAAGCTGATCGGCAGCAGCATGCGCCGGAAGCGCCCGGTGGCTAGCCCGTAGACCAGATAGGCGATGCCGTTCGCCATCAGGACCCACATGCCCAGGAAGTGCCATTGCAGCGCGCCCTCCGGTCCGTCGCCCAACGTCATCCAATGAGGGAAATGCAGCCAGCCGAGCAGCACCTCGTCGTTGTAGATGGCCCAGCCGCTCAGGATCATGACGATCATTGCCACGGCGTTGGTCCAATGCATGACGCGGAGCGCCAGAGGGTGCAGGCGCAGTGGAGGCCTGGCCCTCGCTCGTACATTCGCTGGGGCGATGGTGTCCGTCATTTCACTTCTCGCCCAGTGTCACGGTCCGCGCGCGACAAGCGCCGCCGGTCCCCTCTCCCCGCCTGCGGGGAGAGGGCTAGGGTGAGGGGCAGCCCCAGGCGATATCCATCCGCGGGTGGCCTCCGATCACGCTTTACGCGCTCCTCGCCTTCATGCGAGGCCCCGCGCTGACAGGTCGGCGCCCTTGGCTGTCCGACCGGGTTGATCCCTGACACTTTGGACCGGGCTGATGCCTGACAGTATTCGCTCATTGTTCCACTGTCACCGACGCTTCCGAAGCGACGCGGAGCCGCGCACGCGGCGGAGCAAAGCGCAGGAAGCGTCGGTCGCGGCCGATCACCCCGAGATCGCGGTTGGAGAAGCGGACGATATGGCCGCCGCTGTCGTGCTCGGCGAGACCGACCAGCTCCCCGGCGAAGGCCTCGCCGACGAGGATTTCCTCGCCGCGCCACTTGATCTGCCCGGCAGGGCGCACGCGGCGGACCTCATGATCGGCATCGTACCAGGGATCCTCCAGGCGCCCCGCTGGAAGGGTGCGCGCCGGAGACCGCCACGCCAGTGCCGGCGCCTTCTGTCCGAGCGCCTCGTGCGGTCGGTCCTCGTTGTAGTGTCGGCGAAAGCTGTCGAAGCGTTGCTGCTGCTCGGCGGCCGACCGAGCCGGCGGCTTCGATGTCTCTGCCTTCAGTGTGCGATGCATGCGCTCGTGCCGGCCGTTGTCCTGCGGCGAGGACGGCGGGATGTAGTGGGGCTCGATGCCGAGCTTCAACCACCATACCGACAGCGCCGAGAGCCCGCCGGCGCCGCTCGAGCCGAACGGTGTGCCGTTGTCGGAGCGTATCGCCGCCGGCAGGCCGATGTGCTCGAAAACCCGCTCCAGAGCGCATCTCACGCCGGCCCACGTCGGATCGACGATGCGCACCTCCACCAGAAAGCGGCTGGCCTGGTCGGTGATCGTCAGAGGGTCGCAGCGCCTCCCGTCGGCTGTGCGGAACCACCCCTTGAAGTCGATCGACCATTCCTCATTGGGAGCGTGTGCCGGCGCCACCACCTCGCCTTGCGCGATCGCACGGCGCCGCTTGCGCTGCGGCTCCACGAGGCCCGCGCGCTTCAGGATGTCGCCGATCGTCGAGGCGGCCGGCCAGGCGGTATCGTCGCCCTTTCTCCGGCTCTCGTCCTTGAGCCAGGCTTTGATCTTCTTCGGACCGAAATGCGGAAACCGCCGCCGCACGGCCATGATCCGGTCGGCAATCCGGCCGTCCGTCGCGTGCGGGCAGCATGCGACCGCGTGGCTCCTGTCCTCGAACCAACGCGCCTCCTCACTCCCGCAACGGCGCTGCCACACGTAGAACGTCTCCCGGCTGATGCCATGCCGCCGGCACAGCTCCGACGCCGTGAAAACCCCCGTCTCAAACTCCCTCATCAACGCGATACGCTCTGCCACAGGACTGGTCTCCCTGAACGGCATCGCCTGATCCTCCCTCGAATCAGACGAACCGTGACCTGTCAGGGATCAACCCGGTCTAAACTGTCAGGAACTCAGCCCGGTTCATACCCGGACTAGAACGTGGACATCATCAACTCCGCAGTTTACATTAGGGTCGTCAAAAATGGGGACATTTCGAGGTTTCCATTAATCTAAACCCAGGGGAATATGCCATGTCACTGCGTCGTCCCACAGCATTGCTCATGTTCGTGAGCGTACTTTCCATTTGCCTGATTGCGCCCGCTCAACCTGCCGAGGCCGCTCAATGCATCGTTTTTCAGCATCGCGATTTTAAGGGTGCATCGTATTCTCTGAATGATGGCGACACGCTGCAAATGGGTGGTGAGCGTTGCGGCCGGAGCCAATCGCACGGTACCCCGCGCGGGCGGGCCCTCTACAACAGTACTTGGAATGACCACGTATCGTCGTTCAAGGTGCATCCTGGCTGCACGATTACACTTTGGCAGCACATGCAGGGATGCAGGGGCGGCGGGGCTTATTTCCGCTCGAATTGCGGCTATTCCTACGTGGGGGGCCGGTGGAACGATAAGACTTCATATGTAGAGTGTTCGTGCAATCGGCGGCGCTGAAGCCCTTCTGGATTTCAGTGCGGGTCGGCATAGCACACCGATCTTCGCAGCCTTTCGGGGTCAGCCCACAGGGTCTGGCCCCGACAAAACTCCTCCAAGTCGCACCCAGCTTGATCGCCGCCGCCTTACGGCGCCGCATCCTCGACGCGCCGTGCCCGCGCACGCGCAAGCCGCCACAACAACGGCCCGAGCACCGCGAGCAGGGCCAGCACGAGCAGCGTCAGCGACAGCGGCTTCTGCACGAACACCAGGAGGTTGCCCTCGCCGATGGTCATGGCGCGGCGGAATTCCTGCTCGGCCAGCGGCCCCAGGATCATGCCGATGATCACCGGGGCGGTGGGAAAGTCGAGGAGGCGCATGACGAGCCCCATGACGCCCATCGCGTAGAGCAGGATCAGGTCCACCTGCGACTGGGTGATGCCGTAGGTGCCGACGGTGGCGAGCACCAGAATGCCGCCGTAGAGCAGCGGCCGGGAATCTTCGAGCATCTTCACCCACAGGCCCACCAGCGGCAGATTCAGCACCAGCAGCATGACGTTGGCGATGTAGAGGCTGGCGATCAGACCCCACACCAGCGCCGATTGCTGCTGCAGCAGGAGCGGGCCCGGCGATATGCCGTAGCTCTGAAACGCGGAGAGCATGATGGCGGCGGTGGCCGAGGTCGGCAGGCCGAGCGCCAGCATCGGCACCAGCACGCCCGCCGCGCTCGCGTTGTTGGCCGCCTCCGGCCCGGCCACGCCCTCGATGGCGCCGTTGCCGAACTCCTCGGGCTTCCGCGACAGGCGCTTCTCGACGAAATAGGAGAGGAAGGTGGGTATCTCCGCGCCGCCCGCCGGCATCGCGCCGATGGGAAAGCCGATGGCCGAGCCGCGCAGCCAGGGCCGCCAGGACCGCGACCAGTCCTCGCGCGTCATCCACACGGAGCCCTTGACGCTGAGCACCTCGGCCTCGGCGGGCCGCTTGAAGCAGGCGAGGTAGAGCGTCTCGCCGACGGCGAACAGGCCCACGGCCACCACGATCACGTTGATGCCGTCGAGCAGCTCGGTGAGGCCGAAGGTGAAGCGCCCCGTCCCGGTCTGCAGGTCGATGCCGATGAGCCCCAGAAAGATGCCGATGCCGAGGCTGGTGAGGCCGCGCAGGGCAGACCGGCCGAGCACGGCCGAGACCGTGACGAACGCCAGCACCATCAGCGAGAAGTACTCGGCGGGGCCGAACTTGAGCGCGAAATTCACCACCGGCTCCGCCAGGAACGTGATGCCGATGGTGCCGATCGTCCCCGCCACGAACGAGCCGATGGCGGCCGTCGCCAGGGCGGCGCCGGCGCGCCCGCGGCGCGCCATCTTGTTCCCCTCCAGCGAGGTGACGATGGTCGCCGTCTCGCCGGGCGTGTTGAGCAGGATCGACGTGGTCGAGCCACCGTACATGGCGCCGTAGTAGATGCCGGCGAACAGGATGAAGGTGGCGGTGGCGTCCACCTTGTAGGTGAGCGGCAGCAGGAGCGCGATGGTGAGCGCCGGCCCGAGCCCCGGCAGGACCCCGATGGCGGTGCCCACCGTCACGCCGACCAGGCACCACATCAGGTTGTAGGGCGTCGCGGCGACGGCAAAGCCCGCCATCAGCTGCGCCAGCGTGTCCATCACAGGAGCCTTTCGACCAGACCCGAGCCGATCTTGTAGCCGAGCACCCGGTCGAAGCCGACGTAGCACGACGAGTGCCAGAGCGAAGCCGAGGGAGGCATCACGCAGGACATTGCGGCTGCCGAACGCCACGGCCGTGCAGACGAACAGCACCGTGGACGCGAGGATGAAGCCCACCACGCCGATCAGGACCACGTTGAGGGCAAGGCCGGCGAGGAGCCAGGCCAAGCCCCACAGATGGAATTCGCCGGGCTCCTCGTGTCTCCCAGCCGCCGCGCAGGCCCCGCAGCGTCAGGAGCGCGCCCAGGACGGCCAGCATGGCCGTGGCGAACCAGGGGATCACGTGGGGGCCGACTTGGGCGTAGGTCGAGGTCGGAATGAGGCTCGTCTGCCACGCGACGACGGCCGCCAGGGCCAGGACCGCGAGGCCGACGGCGGTCTCGCCCCATGCCGGCCGGTTGCCGCTGCCGCGATCCTGCATCGGTGGCTCCCGACATGCGAACGGGTGCCGGCAGCCGCGCGGTCCCTCGCCGCTGCAGCGGCCCGGTCAGGTTGCGAGCCCCAGGTCCTTGAGGATGGCCGTGATGCGCTCAATCTCGCTCTCCAGGTATTTCCCGAACTCCGCGCCCGGCAGATAGATGCCCGACCAGTTCTTCCGCTGCAGCTCGGCCTTCCAGGCGGGAGCGCCCACCATCTTGTCGATCAGGCCGATGAGCGCGGCCTGCTTCTCCGGCGAAAGGCCCGGTGCGCCGAACACGCCGCGCCAATTGAACAGCTCCACATCGATGCCCTGCTCCTTGAGGGTCGGGATGTCGATGCCGGGCTGGCGCTTGTCGGCGGAGATCGCCAGCGCCCGGAACTTGCCGGCCTTGATCTGCTCGGCGAACTCGCCGTAGCCGGAGATGCCGCACGTCACCTGGTTGCCGAGCAATGCAGCCACCGCCGGCCCGCCGCCGGCGTAGGCGACGTAGCGCACTTTCTTCGGGTCGGCGCCGACGGCCTTGGCGATCATGCCCGCCAGAATGTGATCGGTGCCTCCGGCCGAGCCTCCGGCCCAGGAGACCTTGCCCGGATCGGCCTTGAACATGGCAACGAGGTCGCTCATGGACTTGATGGGGCTGTCGCTCGGGACCACGACCACCTCGAACTCGCCGGTGAGGCGGGCGATCGGCGTGAGGTCGCGCATCGACACCGGCGATTTGTTGGCGATGAGCGCGCCCACCATCACCATGCCGCCCACCAGGATGGCATCGCCCTGCCCCTTCTTGCCGGAGAGGAACTTCGGCAGCCCCACCGCCCCGCCGGCACCGGGCGCATGCTCGAACTTGAACTCCTTGATGATGCCGTCGGTGCGCATGGCGAGCTCGATGGCGCGGCCGGTCTGATCCCAGCCGCCGCCCGGCGCCGCCGGCACGAAGATCTGCAGGCTGGTCGGCGTCTGAGCCAACGCGCTTCCGTGCTGGACCGCCGGCAACCCGAAGGCAGCCAGCGCCGCCAGACGCGGCCTTCACAACGACACGGCGTGCAATCATGGACAATCCTCCCCTGGCTTCCCTTTTCCCCACTCTAGTGCCGCAGCTCCGAGAAAGGGAGCCCTCCGTCATGGCGGACTTGGCCGCGATGCCATATGCCTCATCAGCGGTTGCCGCCGAGCACCTTGCGCGAGATGACCACGCGCATGATCTCGTTGGTGCCCTCCAGGATCTGATGCACGCGCAGGTCGCGCACCAGCTTCTCCAGGCCGTAGTCCTTGAGGTAGCCGTAGCCGCCGTGGATCTGCAGCGCCTCGTTGCAGACCCTGAAGCCGAGGTCGGTGGCGAGCCGCTTGCCCATGGCCGAGTACATGCCGGCCTGCGGGTCGGCGCGGTCGATGGCGTCGGCGGCGCGGTAGACCATGAGGCGCGCGGCCTCCAGCTCGGTCGCCATGTCGGCGATCTTGAACTGCAGGGCCTGGAAGTCGGCGATGGCGCGGCCGAACGCCTTGCGCTCGAACATGTACTGGCGCGCCTTGTCGAGCGCGGCCCAGGCGGCGCCCAGCGAGCAGGCGCCGATGTTGATGCGGCCGCCGTCGAGGCCCGCTCATGGCGAACTTGAAGCCCTGGCCCTCGGCGCCGACGCGGTTGGCCGCGGGCACCTTGCAGTTCTCGAAGATCACCTGCCGGGTCGGCTGGGCGTTCCAGCCCATCTTCCGCTCGTTGGCGCCGAAGGAGAGGCCCGGCGTGTCCTTCATCACGACGAAGGCCGAGACGCCGCCCGCGCCCTCGTCGCCGGTGCGCGCGAACACGAAGTAGAAGTCGGTGGCGCCGGCGCCGGAGATGAACTGCTTGGAGCCGTTGAGGACGTAGTGGTCGCCCGACGCGCGTCGCCGTGGTCTCGAGGGCGGCGGCATCGGAGCCGGCGCCGGGCTCGGTGAGGCAGTAGCTCGTCAGCCACTCCATGGTGGCGAGCTTGGGCATCCACGCCGCGACCTGCTCGGGCGAGGCGTACTTCCCACCATCCACGCCACCATGTTCTGGATCGAGATGTAGCCGGCGATCGCCGGGCAGCCGTAGGCCAGCGCCTCCATGATCAGCGCGCCGTCGAGGCGGGAGAGGCCAGAGCCGCCCTTGCTCCGCCGGCACGTAGATGGTGGCCATGCCGAGCGGCGCCGTCTCGCGGATCACATCGACGGGGAAGTGGCACTTCTCGTCCCACTCGGCCGCATGGGGGCGATGCGCTCCTTGGCGAAGGCGAGCGCCGTCTCCTGGATCGCGGCCTGTTCCTCGGTGAGGGCGAAGTGCATGGATCAGGTCCAGTCGGCGAGATGGACGACGTTGCGTCTTGTACGCGTCCTTGCGATGCGATTGATGAAACGCTTGTCCGCCGTCACGAGTTTGCACTGTCGACCTCGCCAGGGCAAGATAGAAGCAATCGTAGGCGCTGTGCTCGAGCTTTCGGGCGATTTCCAGGGCGGGTGCCGGCGAGAGATTGCACTCGCTACGATCTCGCTGAAGCAGCTTGGCAGCGCTTGCAGCGCGTCCGTCGCTTGGCCAATCGTTATGTCGCCGACGCGGACGTGCTTGCGCAGCGCATCTGCCACCTCTGCGAACAGGATCTGCGGAGCGAGCAGCGGCCTTCTCGAATTCTGTACGCGCTCGGCAATATCCGAGTAGATCTGGCTCACGAACCATTTGGTCGCGACGCTGGCGTCGACGACGAACATCAGCGGCTGTCTCGCGCCTCACGAATGAGGTCGGTAGAATCCAGCGTGGCGGGCTTGGCTTGCATGCTGCGAATCTTCCGCGAAAGCGCAACCCGCTCCTCAGGGGTCAACGGAACCGCGGCCCTGATAATGGTGCGAAGCTCCTGCTCCAGCGAATGCCCCTTGAGCCTTGCCTTGAGTCTCAGGGCATCGATGACATCCTTCTCTAGGTTTCTCACCAACACCCGACCGAGCTTTTGTTTCATCGAGGCAATCTCCTCTTCGGTCACCATCGCACCCCGATCCCAACAGGCCATCGCGGATCTCCTCCTTCGTCAAGGCTCGGACGCGTTCAGAGAATTCACTGACGTACTGCCATGCGAGGGCTGCCCTTTCTTCCGGGGTAAAGGGCGCATTGCGCTCGAGCACGTCCCGCAAGACCTGCTCGAGCGATTTTCCGTTGAGCCGCGCCTTCGTCTTGTAGGCGTCGATGAGGCCCTCGGAGATATTTCTGATCAACACCTGTCCCATGCGAGCCTCGATCCTGCCGGGTTGCCGGACGAGCCGTCTGGTTCGTGTCATCGCCCATCTCTGTCCTGCCGTGCTGCCGCTATCAAAAACGATAGCATGCATCCGCACACTGTCACGACGTATGGCGAAGAACCTTGACCTCAACGGCCCGCCGGGCATCACTGAACGACACGACGACCGCGTCATCGCGTGTCGCGAGCCTCGCGGATCAAGTCTTCGCTGAGAAGATCGCTCGGCTTCGCCTGCATCGCTCGGATGCGATCCGAAAGGGCCAAACGCTCTTCCGGAGAGAGGGGTGCGGCCCGCACGATGATCTCCCGGATTCCCTCTTCCAGGGTCCTGCCCTTGAGTTCGGCCGTGGCCTTCAGCCGGCGGATCAGACCATCATCGAGATCGAGAACAATGTCTGCCATCCTGACCTCCATTTCATGACAGAATAGCACAGCGGCGGAAGAAGCGTACCGGGTCTTGAAGACCACGCTCCCGCCTATAAGGTGACCGTATCCCCGCAGCAGAGGGAGCCGCCCCGTGTGGCCGGATCGCAGACTGCTCGAACTCTTCGATATCGAATTGCCGATCATCCAGGCGCCGATGGCTGGAGCGAACGGGTCGGCGATGGCGATCGCGGTGAGCGAGGCAGGCGGCCTCGGCTCGCTGCCCTGCGCCATGCTCGATGCCCCCAAAGTGCGCGCCGCGCTCGGGGTGATCCGGCAGCGCACGGCCAGGCCCATCAACGTGAACTTCTTCTGCCATACGCCGCCAAGGCCGGATGCGCAGCGCGATACCGCTTGGAAGGCGCGCCTGTCGGCCTACTACGCGGAGCTCGGCGTCGACCCCGGCGCCGAGGCGCCCTCGGTCAACCGTTCGCCATTCGACGAGGCCATGTGCGAAGTCATGGAGGAATTCAGGCCCCAGGTCGTGAGCTTCCATTTCGGCCTGCCTACGGCGGCGTTGGTGAAGCGGGTCAAGGCGGCCGGCTGCCTCGTCATCAGCTCGGCCACCACGGCGGAGGAGGCGCGCTGGCTGGAGAACAACGGCTGCGACGCCATCATCGCGCAAGGCAACGAAGCAGGCGGTCACCGCGGCATCTTCCTGTCGGACAACATCGCCGCGCAGCCTGGAACGTTCGCCCTAGTGCCGCAGGTGGTGGACGCCGTGAAGATCCCGGTCATTGCGGCGGGCGGCATCGCCGACGGACGTGGCGTAGCAGCGGCTTTCGCGCTCGGGGCGTCCGGGGTGCAGGTCGGGACGGCCTACCTTTTCACGCCGGAAGCGACCGTCACCAGCATGCACCGCGCGGCTCTCCAGACGGCGCGCGACGACGGCACGGCGCTGACAAACCTGTTCACGGGCCGGCCGGCACGCGGCCTCTTCAACCGCGTGATGCGCGAGGTGGGGCCGATGTCCAATCTGGCGCCGGCCTTCCCGACAGCCGGCAGTGCGCTGGCGCCGCTCAAGGCCAAGCAGAGGCGCAGGGCAGCGGCGACTTCTCCTCGCTCTGGTCCGGGCAGGCCGCGAGCCTGGCGCGCGCGACGGACGCCGCCGCGCTGACCCGTCGCCTTGCGGCCGATGGGGCGGCGCAGCTGCGCAAGCTCGCGGGCGGATAGGGCGGATCACCGCAGCGGCGCGATGCGCTCGCCGGGCATCAGCTCGTAGGGGCCCTTCCAGCCGGGAAGCGCGCGCATGCGCTCGATCCAGGCGGCAAGGTTGGGGTTGGTCCTGGGCCAGTCGTAGCCCCTCTCCTCGGGCGGGTAGAACATGTAGCCGGCCAGCGAGAAGTCGGCGATGGTGGGCGTGTCGCCGACCATGAACTTGGACTTGGCGAGGTGCTTCTCGACAATGCCGAGCGCGTTGTCGAAGCGGCTCTTGAGCAGGGCCATCACGTCGGGCGAGGGCGCCTGCGGCAGGAACGACTTCAGGAACCGGTAGGTGGCGAAGTAGCCGGTGAACTTGTGGTTGTCGAACAGCATCCAGCGCAGCGCCTCGAGCCGCTCGTCCTCGCTCGCCGGCTTGAACTTGCCGGTCTTGTCGGCGAGGACGTAAGGATCACGCCCGACTGCGTGAGCTTGCGGCCGTCGAACTCCAGCACCGGCGCCTCGCCCATCTCGTTGACGGCCTCGCGCCACTTGGGGTCGCGGGTCTGCCCCTTCATGAAGTCGGTGAACACCGGCTCCCAGTCGAGGCCCGCGCACTCCAGATAGAGCGCGACCTTGTAGGAATTGCCCGACTGGCAGAAGCAGTGCAGCTTGTATGTGGGCCATGGCTCCTCTCCTGGCGATCGCTGTCATGCGATGCACGCGGCGCGAGCATGCGCGGTGCCTGCAGGCGCATCATGCGATGGGAAAGAAAGCCGCACGCTCGCCCGCTTGCTGCCGCCGCGCCCATTTCCTACAGTCGCGCGGCTTTTTCGGGGCTGGAGGCTGGGCGGACGACATCATGCGTTTCAACGGGACGAGGGACTATGTTGCCACCGACGATCTCAAGGTCGCCGTCAATGCCGCCATCACCTTGCAGCGGCCGCTGCTGGTGAAGGGCGAGCCGGGAACCGGCAAGACGGTGCTCGCCATCGAGGTGGCCAAGGCCATCGGCGCGCCGCTGATCGAGTGGCACATCAAGTCGACGACCAAGGCCCTGCAGGGGCTCTACGAGTACGACGCGGTGAGCCGGCTGCGCGACAGCCAGCTGGGCGATGCGCGCGTGGCCGACATCCGCAACTACATCCGCAAGGGCAAGCTGTGGGAGGCGTTCACGCTGGATGAGCGTCCCGTGCTGCTCATCGACGAGATCGACAAGGCCGACATCGAGTTCCCCAACGACCTGCTGCAGGAGCTCGACCGCATGGAGTTCTACGTCTACGAGACGCACGAGACCATCAAGGCCAGGCACCGTCCCGTCGTCATCATCACCTCCAACAACGAGAAGGAGCTGCCCGACGCCTTCCTGCGCCGCTGCTTCTTCCACTACATCAAGTTTCCCGGACGCCGAGACGATGCGGGCCATCGTCGACGTGCACTTCCCCAACCTGAAGGGCCGCCTGGTCTCGGAGGCGCTGAAGGTGTTCTACGACGTGCGCGAGGTGCCGGGCATCAAGAAGAAGCCGTCGACCTCCGAGCTGCTCGACTGGATCAAGCTGCTGCTCAACGAGGACATCTAGCCCCGAGACCCTGCGCGAGAGCGACCCGAGGAAGCTGATCCCGCCGCTGCACGGTGCGCTCCTGAAGAACGAGCAGGACGTGCACCTGTTCGAGCGGCTGGCCTTCATCGCCAGGCGCCAGGGCTAGGACCGAGGATGATCAACGAAGCCCCCGTTGGCGCGCTTCGAGCCGCCTCGGCCACGGGCTCGTCAAGCCGCTCTATGACGACTATGCGTTCGGCAACATTCCCGACACGATCGAGTTCCTGCTCACCGGCGCCGACGCGGCCCGCTGCTGCCGCCGACTGCTTCGGCGGCGAGTATCCGCGGCCGCGAAGATCGTGCTGTTCTTCGTCGATTCCTTCGGCTGGCAGCACTGGCAGCGAGTACCACCACCGCTTCCGCACCACCGCCCGCGTCGTCGAGAAGGGCACGCTGACGCCGATCTCGGCGCTATTCCCGTCGACCACGGCAGCCTCGGTCTCGACCCTGAACCTGGGCGTGCTGCCGAGCCAGCATGCGCTCTACGAATGGAACATCTACGTCCCCGCCTACGGCGAGGTGATCCAGTCGCTCGCCTTCAGCCCGCTCGGGCGGCGCGCGCCCGACGCCTGCCTCGAGCAAGGGCTACGACCCCGCGCGGCTGCTGGAGGTGCACGAGACCGTGCATCAGCGCCTCGCGCAGGCACGGCGTGCGCTCCATCCAGTTCGCGCACCGCAGCTATGCCGACTCGGCCTACAACCGCATCGCCAGCGCGGGCGCCGAGGTGGTGCGCCACGGCACGCTGGCCGAGGCGCTGGTGCAGCTGAAGGAGGCGCTGCTCGCGAGCGGACGGCAAGGCGCTGCTCGGCTTCTACTGGGCGACATCGACACGCATCGCCCACATGTACGGGCCGGGCACGGCCTACCACGCCGCCGAGATCGCCAACTTCTGGCGCACCTTCGACGAGGTGTTCCGCGACGTCGACAGCCCCGACACGCTCTATCTGTTCACCGCCGACCACGGCCACGTCTATGCCGATGCGCGCGAGACGATCTACATCAACGAGCGCATTCCCGGAGCTGGCAGGCTGCCTTGCCGCTCAGCCCGACCGGCAACCCGATCTATCCCAACGGCTCGCCGCGCGACGTCTTCCTGCACGTGCGGCCGGAGCTGAAGGAGCAGGCGCTCGAGCTGCTGCACCGGCACCTCGACGACGTCGCCCTGTCATGCCGATGGAGGCGGCGCTGGAGGAGGGCCTGTTCGGCCCGCAGCCGGTGTGCGCGGAGCTGCGCCGGCGGCTCGGCGACATCCTCGATCCTGCCCCGGCTCGGCCATTTCGTCTGGTGGCGCGAGCCGGGCCTCATGGAGAACCGGTTCTACGGCCATCACGGCGGCCTGACGCCCGAGGAGGTGATCACGGTCCTCGGGGTCATCGATGCGCTATAGCGGGCGCGAAGATATTGTCGTCCCAGTCGAGCCTCATCCTGGCAGGCGAGCGATGGCCTCGACCTCCAGCAGGAACTCGGGCTTCACCAGCCGGTCGATGACCAGCAGCGTGTTGGGCGGGTACTTGCCGCCGGGGAACAGCTTCGGGAACAGCGCCGCGCGCGCCGACATCAACGCCGGGATGCTGTCGGCGCTCGTCAGGTAGGTGGTGAACTGCACCACCGACTCGAAGTCGGTGCCGAGGTCCTTCAGGATCGCGCCGAGGTTGGCGAACACCTGGTTGACCTGGGCGGCGAGATCGCCGACGCCCACGGTCGTGCCGGCCTTGTCGACGGCCACCTGGCCGGCGATGAACGCAAGCTCGCCCGGCGCCATGCGCGCCACGTGGCTGTACATGCCCGCCGGGCGGAGTCGCGTTCGGCGGGTTCAGATAGGTGACGCCTTTGGCCATGATCCTCGCTCCTCGATCTGCCCGTTGGCAGAACTGGGCGGCAGGCTCAACCCTTCGGAAGCTGGGCATCGAGCCGGGCGCGCGTGGCCTCGTCGCAGGCGCCCCTCGCCTTCAGCTGCCTCGGCGATCGCGCTCGCTGGATGCCGTGGATGACCGCCATCAGCGCCACCTGTCGATCGTTGAAGCGCAATACCTTGCGCAGATGCCGGGTCATCGGCACCACGCTCCTGCGGTCGGCATCGAGCCCGCACCAGCGCGCCATGGCCGTGCGCGCCCCGTCGAGCAGAGCGACCCGGGCCTGGTCGAGCGTGATGGGCGGAACTCCAGCTCCTCGGGCGTCGCAGGCGCGCAGGCGTTGAAGCCGTCGCAGACGGCGCGGTGGATGTTCTCGAGGCCCAGCTTCAGCATCCGCTTCGCACGACCGCGTCGGGAATAGTCTGCCGGGGCCTGCTGACCCGACGCAACGGACGCCACGACGAGGCCCAGCCCCGCAATCGAGGTGGCCAGCACAAGCTCCTGCGGCCCGTCGCATCGCATGCGGTCTACGCGCTCTCGATCCACACGTGGTTGTCGTGGAAGGCGGCGCCGCCGTAGGGCGCGGCCTGGAAGGCGCTGGTCAGCGTGTTGATGCCCTCGCCGCCCTCGAAATGCTCGTTGGGGGCGATGCTCTCGACGATGACGACGCCGCGCTGCACGCCGTCGAAGGCCTCGGCCGCGAGCACGATCTCGCCGCGCTCGTTGCCCATGCGCACGCGCGCGCCGTCGGCGATGCCGAGCGCGCGCCAGGTCGTCGGGGTGCACCTTGACGCGCGGCGGCCCGTGCTTCGCGCCGGCTGGTCGGCATCTCGTTGAAGGAGGAGTTGAGGTACTCGCGCGCCGGGCTGGTGGCGAGGCGGAACGGGTGGCGCGCGTCGGCCTTCTCCACCACGTCCCAGTGGTCGGGCAGGCCCGGCATGTCGGCGGCGACGCGGATGCCGTTGGCGCGCGGCGCCGGCACGTTCTGCCCAGTCCGGCTTGAAGCGGAACCTCCCGTCCGGGTAGGCGAAGCCGCTCGATGTAGTGCGCCTTGTCGAACGTCGGGCTGGCAGTCGATCCACTTCGCCGCCTCCAGCTCGGCGAGCGTGCCCCAGCCCGACTTCTGCAAGGTCCAGTCGATGATCTCGCGCGGGCTCATGGCGAAGCCGCGGTGCTCGGCGCCGACGCGCCGGGCCAGCTCGCAGATCACCTCGTGGTTGGAGCGGCACTCGCCCGGCGGCTCGACCAGCTTCGGCCCCAGCATGATGTGCTGGTGGCCGCCGCCCTGGTAGATGTCGTCGTGCTCCAGGAACATGGTGGCGGGCAGCACGACGTCGGCCATCTCCGCGGTCGCGGTCATGAACTGCTCGTGCACGCAGGCGAACAGGTCCTCGCGCGCGAAGCCGGCCTTCACCTTGCGCTGCTCGGGCGCCACCTGCACCGGGTTGGTGTTCTGGATGAGGAGCGCCGTGACCGGCGGGCCGTCCCCGATGTCGGCGGGATCGCCGGTCAGCACCGGGCCGATGCGCGACTGGTCGAGCACGCGCACGCTCGGGTCGACCACGTCGAGGCCCTCGATCAGCGAGCGGTTCCAGTGGTAGATGGCGCCGTTGTTGTGGAAGGCGCCGCCGCCCTCGTGCTGCCAGGCGCCGGTGACGGCCGGGATGCACAGCGCCGCGTGCATGTTGTGGGCGCCGTTGCGCGAGCGCGCGAAGCCGTAGCCGAGGCGGAAATAGGTGCGCGGCGTGGTGCCGACCATCCTGCGCGAAGGTCTCGATCTCGGCGACGCTGCAGGCCGGTGATGGCGCTCGCCCATTCCGGCGTGCGCGTCTCGCAGATGCGCCTCCAGCTCGCGCGGGCAGTCGGTGTACTTCTCCAGATACGGCCAGTTGGCATGGCCGTCGCGGAACAGCACGTGCATGACCGCGCAGGCGAGCGCGCCGTCGGTGCCGGGCCGCAGGCACAGCGCCAGGTCGGCCTGCTGCATGGTGCCGTTGCGGTAGATGTCGACGGCGACGATCTTGGCGCCGCGCTCCTTGCGGGCGCGGGTGGCGTGCGTCATGACGTTGACCTGGGTGTTGACCGGGTTGGTGCCCCAGATCACCACCAGGTCGGACTTGGCCATCTCGCGCGGGTCGGCGCCCGCCAGCCTGCCGGTGCCGGCGATGAAGCCGGTCCAGGCCAGCGTGGTGCAGATGGTGGCGTACATGCTGGAGTAGCGCTTGGCGTGGCGCAGCCGGTTGATGCCGTCGCGCATGACGAGGCCCATGGTGCCGGCGTAGTAGTAGGGCCACACCGCCTCGGCGCCGTGGCGCCGCTCGGCGGCCAGCATGGCCTCGGCGGTGATGTCGAGCGCGTCGTCCCAGGAGATGCGCTCGAACTGGCCGGCCTGCCTGCGCCCTTGGGGCCCTTGCGGCGCAGCGGGATGCATCAGCCGGTCGGGATGGTGGATGCGCTCGGCGTAGCGCGCGACCTTGGCGCAGATGACGCCCGCCGTGTAGCTGTTGTCCCTGGCGCCGTGCACGCGGCCGATCCTGTTGCCGCCCAGCAGCTCCACATCGAGCGCGCAGGTCGAGGGACAGTCGTGCGGGCAGACGGAATGGCCGATGGCGACCTTGGCGTGGGCGTTCATGGTGCGATCCTGGCAGGCGAGCTCCAGCCATCAGGCTAGCCGAGTTCGGGCGCATCGCGAAGGGGCCCCGTCAGCGACCCAGAACGGTGTCGAGAATGGGCAGGCTGACGACAGTCGCAATGGCGATGAGAGCATAGCAGAGCCACCGGAACGTGGCCTCGCTGGCGACCCCGAAGAGCCTGGACCCGATAAACATGCCGAGTGCATAAGCCGGGCCGATGAGAAGTGCCAGCATCAGCAGCCCCCAGTTATCAGCCCGCCGGCAAGGTAGGCGATGGCCGAGAACACGGTGGGAGATCGCAAAGTAGAGAACGAGGTTGGCGCGCACCACCTCGGGGCTCAAAGCAGTGCTCAGCCAATAGGTTGCAATCGGCGGACCGCCGATCTGAGCGGCGCCGCTCAACACACCACCCAGGACACCGACGCCGGCTGCTGCACGGGCCTCGGTGGGTCTGCCGCGATAGCGCCATCCCGAGATCAGGAGCACCAGGGCCGCCGCAATGATGGCGGCGAGACCCCAGCGCAGCGCCAGCGGGTCTGCCTTGCTGAGGAGCCAGACGCCCAGGGGCACGCCGAACAGCGCGCCGCTGGCCATGATGCCGACCTCGCGCCTGCTTGCGCAGCGCCACGCGTTCGGGACCAGTCCGGCGGCCGGGACGGAGTTCACCAACAAGAGGAGGGGTGCCGCCCAAGTCGGGCCAACGATGGCGCTGGCAAGCGGCACGAAGATCAGCGCGTCCCGCCGAACCCCGACAAGCCTCGTGCCAGCCCTGCCGTCCATGCCGACGCTGCGAGGTAGACGAGTGCAGCACTGGAAAAGTCACCGGCTCCGGGCATGGGAAACCTTGGGGTTCACCGGTGGGGCGCCTGGAGCGATGCGATGTCTCTGCGCATCACGACTGGAACGTTGCAGATCGGTGACCCCTGGATCAATGCCGTATTGAATCAGCAGCGTAATGGCACCTGGCCGCGATGGTGGGTCTGGTGG
>CAVWWJ010000019.1:0-185690 GCA_963758625.1 uncultured Alphaproteobacteria bacterium | reverse complement strand
AACTCACCGTGCAATGGGCAGCCGTCTGGCAGGAAAGCATCGAACGCGGACGCAAGGGCCGCTGGCCAACCGTTAGCCTAACCAGGAAACTGTTTTCGTAGCGCGCGCCGGCCTGGGGCTCGCCAAGTGCCGGCAGATTGCAAGATCACAACAAGGTTTTCCGCTTGGCTTCGCACGGCGGTGCTGAAGGACGCGGCGCCCCCGATCCCGAACGCACGCCGCCCACACCACCACCACGGCCCTCAAGGCTACAAGGAGGCCGGCGGCAAGGTAAAGGGGAGCAAGGCATCGCGGGATCACACGCGCAGGGAAATTGGGAGAAACCCTAGTTCCCAGCGGTCGGATCGGCCTCTGGCCACCTCACGAGCCTGAGGGTGGCCACCAGACGGACACGTGGTGGACGCTCGGCGAGGCCCGTCCAACTCCGGCAGCATGGGCAGAAGCGGCGGTCGAGGCGCTCCTTGTTCGTATCCCGCACTTGGTCGGCTGAGCCCCGGACGCTGTGACATAGCCGAGGCCGCCGATGCGGCTCTACGGCCTTCCTGGGCGTTCCAGTCATCTTGAAGAAACACCTCGGTTGACGTGGTGCGCGGAAAAGCCCCGGCCTTGCGACCGGGGCTTGCGATCGGCTCTTGGTTGGCCGCCGGCTTGAGTTGCGGACTAATGCAACGGTTCGCGTCGGGTTGCCATGAGCCGTGCGGACGTGATCGTCGGTTCAACCGCGCCCAGGCGGCCGCCGAACCATGCGGCAATGGCGCCGAGAATAAGAGCGAGCGCACCGAAGAGCGCCGCACGGGCAGTCGCGGTGGCCGCTGTCTCCGCTGCGGCTGCCGCTTGCTGCTTGGCTTGCTCGACAGTCTGCCGGTACTGTTGCTCGTACCGCGCCACCTGCGACCGCGCCTCCTCAATCGTCACGTTCTGCGATTTGGCGATTGCTTGGGCAGCACGTTCGCGAGCGTCTCGCGCCTGCTGGGGGTCACCAGTAAGCGCAGCACGCACTGTGGACACCGCGGCATCTCTCAGGGTGGCCGCATCAGCTCCGCCAGCAGCGCCCTGGATTGCCCGTTCAATCTCGGCGAAGGGGTCGGCCGTACGCGAGAGCGCAGGCGCTGCTGCTTGAACGGCGGTCTGCGCCGCCGAGTTGAGTGTTTGGGCCGTCCCTGACGCAACAGTGCCCAATGTCCGGAAAGCACCCCCTACGATGCCGCCGATCGTCGTGGCCAGGAGATAGAACACGATCAGTGTTGTCAGTGCCCACGCGATCAGCCCATGCCAGGCTCCGGTGGATTCTTTAGGCTGCCCGGCTAGGCGGCCTGCGGTATAGCCGCCAGCTAAAGCAGCGATGATGCTGGACAGTGCCCACCATAGCCCCGCACCGATGGAGAAGGTCGTTGCAGAAGGGGCGTCCCCGCCTGCAGGGTTCAGTGTGGAAGCACCTACACCCAGGCCGACTAAGTTGAGGATCAGTTGGAGAACCAGCGCCACCACGACGCCAGCCGACACGGCACCCCAACTCACGCGATTGATAAGGACCGTGCGCAGGTCATCCTCGGGGGTGACAGGTGTCTGATGAGGCGCATCCCGGACCCCTCGCGCGCGAGGAGTATCACCTTCGACAGAAGCCATTGGAGTTCTCCCGCTGGACGTAGCCGCATTTTGCCAGCTGATGGGATAATTCAACCATAACGTGTAAGTTCCGGTGAAGTAATGAAAAATTCGACCTGTCAACCCAGCGGAAACCCCAGGATGGGCACCGGGGCCGAAAGCACCCTGACTAGGCCGAGGCTGCCGACCGCAGCCTACGGCCTTCCTGGGGAGCGTTGGCGGGCCGTCTAGGGATCGCAGCTGCTCAGATCGATGTCTGACGCCATCTAAGCCACCGGAATCACCTACAGACTGAGTGCAGGGACGCGCCTACCGAGATTTCCAGAGCGAATCCCAACGCGGCCACAATGGCAAGGGTTGCCATGGGCTGATCCCTGAGCGAATGCCGCACGGTCTTGTCTGCGGTGGGGGCGACCTCCTGAACCATTTGCCCTGCTTCTATCACCCATACCTATGCCCTTAGCTCAGGCCACAAGCCGCAGGAACTAATGAGAATTGGTCGCGTTACTGGAGCGCGGACTTCGCCGAGAAGGCTAACAGGCCGACACGCAAGGTATGGAGCATCAAATGAACTGGGATCGCGTCGAAGGCAATTGGAAGCAGCTTACCGGCAAGGTTAAGGAGCAGTGGGGCAAGCTCACTGACGACGACATCGCCCAGATCAATGGCAACCGCGAGCAGCTTGAGGGCAAACTTCAAGCCCGCTACGGTTATGCCAAAGACCAGGTCAAGAAGGACATCGACGACTGGCTCAGCCGCCAGTGATCCGAGCCGAACTGCATTCGAGGGCCGCAGATGCGGCCCTCACCTTAGTGAGGTGGTGACGTTCAGCAACGGGATTGGCAAGGCTTTTAGAAACCAGACACCTCGCTGGGCTTCATTTTTCAGGTTTGTTGATGGTCGCAACGGCGATGTGGGTGAGCTTGTGATTTGCGGCTTTCTCCTGATCGAGGATTCCGGATAGGAGATCGTGCGCTTCATTCTCTCCGAGCGCCTTGGCCCATTCACGCAGCGTGCCATAGCGCGATATCTCGTAGTGCTCGACGGCCTGACAGCAGCCAATGATGCCGGCATGCTTGGCAACCGGGCCCTTGGCCTCCTCGATGACGCCCTCAGTTTCCTTGATCAGCCCCTCGATTGCGTCGCACTTTTCCCCTGAAGCTTTCTTCCCAATCGACTTGAAAACGGCCTCCAGCGTCTTGATCTGCCCTTTGGTCTCGGTGAGGTGATCCTTGAGGGCGATCTTGAGGTCACTGTTGCTCACGGCGTCTATCACTTTCGGGAGCGCCTTGGTGATCGCGTTCTCGGCGTAATAGACATCTTGAAGGGTGTGCTCGAACGCGTCGGCGAGGGTCTTCATTTGGCTCTCCAGGGGCACGCTGCATCTGAAGAACGCCGGCACTCAAGCTTCGTTCCGCTGGGCGGGATCGCAGCGTCAGCAGGCAGAGCGTCGCCCAAACCGCCTCGTACCTGCGGCCTGGATCGGTCGCGCAGCTGTGGCTCGGGGAGTGGCCACGGCTTCCGAGAGTTCTGAGTTTGTATTGATGATGTTAACCACGCGTGCGGGATCTACATGATGGATCATGTGGCCAGCACCCCTGAAGACCTCGAGCTTGCTTCCTGGCAGCTCCCGGTGAAGCCGCATCGGCTGCCCGTCAAAATCAATGATGCGATCAGACCGAGCGCTGCAAACCCGCCGGCCATGATGCCGTATGCCGTGAGCGAGCCGTAGCGTTCCACCAGCACAAGCGTCAGGGCAGCGATGCCGAAGCCCGCCGCGACCAGGAAGGGCACCGCCACCGATGCCCGCACGGCATACTTGGCGACCACCGAGCCTGCCGCCGATTTGGCATCGTTGATCAAAGTGCGAAACACGGGACGTGCCTTTTCGAACCGTCAACGAAGACTTACGACTTCCAGAGTGCGCCGAGCACGAAGCCGGCCAGGGCGGCAACCGCCAGTGTCGCCATGGGCTGGTCCTTGACCGACTTGTCGACCGCGCCCTTGATGTTGCCAGCGACTTCGCCGGTGCGGTCCGACACCTCGCGCATCTGGCCGGCGGCGCCGGTCGCCAAGCCCTCTACGCGGTCTGCGACCTTCTTGAACTGATCCGCTCCCTTATCGATAAGGTCTTCCGAACGGCCACCCGGCCGTGACGTCGATGTCATCGATGCCTCCTTAGCTGTGGCAGGACAACGCCGACGCGCTCGATTTTGTTCAGGTGTTGGCCTTGTGCGGGGCGCTGGCATCGGCGCTTTGCGTTCGCCGCGAGCCGCGCTCGGACGCATAGGCATGCGTGACCTCCGCGCCGAACAAGACGATCTGCGCCGAGTAATAGACCCATACGAGCAGGACTACGATGGACGCTGCCGCACCGTAGGTGGATTCGAGGCCCTGCGTGCCGATGTACCAGCCGATGGCGAACTTGCCGAGGTTGAACAGAAGCGCGGTGGCCACGGCTCCTGGAAGCACGTCGCCCCAGGCGACCTCGGTGTCGGGAAACCACTTGAACAGCATCGCGAACAGGACCGAGAGGACAGCCAGCGAGACCACGAAGTTGATGACTTCCCCGATGGCCGCGGCGCTGCCGCTCCAGGACGACAGCGCTCCGAGGACCGCGCTGATGACCAGGGACACCGCCAGCAGAAACCCCAGGCCAAGGATGCCGGCGAACGAGATCAGGTAGGTGCGCAGATACCACCATAGGCCGGCCTCTTGGGGCTCCTCGACGTTCCAGATGGTGTTCATGGCGTCCTTGAGCTGAACCACGACGCACAGGGCCGCCACGAGCAGCAGGACGAGGCCGGTGATGGCGGCGAGGCGCCCGGATTGCTGCGAGCTGGCGCCAGCGAGCATGGCTTCGACCGCTTTGCCACCTGTCTCGCCCAGCAGGGCGCGGAATTGCGCCGTGAGGCTTCCGCGCGCGGCGTCCGCCCCGAAGAACAGTCCCGCGACGCTGGTTACGATCAGCAAGAGCGGCCCCATCGAGAATACGGAGTAATACGCAAGCGCTGCTCCGAGCCGTGCACTCCTGTGCCGGAACCACTGGCCAATCGCGGTTTTGAGGACTGTCAGGATCACCGCCGGAATCCAGCTTGGCTGCCTTCAACAGGAACTCCGGCGCCTCCGTAGAGTTTCAGCCGGATATGTCAGCTCAATCTCCAGCATTGAGGGAGGCAGCGGAGCGGCTCGTCCGCTGCGCCAAGTCCCAGGGTCGTTCGGTGGCCACGGTGGAATCCTGTGCGGCCGGGGCGCTGGCATGCCTGCGTGCGGATGCTGAGGGTGCCGGCGATGTGTTCCACGGCGGCTTCGTGGTCTATACCAAGGCCGCCAAGTCCGCGGCTGGGCCTCCCTCGACTGTGTTGGCGCTGCCACGGCACCGACCAGCTGCATCTATCTGGTCTACGGGCTGCATTGAATTGGTCACCGGTCGGAAAGCATTGCGGTGGCGGCACTGATGCGCAGTGCCGGGAGAACTTAGCGGGTCCTGGCAAGCTCGTAAGCCTGCTTTGAGCGGTTGCCAGTACCCGGAAATGCTTTGAACGGTACCTTCGCTTGTGTTCAGGAACTTGGGCTTTCTGAGTCACGTTTGAAAGAGAGGGATCAACAACAGTTGAGTCTGTTCATGAGCATCCTCGCATGGATCGTGGTGGGCATCATCGCCGGGTGGCTCGCCGGGCGGATTACCGGTCGGAGCCACGGGCTCCTCACCAATCTCTTTGTCGGCATCATCGGCGCGTTCCTCGGCGGCTTCATCTTTTCGAGCCTTTTGGGCTTCCGGTACGAGGAGGGCTTCAACGTACCCTCGATCGTGGTGGCCACGGTCGGCGCTGTCGTGCTGCTTGCGATCTTTGGCGGCATCAGGACCCGCCGCACCTGGCCCTAAACGGCAGAAGCGCCACCACTTGTTTGCGGCTGTCCGCATTCCCATCTTCGCGATCCGAGGGGAGGCACGACGATGCCTGGCAGCTTCAAGATCACTCCTGGGTGGGACTGAACTGAGGAATCGGTGGCGCGCCTGGAAGCGCTGGGCAGGCTCATGGATGGCGCGTTTGTGCTGCCTGGCACGAACATTCGCCTTGGCCTTGATGCCATCATTGGGTTGGTGCCAGTCGCCGGTGACATGATCTCCGGCCTCGTCTCGAGCTATCTGATTTGGGAAGCGCGCCAGCTCGGTGCACCCCGGTGGCTCATCGCGCGAATGATGGCCAATACGTTCCTGGATACGACCATCGGCGCGATCCCGTTGGTCGGCGACGCCTTCGGCCTCATGTTCCGCGCCAACATGAAGAACATGGCGCTGTTGCGCAGGCACATGGAAAAGCGCGGCCTAGGCCGCGCAACTGGTCCCATCATCGAGGGTGAGGCCGTTCGCGTCCGCTAGGGCGGCGAACCAAGCCCGGCCTGTGGCGTTGAGCTAATGATCGTCACAGGAGAAAATCATGACACAACAAGGCTCTGGCTATCCGGCACAGCCTCCAAAGCACGCCGGCGAGAAGGGTGCGGAGCGGCTTCGGGAAATGGCCGACACCGCCACAGATCAGCTCAAGGGCGTCGCTGATCGCGCGCAGGAGGTGGTCGGTGATGTAAGCCAGCAAGCGCGTGAATACGGTGAAAAGGCCCAGGATGCGGCAAGGCAGGTCAAACCGTTCGTCGAAAAGTCTCTCAAGGAACAGCCGATGACGACGCTGGCTGCGGCAGCGGCGATCGGATTCGTGCTTGGCGCGCTGTGGAAGAAGTAGCGGCCTAAGGTTGTGGCCGAACCCCTCGTCATCACCATCGGGCACAAGCTCGGGAAGGAGGAAGCGCTGCGCCGTGTAAAACCGGCATTGAGCAAGGCGTCAGAAAGCTTTCCGGTGTTGAAAGTGGAGGAAGAGCTCTGGTCCGGCGACCGCATGGATTTTCGCGTGCGGGCGCTGGGCCAGGTGGCGGCCGGCAACGTCCAAGTCGGCGAGGACAACGTGAAGCAGCCACCACCAACAGCATCGTAGCGGAGAACGAACCATGGCCCGAAGACAGCCCGAACGTCCCCGGTGCGGCGGCCTCGCCGTCGAACGCCGGGTCCAAGCGCAATGAGAGGTTCGGGCAGCCAATCAGGGACGACGAGCTCGCTCGCGGCGAGGGCGGTCGGTTGCTCCAGAACTTCAGGACAGCGCGGTTCCCTGGCACCGTCACGGTGACCACAGGCCCGATCAACGTCACGGTGAACGTCGCCACCAACGCCGACCCCAACGCGATCGGCAACGCCGCGGGCAATGCCGTGCGCGACAGGTTGGGGCTGCTGCTCGCCGATCCGCAATATGCCGCTCCGGGCAATAACTAGAGGGCTGAGCCATCGGAGCCGGCGGCGTTGCGGGCGCTCGAGCTCAATGTCCATCCCGTCGATCCCGAGCGGACGCGCCTAAGCTGGCTTACTGGCCCGAGCCGGTAGCGGCGATGGAGACCTTAACAGGCCGGCGCGCTCCCAATTCACGATCATGCCCGTCAGCACGTAGGCGTGCAGCGTCACTAGACTAGGAGCCCGACTAGCCAGGCATGCTGCTCACCGACCGCAACTTCGGCACGACGTTCTTCAGCCCTGCAGGCGGCCGTGACCCGCTGCTCTACCAGCGTATAGGCCAACGGCGGGGCTGGCACGCTGCTCGATCAAGGTTGCCCCGATCGGGTACTTTCTCGTGCGCGACAGGGAGCAGCCTTCCTCGTCCGTCGTGATCGCCACGCTCCCTGGCGAGCGTGGCGATGTGGGTCTGGTAGCGGGAAAACTGCCAGTGACTACTACCAATATGGCGCCACGTTATAGTGCTTGTGGGTTTGCGCCTCCCAATTTCTGTCGGCCCACGAATCGTCGCTGAAGGCCGGTGCATCCTGCAGATGCTTCTCCGTGATCCCAGTCACATAGCCGTTGAGCTGTGTGTCATATTTCAGAGCGGGCCACGGGACCGGATAGTGGCTATGGCCGAGACCAAGAAAGCCGCCGAAGCTCATCACGGCGTACGTCACGCGGCCGGATGTCTTGTCGATCATAAGGTGGTCGATATCGCCGATCTTATTGCCTTCCATGTCGTAGACATTGGTGCCTTCGACATCTTCGCTTGAGATCAGCTGACGGTTCGGGTGTACGGTACTGGTTGCCATAGTTCTTTCCTTTCGTTGTGAGCAACGCTTGGTGGCTAAACCAGTCTCGCGCCGACGAGTTCCACGAGCGCGATCCGTTACTTGCTGATCTTCGGCTGGGAGCAGAAGCCGTCGAACTGCTTCTTCGTCCACGTCGAGCCAGGGTGCAACCCTTCCGGCACTCCGCACAGGCTTTTCGCGTGAAACACGGCCGCGGTGCACAGGTTCCGGTTCTATTGAGCGCGCGCACCGGACCGTCACTTCGCCGGCCGAGCGGCGCCGGATCATCGTGCAAGTAGATGGTCCGGCAAGAACAGGCCCTCCCCCAGTTTCCCCATCCTTCGGCGGGAACAGGCCGCCGGCTCCCTGGCTCAGTCCATCTACGCGAGCACGGTCCTGGTCCTTGAGCAGATTTCGTTGAGATTTCGTCGAGGCTTCGCGCCGTTGTCCGTCGCACGCCGCCGCCCAACGATAGAGCTTGAACGGTGGCGATCACAGAAAGGGATGCATCATGACGAAAAATGAACTCACCGATGACCTCGTGGTTGAGGCGCTGTTTGCCGGCGCCGGCATTCTCTCGGATGCGGCCCGGTGCCTTGCCGTTCGGCTTGGCAGGAGGGTCTCGCGCCAGGAGCTTGCCGATCGGGTCGAGGCATCACGCGTCCTGAGGGCTGTCCAGCAGATCGCCCATCAGAGAGCGTTCGACCAAAGCGTTGCCAACTGTCGCAGGGCGTTGCGCGAGAAACGCTCCGAGGCCATGCGTGCCAGTTGGGCGAGGAGGCGGGGCAGGCCGGAGGTGACAATCCTGCAGAACAGCCCGACGCCCCCAACGCGCGCACGCGCGCGCGCCCGTCATGGGGTGATGTTCGGGCGGCCGCCGATCAGCGGCTGACGCGGAACAGGCGGAACTGGTTGGACGCTGAGCTTGAGCTCGTGCGTCAGCCGCAACTCCTCGCGGATCTTCCTCATCGACACTCTCATCGTCGCCATCGCCCGCCCCGCTGTTCTTGTTGACAGCGGGTGCCGATCTGCTGATTCGAATGTCGACAGGCGCTATGCCTGAACGGCCGTCAGAAACTGTCCGCGATCACGGAACACGGGTCTGCGATGCCCCGGAATGACTGTCCGCGATGGGCCGGATTCTGCAACTACAGGGGCAATCTTAGCCTTAGCGAACGGTGCTCGACCCGTTCGAGCCCGGACCGCATCGGGCGAATGCAGTTCCGCTGGTGAAAGTCATCGCCGCGGTGGTATGGCTGCTTGAAGCCTGCGATGGCCAGCGGGTGCCTTCCCGCGCAACAATGGACAGGGTGCTATGACGCATCGTTCCGGGCGCGTTTGTAAGGACCAGCCCGGATCGCGTGGAGGCTGATCAGTGGTCGAACAACTCCGAAAAGTGCCAACCGGCATTGCCGGCCTGGATGAACTGACGGGTGGCGGACTGCCGGCGGGCAGGCCCACGCTGGTGTGCGGAGGCCCCGGCTGCGGCAAGACCTTGCTCGCAACCACCTTCCTCGTGCGCGGCGCCGTCGATCACAGCGAGCCTGGGTTGCTCGTTTCATTCGATGAACGGATTGGCGACCTGGGCGTGAACGTGGCCTCGCTCGGTTTCGATCTGCCCGAGCTCGAACAACGCAACATGCTTGCCACCGACTATGTCACGATTGATCGCCAGGCGATGCATGAGACCGGCGATTACGATCTCGAGGCTCTGTTCATTCGACTTGATTACGCGGTGAAGAGGGTGGGTGCACGGCGTGTCGTGCTCGACACGATTGATACGCTGTTTGCCGGCATTCCCAATGAAGCCATCGTCCGCTCCGAACTGCGGCGGCTCTTCGATTGGCTCAAGGACCGCCAGCTGACGACGGTCATTACCGCCGAGCGCGGCAAAGAAAGCCTCACGCGGCACGGAGTTGAGGAGTATGTGTCCGACTGCGTCATTTTGCTCGATCACCGCATCATCGACGATCTCTCGACCCGCCGTCTGCGCGTCGTCAAGTATCGAGGCACCTCCCACGGAACAAACGAGTATCCGTTCCTGATCGATGAACAAGGCATCACTGTCCTACCGATCACCTCGCTTGAACTCGCCCATGTTGCCACTGATGAGAGGGTCTCCTCCGGCTTGTCGGAGCTCGATGCCATGCTCGGGAGCAAGGGACATTTCAAAGGCAGCAGCATCCTGCTCAGCGGCGGGCCGGGCACGGGCAAGACGACCATCGCCGCGCACTTTGCCGACTCCTGTTGTCGGCGTGGCGAGCGATGTCTGTACTTCAGTTTCGAGGAAAGCCCGAGCCAGCTGGTACGCAACATGCGGTCGACCGGCATCAATCTGCAGCCATGGATCGACCAGGGCCTTTTGCGATGCCAGGCTTCACGTCCCAGTCTCGGCGGGCTCGAAATGCATCTCGCGCTCATGCTCAAAGCCGTGCGGGATTTTAGACCTTCCGTGGTGGTCGTTGATCCATTCTCCGCTTTGGTCGCGAGCGGCGCTCACTATCAAACCGCCTCCATGGCCCTGCGGCTCGCCGACTACCTGAAAAGCCATGGCATCACGGCCCTTTACGTTGCTCTGCAAGGCGCCGAAGGCCCGACCGGCCTAGATTTTTCCTCCATTATGGATACCTGGATCGTGCTGAGGAATTTGCGCTCCGAGACCGATCTCTCGCGCCGACTGCACATCGTCAAAGCACGAGGCATGGAGCATTCGAGCGACGTGCGCCGCATGACCATCACGAGCGCCGGTGTACGTCTGACTGAAGTTACGCCCAACACCGCCCCAGCTGGACAAGAGGTACGATGATGCCATCCGGTACCGAGCATTGGGACCTGCGCCTGTACGTTGCCGGCAACACCGACAAGTCGCTGCGGGCGATCAACAACCTCAAGCGCATCTGCAAGGAGCACCTCGATGGTCAGTATGCAATTGAAGTAATCGATCTAGTGGAAAAGCCGCAGCTTGCCGCCGGCGACCAGATAATTGCCCTGCCGACCCTCGTGCGCCGCCTTCCCGAACCGATCAAGAAGATTCTGGGGGACCTTTCCAATGAGGAACGCGTTCTCGTAGGTCTGGACATTCGGCCCCAGACCGAGGCAGTGAAAGCAACTCGCCCATGACCCCTCATCGCTACGGCCTGACCCTCTTCATTACCGGTGCCACCCCGCGGTCGCTGCGCGCAGTTGCGAACGTACGGGAATTCTGCGGGCGCGAGCTTCAGGGGAACTGTGATCTCGAAATCGTCGACCTGTACGAGGAACCCCAAAGAGCGCAGCCGGCCAATGTGATCGTCTCCCCGACACTGATCCGCTACGAACCCAAACCGGTCAAGCTCTTGGTTGGCGATATGTCTGACCCGCAAAAACTACACACGCACCATCGTAGCCCCTTGTGATGCGCCCCTCTGAGGACAATGAATTAAGCACCTTCGTGGACGATTGGCTGAGGCCGAAGACGCCCTGCGGGCCATCCGGACCGGCGAGATCGACGCCATCGTCGTGGAGGGCGCCACCGGGCCGGTCGTCTACACTCTCAAGACCGCCGATACCCCGTACCGCCTGCTCGTGGAAGAGATGCGTGAAGGTGCGCTCACGGTGTCTGCCGAGGGCGTCATCCTATACGCGAATGCTGCGTTCGCACGCATGGTGGACCTTACAGCCGAACGCCTTCGTGGCGTTGACCTGATCGACTTGATTGCCGACGCAGCTGACCGGCACGTTTCCCGCCTATTTGCGAGCGCCGGGAGCTCGGGCCATGACGTCCGCCTGTGCACCGGTCGTGGCCAGGTGAGGAACGTGTATATGTCCTCGACGCCACTGACGGTCGACGACACAAAGGTGCATTGTGTGATCGTCACCGATCTCACGCGCCAAGAGTTGCGCCGGCGCCACGAGGCCATCATCAACTCATCGGCGGATGCTATCTACAGCCTGAGCCCCGACGGGACCATCACGACCTGGAACCAAGCCGCCGAGCGGCTATACGGGTACACCCCTGGGGAAATCATCGGCCGCAAGGTGGACGTGCTTTTCCCCCTGGAGCCGGGCTCGAACCTTTCCTCCAGATCTCTAGTGGAGGCGAAGCAGTCCCAATTCGAAACTGTGCAGATCGCCAAGGTCGGCGAGCGGATTGAGGTCGCGATCAGCGTAGCAAGATTCGAAGATGCGGGCATGCCGGAAGGAATTTCGGTCATAGCGAGGGACGTCAGTGAACGCAATCGAGCACAGGATCACATCCAATTCCTGCTGCAGGAGAGCACGCACCGCACCAAGAATCTGCTCGCCGTCATCCAGGCCATTGCTGCTCAGATGGCGCGCTCAGTCAAGACGGTCGGCGAGTTCCAAGAGAGCTTCGGTCAGCGCTTGCGCGCTATGGCGGTCTCCCATGATCTGCTCCTCGGCGGGGGCTGGAAACGCGCCAGACTTGCTGAACTCGTGCGCCTCCATTTGCAGCCCTTTGCTGAGGTGGGTTTGCGCCTGAGGCTCGAAGGGCCAGATGTTTTTCTCACACCGAACGCTGCGGAGCATGTCGGCCTCGCCCTGCATGAGCTGGCAACGAACGCCGCAAAATACGGGGCGTGGTCAGTCCCGACGGGACACGTCACTGTTAGTTGGGAAACCTTCAAGAACGGTGGTGACGGTGGCTTGCGTCTGAGCTGGCGCGAAAGCAACGGGCCACGCGTACCGCCGCGATCTCATGTAGGCTTCGGCAGCACTATCACTGAGCAGGTCGTTGCACACGCACTCGAAGCCAAGGTTGCCGCGGATTTCGCACCCGACGGCTTTTGTTGGACAATCGAACTTGGGTCGGGCTGTTTGGCCTCCGGTTGCTAACTAGTCTAGGCAAACGGCAAGTCTCAACGCCGCGCAGCACATTGGGCACCAGGTCGCAGCGCTCGAAGCTTGCCGTATTCCGGCGATGCGTCACCTCGTCGTCGGCAGCACCATCGATGCAGTTGAAGATTGGGCCAGGCAGCCGCCGCCTCGCCAGCTCGCGAAAGTCATGGAAGTTATGGCAATTGCTGAGCCGCACCCTGACCCCGCTTCGCTTCCTGGCCGCACGACCTCAAGCGCATTTGCGCGTCGTCCAAGGCCCCGCCTCTCACACCAACAATTTAACCTATAGCGCGCGCCGCATCCGTACCAAGACGTCAGACCAGGGCGGCGTATCTTGTCGGGCGTCGGTCTGGCCACCTAGCTGCGCGTGAGGCCCGCCGCTTTCAGTGCCGCTGCGATGATGCCACCGGGATCGACCCTGCGTGAGCCAGGTTGGCCAGTTTCTTCTGGCGCGGGTAGGCCGGCGGCTTTGAACGCGGCAGCAATCACCGCATTGGGGTCAATTGCCGAATGCTTGTCGTGAGATCCGGCATCCTTGTGGAGCGGTATGTCATCTGCCGGTGCGTAATCACCGGCGGGCAATGCAGGAAGGCTTGGTGCTGGAGATTTGCGACCAGCTCCTGACCGTGTCGCCGGCCGCCACTCCCGGGCTTCGGCGGTATCCAGTCCCCAGAAACGTGCGATCTGAGACGTAGAGCAGAGGCCCGCTTCAAGGAAGAACGGGCCGGTGACGCCACAGGAATCGACGCCCGTCGTCGCAATAGGCACGCCGTGCCCCATGCCGCTGATGCTGTAGGCTTCAAGCCGCGAGTCGCCTCTTGCGTCTCTCCAGATGCGGCGGGTATGCCGCCCGATCTGTTCCTCGCCTGAGGGGCGTTCCGTTAGCTTCTGGACATCGAGCCATTGTTTGATGATGTGATCCGCGTTTGACGGCCGGACAACGGTATCGGCCGTGCCATGCCATACGGATATCTTTGGCCACGGCCCAGGGTGGTTAGAGGCGCCGCGGACATGGTCACCGAGCGCGCGCGATGAAGGCGCCCGATCATTGAACATGGCCTCGAAAGCCTCCTGCACGGACGACGCGGAACCGTAAGGCAGCCCGGCAATTATCGCGCCGCCGGCGAAAATCTCCGGATAGGTTGCCAGCATGACGGACGCCATCGCGCCGCCGGCCGAGAGACCGGTCACAAACATGCGGTTGCGGTCGACGCCGAATTTCTCAACTGCTTTCGCAATCATCTGGCGGATGGACAGCGCCTCGCCGCTATCGCGCGCGGTGTCGTCCGGCAGAAACCACGAGAAGCAGTTCTTCGGATTGTTCGCAGGCTGCTGCTCCGGGAAGATGAGTATGAAGCCAAGGCGATCAGCCAGATCGGACCAACCCGTTCCCCGGTCATAAGAGTTGGCTGTCTGGGTGCAGCCATGCAGAGCCACAACGAGCGGCGGTGACGGGCCGACGCCGTTCGGGACGTAAGCATGCATGCGCAAATTGCCGGGATTACTCCCAAACTTAGCAATCTCGCGGAGCCGGGTCGGCCGCGCAGCCGGCCTCCAGGCCAATTTTCCCGCCGCAGCCTTGAGGCGCTTTTCAAACTGGTCGCGCAGCTTCCGCAGGCGGGAGAGCGAGATGCCGATGCCGGCCATGGGCACCCTTTTGCGTTGCAACAAGATATGTTGCAGCGCAATATGGATGCTGAGGCTCACTAATCAAGGGACAGCAACGAGACAAATCCATCGATCGCCCGCCGTACCCGGGTTGCCGGACGTTCACGAATTCCACTCCTGTGCCATTCCGTCGCCTGCTGAATCGCATGTCGAGCGCAGCAGCAACGCCTCTTCCATATGTCTGCCGACAATCTGATCGACCGGAAGACCTTCTGCCGTCTGGCCGCCCGGTAGCGTGAGCGTCGGACGTTGGCTCATGTCGAACGGCGCTAGGTAACGCCCCACGACGCCGTGTACGCAACCGAGGTGCACGGCGCGGCTTGCCTCTTCGTCCGTGGTCAAAGGCCGACCCCAACGGCAATGAGTTGGGTGGGTGATCAGGGCCTGTCGGTGCTTCCATCACGGGTCCGCTAGCTTTCATCTCGGGGTTGCTGGCCCGCTTGCAGCGCTGCACCTCATCTGCGTTTGGAGCCCCTCTGAACGCGAAAAGGCCGCCCCACGGGGACGGCCCTTTCTGCGATGATCTGCGTGTTCAGTTGGTCTTGATGCGACGCCAAGGCTGCTGTAGCGTCTGGAGCGCGGTTTCTGAGCCCCTGCCCGCAATAGCGTCTGTCGCTGGCGCTCAGCGGGCTGCAGCGGCCGTCACGACGACGTTGGCACTTTCCCTTGGGCACGGCACGAACGCCGCCGTCAGCCAAATGCGTGGCGCTGACGGCAGGGGATGCGACTCTCCGTCCGTTGCACCCCTGGATAGCTGTCGGACTTGCTGCGGCGCCGAGATCTTCGGCCCTGTGCCAAAACCTGCCGGACGGATAGGTCGCGCGTTTGCCAACAGCTGCGTCGCGACTCGGTTCAATTACCGCCAGACGGTCCCGCTTGCCGAAAGGCCGGCGAGTGCGGTGGCGGCCAAAGCCCACGCGAGAGCGAGCCATAGCAGCCAGGAATGCCGCTATTGGGGCGCCGGTTTCGCGGTGCTCCCGGCAGGCTTCGCGGCAATTGCTGGCTCCGGGCTGGCTGCGGGCACCGCTGCCGCAGCGCCTTCCGCAGCGATCGCCGGCGGGGGCAGACCGAACTTCTCCGCGAACTGGGTGGGCGAGAGGTAGCAGTTGGGGTGCAGCGGCGCGCGCAGGTCGGCGATGGTCTGCTCCAGTAGTTGCTCGCGCCGGGCGATCTCCTCGGGCGAAACTTTCTGCGGATCGAGCAGCCGCATGCGGGCCTTGGCGTACAGGTCCTTCGGCGCATCCTGCATCAGCAGATCGGCGCTTTCCGCGTCGGTGCGCCAGCCGACGCCACGCGCCAGCACCGCAGTCAGGACAATGGAACGCTCTCGAGCGATCGGCTCGCTTCGAGAGACATCCGAGATACGCGCGGTGTTGTCGAGAGGCGCGGTTACGATCAGCTGCCCATCGGGGCTGAGCGACATTAGGAAACCGTCCAGCACGACGATCTGTTTCCCCATCGCCGCATCCCAGATGCGCGCGGTGCCGTCGATAGACTTAGTCACGATCCGCTGCCCATCGGGGCTGAACAACACACGCTCTACTCTGTTGGTGTGGCCCTCCAAGGCGGCGAACTACTGGCCCGACGGTGCATCCCAGATGCGCGCGCTATTGTCGCTAGATGCGGTCACGATCCGCTGGCCATCGGGACTGAAAAATGCGCTCAGCACATGGTTGGTATGACCTTCCAAGGCAGCGATCTCATCTCCCCTCGCCGCATCCCAGAGGCGCGCGGTGTTGTCCATGGACGCAGTCACGAGCAGCCGGCCATCTGGGCTGAACAACGCGCTCAGCACATGGTTGGTATGACCTTCCAAGGCAGCGATCTCATTTCCCGTCGCCGCATCCCAGAGGCGCGCGCTGTTATCGTACGACGCGGTCGCGATCCGCTGTCCATCCGGGCTGAACGCCGCGCTCAGCACACTGCTGGTATGGCCTTGCAAGAGCGCGAGCTGTTGTCCCGTCGCCGCATCCCAGATGCGTGCACTGTTGTCCGAAGACGCGGTCACGATGCGCTGGCCATCCGGGTTGAACAATGCGCTCAGTACGCCGCCGGTATGGCCTTGCAAGAGCGCGAGCTGTTGTCCCGTCGACGCATCCCAGATGCGTGCGCTGTTGTCCCAAGACGCGGTCACGATCCGCCGGCCATCGGGGCCGAACGCCGCGCTCGGCACATTGTTGGTGTGACCTTCCAAGGCGGCGACCTGTTTTCCCGTCGCCGCATCCCAGATGCGCGCGGTCCTGTCGTCAGACGCGGTCACGATCCGATGGCCATTGGGGCTGAACGATGCGCTGCGCAACGCGTCAGTATGGCCTTGCAATGAGGCGATCTCATTTCCCGTCGCCGCATCCCAGATGCGCGCGGTCCTGTCGTCGGACGCGGTCACGATCCGATGGCCATCGGGGCTGAACGACGCGCTCAGCACCCTGTCGGTATGCCCGTGCAAGAGCGCGACCTGTTGTCCCGTCTCCGCTTCCCAGATGCGCGCGATGTTGTTGGAAGACCCAATAACCAGGTGGTCAGAGGCGGTGACAACCCGTCGGCCATCGGGGCTGAACCACGCACAATGAACTGGGTATTCGTGGCCTTGCAAGGTGGCGATCTGTTGGCCCGTCGCTGCGTCCCAGATGCGCGCGGTGGTGTCGTCGGACGCGGTCACGATGCGTTGGCCACAGGGGCTGAACGTCGCGCTCAGCACACTGCTGGTATGGCCTTGCAAGAGCGCGAGCTGTTGTCCCGTCGACGCATCCCAGATGCGTGCACTGTTGTCCGAAGACGCGGTCACGATGCGCTGGCCATCCGGATTGAACAATGCGCTCAGTACGCTGTCGGTATGACCTTGCAAGAGCGCGAGCTGTTGTCCCGTCGACGCATCCCAGATGCGTGCACTGTTGTCCGAAGACGCGGTCACGATCCACCGGCCATCGGGGCCGAACGCCGCGCTCGGCACATCGTTGGTGTGACCCTCCAAGGCGGCGACCTGTTTTCCCGTCGCCGCATCCCAGATGCGCGCGGTCCTATCGTCAGACGCGGTCACGATCCGATGGCCAATGGGGTCGAACGAAGCGATCCACACCCTGTCAGTATGGCCTTGCAAGGAAGCGATGGGTTCGCCGGTCGCCGTATCCCAGATGCGCGCGCTGTGGTCGTCAGACGCCGTCACGATCCGCTGCCCATCGGGGCTGAACGATGCGCGTTTGACGCCACGCGAATGCCCCTTCAGCACCACGCGCGTCCGGCTCCCGAACATCGCCCGCGCGCCAGGGGTCCAAAGCTCGGGCACCAACTCCAGGTCAAGGTCATCCGCCCGCAGCGCCCCAGCCGCAACCAACCGCAGCGCGTGCTCGTGCCGCCCCTCGTTCAGCGCCTCCTCGGCCGGCTTGACGAAGGCGCGCCCGGCGGTGCGGCGCAGGTGGTCGCGGGTCTCCTGCTCGAACTTGCGGCCCGCCGCCAGGAATTTCCGCAGGCTCTCGGGGATTGCGGGCGCAGTCTGCGGACGCCGCTCGGCCCAGGCGGCTGCGCGGTCGATCTCGGCGCTGCGCAGGAGCTGCGCGTTTGCGCGCCCATCGGCCTCCCAGCGGCGGGCAAGCTCGCTCAAACGCGTGTGGTCCTTGAGCCAATCGGCGTCGGTCAGCAGCGCTGCTGCGAGCCTATCGGTCTGGGTCTCGAAGTCGCTGGGCGGATCGAAGTAGAGGTAGTTGATACTGGCGATCTCGGGGGGAACCTTGTCGTCTGCGACGCGCTCCAGCACCACCGGGGCCAGCCGCTTGTCGTGGACAGCAACCTGTGCCACCTCCCATTCGCACACGGGCGACGCGATCGACCTCGGGCTGACGATGAACACCACGGTGTCGGCGCCGCGGATGAAGCCCAGCAGCTCGCGCTTCCAGTCCTCCAGCGCTGGCAGGTCGCGCTCGTCGATCTTCGCCTCAATGCCGCGGGCCTCCAGCGCGGCGACCAGACGGCGCGCGAACACGACGTCCTTGCGGGAGTAGGAGATGAACACGCGGGTCTTGGCTGGCGGCCTCTGATCGCCGCCGGCAGCAGCCTGAGTCTGAGCGAGCAATTCCCACCTCCAGCAATGTCACAATCAAAATGCACCCAGTGTGTGACTAGCGAACGACTTTGGCGGCCGCGTGATGGAGGACGGCGTGTCATGCGTGGGATAGGAAAGGTGCTGCGGCGCAGCGAATGCCTGTTGTGGGTCAAGTGCGGACCTGCTGGCCGCCGTACCGTACGGAGTAAGTGCCTCTGGAACCGGACGGAATCGCTGCGATGCGGCGGACGGGATTGGCTCAATGCGCTACTGCGGCGGGGTCAGGGCGCTACACCCAAGCCAAGCACTGCGCGCGGGTTTGCGACACCGGTCCTTCGCGTAGCGACGGGGCAGGATGTGATGGATCGTGCAGTGGCGTAGGCGAGGCCCGAAAACGTCGGTGATCAAGCTCTGATGCGCGGGTTGGATTCGCGTTGATCGTGCTCGTCGCCATCTTCGAGCAGTCACGCGTCCGACAGGCTGGCGCCGGCGGCCACCGCCCGAGCGAAGTCCCCTCTTTTGTCGTAAGCGCGCTTGCCGATCAGTCTCTCGGTGTAGCTACGCGATTGCCGCATAACGGGCGTTCTCGCCGGGCCGCCGATCTCGATGATGCCGTTCATGCCACTGCCTCCCCGCCGCGGAAGTGGATCAGGCGCTTTATCTTTTCCAGCTCGTCAGCGTGCGCGTTCTCGGTCACGGCCCTTTTGCGCAGCGTGCGATCTTCTCGTCGAACTCGCGGACGGTCATCTGTAGGATGTGGACGCCGATGATCTCGCCGCCTCTCCGCACGGCGTAGTAGGCACGGGCGTGCTCGAAGCCCGGCAGGCGGGGCGCTTCCTCCTCGTCGGCCGCCGCGGCGGCTGCCGGGCTCGTGCGCCGGCCGATGCATTCCCCAACCTGCTTGCGCACCTCGGAATAGCCGCAGTGGCGCCAGAACATCGCGTGCTTCGATTTCTTGTTGAGGCCGGGCAGATGGCCCACGACGATCGCGTTGGCTATCCACCCCGGCCGCCAGGGCTGGCCCTCGTCGGCCAACCGATCGAGGAGGACGTTGATCTCGGTGACGAGTGTCTCGGCGTAGCTCATCCGTCGGTCTCCAGCTCGCCGAAGAAGAGTTGCAGCCATTCGTCGACGCGCGCCACGAGGTTCTGCACCTCCATGACCTCGTTCGGGTCAACGCCCGCGGCGACAAACGCGGGCCGGTGTGCCGCGCACTTCTCGGCCAACTGCCGGATCGCTCCGAGCGTGTGGATGGCGGCGTTGAACTGGGCCGGGTCACGGCCCTCGAGGTAGTCGAAGCCCAGCGCCGCCTGCGCCTTCTTCCCGGCCTCCGCGAGCGTCGTGATTGAAGGTGGGTTTTCGCTTTCGATGGCGGCCTCGAACTTGGCGGCCGGGATGTTGGCCACCCGGGTGGCGGTTACCTGCTGGCGTTTGGACATGCCCGCCGCCTCAGCGGCCGCGCGTCGGGAAGGCGTGCCGGTATGGGCACCGTTGCGATCTTGAGCGAAAGTGTCGGTATCGGCACTTTTGCTCCGGTCCCCGCCCCGCGCGTCGAACTCCTGGAGGAGCTGCCCACACCGCTGCACCGCGCGGCCCTGGATGCGGCGCGCGATGTTGTGGAGCTCGTCGTCGTCGGCCTGCCTCGCGTAGGACGCGAGCGCCTGCATCTTGTCAGCCCAGGTCTTGCATTCGTCGATGTTCTCGCATTCGGCCAGCGCCTTCTTGGCGTTCTCGTAGGTCGCCGGCAAGCGCGCGGTCGACGGGTCGATCTTGCTGACCTCCGCGAGCGTTCGGATCGAGATTTCAGCGCCCATTGGCGGTCTCCGAGTTTTTGTGGGGACACTGGACGCTACGATCACGACTGGGAGTCTACAGACCTTCGACGAACTCGGCGAGCGTCAAGGGCGGCACCTCTATGGCGGTGTCGGGCAATGGTGCTGGCGGCGACCCCGCTTGGCTTGCCGCGCCTGCTCGGTCGGCGATGTTGGTCCCGTTCGACCACCAGACGCGAGAGCGTGGGGCCCGCCTGCTCCTCCGCCGGGATCTCCCTCGCTTGTAACTCGGCCGCCAGGGCGCGGGGTTCCGTGTCGTCGTCGAGCATCATCGCCTCAAGCTTTGTCGGGACGGGCAAAAATTGACTCCCGTCGTGCCTTCGCGCGCGCGTGCGCGCGTGAGACTTAAAAAACTCCCGGAAACTCCTGGATCGTGACTCCGATGGAGGCGCTTTCTGCGCCGATCCCCTCCGCTCCGCCGCCTGCTCTTGAGCGTGGAAGCGGCCTTGTCCTTGTGCGGCCGTGGGTTGCGCGTTCTCGCGCGCGGCGCGCTGTTCGGAGTCCTGGGGCGGAGTGCTACAGGAGTGTCGAAACGGGGCGTGCGCATGGTTCCTTCGCCAGACGGCAACTCCGCGCGGACGGGAGTGTATTGCGGGGTCATGTGCGATGCGCTCCGAGCCGCGCCCGAATCTCGGCGAGCCGGGCGCCGACCTTGGGGCTTCCGAGGAGTGCTTTCGCGTTGCGCTCCACCAGGTCTGGAGCGGTGTTGGCTGGCACGGCGTAGGCCCGCTTGAACGCGCTCGCCGGGTCTGCGCCTTCGAGGACGAAGAAGGCGAACGCGGCCGCTTCCGGGGTGAGGCCGTGCTCGCCAGCGGCGGCGTCCCCGCGCAGCTCGGCGATGTAGGCCTTGACGTTCGGCCGGCGCCCGGTGCGCTTGGCGTTGCTCGCAGTGGCGTCGGCGCCCATCGTGCTGCCGTAGGCGCGGCGGTACGCTGCGCTGGGGCCGAGGCCCTCCAGAACGATGGCGCGGGCGAACGCACGCTGCTTCGCGGTGAGGCTAGCCATCATGGGCGCTCCGTGCCCGCGCGCGCGAAGCGATGGAGTCTACATCGGTGTGTTGTGTGTCGGCCCCCGAACTGGCTCTAGCGGACGTGCTCGCTCCGTGCGCGCCCCTCTCCTCGGCGATCTCGACCATCCTCTCGCCGACCGCCTGGTGCTGCTGCCCCAGGACCTGCAGGGCGGTGCCCTACCTCGAGAGTGCCGCGGGATCGAGTGCCTCGGCGGCGAGCTGCGGGCTGGTCATCAGCGCCTTGGCGCCGATGATGAAGATGGGCAGGCCGCCCTCCAGCGCGACGAGGCGGGCCCCCAAGGGGAAGGCCGCCCGGAGCGCGTCGGCGATGTCGAGGTCGGGGGGGATGGTGATGGTCTCCGTGTTCATCTCAGAATCCGATCTTCGTGAAGGCTCGGCTTTGCCGGCCCTCGGCCTCAGCGATGTACGTCGTGAGGGTCTTGTCGCTCCGGTGCCGACTGCGCCGGCGGATGTCCGCGAAGGGGACTTTGGCGCGGCTGGCAGAGGTGCAGAAGCCGCGCCTGAGGCTGTGCCCGCTGTACTCCTTGGCGAGCCGCAGCGCGTCCTCGAGGGGCTTGCCGGTGGCGACGCTGTAGGCCTTGATTCGCTGGCGCACGATATGCCGGACGCACTCGGGCGCCAAGCGGCGGGGCACGATGGTCAGGGTGATTCAAAGAACCGCACCCTTGCCGGGCTGACAAGTCCCGCAAATCAGATTCTATCGCACGGTCACCAACTTGGAGGTGACGGCGATGAGCAGGACATTGTGGGGCGCACTCGGCGAGGTGCCGGACAGGCGCGGTTTGCAGGGCCAGCAGTACAAGCTGCGGTCGCTGCTCGGCATCTCGATCGGGGCGATGCTGGCCGGCGCCAATGATCTGAGGGCGATCTTCCGCTGGGGCCGGCGCTTGAAGCCTGAGGCGCTGCGCCTGCTCGGGATCGAGGACGGCAAGGCTCCTTGCCACGCGACATATCACTACGTTTTCAAGTCGCTCGATGCCGACGCCCTGGCGGCCACGCTCGGCAAGTTCGCTCTGGGAGAGGACCGCGCACGCCACATCGCCATCGATGGCAAGACGCTCAAGGGCAGCCGGCGCCTGGATGCCAGGCCGCTGCATGTGCTGTCTGCCTTCGTTGCCGAACTCGGCGTGGTGGTCGGCGATCTGGTGGTCGAGCCCGACCAGAACGAGATTGTGGCAGCGATGGCGCTCCTCAAGGAGCTGCCGCTCGACGGCGCCGTCATCACCGGGGATGCGATCTTCTGCCAGCGCGAATGTGCCGATACATCCGAGATGCCAACGGGCATTATCTGTTCGTTGTCAAAGACAACCAGCCCGAGTTGAAAGCCAACATCGCCGAGAGCTTCGGCGATCTTTCCCCCCTCAGGTCACGACGGGGCGGTGCCCGTCGCGCCGCCTGATCTGGCCAAGGCCGAGACGACCGGCAAGGAGCATGGCCGGATCGAGACGCGCACCATAACGACCAGCGCGGAGGTCGTGCCGCATCTGCAATGGCCGGGTGCCGCCCAGGTGGCCCGCATCGAGCGCACGCGCCGGGTCCGCGACAAGCAGAGCGTCGAGGTCGCCTATGTCGTCACCAGCCTGCCGGCCGCTGAAGCCGGGCCTGAGCAGCTATTGAGCTGTCGCGCGGCCATTGGGGCATCGAGAACAAGCTGCACTGGGTTCGGGACGTATCGATGAACGAGGATCGCTGCCGCGTCCGCGCCGGAGCCCGTGCGCTCGCGGCCCTGCGAAACCTTGTGCTATGGCTGATCCGCTCGCGCGGCATCTCCGTGCCCGAGGCCCGCGAGAACTTCCGCGAAGATCGCGCCGAGGCCGTCACCCTTGTTACCGGGCAGAATCTTGAATGGCCCTGCCTCAGCGGCCCGCCCGCTTGCGTTCGGGGGCCTGCATCTGGCGAGGCCTCCGAGGATGCCGCCGCGACCGGCTTGCCACGGCTGCAGCGGCCATGTGCGCCTTGCTCCAGCGCGTACCTCAGACGCAATGATCGTCGACCCCTCAGCGGTAGATCGAAATCCTCTCCTGCGCGATCAGGTAGCGGGTGCGCTCGACCGGCTCGCCTCGGAACCGGGCGATCTCGCGTAGCCGACGCGGCGATATTCGGCCAGATTCAGCCCTCTGATCTCATGGGCGGTTAGATGCCGAGACGCTGACGCCTGGGTGTAGGTGTGAGTGCCTGCCATGATGGGTTCACTCCAAACTCGGCGTCAAAGCTGCTGGTATGCACGATGCAATTTACGCTGGAGGCGGATCGCGCGGGACCTCACATGCCACGCTACCTAAAACGATGCAACTTCCACACTCGAAGAGGGTGCAAACATGAACGCCGACGAATCGGGCCCCGGCCAGCCGGCGCCACGGGGCGGCCTCATTTCAGCTCGTCTGGCGGCCAGGGCGCGCGAGCGCGAGGAGACGGCCACGGTCAATCTCACGCTGAGGATCCGGAGGAGCTGCGGCGTGCGCTCGAGGAGGCGGCCAAGTCGCGCCGCGTCTCTCTGAACCAGGAGATCATCGACCGGCTGGAGTACGTCCGCGACCGGGAGGGGCTGCTTCCCGAGGTTCTCAAGCTCACGTACGGCGTGGAATTAGGCGCCTATCTGATGCTGATCGCCCGGGTCATGCTGTGCTGGGCCCCGTGGCGGCGAGAGCAGGTTGCGCGCGTGCTCCACGAAATCAGACGTGATCCTTACAAGCCCGAGCAATACTTCGACGACGCCATCAAGGCCCTCAGCTTCCTCTTCCAGGCGTTGCGACCCGGTGCGCCGCTACCTGAGAACGCCCCTGGTGCGGCGGAGTTGGTCGCGCTCGACCTGATGCGCGCCCTCGTCGACCCGCGCGAGCGCGCCCGTACGTTGTTCGCCGACGACCAATGGCGAGCGATCCGTTGACGGACTCCCCGATGTCATGAGGCGCTGGGGCACCCTCACTGAGCGGAAGCCCTTCTTCGCCAAAACAATGAGAGTGCGGAAGAGGGTACCCAGGCGTTAACTGTATACGCCCTTATTTGCAGCGTCTCTTGCTGCAACTGCGCTATTCGCTCCGGCTTGGGTGGATCGTTGGTAACCGCTGTTAGTGCTTGGTAACCCTTGCCAATCTCTTGCAGCATGCAGCTGGGCAATTTGCTGCAAGAAATGGGGGCAGAAAGTGTTCTAAGTACTGGTGCGGACGGAGGGATTCGAACCCTCACGGCCTCCCGCCTCAGGATTTTAAGTCCTGTGCGTCTACCAGTTTCGCCACGTCCGCATGGGCGACGTTATAGCCGATGGCGCGCCGGCTGGTGACCGTGGAATTCGGCGCGTCGATGCTGAGGATGCACCGGTCAGATCACCTTGCGCGAAGCGGCGGTGCGCCTATCCCCGGTGTTCGGCGTGCCGGTCGGCTCGATCAGCAGGAGATGCACCTCCTCCCGCGCCACCGTGCGATGCTCGACCCCCTTGGGCACCACGTAGAGCTCGCCCGGCCCCAGCGTGACGGTGCGCTCGCGCAGCTCGATGTCGAGGCTGCCGGCAAGCACCAGGAAGAAGTCGTCCGTTTCCTCGTGCCGGTGCCAGACGAACTCGCCCATCGCCTTGACGACCATGATGTCGTGGCCGTTGAACAGTGCAACCGTCCGCGGCGACCAGAGCTCGGAGAACGTGGCCAGCGCCTGCGCCAGATTGACCTTCTCATGCATGGCTACCTCCCGATTGGATGCCGGCCCCCTGAAGTGGTGCGTAATCCACCTTCACGAGATAGAGCCCGCAGGCGGGCGCCACCGGGCCGCAGGCGGCGCGGTCCCTGGCGGCGAGGGCGGCTTCGAGATCGTGCGCGCGCTCCATTTGCCCTCGCCCGACCAGCTTCAAGCGAGCCCGCCATGGAGCGCACCTGGTTGTGCAGGAACGAGCGCGCCGACGCCTCGATGAGGATCTCCTCGCCCGCCGCCGTCACGCTGAGCCGGTCCAGCGTCTTGACCGGGGACCTGGCCTGGCAGGCCGGCGGCGCGGAAGGTCGTGAAGTCGTGCCGCCCGACGAGGACGCCGGCCGCCTCGGCCATGGCGGCCGCGCTAGAGCGGCTGCGGCACCCACCAGACCCGGTCGCGGTCGAGCACCGGCGGCGCCGGTCGCGCCAGAATTCGGTAGCGGTAGTGCCGTGCCAGCGCGCTGAAGCGCGCATCGAAGCTTGCAGGGACCACGGCGCACTCGAGGACGGCGATCGGGTCCGGGCTTCAGGTGGAAGTTGACTGCGGCCCGCACCGTCTCCGGCGGCCATGCGCGCTCGAGGTCGAAATGGGCGACCTGGCCCAGCGCATGCACGCCGGCATCGGTGCGGCCTGCGCCCCGCGGCGAGACGGTCTCGCCCGAGAACCGCGGACCGCCTCGGCCAGCCGGCCCTGCACCGAGGCCCCCCGCGCCTGCACCTGCCAGCCGACGAACGGCGTGCCGTCGTATTCGAGGATGACGCGATAGCGGGGCATGTGGATTGTCGGGAGCTTAACCCAATGACGGGCTTTCCGGCGACGAGGAAAGGGCGTCTTAACCGGGAATGTGGCTCATACCGGTGCTCCAAGAGCCGACTCTCGAGACTGCCCTTTTCTCCCGCCGTTCCAACCCGGTTCAATTCGCCCGTCGCTGCTCCGCATCTGGTGCGCTCCCCGGCGCCAGGCGGGGGGGCGACCGGTGCCCCATGGTGTCCCATGGGCCCGCAGCTCTTTGACATTGTGAATAGTCCGGCCGCCGCGGAGACCCGTCTTGCCCGCAGCGCCCCGCCCCGGCCGCTCAAAGCGTACGCCGGCTCTTGATGGCGGCGGCCAGCGTGCCCTCGTCGAGGTAGTCGAGCTCGCCGCCGATCGGCACGCCCTGCGCCAGGCGCGTCACCTTCAGGCCGCGACCCTGCAGCTGCTCGGTGAGGTAGTGCGCCGTCGACTGGCCCTCGACCGTGGCGTTGAGGGCCAGCAGGATCTCCTGCACCGGGGGCACCGCGCGCTCGATCAGCTTGCCGATGTTGAGGTCGCTCCGGCCCGATGCCGTCCAGCGGAGAGAGATGCCCGCCCAGCACGTGATAGAGGCCCTCCACCACGCCCGCCCGCTCCAGCGCCCACAGGTCGCCGATCTCCTCCACCACCACGATCAGAGAGGCGTCGCGGCGCGCGTCGCGGCAGATGGTGCAGGGGCTCAGCGTGTCGACGTTGCCGCACGTCGCGCAGGCGACGATCTTGGCGGCGGCCTCGGCGAGCGCCGCCGCCAGCGGCTCCAGCAGGTCGGAGCGCCGCTTGATGCAGCGCCAGCGCCGCCTTGCGCGCAGAGCGATGCCCGAGGCCCGGCAGCCGCGCCAGCAGCGCGATCAGCCGCTCGATCTCCGGCCCTGCGATCTGTCTGGCCATGGTGCTCCGACGCCCTCTCCCAGCTTTCAGGATGAGGGCAGGGTTGAGGGGCAGGGACACACAGGTTCGGAGCTTGCGCTGCCCCTCACCCAGCCCTCTCCCCATGCTGAAGAAGCCTGGAAGAGGGAACTCGTCCTAGAACAGCTTGAGACCGGGCGGCAGGGGCAGGCCGCCGGTGACCTCCTGCATCTTGGCCTGCACGGCGGCCTCCACCTTGCCCTTGGCGTCCTGGAAGCGCGGCGAGAATCAGGTCCTCCAGCATCTCGGCGTCCTCGGGCTTCATGAGGCTCGGGTCGATCTTGACCGCGCGCGCCTCCATCTTGCCGTTGAGGGTCACCTTGACGAGGCCGCCGCCCGACTGCCCCTCGACCTGCAGGGAGGCCAGCTCCTCCTGCATCTGCTGCATGCGGCCCTGGAGCTCCTGGGCCTGCTTCATCATTTTCATCAGGTTCATGATCGCTCCGCCTTGGTGACTGGTGAGATGGTGAGTGGTGAGATGGTGAGTTTCGGCTGGGTCGCCTCCGGGGCCGAGCTTTGGCTTCTGCATTCCATGTTCCGTGAAATGCCGGCGGTCGCCACGGCGCCAACCGCCATCTCACCATCTCACCACTCACCATCTCACCCAGTTCCGGTATCGCCTGGCTTCGCGCCCGGCAGCGGTTTCAGCTCTGATCTCCGCGTCGGGGAACTGCCGCAGCACGGCGGCGACGGCAGGATGATCCTTGATCGCACGCAGCTCGGCGGCCTCGCGCTCGCGCTGGACCTCGCCGATCGGGCGCTCGCCCGGCGTCTTGCTGAGAGCAACCACCCAGCGCTTGCCGGTCCAGGCGTTGAGCTTCTCGCGCAGCTCGTTGGCGAGCTCCTTCGGCGCGCCGGCGAGCAGATGCAGCTCGATGCTGCCGACAGGGTCGAATTTGACGAGGCTCACGTGCTCCTCCAGATGCTACCTTGAGCTTCGCCTCGCGCCGCGCCCCTGCCAGGTCCACCACTTCGCGCGAACGATCGCACCGCCGGCAAGGAATTGCCTGCCACGTCGAGGCTTTCGTCAGATCGCGTGCGCCCGGCGTCAGCGTCCGAGCCCTCCGTCCATCGCCGTTGTCGACCGGGTCGCCCGTCTCGCTCCTGCCATCGCGGCATCGCGCAGCGCGCCCGCTGCAGGCCCGGCGGCGAGACGCGGCAGTCGCTGCCGGCGCCGGCGCGATGCGGGCCTCGCGCCGGGCTGCGCCGCAGGGCCGTTGCCTCCCAATGCTCTTACGATCTCGTCGGGGGGCGGCAGGTCCGCCGTATAGGCAAGGCGGATCAGCACCATCTCGGCCGCCGCCGTCGGGTTCGGGGCGTCGGCCGTCTCCTCCAGGCCCTTGAGCAGCATCTGCCAGGCGCGCGACAGGATCGCCATCGACAGGCGCGCGCCCAGCTCGGCGGCACGGCGCCGCTCCTCGGCCGAGAGCCCCTCGCTCGCGGCATCGCGGCCGAACGCCTTGGCGCGGGTGACGGCGTGCACGACCTCCGCCAGGTCGCCCAGGATCTGCTGCGGCTCCGCGCCATCGCGATGCAGGCGTGCGAACAGCTCGAGCGCTTCGCCGGCGGCGCCCGCAAGCAGTCGCTCGACGAGGTCGAAGAGGCGCCCGCGGTCGGCGAGGCCGAGCATCGCCCGCACCTGCGCAGCCTCGACGCTTCCCGCGCCCATGGCCAGCGCCTGATCGAGCAGCGAGAGCCCGTCGCGCACCGAGCCCTGGGCGGCGCGGGCGATCAGCGCGAGCGCCTCGTCGTCCGCCTCGGCGCCCTCCTTGGCGACGATGCTCGCGGAAGTGCTCGACGAGCAGCGGCACCTCGACGCGGCGCAGATCGAAGCGCTGGCAGCGGGAGAGCACGGTCACCGGCACCTTGCGCACCTCCGTGGTCGCAAAGATGAACTTCACGTGCTCGGGCGGCTCCTCCAGCGTCTTCAGGAGCGCGTTGAACGCGCCCTTGGAGAGCATGTGCACCTCGTCGACGAGGTAGACCTTGTAGCGGGCGATCAGCGGCCGGTAGCGCGCGCTCTCGATGATCTCGCGCATGTTGTCGACGCCGGTGTTGGAGGCGGCGTCCATCTCCAGCACGTCGGGATGGCGCCCTTCCATGATCTCGGCGCAATGGCGGCCGAACACGGGCATGTCGAAGGTGGGCTTGTCGACGCCCTCGCGCTCGTAGTTCGAGCGCCCGCGCCAGGATGCGGGCGGTCGTGGTCTTGCCGACGCCGCGCACGCCGGTCAGCATGTAGCCCTGGGCGATGCGGTCGGTGGCGAACGCGTTCTTCAGCGTCCGTCACCATGGCGTCCTGGCCGATCAGATCGTCGAAGGTGGCCGGCCGGTACTTGCGCGCCAGCACGACGTAGTGGGCCTTCGCCGGCTCGGCGGGCCTCGGAGCTGCCACGGGCAGCGCTCCGCTGCGCCGGAGGAGCCTCGGTGGCGCATGGCGTCGCCTTCCGGCGTGGTCGATGTCCTCTTCTTCGCCATGGCCGGCGCGCTGTCGCCTTACTCCGAGTCATCCCCGCGAGGGGGATCCAGATCCGCCAGGGCTCAGCGAGCGGCTCGACTGAGCTGGGGTGCCCTGCTCGGCACGCCCGCGTTGAACGTGAGCCTGCGCAATCTGACGCTAGCTCTCGAGTCGCTCGTCCGGCAGCCGAGCGGCTGTAGCCGGGAAGACGGGCAGTGGGAGGCTGGACAACGACCCGCATCTGGCTCGTTAGGGCTGCTTCCTTCCGGACCTGACCCGGTTGGCGAGGGACACGTCCGCCGCCAACCTCCCGCCGAATTATCCTACGATTGTCCCCCCAATATCAACCCATGCGCTATTGTGCTGCATTCACTGCACACAATGCGTTGCACGGCCGGGCGCGCTGTGCTCAATCTCGCCCGTCCAGCAGGGAGCCTCCTCGATGCCCACCGTCGGTGCCACGCTGATGCTCGATCGGCTTGCACTGAAGCGCAGCGACGCGGACTTCATCAAGTCCAAGCAGAACGCCCCCGGAGCGCGCTTCCTCCTGCTCGCCGATCTCAAGCCGGTGATCCGCTCCAATCCCGAGCGCACGACCGCCAAGCTGGCCTGGTTCTCGCTCGAGGACCTCGCCGAGTTCAGGCTGCCTGTCGAGGAGGCGCTGTTTCTCGGCGTCGACGACGGCCTCGGCGGCCATTTTGCCCTCGCCGTCACCGAGCACCGCACCCGCCACGTGCCCGGGGCTGTGGAAAAGCTGCGCCCCATCGTCGATCTCAGATCGCTCGCCATGCAGGGCATCATGTCGCCCGAGGAGCTGTCGCTGTGCGGCCAGGCCCGCGCGCTCGCCCAGTGGCACGAGAATGCCCGCTGCTGCGGCCGTTGCGGCGGGCTGACCCTCGTCAATGACGGCGGCTGGCGCCGCAAGTGCTGGGCCTGCAAGACCGACTGGTTCCCGCGCACCGACCCCGTCGTCATCATGCTCATCACCGACGGAGCGCGCTGCCTCCTGGCGCACGAGCACCGCTTCGCCGAGAAGATGTACTCCACGCTGGCCGGGTTCATCGAGCCCGGCGAGGATATCGAGCACGCGGTGCGCCGCGAGGTGCTCGAGGAGACCGGCGTCAAGGTGGGCGAGGTGAAATACCACTCGAGCCAGCCCTGGCCGTTCCCGCACTCGCTGATGCTCGGCTGCATCGGGCGCGCCGAGACGCACCGAGATCAGCATCGACAGCGGCGAGATCGCCGAGGCGCGCTGGTTCACGCGCGAGGACGCGCGGCTCGATGCTGGAGCGCCGCCACCCCGACGGCTTCAATGTGCCGGGCAAGCAGGCGATTGCCAACGCCCTGATCACGAGCTTCCTCGACGCAGTCTGATGGAGGTCTGGCGGGGCGTCGCCTCGCGCCGGTCGATGGAAACCAACGGAAGCGCCCATGGTTGGCCGTCGAAGCTGACTCGGGCAAGGATGCAGCGTCGCGCCCGGCGCCCGCGGCCCCGCAGCCGGACGGCCCCACCCTCCTGCGCCAAGGTCGAGGCCCGCATGCCCCGTGAAGCCAATGCCGTCGACTTCTGGCGCGGTTTTGCCCTCGTCTCGATCTTCATCAACCACATCCCGGGCCTCTATTACGAGCACTTCACGCATCGCAACTACTCGATCTCCGACTCGGCGGAGCTGTTCGTGTTTCTCGCCGGCTGGTCCCTGGGACTGCTGGTGGCCAGCAGCAGCAAGTCTGGCAGCGGCGCGGCGCCGCTGGCGTTCCGGCTGGGCGGCCGGTCCATGCAGATCTATGCCGCACACGTCCTGATCAGCGGTCTTGCACTGGCGCTGCTCGCCGGCGCCGCGCACCTCATGGAGAACCCTCTCCTCCTGGAGTGGCACAACGCCGCCGCGTTCTTCCAGGACCCGGCGCGCACGCAGATCGGCATCGCGCTGTTGACCCACCAGCTCGGCTACTTCGACATCCTGCCGCTCTACGTGGCGCTGATGCTGGTCGCGCCGGCCTTCGTCATCATCGACAGGTTCGCCAAGCCCCTCCTGGTCCCACTCTCCCTGGCGCTCTACTTCGCCGCGCTCATCATTCCCTTCACGCCTCCGACGTGGCCGGTCGAAGGCCAGTGGTTCTTCAACCCGCTCACCTGGCAGGCCATCTTCGTGCTGGGGTTCGCCCTGTCGCGTGACGAGGGGATCGGTCGATTTGTGCGCTGCAATATTCAGGTGCTGCGCTGGATCGTGGCGCCGATCGTGCTCCTGGCGACGTACATTTGGCTCTTCCTGCTCCCCGACCCGATGAAGTTGCCCGAGCCCAAGCTGTTGTTTCTCCAGGCAAAGGGCTTCATGACGCCGATTCGCCTCCTGCATTTCCTGGCGTTGGCGGCGTTGTGTTCCGCAGCCTTCCCGGCCATTGCTCGTTTTCTGCCTTGGCTGACTGAACCGCTGTCGCGTGCTCGGGCGTAATTCTCTCTATGTTTTCTGCGTGGGCTCGCTTCTCAGTCTCGCTGGCCAGATCGTCCGCTCACTTTATTCGGGTTCGATAGCTGTGGATTCGATTGTCGTTGTCGCCGGGATCTGGGCTACTCTGGTTGACCGCGTGGATGTCGGAATGGAGAAAGCGGCAAGGTTCCAAGAGCTGACGCATGCACATGGCGCAACCATGGGTCGCACTGCTCGCAGCCGGACTGGTTCTGGCTGCTGGCGCTGTGGCGGCTGAAGTTCCGCCGGATCCGCCGGCCGTGGCCAAGGAGTGCGGCGAGGCGCGGTTTGCCGACAAGCCGCTGCCCAACAGCGCCACCGCCCTGCAGAAGCGCAAGCGCATCAAGATCCTCGCCATCGGTGCGTCCTCCACCGCGGTCCTCGGGTACGGACGCAGCGGCACGCCGCCCCTGCTCGAGCGCATCCTGGAGCGCGCCATCAAGGGGCTCGACGTCGAGATCATCAACCGCGGTTTCTCGGGCGAACTGGCGGAAGCGGCAGGCGCGCGGCTCAAGATCGAGGTGGCCCTCAACGAGCCCGACATCGTGCTGTGGCAGGTCGGCACCAACGACGCCCTGGCGCACGTGCCGGTGGACAGCTTCGCGACGAGCGTCTCCGCCACCGTGCGCTGGCTCAAGGAGCACAACGTCGATGTAATTCTGGTCGGGCTGCATTACCGCAAGCAGGCCGCGAAGGACCCGCACTACCAGGCGATCCGGCAAACCCTGCGGCGCATCGCGACCGAGCAGAACGTCCTGCGTATCGGCCGGTACGAGGCCATGGAGGTACTGTCGCGAACCACCGCCGGCAGCGGCCAACCCGAGCAGGAGGATTTCGGCCTGACCGAGACCGGCTTCAACTGCATGGCGCAATACATCGCCCGCACCATCACCGTCGGCCTCTTCGCCAAGCCCCCGAAGAACTAGGTTCACCCGTCATCCCGGAAGCTGAGCCGCAGGCGAGGCTCGTCCGGGACCTCGTGAGCGAGTGGAATCCTCACGAGTTCCCGGATCGAAGCGCTGTCGCCTGGCGCGCATCGCTTCCGGGATGACGGGTAGCCTCATCCGCGCTGCGCGGCCTTGAAGCCGGCTGCGACGGCCTCCTGCTCGGAGCAGAACCAGCGCTCGCCGCGCGCTTTCTGCACCCGCACGCGCTCGTAGTCTGCCGACCACGGCAGCACGTAGAACGCGCGAGGCTCCGCTCACCTGCCCCTTGATCGGACAGCCTTCCGGTGCGCGGCGCTTGGCCTCCTCCCAGCGCTTGGCACGGAAGTCGGCCGGGCGCTCGGCCTCGCCGGCCCACAGCCCTGCCTTGGCGGCGCGCGCCTCTCGCTCCTCGCTGGCGTAGCGCGCCAGGAAGCTGTTGTCGGCGAACACGTAGCCCTGGCGCACCAGCTCGGCGGCCACGTCCTTCTGCCCGACCGAGCATTGGCCGAGTTGGCGTCCGGCCTCGTCGCTGCCGCCCAGCGAGCAGCTCACCTTGCGGCCGTTGACGAGTCTGGAGAGCACGCTTTCCGCCACCTGGGCGCAGCGCCATTTGCTGGCTCCGCCGCCGCAGCGCTGGTCGTTCTCCGGCGCCTCGATGTCGCCGAGCCTCACCGTGACGTTGCCGATGCGCAAGGCGTCGGGCCCCGACGCATAGGCGCGGCCCTCGACCGACTTGCCGGCGCCGATCAGCGGCAGGTTGGCGGTAAGAGAGGCGAGCTGGCCGAAGCCGCCGGCGCTGGCATACCAGGCCGCTCCCCCGATCAGCGAAAGCACCGCCATCACCCCTACGCCCGCTGCGGTCCAGCCGGGAAGGCGCCAGGCCCTCAGCTTGGCGAGCACCGCAATCAGGCTCGCCATTAGCAGGAGGCCGATGACGAGCGTCGCCGTCGCCTCCCGGTCGAGGCCCAGGATGCGCCAGCGCCCGATGCCGGCGCCTGCCGCAATCGCGCCAGCCAGCGCCACCGGGATCGCCGATGTTGGGACGCGAGACCGCCGCCACGACGAGGCGCGCCAGGCTGCGCAGCACGTGGACGAGGAAGGCCCAGACGGCCTGCAGAGCGAGGCCCAGGGCCCCCAGCCCCGCCCGCGCCCCCTCGCGCGCGGCCCCTCCAGCAGCGCGGGAGCCGGCCGCCAGCGCCACACCCGCGGCCTGCATCTGCTGGCCCGCGGCCTGTCGGGCATCGGCGATGCGCTGCCGCCGCGCATCACGCCGCAGCTTGATGGTGGTGCGGATGTACTCGTGCCACTCGAAGCCCCGATCGGGCTTTTTGCGCCAGAACATGCGCGGGTCCCCCTGAGCGGGGTCAGACCCCTCGCCTGCCTGCAAGGGCAGAATGACTGCGTCGACGCGAGGGGTCTGACACCGGCAACTGATAACACCTGCGGCCGAATCGTGGCGGCGATGGGACAATCCACTGGGCGTGCGGTCAACGACTCTGAGCGAGTGGGGAAAATTCGAGCAGAGGCCATCGGCGCTCATCGCTATTCGCTTTGCTATTCCCTACTCCCTACTCCCTACTCCCTATTCGCTATTTGCTCGTCCGCCTTGGCACCCGGCGGTGCTGGCCCTACAGTCCCCGCAAAGCACGTCAGGGGAACGCTGAGGCTATGGACGGGGGCATTTTCGACTACGTGATCGTCGGCGCAGGGTCGGCCGGCTGCGTGCTGGCCAACCGGCTGAGCGAGGAACGGGGAACGACCGTGGCCCTCGTCGAGGCGGGCGGGCGCGACACGAATCCGTGGATCCACATCCCGGCAGGGTTCTACCGCAACATCTTCAACCCGGCCGTGAGCTGGCAGTTCGGGTCGGGTCCCGAGCCGCATCTGGACGGTCGCACGGTGCCCTGGCCACGCGGGCGCGTTCTGGGCGGCTCCAGCGCCATCAACGGCCTGCTCTACGTGCGCGGGCAGGCGCAGGACTTCGATGTCTGGCGCCAGCTCGGCAACGTCGGCTGGTCCTTCCAGGACGTGCTGCCCTACTTCAAGCGCGCGGAGGACCAGGAACGGGGCGCCGACGAGTTGCACGGCGCGGGCGGCCCGCTGCGGCGTCTCCGACGTACACCTGCGCCAGCGCCGGCTGTGCGATGCCTTCATCGATGCCTGCGAGGGAGCCGGCATCCCGCGCAGCGACGACTTCAACGGCGCCTCGCAGGAGGGAGCCGGCTACTATCAGCTCACCAGCCGCAACGGCCGGCGCGCCTCCACCGCCGTCGCCTACCTGCGGCCGGCCCGCTCCCGGGGCAACCTGCAGATCATCACGGGCGCCCTGGTGCACGGCATCGAGCTGGACGGCCGGCGCGCCACCGGCATCCGCTGCGAGCGCGGCGGCCGTATCGAGACCATCGGGGCCCGGCGCGAGGTGATCCTCGCCGCCGGCGCCATCGGCTCGCCGCACATCATGCAGCTGTCGGGCATCGGCCCCGGCGCGGTGCTGGCGGGTGCCGGGGTGCCCGTGCGGTACGATCTGGCCGGCGTCGGCGAGAACCTGCAGGACCACCTGCAGGTGCGCTTCATCTATGACTGCAGCGGCGGCGACAGCCTCAACGACGTGTGGCACAGCCCCTTCAAGCAGCTGCAGGCCGGCCTCGAGTATTTCTTCACCCGCAAGGGCATTCTGACCATCGGCGCGGGCGTGGCAGGCGCCTTCGCGCGTTCGCGCCCCGACGTTGACGCTGCCCGACGTGCAGTTCCATTTCATGCCTCTGTCGACCGACCGGCCCGGCCAGGGGCTGCACAAGTTCTCCGGCGTCACGGCCAGCGTGTGCCAGCTGCGCCCGGAGAGCCGCGGCATGCTCGCCATCGCCAGCGCCGATCCCGCGGCCCGTCCCAAGATCGTCTCCAACTACCTGGCGGCCGAGACCGACCGCCGGGTGCTGCTCGACGGCATGAAGCTCGTGCGCCGCTGCACCAGCCAGCCGGTGTTCGCCAACTACGTGCGGCGCGAGCACCTGCCGGGTCCGGAGGCCGACACCGACGAGGCATTGATGGCCTACGCCCGCGCCTATGCGACGACGGTCTATCATCCCGTCGGCACCTGCAAGATGGGCAGCGACCCCAAGGCCGTGGTCGATCAGCGCCTCAGGGTGCACGGGATCAACGGCCTGCGCGTCGCGGACGCCTCGATCATGCCGACGCTCACCTCGGGCAACACCAACGCGCCCGCCATCATGATCGGCGAGAAGGCCGCCGACATGATCCGGGAGGACGCGCGCGCGGGAGCACTGGTGCGATGACGGACCAGCCAGGCACCGATTACGAGGCGGAGTACAACAACCGCAGACGCGTCCCGGAGCATCCCGAGATCGCCGAGCGGTGGGCGCTGCTCGCCAACGCCTACCGGCTCGCCGGCGACGCCGAGCTCGACCAGTCCTACGGCACGCGCGAGCGCCAGCGCTACGACCTGTTCCACGCTGCGGACAAGACCGCCGCCCCGCTCGTCGTCTATATCCACGGCGGCTACTGGCAGCGTGGTGACCGCAAGGACTACTCCTTCGTTGCCCGCGAGCTCAACGCCGCCGGCATCACCGTCGCCATCCCGTCCTATACGCTGTGCCCGGCGGCCTCGGTGATGGAGATCAGCGACGAGATGCAGCTGTGCCTCGCGGCGCTGTGGCGGAAGCTTCAGAAGCACCCGGTGGTGATCGGCCATTCGGCCGGCGGCCATCTGACGGCGGAGATGCTGGCGCGCAACTTCTCGGGCTACGCCGGCGTGCCGGGCGATCTCGTGCGCTCCGGCTGCGCCATCAGCGGCGTGTTCGACCTGGAGCCGCTGATCGGCACGAGCATCAACGAGGCGCTGGTACTCAAGAAGGGCACCGCGCGCGCGGCCAGCCCGCTGTTCCGGCCGCCCCCGCCCAAGGGCAAGCACCTCCTTGCAGCGGTCGGCGGCGAGGAGAGCGCCGAGTTCCGGCGCCAGGCCCGCGAGATCGCCGAGGGCTGGAGCAAGGTCGGGGTCAAGGCGGAATCCCAGGTGATCGCCGGCACCAACCACTTCACCATTGTCGACGAGCTCATCCGTCCAGGCAGCGCACTGCTCAGTCGCATCGTCGCCATGGCGCAGGCGTAGAGGGGTCAGACCCTGCGGGTCTGACCCCAGGGTGCCAGCTATCGGGTTTCAGGGAAAGACCCGCGATGCGCCGGACACGGAAAACCTTGGGAGTAAGCGGGAGGAACACATGTGGTTGGCACGCAGTATTGCAGGGATGGCATTGCTGGGGCTGATGGCCGGCGGAGCACAGGCGCAGCAGGCCAAGTCGCTCAAGGACCAGCTGATCGGCACCTGGATTTACGTGATCTCCGAGGTCACCGCGCCGGACGGAAAGAAATCGCATCCCTTCGGCGAGACCCCGAACGGCATCCTGATCTTCGCGCCGACCGGGCACTTCGCCCAGATCCACATCGCCAGCGAGGTGCCCAAGTTCGCCTCGGGCAATCGGCTGAAGGGGACGGCAGAGGAATACACGGCCGTCAGCCAGAAGAGCCTGTCGATCTTCGGCACCTATACCGTGGACGAGGAAAAGCGGACAGTGACGTTCAAGATCACGGCGAGCACGTTCCCCAACATGGCGGGCGAGGTCCAGGCTCGCACGATCGACACGCTGACAGCGGACGAGTTCAAGAACACCGCGGCCGTGGCCGGGGGCCGCGGCTCCGCCTTCAACCTCTACAAGAGGGCGCGGTAGGTCGGGTCGAGCCCGGCGCAGGCCCAGGAACTTCACACGAGTCCCCCAGGCAGAGAACAACGCGGGCTATCAAGTCCGACGGCAGCATCCTGCCCTTCTTTGGCCGCCCCGTCGGCGCCGTGCTGGCCGCCATGACCATCGCTGCCCTAGCGGCGCAGAGCAGGGTTTGCGTCCTCGGAACAAACCGTGTACACTGGTGATAACCAGAGTTGCGTTTTGCCTCTACCTGCAACTCGTGAAATAAGGGGTTCGCCATGGAAAAGCCGCAGCTGCGCGTGGTTGAAGGGGGTAGCATGGACAAGCAGAAGGCGCTGGAAGCCGCCCTCGCCCAGATCGAGAAGCTGCACGGCAAGGGCTCGATCATGCGGCTCGGCGCCAACGAGCGCCTGATCGAGGTGGAGGCCCTCTCCACCGGCTCGCTGGGGCTCGACATCGCGCTCGGCATCGGCGGGCTGCCGCGCGGCCGCGTGGTGGAGATCTACGGCCCGGAATTCCTCCGGCAAGACCACGCTGGCCCTGCACGTCCTGGCCGAGGCGCAGAAGAAGGGCGGCATCGGCGCCTTCATCGATGCCGAGCATGCGCTCGACCCCGTCTACGCCAGGAAGCTCGGCGTCAAGGTCGAGGACCTCCTGATCTCGCAGCCGGATGACGGCGAGCAGGCGCTGGAGATCGCCGACACCTTGGTGCGCTCCGGCGCCGTTGATGTGCTGGTGGTGGATTCGGTGGCGGCGCTCACCCCCAGGGCCGAGCTTGAGGGCGAGATGGGCGATTTGCAGCCCGGCATGCAGGCGCGCCTGATGAGCAAGGCGTTGCGCAAGCTGACGGCCTCCATCTCCAAGTCCAAGTGCATGGTGATCTTCATCAACCAGATCCGCATGAAGATCGGCGTCATGTTCGGCAATCCGGAGACCACCACCGGCGGCAATGCGCTGAAATTCTATGCCTCCGTGCGGCTCGACATCCGCCGCATCGGCCAGATCAAGGAGCGCGACGAGGTGGTGGGCAACCAGACCCGCGTCAAGGTGGTCAAGAACAAGCTGGCACCACCCTTCAAGCAGGTCGAATTCGACATCATGTACGGCGAGGGCATTTCCAAAGTGGGCGAGCTGGTCGACCTCGGCGTCCGCGCCGGCATCGTCGAGAAGGCGGGGGCCTGGTTCTCCTTCGGCGGCGAGCGCATCGGCCAGGGGCGTGAGAACACGAAGGCGTTCCTCAAGGAGCACCCCAAGGCCGCCGCCGACATCGAAAAGGCGATCCGCCAGAACGCCGGCCTGATCGTCGACAAGATGCTCCAGGCCGAGCCCGAGGGTGACGCAGCCGATGATGGCGATGGGGGCAGCTTCGCCCCCGACGAAGGCCCCGATGCCGATGTCGCCGCCAAGAAGGGCGCCCGCGCCAAGCGTTAGATACACCCGTCATCCCGGAAGCCGAGCCCCGGACTTGATCCGGGGCGAGGCTATCCGGGACCTCCCGAAGCGAGCGCGACCTCACGAGGTCCCGGCTCTGAGCGCTGCGCGCCTTCGGCTTGCATCGCTCCGGCCGGGATGACGGGTGCGTGACACCTCTCAGCGGCTCAGTGCCGCGACCAGAGCGCGGGGGTGGCCGCCGTTCTCGGCGATGTAATTCTCGAACAGCTGCTTGAGGAACGGCGTCATCCAGACGCCGAGCACCATCGCATCGCGTACCTTGTAGGTGCTGTCGCGCTGCACCAGGAGCCAGCGCACCTCGTAGGTGCCGCCGTCCTCCAGGACCACCTTGGAATCCACCATGACCCCGCTGGCCCCGCGGAAGCTCTGGTTCGACCATTCCACCCGCGCGACGGGATAATTCGGCGCCTCGGTGGAGGCATAGCGGCCGATGAAGCGCACCATTCCGGCGTAGTATGCCGTCTTCTCCTCCGCCGACAGCAGGTGGCGGTAGGACCCCAGGGAATAGAGGCCGATATAGGATACGTCGCCGTAGCGTTCGATCACGCTCGCCATCACGGCGGGCGAGCGCATTCGCGCCGCCGCGATCAGGTCACGCCCGACCTGAGCCATGAACTTGACCGCCGGATCGGCAGCCGCTGCACGCGGTGGAGCCGCCGTCAGACCTGCAAATCCGAAGACGGCAAAAAGGCACCCCGACAGGGCTGCCAGTGCAAGGCGAGGCCGCCATTGCGACCCGATTGACCGCAGAGTGCCTGTGATCGTCGACATGTCTGCTCAATCCCCTCCTCCGTTGCCTCACTGGGCGCCGGGGCGGCCCCAGCCCCTGCGTCTCAGCGTACATTCGAGCAACTTTTTGACCACGAATGGGGTGGAACGTCAAAGATATTGCCGTGCCAGGTTACGCAGCCCGATCGTCCGCGTCCCACAGTGACCCCGGAGGAACGCCGGCAGCCCGCCATTGGGCCACTTCGATGCAGCCGCGCGCAGTCTGTTCACCTTAGCCGGCACCGAGGGGGCACGGAGGGGGCACCGGGAGACCCGGGGGGCCCAGGGCGCGGCTATTTAGCGGCCGTCCCTGACCTCCGGCAGCCTTCCGACCTCCTCGGCCGTCAGGGTGAGCCGGACATCCTGCCCGCTGCGCGCGAACCTGCCCTCGGAGATCGCGACGATCCGAGACCCGAACCCGAGGAAGCCACCGATCCTCACGCGTAGCGCGGTAACGTTGCCGTTAGGGTCCGTATTGACGGCGCTCACGTCTCCGATCCTGCTGCCGTCCGAGGAGAACACGCTCAAGCCCAGCATCTGGTGTCCGGCCGGGGTCTCGGAAGGCGGCGCCGCCCGGCGCTTATTGGGTCCTGGTCCGGGCTCCGGAGACAACTCCGCGGGAGGCGTCTCGGAGGGCGTGGGTCCAGGCGCCTGGGCGGCAGCGGCCAGAGCCGAGAGGCCCAGAATGGCAGTTAAGGCGACGAGCGCACGTTGTGGCTTCGGGATGGACATTGCGTTGCTCCCTGCTCTCATGGCTTCGAGTTACCAATTCGCTGCGTTTAGATGGCCAAAACGGGAAGGTCCGCGGGTGGTTCCGGTCGCGGGGAGCGTGCATGGCCGGCCTGCCGCCCGCGAGCAACATGCCTCGTCGCGAAGACGGCCAGGATTTTCGACCAACTTGAGTCATCCCACCCTTGAGGGACGGTTCCCACATTTTCCTTGACACATAAAGATATCTTTATACGCTATGGAAATGTTCAGCGAGACCACGGCCCCTCGCGCAGTGCTGAGTATCCACACCGCTGTCGGCGTCCTCAAGGCGGCGGCCGAGCCCACGCGCCTGCGGCTCTTGGCGCTGCTGGCCCGCGGCGAGCTCACCGTCAAGGATCTGACCCGCATCCTCAATCAGAGCCAGCCGCGCATCAGCCGGCATCTGCGCCTGCTGGCGGAGGCAGGGCTCATCGAGCGCGCGCCGGAAGGCAGCTGGGTCTATTTCCGGCTCGCGGAAGGCGGGCCGGTCCGCGAGGTCGCCTCGCAGGTGCTGCAACTCCTTGACCGGTCCGACCCCGTGCTCGAGCGCGATGCCCGCCGGGCCGAGAGCATCCAGGCCGAGCGCCAGGAGGCCGCGCAGGCCTACTTCCAGGTCCACGCCGCCGACTGGGACCGCATCCGCTCGCTGCACGTCGCGGAAGCCGAGCTCGAGGCCGCGGTCGCGGCCGCACTGGGCCCCGGGCCCTTCGACCTCCTGGTCGACCTCGGTACCGGTACGGGCCGCATCCTGGAGCTGTTCGGCGAGCGCTACCGCCGCGGCCTGGGCCTCGACCTCAACTTGGCCATGCTCGCCTATGCTCGCGCCAAGCTCGCCCGCGCCGGCCTCCCCCACGCGCAGGTACGCCAAGCCAATATCTACGACCTGCCGCTCGCCGATCAGAGCGCGGACGCAGTGGTCATCCACCTCGTCCTCCACTTCCTCAGCGACCCGCAGCGGGCGATTCGCGAGGCAGCGCGCGTGCTGGCACCCGGCGGGCGCCTGCTGATCGTCGACTTCGCTCCGCACGAGCTCGAGTTCCTGCGCGAGGCCTACGCGCACGAGCGCCTCGGCTTTGCCAGCGCGCTCGTTGGCCAGTGGCTCACCGAGCAGGGCCTCGAGATCCTGGAGACGCGCGATCTGGCGCCCGACGCAAAGGCGCAGAGAGACAAGCTCACCGTGTCGCTGTGGCTCGCCGGCCGTCCCAAGGAAACCGTCGCCGCCGAAGGTGGCACGCACAAGCTGGAGCAGATGGCGTAATGGAGAGACCACCCGAGCGCCGCAGCCGCCTCGTCGGCGACGGCGATATCTCCGTCTCCTTCGAGTTCTTCCCGCCCAAGTCGGAGAGGATGGAGGAGGCGCTGTGGGCCGCGATCCGGCGGCTCGAGCCGCTGCGCCCGCGCTTCGTGTCGGTGACGTACGGCGCCGGCGGCTCCACGCGCGAGCGCACGCACGCCACCGTGGCGCGTGTCGTGCGCGAAACCGACCTGGTGCCCGCCGCGCACCTCACCTGCGTGTGCGCCTCGAGGGCTGAGATCGACGCCGTGGCACAGAGCTACGAGGCAGCGGGCGTGCGCCACATCGTGGCGCTGCGCGGCGACCCCCCCGCGGGCGCCGGCACCCCTTACGTGCCGCATCCCGGCGGCTATGCCAATGCCGCCGCGCTGGTGGCGGGGCTCAAGGGCATCGCCAACTTCGAGCTCTCGGTCGCCGGCTATCCCGAGAAGCATCCCGACAGCCCGACCGTGCACGCGGACCTGGACAACCTGAAAGCCAAGATCGACGCTGGCGCCGGCCGTGTCATCACCCAGTTCTTCTTCGACAACGCGCACTACCTGCGTTTCCTCGAGGCGGCGCGTGCGCACGGCATCTGGGCGCCGATCATCCCCGGCATCGTGCCGATCCACAACTTCAGGCAGGTCGCGGGCTTCGCGGCGCGCTGCGGCGCCACGCTGCCGTCCTGGCTGGCACGGCGCTTCGAGGGGCTGGACGACGATCCCGCGACCACGCATCTGGTGGCGGCGGCGGTCGCGGCCGAGCAGGTGATGGACCTGGTCGACCAGGGCATCCGGCAGTTCCATTTCTACACGCTGAACCGCGCCGACCTCGTCTATGCCGTCTGCCACCTCCTGGGGCTGCGGCCAGATCTCCGGTCTGGGGCGGTCCCCGCCGAGGAGGCGGTCGACGCATGACCCGGGCAGAACGCATCGCCGCCCTGAAGGCCGCCGCAGCGGAGCGTATCCTCGTCACCGACGGGGCCATGGGCACCATGATCCAGCGCTTGAAGCTCGACGAGGCCGGGTACCGGGGCGAGCGCTTCCGCGACCATGGGCGGTTGGTCAAGGGCAACAACGATCTCCTGGTCCTGACGCGCCCGGAGGCGATTGCCGCGATCCACAGCGGCTACCTGGAGGCCGGCGCCGACATCGTCTGCACCAACTCGTTCAACGCCCAGCGCATCTCGCTCGCCGACTACGGCATGGCGGACCTCGCCTTCGAGCTCAACGTTGCTGCCGCACGGCTGGCGCGCGCCTCGGCCGACGCGGCGGCCCGCAAGACGCCCGTCAGGCCCCGCTTCGTGGCCGGCGCCATGGGGCCGACCAACCGCACCGCCTCGATCTCGCCCGACGTCAACAACCCGGGCTTCCGCGGCATCACCTTCGACGAGCTGGTCGAGGCCTACGGCGAGCAGGCGCGCGGGCTGATCGAGGGTGGCGCCGACATGCTGCTCATCGAGACGGTGTTCGACACGCTGAACGCCAAGGCTGCTGGCTACGCCGCCTTGCAGGCGTTCGACGAGACCGGCGTGGAGCTGCCGCTCGTCATCTCCGGGACCATCACCGACCGCTCCGGGCGCACCCTGTCGGGACAGACGCCGGAGGCGTTCTGCTTCTCGATCCGCCACCTCGAGCCGTTCGCGGTGGGCCTCAACTGCGCGCTGGGTGCGGAGCTGATGCGTCCGTATCTGGCCGAGATTGCCGCCGTGGCCGAGACGCTCACCATCGCCTATCCCAACGCGGGCCTCCCCAACGCCATGGGCGAGTACGACGAGGGCCCGCACGAGATGGCCTGCCAGCTCGGCCCCTGGGCCAAGGACGGCCTCCTCAACATCGTCGGCGGCTGCTGCGGTTCCACGCCCGAGCATATCGCCGAGATTGCCGCGCACGTCGGGCAGCACCCGCCGCGCCAGGTGCCCAAGCTGGAGCGCAAGATGCGCCTCTCCGGCCTCGAACCGTTCGTGCACGCGTGACGCGCATGGTGCAATTCGTAGGGTGCAATAAGGCGATAGCCGCATTGCACCGAGCCAATCCCACCGGAGACGCTGCCGTGCATTGGGGTGAGGGCGCATCGGTGCAATACGGGCTAACGCCCTATTGCACCCTACGTCCACGTCGCCGCCCTGTAGCTCGCTCGGAGTTTGAATACGGATGACAACCACCACCTCCGCGGCGGCCGCCTTCATCAATATCGGCGAGCGCACCAACGTCACGGGCTCGGCCAGGTTCCGCAAGCTGATCGAGGCGGGCGACTACACCGCCGGGCTGGCGGTCGCGCGCTCCCAGGTGGAGAACGGCGCCCAGATCCTCGACGTCAACATGGACGAGGGCCTGCTCGACAGCGAGAAGGCGATGGTGACGTTCCTCAACCTGATCGCCGCCGAGCCCGACATCGCCCGCGTGCCGGTGATGATCGACTCCTCCAAGTGGAGCGTGATCGAGGCGGGCCTCAAGTGCGTGCAGGGTAAGCCGATCGTCAACTCCATCAGCATGAAGGAGGGCGAGGCGGCGTTCCTCGACCATGCCCGCAAGGTGCTGCGCTACGGCGCCGCCGTGGTGGTGATGGCCTTCGACGAGCAGGGCCAGGCCGATACCATCGAGCGCAAAGTGGCGATCTGCGAGCGGGCCTACAAGCTGCTCACCGAGCAGGTGGGCTTCCCGCCCGAGGACATCATCTTCGACCCCAACATCTTCGCGGTCGCCACCGGCATCGAGGAGCACAACGGCTACGGCCTCGCCTTCATCGAGGCGGTGCGCCGGATCAAAGCGAAGCTGCCGCACGTACATTGCTCCGGCGGCGTCTCCAACCTGTCGTTCGCCTTCCGCGGCAACGAGCCGGTGCGGCAGGCCATGCACTCGGTGTTCCTCTTCTACGCCATTGCCGCTGGCCTCGACATGGCGATCGTCAACGCCGGGCAGATCACCCCCTACGACGACATCGAGCCGGAGCTCAGGGAGCTGTGCGAGGATGTGGTCCTCGACCGTCGCCCGGACGCTACCGACCGGCTGCTGGAAGTCGCGAGCCGCTACAAGGGCGGGGTCGGCGCCAAGCCCAAGGAGAAGGACCTCGCCTGGCGCGATGCGCCGGTGGAAGAGCGGCTGAAGCACGCCCTGGTGCACGGCATCAACGATTTCATCGAGGCCGACACCGAGGCGGCGCGCAAGCTCGCCGGCAAGCCCATCGAGGTGATCGAGGGCCCGCTGATGGCCGGCATGAACGTGGTCGGCGACCTGTTCGGCTCGGGCAAGATGTTCCTGCCGCAGGTGGTGAAGTCGGCCCGCGTGATGAAGCAGGCGGTCGCCCACCTGCAACCTTTCCTGGAGGCGGAGAAGAAGGCCTCGGGGCTCGACCAGCTGCCCGCCGCCGGCAAGGTGGTGATGGCCACTGTCAAGGGCGACGTGCACGACATCGGCAAGAACATCGTCGGCGTCGTACTCCAGTGCAACAACTACCAGGTCATCGACCTCGGTGTGATGGTACCGGCGCAGAAGATCCTCGAAACGGCGAAGAGGGAGAAGGCCGACATCATCGGGCTGTCGGGCCTCATCACGCCGTCGCTCGACGAGATGTGCCATGTGGCGGCGGAGATGGAGCGCGAGGGCTTCAGCGTGCCCCTGCTGATCGGTGGCGCCACGACCAGCCGGGTGCACACGGCCGTGAAGGTGGCGCCCAACTACCGGAAGGGCCAGGCGATCTATGTCACCGACGCCAGCCGCGCGGTGGGCGTGATGTCGAGCCTGATGTCGGATGGCGGGCGGGTCCGCTACGTCGATGATGTGCGCAAGCAGTACATCAAGATCCGCGAGGATTACCTGAGGGGTGAATCCAAGAAGGCCCGCCTGCCCCTCGAGGCTGCGCGCGCCAACGCGTACAAGATTGACTGGGAGGGCTACACGCCGCCGCGGCCGACCTTTCTCGGCACGCGTGTCTTCACCGCTTACGATCTTGCCGAGCTGGTGCCCTACATCGACTGGACGCCCTTCTTCGCCACCTGGGAGCTGACCGGCAAATATCCGCGCATCTTCGAGGACAACGTCGTCGGCCCCGAAGCCCGGAAGCTCTTCGAGGATGCCCAGGCCATGCTGAAGCGCCTTGTCCGGGAGAGATGGCTGACGGCGAGCGCGGTCGTCGGCTTCTGGCCGGCCAACGCCATCGGCGACGACATCGCGCTCTCTGCAGACGACGGTCGCCAGAGCCGGCTCGCTACGCTGCACACCTTGCGCCAGCAGATGGCGCGGGAGAACAGGACCGACCGCGCCAATACCGCGCTGGCCGACTTCGTGGCACCCAGGGAGAGCGGGCTCACCGACTACATCGGCGCCTTCGCCGTGACGACCGGCATCGGCGAGGCCGAAGCCCTAGCCAAGCACATCGAAAAGACGGACGACTACGGACGCATCATGCTCAAGGCACTGGCCGACAGGCTCGCCGAGGCGTTCGCCGAGCGCATGCACGAGCACGTGCGCCGCGAGCTGTGGGGCTATGCGCCGGCCGAGCGGCTCGGCAAGGAGCACTTGATCGCGGAGGCCTATCGCGGCATCCGGCCGGCGCCGGGGTACCCCGCCCAGCCCGACCATACGGAGAAGGGCACGATTTTTCGCCTGCTCGATGCCGAGCGGCAGGTCGGCATCAGCCTCACCGAGAGCTTCGCCATGTGGCCTGGGGCTGCCGTGTCGGGGCTCTATATCGCCCACCCCGAAAGCCATTACTTCGGCGTTGGCAAGGTGGAGCGCGATCAGGTGGAGGACTACGCCCGCCGCAAGGGCTGGAGCATCGAGGAGACCGAGCGCTGGCTGGCCCCTGTCCTCAACTACGAGCCCAATGCAGAGCGCAGCGCGGCCGCCTGACCCAGCCCGTGCCGCCTCACGAGCTTTGGCTTCAGCCGAAAATGACAAAGGTGCGGGAGGTCTTCCCGCACCTTTGGTGCTTCCGGGGAGATTGATCTCGGCCGCTGCGAACCGATCATTGCTCCGTGGATCGAGCTGCGGCCTCCGTCAATCTCAGATCATGCCCACGACGACTGCCGTCAGGAAGGCGAGGGAGATGATGGCGGCCAGCACGTTGAGCCTCATCCTGAGGTCCATCGTTGCTTCCTCCCTGCCGGGATGAGCCGGCTCTCTGGCCCCGAGGGTACGGCGCCACGAGCAGAGTCTACGAGAGGGCGCCGGGCAATGCCAAGCAAAATGCGACTTCTACGGCATCTCATCTTGCTGCGCCGCAGAGAGTTTCCCAGATGCCGCACCAAAGATGCTCAGTAACAACACGGTTATTCTTAAAGAGGCGGATGTAAACTTGATGACAATCTAAAGTATTCATGAAACGTTCATGTGGGACTCCCCCGCCCCCGGCAATCGCCCGCAAGATGCTGAAGCGTCACCGTGAAGAAATAAGTTTGCGCGATTGGGCCTGCTGTTGTTGCCCATCAGATACAGTTCCGTTCACGCTTGGTTCGACCCTGGCGCCCCTGCAACATTCGACCGAAGGGAACTGCAGGCCAGCTGCACAGCGTCGCGAACCCCGAATCACTCGAGGAAGGCAGTCGAGATCGCGGTACAACTCCAGAGCCGACCGTCGCCGCGATCCAAAGCCCCGTGCCCCGGAGGACTCATGCAGCGCTTTCATGCGTTCGTTGCCAACAAGGCCGAGAAAGGCCCCGAGCTGTCGTGGACGGAGCTGAGTGAGGGGGATCTGATGGACGGCAACGTCACCGTCCGTGTCAGCCACTCCACCGTGAACTACAAGGATGCGCTCGCGCTGACCGGCAAGGCGCCCATCATCCGCCGCTGGCCGATGATCCCCGGCATCGATCTCGCGGGGGCCGTGATCTCCTCCAGCCATCCTGAGTTCAAGGTGGGAGACGGGGTGATCCTCAACGGCTGGGAGGCCGGTGTTTCGCACTACGGCGGCTATGCCCAGGTAGCGCGCGTGAACGGCGACTGGCTGGTGAAGAAGCCGGCGGGCCTCTCCGCCGCCGAGGCCATGGCGATCGGGACGGCCGGCTACACCGCCGCCCTGTGCGTTCTCGCGCTGGAGCGCAACGGCGTGAAACCGGTGAGCGGCCCTGTAGTGGTGACCGGAGCCGCCGGAGGGGTCGGCAGCGTGGCCGTGGCCATGCTGGCCGGGCTCGGCTACCAGGTGATCGCCTCCACCGGCCGCCCGGGCGAGGCGGCCTATCTGAACGGGCTGGGGGCGGCTGAGGTGATCGACCGCGCCGAGCTCAGCGGTCCCGCCAAACCGCTCGGCAACGAGCGCTGGGCGGGTGGCATCGATGTCGCGGGCAGCCACACGCTCGCCAACATGCTCAGCAAGACGCGCTACGGCGGCACCGTGGCGGCGTGCGGGCTCGCCCAGGGCATGGACCTCTCCACCTCGGTTGCGCCTTTCATCCTGCGCGGGGTGACGCTTGCCGGCATCGACTCGGTGATGGCGCCGAAGCCGATCCGGGTCGAGGCCTGGGACCGCCTGGCGCGCGATCTCGACCGCGGCAAGCTCGCCGCCATGACCGAGACGCGGCCCATTGCCGACGTGGTCGCGCTGGCGCCCGCAGTGCTTGCCGGCATGGTGCGTGGCCGCATCGTGCTGGAGCTGGGGTAGGTACACCCGTCATCCCGGAAGCCGAGCCGCAGGCGAGGCTAACCGGGACCTCGCGGGACGAGGCGGCGCCCTTGCCTCACGAGGTCCCGGATCGGAGCGCGGCTCGCGCAAGCGCTCGCACCGCTCCGTCGGGGATGACGGGTGGTCTACGACACCTCCGACAACAGCGACATCTGGTCGGAATGCGCCGGGCCGTGCTGATCCGTCAGGCTGGTGGGGTAGTCGCCCGTGAAGCAGTGGTCGGTGAACTGCGGGCTGCGGTTGTCGCGCCTCTCGTAGCCCAGCGCGCGGTAGACGCCGTCAACGGACAGGAAGGACAGGGACGTAGCGCCCATGAAGGCGCACATGGCCTCTACGCTCATGTTGGCGGCGAGCAGCTCGTTGGTGCGCGGCGTGTCGATACCGTAGAAGTCCGGGTGCGCGATGGGCGGGCAGGCCACCCGGAAATGCACCTCGCGCGCGCCGGCCTCGAACATCATCTGTACGATCTTCTTGGAGGTGGTGCCGCGCACCACACTGTCGTCGATCAGCACGATGCGGTTTCCTCGCACGGCGGCGGCGTTGGCGGAGTGCTTGAGCTTGACGCCGAGCTGGCGGATGCGCTGCTCAGGCTCGATGAAGGTGCGCCCCACGTAGTGGTTGCGGATGATGCCGAGCTCGAACGGCAGCCCGCTCTCCTGAGCGTAGCCGATGGCGGCCGGCACGCCGGAATCCGGGATCGGGATGATGACGTCGGCCGAGGCCGGCGCCTCGCGCGCCAGCTCGATCCCCGTCTGCTTGCGGGTGGCGTAGACGTTGCGACCGCCGACGATGGAATCGGGCCGTGCAAAGTAGATGTACTCGAAGATGCAGGGACGCGCGGGGCGCCTGGGGAACGGCCGGTGGCTCTCGACGCCGTCCTCGGTGATGACGACGGTCTCGCCGTTCTCCACCTCGCGCACGAACTCGCCGCCGACGATGTCGAGCGCGCAGGTCTCCGACGTCAACACCCAGCCCGAGCCGATCCGGCCCAGCACCAGCGGGCGGATGCCGATGGGGTCGCGGGCGCCGATCAGCATGTCGTTGGTGAGGCAGACGAGTGCATAGGCGCCCTCGATCTGCAGGAGCGCATCGACGAACCGCTCCACGATGCGGCGCCGGCGCGAGCGCGAGATGAGGTGCAGGATCACCTCGGTGTCCGAGGTGGACTGGCAGATGGCGCCCGAGGAGACCAGCTCGCGGCGCAGCGTGAGAGCGTTGGTGAGGTTGCCGTTGTGGGCGACGGCGAAGCCGCCGGTATCGAGGTCGGCGAACAGGGGCTGCACGTTGCGCAGGATGGTGTCGCCAGTTGTGGAGTAGCGGTTGTGCCCCAGTGCGATGTGGCCCTGGAGGCGCGCGATCACGTCAGCCTTGTTGAAATTGTCGCCGACCAGCCCGAGCCGGCGCTCGGAATGGAAATGGTCGCCGTTGAAGCTGACGATGCCCGCGGCCTCCTGGCCGCGGTGCTGCAAGGCATGCAGGCCCAGCGCGGTCAGCGCGGCAGCATCGGCGTGGCCGAAGACACCGAACACCCCGCATTCCTCGCGGAGGCGGTCGTCTCCGCGCCAAGCCAGGATCTCCGACGTGGCATCACGTTGGAACGGAACCATCCTATGGCCTCCACGCGCGAGATCGGAACCCCGCCCAGTCGTCGCGCCTCAGGGCACCCTGGTGCGCGAAGTCGCCCGTGCATATAGGACAACCCGTGCCAGTTTACCACGGGCACTTATTGCCGCGGCAGACTGCGGGGTGGGCAACCCGCAACCCTTGGGGGAAGCACGCTGCCCCGGCAACCTCGAGCGATGCAGGTGTTGCGCGCTGAAGCTCGAAACGCTCCATCTCAGGTTTTGTCGCTGCCGCCGCCCAAGGGCCCGGTGCGCGGCACCATCCGGTCGAACACGCCGAACAGCGCGCCGCCGGTTTGCCGGATCAACCCTACGGAGCGAGCATCCTCCACCCATTTGGGAAGCTCGTTCTGCTCGCAGCCGCGACCAATCCGGGTCGCGCCGTCCTTACAGACGAAGGACACAGCGAACATGTAGGGGATCACAATCAGGATGAAGCCCCTGACCGCGCCGAAGGCCAGGCCCAGAATGCGATCTATGGCCCCCACACGGCTGTCCAGGACCGAATCGGAGATGTGCGACGTGACGAGATGAACGATGATCAGAACCACCAGGAAGACCACCGTGCCAATGCTGATCTTGGCAATGATCTGGTGCGTCGCGGTCGGGGCGGCGGCGAAGTGCTTGGCCAGCTCATCGGCGAGCCAGGATTGAGAGAAAATCATGTAGAATGCGGCGCCTGCGCCGGCGACCCAGGAGAGGATGGAAAGCACCTCGCGGGTAAGGCCGCGGTACATGGCCACCATGCCGGAGATGGCGACCACAGCCACCAGGGCGGCATCGAGATAGGAGATACCAGCGATCATCGACTTGCGTACCCTCAACTCGAACCCGACTGAGACAATGGGCAGGTGCCCTGGGCCGCCCTGGGCCCGGGCCTGCCGGCTAATCTAGGCACTGCCCCCGCAATGCTGCGACGTGTGAGCTCCCCCGCGCACCCATCTCACGGTCCCAAGGCATCAACGAATCCCTTGATATGGGTCAAGCGAAATAAGTCCAGCCGCGAGGCGGATTCGTCCAGATCACCGGCCGCCGGCAGGATTGCCCGCTTGAACCCCAGCTTGCCCGCCTCCTTCAGGCGCGATGCCATGTGGCCGGCCGGCCTGACGGCACCGGACAGGCTGATCTCGCCGAAGTAAACCTCGTGCGACCCGAGCGCAACATTGGAGATGGACGACAGTAGTGCCGCCGCAGCCGCCAGGTCCGCGGCGGGCTCCGTGATCTTCAGGCCGCCCGCCACGTTGAGATAGACATCGTGCTGGGAGAAGCTGATGCCGGTGCGCGCGTCGAGCACGGCGAGCAGCATGGCGAGCCGGTTGGCATCCCAGCCTACGACCGCCCGGCGCGGTGTGCCGAGGCCCGAGGGTACAACCAGGGCCTGCAGCTCCACCAGGATCGGGCGGGTGCCCTCCATGCCTGCGAACACCGCCGAGCCGGCGGACGCGGTCAGCCGCTCGCCCAGGAACAGCTCGGACGGGTTGGCGACCTCGGTGAGGCCCGAGGGCGACATCTCGAACACGCCGATCTCGTCGGTGGCGCCGAAGCGGTTCTTGACGGCACGCAGAATGCGGAAGGAATGGCCGCGGTCGCCCTCGAAATAGAGCACGGTGTCGACCATGTGCTCGATCACCTTGGGCCCGGCGATCTGGCCGTCCTTGGTGACGTGGCCGACGAGCAGGAGAGCGGGCCCCTGGGCCTTGGCGAAGCGGATCAGCGACTGGGTGGCGGCGCGCACCTGGCTCACCATGCCGGCAGCCGCCTCGATGCCCTCGGCCCAGAGCGTCTGGATCGAAATCGATCACCACGAGGTCGGGCGGCCTGCCCTCGGCCAGCGTGGCAAGGATGTTGGAGAGGCTGGTCTCGCAGGCGAGCGCCACCGGCGCACCGGCGAGGCCGAGGCGCTCGGCGCGCAGGCGCACCTGCGTGGCGGCTTCCTCGCCCGTGAAATAGATCGCGCGCCTGCCGGCGTTGGCGAGCGCCGCGGCGACCTGCAACAGCAGCGTGGACTTGCCGATGCCGGGCTCGCCGCCGATGAGCAGCGCCGAGCCCGGGACGATGCCGCCGCCGGTGACCCGGTCGAGCTCGGCGAGGCCCGTCGGGATGCGGCGGGCCACCTCGGTCTCGGCACTCGCCAGGTCCTCGAGCGCCACCGCGCGGCCTCTGGAGGCACGGGCGAGACCCGATCCGGGCTGGGCCACGTCGGTCTCCTCGATGAGCGTGTTCCATTCCCCGCAGCCGGCGCACCTGCCCGCCCAGCGCGGAGCCACGGTGCCGCACCTCTGGCAGACGAAGCCTGCGCGCGCCCCCTTGGCCATGCCGATCACGCCCCCTCGTAGACGCGATGCACGCGTGGTCCGAGGCGCGACAGCAACTCATAGCCGATGGTGCCGGCGCGGTCGGTCAGATCGTCGACGGTGACGCGCTGGCCCATCACCTCCACCCAGCTGCCGCGACGGGTCAGCTCCTCCGGCACGTCGGTCACGTCGACGGTGGTGAAGTCCATCGAGACGCGGCCGACAATCGGCACCGGGTAGTCGCCGATGTACCCCACGGGGCCGGCCTCGCCGGTGGCGACGCTCAACGCGCGCAGGAAGCCGTCGGCATAGCCGCAGCCGATGGTGGCGATGCGCGAGGGACGCTGCACCCGGTAGATGGCGCCGTACCCGATGGTGGCGCCGGGGGCCACCTCGTGCACCTGCAGGATCTTGGCGGCGAGCTGCACCACGGTGCGCATCGGGTTCGGTTTGCCCTCGTGCGCGCGGCCGCCGTAGAGGGCGATGCCGGGCCGCACCACGTCGAAGTGGTAGGCGGGCCCGAGGAAGGTGCCGCCCGAGTTGGAGAGGCTCGCCGGCGCCGGCGGGAGCAGGGTGCGCAACTGGTTGAACTGGTCGCGCTGACGCGGGTTCATGGGATTGCCGGGCTCGTCGGCGCACGCGAGGTGGCTCATGACCAGCGTCGTGTCGATGGCCGCGAGGAGGCCCGGCTCGTGCACCAGCTCGTGCACCTCCTCCTCCGGCATGCCGAGCCGGCTCAGGCCCGTGTCGACATGGATGCCGGCCGCGAGCTTGCGCCCGCGCGCGCGGCTGTAGGCCGCCCATTCACGCACCTCGGCGAGGCTCGAGAGCACCGGGCGCAGGTCGAAGCCCGCATAGTGCGCTTCCGCGCCCGGCAGGAGCCCGTCGAGCACGTAGATGGTGGCGCCCGGCTGCACCTCGCGCGCCGTGCGGCCCTCGTCCACGGTGGCGACGAAGAAGGTCTTGCAGCCCGCGTTGGTGAGTGCGCGGGCGATGGGCGCAAGCCCCAGGCCGTAGGCGTCGGCCTTGATGACGCCGGCGCACTCCGCACGCCCGGAGACCTCGTTTAGACGCGCCCAGTTCGCTCGCAGGGCGCCGAGATCGACGGTGAGGACGGCGCGCGCAGACAAGGGGAGGGCGGCTCGGGCCCGTGACGGCCTGGCGCCCGCTCGCCCCCCTGTCCTCGCTATCGCTTGCGTCAATGCGTCCTCTCGGTGGGTGCTCAGTGTGTACTCAATGCGTTCTGGCCGGCATGTAGGCGTCGTGGGCCAGATCGGAGAAGCGGGTGACGTTGGCCTCGAACTGCAGCTCCACCGTGCCGACCGGACCGTGCCGGTGCTTGCCGACGATCACTTCGGCTCTGCCGCTGACGAGCTGCATCTTGGCCATCCAGTCCTGGAACTCCGGAGTTCCCTCCGTTGGTTTGGCGCGTTCTACATAGTACTCCTCGCGGAACACGAACATGACAACATCGGCATCTTGCTCGATGGAGCCCGACTCGCGCAGGTCCGCGAGCTGGGGCCGCTTGTCTTCCCGGTTCTCCACCGCCCGCGAGAGCTGGGACAGCGCCACGACCGGCACGCTCAGCTCCTTGGCCAGCGCCTTGAGGCCGGTAGTGATCTCCGACACCTCCTGGACGCGGCCCTCGTTGGCGCGGCGCAGCGACCCCGTCAGGAGCTGGAGGTAGTCGACGACGAGCAACCCGAGGCCGTGCTGACGCTTGAGACGGCGTGCTCGCGCGGCGAGCTGGGCGACGGAGATGCCGCCGGTCTGGTCGATATAGAGGGGCAGCGACGCCATCTCCTGGCTGACCTCGACGAGGCGCTTGAACTCGCTCTCCTCGATCATGCCGCGCCGGATCTTCTCGGACGGTATCCCGGCCTGCTCGGAGATGATGCGGGTGGCGAGCTGCTCGGCAGACATCTCGAGCGAGAAGAGGCCGACAACGGCCCCGTCGTGGGCCTGGTCGTCGGGCTTCAGATCGGGCCGGTCGGCGAGGGAGCGCACGCGCGCCTTGGCGATGTTGAAGGCGATGTTGGTCGCGAGCGACGACTTGCCCATGGCGGGACGGCCCGCGAGGATGATGAGGTCAGACGGCTGCAGGCCGCCGAGCTTGGCATCGAGTGCCCTGAGGCCGGTCGAGATGCCGGAGAGACCCCCGTCGCGCTGGTAGGCGGCATTCGCCATCTCGATGGCCGCGGTGAGGGCCGTGGAGAAGGTGGCGAAGCCCTGGCCGTACTTGCCAGTCTCGGCCAGGGAGAAGAGGCGCGTCTCCGCCTCGTCGATCTGCTCCTTGGGCGGGAAGTCCACGGGTGAATCGTAGGCGGTATTCACCATGTCCTCGCCGATCACGATGAGCTGGCGGCGCACGGCGAGATCGTAGACGGTGCGGGCGTAGTCGCGCACGTTGATGATGGTGGTGGCGTTGGCCGCCAGCTGGCCAAGGTAGGCCGGCACGCTCAAGCCCGAGCCGATCGGCTCGGCGCTCTCGAAGAAGGTCTTGAGCGTGATCGGCGTCGCCTGCTTGCCGACGCCGATGAGCGTGGCGGCGGTCTCGTAATCTGCTGATGCAACGGATCGAAGAAGTGGTAGGGCTCGAGGAAGCCCGAGACGCGGTCGTGCGCCTCGTTGTTGACGAGGATGGCGCCGAGCAGCGCCTGCTCGGCCTCGAGGTTGTGGGGGGCCGCCCGGAAGGGCAGCGCGTCGGGTGCGGCAGGAGCGGACGAGGCGGGCTCTCTGCCGGCCTCCCGGAGCGTGCGGCGTGCGGTGGTGATCGTGCTGGTCATGGCGTCGGGGCATAGCCGAAGTCGGGGCGGGGCGCGCACCGTCAAATCGGTGCCATCCTCGCTCTTCACACAGCCGGCAGCCGGCGCTTGCGTGGTGCCAACTCGGTGACACCGCCACCCGTCATCCCGGAAGCTGAGGGCGCAAGCCCGAAGCTATCCGGGACCTTGTGAGGTAAAGATTACGACTCGTTGCGGGAGGTCCCGGACAGCCTCGCCTGCGGCTTCCGGGATGACAGGTTACGCCCGGCGGGAGGAGACCTTGGCCTCGCCGTGGCCGCTCATCAGGCGGCGCTCCTCGTCGAACATGTAGTCGCGCGTCAGCGGCAGCGCGTCCATCGCCTTGCTGAGCTGCAGCTGGAACACGACCAGGCCCTGATAGCGGAACGCCGCCTCGGAGCCCGCCAGATAGAACTCCCACATACGGCAGAACCGCTCGCCGAGGATGGCGCTGGCCTTGTCCCAGTTGGCGAGGAAACGCTGGCGCCAGGCGCGCAGCGTCTGGGCGTAGTGCAGGCGCAACACCTCGAGGTCGGAGATGACGAGGCGAGACCGCTCGACAGCAGCAGCAACCTCGGACAGGGCAGGAATGTAGCCGCCGGGGAAGATGTATTTGGCGATGAACGCGTTGGTGATGCCGGGCGGCCCGGAGCGGCCGATGGTGTGGATGATGGCAACCCCGTCGTCCGTCAGGAGGTCGCGGATCTTCCTGAAGTAGGTGCCATAGTGATTGACGCCGACATGCTCGAACATGCCGACGGAGACGATGCGGTCGAACTGGCCTTCGACCTTGCGGTAGTCCTCGAGCTCGAAGTGGACCGAGCGCGCCAGGCCCTCGCGCGCCGCCCGCTCGTTGCGAGATCCTGTGCTGCTCGGTGCTGAGCGTGATGCCCGTCACCTCGCACGCAGCGCTCTTTGCCAGGTAGAGCCCGAGGCCGCCCCAGCCCGAACCGATGTCCAGCACATGATGCCCGGACCGCAAGGCCAGCTTGGCGGCGAGATGTCGCTTCTTCGCCTCCTGGGCCTGATCGAGATCGGCGACACCCTCCTCGAAGTAAGCGCAGGAATATTGCCGGTCGCGATCGAGGAAGAGGTCGTAGATGCTGCCGTCGATGTCGTAGTGGTGGGCAACATTGCGCCGCGCGCGCCGCGACGGGTTGAACTGGCTGAGCCGGCGGAGCAGATAGCGGGCGGCGTCGAAGCTCGCAGTCCAGTGCGGCAAGGGGCGGCTGCGGGCGTTGCTGAGCACCAGCTCGAGCAGGTCGTAGACCCTGCCCTGCTCCATGACGATGCGGCCGCTCATATAGCCCTCGCCGAGGGCCAGCTGCGGGTCGATCGCGAGTTGGCGCTCGGTCTTTCCATCCATAGCCCGAACGACAACGGCGCTGCCGGAGCCGTCACCGTACCGGTGCGACCGGCCGCTGCCATCGACAAACGTCAGATCACCGACCTTGACGATGCGCTGGAGCATGGCGTCGAGCAGTCTGTGCATGGAGCGGGCTCACTTCGCGGTAAGCGTGCATCTCCTGCCGGGCAACTCTGTAAGGTGAACAAACGGTAACATATTACTTGCTCTACCTACAACCGCCACCTCCGGACAAGCCCGGCAGCCGCCTGCGAGGCGCTGAACCACGCCCGTGCCTCAATGCGAGCGTCAACTGGCGCCGTACCGCTGCGAACTGATGAACTTTCTCCGTGTCGCCTCTTGCTTCATGCGCATTTCAACAACGACTGAGACGGGTCAGGGGGCGGGTGGCTCCGTTGCGCTTTTCCTGCCGGGGTGCCGACCTCAGTAATGCAACCACCGCGGGCATGCTGGCGGCAATGGAGACTGCCGACCTGCTGGGTGCGTTCGATCCGATTGTTCGGCACATCCGCAGGCAGCCTCAGCGCCGCCTACTTCATCGGTGGCGCCGCTGTTCGGGGTGCGGCCGTCTCCCCGAGTTCGTCGGGCGGGGCAGGTTCTTCTTGCCGTGGCGCCGCTCACCAGGCGCGCGATGCTCGACATTCCAGCTGTCGTGGACGAGATCTTCTCGCAGATCAATTTCGCTATGCAGGCTCCCGGCCACCAATGGCCAGAGGGTTGCACAGCTCGAGCCTCGGCTCGAGGAGCCGGTTGCAGTTTTGGCACGCGAGTGTGACTGGAAGGCCGGAGGGCGACGGATGGCCGGCCCCTGCCCGTGACGCTCCTGTCACTCCATGATCGTCGGCTGCTCCTCGTGCCCGGGAGGCACCTGCACTTCCTCCTCGAATACCGCCTCGGGGTTGAACGTCTCCAGCTCGAGGGCCTCCTCCTTGACCACCGTCACGTCCTCGCCGCGGGCCTGGCGCTCGGCCTCGTCCTCGGTGCGCGCGACGTTGAGGGAGACGCCGACGATGACCTCCGGGTGCAGGGCGATGCGCGTGGCGTGGACGCCCAGCGTCTTGATCGGCCTGTCGAGCACGACCTGGCGGCGGTCGATGCTGAAGCCGCCGGCGGTGATGATCTCGACCATGTCGCGCGTCGTCACCGAGCCGTAGAGCTGGCCGGTATCGCCCGCCTGCCGGATCGCGACGAAGCTCTGGCCGTCGAGCTTGGCCGCCACCGCCTCGGCCTCCTTCTTGAGCTCGAGGTTGCGCGCCTCGAGCTGGCCGCGGTTCGATCTCGAAGCGCGCCAGGTTCTCCTTGGTGGCGCGCAGCGCCTTCTTCTGCGGCAGCAGGAAGTTGCGCGCGTAGCCGTCCTTGACGGTGACGACATCGCCCATCTGGCCGAGGCGGCCGATGCGCTCCAGAAGTATGACCTGCATAGGGGTGCTCCGTTTTCTTGCGATGCGGGTTCAAGTTCGATGGCGGGCGCGCGCCGAGGCGCTGCTTCAGCTTGAAGACGGCGTCGATCGAGGCCGCCCAGAGTGATGACGATGGCGGCGTAGGGACCGAACAGGATCAGGCCGGCATAGACGAACCACAGGACCCAGGGCGCGCGGCCGCGCGCGATGAAGTGGGCGAGCGCCAGCCCGGCGAGGAGGTAGGCGAGCAGCAGCGCCGCCCGTGAAGCTGGTGCCGGCGATGCCGACGGCGCCGGGCGCGTAGTGCGGCGAGCAGCGGCCAGCGCCAGGAGCAGCGGAAAGCCCACGGGGTAGGTCAGCGCCGGAAGGTCGGGCCAGTCCCGGCCGAGCCGGCCGGACGCAAGGACGATGCGCCCGGCGAGGTAGAGGTTGAGCGTGAAGACGATCAGCCAATAGACGGCGAGCGCGCCGGGCAGCGCAGCGATGAACAGGTCGGCGAACGCCTGCACCTGCTGCTCGGTCATGGGCTTCATGCCGATCTCGGGCATGCGCTGGCGACAGACTCCGCAGCTCTATGCCGATCGGCGCGCGCAGGCCCTCGTAGCTGCCGCCGATCAGCGGCAGGAACAGCACCGGCAGCGCGCCGGCATAGAGCGCCATGGCCGCCATCAGGCGCCCGGGCGGATACCATTCGCGCGCGTCGCTGTCGTACGGGGTCGGGCCGGCTCAGGTAGGCGAGATAGGCGATCGAGCGACCGCAGGCACGCCCAGCGTCAGGAAATAGCCGGCCGCAGACGCGACGCGCCGGTGGCGAGCCCGGTCACGAGCGCGCCCGACGGCCGCCGCGGCTGCGGCCGGCAGCCAGCCCCATCCGAGGCCCGCCAGCAGCGACGGCAGCGGCGTCAGCAGCCCGAGCAGGATGACCAGCAGCGGCGACGCGCCCCGCGCCGCCGAGTAGAACAGCAGCGCCGAGGCGAGGCCCGCTCCGAGGCCGATGAGGAAACCGCTTCGCATGTCTGCAGCTGTCCCGCCGTGGCGGTTAGAGACGGCAGCCCGTCCCAACCCTTCGACATCACATGTGCGTCCGGCCTGCCGCGCCGGACCGCAGAGGCCTGCGCGCCTAGTCCACCACGTAGGGCAGCAGGCCGAGGAAGCGCGCGCGCTTGATGGCCCGCGCCAGCTCGCGCTGCTTGCTGGCCGACACGGCCGTGATGCGGCTCGGCACGATCTTGCCGCGCTCGGACATGTAGCGCCCGAGCAGGCGCGCATCCTTGTAGTCGATCTTGGGCGCGTTCTCGCCGGAGAACGGGCAGGTCTTGCGGCGGCGATGGAACGGCCGCCGCGCGGGGGTGCTGGCAACGTCAGCCACGGCTCAGCTCGTCTCCTCGGTCTCGGGTTGCGGTTGCGGTTGCGGCGTCGCGCTGCTCGCGCTCGCGCGGCGCGCCGCGCCGCGCGGCGCGGTCGCCATCGCCGCCCTCGCGGTCGCGGCGCGGGCCGCCGCCGCCGCCGCCGACGCCGCCGCGGTCGCCGCGGAAGCCGCCGCCACCGCCGCGGAAGCCGCCGCCGCCGCCGCCGCGGAAGCCGCCGCGCTCGCCGCGCGGCGCCGCCGCGGTCGCCGTCGCGCCGGTCGTCGCGGTCGCTCTTGCGCATCTGGATGGAAGGCTCGGTCTCGTGCGCATCGACGCGCACGGTGAGGAACCGGATCACGTCCTGGGAGAGCCGCATGCGCCGCTCCATCTCGGCCACCGCCGCCGGCGGCGCGTCGATGTTCATCAGCGAGAAGTGCGCCTTGCGGTTCTTCTTGATCTTGTAGGCGAGGGGCTTGACGCCCCAGTACTCGACCTTGCCGATCTTGCCGCCGCCCTCGGTGATGACCTCGCTCTATTCCTTGGTCAGGGCATCGACCTGCGCCTGCGAAATATCCTGGCGCGCCAGGAAGACATGCTCGTAGAGTGGCACGTTGCTGCCTTTCCTTCGTCTTGCCCGTCCGGCGCAAAGCCCCTTTTGGACCCCGGTGCGGCAGTCGCCGCACAGAAAGGCCCAAGGACCCGAAAGAGCGGAAACACCGGCAGCCCGGGCGCATCGCCCGTCCCCAACTTTTTTCATGCGGGGATCTGCCGTTCAGCCTCCGGCCGGACCGGGTGAAGCGCGTCTTATACGCATATTGCCAACGGCAGCAAGCGCAAATCGCCGCATGCTCGGTAGTCGTGCGTTGCAGCGGCGAACAGCCGAGGCGCGACGTGGCGCAAGCCTTGACAGGGCGGGTCGCCCTGTGGCTTAGCCCGCGCCTGGGATCAACAACCCGGTCGAGCCTGCAATGGCCGTCGCGTTCGTATTTCCAGGGCAGGGCAGCCAGGCCGTCGGCATGGGCGCGGAGCTCGCCAAGGCGCATGCCTCGGCGCGGGCCGTGTTCGATGAGGTCGACGCGGCGCTGGGCCAGAACCTCTCGCAGCATCATGTTCGAGGGGCCGCTGGAGACGCTGACGCTCACGGAGAACGCGCAGCCGGCGCTGATGGCGGTGTCGCTCGCCGCCATGCGCGTGCTCGAGGAGCGGGGCGTCCGCCTCGCCGACCGGGTGAAGTTCGTCGCCGGCCACTCGCTGGGCGAATACTCGGCGCTGTGCCGCCGCGGGCGCCCTCACGCTGGCCGACGCCGCGCGCCTGTTGCGCACCCGCGGCCGGGCGATGCAGGAGGCCGTGCCGGTGGGCGAGGGCGCGATGGCCGCCCTGCTCGGCGTCGGCAGGGAGGTGGCCGAGAGGCTCGCCGCGGAGGCCGCGCGAAGGCGAGGTCTGCCAGGTCGCCAACGACAACGAGCCGACGCAGGCCGTGATCTCCGGCACCAAGGCCGCGATCGACCGGGCGGCGCAGCTGGCCAAGGCGCACGGCGTGCGCCGCTTCGTGCCGCTCAACGTCAGCGCGCCCTTCCATTGCGCCCTGATGCAGCCGGCCGCCGATGCCATGGCCGCGGCGCTCGCGCGACGGTGCAGATCAAGCCGCCGGCGGTGCCGCTCGTCGCCAACGTGCTGGCCGCGCCGATCTCCGATCCCGCCGAGATCAAGCTGCGCCTGATCGAGCAGGTCACGGGCACCGTGCGCTGGCGCGAGTGCGTCGCCGCCATGGCCGCGGACGGCGTCACCGACATCTTCGAGATCGGCTCGGGCAAGGTGCTGGCCGGGCTTGCCAAGCGCATCGTGCCCTCGCTGAATGCCGTCTCGATCGGCACGCCCCAGGAGATCGATGCCGCCCTGCCCTTGCTCAGACCATAGGGGACACCATGTTCGACCTGACCGACAAGACGGCGCTCGTCACGGGCGCCACCGGCGGCATCGGCGGAGCCATCGCGCGCGCCTTCCACAAGCAGGGCGCCGCGGTGGCCGTCTCCGGGCGCCAGACCGAGAAGCTCGAGAAGCTGGCGGCGGAGCTCGGCAGCCGCGTGCACGTCGCTGCCCTGCGACCTGGCCGACCGGGCGGCCGTGGCGGGGCTGATCGACGCGGCCACGGCCAAGCTCGGGCGCCTCGACATCCTGGTAAACAACGCCGGCCTCACCAAGGACAACCTGTTCATGGTGATGAAGGACGAGCAATGGGACGAGGTGATCGCCGTCAATCTCACCGCCACCTTCCTGCTGATGCGGGCGGCGGCGCGCGCCATGATGCGGGCCAAGACCGGCTATGGGCGGATCATCAACATCGCGTCCGTCAGCGGCATCATGGGCAACCCCGGGCAGGGCAACTACGCCGCGTCCAAGGCCGGCATGATCGGCATGTCGAAGTCGCTGGCCCGCGAGGTGGCGCTCGCGCGGCATCACGGTGAACTGCATCGCGCCGGGCTTCATCTCCACCGCCATGACCGACGTGCTCAACGAGAAGCAGGTGGCCGCCATCAAGGAGGCCATTCCGGCCGCAGAAGTTCGGCACCCCCGCCGACGTTGCCGCTGCCTGCGTCTATTTGGCCTCGGCCGAGGCCGGGCTATATGACGGGCCAGACGCTGCATGTGAATGGCGGCTTGGCCATGCTTTAGATCGGGCCTGGATAATCCGCCGGACGGCCCGGCGCTGCGCTGCATTCTGGAGGCGCTGGTCAAGGCAGATGAAGTGTGTTAACGAGCCCGTGATTTGCGTGCCCAACCTTCGAGGGAAGGCGCGGCTGCGGGATGCGCGTCCGCCTCCATCGCGGGCATGGGCGGTGGCGCTCTCGCAGGCTCAGGGTTTGCGTACCGACAGGTCGACGCGAGAAGAACAGCAGCTTGGATCAGCAGACAGACAGGGTCAGCCGAGGAAATACACCGATGAGCGACGTCGCAGAGCGCGTGAAGAAGATCGTGGTCGAGCACCTGTGCGTGGAGGCCGACAAGGTTACGGACAGCGCGAGCTTCATCGACGATCTGGGAGCTGACAGCCTGGACACCGTCGAGCTGGTGATGGCGTTCGAGGAGGAGTTCGGCTGCGAAATTCCGGATGACGCGGCCGAGCGCATCCAGACCGTGGGGGATGCCGTCAAGTTCCTCGAGCAGCACGCGAGCGCCGCGGGAACGCCGCCGCCCGCGGCGTCGTAGACGACGCGCCTGCCGGTCTCCCGTGCGAACAGGCGGCGCGCCTGAGCGGAGCGCCTGCCGGCTCGGGCAAGCACGGGGGCCGAATCGGGACCAGGAATGCTGCGTCGCGTCGTCATCACCGGGCTTGGGTCTTGTCACGCCGCTGGGCTGCGGCGTGGAGGCCAGCTGGTCGCGCCTGCTGCAGGGCAAGAGCGGCGCGCGCCGCATCGAGGAGTTCCCGGTCGACGATCTCGCCTGCCAGATCGCGTGCTTCGTGCCGCGCGGGCCGCTCGTCGGAGGGCAAGTTCAATCCCGACGATTGGATGGAGCCCAAGGAGCAGCGCAAGGTCGACGATTTCATCATCTTCGCCATGGGCGCCGCCGAGCTCGCCCTGCGCGACGCCGGCTGGAAGGCCGACACGCCGGAGAAGCAGGAGCGCACGGGCGTGCTGGTCGGCTCCGGCATCGGCGGGCTCAGCGGCATCGCCGACACCTCGCTCCTGCTGAAGGACAAGGGGCCGCGCCGCGTCAGCCCGTTCTTCATTCCGGGCCGGCTCATCAACCTGGCCTCCGGCTACATCTCGATCAGGCACGGCCTCAAGGGCCCCAACCACGCGGTCGTCACCGCCTGCTCCACCGGCGCGCACGCCATCGGCGATGCCGCGCGCCTGGTGGCGCTGGGCGATGCCGACGTGATGGTGGCCGGCGGCGCCGAGAGCCCGATCTGCCGTATTGCCATTGCGGGCTTCGCCGCGTGCAAGGCGCTCTCCACCGGCTTCAACGACCAGCCCACGCAAGGCCTCGCGCCCCTACGACAAGGACCGCGACGGCTTCGTCATGGGCGAGGGCGCCGGCGTCGTCGTGCTGGAGAGCCTGGAGCACGCCCGGCCCGCGGCGCGCGCATCTACGCCGAGGTCATCGGCTACGGCATGTCGGGCGACGCCTTCCACATCACGGCGCCGGCCGAGGACGGCGACGGCGCCTACCGCTGCATGCGCGCGGCGCTGGCGCGCGCCGGCATCGCGGCCGAGCGACATCCAGTACGTCAACGCCCACGGCACCTCGACGCCGATGGGCGACGAGATCGAGCTGCGGCGCCGTGGAGCGGCTGTTCGGCAACGCCGCCGGCAAGCTCGCCATGTCCTCGACCAAGTCGGCGATCGGCCACCTCCTGGGCGCGGCCGGCGCGGTGGAGGCCATCTTCTCGGTGCTCGCCATCCGCGACAACATCGCGCCGCCCACGCTCAACCTCGACAATCCGTCGGTGGCGACCGCCATCGATCTCGTTCCGCACGAGGCGCAGGAAGCGCAACATCGATACGGTGCTGTCCAACTCCTTCGGCTTCGGCGGCACCAACGCCTCGCTGGTGCTGCGGCGCCTGGCGGCGTAGGTTGGGTCAACGGAAGCCGGGGCAGACCCAACACGCTCGACGGCTGAACGGCGCTCGCGCTGGCCTTCGCTGGCGCTCGACCCAACCTACTCCGCACACTCATCGAACGCAGCGCTGCGCCCTGGCGCTTGCGCGGGCAACGTCCTTTCGCCACATTTACGCTAAAGCTGCCAAGACCGGAATCGATCGCCGGTGCGACGACGACATTTGCTACGATTTGGCGGTGCGCGCTGGGAGGAGTGAGCCCATGAGCAGTCGCCGGCCGGCGGAGCCGCATTACAGCGGCCGCGCAACCGGGGCATTGCCGCGCAGTCCGGCGGAGCGGCTGGAGCCGACCCGCCCGGCGGCGCGGGCTGCGCCGGCGGCGCTTCGCGTCGCGAGCCCGGCGCTCCCGCGGGCTTCTTCCGCGTCGTCAGCGGCCTCTTCACGCTGCTCGTTGCTGTTCATGGCGCTCGCGGGGGCGGCGGCGCTGGCGCTGCAGAGCTGGATGAATGCACCGGGCCCGCTCGCGGCGCAGCAAGAAGGTGGTCGATCCCCAAGGGCGAGGGCACCCAGCGAGATCGCCGCGCGGCTCGAGCGCGAGGGCGTCATCTCCAACCGGCTGGCTGTTCATCGCGGGCTACCAGATGACCAAGTTGACCGGCTGGAGCGACGGTGGACGGCCGGTGCAGCCTCAAGGCCGGCGAGTATCAGATCCCGCAGGCCGCCAGCATGCGCCAGGTCATCGACATCCTGGTCGGAAGGCAAGACCACTCACCTATCGGGTGACGATCCCGGAAGGCCTGACGAGCCACCAGATCGTGGAGCGCCTGAAGAGCGACCCGAACCTCACGGGCGAGATCGCCGAGGTGCCGCCGGAGGGCTCGCTGCTGCCCGAAACCTTCGTCGTCCAGCGCGGCGCGCAGCGCCAGGCGATCATCGACACGCATGCGCGCCGAGGCGCGCAAGCTGGCCGAGAAGCTGTGGGCGCAGCGCCAGAAGGACCTGCCGCTCAAGACGCTGGGAGGAGGCGGTCGTGCTGGCCTCCATCGTCGAGAAGGAGACCGGGCCGCAACGACGAGCGCGAGCGGTGGCGGCGGTCTTCGTGAACCGGCTCAGGAAGAACATGCGGCTCGAATTCGGACCCGACCATCCGTCTACGGCATCGAGCGGCGGCAAGACGGTCTGGAGCCAGCCGATCCTCAAGAGCGAGATCGGCGCAGAAGACGGCGCACAACACCTACCAGATCAACGGTCTGCCGCCGACGCCGATCTGCAACCCGGGCAAGGCCGCCATCGAGGCCGTGCTCAACCCGGCGAGCACCAAGGACCTCTACTTCGTCGCCGACGGCAAGGGCGGCCACGTCTTCGCCGAGACGCTCAAGGACCACAACGCCAACGTCCAGAAATACCGCGCCTTCGAGCGGGAGAAGGCCAAGGCGGCGGCAGAGGCACAAAACGAGAAGAGCAACGAGAAGAGCAAGGGGGCGGGCGAGGCGCCGTGGACGTCGACGACCGAGCCGGGCAAGTCGAAGAAGTGAGGTTTCAGGTTTCAGGTGTCGGGTTTCAGGCTATACCGAGCGAGCCGTGATCCCTGAAACCTGATCCCTGAAACCTGAAACCTGATTCATGCGGACATATCGCATCGCCGCCATTCCTGGCGACGGCATCGGCACCGAGGTGATCTCGGCCGGCATCGAGGCGCTCGAGGCGTGCGCGCGGCGCGATGGCGGCTTCCAGCTCGCCGTCGACCATTTCGACTGGGGCACGGAGCGCTACAAGAGGACGGGCGCCTTCATGCGCGCCGACGGTCTGGAGCTCATCCGCAGGCACGATGCCATCCTGTTCGGCTCGGCGGGCGCACCAGATGTGCCCGACCACATCACTCTGTGGGGGCTGCGGCTCGCCATATGCCAGCCGTTCGATCAGTACGCCAACGTGCGCCCGACGCGCATCCTGCCCGGCATCACGAGCCCGCTGCGCGGCGTCTCCGGGCCCGAGCTCGACTGGGTGATCGTGCGCGAGAACTCGGAGGGCGAGTACGCGGGCGTCGGCGGCCGGGTGCACCGCGGGCTGCCCGAGGAGGTCGCCACCGACGTGTCGATGTTCACGCGCGCCGGCATCGCCCGCATCATGCGCTTCGCATTCGGGCTGGCGCGCTCGCGCCCGCGCAAGCTCCTGACGGTCGTCACCAAGTCGAATGCCCAGCGCCACGGCATGGTGCTCTGGGACGAGATCGCGGCGCAGGTGGCGGCCGAGTTCCCCGACGTGACCTGGGACAAGATGCTGGTCGACGCCATGACCATGCGCATGACCCTGAAGCCCGCGTCGCTCGACACCATCGTCGCCACCAATCTGCATGCCGACATTCTCTCCGACCTCGCGGCGGCGCTGGCGGGATCGCTCGGGCTGGCGCCGACCGCCAACCTGAACCCCGAGCGCGCCTTCCCCTCCATGTTCGAGCCGATCCACGGCTCGGCCTTCGACATCATGGGCAAGGGCATCGCCAACCCGATCGGCACCTTCTGGTCGAGCGTCATGCTGCTCGAGCATGTGGGCGAGACGGCCGCCGCCGCCCGCCTGATGCGGGCGATCGAGCGCGTCACCGCGGACCCCGCGCTGCACACCCCCGACCTCGGCGGCAAAGCCACCACGGCCCAGGTGACCCGCGCCGTGTGCGACGCGCTGGAGGGGGATAACGCGTAGGGGGCAGCCCCCCATCTGCCTCCGCTCCTCACGACGCAGTCACACTGGCAAGCGGCAGACGATCCGTCTAGTGTTCTCGGGAGCAGACGCGGAGGGTCTCCCATGTCGCGAACTCTGCGCGCAAACCTGGTCGCAATTCTGGGTACTGCCTTGGTGCTCGCCCTGAACGGCGTCGCCGCGGCACAGGAGCTGCGGCTGGCGCCGGAGCGGCCGCTCACCTTCGCGGATGCCGACGGGCGCACGGTGCGCAGCACGGACTTTGCGGGCAAGTGGCTGCTCGTCTACTTCGGGTATACGCATTGCTCGGACCTGTGTCCGACGGGCCTCACGGCCATGGTCACCGCGCTGGAGCAGATCGGACCTGCTGCCGGGCACATCCAGCCCCTGTTCGTCACCGTCGATCCGGAGCGCGACAAGGGTCCGCTGCTGCGCGAGTTCACGCGATCCTTCGACCAGCGGCTGATCGGCCTCGGCGGCGGCCTGGAGCAGATCCGGGAAGCCGCCACCGCGCTCGGCGTCGCTTTCGAGAAGGTGGCGCAGGGCGGAGCCGACTACGTCGTGGACCACAGCTCCACCTACACGCTGGTCGATCCGGGGCATTCGCGCGCCATCGTGCTGCGCCTCGGCGAGCCGCACATGATCGCCGCCCGGCTGATCGAGGAGCTGACCAAAGGCGGCGTGCCGCTAAGCAACGTCAATAATGTTGGAGCTTATCGTTGACGTTGAGGCGGTCGCAGTACTCGTAGTGAGCTTCTGCCACGGGGTCAGACCTTGGTCAGACCCGCAGGGTCTGACCCCATTGGCGCTAACATAGGCTCATTACGGCTTGATACTGGCGTTTGCGCGGGGGCTCGCGCAAGTGGCGGGCCAGGCGCGGAGCGGCGGCCAGGAGGGCGGCGATGCTGAAGGCGGGGATGATGGCGCCGATCAGCGCTGCGATCAGCAGGCGGTAAAGGCGCCACTGCTCGGGGCGTGCGCGGCAGCCCGGCGGGGAGAGTCACCGAAAGCGGCCAGATGCGCCTCGGTCAGCAGAGCGGCGATCAAGTGGCAGAGCACCCAGGCCTTGGCGACCTCGGGACATTCGCCGGGCGGCCCCTTGAGCCCGACCAGGCTCTTCATGCGCTTGAAGGCGATCTCGATGCGCCAGCGCAAGCGATAGAGCTCCAGCACTTTGGGCGTGGTGTACTCGGCCGGATCGAGCGAGGTGATGAGGATCACCCACTCGGCGGCAATGAGCGTGCCGGGCTTGATGGTGCGCTGCTTGGATTTGGCCTCGGCCCGCGCTTCGCGCACCGCCTTGACCGCCTGGGCCTTGGGCATCTTGATGGCGAGGAGGCGCATCTCGAGCGGTGCGGCTCCGTTGCGCCCGAGCCAGATCGGCCGATCGACGACGCCGGTCTCACTGTCGGCGAGCGCGCGGATGATGTCGAAGGCTTTACCGTCCTCCTGCAGCCAGCGCGCGCCCGTCCAGGCGGCGCGCACCAGCACATCGCCGCCTTGCGCGATCACGTCGGCAAGCTCGTCGGCGCGGCAATGGACGGCGTCGGCGATGCGCAGCTCGCCGGGGATCACCTTGATCCGGTTGATGCGCTCCGCACCCTTCTCGTCGGTGAGCCTCGAAGGCGCTGAACCGCTCGGCCGGCAGGTCGAAAACCGCGTGCACGCGCCACAGCCGCCCTCCCTCGCGCGCCGACTTGCCGGCCTTGCGCACCGTGGTGGCGTCCACCAAGCGGATCAGCCGGCCGCCCGCCACGGTAAGCTGCGAGCCCGAGGCCTCTCCCAACAGCCGCGCCAGGATACTCTGCAGCCAGGGCACCGCGTTGCGCAGCCGGCCGAGCACGGCCACGTTCGACAGGCTCGCCAGCCCGATGGTCTCCGCCCACGCCGCCGTCAGGCGCAGCCCCATGACGCCGAGGCAATAGGCCAAGATCAGCCGCAGCAGATCGACGCCGCACCTGACCTCGCGCGGACGCCGGAACGCGCCCGTCGCACGCGCCTCCCGCTCCAGCACCGCAGCCCCGCCGAGGCGCTCAACCGTGCCGATCCAATCCGATCCGGTAAGCTCTGCTCGAGACGGCTCAACCTGGGTCATCCCCATGCAAGAATCCGACTCAATTCTAGCTGGCAAGAACTATCTTAGCGCCAATGGGGTCAGACCCCGGCCGTCCTACTTGAAGTTGGCGATCTTGCGGGCGTCGCCGGTAAGCTCGAGGATGTGCAGGCCAGTGTTGGCGCGGTCCACGGCGTAGATGTAGCCGCGGTCGTCCACCTCGACGTTGTTGGTCTGGATCGCCGTCCTGCACCGCTCCTTGCCGTCGTCGAGCGTCACGCAGCGCTTGTCCGTGTTCTTGGTGACGGCTGGGATGTAGTGGGCCACCTCCTTCGGGAGGTAGGGATTGCGGATGTCGACCACGCGCACGCCGGCATTGAAGTACGAGAAGAACATCAGCCGCCCGTAGTAGATGTCGGTAAAGCTCTCGCTGGAGGCGTGCGTGCCGAAGCGCCCGCCCCGGCTGCAGAAGTCGCCCGAAACCTCGGGCACCCACCAGCTCGAGACCGAGGCTGGATAACGCTCCACGGTCACGTCGACGAACCATACGAACTGGCGCGGCTCCAGGCACTCGTTCTTGAGCGCCTCGTTGGTGACGACGACGAAGTTGCGCACCTTGCCGACCTTGTCCTTGGCGAACTCGGCAATCGGCATTCCCAGCACCGGGAAGGTGGTGTGCGCACCCGTCAGCGGCGACATGTCGAGCCGGCCCACCTGCGGATAGAGCAGGTTCTCCTCGGTCGGCTCCTTGGGGCCATTCAAGAGCTTCTCGCGGTCGACGATCTGCAGGATGCCGCCCTCGTTGGTGCCGTAGGCGAAGTAGATGCGGTTGCCCTTGGGACCGGTGGAGATCGGGCCGTGCAGCCGCGTGGGCGCGCGCCCGGCGGCGCCGGGCTGCTGGCCCGGCAGCCCGAAGTCGCGGATCTTGACGGGTTTGGCCGGATCGGAGAGGTCGTAGACCTCTGTCATGCGGTCGACGCGCCAGCCGGGAACGCCGGACACGAGGTAGGCGATGCCGGTGTCGCACTCCCACCAGTTCTTGTGCGTGCCCTTGATGCCGCCGAGCCTGGTGACGAGCTTGGCGGCTTGGCGGGATCGGCCGTATTCCAGATCTCGTGCGCGGCGTTGGCGAAGGTGCGCAGCATGTAGACGGCGTTGGGATCGCCCTTCGGCAGGGTTTTGCCGTCGCAGACGCGCACCATCTGCGCCCCGCCTTGCTCCCCCAGGCCTTCGTCGCCGGGGAGGTGGAACAGGTACTTCGGCGCGCGCGGATCGGTGACATCGAGGATCGAGGTTCCGTTGAACTCCGCCACCCCGGTCAGCGGGTTGAGCGGCTTTGGCACGTCCTTGGTGCCGCCGTGATGGCCGATGTAGGCAATCCAGCGCCCACCCTGAAGGTGGATGGTCGGCTGGTAGGCGCTGCGCGCCTGCAGGTCGTGGACGCCGAGCAGCGTCATGTCCTTGGATTCGGGCGTCGATTGCGCCGCAGCCGGCAGGGCGGCAGACGCAATGGACAGGCACGATGCGATGCAGACGAGCACGCGATGGCTCGATCGAGCCGGCAGCGAATGCATGGGCGGTCCTCCCCAAGAGCCGTTGTTGCGATTGACCCGCACGCGGAGGAGATCATCGGTCCGTTTGCCCGTCGCAGACAAGCCTCAATTGCACGGCCCGACGCGCAGCAGGCGGTGGTGTGCCGACCGCGAGGATGGATGAGGATGCGATGATGGGGCCGCGTCTCGGCGTTCGCGATCGCGTGCACCGCTCACGTTAACCGTCCCTTCACGGATGCGACGCTAGCCTGCCGATCCTGCCCCCCGTGATACGTAGGGCAGGCGGGGCCCAGGCCGCACCTCGACCGCACCCTGGTTCGGTCCGGGCCCCCGGCTCCCCGAGCGCTTGCAGACTGTCCTGGCGCTCCAGCGGACCAGGAGGCCCCGGTTCCGAGCACCGGGGCCTTCTTCGATTGCTCCAGCCTGCAAATCGGTCAACGGCCGCGGCCTGAGCCACTTCGGCCGAAGGTCTCACGCGCCCAGCAGGGATAGCCTGCGTACTGGCCGCTCGGATCCTCCGCCTGGGCGCGCCGCTCGCACTCGGATTCCACTCTCGGCCCGCCGTAATAATAGGCTCTCGGCGGGTTGTAGTAATAGGCATTCGGAGCGTTGTAGTAGTAGCGCTTCGCCTTGCCGCTTTGTCGAGCTTCGAGCGCCGAAGCGCCCGCCAGGATCAGCGCCACCGCCAGTAGCACACGCATGGGGCTTGCTCGCTTCTCTGTTGCACGTCCTCCCGCTGATCTATGGAGTCGCGGCACGCCGGGCGCGCAAAATGTGCCCGCATCGTGAATCGGAGCTGCAGCGTTGCGGCTTGCATCGGGTGCCGGTTGCCAGCACTATGGGCTTCCACAACTCGAGCGGTGCTTTCCCGCCCGCTCGCCTCCCTTCCCAAGGTTTTTCCACCCGTGCCCCATCTTTTCTCCCCGCTTGAACTGGGTCCGATCACGCTGCCCAACCGCATCGCCGTCGCGCCCATGTGCCAGTATTCCGCCGACGACGGCGACGCCGGCGATTGGCACCTGCAGCATCTGATGCATTTCGGCATGTCGGGTGCCGGCCTCGTCATGCTCGAGGCGACGGCCGTGGAGCGCATCGGCCGCATCACGCCGGGCTGCCTGGGGCTCTATTCCGATGCCAACGAGGCGGCGCTCGCCCGCGTCATGGCCGCCGCGCGCAAGATCGCCGTCGGGGGCACGCGCTTCGGCATCCAACTGGCCCACGCCGGCCGCAAGGGCTCCTCGCAGCGCCCTTGGGAAGGCGGCAAGCCGCTGGGCGCGAGCGACGGCGCCTGGCAGACCGTGGCACCATCCGCGATACCGCTGATCGAGGGCACGCCCGCGCCCATGGCGCTCGACGAGGCCGGCATGGAGGGCGTCCAGGCCGCCTTCCGCCAGGCCGCGGAGCGTGCCGTGCGCCTCGGCTTCGACGCCATCGAGCTGCACAACGCCCACGGCTACCTCCTGCACTCGTTCGTCTCGCCGCTCTCCAACCGGCGCACCGATGCCTACGGCGGCAGCCTCGAGAACCGCCTGCGCTTCCCGCTCGCCGTCGCCCGCGCCGTACGCGCGGCGGTTCCGAGCGGGGTGGCGCTCGGCGCGCGCATCACCGGCACCGACTGGGCCGAGGGCGGGCTTGCGGCCGACGACGCGGTCGTCCACGCCGCCGCGCTCAAGGCCGCGGGCTACGACTATGTCTGCGTCTCGGGCGGCGGGGCTGTGTTGCAGATGAAGATCGCGCTGGGCCCCGGCTACCAGGTGCCGATGGCCGCCCGGGTCCGGGCCGAGACGGGCATTCTGACGCGCGCCGTCGGCCTTATCGTGGAGCCGGCGCAGGCGGAGGCGATCGTCGTCTCGGGTCAGGCCGACTTCGTGGCCATGGCGCGGGCGTTCCTCGACAACCCGCGCTGGGTGTGGCACGCAGCCGACCGGCTGGGCGCCGAGATCGCGTATCCGCCGCAGTACGCCCGCGTATCGCGTGTCATCTGGCCGGGTGCCGCGATGGCGCGGCCCGGCGTCCAGGCTCGGCCGCAGGCGACGCGGCAGTAAGGGATCAAGGCAGTAAGGGTCCGAGTGCGCTGCTGCCCTATTGCCGTCGTGGGGCATAGGGTAGGCATAGGGGCCGCCTCGCTTGATTGCCGGTGGCAGGCGTGGTTTAAGGCAGCTCGCAAGGTCGGGCGGAGCGTAGCGCAGCCTGGTAGCGCACCTGCTTCGGGAGCAGGGGGTCGGGAGTTCGAATCTCCCCGCTCCGACCATGCCCGCCTCTCGCAGGCCCTCGATCGGCTCAGCCCAGTCCCGAGTTCAGCATGCGCCGACCCTCACCCGGCATCCTCGCGGCGGCCATTTTGGCCGGCCTGTCCATCCTCGCTGTGACGTTCCTGGTGCAGGCGTGGTGGCACATCGACGCCAAGATGAGCATCCACGGCTGGATTGCGCTCACGCTCGGCGTCGTGGTGACGATGGCGGTCGGCGTAGGCCTGATGGCGCTCGTGTTCTTCAGTGCCCGGCGCGGCTGGGACGATGCGGCCGCAGGCGACGACAGCGACAAACCACCTTAGGGAGCTTGCCCGGAGCACGTCCGATGGTGCCGCAGGAGGGAATTGAACCCCCGACCCACGCATTACGAATGCGTTGCTCTACCCCTGAGCTACTGCGGCTTTGCACTTTTTCGTCGGACTGGCCTGCAACTGGCCTGTCGGCGACCAGCCCTGTGAGTGCGTCTGGCGCCTGAACAGCCCCGGTAGTCGTGCTGTATAACGCGTGAGCGCTCGGTGGTCGCGCAGTCCTTCCCTACACTATGACCCGGCTGCGCCGCAACCCCAGTGCTGGAAGGTCAGGGCCATTCAAAGAATTCTGCCCGGTAACAATGGCGACGGCCTCGGCGCGATCCTCGCGGAAGTTCTCACGGGCCTCGGGCACGGAGATGCCGCGCGAGCGGATCAGCCATAGCACAAGGTTTCGCAGGGCTGCGAGCGCACGGGCTCCGGCCCGGACGCGGCAGCGATCCTCGTTCATCGACACGTCCCGAACCCAGTGCAGCTTGTTCTCGATGCCCCAATGGCCGCGCGACAGCTGCAATAGCTGCTCAGGCCCGGCTTCAGCGGCCGGCAGGCTGGTGACGATATAGGCGACCTCGACGCTCTGCTTGTCGCCGATCCGGCGCGTGCGCTCGATGCGGGCCACCTGGGCGGCACCCGGCCATTGCAGATGCGGCACGACCTCCGCGCTGGTCGTTATGGTGCGCGTCTCGATCCGGCCATGCTCCTTGCCGGTCGTCTCGGCCTTGGCCAGATCAGGCGGCGCGACGGGCACCGCCCCGTCGTGACCTGAGGGGGGAAAGATCGCCGAAGCTCTCGGCGATGTTGGCTTTCAACTCGGGCTGGTTGTCTTTGACAACGAACAGATAATGCCCGTTGGCATCTCGGATGTATCGGCAGATCTCGCGCTGGCAGAAGATCGCATCCCCGGTGATGACGGCGCCGTCGAGCGGCAGCTCCTTGAGGAGCGCCATCGCTGCCACAATCTCGTTCTGGTCGGGCTCGACCACCAGATCGCCGACCACCACGCCGAGTTCGGCAACGAAGGCAGACAGCACATGCAGCGGCCTGGCATCCAGGCGCCGGCTGCCCTTGAGCGTCTTGCCATCGATGGCGATGTGGCGTGCGCGGTCCTCTCCCAGAGCGAACTTGCCGAGCGTGGCCGCCAGGACGTCGGCATCGAGCGACTTGAAAACGTAGTGATATGTCGCGTGGCAAGGAGCCTTGCCGTCCTCGATCCCGAGCAGGCGCAGCGCCTCAGGCTTCAAGCGCCGGCCCCAGCGGAAGATCGCCCTCAGATCATTGGCGCCGGCCAGCATCGCCCCGATCGAGATGCCGAGCAGCGACCGCAGCTTGTACTGCTGGCCCTGCAAACCGCGCCTGTCCGGCACCTCGCCGAGTGCGCCCCACAATGTCCTGCTCATCGCCGTCACCTCCAAGTTGGTGACCGTGCGATAAAATCTGATTTGCGGGACTTGTCAGCCCGGCAAGGGTGCGGTTCTTTAATCACCCTGCTGGAAGGTGGTCTGCTCTCGTCAATCACAATGGCGCTCAACCTCAGGCGCTCCGCCAGGGCTGCCGCCAGCTTCGAGGTGCGGCGCAAGATGGCCGCCTGGAACACCGCCTGCCGATCAGGCAGACGGCAAGCGACTTGCCACGTATCATTGAAATCATGAACGAGTGCTCCGAGCTTCCGGCCGATCTGGCTGACGCCTCCCTTCCGGGCATGTGCGGGACGCGCGGAACTCGCGAGGTTGCGACGCTGGACAACGACTTCGATATCTATCGCGCGGCGGATCGCAAGCGCCTCGAGATGACCACGACCGCGACCAGCAAGCGCCGGCGGCGGTCATGACCGAAACCCGAGAGCCGCGGATTGCCGCGATCGTGCTGGCCGCAGGGCGCTCGAGCCGCATGGGGGCCGCGAACAAGCTCATCGCCGATGTGGACGGCAAGCCGATGCTGCGCTGGGCGGCCGAAGCGGCGCTCGCCAGCCGCGCGTGCTCCGTCCTCGTCGTCACCGGCCACCAGGAGGGCGACGTGCGCGCCGCGCTCGCCGGGCTCGACGCGCGCCCCGTGGCCAATCCCGACTTCGCGCAAGGCCTCAGCACCTCGCTCAAGGCCGGCATTGCCACGGTTCCCGCCGGTTGCGACGGCGCGCTCGTGCTGCTCGGCGACATGCCGCGCATCGAGGCGTCCCACCTCGACCGGCTGATCGGAGCATTTGCACCCGGCGCCATCGTCGTGCCGGTGCATCAGGGGCGGCAGGGCAACCCCGTGCTCTGGCCGTGCGCGCTTTTCCCCGAGATCATGCAACTCGAGGGCGACGCCGGCGCCAAGCGTCTGCTTGCTGCGCATCGCGATGCAGTCCGCGAGGTGGAGATGGGCACCGGCGCCATCTTCGCTGACGTCGATACGCCCGCGGAGCTGCAGCGCCTGCGCGACGGCGAAGGCACGCTTCGGTGATCTGAGCGAGGAGGCGGCGACAGCGGGTGGGGTCCTCGCAGTTGGCGGAATATCTCACGACCCCCACCCCTTGCCCCTCGCCGCAAGGGGGAGGGGAATCCCGTTGGCGCAAGTGGATGGCGCCTCGCTCAAGTCGCGGGGGGCGTGCGGCCCTGCTCGGCGTAGCGGAGCACGACGGCGGCAGCGGCCTCGCTGGGGCTCGCGCCCGCCACCTGCAGGGCCGCGGGCATCCTGGCGAGCGCCGCCACCTGCCGGGCGCGCTCGGGGCGGTCCTGGGGGCCCTCCTGGATGAGCGGGGCCAGGGCCTCGGCGAGGCTCGCCGGCGTGCACGCCTCCTGGATGAACTCGGGAAACACCGGCTCGCCCAGCACCAGGTTGGGCAGCACCACCGACGGCGCCCTGATCAGCCGCTTGACGATGGACCCCACCAGCTTGTCGACCTTGTAGGCCACCACGGTGGGCGTGCCAGCCAGCGCCAGCTCCAGGGTGACGGTACCGGAGGCGGCGAGCGCCGCCCGCGCGAGCTTGAAGGCGCGGAACTTGTCCTCCTCGCCATCGATGAGGTGCGCACGGACGGGCCATCGCGCCAGGTGCCCCTCGATGAGGCCGCGCACCCACGGCACCACCGGAATGACCGTCTCGAACCGATGTCCGCGGCGCTCGAGCTCGGCCAGGACCACCCCGAACGGCGGCATCAGGCGGGAGACCTCGGAGGTGCGGCTGCCCGGCAGCACGACCAGCACCGGCTTGTCCGGCTCGAGCGAGAGGCGCCGGGCGAGCGGTTGCGGATCGAGGGTGGCGATCCACGGGTGGCGCTCGATCAGCGGATGGCCGACGAAGGTGCAGAGGGGCCCGCCCAGGCGCTCGTGCACCTCGGGCTCGAACGGCCACAGTGCCAGCACGTGGTCGACATAGCGGCGCATCTTGCGCGCGCGCCCCGGCCGCCACGCCCACACACTGGGCGAGACGTAGTCGATGATGGGGATCCACGGCCGCCGCCGGCGGATGCGCCTGGCGATCGGATGCGTGAACTCCGGGCTGTCGATGATGATGACGGCCGAGGGCTCGGCCGCCACCGCGGCACTGGCCGTGGCGTAGATGCGTCGCAGGATCAGCGGCAGGCGTGCCAGGATCGCCCGCGGCCCCATGACGGCTACGTCCGACAGCGGGAACTGCGACAGGAGCCCCTGCGCCGCCATGCCCTCGCCGCCCACGCCGAGCCAGCGGATGCGTCCGCGGCGGCGCTCGTTGAGGGTAGCCATCAGCTTGGCACCCAGCGCATCGCCGGAGTGCTCGCCCGCCACCACGAACAGGCGGAGATCCTCTCCCTCCGCGGACACGGTCCGCTGGCGCACTGCGGCCTGCGGCCCCTTCGTCATGGGCGCCCCTCCCGCGTCAGCAGAAAGAGGCCCATCCGATCGGCGATCTCGCCGGCGCCTTCGAACGCCTCGAGCGCCTCGGGCGCCCCCGTGACGGCGACCCCCGCGAGCCCCGCCTCCGCGGCGCGCTCGAGCAGGGTGGCGACCTGGCCCGCGTCCCACTGCGATGCACCCGCGCGGCAGGCGAGCACGCCGACGCGCCGCCTGGCGCCGACGCCCCATTGCCTGAGCGCACTGGTGCGCTCGATCACGGCCAACGTGGAATCCGCCGCCGCGATCGCCAGGAGATAGGCCCGCGCCACCACCACGGCCTCGCCGGCGCCGAACGGCGCCAGGCATTCGACCGCGGCCAATCCCTTCTCGATATCCGCGCCCGCGCGGGCGTTGGGCCGCAAGCGTCCGATCAGCCGCAGCGGACGCTCGACGGCCGATGTCGAGTGAGGTGATGGCCGCATCGTCCCCTCCCCACTTGTGGGGGAAGGACAGGGTGGGGGGAACTCCGGGACTTCGAGGCTTGGGGTTCCCCCCACCCCCAACCCCTCCCCGCCAGGGGGAGGGGAGTCCGCGTGCCGCTCGGGTCGCGGCAGCGCCTCGATGGCGATGCCGCGGGCGTCTGCGGCCCGCAGGGCCTCGCCGCGATCGAGCAGCAGCACCGCGCCGGCTTCGACGGCCACGCCCGCCAGGCCTGCCGTCGGCCGCCAGCTCCACCGTGCGCGGGCCGACCGCCGGCATGTCGACGCGCAGCTCCTGCCCGGGCTTGGGACCCTTGGCCAGCACCCCGCCGCGCGCGCCGTCGCCGCGGGCGCCCTCGCCCTTGGCCTCGGCAACGCGCCTCAGCATCGCATCGGTGCCTTCCGCGCCCTCGATCGCCAGCACCTTGCCGTCGGCCACCACGACCGCCTGGCCGGCGTCGAGCGGCCCGAGCACGGCCCGCACCGCAAACCCCAGCTCCGCGTCGCGGCGGCTTTGGCTGTCGAGCGCCACGGCGCCGAGCCGGCCGCTCCCGGTCAGCAGGTCGGGCGCCACCTGGTGCGCGCCCAGCACCGTGAGCCCCTTGGCCTCGAAGAAGCGCACCACGCGCGAGAGCACCGAATCGTCGCCCCCCTTCATCATGCCGAGAATCTGCGGCAGGCTGAGGAAGAAGCCCAAATCCATGCGCAGCTTCCAAAGGTCGGGCCGGCGCACGCCGCCGGCGATCACCATGGCGTCGCCCTCGGTGCGCAGCGTCGCCACCATGCGGCCGATCTGGCCCCAGTTCACCCAGGTATGAGGAAAGCGGGCGATGGCCGCATCGGCCTCGCCCTCGATGCCGACGATGTGCACGGCGCCGCCACGCGCGATCACGCTCTCGGCAATCATCAGGGGTAGCCGCCCGCCGCCGGCGAGTATGCCGATCCTGCTGCGCGGGTCGGGCGCTGCATCGGTAGGCGGGCGTTGCGTCAGCGCTGCGGGGCCCAGGGCACTCATAGCGCACTCATAGGGGACTCACCGGGGGGCCCATGCGCGGCTCATGCGTCGTGAGGCATGCACAGCCCGCGTTTACCCCGCTCGCGGATGAAGGCGATGATCTCCGTGACGATCGGATGGGCCTTGAACTCCTTCTCCACGTCCTCCATGCGCTCGACGAGAGTGCCTTCGTCGGCGAACAGGAGGCGGTAGGCGCGGCGGAGCGTGTGGATGTCGTCGCGCGAGAAGCCGCGCCGCTGCAGGCCGACGATGTTGAGCCCGGAGAGATGCGCGCGGTTGCCGAGCGCCGTGCCGTAGGGGATGAGGTCGTTCTCCAGGCCCGACATGCCGCCGAGGTAGGCGTGCGCCCCGACGCGGGTGAACTGGATCACCGCCGCCCCGCCGCCGATGCCCGCGAAATCGCCGACCGTCAGGTGCCCGGCCAGCATCACATTGTTGGAGAGGATAACGTTGCGGCCGATGCGGCAGTCGTGGCCGACGTGGGAGTTGGCAAGGAAGGTGCAGCGGTCGCCGACGATGGTCTCCATGCCGCCGCCCTCGGTGCCGGGGTTCATGGTGACGCCCTCGCGGATCAGGCAGTCGGCGCCTATCGTGAGGGTGGAGGGCTCGCCCTTGTACTTGAGGTCCTGCGGCTGGTGCCCGATCGAGGCGAACGGGAAGATGCGCGTGCGCGGCCCGACGGTGGTATGTCCGGTCACCACCACGTGGCTCAAGAGCTCGACCCCCTCGCCCAGCTCGACCTCGCGCGTCACCTGGCAGAATGGCCCGATGCGCACGCCGTCGGCGACACGCGCACCCTCGTCCACCAGGGCGGTGGGGTGGATCTCAGGCCCGGGCATCGTCGCGGTCCAGGATCATGGCGCTTATCTCGGCTTCCGCCACCACTTGTCCGTTCACCTTCGCCTGGCCGTAGAAGCGCCAGGCGCGCCCGCGGCTGCGGATCTTCTTGACGTGGTAGTGCAGCTGATCTCCCGGCAGCACCGGACGGCGGAACTTGGCGCGGTCGATGCCCATGAAGTAGACGAGCTGCGGATTGTAGGTCGCGGCGAGATGATTGATGCAGAGCGCGCCGGCGGTCTGTGCCAGTCCCTCGATGATCAGCACGCCCGGCATCACCGGGAAGCCCGGGAAGTGGCCCTGGAAGAACGGCTCGTTGAAGCTGACGGCCTTGATGCCGACGGCGCTCTCGCCGGCGTCCATGTCGACGATGCGGTCGACCATGAGGAAAGGGTAGCGGTGCGGCAGCAACTCCAGCACGCGCCGGGTGTCCGCAGTCGCAAGCTTCTTGCCCGGCCCGGGTTCGTCCATCGAGTTCGAGCGCTCCCAACGCTTCCGCTGCTGGCCCAGTCTCTAAAGCAAATCCCCGACGAAAAGCAAATCCCGCCGCGACTTGGAGGTCTGCCCGGGATTTCGGTTCAGGCGTTGCGCAGGCAGCTCAGGAGAGCAGGGACGGCGATGTTGCCAGCGCAACATCGCCTGCCTTCGAACATGCCCGACGGCGCCGCGCAGCAAACGCGCCGGATGGCCCCAGTTTTCGCGGGAGCTGCCGGAGTTGGGGAGGGACCGGGACCTGCAGGATCGCAGCGTACGGCGATCCTGCGCAGCCGCAGAGGCATCCTACGCGGAGGCGGGCAGCTGCCTCGCCGACGGCACGTCCCTGCTCTCCCGCAAGCCTCCGGATGAGCCAATCCGGCACGCGCCGTGGTTGCCGGAAGGTTGCGGACCTTGGTGCAGCAACGCAGGGTCGGCGCAGCGGGCGCCGCTAAAGGTTCACCCTCGAGCACGGGCGGGGAAGATCCCGGATAACCTCTGCCCGGACCTGGCGGTCGGGGCCTCGGTTTCCGGGAACGCAGGCGGGAAGTGCAGCAACCTCCCCTCTTGCGTCCCCGGCCGGAGCGCCTGGACTTGATCGAAGATCAAGTCCAGGCGCGCAGAGCCGGGGTCTTCAGCGCTCCTGGTGAGCGCCAGCCCTGGACGAGCGTCCGACGTCCGCGCACGCTGTCTTATGAGTGGGTCGGAACCCCAAGCGCACCACTCACCATCTCACCACTCACCGCTTCGCCTCCCAGGTGGTCGTGATCTCGCCAGTGGCGGGGTCCTTGCTGTCCTTGAGGTGGACGCCCATGGCGGCGAGCTCGTCGCGGATGCGGTCGCCCTCCTTGAAGTCCTTCGCCCTGCGGGCGGCGCTGCGGGCGGCGATCAGCGCCTCCACCTTCGCCTCGTCGATCTCGAGGGCGGCGGGCCGCCACGCCTTCCACGTATCCGCATCGAGCTGCAGGAGGCCCATGAGCCGCGCCGAGGCTTTGAGGCAGGCGGCGGCAGGCTTGCTGCCCTTGGCGGCCTCCGAGCGCAGGGCGTGCAGGGCGGAAATCGCCTGCGGGGTGTTGAGGTCGTCCTGGAGGGCGTCGAGCACGTCGGCGCAGAGGGGCGCGCCGTCCTTGGCGTCGGCGGTCAGCTCGTACCAGTGGTCGAGCGTGCGGCGCGCGTCGGCAATCGGCTTGTCCGACCACGGCAGCGGCTGGCGATAGTGGGTGGAAATGAGCGCCAGGCGCAGCGCCTCGCCCGGCCAGTGCTCCAGGAGGGCATGGATGGTGGTGAAGTTGCCGAGCGACTTGCTCATCTTCTCGCCCTCGGGCGCGGTGAGGAAGCCGTTGTGCAGCCAGAAGTTGGCCATGGCAGGCGTGCCGTGGGCGCAGCGCGATTGCGCGATCTCGTTCTCGTGGTGGGGGAAGACGAGGTCGATGCCGCCGCCGTGGATGTCGAAGACCTCGCCCAGGAGCGCGCCCGACATGGCCGAGCACTCGATATGCCAGCCCGGCCGGCCCGGCGTCGCGATGCCGGCCGGGGAGGGCCAGGCCGGCTCGCCGGGCTTGGAGGGCTTCCACAGCACGAAGTCCATGGGGCCCTTCTTGTAGGGCGCCACCTCCACGCGCGCGCCCGCCTCCATCTCCTCGAGCGAGCGGTTGGCGAGCCGTCCGTAGTCGGGCATGGAGGCCACGTCGAACAGCACGTTGCCGTCCGCAACGTAGGCATGGCCGCGCTGAATGAGCGTCTCGATCAGGCGGACCATGTCGAGCTTGTTGTCGGTGCGGCGGATGTACTCGGTGGCGCGGGGCTCAGCCGTCGGCTCGAGGCAGCCGAGCGCCGCCACGTCCTCCTGGTACTGGCGCGCCGTGCGCTCGGTCAGCTCGCGGATGTCCACCCCGGACTGCGGCCGCGCGCGCGTTGATCTTGTCGTCCACGTCGGTGATGTTGCGCACGTAGGTGACGTGGTCCGCGCCGTAGCGGTGGCGCAAGAGGCGGAACAGCAGGTCGAACACCACGGCCATGCGGCCGTTGCCGATGTGCACGTAGTCGTAGACCGTCGGCCCGCACGCATACATGCGCACGTTGCCGGGATCGATCGGCCGAAACGGCTCCTTGCGGCGCGTCAGCGTGTTGTAGAGCGTGAGCGTCACTGTTCAGGCTCCCTCGCCGCTGGCGGAGGGCGTTTCTCTGTCTCGGAAGGGCAAAGAAGCGGCCGCGCCAGCCTGTGGCTAGCTGGTTGCAATAGTCCCGCAGGTTCCGCAATCGATGCTACGGATACGTTGATCTCTGGCCGGCATGTGGCGCTTATCGGGACTTTCCCCAGACGCGTCAAGCAGGGGCCGGCGCGGGCAGCGGCTTCGCGTTGACCCCCTGCCGCAACAATCCCATAATTCGGCTGGAAAAGTGCCTGGGATTCGGCCATCGGCAACCGCCCGTCGGGCCGGGCACTTTCACGGGGAAAAGAGGGACTCAGCATTGCGCACCCGGCCGCTTGCCATCGTTGCGCTCTGCCTCACGGCCGGCGTCGTGGCCACGCTCGGCGATGCATCCGCGCAATGGTGGCCATGGGGCAAGGACCAGGACCCGCCGGTCCCGCGTGAGCCGATGCGCCAGCCGCCCTCGGGCCACAGCCGCCGGCGAACCAGCCGCCGCCGAAGCAGCCGCCGCCCGGCCAGCTGCCGCCGCTGCTACCCGGCAAGCCGCCGCCCGGGCGCCAGCCGCCGCCGCCAAATCAATTCGAGAGGCTGCCGCCACCCAACACGCAGGGCCCCTCCGCGTCGGGCCCGCGCGGTCCCAACAGCATCTGCCTGCAGCTCGAGCAGCGGCTGGTCGACGGAGACACACGGCACCGGGCAGGGGCGCGAGCTGCTGCCCAAGATCGAGGCCGACATGCGCGAGGTGGAGCGCACCCACCGCACCGCCAGCATCCGGCTCGATCGGGCCGATGCTGGGACCAGTTCCTCTTCGTCAAGTCCCTGCGGCGGACCCGCGACTGCATCCGGCTCAACGACGAGGTCGAGAGCACGCGCCAGCGGCTGGCCGATCTCGAGCGCCAGCGCAAGCAGATCATGGGCGCCGGCGACCGCTCGATGCAGGACGAGATCATCCGCGAGCTGGCGCGCAACGGCTGCGGCAGGCAGTACGAGCAGGAAGCCAGCAAGCGCGACGCGGCGAGCAATCCGTTCGCCATGCTGTTCGGCGGCGGCGAGGACTCCGACCGCGCGGGCCGGCGAACCAGTTCGGCAACCTGGGTTTCGCCACCTACCGCACCTTGTGCGTGCGCCTGTGCGACGGCTACTACTTCCCGGTCAGCTTCTCGACGCTGCCCAATCACTTCGAGCGCGACGCCCAGGTGTGCCAGTCGCAATGCGCGGCGCCGGCCGAGCTCTACTTCCATCAGAACCCCGGCGGGGCGGTCGAGCAGATGGTGTCGTTCGGCAGCCAGCAGCCCTACACGTCGCTCAAGACGGCGTTCCGCTACCGCAAGGAGTTCGTGAACGGCTGCTCGTGCAAGCAGGCGGAGTACAATCAGGACGCTGGCAGAAGGAGAAGAAGGCCGAGGTCCCGGCCCCGAAGGAGCCGCCGCCCGCCGGTGTGCGCGTCGGCGCCAAGAAATAGCTCGAGGGCGTGGCCCGGTCTGCGGCGACCGTCGGGCCATGCGGGCGAGTGACGCGCATGAACCCTTCCGGCGATCCGGCCTGGAAAGCTCTCGACATCCGGCGGCTCGGTCTCGACGATCACTCCAATGTGCGCCACCTGCACGCCCGGTCGATGCGCTCCCAGTCCGGCGATGCCCTGAGCGACGCCGAGATCGCGGCATTCCTGGCCTTCGTCGGCTCGCCCGCCTACAGCGACAGCCTGCTCGCCGAGGAGGTCTACGGAGGCTTCGTCGGCGGCCAGCTCGATCGGCACCGCCTCCTGGCAGGTCAACGGCGACGACGGCGAGACTGCACGCATCGCCTCCGTGTTCGTGCACCCCCTGTTCGCGCGGCTGGGGATTCGGCGGCCGCCTCCTGGCCGAGGTGGAGGCGACGGGCCTGCGCTCCGGCTTCGACCAGCTCGGCACCAGCACCACCATCAATGCCGTCGCCTTCTTCGAGCGCCACGGCTACCAGGAGGCCTCGCGCGGCGTGAAGGCGTTCGGCCCCGACTGCTGGCTCCCCGTCGCCTTCCTGCGCAAGCGCGTTGCCCGATCAGAGCGGGCGGCGCGGAACGGTTGAACTCCGGGGGGTGGACGATGGCGCGGCGCATCCTCGGTCTCGTTGCCGCCCTCACGCTCAGCGTGACCCCGGGGCTCGCTCCGGTCTTGGCCATGACCGAAGCGGACCTGCGCGCGGCGGTCGAGCGCCGTTTCAAGGGCGACCGCAGCGGCGCCTGCATCGCGGCCGCCGTCATCGACAACGGCACGACCGCGAAAGCCTATGTCTGCGCCGATGCGAAGGCGGCGCGTCTCCTCGATGACAATACGGCCTTCGAGATCGGCTCGATCAGCAAGCCGATCACCGCCGCGCTGCTCGCCGAACTGATCCTGCGGGCGAAGTTACACTCGACGATCCCGTCGCAAGGCTGCTTCCACCGGGCACCCTCGTGCCGTCCTTCGAGGGGCGCGAGACCGACGGCAGCTACACCTTCTCCTGGTTTCAAGGCGGCGGGGCGTGGGACGCCGAGCGCATTGACGCCGGCGGGCGGCGTTGAGCGCGATCCAAGGCGACAGCATGGACATCGCCATTCATCCGCTCACTCCCGACTTGTGGCCCGACCTCGAGGACCTCTTCGGTGAGAAGGGCGGCTGCAACGGCTGCTGGTGCATGTATTGGCGGATCGGCAGCGCCTATCGCAGAAGGCCGCGCGCCGAGAACAAGGCGGATTTTCGTAAAGTTGTGAGGCGCGGTGCGCCGCCGGGCCTGATGGCGTTCGACCGCGATATGGCTGTGGCCTGGTGCCAGCTGACCCCGCGCGATGCGCTGCCCTGGCTCGACCGCACCTGGCGGCTCGAGCGGCCGGATGCCGTGCCGGTCTGGTCGCTCTCGTGTTTCTACGTGCGCATCGGCTTTCGGAGGCGGGGCATCACCTCGCGGCTCGTCGTCGCCGCCTTGGAAACCGCAAAACAGGTGGGAGCGCCCGCGCTGGAGGCCTATCCCCTGGATGCCCGGCTGACGCCGAGCGCTTCCTCCACAGGCTACGTCACGACCTTTACCCGCCTCGGGTTCGAGATCGTCGCGCGCCGGGTCCCGCCCCGGCCGATCATGCGCCGCAATCTCGGCTGACCGGGTGACGATGTCGAGCGATAGGGGTCACACGGCGGAGCGCACGGGCACCATCAGCACCGCCTCGCCTTCCAGGACCGGCTTGCCGTCGACGCCGCAGATGCACTCGAAGCGGACGCGGCGCTTGGCCGGGTAGAGCTCCACCACCCGCACCTTGGCCACCACCCGGTCGCCGACCTTGACGGGGGCGCGGAAGTTCAGCGTCTGCGACACGTAGATGGCGCCGGGCCCCGGCAGCTCCGAGCCGAACACGGCCGAGATATAGCTCGGCCGTCAGCATGCCGTGCGCGATCGGCTCCTTGAACATCGTCTTGGCGGCGAACTCGGCGTCCAGGTGAACGGGGTTCCTGTCGCCCGTGACCTCGGAAAAAGCGAGGATGTCGGCGGCGCTCACCGTCCTGGCGAGGCTTGCCTCCATCCCCGGTTCGAGGTCCTCGAAGTCGTAGACCTGTCGCAATGCTACGTTCCATCCCCAGCCGCCCTTCCTGACCAATCCGCGCTCATGCCGCGCCGCAAAAATAGTCGCCAGCAGTTTGCACTGCAACAAGCCCGCATGTCCACGCCGAGCCTGCATTACCGCGGCATGGCTGGGCCGCGCGCTGCGGTGCAGCCGGCGCCCATGTATCGCGTTGCAGCACCGCTGCGGTGTGCGCAATTTTGTGCACACCGCACGCCGTTGCACGCCCGAGCATTCGGTGGGCTATAAGCAGCGCCGTTCCCTGACACGCGTCGCCATCGGCCTGCATTGGGAGAAAAGCTCCTTTGCCGGTCCCACGGAAGGGTCTTCCCATGAGCCGTCACAAGCCCCTGATGCCGAAGGCCACCGCCGTCTGGCTGGTGGAGAACACGTCCCTCTCGTTCGAGCAGATCGCCGAGTTCTGCGGCCTGCACGTGCTGGAGGTGAAGGGCATCGCCGACGGCGACGTGGCGCACGGCATCAAGGGCCTCGACCCGATCTCCTCGGGCCAGCTCACGCGCGAGGAGATCAAGCGCGCCGAAGAGGACCCCGAGCACCGCCTGGCGCTGGCCGAGGGCAAGGTCGACATCCCGGAGGTGAAGACCAAGCCGGGCCCGCGCTACACGCCGGTCTCGCGCCGCCAGGACCGGCCCAACGCCGTGCTGTGGCTGCTGCGCAACCATCCCGAGCTGAAGGACAGCCAGATCATGCGCCTGGTCGGCACCACCAAGCCGACCATCGCCGCCATCCGCGACCGCACGCACTGGAACTCGCCCAACCTCACGCCGCAGGACCCGGTCGCGCTCGGGCTGTGCTCGCAGGTCGACCTCGACGCCGAGGTCAAAAAGGCGCGCCCAGCGCCTGGAGCGCGAGCGGGGCGAGCAGCGCAAGAAGCTGGAGAAGGCCGGCACCCTGCTGCCGACCGCGGAGACGATTCCGGGCCTCGGACCGCAGCCCGACATCGACCTGGGCGACCTCATGCTGGCGCGGCCGGCTCGCAAGGAGGAGGCGTCGGAGGAATCCGAGGAGGCCGCCGAGGACCAGAAGATCAAGACCGAGCCGACCGAGCCAACGTAGCGCTCTGCTGCGAGACCTTGCGGGGAGGTGGGCTGCGCGGAGGCTCTCGGAGGCCGGCCGCGGTACTTTCTTCCTCAATCTCGAAAGGGGCCGGTACTCGATCGAAACCTTTCACTGCAGCTGCCGCTTCTCCCCTGAGAAGGTGGCAGCGAAGCGGGACGCCTGGCGGCGTCCCGTGCGCAAAGGCCTTCGTGCGCTCCTTCCCTGCCGACTTATACCGCCGAGCGCACTTTCCACCCGTCATCCCGGACGGAGCGATGCGAGCGCTTGCGCGAGCAGCGCTGCCCGGACTTGATCCGGGGTCCGGGACCTCGGGAGGCAGGCGTCGAACTCGTTCCAGGAGGTCTCGGATAGTCTCGCCCCGGATCAAGTCCGGGGCTCGACTTCCGGGATGACGGGTGGCAGGTTTGGCTCGCTGGTATTACTCCTTCTTCGCCTCCGGCAGGGACCGCACCTCTGCCTCGGACAACAAGAGCTTGATCCCGGGCAGCTGCTCGAACTTGTCGGCCGTGATGGTAATCACCTTGGTGCCAAGCCCGAGCACTCGGCCGATGTCGACCTGAATGGATTGCACCTTCTCGTCGGGCCCCTTTATCACCTCGACGACTTGCCCGAGGTTCTTGTTGTCGGAACTGAAGACGGGCAAGCCCCTCAGCTTGTGTATCCTCTGCCCAACGGCTCCGACGATGGTCTGGCAGGTCGAAGAAAGCGAGCCCTTCTTCTGATCCAGACACTGTCTGATCTTACCCGTCTCTCCGCACAGCGTCTGGACCTCCTGCAGGCACGCCTCGGCCACGCGGCCGACGTCGCTCTTCAGCTTGCGCGCGGCGCGAAACAGACCAAACCGGCACCGGGCGCTCAGCAGGTCCTCGTGGGCAAGCATGCACAACGCGATGCGCCCTTCACCCGCGGGCACCCTTCCGCAAAAATCGGCAATGTCGGCAGCGCAGGCGTATTCGACCGTTTCGATCGTCTCCGCCACACGCTCCCTGAATGCGGATGGGGGTTGTTCTTCAGTGCGCTCGGCCGGAGCGATGGGCTCGGTGCCTTTCTGTACTGGGATCGGCTGGACGGAGGGCCCAAAGCGATCCCTGGTATCTCGTAGCTCCTGACCGGACAAAGTCAGTGGCGCGACCAAAAGCGCGGTCGCGACAAGCACGGCCTTGTTCATCGGATATCTCCATATCTACCGCAGGACAAAGGCGTCCGTGGGGAAAGCCAACATGCTGGCGGGCGTCTAATCACCTTCGCCAAGACGGTCGCGGAGCCGATCCAGTACAGGGCTGTCGCTTTCCGACCTCCGAGCCCGGTCCAAAATGAGCTCACGCAGGTCCTTGCGCCTCTCCAAGCGGTCCCTCAGCAGATCACGCAAGTCGTCGCGGCTCGACAACCGGTCGAGGATGAGCTCGCGGATATCCTTGCGGCTCTCCAGGCGGTCCCGTAGGAGGTCACGCAGATCCTCGCGACCCGCCAGGCGATCGAGGATTTGGTCGCGGATATTATCCCTGCGGCTCTCCAGGCGGTCCCTCATGAGGTCACGCATATCCTCGCGGCTCCCCAGGCGATCGAGGATTTGGTCGCGGATATTATCCCTGCGGCTCTCCAGGCGGTCCCTCATGAGGTCACGCAGATCCTCGCGGCTCCCCGGGCGATCAAAGATTTGGTCGCGAATTATCCCTGCGGCTCTCCAGGCGGTCCCTCATGAGGTCACGCATATCCTCGCGGCTCCCCAGGCGATCAAAGATTTGGCCGCGGAGATCTTTGCGCCTCTCCAAGCGGTCCCTCAGCAGATCACGCAAATCCTCGCGACCCGCCAGACGATCAATGATGAGGTCGCGGAGATCTTTGCGGCTCTCCAAGCGGTCTCTCAGGAGATCGCGCATATCGTCGCGGCTCGCCATGCGATCGAAGATGAGATCGCGTAGCTCCCCGCGGCCCTCGTGGGCCGATACTGCAGTGGTGGTTGTAAGAAGGGTGGCCGATGCGGCAAGGATGAAGGCTGCTCTTGCGATCGCGGGTCCGTGTTTCATGAGGCGACTCCTCCAGGATCGTGATGACGTTGGCTGCGAGCATTCCCCCTCTCTTGGGCGCGCTACTACTGCAACTGCTCCGACGGGCGCACCATCAGGCAAAACCCGCAACGTGACGGAGGCTTCATGTGATGAGCTTCGCAGCACCGTTTCCGGTGGTCAGGTCTTCGTGTGCGGACGGCTCAGGCCAGTCTCACGCCGGCCCGGCCTGAAGCCGACGCTCCCGCGCCAGCAGCGCTACCGCGGCGCCAAGCCGCCCGCCGGCGCGATCGAGGACCGCCCTGGCCGTCTCCAGGTCGCAGCCATCGAGCAGCAGCACCGCGAGCTTGACGCTGCCGCCGGCGCGGCAGAGCGCGTCGCGCGCGTCCTGCGGGCTCCTGCCGGTCAGCTGGCGCACGATCGCCTCGCGGCGCTGCGCCAGCTTGGCGTTGGAGGCCTGCACATCGACCATCAGGCCCTTGTAGACGCGGCCGAGCCGGATCATCAGCAGCGAGGAGAGCAGATTGAGCGTGATGCGCTGCGCCGTGCCCGCGTTCATGCGCGTCGAGCCCGGCGATCGGCTCCGGCCCGGTGTCGAGGAAGATCGGATGCTCGGCCTCCTGCGAGCAGCGGCGTGCCGGGGTTGTTGGCGATGCCGATGGTGAGCGCGCCGCGCCGCCCGGCCTCGCGCAGGCAGGCCAGGGTGAAGGGCGTCGTGCCGCTGGCCGCCACGGCGATCAGCACATCGCTGGGGCCGACGCGCATGGCGCTGGATCAGCTCGCGCCGCCTTGGCGGCCTCGTCCTCGGCGCCCTCCACGGCCTGCATCAGCGCCTCGCTGCCGCCGGCGATCAGCAGCAGCAGCCGCTCCGGCGGCCAGCTGAAGGTGGGCATCAGCTCGGCGCCGTCCTGGACCGCGAGCCGCCCGGAGGTGCCGGCGCCCGCGTAGATCAGCCGCCCGCCGTCGCGCAGCCGCGCCTCCATCGCCAGCGCCGCCCGCCTCGATTGCGCCGCGCGCGGCCCGCACCGCGGCCACCGCGGCGAGCTGGCCTTCGATCATGGCATCCAGGCATCGCGCGGCTCCCAGGCGTCGATGCCCGAGTAGCGCGGGCACGGGCGCTCGGTATCGGCAGCGTTAACCATGAGCTTGCGCCAGCCTCCGTTTGGATCTTCGGCGCGCCAATCCATAGATAGGCGTCAGGGTCGAGGCGTGCAGGTGGGCGAAACGGTTACTTTTTCTCGGGGTTGACGGCGGCGGCACCGCTTGCCGCGCGCGCCTCGCCGATGCTGCCGGGCGCCGTCCTCGGCGAGGGCGCGGCGGGCCCGGCGAACATCCGCCTGGGCCTGGAGGCCGCCTTCGGCGCCGTGCGCGACGCCGCCGCGCCAATGCCTGGCGGCAGGCCGGGCCTCGCGTTCGAGGACACCCGATCGTCGCCTGCCTGGCCCTGGCGGGCGCCAGCGAGCCCGCCGAGGCCGCCGCGGCGCACGGCCTACCGCGAGCACCGCTTCCGGCGCATGCTGGTCACCACCGACGCGCATGCCGCCTGCGTCGGCGCGCATCGCGGCCGGGACGGCGGCGTCGTCATCGTCGGCACCGGCAGCATCGGCTGGGCGATCCTCGGCGGCAGAGCATTACCGCGTCGGCGGCTGGGGCTTTCCCGGTCTCCGACGAAGGCAGCGGCGCCTGGCTCGGCTGCGAGGCGGTGCGCCGGGCGCTGTGGGCGCACGACGGGCGCGCGGCCTGGACCGGCCTCGCTGCGCGCAGGTGTCCGAGCGAATTCGGCGTCGGACCCGCACGCCATGGTGCGCTGGATGGGCTCGGCGCAGGCCGCGCGACTTCGCCGCCCTGGCGCCGCTGGTGGTCGAGCACGCGGCGCGCTCGGACCGCGGCAGCGCGCGAGTGATGCGGCTCGCCGCGGGCCATATCGATGCCCTCGCCGCGCGCCTCGCCGCGCACGGCGCGGCGCGGCTGGCGCTCGCGGGCGGCCTCGCCGGAGCATCGAGCCGTGGCTCGCCGCGGCGACACGCGCGCGGCTGGTGGCGCCCGCCGGCGATGCCCTCGACGGCGCGCTGCAGCTGGCCCAGGAGCGCTGCGACTTCGGCAGGTCCGGCGCCCGCGCTCGCTGGGTCGAAATCGAGGATCCCAGACATGGCAGAGTCAGCCGGGAGCGAACAGCGTGAGCCGCATCGAAGCCAGGATGGCGCACGAGATCAGGGAGGCGCCGGCCGCCGTCGGCCGCCAGGCGGCAGGCCTCGCGCGGCCCATCGCCGAGCTTGGTGGCGCGCCTCGAGCGCCGGCCGCCGCAGCTCGTCGTCACCTGCGCGCGCGGCAGCTCGGCGCACGCGGCCACCTTCGCCAAGCACCTGTTCGAGCGCCATCTCGGCATCCCCGTCGCCGAGGCCGCGCCCAACATCGCCAGCGTCTACGGCCGGCGCCTCAGCCTCAAGGGCCAGCTGTTCCTCGCCATCTCGCAGTCGGGACGCAGCGACGATCTGATCGAGATGGCGCTGGCCGCGCGCGCGGCGGGCGCGCTCGCCGCGGCGATCGTCAACGACCCCGACGAGCCCGCTCGCGCGCGCCTGCGACATCGTCCTGCCGATGGCGGCCGGGCCCGAGCTCAGCGTGGCCGCGAGCAAGACCTTCGTGGCCGACCCTCGCCGTGCTGCTGCGCCTGACCGCCGCCTGGACCGGCGACGACCAGGCTCGCCGCGGCGATCGCGCGCCTGCCGGACCGGCTCGCCGACGCCGGCGCGCTCGACTGGAGCGAGGCCGGCGGACGCGCTCGGCCGGCACCATCGAGCCTGGTCGACCATCGGCCGCGGCCCCACGCTCGCCATCGCGCGCGAGGCCTCGCTCAAGCTCAAGGAGACGTGCCACCTCCACGCCGAGGCGTTCAGCGGCGCGGAGTTCCTGCACGGGCCGGTGGCGCTGGTCTCCTCGCGCTATCCCGTCCTGATGTTCATGCCGACCGACGAGGCGGCGGCCGGCATGGCCGGGCTGGCGGCCGACCTGCGGCAGAAGGGCACCGCGCTCTTCACGACAGAGGCGGGCGCGGCCGGCGGCGGGCGCCTGCCCGCGCTGGCGCCGGATCATCCCGAGACCGACGCGGTCTGCCTGATCCAGAGCTTCTATGCCATGCTGATCGGCTTGGCCGAGCGCCTCGGCGCCGACGTCGACCGTCCGCGCCATCTGCAGAAGGTGACGCGCACGCGATGAGCGATCCGGCGAACGTCACGGCGTGTGATGGCCGGGCACCCTGTTCGACGGCGCTCGCCTGCAGCAGGACCGCGCCGTGGTCATCGAGGACGGCCCGCATCGTGGCAGTCGTCCCGAGGGGCGACGTCCCTGCCGCAATGACCGGTCTACCGTCCTGCCGGAGGGAGCGTGGCTCGCGCCGGGGTTCATCGACGTCCAGGTGAACGGCGGCGGCGACGTGCTTTTCAACGACGCGCCGACGCCCGAGGCGATCGCCACCATCGCTGCGGCGCACCGGCGCTTCGGCACGACCGCGCTGCTGCCGACGCTGATCAGCGACACGCCCGCCAAGATGCGCGCCGCGCTTGCCGCGGCGGAGCCAGGCGGCGCGGACGCAACCCCGGCGTGCTCGGCATTCACCTCGAGGGGCCGTTCCTCTCGCCCGAGCAAGCCCGGCGTGCACGACCCCGCGATGCTCCGCGTCCCGGACGCAGCCGACCTCGAGCTCATCACCGTCCCTGGCGCGCGGCGTGGTGCTGGTGACCCTGGCGCCCGAGCAGGTCCCGGCCGGCTTCATCGCGCGCCTCGTCGCCGCCGGCGTGCGCGTGGCGCTCGGCCATTCCATGGCCACCTATGCCGAGACCAGGGCGGCGCTGGCCGAGGGCCTCACCGGCTTCACCCATCTCTTCAACGCGATGCGCCCGCTCGACAGCCGCGAGCCCGGACCCATCGCCGCCGCCCTGGAGAGCTCCGGCGCGTGGTTCGGCATGATCGTCGACGGCCACCACGTCGCCCCGGCCATGCTGCGTCTGGCGCTGCGCGGCGCTGGCGCGCCCCATGCTCGTCACCGACGCCATGCCGCCGGTCGGCGGGCGCAGGTCGGATTTCGTGCTCAACGGCCGGCAGATCAGGGTCGAGGCCGGGCGCTGCACCACGCCGGACGGCCGCCTCGCCGGCGCCGCGCTCGGCATGGCCGATGCGGTGCGCAACTGCGTGGAGCTGCTCGGCGTGCCGCTGACCGAGGCCCTGCGCTTCGCCTCCGCCGAGCCCGCCGCCTTCCTCGGCCTCGGCGACACGCTCGGCCGCATCGCCCCCGGCTACCGCGCCGACCTCGTCGCCTTCGACCCCGCGGATATCACGATCCACCAGACCTGGGTCGCCGGCATGCCCATGCCGGACCATGGGGAGGAGGGCGCCAGGCAGATTCTCTTCGCGTGCCCAACGCAAGCAGGCAAAGTCTGATATGGCCCGCAACCTGACGGATTGAGACCGGAGCAAGTGTGCCAGGTCCGGACGTTTGCAGCGCAGTGAGCTCCGCACACGGGTTGTAATCCGACACGAAGCCTTGAAGAGATCTTGAGGCAGCTGCGATACCTGGCATATCTCCGATGGGATGGTTGAACAGAACGCGGGTGTACGCGCCGCCCAAGGCATTGCATCACCCACGTGCTGTCCAACACAGACACATCGCGAGGCTCCAAAGGTCGCCCGCACGAATTCAGCGACCCTTCTTGCGTGCACCACTCTTGAGGTGTGCCACGCCCTGCACGGGCACGAAGGGAAGGACTTGAGCTGATGGTTTTGGCTTGTCGGCCTTCGGTTTTCTCTTCTCGCGGTTGCTTCTTTGCTGCTTCGTTGCCACGTCAAATCTCCCTTCGAGGTAAAAGATGCCGGCCCCTATTTGATTGAATCCCCACCCTTGGCCGCAGAGAGGCGGGCGAAGTCCTCCAGAACCTTGGAGATCAGCATTTTTCTGCGCGGGTCCTGCGCGATTGCTGTCGACGCAAAGAGACCGAGCAGATAACGGGCCTTCTCAGCAGCCTCGATCCATGTTGCGGCTGGAGCCGCGACGAACTGTGCTTCTAGCTCCTCTTGCCGATCCCGAAGAGACTTCTCGTTCGCCTCAACCTCCTCCATCAAGCGGCGAATCTCGGTTGCCTTTTGAGCAGCCATGCCTCGATGGTGATCGAGCGTGATGGGTCGGTCCGTCATGATCGCCTCCACGCGACCGCTTTCCTGTGACAAAGGGCCCTGCTCTCGGCCAGTGCCTCTCGCCAGCGCGGGAACCCCTGGGGGCGTCGAACCGATCCTCGCCCACCTCGACCGCGGGGTCCTACGCCGGCGCCGATTTCAGAACGACGTTGACGACTACAATCATGGCGGTGGTGATCCGCTTCTCGTCGATGGTTACCGCCACACCCGCATCCGCGAGGGTCTCCAGCACCAACGACCCATTCGCCTCGCCGATCAACGGCGGCGAGTGCCCGGGCTTTGCAGCGACATCAGCGGCATAAGCCTGCTGAAGCTGGCCAGTGGAACCCGTCGTTTCGCCAGCTCTCTTGACGATCCAGATCATCGCCCGCCGTTCGGACAGTTCCTTCTCCAGGCCGACGCTCTCCAGCGTGCCAGTGTAGGTCTCCTCAGGGCCGCCGTTTGTCGGTCGGAACGAGCAGTCCAGCTCCCACGTCTGACGCAGGGGCGCCACTGCCTCAGCTGCACCCTGCGTGCCCTCGCTTTTTATGAGGCCGCAGGTGAGCAGGCCAATCTCCATTCGTCTCTGCTGTGCGGGGGCAGAAACCATGCCGTGCGCAAAGATCAGTGCGATCAGGGCCGCTGCCCGCCGGTATGAGCGCAAGTGCATGCGCAAGGGCTCCTCTCGTTGTCCGGATCAGTGGTCGGGCGGTCCGCGACGCCGCGTCTCCGGGATCAGCTCAACACGATGGTCAACGCCAGGAAGGCAAACACGCATCCGGCGAGCACAACGTGGAGGGCCGTTGCCAACCGCTCTGCGTTCGCTTGGGATATGAACTGCGACAGGATCAGTGCCATCCGGACTCCACTTCCTCGCTCGTTCAGAAGCCGCGGCTGCCGCTCGTGGCCGCCATCGGCCCGTCCCTGCAAGATCATGCACGGAGGGAGGCGAGGGGGTTGGTTGTCGTCGAACGGCGCCGGAAGGTCGTGGTCGTGCGGGACATGGGCTCTCCCAATCGCGATGTCCCTTCCACCCGCTCTTCGGATTCAATTCCTCCGCAAGCGATCGGACCGCCGCCCTCGGCACTACCCAGGGCGGCGTCCACGACAGCTACGCATGAACTAGAGCTGCCGTCCCCTTGCGAACGCATCGACGTCGCGTTGCGCCTGAGGCTTGTCGAGGGAGTATTTCGCCTGGACCTGCGCCACCAGGTCGTCCTTGTCCTTGAGGGCAGTGATCTCCTGGGCGCTGAACTTGCCCCACTTCTGCTGGATTTCGCCTCTCATTCCGGCGGCCGGCGCCTGTGCCTTGTTGTCTTTCGGCTGTGTGTTGCTCGTCATTTTCCGCATCTCCTGGCCATTGGTTTTCCGAAGCAATTTGATGCTCATCACTCAAATCACTGACAGATACGTGGGCGCAGACTGCCGTTGAAACAAGTGCCGACAAGTAAAATTGATAAATGTCCAAAATAAAAATGCAGATGAGGTACAGATTTTCGCCTCGCTAGTTCGCGCTATAATTCCATCATAACTCTATGATCGTATTGAGATACCAAGGTAATATTCATCGCAATCGCAAGTGCATTGGGGGGCGTCATGGCTAGGTCTGCTTCTCCTCGGCGTGCAGTGGTCCAATGGGTTGCTCCACGGGAGGATCGCGCAGAGGGTGTTGCTTGCAGCTGCTTGGCAACATCTTCCTTCGCGATCTCCGGCTACTCGTGGTGCAATGTCTATGCCCTTGAGGCAAGCGAGCGGTGCTGCCGATGTCCGATCAGGCGGTAGATGGTCAAGAGACTCGGCCTCGCTTCCCCCTCTCGCGGCGGTACCCGCCATTGCCGGTATTTCGCTAATGACAGTCGCCTGCGCAGCTGGGGGCCATCAACATGATGTCCGGGCACCACGAGCCGGAACCATGCTGCAACTTGGTCCGGAAGGGGTCATGATTTACGGCGCAATGGGCTCGCGTCCGACAGCAAAGCGCCGAAGGCGGACGCGCTGCACTCCGGGTTGAGTATTGACCTGGCTGCAAATCCCTGCTCGAGGCGGGGACTCCCACGATCCGAAGTTTGGGTGTGTGAGGCCGGGTGATGCCGGACGATACTCCAACTTCGCCGCGCGGGCCGGCCGCGCGGCCTCGGGGCCGAAGAACGCCGCTGGGTGGGCAGCGCCGGGGATGCCCGAGGGATATGGCCGTCATTCCACGGCGCGATCGGACAACCGTTGTGCCGGCGTCCGAGGTATGCTTCAACTGTGGTCCATCCTATTGGAGTGCCGAGGGAATGCGCCTGACCAAGTCGACCGGCCACGCCATCCGCATTCTGATCGACTGCGCGCGCACGGGCGACGGCCTGATGAAGGTGGCCGAGCTTTCCGAGCGGCTCGAGATCACGCCGCAGAACGTGTTCAAGATCGTCAACCTGCTGGCGCGAGCGGGGCTGATCCAGGCCATGCGCGGCCGCAACGGCGGCGTGAGGCTTGCGCGGCCGGCAGATCTGATGCGCATCAGTGATGTGGTGCGCGCGACCGAGGTCACCCGCATCGAGATCGAGGAGGGCGGCGCATCCGGGCCGCGCAGGCGCGGCCACGGCGTCAACCGGGTGCTCGACGATGCGTTCGAGGCCTTCATCGAGGTTCTCGATCGGCACACCATTGCCGATATGTTGAAGGGCCAGGGACCGGCCGCGACGCCGCGCCGCAAGCCAAGTCGGGTCGCGCGCCTGCCGGCGACGCGGCGCACCCTGCACGACAACAGCTGAGCGCATCGGCCCTCGGCCGTGCTTCGATTTCGACGAATTCTAAAATGATCTCATGCCCTTGACAGGAGATGGGGGCGTGAAGAACTGTTGCTGGTGCGGTGCGCAATAGTGCTGCGCAGGTCCGATGTCGGGGCATCGAATCCCAACTGATTGGAGTGAGTGTGGAATGCCTCTGGCTGTGTTCTCGGCCCGCGTGCTCCGCGGCGCCCAGTGCGCGCCCGCGCGGTGTTGCGCCGCTCACGGCGTCGGTCGCACGCGGCGGGTGGACGGCATGAGGCGCATACGCACCAGTGCAGGGACGGGCAGCGCGCTCGCGGCCTCGGCGCGCTTTCCGGGGCCCGAGCGCCTCGTGGGGTTTGGCTTCCGCCTCTGGCTCAACGGCTTCAGGACCGGCGACATCTCGAGCTGGGAGCAGGCTTGGTGCGCCTACGCCAACACCCTGGGCGCCGCTGCCGCCAAGACCGCGGTCGGTGAGCTCTCCTCCTGGGTGCGCGCCATCAACTGCTACGCCCAGCGCCCGCTCGAGACTGCACCAACGCGTCCGACTGCTTCTGCCGCGACGAGCGCGTGGCCATCGCCATGATCGCCGCCTGCCAGCACCATGCCTGCCCGGCCATGCGCGCCTGCGCCTTCGCGCTCCTGGGCTGCTCCATGATCGACGAGGTGGTGGAGGGCGCGGAGAGCTTCGCGCGCACACTGCACCGGCGCACCAAGTCCTGCTGCCGGCGTCCGCCGACGCCGCGTCACTCCTGACCATGCCGGCCGCAACGGCCTCCAGACACTGATGCACAACGGGGGGCCGAAGTGATCGTTTGTTCCTGCGCCGTGATCTCGGATGCTCATATCGAGGCGGCGCTGATCGAGATCCTGAGCCTGCCCGAGCCACCGTTGCCCGACGCCGGGCGTGGTCTACCGGCACCTGCAAAAGAAGATGGTGTGCTGCGGCTGCGCGCCCCTGGCGGTGAGCACCATCTACCAGAAGATCGACGAGCTGGCCCTGAGAGGCCTCGTCTGCCCCTACGCCAGCGCCTCGGCCCAGGGGCAGATCCTGGAGCGGGCGCGCGATACGCCGGCGGCACGCCTGATCGAGAGCGAGCGTACGCGCACCCGCCGACGGCGCGACGGGGCGCCGGAGACTGTCGTCGCAGAGACGGCCGCTGCCTGATTGGGCCTCCGACTGACTGCCGGCCGAAGCGGTGACCGCCGCGGGCAATTCCGCACATCAACGCTGTGGATCGCGGCGGTTTACCAGCAAGTCACGCGATGCAGTGTATTATTATTCTAATTTGAGATCGCGCTGCAACTTGCCGGCAACTGGAGATGCGCCATGAAGGGCAACCAAGAGGTCATCGATATTCTGAACGAGGCGCTGAAGCACGAGCTGGGTGCCATCAACCAGTACTGGCTGCACTACCGCATGTGCGACAACTGGGGCTTCACCAGGCTCGGCAAGAAGGAGCGCGAGGAATTCATCGAGGAGATGCATCACGCCGACAAGCTGGTGGATCGCATCCTGTTCCTCGAAGGCGTCCCCAACCTGCAGTACGTCGCGCCGCTGATGATCGGCCAGCATATCAAGGAGGTCTTGGAGTGCGATCTCAAGGCCGAATACAATGCCCGTGACCTCTACATACGTGCGCGCGAGCTGTGCCGCAGCAAGGAGGACCTCGTCTCCATGCAGCTGTTCGAGGAGCTGCTGGAGGACGAGGAGAGCCACATCGACTTCCTCGAGACCCAGCTCGACCTCCTCGACAAGATCGGCGTGCAGAACTACGGCCAGCTCCAGGCCGACCCCGCCGACAAGCAGGAAGGCGACGCGAAGGTTGGGTCGAGCGCCAGCGAAGAGCCAAGCGCAGCCCCAACATGGCCCTCAGAGGGTCGCCACTCCACCGAGTCGACCAATCTACGCCCTCAATCGTCGCACCACATGCGCACGAGGTTGGCGGCGCACTTGGCGAGGAGATCGGCCTCCGCCGTCTTCCCCTCGCGCTCGAACAGGCGTCGCCGCGCCGTCTCCAGATCGAACAGGAGCTCGCGCTGGCGCGGATCGCGCACGTAGCTGCGCACCCAGCCCGCCGCCGCCAGACGCTCGCCGCGCATTATTGGCGCAACCCGGTGCAGCGTCGTCGCCGGATAGCAGACCATGCTGCCCGCGGGCAGCTTGAAGGCCTCCTCGCCGGACGTCTCCTCGATGATCAGCTCGCCGCCGTCGTAGGACACGGGATCGCACAGGAACAGCGTGAACGCCACGTCCGTGCGCACCCCCTCGATCAGGGCGTTGTCGACGTGGGCGCCATAGGCATGGCCGGGCAGGTAGCGCGAGAGGAGCGGACCGACGATGGTCTTCGGCCGGGTGGCGAGGGCGAACACCTCGTGCCGCATCAGCCGCGCCTCGATCAGCGCCCGCAAGCCCTCGACCTCCGGGCTGTCGGCCGCCTGCAGGTTCGTCTTGACGGGCCGAGCCGCCCAGCCGGCGGTCTCCGCGCCTTCGACGAAGCTCGCCCGCGCGAGACCGGCGCGGATGGCGGCGACATCGCCAGCAGAGAGGACATCGGCGATCGACAGGATCATGCGGCTCGCGCTCCGATGCGGTCACGTCTCGGTGAGTGGTGAGTGGTGAGTGGTGAGTGGTGAGTGTAGCGTTGACGCGACGGCCCGGTTTCGATTCCATGCTCGATGGTGAGACCGAAGCGTGGCAATCTCGCGATGCCGACTCTCAACTCACCATCTCACCATCTCACCATCTCACCACCTCACCGTCTCACCACCATGGCCAAACGCACACGCAAGCTCTGGGTCGGCGTCGGCGTGGCGACCATCGCCGGCGCCGCGGCTGCTGGCAACCTCGGCGCCCAGGACACCGACCACAAGAGCCATGCCCAGCCGCCTCCCCCGGCGCAGAAGGGCGAGCGCAAGCCCGGCGAGGGCGGCGAGGCCTACCTGACCGACGGCGGCCCCAGGGACACGCGCATCCGCTTCTATCGCGACATCGCCCTGATGCGCGGCCATCTCCTGGTCGGCGGGGAGCTGGTGCGCCTCGAGCTGTGGGACGAGGCGCTCCCGCATTTCCTGCATCCGACCGAGGAGCTGTACGGCCTGATGGAGAAGTACATCAAGCTGCACCGCATGCAGCCCTTCAAGCGCGAGCTGGAGGCGCTCGCCCAGGCCGTGAAGGCGAAGCGCAAGGGGGCGCACGATCAGGCGCTCGAGGTGGTCGAGCGCCGCCTCGATGCCGCCCTCGCCGTCGCCAAGAGGTTCATGACCCCCGTGCGCAGCTTCACCGTCAAGTCGGCGATCGAGGTGCTGCGCACGGCGCAGTCCGAGTACGAGGCCTCCATGGAGGGCGGCCGGTTCACGAAGCCCGTCGAGTACCAGGACAGCCGCGGCTTCGTCTGGCAGGCGGAGCGCATGATCGAGGCCGCTGCGGCGGCGGACGCGGCCGCGCTCGGCAAGGCACGCGCCGCGTTCGCGCGGCTCAAGACCGCGTGGCCCGCGCCGATGCCGCCGGAAAAGCCGGTCCTCGAGGTGGGGGAGATCACCGCCCTGATCTCGCAGATCGAGCTCGCCACCGCGGGGCTGTGAATGGGCGCCGGGCTCTCCGCACCGAGGTCCGCCGCGCCACTCGCTCGCGGCGTTTGCGGGAGGTGCAGCGGTCGGCTTTGCGGCGCTCGCCGCCCTGGCACTCCTCTCGCCGCGTGATGCCCCGCTCGCCCAGCAGGCTGCCGATCCACTCGCTGCGCTGAAAGCCAGGTTCGAAAGGCCCGGCTTCGTGCCGCACCCGGCAGGCGAAGCGCCCACGCCCGAGAGGATCGCGCTCGGCAGGCGCCTGTTCGCGGACAAGCAGCTCTCCGCCGACGGCACCGTCGCCTGCGCCTCCTGCCACGACCCCAAGCTCTCGTTCGCCGACGGCGAGCCCAAGGGCAAGGGCATCACCGGCAAGCGCCTGGCGCGGCACACGCCGTCGCTGTGGAATGCCGCCTTCAGCCCGCTGCTGTTCTGGGACGGCCGCGCGCGGAGCCTGGAGGAGCAGGTGCGCTTCCCCATGGAGCACCCGGACGAGATGGGCTCCACGCTCGACGCCGCCGCCCTGCGCCTCGCGCGGGACTCGAGCTACGTGCGCACCTTCGCCGAGGCCTTTCCCGGCGATGCGAAGCTCTCGGCAGGCAACATAGCCCGCGCGCTCGCCGCCTACGAGCGCACGCTCGTCTCCCCGCCGACGCGCTTCGATGCCTGGGTGGCGGGCAAGGCCGACGCCTTGACCGAGGCGGAGATAGCCGGCTTCAAGCTGTTCGCCGGCAAGGGCCGGTGCATCGCCTGCCACAGCGGCTTCGCCTTCACCGACCACAACTTCTACGACATCGGCCTTCCCGGCGTCGACAAGGGACGCGGCAGGGAGATCGCGCTTCCTGCCGCCGATCACGCCTTCAAGACCCCGACGCTGCGCGAGCTGGCCTGGACTGCGCCCTACATGCACGACGGCTCGCTCGCCACCCTGGAAGATGTCGTGCTCCACTACGAGGGGGGCGGTGTGCGGCGCCCCACGCGCAGCAGAGACCTCCCCGTCAACCTGAAGCTCACCGAGGAGGAGCGCGCCGATCTCATCGCCTTCCTCGAGGCGCTCTCCAGCGAGACGCCGCCGCAGCCCTCGGGCGAGGCGTGGGTCGGCGCCGGCCAGCCGCCGCCCGCCCCGCCGCCGAGCGACACCACGCTCGTCAGCCAGGCCGGCAAGGTGTTCAGCCCTCGGCGCGTGCGCATCAAGGCGGGACGCTCACTCACCGTGCTCAACGACGACACGCGCACGCACAACGTGCGCATCTTCAACCCGCAGCTCGACTTCAACTCCGGCGCGCAGGAGCCCGAGGCAGAGCATCACCCTCACCTTTGCGCGCCCCGGCACCTACGAGGCCTTCTGCGGGATCCACCCTTCGATGCTCCTGACCGTGGAGGTGGTGTCAGACTGAGGTGAGATGGTGAGATTCGGGAGGCGTTGGGTCTGCGCTTCGCTCGACCCAACCTACGTCAGGGGCAGAACCACGTGCCGCAGCGAGGCATCGCCGGGTTCGGCCTTGTAGAGGCTCTCGTCCTCCGGGCGGATCGGGCGGATGCGCACCGCACCCAGTTCCTCGAGGTGCGCCTCGGTGGCCCACTGCGACGAGAAGGGACGGATCGCCATCGGCACGCGCGGGCGGCGCGCCGCATCCTCGACTTGCATGCGGGCATCGAGCGCGATGATTCTCGTCGGCGAGCAGCGGGCGGATCATCAGCTGCACGGTGCAGCCCTCGACCCGGACTGCGGCTTCGGCGCGCCACGCGCTCCAGGATGTCCTCGGCGGCCCGCCGGGCCTCCTCGGGCCGGTCGAGACTGAGGCGCACGCCGCCGACATCGGACTTGTGCTCGCCGTCATCGAGGCCCGCGTTGAGAGGTCGAAGCCTGTGGCTGCCCCTCACCCCGACCCTCTCCCCGTCGCCCTCGGGCGCTTGTGGCCAACGTTCCCTCGTGGATGGCCGAGGCCGACGGGGAGAGGGAGTCCCGCGCGGCGCAGGCGTCACCGCATCCCTCTCCACGTGCGGCGCCAGCTTCGCCACGCGTACCGCTGGGTTGCGGGGAGAGGGTTAGAGTAGGGTGAGGGACAGGCCCAAGCGAAGGTCCATCCGCGAGCACGTCCGGCCACACCTGCTGATGCCTTACTTCTTCTCCCGCTGCATGCGGCGGCACAGGTCGCCCTTGCCGAGGTCGATGCGGTGGCGGCAGGCGGCGCGCAGGTCGTTGTTGTAGCCGCCGAAGCCGACGTGGACGATCTGCTTGCCCCGCGCCTCCTGCACGAACTCCACCGCCGGCACGAAATCGCTGTCCTCCGAGACGAGGAGGGCCACGTCGTAGGCGTCGAAGGTGGCATCGCCGATGAGATCGGTGGCGATGCGGGTGTCGAGCATCTTCTCGGGCGCGATCGGGATGCCGCCCGACGTGTACTGCGCGCTCGAGAGCTGGTCCTCGCGCGGCGTGCGCCGGTAGATCGGCACCATCACGCAGCCGGCGACGTTGGCGATCGCGCGCGTCAGCTCCAGCTTGTGCGCCTCGTTCTCCTGGCGCCAGCGCTCCACCGTCTCCTTGCGCAGGCGGATCGGCAGGGAGAGCTTCGAGGGCGCGGTCTGCTCGAGCTGCAGCATGCTCTCGAGCAGGCGGAAGTACTCGTCCTCGAACAGCGTGCCGTAGACGTGCATGCCACGGTAGAGGAGCGCCGGGGTCGCCTTGCGCTGCCGGGCGAGCCACGTGGCGATCTCGTCCAGGAGCAGGCTCGGGAGCGCGTGCCAGTCCACGTCGTGCGCGAGGGGGCGCTCGCCCCGGTGCAGGACATCGTTCCAGGTGGTGATGAAGTTGGAGTGGTCGATGTAGATCTTCACCTGCGTGTGGTGGCCGGCGCGCAGGCGCCTGATCTGGTGGCGCAGCTCCTCGGTGGCGGCCCCGACGCGCTTGGCGAAGGCATCGATCTCGCTGATCTCGCGCGCCTTGCGGGTGGCGGCGGCCGAGACCAGGAAGAGCGTCTCAACCTCGCTGCGCAACACGGTCCGGCGCCGCACCACGAGCACCGCCAGCGCCAGGACGACCGCGAGCACCGCCACGGCCCAGACCAACGGGGCCGCCCCGAAGCCGGCGACCAGGGCGCGCGTCACATCATCGACAAAAGCGCTGAACGCCTCCATCGCGGCATCCCCTGACACGACCAAGCACCCCGGAGGACGCCCTTGCGCTCGAGGGCCGCGCACGGAACTGCGCATTGGCGGCCCGAGGCTAGGGGCTGATCTGCCCCCGTTCAAGATGACTGTTGCATGTCAGCGGATGTTTCGGCGCGGGCTGGCCGATTTGCAACGGCAGGGGTCAGACGGGGTCAGACCCCGTTCGACCTCACGCCGCCTCGACGCCGCGCGCCGCAGCGAGCCAGCCCTTGATGCGCTCGATGTCGGGCGCGCCGCCATCCTGCAGGATGCGCTGTCCCGCCGGCGTCAGGGCGAAGGCGAGGATGTCGGCGCACAGCTTGTCGGGCTCGGCCTCGGCGATGGCGTTGGCCGAGCGGTAGCCGGCGCCCACCAGCAACCCGGCATGCGTGCCCCGGAGGCCCGGGACGGCGCACGCCAGCAGCGCCTCGTCCTGCAGGTCGCAGATCGCCTGGGCCGTGAGGCTGCGCGCGTTGAGCCGCACGGCGAGCGCCGCCGGATCGGCCTTCACGAGGTCGCGCACGGTGGCGATCCCTGCCCGCACGAGGCGCTTTGCCGTCCTGGCGCCGATCGTCGGGCTGTCGGCAACGCCGTGGTCGAGCGTCAGCCGGTAGTCGCTCCGTTCGCGGGCAGCGCCCTGGCCGCCCGCCGCACTCACGGCTGCGGCACGCGTCGTCTCTGCTTCGGGCGGCTGCGGCACGCGCGCCGCGTTGCTGCGCTTGGCGCGGCCGGTCCGCGCCCGCTCCCGGGTGCCGGCGGCAGGCGGCGCGCCCGGCACGGGGAACAGCATGGCGTCGCGCGTGATGCTGGCGGCATGGACATCGCGCCCCGGCGCCGCGGCGGCCGGCACTCGCACGGGGTCCGGCACGGCCTCCGCCTTGCCCACGGGCCGCAGCGGGATGATCTCCGCGCAGGCACCGACCTGGCGCCGCGCCGCACGCGCCAGATCGATGCGGGTGACCACGCGCGCACGCGGCCTGAACGGGAACACCTGCGAGGCCTCGGGCCCCGCTGCGCGCCGCGCCAGCACCTGCTCGTCATAGAGCCGGCGCACCAGCCGCTCGTCCTCCGGCAGGTGCCTCTCGACCGTGCCGGTGGCCATCAGCTCGTCGTACATGCGCTCGACCGCGCGCCGGTCCGCGGCATCCGCCCGTTGCCGGGCCACCGCCGCGCCTGGGATGCGCAACACGGCGGCCAGCGTAGCCGCGCCCAGGCCCACCTCCGGCGCGAACACGCGCGCCTCGTCGATGGCGCGGGCGAGCACGCGGGCAAAGCCCAGATGCGCGAAGCGGATCACGCGCGCGACGATGCGCCTCCCCACCGGATCGAGCCCTAACGGGGGATGCACCACGCCGCGCCCGATGTCGTAGTGTGCGATCAGCTTCTCGTAGTCGGCGTTGGCGAGCCGGGCGCCGCGGCACACGAGCTCGACGAGCCAGTTGGGGCCGCTGCCCGCCTCGACCTCCATATCGCCGAATTCGCGGATGCCGAGCGCGTGCAGTGCATCGTAGCTCTTCCAGATGCTCCGCTCCACGGCGCGGTGGATGTTGTTCTCGGCCTCCGACTGGGCGGTGTGGAAAGGCTGCAGCGGGTCCATGAAGTAGTGGCCGAGCACGCCCGCGCAGTAGACCGCCGTCGGCCAGTCCTCGAGCCTCAGGGCCTCCACCACGTGGTGGTACCAACTCGCCACCTTCGCCGGCGCCCCGCCCCAGAAGCCGTCGCGGGTATGCAGCACATGGTTGCCGAAGTCCTTGAACTCCTCGTCCGGCGCCGTGGCCCCTTCCAGGTACAGGCCGCAATGCCTGAGAAACAGGCGCTGCCACAGGTCGGCATCGGTGCACTCGAGCGAGCGCAGCGCATCGAGCGCCAGCTTGTGATGCGTGGCCCTGGCGTGGGCCGCGTAGACGATATGAAACAGCGGGTGCATGGCGCGTTCCCCCGTTGGGCCGGCCCCCGTTGGGTCGGGCTCGCCCGGCATCGACAGCCTAGGCGAGTCTCGCCGCTCAGAGAACCGTGATGGCGGCATCCGGCCGCTCTTGTCCCAGGTTCGAGCGGACGGGTATCCTGGGCGATGGCCGGCACACCCACACCAGATCAGCCCGCAGGAGACGCGCCCGAGCCCGCGGCGGGCGAGACCGTCTCCTTCGGCTTCGAGACCGTGCCCGAGGCGGCGCGGCAGGGGCTCGTCAACGACATCTTCTCCCTGGTCGCCGGCCGCTACGACCTCATGAACGACTTGATGTCCGGCGGCCTGCACCGGCTGTGGAAGGACGACCTCATGGCCATGCTGGCGCCGCCCAGGTCGGAGCGCGGCTGCAAGCTCCTCGATGTCGCCGGCGGCACCGGGGACATCACGCTGCGGTTCCTGCGGGCGGGCGGGCCGGGCACCAGGGCCACGCTCCTCGACATCAATCCCGAGATGATCGCGGTCGGCCGCCGGCGGCTTGCCGACGCCGGCCTTGCCGGGCGCGTCGATTTCGTCGTCGGCAACGCCGAGACCCTGCCCTTTGCCGACAGGAGCTTCGATGCCGTGACGGTCGCGTTCGGCATCCGCAACGTCACCCACATCGACCGGGCGCTCGCCGAGGCCTTTCGCGTGCTCAAGACCGGCGGGCGCTTCCTGTGCCTCGAGTTCTCCACCTGTGAGGTGCCGCTGCTCGACCGCCTCTACGACTTCCACTCCTTCGAGGTGATCCCGCGGCTGGGCCAGCTCGCCGCCGGCGACGCCGCGGCCTACCGCTACCTGGTGGAAAGCATCCGCAGGTTCCCCAGGCAGGAGCCGTTCGCGGAGATAGTCCGCACCGCCGGCTTCTCCCGCGTGGCCTACCGCAACCTGACCGGCGGCATCGCCGCCATCCACTCCGCCTGGCGCACCTGACCCGTCATCTCGGAAGCCGAGGCCCCGGCCGAGCCGGGGCCGACGCTACAAAGAAACAGGCGGTCGAGATTGAGCGAGGCGCGCGCCGCGGCTGTACCCTCCCCCTTGCGGCCCCTTGCGGGGAGGGTGGCACGTCGTGGCGAAGGCGTGCCTTCGCCACGACGTGCCGGGTGGGGGTCCGCCGGAGGGGCGAGCACACAGACGACTGTCCGCCGCCGAAAGGCTCAGGAAGCGAACGCCTCAAACAAGACGGAACAGGACGGGATCAAGGCGCGGGCTGCTCGATTGCAAAGCCAACGCGACCGGCAATGGTACTATTTTCATGATGGCGCCGCGCGAATTCGCGCGCGCTTCGTTAACTTCCTACCGACCGGCTCGTCGTACCGAACACGCAGGTCGCTCTTGGCCCGACCCGGACGCTCTCGGCGCTGCAACGAGTCCGGCGGCTATTTGAGGAGTGTGTGTCCCCGTCACCGCTATCGCCCCTGGGGGTGGCGCGTGACGCACGGCCGGCGGGATGACGGGTGGAGCTCGCCCTACATAGTCGTCTGCGCCGGAATACAGCATTGCGGCGAGCGCGCCGCGCATCGATCGCGTGCATAACTACCCGGCCCAACGCGTCAGCCCGAGGCCGGCGCGGGGGCGGCGCTCGCGAAGCTGCCGGCGACTTCACCTAATGGCTCGAGCCTCCGGTCGGGTAGAGGGCACGCGATATGCTGTTCAGCAGGAAGACGGAGAACGACGCCCGCCCGCGGCGGGGCGGTCTTGGCGGAGCGGCCGACCCGCCGGTGGTGGTGCGCAAGACCGCCGGCGCACGGCTCCAGTCGGTCATCGACGAGACGCTGGCAGTGGTCGGGGACCTGCGCACCGACGGCGACCTGCGGCTCGACGGGCACATCTGCGGCAACGTGCAGTGCGCCCAGCTGATCCTGGGCCCCAGGGCGGCGATCACAGGCGTCGTCACGGCCGAGGAGGCGATCGTCCGCGGCCGCATCACGGGCACGATCCGCGCCCACGTCGTCGTCCTGCAGGGCTCGGCGCACGTGGAGAGCGACATCGTCTACGGCACGCTCGCCATCGACGAAGGCGCCGAGTTCCAGGGCGCGGTGCGCCGCAGCGACAACCCGCTCGACGACCTCGAGGGTGCCGGAGCGCTGGCCGAGCTGAAGCGCATGCTACCCCGGCCGGCGGACGGCAAGGCGCCGTGCGCGGCGGAGCCCAATGGACGCGCCGGAGCCATGCAGATGCAGCCGCAAACCGGGGGGACGGCCGTCGCGGTCGCCGGCGGGAGAAAACCGGACCGCTGAAGGAGGCCTCCTCACCTTCACCTGCAGCTGCGGGTGCTCGGTTCGACGGGCGCAGCCGGATGGGGATGGGGCAGTCTTAGCGATTTCCTAGCCATGCCGGGCTCTTTTCCGCGCCGTTAGGCGCTCGTGAATGCTCGCCCCCTTATCGTCGCGGCGGCTTCGGCGGTGCGCCCGCCCGCATCGGCGTGTGGGCTCCGCCGCCCGAGTCACCCGAGACCAGAGCCAGAGGGACCCGACATGCTGTTCCACAGGAAGCCGGACCATTCCAGCAACTTCGAACTCGCGGGAGGACACATGCCGCCAAGCCTGCCGACGACGCCGGACGAGACGCTCGCCGCCCTGCGCGCACCGGGCGGCCCTGCACCCCAGCCCGGGGTGGCGACGCAATCCGTGATCGACTCCTGGCTGACGATCACCGGCACCCTGGAGAGCGAGGGCGACGTGCGGGTCGAGGGGAAGATCAGGGGCGACATCCGCTGCAACCATCTCGTGGTCGGCAGGGAGGCCACGGTCAGCGGCGACATCATCGCCGAGGAGGCGGTAGTCCGCGGCAGGGTCAAGGGCAGCATCCGCGCCAACCGCGTCATCCTGCAGGACAGCGCCTGCGTGGAGAGCGACATCTACCACAAGACGCTGTCCGTCGACGAGGGCGCCTGCTTCGACGGCCAGTCCTGCCACCGCCTGCAGCCGTTCCAGGACACCGAGGCGGCCCCTGAGCCCAACGGCGCGCACAGCGAGGCGGAGGAGGCGGCCGAGCCCGTCGAGCCCGCCAACGGCCTCTCCGCCGAGCACGCCAACGGCGGCCCCACGGCGGTCGCAGCGGAGTAGCCTCTGCCCGCCGAAGCCCGCCGTGGTGGCGGTGCTCGGCTGGGAGGCGATGCAAAGCGAGCAGCGCGCTGCGGTCGATGAAGCCGTCGAACGCGGTCTCGGCCTGAGCCCTTGTCGTCGCTGTCCAGATTTCCTGCTAGGCGCCGCTTGGCCTGGGCTACTGGCCGCTGCTGACGACGTGTCGGCGCAACTACAGCGGCACGAGCCTGAACGCCTCGTCCCACCGCACGACGCGTCCCATGGACGGCGACGGGAAGTGCATGGTGCACAAGAGCGTGGAGGTGTCGCACAGGCCCTCGAGCACGCGGCGCCGCGATTGCGCGGCCTGCGCCGAGTCGTGGTCCGCCCGCATGCCGAGGTCCGGGTAGCGCAGCTGCAGGGGCGAGTGGATCACGTCGCCGCCGATCAGGGCATCGGTGCCGGCCTTGCCCACATGTACGCTGAAGTGGTCGACGGTGTGCCCCGGCGTGGGTACGAGCCGCACCAGATCGCCGAGGGCATGGTCGCTTTGCACCAGCTCGGCGCGGTTGGCGGCGACGATGGGGAGCACCGAATCCGTGATCCAGGGATGCGCTGCCGGGTCGGCCTTCTCCTTCTCGGTCCAGTGCGCCAGCTCGCGCTCCGAGAACAGGTACCTGGCCTTCGGGAAGGTCGGCACCCAGCGGCCGTTCTCGAGCCTGGTGTTCCAGCCGACATGGTCGGTGTGCAGGTGGGTGCACATCACGAAGTCGATGTCGCCGAGCCCGAGCCCGGTCGCCGCGAGGCTCCTCTCGTAGCGGTCGCCCTCCATCATGTGCCACATCGGCCGGGCCGGGCGGGTCTTGTGGTTGCCGACGCAGGCATCGATGAGGATGTTGTGATGCGGCGTGCGCACCAGGTAGCTCTGGACGCAGAGGACGACCTTGCCAGTCTTGGGCTCGATCGCGTCGGGCTGCAGCCAGGAGAATTCTCCTCGAGCAGCGCCGGCGTCAGCGTCGGGAAGAACTCGAGCGCCGCCATAAACGGCAGCAGCTCCTGCTCGATCACGCGGTGGATGGTGATCGAGCCCAGATCGATTTGCGTGGTCATGGCGCAGTCACGGCCTCCCTCCAGGATCGGTGTCGCTTCAATGTTATACCGACGAGCCTATCCTTCCACCCGTCATCCCGGAAGCCGAGCCGCAGGCGAGGCTATCCGGGACCTCGTCGACGAGTCGACACCTCGCCTCACGAGGTCCCGGATCGGAGCGCCGCTCGCCTGCGGCTCGCATCGCTCCGTCCGGGATGACGGGTGAAACCTTGGCTCGCCGACATCAAATCTCCACGCCGTGGCGTCGTAGCGGAACAGCCAGTGTAGCGCGCGTCGATGCGCTCGGGCGTCCATTCCTCGGCGATATACTGCTCCGCAGCCGCATCGTCGCCCAGGCGTGAACCGTGGAACCGGCTCTTGGCAGCCGCGGAGCCGGCAATGATGCGGGTGGTGCGCGGGATGCGGGCAGCCTCGTAGCGCGCGAACGCCGTCTCGTGATCCGCCCCGCAGGCGGCCACGCAGCGGGCCAGCACGCAGGCGTCCTCGATGGCCATGCAGGCGCCCTGGGCGAGGTCGGGGAGCGTCGCGTGGCAGGCATCGCCGAGCAGGGTGACGCGGCCCCGGCTCCAGGCGGGCATCGGCTCGCGCAGCATCAAGGCCCACTTGTAGGGCTCCTCGATCGCCTCGAGGATGGCGCGGGCGTCCTCGTGCCAGCCGGCGAAATCGGCGCGGACGTCCGCTGGCGCGCCGCGCGCGGACCACGACTCGACCTGCCAGTCGTCGCGGTCGACGAGGCCCACAAAGTTCAACACCTCGCCGCGCCGCAGCGGGTAGTGCACGATGTGCCGGCCGGGCCCCAGCCAGTTGGTGCCGGCCATGGGGATGCCCTTCGGCAGGCGCCCGGCCGGGATCACCGCACGCCAGGCCATGCAGCCCGTGAACTGCGCCCGCCCCGCCCCGAACACCGCGGCGCGCACGCCCGAGTGCACCCCGTCGGCGCCGATCAGCAGCCGTCCGCGCGCGGTGCCTCCTCCCGCCAGGAGCAGGGCGACATCGCGGCCCGTCTGCTCCACGCCGACGCAGCGCGCACCGAGGCGGATGGCGTCGGCCTTGTGGGCGCGCACGGCCTCGGCGAGCACCGCGTGCAGGTCGCCGCGGTGGACGAAGAAGTAGGGGGCGCCGTAGCGCTGAACCGACATCGGCCCCAGATCGAACAGCTTCCAGGTGCGCCCGGTCTTCCAGTGGCGCACCTCCTTGGACTGCGCCTCGACCGCGCGTGTCCGCAGTGCCGCCTCCACGCCAAGGGCGCGCAGGACGCGCGTGGCGTTGGCGCTGAGCTGCACGCCGGCGCCGACCTCGCCCAGCTCCGCCGCCTGCTCGTAGACGGTGACGTCGATGCCCTGCCGAAGCAAGGCGAGCGCCGCCGCGAGCCCGCCGATGCCCGCCCCGACGACGATGATCGGATCGCTTGACATACGGATGGTTATAGGCGGTGCTAGACCCTGAGGAAACGACAAGGCTGACAAGGCAGTCATGCCAGGGGAGGGCCATCATGCCGGACACGGGAAGGTTGGTCGTGCGCGCGCTGCTCGCGGGTTTCGCCGCCGTCGTGCTGATGACCGGGCTCGGCGGCGCGGCGCTGGCGCAGGGTGATGCGGCGCAGTCCTATCCCAACAAGGCGATCCGGCTCGTTGTTGGATTCGGCCCCGGCGGCGGCAACGACATCTTCGCCCGGCTGATTGCGCCCAAGCTGGCGGAGCGGCTGGGCCAGCCGGTGCTGGTGGAGAACAAGCCGGGCGCGGGCGGCACCATCGCCGCGGACCTGGTGGCAAAATCTGCGCCCGACGGCTACACGCTGTACGTGGGCGCTACCGGCGCCATGACCATCAGCGCGGCGGTCTTCTCCAAGCTCCCCTACGACACGCTGCGGGACTTTGCGCCGGTGTCGATGATCGCAGACTTTCCCCTGCTCCTCACGGTCAACGCCAGTGCGCCGGTGAAGTCCGTCGAGGAGCTAGTCGCCTATGCCAAATCCAACCCGGCCAAGGCGAATTATTCCAGCTCCTCGCCCGCCTTCACGCTCCCCACCGAGCAGTTCAAGCAGAAGACCGGAGCGCCGATGGAGCGCATCAACTACAAGAGCAGCGGCGAAAGCCTGACCGCCGTGGTCTCGGGCGAGGTCCTGATGACGATCGCCGACGTGCCGCCCGTCATGGGTCACCTGACGGCGGGACGCGTGCGCGCGCTGGCGGTGACAGGGGCGAAGCGCCTCGCCGACCTTCCCGACGTGCCGACCATGGCGGAGGCCGGCCTGCCAGATCTCGAGGTACGCCTGTGGTCGGGGCTGTTTGCCCCGGCCAAGACGCCCGCTGGGGTCGTCAAGAAGCTCGAGGCTGCGATGATGGCGGTCATCGCGCTGCCCGACGTGAACAAGCGCCTCAAGGAGCTGCAGGTAGACCCTTCCGGGAACACCTCCGAGGAGTTCAAGCGTATCGTCGCGGCGGAGCTGCCTCGGTGGGCGGCGATCGCCAAGGCCGCCAACATCAAGTTGGATTAGAGGTCAGATGGCGCAGGTCCGCAAGCCCCGGCGTGCCCCGGCCGCCACCGCCCCAGCGCCGACCGCCGGCGACGTGCTCCTGTCCTCGCTGCGCAGCCGCGGCGTCGAGCACCTGTTCGTGAACCCGGGCACCGACTTCCCGCCCATCGTGGAGGGCTTCGCACGCGCCAGGGAGAGCGGGGCGGAGGTACCGCGCGCCGTGCTCGTGCCGCACGAGAACCTGGCGGTATCCATGGCGCACGGCGCCTGGCTGATGACGGGCGCGCCGCAGTCGGTGATGGTGCATGTCAACGTGGGCACGGCCAACACCGTCAACATGCTCGCCAACGCCAGCCGCGAGCGCGTGCCCCTGATCCTGATGGCGGGCCGCTCGCCGCTCACGGAGCAGGGCGTGTTCGGCGCGCGCAACCGGTCGATCCACTGGGCGCAGGAGATGTTCGACCAGGCCGGCATGGTGCGCGAGCTGGTCAAGTGGGACTACGAGCTGCGCCACCCGGCCCAGGCCCGCGACGTCGTGGCCCGCGCCGTCGAGGCGGCGACCGCGAGTCCGACGGGGCCCGTCTATCTCACCCTGCCGCGCGAGCCGTTGTCCGCAGCGGTGGAGGGCGAGCCCGGGGCCGCCGCTCCGCGCGTCGCCCCCGCGACGCCCTATCCCGACCCGGCCGCCATCTCGCGCCTGGCCGAGTGGCTCGCCGAGGCGAAGCGGCCGCTCGTGATCGCCTCCAACCTGGGGCAGGTGCCCGCGGATGCCGTCACGCTGGGCCGGCTCGCCCTGCGCCTCGCCCTGCCGGTCGTGGCCCACACCCCGCGCTTCTTGTGCCTGCCGACCGATCATCCAATGCACGCGGGCTTCGATCCGGGGCCATTCCTGGCGGACGCCGACCTCATCGTGGTGATCGAGAGCGACGTGCCCTGGATGCCCGACGTGAAGGCGCCGGGGGCGGCGGCGCGCATCGTCCACATCGGCGAGGACCCGGCGTTCCTGCGCTATCCCATGCGCGGCTTCCGCAGCGACCTGTCGATCGCCGCCAGCCCCGGCGCCACTCTGACGGCTCTGGAGGCCGAGCTGGCGCGCCGTGGCGTGCACCGAAACGCCGCCGAGGTGTGGGCGCGCCGCCCCGCGCCTGCCGCCGCCTCCGACGCGCCGCACATCACGCCCGAGTATCTCAGCCGCTGCGTCGGCGAGATGGCGGGGCCTGACGGCATCATCGTCAACGAGTACCAGCTGCGCCTCGGCCACTGCGCGCGTCCGCGGCCCGGCACCTATTTCGCGGTGAGCCCGGCCGGCGGTCTCGGCTGGAGCATCGGCGCCGCGCTGGGCGCCAAGCTCGTCGCGCCCGAGCGCTTCGTGGTGGCGACCATCGGCGACGGCGGCTTCATCTTCGCCAACCCCACCGCCTGCCACTGGGCCGCCGAGGTGCACGCGCTCCCCATCGTCATGGTGATCTTCAACAACGCGCGCTACGCCGCCGTCCGCAACGCCACGCTCTCGATGTTCGCCTCCGGCGCCGCCGGCCGCGAGAACGGCCTCGGCCTCGCCGATCTCTCCCCCAGCCCGCCCTTCGAGAAGGTCGCCGAGGCCCACGGCGCCTTCGCCGCCCGCGTCGAGCGCCCCGCCGACCTGCCCTCCGTGCTGGCCGCCGCCCGCGCCGCCGTGCTCGAGGAGAAGCGCCACGCCCTCGTCAACGTGGTGACGCCGTATTGAGCCGTATTGAGATGCTGACACCTTCGTTGCCAAAACGCGGCGAGATGCGGCGTTTGCTTGAAAGGCCGAGCGACCTTCGTTGGGCGCTCGCCGAGTCGCCGCGTTATTCTATGCGCCGCGGTGCTTTGCCGGGCTGGAACGTGCTCCGCGGCTATGCGCTCTCACGTAGGGTGCAATAAGCCGAAGGCGCATTGCACCGATCAACCGGCCCGCGGATGGGCGAGGGTGGAGCAAGTGGATGGCCTGTCGGCGCAGTGCGGCTGACGCCTTACTGCGCCCTACGATCTACCGCGCTACATAAATGTGGGTATATAGGACGCTCCATGAAAACCACCGTCGAAGTGCCGGATGACCTCTACCGCCGCGCCAAGGCCGAGGCGGCGCTGCGCGGCGGCAGGCTCAAAGATCTGATCGAGGAGGGCCTGCGCCTGGTCCTCGACTCCCCGCGCCCGAAGTCGCGCCGGCCCAGCCTCGCCAAGCTGATGGAGAAGTCGCGCGGCGTGGTCGATTCTTGCATCCCCGACCTAGCCTCCAACGAGAAGCACCTGGCAGGCTTCGGCCGCAATGCCCGAGCGCCGTGGCCATCACGGCAAGGACGGAAAATCTGAGCGGCGCCACGCGTGCACCATGTCGCGCAGGCGCTCTGGCGCCAGCACCTCGACCCGGTCGCCCCACACGTACAGGTGCCAGCACATCTCCAAGTGACCGGACGCGAAGAAGCGTACGATCAGCGAGCCGTCCGCCTGCTCCTCCACCTGCTGGGACCGGTGGAACTCGAAACCACGCGCATGGTCGGCCGCTCCCGGAAGGAAGCGCCAAACGACCTCGCCGAGCTCGTCCTCGTTCTGGAACACACCGAAGGCGCGATCGGCGAACGCCTGGAGGTCGAAGGCAGGGTCGCGCTCGAAGCACTCCGTCCCGACCCGGGCCGAGCGGATATTCTCCACCACGTAGAGACGCACGAGGTGCGCGAAGGCATGGAGACCGCGTGGGCCAGCAATGGGAGCGTCGTGCTGCGCAGCGCCCAGCGGCCGGACTACGGTGTCAAGCTCAGCGGCGGGGCAGAGGGCAAACCGTTGCAGGTGCGCGCGATCGGCTTCGGCCAACCGGGGGCCCGGCGGGACGTTGCGCGCGACCGGGACGCGGAGGCGTTGTGGTGCTCCGACTTCCAGGGGCTGGAGGGGGAAATCACCGCTGGCGGAGGCAGCCTCAGCGTGGACATCGCCCAGCCAGCCGGCCTGATCCCGATCGAGATCGTCGAGGAGGCTCTACCAGACAGCCGCCAGGACACCGGGCGGCGAGCCCCGCTTCGGCAGGCGAAACGATGATCCAAGGCTGCAAGAGCCACCTCCTTTGCGCCAAATGCCGCTGGATGCATTTGCCACGTGTCGAAGTCCTCGGACAGGGTCTTCGAGATGACGAGGCCCACTAGACTGAACCCTTTCAGGTCCCAGGATGAGGGTTCAGGGCCCCCGAGCCTGCGGATCCCTGAAACCTGGCCCTGGAACCTCGCTTTTGCCGTGCCGCGGCCCTATTGCCACGGGAGAAGAGGGATCGCCTGATTCCAAACCAGGGACCGAGAATGCATCAGCAAGCAAGGCAGTGCGGGGGCCGCAAATGAGCGCCGGCATCCTCGCGATCTGGAACGACATCGCGCCCGAGGGCTTCGAGCACTTCGAGCGCTGGTACACGCGCGAGCACCTGCAGGAGCGGGTCGGCGTGCCCGGCTTCCGCTTCGGGCAGCGCTACGAGGCCGTCGCGGGGGGAGACCGGCGCTTCTTTGCGTTCTACGAGGTCGACGACCCTGCGGTGCTGGCGTCTGCGCCCTATGTGGAGCGGCTCGAGAACCCCACGCCGTGGACCCAGGAGACCATGAAATCCTTTCGCAACATGGTGCGCACCGTATGCGACCTCAGATGCGATGCGGGCGATCTGATCGGCTCGCACGCGGTGGTGCTGCGCGCCGACGGGGCGATGGCTCCGACCGCGGCGACCGAGGCGCTGGTGGGCGGACTAGCCAGGGAGGACGGCGTGGCGCGCGTGCAGCTGTGGACCGCGGCCGCCGGGCAGACCCCCGACACCGCCGAGATGCGCAGCCGCGGCAAGGACCAGCTCACCGCCGGCGCGCTCATCGTCGAGTGCGTGCGCCGCAGTGATGCCGAGCGCGTGGCGCAGTCGCTTGCGGCGCCGCCGGCGGCGCTCGGCATCTCGGGGCCCAGCGTGCTCGCCATCTATGCGCTGCTTTGCATTCGAACCAGGAGCGACCTCGGGTAGTTGTCAGTCGAAGCGGTGAAGCGGCGAACCTTAGCGGACGGGAACATGACGGATCGCCCAATTCCGGATCCCCGGGACATCTGGCAGCAAGGCGAGGGGCAGGGCGCCCCACAGCGCCGGGCGGGCCGGGCGCACCAGGCCGCGTCTCCGCGCCGGCCTGCGGCCGGACAGCACCCGCCGCGCTCAGGATGGCGCGCAGCCGCCCTCTGGGGCGGCCTCGTGCTCGCCTGCCTCGGCGTTGCCGCCGTGGTATTTCTGTTCGTGGCATCGCCGCTCGAAGCAGTGCGCGACCGGCTGATCGAGCGTGTCAATGCCCGCATCGGGGGCAAGCTGGCGGTCGCCGGGCCTGCATCGCTCTCGCTCTTTCCCCGTCCTGTCGTTTCCTTCAGCGACGTCGCCGTGCTGGCGTCCGAGGGCGGGAAGGAGACGCCCGCTCGCGACCGTGCCGTCGCTCGAGGTCGAGGTCGGCCTGTGGTCGCTCCTGCTGCGCCGGCCGCAGGTGGGACGGCTCACCCTCCACCGGCCCGCCATCCTGCTCAGCGTCGACGCCCAGGGCCGCCGCAACTGGGAGATCGCCGCCAAGCGCAAGACGCGACCCGACACGGCCGATGCCGCCGACGCCGGCAACCCGCCCGCCTCCTCCGATCCCGGCGCCGCATCGACGGCAGGCGGCCACGGCGCAAAAGATCGCCGGCGGGACCGTGCGCATCGTCGACGCCACCCTGCGCTACCGCGACGAGCGCTCGGGCGACGCAGTACGAGATCAGCGCGCTCAACCTCGAGCTGGCCGCCGACGATCGGGAAGGCCCCGTTGCGGTCGAGGGCAGCCTGACCTGGCGCGGGGTAGAGCTGCGCCTCTCCGGCACCGCATCGCCGCTGCGCACATCCTGGCCGGCCAGCCGGCGGAGCTCAGCCTCAAGGTCTCGGGCGCGCCCGTCGAGGCCGCCTACGCGGGCACGCTGACGCTGAAGGGCGGCATCGCCTCGGACGGCAGGATCAGCCTCAAGGCCGCCTCCGCCCGTGCGCTGGCGGACTGGCTCGGCATCGCCTGGGCGGAAGGCGCCGCCGCCGACGCGCTCGCCGTTCAGGCCCGGATCGAGCACGGCGGGCGCCAGGTGACGCTCTCCTCGCTCGAGGCGTCGCTCGGCGATGCCACGGCGGCCGGCTCCCTCGCCGCTTCACCTCAAGGGGCGGCCCAAGGTCAGCGGCAAGCTGCAGCTCTCCGAGCTCGACCTCGGCACCCTGCTGGTTCGGCGTGCCAAGCCGCAGGATGCGCCCGGCCGCGCCGCCTGCGCCCTTCGTCCGCCGGCCGACGCGCCGAGCAGCCGAAAGGCTGGAGCGAGGAGGCCATCGATCCGCAGGCTGCTCGGTCTTGCCGATGCCGAGCTGGCGCTGTCGGCGGGGCGGCTCGTCTACAAGGGCGTGAAGACCGGGCCCGCGCACGCTGTCGCTCACCGTCGAAGCCGGCGTCGCCAAGGCGGCGTTCGAGGCCGTCGAGCTCTACGGCGGCAGGGGCAGGGGCAACCTGACGCTCGACGGCAGCGCGGCGGCCCTGGGCTCGCGGCCGACCTCGAGCTGGCCGGCGTCGCCATCGAGCCCCTGCTCAGCGGACGCGGCGGGTGTCGACATGGCTCGGCGGCCGCGGCACCGTCGCGCTCTCGCTCTCGGGGCGCGGCCTCTCGGAGCGGCAGATCGTCGAGAGCGCTCGACGGCAAGGTCGAGGTGGCCGTGGCCGACGGGGCGCTGATCGGCATCGACATCGGCAAGATCGTCCGCGCCGTTCAGCGCGGGCGGCTGCCGAGCCTCAAGCCGGCGCGCGAGGAGCGCACGCCCTTCAGCGAGCTCACGGGCAAGCTTCGACATCGCCAATGGCATCGCCAGCAGCCGGGACCTGAAGCTGGCGAGCGCGAACCTGCAGCTGCAAGGGCGAGGGAGCCGTCGAGCTCGGGCCGCGCCGCATCGACTACACGCTGCACACCAAGATCGTGCGGCGGCGCCGCCCGCCGAAGGCGCCGTCATCAAGATCGGCACGCTCGAGGTCCCGGTCGGCATCAAGGGCCCGCTGGATGCGCCGGCGTTCACCGTCATGGGCCAGCGAGGCGCTCGGCGACGCCGCTGAAGCAGATCGGCAAGAACCTCAAGTCGCGCGATGTCCAGGACGCCATCAAGGGGCTGCTGCGCGGCGACGGCGACAAGCGCACGAAGCGCGCGCGACCTGATCGACAAGCTGCTCAAGAAGGAGTAGCGCGGCTCGCCCGTTCTCGACGCGCTCGCCGGCCGCGCGCACAGTCTGAGAAAAATTCGTCGCAGTGTTTCAAAAGCCCTTGCACCGCGGGGCCTTTGGCCTCATATGAGCGCGTCTCCGTTTGCCCTGCGCGTCACACCGACTCGCGGGGCAGCGGGTTGGCTATCTACTGGTTGGGGAGGGGTCCCATGGCTTACACCGACGCCCTCTTCCAATTGGGGATGGACTTGACCCGTTCAAGCACCGCCCAAAAGGAAGATCATGGTCAAAGCGCGCTGGTAGCGCACGACGACAGGAAAGACTACTTCATCGAGCGGGATGGGGTTCAGTGCGCAGGCACCCACCTCATCATCGACCTGTTCGGCGCCAAGCGCCTTGACGATCTTCGGCACATCAGCGACACGCTGAAGCGGTGCGTGGAGGTGGCGGGCGCGACGCTGCTCCACATCCATCTGCACCACTTCACGCCCAACGGCGGCGTGTCGGGCGTGGCGGTGCTGGCGGAAAGCCACATCTCCATCCACAGCTGGCCGGAGGCGGGCTACGCGGCGCTCGATGTGTTCATGTGCGGCGACGCCAATCCGCACGCGACGATCGGCGTGCTGAAGGATGCGTTCAAGCCCGACCGGACGGTGGTGAAGGAGCACCTGCGCGCGAAGTCCATCGAGCGAGCGCACGGTGGGAGCACGCCGCCTCCAAGAAGGCGCCGATCGCGCACGGGACGCGCCAGGAAGGCGGCCTAGATGCGTTTCAGCGGGTCAGGTCCTCGGCATCCAGCCCACAGCCGGCTCGGAGCGAGCTGATAAACGATTCCGGCGACCCCTGCCGATTCGCCGAGGCAGCGCAAGCGCCGGAACCTGACACCCTGACAGCTGAGGCGAGCATGGCGCGCTGGGTCGAGGAGACGCTGCACAAGCATTGGCGCGCCCGGCTGAAGGCGGATGCCGTCCTGCACGAGAGCAGGAGCGCGCATCAGCACATCGTCATCTTCGAGAATGGCGACTTCGGCCGCATGATGCTGCATCGACGGCGTCGTGCAGCTCTCGACCCGCGACGAGTTCATCTACCACGAGATGATGGCGCACTACCGCGCTCGCTCTCGCTCGAGGCGCCCGAGCGGGTGCTGATCGTCGGCGGCGGCGACGGCGGCGTGCTGCGCGAGGTCCTGAAGCATCCCTCCGTCAGGCGCGTCGATCTGTGCGAGATCGACCAGTCGGTCATAGACCTCTGCCTTGCGCTTCTTCCCCGACATCTCCCAGGGTGCCTTCGATGACCGCCGGGTGCACGTGACGATTGCCGACGGCACCCGCTACGTCGCCGAGAGCACGCGAGACGTTCGACGCCATCATCTGCGACACCACGGAGCCGGTGGGCGTCGCCAAGGTGCTCTTCAGCGCAGGAGTTCTTCGCCAACTGCCGGCGCCGGCTGGCGACGCCGGGCGTGTTCATCACCCAGAACGGCCTGCCCTTCATGGACCCGCAGCACCTGGCCCAGAGCGGGCGCTACCTGCGCGACTCGTTTCCGGACGCGGCCTGCTTCCTGTGCGGACAGCCGACCTATTTCGGCGGTCCCTTCGCCCTGGCCTGGGGCGCCAGCAGCAAGCAATGCCGCAAGACCTCGAGGCGGGTCCTCGCAGAGCGCATCGCCGAGCGGAGGATTGCGACCCGCTACTACAACCCGGACGTGCACCTGGGCTCCTTCATGCTGCCGACCTATGTGAGGCGGCTGTTCGAGGACGGCGTCGATACAATCGACGGCAGGGATCAGCCCTCGCCAGCGCCGCCAGTGAAAGGGGTCAGACCCCTCGCCGCCGGCACGAGATTTGAATTGCAGCGTCGGTGCGGGGGTCTGGCCACTTCGGCAGGCATACGCAACTGGCGCCGATCTCCCGCTGAGTGGGGGGGCCCTCCAGAGTGCCTCTCCCGCTGCCCTGGAAGAGGCTACAGGCGATTCGCGGACGGGCGGGTGCCTCGTGCCCCGCGGCTTCGCGGGCGCTCCTGGGCCACGCCAGGTCTCCCTGCACGATTGCCCCGAGATGGGGCATTGCCATGGGGTCAACCCTCGCGAAGACGGTCGTGCTGAAATTCGTCGCTGGTGGCGAGGGGTCCGACCCCGCTAGCACGTCCGCCAGGAGCATGCGCAACCGGACGCGAGTACAACCGGCGCAGTGCACGCGGGGATTCGCATTCCTCCGCATGGATCGCAGCGACCTCAGTTGCCCGGTGCATGCGGGCGGGCGGTTGCTGCAACTTTCGGCGGGGCTTGGACTTGGCGGCTTGGAATGCCGGCCCCGTTTGCCTATAGTGGCGCCGCGCCAGAGGCTCAAGGCGGCGCTGCGGAGAAGGGTCCGGCGGAGCGGACGGCGCGGGCCTGCCCTCTGCTCCGCCTTGCCGGCACGGGGCAAGACTACGGGGAGCCATTTCACGATATGCGATGCAATTGGCGGCGCTGGCTGTGGGGGCTCATTCCCCTGATAGCCGTGAGCTTGGCGGCAGTTCATCTCGAGCGCGGCGCGATCGAGCAGGATTTGGCCGAGCGCGCCAGACGGTCCCTGGGCGAGAGCGGCGCCCGCTGGGCCGTCATCGCCTTCAACGGGCGCGATGTCGTGCTGACGGGAAGCGCCACGCTCGACAACGAGCCGGTCGAAGCCGAGGCGGCCCTGCGCCGGCGTGTGGGGGGTGCGCGACGTCAACAACAACGCCGGCCTGACCGCGAAGGTCGAGCCCTTCATCTGGTCGGCCCGCCGCCGCGGCAATCGCGTGCGCATCTCCGGCTACGTCCCCAACCGGGCGACCCGCCACGTCGTCATCGGCATCGCCCGTGCCGCCCTGCCCGGTCTCGGAGGTGGTCGATCTCATGCATGTGGGACGCGGCGTCCCGCCGACGGATACCTGGATCGCGGGCCTGAGCTTTGCCCTGAAGCAGCTTGCCTCGCTCAAGAAGGGAGAAGTCCGCCTGGAAGACCTGGCGTTGTCGATTGCCGGGGAAGCCGAGGATGCGGAGGCGTACCGGACCTTGAGCGCGGAGATCAAGCGCGGCCTGCCGAAGGGCGTAACGCTGGCGAGTGCCAGGATCACCGCGCCCGCGGTCAGTCCCTACACGTGGTCGGCGCAGTTCGCCGGAGGCCAGCTCGTGCTGTCCGGCCACGTGCCCGGTGACAGCGCCAGGGCCGAGCTGCTGGCGGCTGCGGCCACGGCGCCGGCGGGCACGGACATCGTCGACCGCATGCAGCCGGCCGAGGGCGTCCCGGCGGGATGGCCCGGCGTCGCGGTGGCGCTGGTGAAGGAGCTGGTGCGCCTGCAGAGCGGCAGCATCGAGCTGAAGGACACCGCGCTCACCGTCGGCGGCATCGCCGCCGACGAAGCCCAGGCGCGGGCGGTGCGCGACGGGCTGCGCGCGGCCGTCGCCGCTCCCTTCAAGCTCAACGACCAGATCCGCGTGCGCGAGCCCAAGGTCGAACCGAAGCCGGCGCCCGAGACTGCTCCGCCTCCGCCTGCGCCGACGGAAGCGAAGCCGGCCAGCCCCGCGCCCGACGAGGCGACCAAGCTGGCGGCCCCCGCGCCTGCCACGCCGGCCGACGGCACAGCCCAAGGCGGGACGCGCCGCCTCCGGCGCCCAAGACTGTCGCGAAGGTCGAGCCCGCGCCGAAGGCTGAGGTCGCGATCAAGACAGAGGCTGCACCAAGACAGAGGCTGCGCCGAAGGCGGAAGCTGCGCCGAAGGCGGAGGCCGGGCCGAAGACTGCGGCTGCGCCTCCGCCTCCGGCCGTTACCGCCCCGCCGGCGCTGGTTGCCGAGTGCCGGGCCAACCTGGGCAAGATCGCGCAGGGCGGGGCGCATCCTGTTCGACAGGGACAGCGCCACGCTCGACGCCTCCAGCTTCGACACGCTCAACCGGCTGGCGGCGGCGGCGAAGCTTTGCCCCGGCGTGCGCATCGCCATCGAGGGCCATGCCGACATCGAGGGCAGCACCGAGCTACAATCAGCGGCTCTCCGTGCGGCGCGCCGAGGCCGTCGTCGCCTATCTCGTCAAGGCCGGCGCCGACGCCCAGCAGCTGGAAGCGGTCGGCTTCGGGTCGAGCCGGCCCGCCGCCCCCAACACGACCGTGGGGAACAGGGCCAGGAACCGCCGCATCGAGATCGTCGTGCGGCCGTGACCAATCAGTCCGCCGGTGGCGTGACAAAGGATTGGGGCAATGGACTATCTCGCTTACAAGCTGATCTGGTGGCTGCTCCTGGCGCTGGCACTCGGCTTCGTGGTCGGGTGGCTGTCGTGCGGACGGCGCAAGAGCGAGCCGTGAAGGCGGCCGGGCAGGCGCTGCTGGGGTGTCGAGCGATGGTTGCGTTGTCGATAGAGACCGTGCTGCTCATGGCAGCGGCCTATTTCATCGGTGCGGCGCTGGCGTGCATCATCCGCCGCAGCCTGTTCGCCGCCAGGCCCGCGACGGTGGCCGAGCGGCGCGTCGAGCCGCTGCCGGAGGTCGCCGCGCGCAACGCCGCGGCCGCGCGCTTTGCGCCGCGCAGTGCCCCGGCGCCGCAGCCCGCCCGGTGCCGCCGCTCCAGCGCCGCCGGCCGCCGCAACCGGCCGCAGGACCTGCAGAACATCTTCAACATCGACGCCGGCACCGCGACCAGCCTCAACAAGCTCGGCGTCACCCGCTACGAGCAGATCGCGGCCTGGAAGGCGGCGGACGTCGACCGCTTCGGCCTGGCGCTCGGACAGAAGGGGCGCATCAGCCGGGAGAACTGGATCGAGCAGGCCCAGATCCTGGCGAAGGGCGGAACGACCCTCTACGCCCTGCGGCGCGCCGCCGGCGAGGCCAGCACCGCGGCCCCGACGCCCGACGAGGGCGAGCGCGGCCCGCCCGCCCCCGGCGCACCGCTGCCGCGGCCCATGTCGCGGGTCGGCGTGTCGGCCGTGGTGGTGGCGCCCTCCGCCCGCCACCCCAGGCCCGCGGCAGCGGCGCCGCCGCTGGTGTCCGAGCGGGCGGCCTTCGCGAGCCTGCCACCGCCCGCGCCCGACGCCGCCGGAGACCGCCGCGGCGGTGCCGATCCGTCCGACCGAGCCGCCGCGCCACGACGATCTGTGCCGCATCGGCGGCATCACGCCCGAGATCGAGCAGAAGCTCAACGCGCTGGGCGTCTCGCGCTACTCGGAGATCGCGCAGTGGTCGCCGGCCGCGGTCGAGCGCATCGACCGCGAGCTTGGCACCAAGGGCCGCATCGCCCGCGAGAATTGGATCGAGCAGGCGCAAGATCCTGAGCCGCGGCGGCGATACCCGCTTCTCGCGCGAGTTCGACATCCGCGCGCAAGGCCAGGCGCCGCGCCCGATCAAGCTGCCCGACGCCATCCGCGAGCACGAGCAGGCGGTCGCCGCCGCCCAGGCGAGGCCCGACGCCCCGGCGCGCACCGACCTCGGCTCGCTGCGCTCGGTGCGCTCCAAGGCCTACCAGGACACCAGCGAGCCCGGTCCCGAGGCGGCGCGCCGCGTCGCCTCGCGCAGCCGCGTGGTGCGCACCGCCGGCGCCGACGACCTGAAGCGCATCCGCGGCATCGGCGCTACTGACCGAGAAGCGGCTCAACGCGCATGGGCGTCACCACCTACGAGGACATCGCCAACTGGACCCGCGAGGATATCGACCGCGTCAGTCAGTCGCTCGATTTCAAGGGCCGCATCGAGCGCGAGAACTGGGTGGAGCAGGCGCGCATCCTCTCCTCGGGCGGCGATACCGAGTTCTCGCGGCGCCTCGACCGTCGCGAGGTGGAGACGGGCCGCCTCAAGACCTGAGGAGAAGCACCGGGCCCGGCGCCCGGCGCCCCTCGCGCCGCCGCCCTGACACCACAGCCGCTGCGCGGAACCGGCCCCGCCGGCCCCTGTCCTGGAGCACGGAATGTCCCTCTTCGATCTGAAGGGCCGCGTCGCCCTCGTCACCGGCGGTAACGGCGGCATCGGCCTCGGCATGGCGCGCGGCCTGGCCGAAGCGGGCGCGGCGGTCGCCATCGCCGGCCGCAACCGGCCCAAGTCGGAAGCCGCCGCCGCCGAGCTCGCGGGCCTCGGCGTCAAGACCGCGGTCCTGACGGTGGACGTGACCGACGAGGCGCAATGCCACCGCATGGTCGAGGATACGGTCAAGCGCAGCTCGGCCGCCTCGACATCCTCGTCAGCAACGCCGGCATCAACATCCGCAAGGCGCCGCAGGAGTATGCGCTGGCCGAGTGGCGGCAGGTGATCGACGCCAACCTCACCTCCGCCTTCTGCCTGCGCCCAGGCCGCCTATCCCGCGATGAAGGCGGCCGGCGGCGGCAAGATCGTCAACATCGGCTCGATGCTGTCGATCTTCGGCGCCGGCTTTGCCGCGGCCTACGGCGCCTCCAAGGGCGGCGTGGTGCAGCTCACCAAGGCGCTCGCCACCGCCTGGGCCAAGGACAACATCCAGGTCAACGCCGTGCTGCCGGGCTGGATCGACACCGACCTGACGCGCGCCGCGCGCGAGCAGGTGCGGGGCCTCAATACCATGGTCTTGATGCGCACGCCGGTCGGGCGCTGGGGGGTGCCGGCCGACTGGCGGGCGTGGCGGTGTTCCTGGCGAGCCCGGCGTCCGACTTCATCACCGGCGCCGCGATCCCCGTCGATGGCGGCTACTCGGTGCAGGTTTGACACCCGTCATCCCGGAAGGCGTGCCCCGGACTTGGTCTGGGGCGAGGCTATCCTGAGGCGAAGGCGGGCGCGCGCCGCGCGCTCCTCCCCTCCCCCCTTGCGGGGAGGGGATGGGGGTGGGGGTCCGCATGCTCGATGTCATCGTTCTCTGTCCGACCGGGTTGATCCCTGACACTTTGGACCGGGCTGATGCCTGACAGTATTCCCTTATTGTTCCACTGTCACCGCCGGTTCCGCAGCGCAGCGGAGCCGCGCACGCGGCGGAGCGAAGCGCCGGAACCGGCGGTCGCGACCGATCACCCCAAGATCGCGACCGCAGAAGCGCACGATATGGCCGCCGCTCTCCAGCTCGGCGAGGCCGACCAGCTCCCCGGCCAGGCCTCGCCGACGAACATCTGCTCTCCACCCCACTTGATCTGCCCGGCAGCGCGCACCCGCCGGACCTCGTGGTCGGCGTCGTACCAGGGTCCTCCAGGCGCCCCGCTGCAGAGTGCGGGCCGACGGCCGCCAGCACCGAGCCGGCGCCTTCTGGCCCAGCGCCTCGTGCGGTCGCTCCTCGTTGTAGTGCGCCCGAAGCTCTCGAACCGTTCCTGCTGCTCGGCGGCCGTCGCTGCCGCCGGCTTCGAGGTCTCTGCCTTCAGTGTACGATGCATACGCTCGTGGCGACCGTTGTCCTGCGGGCGCGACGGCGGGATATAGCGCGGCTCGATCCCGAGCCGCAGCCACCACACCGACAGCTCCGAGAGCCCGCCCGCGCCCGTCGAGCCGAACGGTGCGCCGTTGTCGGAGCGTATCGCCGAGGGCAGCCCGAACTCCGCAAATGCCCGCTCGCACGCGGCTTTGACGCCAGCCAACGTCGGCGCCACGATCCGCACCTCGACCAGATACCGGCTCGCCGAATCGGTGATCGTCAGAGGGTCGCAGCGCCTGCCGTCGCGGGTGCGGAACCAGCCCTTGAAGTCGATCGCCCATTCCTCGTTGGCGCGCGCGCAGGCGTCACCACCTCGCCTTGCGCGATCGGCCGCCGCTGCCGCCGGCGGCCTCACGAGGCCCCCCCGCTTCAGGATATCGCCCATTGTCGAGGCGGCCGGCCAGGCGGACTCGCCCCTCCGGCTCTCTCCACAAGCCACGCCTTGATCTTCTTCGGACCGAAATGCGGGAACCGGTGCCGCACCCCGATGATGCGCTCTGCAACCCCGCCGGCGTCGCATGCGGGCAGGTCGCCGCTGCGTGGCTCAACTCCTCAAACCACCGCTCAGCCCCGCTCTCGCGCCGCCGCAGCCAAATGTAGAACGTCTCCCGGCTTATCCCATACCGACGACACAGGTCGCTCACCGAGAAAGCGTCCGTCTCGTAGTCCCGAAACAACGCGATACGCTCTTCCACCGAACAGGTCTCCTTGAAGGGCATCGCTTGTTCTCCCCGAATCGAGCGATGAGCGTGACCTGTCAGGAATCAACCCGGTCTAAACTGTCAGGAATCAGCCCGGTTCATACCAAGGGTCCCCCACCCCTAACCCCTCCCCGCAAGGGGGAAGGGGGAATCCGGTCGCGCCCGTCTCTCGGTTCCCGCACCGAAAGGCGTGGCAGCCCGAAGCCCGACTGCCCATCGCATCGCCCCGATTGACACGGCAACGCCAAGGGGAAAACATGGACGCCGACGGGGTCAGACCCCTCGCGCCCGCGCCGGTACAGAGAAACGCAACGTGGCGGTGAGAGGTCTGACCCCGTTGACCCAGGGGAACCGCCGATGATCATCGACTGCCACGGCCATTACACGACGGCGCCGAAGGAGCTCACGATCTTCCGTGATCGTCAGCTCGCCGCGCTCACCGACGCCACGCGCCGCCCGGCGGACAAGGACCTCGGCATCTCCGACGACCAGATCCGCGAGAGCCTGGAGGGCGCGCAGCTCAAGCTGCAGCGCGAGCGCGGCACCGACCTCACCATCTTCTCGCCGCGCGCCGCCGGCATGGCGCACCACTTCGGCGACGAGGCCACCGCCGCGCAGTGGGCGCGCATCTGCAACGGGCTGATCCACAAGTCCGTGCAGCTCTACCCGGAGAACTTCGTGGGTGTGTGCCAGCTGCCGCAGGTGCCGGGCGTGTCGCCCAGGAACTGCATCGAGGAGCTCGACGCGCTGCGTCACCGAGTGGGGCTTCATCGGCTGCAACCTGAACCCGGACCCCTCGGGCGGCTGGTGGAAGGACCCGCCGCTCTCCGACCGCTACTGGTATCCGATCTACGAGAAGATGGTGGAGCTCGACGTGCCGGCCATGGTGCACGTCTCCTCCTCCTGCAACCCCAATTTCCACGCCACCGGCGCGCACTACATCAACGGCGACACCACCGCCTTCATGCAGTTCATCACGGCGGACCTGTTCAAGGACTTCCCGACGCTCAAGTTCATCATCCCGCACGGCGGCGGCGCGGTGCCCTATCACTGGGGCCGCTACCGCGGGCTCGCGCAGGACATGAAGCGGCCGCCGCTGGAGGAGCACGTGCTGAAAAACGTCTTCTTCGACACCTGCGTCTACCACCAGCCCGGCATCGAGCTGCTCGCCAAGGTGATCCCGATCGAGAACATCCTGTTCGCATCGGAGATGGTGGGCGCGGTCCGGGGCATCGATCCCAGGACCGGGTTCAACTACGACGACACCAAGCGCTACGTCGACGCGCTCTCGATCAGCGACGCCGACAAGGCCCGCATCTTCGAGGGCAACACCAAACGCGTGTTCCCCCGCCTCGAGGCGCAACTTAAGAAGCAGCGGAAATGAAACCACCCGTCATCCCGGAAGCTGAGGGCGCAGCCCGAAGCTATCCGGGACCTGGGAAACGAGTCGTAACGCCGGAGGTCCCGGATCGGAGCGTTGCTCGCCTCTGGCTCGCATCGCTCCGTCCGGGATGACGGGTGAAGGAAGGGGAGACCCAAGAACATGAGCGAGCTGCCGCGCCTCAACGGCATCATCCGCGCGCTGGAGCAGGGACAGCCGGCGTTCACCTGCTTCTCGCCGGCGGAGGTCGACGCCGCCACTGGCATGAGCACCTCGAAGTACGACGGGGTCGTCTTCGAGATGGAGCACAACCCGTGGGACGCACGCGCGCTCCGCGAGTCGCTCCAGTTCCTGCTGAACCGGCGCCAGATCGCCACCTCGGGCTCCATCGCGCCAGCGGTGACGCCGATGGTGCGCATCCCTACCAACGGCATCGAGAAAGGGCAGTGGCACGCCAAGCAGGCCTTGGACCTCGGCTGCTACGGCATCGTCTTCCCGCACATCTCCAGCGTCGAGGAGGCCCACAACGCCGTCGCGGCGTGCCGCTATCCGCGCCTCGAGACCGCGCGCGCTACGAGCCCGCCGGCATCCGCGGCGACGGACCCCACCGGCGCCGTGCGCTACTGGGGCCTGACGCAGCCGGAGTACTACGCCCGCGCCGACGTGTGGCCCCTCGACCCCAAGGGCGAGATCCTGGTGGTGCTGCAGATCGAGGACATGAAGGGCGTCGAGAGCCTCGACGACATCCTCAAGAAGGTGCCGGGCATCGGCGCCATCCTGATCGGCGAGGGCGACCTGGGCCAGGAGCTGGGCTTCCCGCGCCAGTACGAGCACCCCAAGCTGCTGGAGGCAATGGCGCACGTGGTCGCCACCTGCAAGGCCAACAACGTGGTGGTCGGCCATCCGCACTGCGAGGCCGGCAACGCGGAGCGCCTTCTCAAGGAGGGCTACCGCTTCCTGATGTGCGCCCCCGTCCGCAGCTACGGCCACCTCGACAAAGCGCGGCAGCTGGCGGGGCGGTAGGGTGCAATAGTCGTAGGTGCAATAGGGCGTTAGCCCGTATTGCACCGAGCGGCGCGCCGCAGACGACGTCGGTTGGGATGAGCGGGTCATCGGTGCAATGCGGCTTCGCCTTATTGCACCCTACGCTGAAGGGCAACTCATGACCACGACGTTCCCCGCCACGGGCAAGGTCCGCCTCAGGACCAACCTTGCCGACTATCCGGTGGTGCGTGCCCTGAAGGCGGGCGAGGTGCACTCCGACCTGGTGGAGTTCGACTTCTGCGGCCCCAGGATCGCGAACCAGGGCTTCAAGCCGATGGTCCGCGAGGGCGCCTTCGACGCGGGTGAGCTAGCCATCGGCACCTTCCTGCAGGCCAAGGTCTACGGCAAGCCCCTCGTCCTGCTGCCCGCCGTGGTGCTGGCGCGCTTCCAGCACCACACCATCGTCTACAACGCCGCGAAGGGCGAGCTGAAGCCCAAGGACCTGGAAGGCCGCCGCATCGCGGTGCGCAGCTATACGCAAACCACCGGCATCTGGGTGCGCGGCATCCTCGCCCACGAGCACGGCGTGGACCTCTCCCGCCTCGGCTGGGTCTGCCCAGACGACGCGCATCTCGCCGAGTACCGCGATCCCTCGATCGTCGAGCGCGCCGGCCCCGGCGCCAAGCCGGTCGACCGGATGCTCCTCGACGGCGACGTCGATGCCGCCATCCCGGCGGGCGACCTCACCAGGACCACCCCCACATCCGCCACCTCTTCCCCGATCCCGGCGAGCAGGGAAGGGCCTGGGCGGCGAAATACGGCACGGTGCCGGTGAACCACTACTTCGTGGTCTCGCGCGCGCTCGCCGAGGCGCGCTCCGACGTGGTCGCCGAGATCTACCGCCTGCTGCAGGAGAGCAAGCGCCTCGCCCCGCCGCCCGCCGACGGCATCGACTTCTTCCCCTTCGGGGTGGAGGCGAACCGCAAGCCGCTCGAGCTGATGGTGCAGTACGCGGTGGAGCAGCAGATCATCCCGCGCCCCTTCACCGTGGACGAGCTGTTCGACGGGTGTCAGAGCTGACACCCTCAACCAACGGAGCCCAACATGGCCACCCGACGCGCCGCATGCAGCTGCGGGCAGCTTCATCTCGAGATCGAGGGCGAGCCGACGCGCGTCTCCATGTGTCACTGCCTGGAGTGCCAGCGCCGCACCGGCGCGGTCCTCAGCAACCAGGCGCGGTTCCGCCGGGATCAGATCGTCGTTGCGGGCAAGTCGACGGCGTGGACGCGCAAGGCCGAGAGCGGCAACGCGCTCACCTTCCATTTCTGTCCGACCTGCGGCTCCACGGTCTATTGGGAGGGCGAGGGCTTCCCCGGCTACGTTGCCGTCGCCATCGGCACCTTCGCCGACGCGAGCTTCCCGGCGCCCAACATCGCGGTGTGGGAGGAGTGTCGCCACCCCTGGGTCTCCCTGCCGCCCGACACGCCGCCCCGGCGCGCGCCCAAGCAGGGATAGCTTGTCATCCCGGAATTGCGCCCCGGATCAAGTCCGGGGCAGGCTGCGCAATATCCGGGACCCAGGGCCGCGAGGGGAAGTCGGAGCGCTTGTCCTGGGTGCCGGCTCGCGCGCTTGCGCGCTCGGCCGGCATGACAGGTGGCGCGAGCGTCAGCTGTCAATCGCCCTGCTGGTGGTGCGCGGTCTCCCAGAACAGCTCCTTCCAGTCGCCCACCTTGGCCTTCATGGTGCCGATGCGGTTGAGGAAGGCCGTGAAGTGCCCGATGCGCTTGCGGCCGCGCCGTGAACTCGAAGCCGGGATCGTCGAGCTGGGCCACCAGGTCCTCGAGCTTGTCGGGGGCCTTGTGCACCTCCTTCCACAGCGCCGCCGCCGCGCGCTTGTCGGCGTTGGCCACCCTGATCGCCTCCTCGAGCGACGGCGGCGACCGCCTTGAAGAGCGCAGGGTTCTTGTCGCGCGTCTGCTTGGTGGCGAGCAGCACGATCTGCGTGAGCGGGCCGCCGAACACCTTGCGGCTGTCGGTGATGACGTGGGCGCCCGGAATCTTGAGGCCGCGGTCGGTGAAGGGCTGGACGGCGATGTGGGCGGTGATGGTGGCCTTGCCGTAGCCGGCCGAGAGCGCCGTGACCGCATCGGGGTGGCCCAGCGCAACGGTCAGGCGGTCGAGGCGGTGCGGGTCGCCCCACAGCTGCTCGGCCGCCATCTGCAGCATCATGGCGTTGAACGACAGCCGCACGGTCGGCACCGCGATGCGGTCCTGGTCGGTGAAGTCGGCGAGCGTCTTGACGTTGGGGTTGATGGTGTAGAGCGTCATGGCGCCGTTGCTCACGGTGCCGACCGCCTTCACCTCGTTGGCGCTGCCGCGCGTCTTCTCCCACAGCGTGAGCAGCGACGGCAGCGCCGCCGTCCCGTAGTCGGCGGCGCCCGACAGCAAGGCATCGAGGATCGGGCCGGGGCCGCTCAACGCGGTGGCGGTGGCCTCGACATTGCCGAGGCCGAGCTTGGCGGCCTCGGCCTGCAGCACGCCGCCGCTCACCATGATGTCGACGGGGATGTAGAGCAGCCCGCGCTGCTGCACGAACTTCACGGTGGCGCGGCTCCTGCGCCGGCGCGAGCGCGGGTGCCGCAGCCATGGCTGCCGCCACGACCGCGGCGCGCAGCGCCAGTCCCAGACCTCGTAGGTCTCCTCGCATCTTCCTTGCATCGGCCGTTCTCCCTGACGCTCGATTGTCCGAAGATCCGCATCGGGTCTTGATCTCCCACGATAGCGCGCCATGATGGCGGCAACAAAATCGAGATCGGAGGACGCGCCGGTGCGCTGGATCAGGTTCTCGCAGAGCGGCCGCACGGCCTACGGCATCCTGGAGGGCGACCGCATCCGCGAGGTCGCGGGCGACCCGTTCGCGGGCTACGAGACGACCGGGCGCGTGCACGACCTCGACGCCGTGAAGATCGAGGTGCCGGTCATCCCGCCGACGTTCTATTGCGTGGGCCTCAACTACGCCCAGCACATCAAGGAGGCCGCCGCCAAGCTCGGGACCGCGCCCGACCTGCCCAGGCAGCCCGACGTGGGCTACCGCGCCGCCAGCGCGCTGGTGGCGCACGAGGAGCCCGTCGTCATTCCGCCAGACGCCACCAAGGTCCAGTACGAGGGCGAGCTGGCCGTCGTCATCGGCAAGCGCGCGCAGGAACCTGGGTGAGGCGGAGGCGCTCTCCTGCGTGCTCGGCTACAGCATCGGCAACGATGTCAGCGAGCGCGCCTGGCAGAAGTCCGACCGCACGCTGTGGCGCGCCAAGAACACCGACACGTTCAAGCCCATGGGCCCGTGGATCGAGACCGAGGTCGACCTCGACGCCCTGGAAACGCGGGTGCGCGTCAACGGCGTGGAGACCACCCGCTTCGCCACCAACGCCATGCTGTTCGGCATCGCCGCCTACATCAGCACCATCACGCGCTACATCACGCTGGCGCCGGGCGATATCCTGTGGATGGGCACCGACGGCACCTCGCCGGATCTCAAAGCCGGCGACACGGTCGAGGTGGAGATCACGGGGCATGGGCACCCTGCGCAGTCCGTTCGTTGCGGCGGAGCAGCTATGCTGATGCCGCTTCTGCGGCGAAGCTGCCTACGTTCCCAATGTTTTCCGCCAATGCTACGCTGGCCGGCAAACCAAAGCCGGGACGCAGGGGAGCGTGAGCGGACCAACGAACAAACAAAGATACGGGAGGAAAACGAGAATGCGTGTGCTGCGATCCCAGCTGGGCCCCCTCCTTGCCGTCACGCTTGCGCTCGCCATCGCCGGAGCCGCCGCGGCGCAGGCACCGGAGGTCCGTTTCGCGCGCCAGTTCTCGATGGGCTATCTGCAGTTCAACGTGATGGAGCACCACAAGCTGCTCGAGAAGCATGCCAAGGCGGCGGGCGTCGGCGAGGTCAAGGTCGTATGGGCCACCTTCAACAGTCCGGCGGCGATGAACGACGCCCTGCTCTCCGGCTCGGTCGACATCGTCTCCGGCGGCGTCCCCGGCCTCCTCACCATCTGGGCGCGCACGCGCGGCACGGCCAACGCCGTCAAGGGGATCGCCGCGTTCTCATCCCAGCCAGTCCTGCTCAACACGCGCAATCCGGCCGTGAGAACCATTGCCGACTTCACCGACAGGGACAAGATCGCGGTGCCGGCCGTCAAGGTGTCGCTGCAGGCGATGATGCTGCAGATGGCCGCCGCCAAGCAGTGGGGCCAGGCCAACTTTGCCAAGCTCGATCCGCTCACCGTCGGCATGTCGCCGCCCGATGCCACCATTGCACTGCTCGGCGGGTCGGGCGACGTCACCGCCGTATTCAGCGTCCCGCCCTTCCAGTTCCAGCAGCTGGAGAAGCCCGGCATCCACACCGTGCTCAACTCCTACGACGTGTTCGGCGGGCCGCACACCTTCACGGTCGCCTGGACGTCATCGAGCTTCCGCGACCAGAACCCGGCGCTCTACAAGGCCCTCGTCGCCGCCTTCGAGGAGGCGACGCAGATGCTGAACAAGGACGTGAAGGAGGCCTCCCAGTTCTGGATCCAGAACGTCAAGTCGAAGCTGACGGTGGAGAAGGTGGCCGAGATCGCCTCCGGCAAGCAGGTCAGATGGACGATGGTGCCGGAGAACACCATGAAGTACGCCGAGTTCATGCACGCCGTCGGCAGCATCAAGGTGAAGCCGGCCGACTGGAAGGAGCTGTTCTTCCCCGAGGCATACGGGCTTGCGGGCAGCTGACGCAGAAAAAGCTGGGCAGGGATGACATCATGACGACCGATATGCCAGGCGCTACGTCTTTCGGCCCGCTGCCGCACTCCCCGGCGTCAGGGCCCCAGCCGCTGCTGCAGGTCGACGGCGTCACCCTGCAGTACACGACCGACCGGCATCTCGTCACCGCTACCTACCGCGTCAGCTTCGACGTCTACAAGGCGGACCGGTTCGTGGTGCTGGGGCCGTCCGGCTGCGGCAAGTCCACACTGCTCAAGGCGGCCGGCGGCTACATGGCGCCCACGGAAGGCAGCATGCGCCTCAAGGGCGTGAAGATCGGCGAGCCCGGGCCCGACCGCGTGTTCGTGTTCCAGGAGTTCGACCAGCTCCTGCCGTGGAAGACGGTGAAGCAGAACGTGACGTTCGCGCTCCAGTCCTCGCGCAAGATGCGCGGGCGGGCGGCCGAGGAGCAGGCGATGCGCTACATCGAGAAGGTCAATCTCGGCAAGTTCGCCAACTCCTATCCGCACACGCTCTCCGGCGGCATGAAGCAGCGCGTCGCCATCGCGCGTGCGCTCGCCATGGAGCCCGACATTCTCCTGATGGACGAGCCGTTCGCGGCGCTCGACGCGCTGACGCGCCGGCGCATGCAGGAGGAGCTGCTGCGGCTGTGGGCCGACACGCACTTCACGGTGCTGTTCGTCACCCACTCCATCCCGGAGGCGGTGCTGATCGGCAACCGCATCCTGCTGCTCTCCCCGCATCCCGGCCAGGTCAAGGGCGAGCTCAACAGCACGGGCGACGATCCGGTCGATCCGGTGAGTGGTCGCAAGCTGTCGGACCGCATCCACGAGATGCTGTTTGCCGACCGCGTGGAGGAGCAGGAGGTGGTCCCGCATGGCTGACACCAAGTATGCTGTGGCGCGGCCCGAGGCCGGGCCTCCCCCGTTCGCCAGGAATACGTGAAGGATGTGGTCGCGGGCCACGACATCGGCGTGGTGCAGGCACCGCTCACGATCTGGCAGCGGCTCGCCAACCAGGGCTGGCTCAGGAAGATGCTGCTGCTCGGCGCCATCGCCCTGGCCTGGGAGATCTATGCGCGGCACCTCGACAATGCACTGCTGGTGCCCACCTTCTCCGCCACCCTCGAGGCACTGCGGGAAGGTGTTGCCTCGGGCGAGATCCCCGAGAAGGTGCTGACCTCGCTCCAGGTTCTGCTCAAGGGCTACGCCGTGGGCCTCACGCTCGCCATGCTGCTGACGGGCCTCGCCATGATGTCGAAGCTCGGCAACGACCTCCTGGAGACGCTGACCTCGGCTTTCAACCCGCTGCCCGCGATCGCGCTCCTGCCGCTCGCCCTCATCTGGTTCGGGCTCGGCGAGCGCTCCATCATCTTCGTGCTGGTGCACTCGGTGCTGTGGGCAGTGGCGCTCAACACCCACTCCGGCTTCCGCTCGGTGTCCAACACGATGCGCATGGTGGGCCGCAACTATGGGCTGCGCGGCCCGAGGCTGATCGTCAAGGTGCTGATCCCCGCGGCGTTTCCCTCGATCCTGACGGGCCTCAAGATCGGCTGGGCCTTTGCCTGGCGCACCCTCATTGCCGCGGAGCTGGTGTTCGGGGTGTCCTCGGGCCGCGGCGGGCTCGGCTGGTACATCTACGAGCACAAGAACATGCTCGACATCCCCGCCGTGTTCGCGGGCCTGTTCGCGGTGATCCTGATCGGTCTGATCGTCGAGAACCTGATCTTCCGCAACATCGAGGCCGCCACCGTCCGCCGGTGGGGCATGCAGTCCTGACCCGGCGCCGGCGCGGCCGGATTCCGTCCCTTGCGCCGAAGCCTACCTCTCGCCGTCGCGCCGATAGGCGCGCCACTGACATGCGGGGACGCCCTAGTGGTTGGGGTTGAGCGGGAGGGCCCAGGCACCGGCGGAGCGATCTCCGGTGCGCGGGCTCTCCTTTTTCCGGATTGACACAGCTCGATCGAGCGTGGAGCGAGACATAATTGGCAGCTTGCAAACCTATCCTGTTCTGCCGTCGGCCGAGTTCGAACGCGGATCGCCTGACGCTTGACAATCCGGCGCTCCATGATCCACTTCAGGGTTCCGACTGGACGCCCGCGAAAAATCCCCCAAACCCGATGTGGAGTGCCGGTGGGTGCCCGGGGAAGGAGGCGCGGGGTGCAACGCAACCCGAATCCAAAGGCCGCGGGCTCCTGTTCGGATGGTCTGTTTTGGACCGATACTTTGAGTTGAACCTCAGGAGAAACTACGATGGAAGCTCAGCGTTCCAAGCGCACTGACGACCTCCAGGAGCCGAACGAGAATTCGCAGCCCAAGGACACCTACCGTGCGCCGCGGCTCGTCACCCTCGGCACCACTGTCCGCCTGGTGCAGGGCGGCTGCACCCGCGGGAGCTTTGATGGAACCGGCGGCTATCGCTGCTAACTAGACTAGACTGCGAAGACCAGCCCCGGCCACTGGTAGTGGTCGGGGTTGTGCCGTGTTGGCCCAGGCACCGGCACGCAGCGATCCTCGACGCGGCCTCTCCTCTATCTCTCGCGCTGAAAACCCGGCGTGCCAGCATCCACTTCGAGATCCCGTCCAGACTTCGGCGAAAACGCTCCCTGGACCGATGTGACGTGTCTTCGGATGCCGGGGAGGGAGCCACGGGGTACACGCATCCCAAGCCAGCCCTGGGTTCCCGTTCGAACGGTCCGTGTTGGACCGAGTACAGGAGAAAACCATGAAGACGCTAAACTCGCCTGACGACAAAGTTCAGGAGCCGAAGAAGGAAACGCCGCAGAAAAACGACACCTATCGTGCCCCGCGGCTGGTGACCATCGGCACCGCTCACAACCTCGTGCAGGGCGGTTCTGGCAGATACTGGGACGGAGTTCGATCGCAATCTTTTAGGTGAAGAGGCGGGTGCCTGACCAACAACGGTTAGGCAACCGGGAGAGCCCGGGTGCGACACACTCCTCCGGGCCGCGGGCTCTCCGCTCCCGCCCCCGGACGCAACAGCAAGTAAGTCAGGAGCACGACGTGATCGTCAGCATTCAGACCTGCTCCGCCCTCGCGACCGCGCCAGCCGCGGAGTATTCCCTACCCCCGGACGTTATCCTCGTGACGGTTCGCGATGGCAGCGCCCGTTTGCTGGACATGGCAGGCGGCTTCCATGCGGTGCCGGCGGTCGGCGCCCGCATGCTGCAGGAGACGCTGGCAAACGGCACGGCCGCAGCCGCGACGCGGATTGCCGAGGACTACGGCGTTGCGCGCCGGCAGGTGCAGGACGATCTGGCCGTCTTCCTGCGCGATCTCGAGAAGCAGGGGTTGCTCCGCAGTCAACGCAATGGTCGGCGTAGCGGCGGCCTGGGTGCGGCGCGCCTGCTGCTCCGGCCTGCCCTCGGCGCGGCGCATCGACTTCTGTGGTCCCCTGATAAGCGGGCCCGCGCTCTGCTGGGCCTGGCCCGCCTTTCCTTCGCCCTGTTCGGTTGGACGGCAACCGTTGCGGTCTGGCAGGACGCGCACGCTCACCTGCCGGCCCGGCACGCCGACGCGAACGACGCAGAAGCTGTCCAGGCGCTCGACAGGACCGTGCGTGCTGCCGTTGCCGGCCATCCCGTCGCCGTGGCATGCAAGGAACGGGCCCTGTGCTCCTGGTCGCTGGCGCGGTCCGCAGGCCTCAACGCTTCCCTGATCGTCGGCATCGAGCTTTTCCCCATGGCCGGGCATTGCTGGTGCGAGGTTGCTGCGCAACCCCTTGGCGACGATCAGGACCGCTGCGACCAGTTCACTCCGGTGGCCCGGTGGTAAGCCGCTGACCCCGGGATCCCACAAGGGAGGGAGTGCCATGACTGTTGGGTTCACGGTCTTCGCTGGACATGGCGAGGCCGCGTTTCACCTGCGCGATCACGGGCACAAGGGTCGGCCACCCCTGGTGACACAGGCGGCAATCCCGGGCGTGCGCGCCGTGCTGATGGGCCGGCTCTACTACCGCGCGGACCTGCGGGTTGGACTGGACCTGGCGGGGGCCGGGCTGTGCAATCCCACCGCAGAGAACGACGCCGCGCTGGCTCTCGCGGTGTACCGTCAGCGCGGACTGGAGGGCCTGGAGCGCCTCGAGGGCGATTTTGCCCTCGTCATCTGGGACGCCAGCGAGCGACGGCTGGTTGCCATGCGCGACCCGATGGGCGGCTATCCCATCTTCTATACGGTGCACCGGGAGGGCGTTGCGGCGAGCACTCACGTCGGACCAGTGCTGGATTTGCTCCCCAGCCGCACGTTGAACCAAGAGTACCTGGCAGACTACCTGGCGTTGGCGTCGGTGACCTTGGAGGAATTCCGCCGATGGCCGCACAGTCTACCAGGGCGTTCAGCGCGTACTCACCGGCTCCATTGTTGTATTCCATCTCCCGACCCGCAAGGTTGAGGAACGTCGCTACTGGGACTGGCTCGAGCGCCTGGTCGATCCTGGTACCGATGATGTCGCCAAGCTCGGCGAGCACTACCTGGACCGGGTGCGGGCTGCCGTGCGCACGCGCTTGCGCGGACGGACGGCATCGCACGTCTCCGGGGGCATGGATTCCACCAGCGTCGCTCTCATCGCACGCGATTGCCTCGCGGGCCGCGAGCCGCTGCATGCGATGGCCCTGGTCTATGAACGCCTCCCCTACCTGGCGCGCGAGCGGCCCTATCTGGAAAGCGCACTCGATCAACCCGGCCTCGCGGTGCACCGGATCGACGGCGACGAGCTCCTCGATCTCGCAGACTTCGACACGGCGCCTGCCCATGACGAGCCTTACACTTGGCTGTTCCGGCTGGGCTTCCAGGACGCGTTGGACGCCGCGGCTGCGCGAGCGGGTGCGGCAACCGTCATGACCGGCCTCGGCGCCGACGAGATGCTCGACATGCAGCCCTCCTACCTGGCCGACCTGCTGCGCAGCGGCCGGCTGTGGACCGCCTGGAGCGAGGCGTCGCGCTGGGCCAGCGCACGCAGCTCCAACGTCTGGGAGCTGCTCCGGCGCGACGGCTTCGACAATATCCTGCCCGCGCCGATGCGCATGGGGTTGGGAAACTGGCTGCGCGGCGGGTACGCGACCTCGGGCCGGCAGACCCAGTGGACCATTGCGCCGTGGATCCGGCGCGATTTTGCGCGGCGCATGGACCTGCGCGGACGGATCCTGGACAATGATTCGTCGGATCCATCGCGCGTGCCGCCCTGTCGGGCTCTCCCTGGCGCTGTGGAGCATTCGCCAGAGTCGCGAGGATTTCTGCCGCATGAATTTGTCGGCCCCGCGCGGGATGGTGCTCACCCACCCCTACCAGGACCCCCGTGTGTACAGCCTCGGGCTCGGCATCCGGGCGCGGGTCCGCCCGGAGCCCGGTATCGGGCAGAAGCCGATCCTGGCCGCCGCCCTGCGCGGCATCCTGCCCGAGTGCATCCTGAACCGGCCGAGCAAGGGCCACTTCAACGAGGTCTACTATGTGGGGCTGTCACGCAACCTGCGGCGCATGGAGGCCTTGATCGAAGAGGTGCCGGTCGACGACCTGGGCTTCCTCGATAAGGCCACGCTCCTCGACTGCCTGCAGCGCGCCGCCCTGGGCAATGCCGGCGATGCGCCGACTATGTCGGCGATGAACCGCACCCTCTCGCTCCTGCTCTGGCTGACGCGCGAGCATCACGGCAGGTTGCGGCACGCGCGGAGCCCGGCACAGCAGACCGACGCCGCGCCGGCGGCGGCCTGAGCCGCCCAATCGAACCGACGCCCCCCATGACCGCCACCACGAGGCGCGCCGTGCCTCAAAGCTCCGTGCACACGTCGGCACAGCCGCCATCGAGCCTGTGGTCGATCTTCGCGATCTATCGCTGGCGCATCCTGGTCACCTACGGCCTGCTCAACGTGGAGAACCTGCTGCGCCTCGCTCAACCGCTGGTGCTGGGCTGGGCGATCCACGACCTGTTGCGATCCTCGCCGCTCGGCCTGGCGATCTTCTTCGCCCAGCACATCGCGTACTTGTCGATCGGCGGCGCGCGGCGCATGTACGACTCGCGCTGCTTCACGCGCATCTATGCCGACCTCGCGCAGCGGGCTCGTTGTCGACCAACGCGGCCGCCAGGTCGAGGTTTCGCGGGTCGCGGCCCGCTCAGCCCTGTCGCGCGAGATCGTCAACTTCTTCGAGTATGACGCAGCGTTCATGCTTTTCATGCTCTATGCGGTGATCGGCGCCCTGGTGATGCTGTGCTGGGCGGATTGGGCGCTGGTGCCGTGGTGCCTTGCGCTGCTGTTGCCCGCCTGCCTGCTCAGCCGCTGGACCGGCCGCCAGAGTCTCATCCTCAACGGCCGCCTCAACGACCAGGTGGAGCGCGAGGTGGAGGTCATCGAGCGCGCTCATCCAACCGAGGTGCGCAGCCATTTCGACCTGGTTCGGCGCTGGCGCATTGCGCTTTCCGACCGGGACGCCTGGAGTTTCGGAATCCTCGAGCTCTTGAGCTTCGGCGTGATGGCCGCCGCCCTGGTGCGGACATGTGCGCGCCCTGGCGTCGATGCAGGCTCCATCGTGGCGGTGTTCGGCTACGTAGTCATGTACGTGACCGGCATCGTCAACGTGCCGCTGCTGGTGCAGCAGTTCAACCGCCTGCGCGACATCAGCAAGCGCCTGCAGTCCGACTAAGCCAAGTGCTGCTCACGCGCGGGCAATCCGTCATAAGCACGACATGCACATCGCGCGCGCCGGTATGAACTACAAGTTCTGAGCCGCTCGGGTCAGAGACGGACGCACAAAGAGCCTGACCCTGCGGGGTCAGGCTCCCTTCGCCTTACAACTCGCTGAGAGGGAAGAGGCCCCTACGCGCCATCCAGATCGAGCTGGAGCTCCGACGGGTTGGCCGGGCGCCGGCAGCGGCCGTCGAACTCCGCGCCCTGCTCGATCGACAGCGACATGTGATGGATGTCGCCCTCCACGCGCGCCGAGGACTGCAGCGCCACCGCCATAGCGCGGATCACGCCCGAGATGCGCCCGCGTACGATCACCCGCTCGGCGGCGACGATGCCGGTCACTTTCCCCTCCTCGCCGATGATGATCTCGGCGCCGCCCACGTCGCCCTCGACCTCGCCGTCCACCTGCAGCGTGCCACGGCTGATGATCTTGAGGCCCTGGCCGATGATCTTGAGGTCGTTGCTGATCACCGACTTGCCGGCATCGGTGGACCCCGAGCGGGGCTGCGGCGGCCGGATGTTGCCGGCGGTCGAGCTCGGCTTGATCGGCTCGAGCGGCATCGGTTCGGCAGGGCTGCGCGTGAACATCGTGAAATCCCCCTCGGGTTCGCCTCGAAACAGGAGCAGGGAAAGCGGGCCCAAAGTCAAACGGAATCAGGCTCAAGCCGGCTTTCGGATGGCTGAATCCGGCCTTGCAGGTGCACTCACGCCTGTGCCCGGCAGTGGGTCTCGCGCACGGCTGCGAGGCACAGGAGACCGACGAGGCAGCAGACGACCAGCGAGGCGAACGCCAGGCGGTAGCTGTCCGGCGCGTAGAGGCGGGCACCCAGCGAGGTCTCGCCGGTCCACGCAAGGTCGAGCAGCAACCCGACGAGCGGCTGGAAGAGGGCCCCCGCTCCGGTCACCATGGCGTTGACGAAGCCGATGGCGGTGCCGCTCAGCGCCGCGGCATGCGTCTCCCTGGCCAGCGCGAAGCACACGATCTGGGCCGAGCCGAAGAACCCGACGAGGAAGCACGAGCCCGCCAGCACCGGCAACGGCAGGTCGGGCACATAAACGAGCAGAGCCAGCGCCAGCGTCTCCAGCAGCAATCCCGCAATCAGCGGCGGCTTGCGGCGCCCGATGCGGTCCGACAGCCAGCCGAACACCGGGGCGCCCACGCCCCAGCCTACGAAGATGACGGAGGTGAGCATCGCCGCTTGCGCGCGCGGCAGCTGGTAGGCCGTCTCCAGGAACGGCACGCCCCACAGGCCGGCGAAGGCGAGCAGGGGTGCCGACGTGCCGAGGCCGACGATCGCCACGAGCCAGGCCTGGCGGTTGGCGAGCACCGCCCAGAGCCCCGACAGAGCCCGGCCGAGCCCGCCGAGCCCGCGCCGGCGGTCGCGCACCGTAGCCCACGCGGCGATCGCCAGCACCACACCGCCTGCCGCCAGCACCAGTGTGGTCGAGCGCCAGTCGGTCGCCTCGACTGCGAGGCGCAACGGCGCCTGACCGAATACGCCGCCGGCCATGCCTATAGCCATGGACAGACCCGCCAGCAGCGCAAAGCGGTTGGCGTGGAACCACTGTCCGGCGACGGCCATCGAGCCCACCAGGCTGAAGGCCGCCGAGGCACCGATCAGGAACCTGCCGGCGCTCGCAACCGCAAGCGAGGTGCTGGTCGCAAGCAGCACGCAGCCGGCGGCACAGACGAGGGCGGCCAGCGTCATCAGGCGCCGCGGGCCGAAGCGGTCCAGCAGCACGCCGACGGGGATCTGCATGCCGGCGTAGCCGTAGAAGTAGGCGGCCGACAGATGGCCCAGAACCGCTGCGCCGACCGCGAAGTCGCGCATCAGCTCTTCGACCATGACGCTGGGGGCCACGCGCAGGACCCAGGCGTAGAAAAAGAACAGGGCCCCCGTCAGCCAGCCGAACAGCGCCAGAAGGGGAAACCGGCCTCCTTCAGGCGCGGGTCGGGTCGTCAGCTCTTGCACTTCTCGGCGAGGGCATCGACGGCACCGTAGAACTCCTGGCCGTCGGGAGAATTCTCGTCGAGCTCGTCGCCGATGTCCCAGGCGGCGCTGAAATCGGCGCCGAGTTGGGCGACCAGGTCGTCGACCTGCTTCTGGGTCGCCGGATCGTCCTTGTCGCCGGACTCCTGGAGCACCTTGTTGAGGGAGCAGAAGATTTTGAGCTTGGCGGGGTCGCCGCCCACCGACTCGATGGTCTTGATGGCCAGATCGACTGCTGGGCTGGCCGCCGGAAGCGTGCTGGCCCCGATGACAATAGCTGCGCCGGCGATCAAAAACCGCTTCATCCTAGCCTCCCGTTGACCCATGACGCGCGCGCCCCCGCGCGGGCAACTCATAGCCGCCCCTTCCGAACGTGTCATCGTCATATTTCCCGCGACAGCACGCCTGCGTGCATTTACGCTTGCCTTTGCGTGTGTCCTTTGGCTTAAGTAGCCGTCATCCCGGGAGGGGAGATGAAATCTTCCGGGCGCTGGACGAGATGTCCAGCGACGCACCGCAGCAGCCACCTAGAGCAGCTCAACGTGAGCACAGACCGCTCCATCGCTGCCCTGACCGCGACCGGAACGCCTCCGGCGACGATCGCGCTCGGCCTGCTCCTCCTTATCGGCCCCTGAGCCTCGGCAGTCCTGCACGGCGGGACGGGCGCTCAGGGGGATCGCAAGCAAAGAGAACAAATCGAGCTTCATGGCGCGCGGCCAGGACCGGCGCGGCCGAATTGACGAGGAAAGTCCCCATGTCCCAGCAACCCGACGCGGCGTCCGAGCCCATGCCAACGTCCGGAGCGGAGCCCGCCGACGCCGACCGCGTCTTCATCTTCGACACCACGCTGCGCGACGGCGAGCAGTGCCCCGGCGCCACCATGACCTTCGAGGAGAAGCTCGAGGTCGCCCACTTCCTCGACGACATGGGTGTCGACATCATCGAGGCCGGGTTCCCGATCGCCAGCGAGGGCGACTTTGCGGCCGTCGCGGAGATCGCGAGGCGGCTCGAGAAGGCCGTGGTCTGCGGCCTGTCGCGCGCGGGCGAGCTCGACATCGACCGCGCCGGCGAGGCGGTGAAGCATGCGAGGCGCCCGCGCATCCACACCTTCATTGCCACCTCGCCGGTGCACATGAAGCACAAGCTGCAGAAGTCGCCCGGGCAGGTCCTGGAGATGATCCATTTCCAGGTCACCCGCGCGCGCAACTGGGTGGATGACGTGGAATGGTCGGCGGAGGACGCCACCCGCACCGAGATCGACTATCTCTGCCGCGCCGTGGAGACGGCCATCAAGGCCGGCGCCACCACCATCAACCTGCCGGACACCGTGGGCTACGCCACACCCGAGGAATACTACGCCATGTTCCGCTCCGTGATGGAGCGGGTCCCCGGCTCCGAGAAGGTGATCTTCTCCGTGCACTGCCACAACGACCTCGGCATGGCGGTCGCCAACTCGCTGGCCGGCGTGCGCGCCGGCTGCCGGCAGATCGAGTGCACCATCAACGGCATCGGCGAGCGGGCCGGCAACGCCGCGCTGGAAGAGGTGGTGATGGCCATCAAGACGCGCGGCGACGTGCTGCCCTATCAGATCGGCATCGACGCCAGGCAGCTCAACCGCGCCTCCAAGCTCGTTTCGGCCGCTACCTCGTTCCCCGTCCAGTACAACAAGGCGATCGTCGGGCGGAACGCATTCGCGCACGAGTCGGGCATCCACCAGGACGGCATGATCAAGCACACGCAGACCTACGAGATCATGACGCCCGAGAGCGTCGGCGTGTCCAAGACCTCGCTGGTGATGGGCAAGCACTCCGGCCGCAACGCCTTCCGCGCCAAGCTCAAGGAGCTGGGCTACGAGCTGGGCGAGAACGCGCTGGAGGATGCCTTCAACCGCTTCAAGGCGCTCGCCGACCGCAAGAAGCACGTCTACGACGAGGACCTGGAGGCCTTGGTAGACGAGGAGATCGCCACCCAGCAGGACCGCATGAAGGTGGTGGCGCTCACCGTCATCGCCGGCACCATGGGTCCGCAGTCGGCCACCCTGACGCTGGACCTGGGCGAGGGCGTGCACCAGACCGTGCAGGCCACCGGCAACGGGCCGGTGGATGCCACCTTCAATGCCATCCTCAAGCTGGTACCGCACACCGCCAAGCTGGCGCTCTACCAGGTGCACGCGGTGACCGAGGGCACGGACGCCCAGGCCGAGGTTTCCGTGCGGCTCGAGGATGCCGCCGACGGCGGACGCGCCGTCAACGCGCGGGCCGCGGACCCCGATACGCTGGTCGCCTCCGCCAAGGCGTATCTCTCCGCGCTCAACAAGCTCAACGCCAAGCGCGGGAGGCTCCACGCGCAGGCGAGTGCCTGAGGGCTCGCACCCGTCATCCCGGAAGCTGAGGGCGCAGCTCGAAGCTATCCGGGACCTCGGGCAACGAGTCGGCAGGTGGGGTCAGACCCTTCCTTCGGTCTGACCATAGCCGGTACACCAGATGGCTCTGCCAATTCGAACGAGGGTATGAGCGGCTGTTCGAGGGGGAGGCGGAGCGAGCGATGTATACGCCTGAGCCATTCAAGATCGAGGAGACGCAGCAGGCGCATGCGCTGATGCATGCGCATCCCTTCGCCATCCTTGTCACGCATGGCAGCGGAGGGCTGGTCGCCACCCACCTGCCGACCGTGCTGAAGGTCGATGCGGATGTCCCGCTGGGCCGCATCGAATGCCACCTCGCCCGTCCGAACACGCAATGGAAGAGTTTTGCTCCGGATACGGAGGCGCTGCTGATCTTCCAGGGCCCGGAGGCCTACATCCGGCCCGGCTGGTATCCCTCCAAAGTCGAGCACGGCAAGGCGGTACCGACCTGGAACTATGCGGCGGCGCACGCCTATGGGCGCCTCGAGGTCGTAGACGACAAGGCCTGGCTGCTCGCCCATGTCGCGGAGCTCAGCGACCAGCAGGAGGCGCCCTATGCCCAGCCCTGGTCGACCGGCGACGCTCCGGCGAGTTTCATCGACGCGCTGGCGCGCGGCATCGTCGGCCTGAAGCTCGGCATCACCCGGCTGGAGGCCAAGGCGAAGATGAGCCAGAACCGCGAGGCGCGCGACCGGGCAGGGGTGGTCGCGGGGCTGGCAAAGCGCGGCGAGAACTCACGACCGCGAAATCGCTGCGCTGGTCGAGACGCTGCAACGCTGACCAGACCTCGGGTTGCGGACCGCGAAGCGCACCCAACGTGCGCCAGCCAGCGAATGGCTAGAACGGTGTTGTCGGGTCATCCCCCGACTTTTCGCCGGGGTCAACTCAATCTGGATCGTGAGGCCAACCGCAATGACCACCGCCAACGATGCTCCCCGCGCGCACCAAGCCATCATCGCCGATCAGTTCACCCGGCAAGCGGCGCTGTTCGCTGGCGCCCGCGCGCTCCACGACAAGGCCGCGCTCGACCTGCTGGTCGATGCCGCCCGCCGGCTGTCGACCGACGTGTCGCTCGACGTGGCCTGCGGGCCGGGCTCGGTGGTTCTGGCCTTTGCGCAGCGCGTGCGTCGGGCCCACGGCCTCGACGCCACCGCGGCCATGCTCGATGAGGCGCGACAGGCTTCGGCGAAGGCGGGGGCCGCGAACGTCGAATGGCATCTGGGCGATGTCTACGCGCTCCCCTTTGCGGACGGTGCCTGCGACATCGTGAGCTGCCGCTTCGCGTTCCATCACCTCGAGGAGCCGGCGCGCGCGTTGGCCGAGATGGTAAGGGTCGCCCGTCCCGGCGGCCGCATCGTGCTCTGCGATGCGGTGGCCTCCGGCGATCCCGCCAAGGCGGCGGCCTTCAACGCCATGGAGCGGCACCGCGACCCGTCGACCGTCGAGTTCCGCCCGCTCGCGTTTCTCCGCGGTCTGTTTGACATCGCGGGGCTCTCCGAGCCCGAGGTCGGGTTCTACCAGGTGCCGGCAGAGCGCGAGCGCGTCGTCGCCATGGCGTTCCCCGCCGACGGCGACTATGCCGGTCTGCGGGCGATGCTGGACGCGTCGGTGGACGGCGACACGATGGGCCTCGGCGCCCGCCGCGACGGCGATACGATGCGGTTCGCCTATCCAACGGCGGTATTGGCGGCTATCAAGGGTGGGGCGTGACCGGGCGGCTCGCGGGAGGCTGCACGCGCAGGCGAGTGCGTAAGCGACTGGCTCAATCCGGCTAAATGATCGAGCGGGCTGCCTCCAAAGGCGGCCCTTTTCTCTTGTCTAACGCACACTGCATAATGCGCTTCGCGCGCAGGGATGGGGGGTGTTGCGGGGGCCGCCCTCTTGACTTATTCCATATATGGAATATAGCTCTCATGAGCTGGAACGTCGAGTACACTGACGAGTTTGGCGCATGGTGGAACGATCTCACCGACTCGCAACAGGAGGACATCAGCGCCGCGGCGCAAGTCCTGATGGAGCGTGGGCCGGATCTGCCGTTCCCTTACTCGTCGGGTGTCAAAGGTTCCAGACACGAGCACATGCGCGAGCTGCGGGTGCAGAGTAGAGCCAGGCCACTTCGCATCTTCTATGCCTTCGACCCGCGCAGGACTGCGATCCTGCTCATCGGCGGAGACAAGGGTGGAGAGAAGGGCTTCTACAAGAGAATGATCCGGATTGCCGACCGGCTGTACGACGAGCATATCCGGGAGCTGAGAGAGAGGGACTGATCCGATGAGTGGCCATCGCCCGCTTGCCGAGCTGACACGCAAGCTCTCGCCCAAGCGCAAGGCGCGAGTTGCGGCGCGTGTTGCCGAGCTGAAGGCGGAAATGGCGCTGGCCGAGCTCCGCCGCGCGCGCCGGCGCTCGCAGCAGGAGCTTGCGCGTGCCCTCGAGGTCAAGCAGCCGGCGGTGGCCAAGCTGGAGAAGCGCACGGATATGTACGTCAGCAACCTGCGGCGCTACGTCGAGGCGCTGGGCGGGCAGCTCGAGATCACCGCGAAGTTCCCGGAGGGGGAGGTTGTCATCGGCAACTTCAGCGACATCGATACACCTCCCATCGAGCGGCGGGCGGCGAGGCAACCGCGCCGGCCGCCGCGGCGTAAGGCGTGAACCATGCTCCAGGTCAGCGCCATCAATGCCTGGTACGGCGACGTGCAGGTCCTGCGCGACCTCTCGCTGTCGGTCGCGGCCGGCGAGGTCCTGTGCATGCTCGGGCGCAACGGCGCCGGCAAGACCACGACCTTGAAGGCGATCATGGGCCTGGTGCGGCCCCGCTCCGGTTCGATCCGGCTCGACGGCGTGGAGTTGACCGCCCTGCCCGCCCACGAGGTGCCGAAGCAGGGCGTCGCCTACGTCCCGCAGGGCCGGCGCCTGTTCGCCGAGCTGACGGTCGCCGAGAACCTGGAGATCGGGCTCATGGCGCGCGGGCGCGGCAGGCCCACGCGGGAGCGCGTGCTCGCCCTGTTTCCCGCGCTGCGCGAGCGCCTCGACCAGCGCTCCGGTACGCTCTCGGGCGGCGAGCAGCAGATGCTGGCGATCGCGCGCGCGCTGTGCGTGGAGCCCCGGGTGCTCCTGCTCGACGAGCCGACCGAGGGCCTGATGCCGGCGATGATCGCCACCATCCGCGACTGCGTGCGCTCCCTGCGCGCCGACGGCGTCGCCATCCTCCTGGTCGAGCAGCGCGTCGATGCGGTGCTGCCGGTGGCCGACCGGGTCGCCTTCATCGAGAACGGCCGCACCCGCGACGTGGTCGGCGTCGACCTCCTGCGCGAGGACCGCTCGCTGGTGCACCGCTACGTCGGCGTGGGGTCGCGATGAGCCGGCGCGCAGCGCTGCTGTTGATCCCGGCCGTGATCCTGACGGCAGGGGCGACGGCGGCGTGGGCGCACGGCGGCGAGCGGGCCTTCGTCCTGCTGATGCCGACCGGGTACTATCTCGTCGGCGGCACGCTGGCGGTGGCGGCGAGCTTCCTGGTGCTCGCCTTCATGCCCAAGGACCTCTCCGACCGCCTTGCGTCCGCGCGGCTCGAAGTGCTCGCGCTGCGGCCTCCCAGCCCGGTTGTCATCAGCCTGCTGTCCTTCCTGCTTCTCGGCGTTCTGCTGACAACCGGGGTTGCGGGCAGCCGCGATCCGCTGGCCAATCCCTTGCCGCTGACGATCTGGACGCTGTGGTGGGTGGGTTTCACCCTGGCCACCGCCCTCCTCGGCAACCTGTGGGCCTACGTGAACCCATGGACCGGGCCTTGTCGGCTCGCGATGCGGCTCGCGGGCTCTCCCCACTTGCGCCGACGGGATTCCCCTCCCCCTTGCGGGGAGGGGTTAGGGGTGGGGGTCCCTCCGCCGGCCCTGTTGCTCCCCTATCCGCGGTGGCTCGGGTACTGGCCGGCGATCACCCTGTTCCTCGGCTTCGCCTGGTTCGAGCTGGTCGACATCGCCCCCGACGATCCGTGGCGGCTGGCGGTGGCGGTGGGGGCGTACTGGCTCTTCACCTGCATCGCCGTCATCCTGTTCGGCGAGGAGGCGTGGCTCGGGCGCGCCGAGCCGTTCAGCGTCTTCTTCCGCTTCATCGGCGGGCTGTCGCCCCTGATCTGGACGCCCGCGACCGGCGCGGACGCCACGCGGCAGAAGCTGGCACTGGCGCTGCCCGGCACCGCGCTTCTCGGCCGCGGCGCGCTGCCGCCGAGCGGCACCCTGTTCATCCTGCTGGTCCTGGCCTGCGTCTCCTTCGACGGGCTCGCCAAGACCTTCTGGTGGCTCGGCCTCAACGGCATCAATCCGCTCGAGTTCCCCGGGCGGTCGGCGGTGCTCGGCATCAACTCGGCGGGGCTCGTCCTGACCTGGCTCATGCTCGCCGTGCTCTACACCGGCGCGGTCCTCGCGGGCTGGCGGCTCGCCGGCCGGCCGGGCGAGCCGGGCGCCCTGCTCGGCACGCTGGCGCTCTCCATGATGCCGATCTCGCTGGCGTTTCATTTCTCCCACTACCTGACCGCGCTGCTGGTCAACGGCCAGTACGCGCTGGCCGCCGCCAGCGACCCGTTCGGCACCGGCCGCGACGTTCTGAGACTCGGCCATTTCCACGTCACCACGTCGTTCCTCAACACCTGGGAGGGCACGAGCGCGATCTGGAACGCCCAGACCGCTGCCATCGTCGCCGGCCACGTGCTCGCCGTCGTCCTGGCGCACGAGCTCGCGCGCCGCGCGATCCCCGACGCCCGCGCCGCGGTGCTGAGCCAACTTCCCCTCGCCGCCGTCATGGTGGCCTATACCCTGCTCGGGCTGTGGCTCCTCTCGACGCCCGTGGCGGGATAGAGCCGCATCTGCAACCCATGCATTCGGGTGCTACGTGCATCTCGGCCCAGCGCCTCGGCGTCCGGGACCCTTGTGCCGGATGGCCCTTCCCGCTGCGCTGGAAGGCCGCTGAGGGCCATCGCGGCCTCGCAGGTACCTCGGTGCCCCGGGCGATCCGCGCGAGAGCCAGGCCTCCTGAGCGATGCGCCGTAGCCTGGCGAGGTTCAGACCTCGTCAACCGTTGCAGATCATTTCCGCCGACGCCGCGGATCGGTGCGCCGGCGGCGTCAGGGGCGCGCGTAGCCGTAGAGGGCGGCGGCGGCCTCGGCGCTGACATAGCCCTGGGCCAGGTCGCGCTCGACGAGCGCGCGCGCCCTCGCCCGGGGATCCCCGAAGCCGCCGCCGCCCGACGTCTCGAGACGCACGATGTCGCCCCGGCGCAGCATCAGGTTCGTCACCTTCGACGGCAGGGCCTGGCGCTCGCCGTCACGGATCAGGGTAAGCGTGCTCAGAGATGCCGGCAGGCCCCCGGCGAGGCCGAACGGAGGGAACTTGAAGCGGTCGAGGTTGGTGGAAAGCTGCGCCGCGGCGCAATCGACGCGCCACTCGCGCCACAGCCCGAGGCCGCCGCGGTGGCGTCCTGCGCCGCCCGAATTCGGCGAGCAGGCCGTAGCCGAGGAACGTCAGCGGCATGTCGCTCTCGATCATCTCTACGGGAATGTTGGCGTTGTTGTGCATGCCGAAGGAGTGCGCGGAGGCGCCGTCGCAGTAGGGCAGCCCGCCGCAGCCACCGATCTCGATCTCCACCAGCACCTTGCGGCCGAGCTCGGGATCGATGGTCTGGAACGTCACGACGTAGGAGACGGCGTAGTAGGCCGCCGGCATGCGCTCGGGGATCGCCTGGTGCAGCGCCCCGAACAGCACGGTGGCCAGGCGGTGGCCGATGGCGATGCGATGCACCACGGGCGCCGGCGAGGCGGCGTTTACGCAGGTTCCGGGCGGCGCGACGACCCTGACGGCGCGGTAGCAGCCGGCGTTGGAGGCGACCGGCACATCGGCTGTCGCCATCAGGGCGTAGAACACGGTGGAGCAGGTGGAGGCGAGCGTGGCGTTGCTGGGGCCCAGGGACTGCGGGCTGCATCCCGTGAGGTCGACCGTCATCTCGTCGCCGGCCACCGTCACCTTGGCGCAGAATCCCGATCGGCTCATCGGTGATGCCGTCGTCGTCGATCCGGTCCTCGAAGGCATAGGTGCCGTCGGGGATGCGGGCGATGACGGCGCGCATGCCCGCCTCGGAGGCGTCGAGCAGCTGGGCGAGCGCGCGCTCGAAGCGCGCCTCCCCCAGCTTGGCCACCAGCCGCGCGATGCTGGCCTCGCCGATGTTGAGCGAGGCGATCTGCGACTGCAGGTCGCCCCACAGCAGGTCGGGCTGGCGCACGTTCTGCAGGATGATGGCGCGGATCGGCTCGATCAGCCGGCCAGCCTCGATGAGCTTCAGGGGCGGGATGCGCAGGCCTTCCTGGAAGATCTCGGTGGCACTGGAGCCGTAGCTGCCGGGCGACGAGCCGCCCACGTCCAGGTGGTGGCACAGCGTGCCGACGAAGCCGACGCGCCGGCCGGAGTGGAACACCGCCTTGAAGGCGACGATGTCGGGCAGATGCTGGCCGCCGCAATAGGGGTCGTTGGAGATGACGACGTCGCCCGGCTGCCATTGCTCCGGCGGGATGTGGCGGGCCAGGATCTCGGTGAGGAAGGTGCTCATCGAGTTCAGGTGGCTCGGGATGCGCGCGGCCTGCGCCACGTTCCAGCCGTCGCGGTCGAAGATGGCGGTGGAGTAGTCGAGCAGCTCGCGCACGATGGTGGAGCGGCTGGTGCGCCACACCGTGACATCCATCTCCGCCGCCGCCGCCGTCAGCGCGTTGTGGATGATTTCCAGCTCGATGGGGGAGATGTCAGTGCTGGTCATGCCTCAGGCCCTCTCAGCCAGCAGGTGGCCGCTGGCGTGGCGCCGGCAGGTCCAGCCGTCGGCGATCAGCACCGTGGTGTAGGCCTCCTCGATGAGCGCGGGCCCCTCGATTGCGGTGCCCGGCGCGATCGCGCTGCGGCTCCAGGCCGCGACCTCGCGCCAGCGCCCGCCCAGCCAGATCCTGCGCCGGCGCGCAGGCGTGCGATCTGCGGCGGTCGGCACAGTGACGGCGCCGGAGAGCATGGGCAGGCGCCCGATGGCCGAGACGCGCAGCGAGACGATCTCCACGGCGGCGCCGGGGTTGGCGTAGGAGAAGCGCTGGCGATGGGTCGCGTGGAAGCCATCCACGAGGCCGTCGAGCATGGCGCGGTCCAAGGTCGATCCGGGGCCTGGTCCGGCTGCGGGGATCATCAGCTCGAAGGCCTGGCCCCGGTAGCGCATGTCGGCGGCGAGCGCGACCTGCCGGTGCTCCTCCGGCACGGCATCGGCGTCGAGGCGCGCCGTCGCCTCCCGGCGCAGGCTCTCCGCCATGGCTGCGAGCGTGTCGAGGTTGTCGGCCGTCGCGGCCAGCACCTTGGAGCGGACGAGGTCGTGGGCGATGTTGGAGTGGAGGATGCCGTAGGCGGAGAGCGTGCCGGCGCTCTCCGGGAACACGACGCGGCGGATGCCGAGCTCGTCGGCGACCGCAACCGCGTGCAGGCCGGCTGCGCCGCCGAAGGCGATCATGGCGAAGTCGCGCGGGTCGAGGCCCTTCTCGAACAGCGACAGGCGGATGGCGCCGCCGAGGCTCGCGTTGGTGACGGCAAGCAGGCCTTCGGCCGCCGGCTCCACGGCGAGGCGCAACGGCCCCGCGACGTGCGTCGCGATGGCGGCCTGCGCCTTGGCCGCATCGAGGCGCATGCCGCCGCCGAGGAAGCCCTCGCCGTCGAGCCGGCCGAGCACCAGGTTGGCGTCCGTCACGGTGGGCTCGGCGCCGCCGCGGCCGTAGCAGGCGGGGCCGGGGCGCGAGCCGGCGCTCTCGGGCCCCACCGTCAGCCGTCCGCCGGCGCGTACCTTGGCGATCGAGCCGCCGCCGGCGCCGATGGTGCGGATCTCCACCATGGGCAGGCGCACCGGCATCTTGTCGATCTCGCCCTGGGCGATGAGGTTGACGCGCCCCTCGCGCACCACGGACACGTCGAAGCTGGTGCCGCCCATGTCGACGCCGACGATGTTGGCCTCGCTCAGCGTCTCGCTCAGGAGCGCGCAGGCGGCGCGCACCTCCGGCGGGCCCCGACAGGAGCAGCCGCACGGGCTCGCGCGCGGCGGTGGCGGCGCTGCACACGCCGCCGTTCGACTGTACGAGCAGGAGCCGCGGGCGGCAGTCCTCGGCCTGCATGCGCGCCTCGAGCTTGTCGAGATAGCCGGCGACGACCGGCATCAGCAGCGCATTGAGGACCGTCGTGGAGGTGCGCTCATACTCGCGGATCTCGCCATTGAGCGCGCTCGACGGCGATACCCTGAGCCTCGGCCTGCGTGCGCGCGAGATGGTCGGCGATGCCGAGCTCGTGCTCCGGGTTCACGTAGGCGTTGACAGGCACAGCGCCACGGTTTCCACATCCAGGCTGTCGAGCTTCGCGCCCAGCGCCTCCAGGGCACTCGGGGTCAGCGCCGTCTCGATGCTGCCGTCGGCGCGGATGCGCTCGGGCACGCCCACGCGGCGGTCACGCGGGATGAGGACCGGCGGCACCTCGGGGTTGAGCGCGTAGATCTCGCGCCGGTAGTGCCGGCCGATCTCCAGCACGTCCGCAAATCCGGCCGTGGTGACGAGCGCGCCGCGCGGCAGCTTGCGCTCGAGCACGGCGTTGGTGGCGATGGTGGTGCCGTGCAGGAGATAGCCGATGTCGGCGAAGGCGAACTCGTCGCGTGCCGCCGCCTCGCGGATGCCGGTCATCAGACCGATCGAGGGGTCCTCGGGCGTCGTCGGGGTCTTGAGGCTGGTGATGGCGCCCGAGCGCGTATCGAGGATCTGCAGGTCGGTGAAGGTCCCGCCCATGTCAACCGCGATGCGCACGGGCTGCACAGTCTTGTTCTTCATGCTCCCTCGTCACGGCCGCGACCGGATTCCCCCTCGCCAACTTCGCGGGGAGGGGTTAGGGGTGGGGGACTCCCCACATTCGATGTTCTGCAATCCCCCCACCCTGTCCTCCCCGCAAGGGGGAGGGGACGTTGGGGCGAGCACCTCGCCTCATTGCGACCGCCGGCGTTCGCCCCGAGGTCGCATCACAGCTTGGCCTTCTGGTCCCAGGTGGGCGTCGGCAGCAGGACCTCGCAGGAGGCCAGCTCGAAGGGATAGATCGTGCAGTATTGCCCCTTCTGCACCTGCATCAGGATCGGGCGCACCAGCACATTCTGCCCGGTCGCATCGAACTTGACGCCCCTGTAGGGCACGATCAGCTGGTCGGCGGGGATGTCGGTCGCGGCGAGCGCGGCGCGCAGCTTCTCGGGGTCGGTCGACTTGGCGCGGTCGAGCGCGTCGAGCAGCGTCATGAAGCCCGTGAAGGCGCGCGCCGACACGTCGGAGAGATCGCGGCCGTTCGAGTGCTTCTTGAAGATGGCGTTGACCTTGCTCAGCAGCGGGATGCGGCCCTCGAGATCGGAATTGTAGGGCGAGCGCGTGATCGAGCCCTCGGCATCCTTGCCCGCCAGCTTGATGAAGGTCGGGTCGGTGAACCCGGCGTTCTGGGCCACGATCAGCTTCGGATTGTAGTCGAGCTCCTTCGCCGTCTTGAGGAGCAGGATGGTGTCGGACGTGTAGGATGAGGGCAGCAGCACGTCCGCGTTGGCGGCCTTGAGGCGCTGAACCTCGGAGCTCAGCGAGGTGGTCTGCGCCTTGTAGGCGATCCTGCCGCGAACCTCGAGGCCCTTCTCCTTGGCGATCCGCTCCTGCACCCTGGCGCTGTCGGTGCCGAACGCGGTGTCCTCGTGGATGATCGACACCGACTGGACCTTCTGGCCCGTCTTCTTGCCCAGGTCATCGAGGAACTCGAACATGAGCTGGGAGAAGGTCTCGTCCGTCGGCGAGGTGCGGAAGAAGTACTTGAGGCCGCGCTGGGTGAGCGCGGGCTGGGAGGACTCCGCGTTGACGAAGGGAACCCCTGCGCGCTCCGCGGCCTGGCTCGCCGCCGCCGTCACCGACGAGAAGTAGGCGCCGAACACGGCGTGCACCTTCTCCTGGGTGATCAGGCGCTCGGTCTCGCTCAAGCCCACCTCCGGCTTGCCCTGGTGATCGACGACGACGATCTTGATCTTGGCGCCGCCGAGGCCGGCCAGCCCCTTGCCCTTGGCGAGCGCCAGCGGCAGATCGGCGCCCTCGTTGACGATCTCCGCCGCGGCCTTCACGGCGGCCACCGCGTCGATGCCGATCTGCGCCGTCGGTCCCGACAGCGCATACAGCACGCCCACCTTCACCTCTTGCTGCGCCTGCCCCGACGTGGCACCTGCGATGAGGGCGGCGCAGACGAGGGCTGTCATTCTCATGTTCATCTGTCCAACTCCGTTCGTGCCCCTTGACGAAACGAGATTGGAGCGTGTTTTGCAGTCGCGTCAATGGAGCGCGTCAATGGAGTTCAGTCGGCCTCGACGGAAATTGATCGGAATCAACCGGGCCCGCGCCGGACTCGGTCGCTTTTGCCATCGACTTCAATCGGGTTCGACTGCCTGCAATCGCCTCACTTGGCAGCAAGCGACCACCTCTCACGGACGGGCCGGCAAACAACGATGTCTCGCGACCTGATCATCCAAGCCCTGGTCACCGGCCTGCTGATGGGGCTCATCTATGCCCTCGTTGCGGTCGGGCTCAGCCTGATTTTTGGGCTGATGGAGATCGTCAACTTCGCGCACGGCGAGTTTCTCATGCTCGCCATGTTTGCGACATTTTGGCTCTGGTCGCTCGTCGGCCTCGACCCGCTTCTCTCGCTTCCGCTGGTGGCCGCTGATGCTCGCCGCGGCCGGCGCGCTCACGCATCTGGGGGTCATCCGCGGGCTCCTGAAGGCGCCGATGCTGGCGCAGGTGTGCGGCACGTTCGGTCTGGCGGTGGCGCTGCGCGCGCGGCGCCCAGTTTCTCTGGACGCCCGACTTCCGCACGATCGACAATCCCTGGATCGCGGGCCGCGTGCAGATCGGCCCGATCTTCATCGGCCAGCCGCAGCTGGTGGCGGGCGCCATCTGCCTCCTCAGTTTCGTCGGCCTCTGGCTGTTCGTCAGCCGCACCGAGACCGGCCTCGGCCTGCAGGCGACGGCGCAGGACCGGCAGGCCGCGGCGGTCATGGGCATCCCGACCGAGCGCATGCTGGCGCTCGGCTGGGCCATCGGGCTCGGCTGCGTCGGCGTCGCCGGCACCATGCTGGCCACGTTCTTCTACATCTTCCCCGACGTCGGGGTGAACTTCGCGCTGCTCGCGTTCGTGGCGGTGGCGCTCGGGGGCTTCGGCAGCATCCTCGGCAGTCTCGTCGCCGGCGTGCTCATCGGCATCGTGGAGTTGCTCGGCGGCCTCCTGATCGATCCCTCCTACAAGACCGTCATCGTGTTCGCGCTGTATCTGGCCGTGGTCATCAGCAGGCCCAACGGTCTGTTCGGCAGGTTCTGAAAGCCGGGGTCCGAGACGTGGCAAGCGATCGGGCAAGCGACCGGGCAAGCGATCGGGCGCGCATGCTGGAGGCGGCGAAGGCGGAGCCGGTGTGGCCGCACCCGCCGCTGTGGTCGATGGCGCTCGGCGTCGCTGTTGCGGTGTTCCTCCTGGTTTATCCTTTCCTTTTCACGTCGCCGTTCGCGCACCATCTCGTGATCCTCATCCTGCTCTATGCGCTGATGGCGCAGTCGTGGAACGTGATGGCCGGGTTCTCGGGCATGATCAGCCTGGGGCACGCGATGTTCTTCGGCATCGGCGCCTACGCCTCCACCGTGCTCTACGTGAAGTGGGGCATCACGCCGTGGATCGGGCTCCTGGTCGGCATGGCGCTCTCGGCGCTGGCCGCGGTCGCCGTCGGCGTGCCTACGCTGCGTTTGCGCGGGCACTACTTCGCCATCGCGACTCTGCTGATCGGCTCCAGCGTGCAGATCATCGTGCAGCGCTGGGACTGGGTGAACGGCGCCTCCGGCCTCTACATTCCCATCGACCGCACCGCGCCCTGGCTCACCTTGCAGTTCCACACCGGCAAGGTCCCCTACTACTACCTGGCGCTGGGCGCCGCCGCGCTGGGCTTCGGGGTGGTTTGGCTCTTGCGCCGCAGCCGTCTCGGCTTCCGCCTGCAGGCGATGCGCGACGAGCCCGATGCCGCCGCCAGCCTGGGGATCGCCATTGCGCGCCACAAGGTGCTGGCCTTCATGATCTCCGCCGCGATGATGTCGGTCGCCGGCACGTTCTATGCCCAGTACGTGCTCGTGCTCGACCCCGAGCGCCTGCTCTCCGCGGAGATCTCCATCATCGTCGTGTTGATGACGGTGCTGGGCGGCAGCGGCACCCTGTGGGGCCCGGCGCTGGGCGCGGCCATCCTGATCCCGCTGTCGGAGTACACCCGCATCTGGCTCGGCGGCACCGGGCGCACGGTGGACCTCATCATCTACGGCCTGCTCATCCTGGCGGTGTGCCTGTGGCGGCCCGCCGGCATCCTGAGCCTGATCGCGGAGCGCATCCGCCGCGGGAGGGTTGCCGCTGACCCGGACGAGCGCCATCACCCCGCTGCTCGAGGCGAAGGGCGTCACCAAGCGCTACGGCGGTCTCGCCGCCAACGACGACATCACCTTCGACGTGAGGCAAGGCGAGATCCTCGGCATCATCGGCCCCAACGGCGCCGGCAAGTCGACGCTGTTCGACCTCGTCACCGGCTACCAGCCCCTCGATGCCGGCCGCGTGCTCCTCGCCGGCCAGGACATCACCGGTCTGCGCCCCGACCGCATCGCCGCCCTGGGCGTGGCGCGCACCTTCCAGAAGCTCAAGCCCTTCACCGACCTCACGGTCACCGAGAACGTCATGGTGGGCGCGCTCGCCCGCACCTCCAACATGAAGGCGGCGCGCGACAGTGCGCTCGAGGCGCTGGCCTTCGTCGACCTCGTCGAGAAGCGCAACCACTTCGCGCGCGAGCTCTCCACCGGCCAGCGCAAGCGGCTGGAGCTGGCGCGCGCCTTGGCCATCGAGCCGCGCCTGATCCTGATGGACGAGGTCACGGGCGGCGTCGACCAGCGCACCATTCCGGGCCTCGTCGATCTGGTGCTCGAATTGAAGGGCCGCGGCGTCACCATCGTCACCATCGAGCACAACATGGAGGTCATGATGCGCTTGGCCGACCGCATCCTCGCCCTCTACGCCGGGCGGCGCATCGCCTTCGGCACGCCGGAGGCGGTGCGCAACGACCCGAAGGTGGTGGACGCCTACCTCGGAGGTGCCGTCGATGCTGCTTGAGGTCGACAGCCTCGAGGTGGCCTACGGCGACTACCAGGTCGTGTGGGGCGTGACCCTCGGGGTCGAGGCCGGCGAGACGGTGGCGCTGCTGGGGCCCAACGGCTCGGGCAAGAGCACGGTCGTCAACGCCATCACCGGCCTCATTGCCGCCAAGGCCGGCGATATCCGCTTCCAAGGCTCGAGCCTCATCGGCAGGCCGATCCACGCGCGCGCCCCGCTCGGGCTGGCGCACGTGCTGGAGCGCCGGCGCGTGTTCCCCCATCTCACGGTGCTGCAGAACCTCGTGCTCGGCGCCTGGCACCCGGCCGCCAAGGCCGCGCGGGCCAAGTCGTTGGAGCGCGTCTACGCGCTGTTTCCGCGCCTCTCCGAGCGCCGGGGCCAGCTGGCGCGCACGCTGTCGGGCGGCGAGCAGCAGATGCTGGCGCTCGGCCGCGGGCTCATGTCGCTGCCGCGCCTCCTGATGGTGGACGAGCCCTTCCTGGGCCTCGCGCCGCAGGTGATGGCGCAGATGCGGGCGGCCTTCGACGGGCTGAAGGCGGAAGGCATGGCGATCCTGCTGATCGAGCAGAACGTGCGCCTGGCGCTGTCCATTTCCAACCGCGGCTACATCCTGGAGAGCGGCCGCCTCGCCGCCGCCGGGCCGTCGGCGGCGCTCGCCGACAGCCCCGACGTGCGCCGCATCTTTCTCGGGGCCTGAGCGGCAACGCTGTTCGTCGCTTACCGGCTACATTGCGACGCGAGAACAATCATCGCAACGATCACGAGAAAGAAGCCCGCGCCCGATTGATCCCACGGTGCATCCGTCGTTCAACTGGGGTCAGACCCTGCGGGTCTGACCCCAGGGCGATGCGCTATCAGTAGATTCCGAGACGGCGAGCGTCGCCTCGCTGCGTTCGGAGCGATGCTACGGACGGTTTAGAGCGCATGCCGACAATGACGGCCGCGGACGCGGGCCACGCCGATCGCAGGGGGCGCACATGGGGTCAGACCCGCAGGGTCTGACCCCACCTCAGTACATGTAGTGCCCGCCGTTGACGTGGATGACCTGCCCGGAGACGAAGCCGCCGGCGTCGCTGGCGAGGAACAGGCAGGCGCCGGCGATCTCGTCCACGTGGCCGCGGCGATGGAGCGGGATCTCGGCCGAGCGTCTTCTCCGCGGACACGGTGCGGGTACTGCGACCAGTCGCGCACGGTGTCGATGGCGCCGGGCGCCACGGTGTTGGCGGTGATGCCGTCGGGCGCCGAACTCGCGCGCGATCGCCTTGGCGAGGCCGTGCATCCCGGCTTTGGCGGCCAGGTTGGGGGCACGGTGCGTGATCTGGCCCCAGAAGCCGTCGAAGCCGGAGATCACGATGAAGCGCCCCTTGCCGCCCTTGCGCATGTGGGGAATCGCATGCCGCGCCAGGATAGAAGGACGCCGACAGGTTGGTTTCGAGGACCTCCCGCCACTCCTCGGGCGTGATGTCCAGAAACGCGCGGTAGCGGCGGATGCCGACGTTGGAGACCACGATGTCGACACGCCCGAAGGTCGTGGCGGCGGTCTCGACCAGGCGCCCCACCTCCTCGTCCTTGGAGACGTCTGCGAGCACGGCGATCGCCTCGCCACCGCGTCTCCTTGATCCCGCCGGCCACGGTCTCGATCGCCTCGCGGTCCTTGTGGCCGTTGACGACCACCTTGGCGCCGCAGGCCGCGAAGCTCTCGGCAATGGCGCGGCCGATGTTGCGCCCGGAGCCGGTGACGATGGCGACCTTGCCGTCGAGCCGGAACTGCTCGGTCGTGATCATTGCGCTCTCCCCAACGTGGTGTTCACAAGTCCGCATCGTCATGCAATCGCGCGGCGGCAGCAAGCTCCGCGACGCATTGACCGCGCGCGGTCGTCCGGCCAGACTTGCCCGAGCTCGCAAGGAGCGAGCCGCGGCGCCGCACAACATGAGCCGCGGCGCATCCGAGGGGGAGAAGAGATGCCTGGTGCAGTCCGTATCGTCGGCGGCCTGGTGGTGCTGGCCGTCGCCGCAATCCTGATCGGCCCGACGGCCGCTCTGGCGCAGACCTATCCCGAGCGGCCGATCACGGTGATCGTTCCGTTCACCCCGGGGGCGTCGACCGATGCGGTCGCTCGGCTTACCCGCGACGTCCTCACGCGCGAGCTGGGCAGCCCGTGGTGATCGACAACCGGCCGGGTGCGGCAGGCACGATTGGCGCGGCAGCCGTGGCGAACGCGAAACCGGACGGCTACACCCTGCTGATCACGGTCAACGCGCCGCTCACCATGAACATGTTCACGCAGAAATCCTTCCCCTACCAGGCGAAGACGGCATTCGCCCCGATTTCGCTCGCGGCCGAATCGCTGCTCGTGCTCGCGGTCAACGCCAAGCTGCCCGTCAAGACCGTGCAGGAGCTGGTCGACTACGTGAAGCGCAATCCCGGCAAGGTGAGCTACGGCAGCGCCGGCATGGGCTCGGCGCATCATCTGGCCGGCGAGATGATCAACAAGCGCACCGGCATCGACATGGCGCACGTGGCCTACCGCGGCTCGGCGCCGGCCATCCAGGACCTGATCGGCGGCAACATCCAGGTGAGCTTCGGCACCACGCCGGCGGTCCTGCCGCACGCGCAGGAGGGCACCATCCGCATCATCGCGCTGGCGGAAGCCAAGCGCCACCCGGACCTGCCCGGTGTCCCGACCATCGACGAGACGCTTCCCGGCGTCGTGACCAACACCTGGCTCGGCTTCTTCGCGCCGGCCGGAACGCCGCGCCCGATCATCGACAAGCTCAACGCCGCCATGAACGTCGCGCTGAAGCAGCCGGACATCATCGAGAAGTTCAAGCTGCAGGGGCTGACCGCCAAGGGCAGCAGCCCCGAGGAGCTGCAGGCGCTCATCGAGACGGAGTATGCCCACTGGGAGAAGATCATTCCCGACATCGGCATCCAGGCCAAGTGAAAGTACGCGCGGCGGCGAGGCTGGCGGTTGCGTGCGGCGTGGCGAGTTGCTGGCGCGCGATGCCGGCTCTGGAGCCGTAGGGCGGATTAGCGAAGCGTAATCCGCCATTCTCGCGTCTGGCAAGCACGAAGGTGCATCGGCGGAATACGGCTATCGCCTATTCCGCCCTACGGCTGGAGGAGGGCAACGACATGCGCATTCACAATCTCTACGAGGACGCCGACGGCATCTCGCACTTCCGCGACATCGAGGTCGAGTGGGTGGAGGAGCGGAACTTCAGCAAGCTCTCGGCGCGCCTGCCGGCCACCGGCATCATCTTCCGCGAGACCTCGGGCGACTATGATCTCGACTGGCACCCGGCGCCGCGCCGGCAGTACATCATCAACCTCGATGCCGGCGTGCAGATCACGGCCAGCGACGGCGAGGTCCGCATCATCGGCGCCGGCGAGGTGGTGCTGGTGGAGGACGTGAGCGGCAAGGGGCACCTGTCCAAGGCGATCAGCGGCAAGATGCGCCGCTCGATCTTCGTGCCCTCGACTCGAAACTGTCACCGGCAGGGATGCGGCAGGAAGCAGCGACCATGCGATCGATTGCAGTTGTTCTGGGGCGGCCGCGCTGCTGGCCGCCGGGCTCGTGGCGGGCAGCGCGCGCGCCGACGACGCCGCGCCAAGAAGGAGCTGGCGCCCACCGGCAAGCTCGGGTCGGCATCGCCGTGGCGCCACTGCCCGGCGCCGGCAACGTGGCGCGCGACGGGGCCGGCTATCGCGGCGTGGCGATCGACCTCGGGACGGAGCTGGCGCAGAAGCTCGGCGTGCCGGTCGAGTTCGTGCCCTATCCGCAACTCCGGCGCGCTGACCGACGCCGCGGCGAGCGGGGCCTGGGACGTGGCATTCATCCCGGTCGATGCGCGAGCGCAAGAAGAAGGTCGATTTCGGCTCGGCGCACATCGTGCTGCAGAGCACCTACCTGGTGGCGCCCGGCTCCAAGATCACGACGCTGGCCGACGTCGACAAGCCCGGCGTGCGCGTCGGCGGGCGTCGAGAACACGGCCACCGCGCGGGCGGCGGCGGCCTCGCTCAAGACCGTCACGATGACGCTCGTCAAGAACGCGGACGAGCTGTTCGATCTCTTGAAGTCGGGCAAGGCCGATGCGATTGCGCTCTCGCGCGAGTCGCTCGCCGCAGCTCTCGGCCAAGCTGCCGGGCTCGCGCGTGCTCGACGGCGCCTACCTCAACTCCTACGTCGCCATCGCCGTGCCCAAGGGCAAGCCCGCCGCGCTGGCCTATGCCAGCGCCTTCGTCGACGCCGCCATCGCCTCGGGCAGCGTGCGCCGGGCGCTCGACAGGATCGGCATGCAGACCTCGACGGTGCCGGCGCCCGGGACGCAGCCGTAGGCGAGGGCGCGGGGCGGATTACGGGCATGTCCTCGGCTACTGCCGATGGATCGGCTGTATGTTGGACCAAGGGCAGGTTCGCTCCGGAACCTGCCCAACGGGCCACTGGGAAAGTTGACCCGAAGCAGAAATGGCGAACAGAGGTGGTGAGGATCGGCTAACGCACCGGCGCCAGCACGCTCAACCTCAGCTTGGCTGCGATAGAATTCGATGATCGGCCGAGTGCGATCAATTTCCGGGCGGTTGCGCAACGCGGCCACCGCGGGTCCGATCTCATCGCGGTGCCGTTCCCATCAGAGATCTTGCGCACTGCATAGCGGCCTGACGGGAGCGCCCAGCGCGGTAAGTCGAGCTCACGCGTGTCGTCGTCAATAGTGACTGCAGGCGCGATATTCGCCATCAATCACCGCTCCGTAAAACCGCTTCTTCTTGAGTGTAGGCAGTAGCGCTTCAAGCGCGTTGAACGCTGACATATGCTGCGAAATCGGCAGGCGTTTGTCCCCGCTCACGAAGACAACCTCAACGGCGCCAAGCTCGATGACGGCGTCGATTTCTGAAGCATCTCGTTTTGTCGGCATCGCTAGCCCCTGCGGCCAGCGTTCGCGAAGCAATCTGAAAGGTCTACCAGTGTCGATGGCCACGGAGACCTCTCAAGTCAATTCCAGGGCGTGATCCCAGTTACCGCATTTGGCACAACTCTGCCGTGGCATCTCGATCTTGCGGCAGGTTCGCTCCGAAACCTGGCGATGAGCGTTGGTCCCAGGAACGAGGGCCACCTCGTTGCCGTGGTGCCATGGGGTCAGACCCGCAGGGTCTGCCCCTCCCGCGTCTCCCCTACAGGTCGAGGACGATGAAGTAGGCGGAGAAGCCGGGGCCGAAGGCGGCGAGCAGATGGCGTCCGCGCGACCCGCAGGCAAAGCACGCTCCAGAATGAACAGGGCCGTCGCCGACGACATGTTGCCGTACTGGCGCAGGATCTCCCAGGAGTGGACGAGGTCGTCCCTGGCTCAGGCCGAGGACCTCCTGGGCGGTGTCCAGCACGCGCCGGCCGCCGGGATGCAACAGAAAGCGGGCGATGTCGCCGAAGCCGAGCCCCTCACGCGCCAGGAAGGCCTCGATCGCCGGGCGCAGCTCGCGGCGCAGGAGCGATGGCAGCTCGGGGCTCAGGACCACGCCGAAGCCGTTCTCCTTCACGTCCCAGCCCATGATCTTGCAGCGTGTTGGGCCAGCAGTGCTCGCCGATGCGTGACGATGCGCCCGCGTAGCCGCCGCGGCGCGACGGCGCCGCGTCGCGTTGCGCAGGAGCACCGCTCCGGCGCCGTCGCCGAACAGGGCGATGGACACGAAATTGGCGAGGCTCGGATCGTCGCCGCGGGCGCACAGGCTGCACAGGTCCACGGTGAGGAAGAGGACGTAGGCGCCGGGCATGGTCTCGGCGATGCGCGCCGCGCGCGCCATCCCGCCCACCCCGCCGCCGCAGCCCAGGCCGAAGATCGGCAGCCGCTCGACCTGGCGCGAGAAGGGAAGGCGGTCCAGCAGCAGGGCCTCGAGGCTCGGCACCGCGAGCCCGGTGACCGTGTTGGTGACGATGGCCGCGATCTCCTCGATGCGGATGCCGGCGGCGTCGGCGGCCCGCCGGGTCGCCTCCTCCAGGAGCTCGAGCGCGTGGCGCTGGAACGAGGCCGTGCGCTCCTCCCAGCCCCGGCTCACGAAGTACCACTCGGGCGGCTCGCAGACGTAGCGGCTCTCGATCCCGGTGTTGGCGAAGAGGCCGCTCGATGCCTTCCAGATGCGGGAAGAAGCGCCTGGCGCCCTCGGCGATCATCTGCTGCGAGACGTTGTACTCGGGCACCACGCACGCGACCGCGGCGATCTCGACGTTGAACCTGGCCCGGACTGCGGCTTCCCACTGGCGAAACGGCTTCTGCACGATGGTCTCCGATGGAAGGAGAGCGTGAACTGTGCTACCGATCCCCGGCCGGTCCAATGCGCCGGGATGATCGCAGTTAATGCCGTGGTCGCGATTGTCCCGGTATGGGACGGTCGCCGTCATCCTGCATCCGGCGCGAGGAAGTAGACATCGACCTGCATGCCGGGCATCAGCGGGGCGGGGTCGGCGATGTCGACGAGGACCTCCACGACGCTCGCCGCCTGCGGGCGCCGGCGGCTGCCCGACGCGGCCTGCGCCGGGACCAGCGCCGGGGCAATCGCCGCGACCCTGCCTCTGCGAGGCCTCGGCGAGGCTTTCCGAGCGGACGAGCACCGCCTGGCCGACGAACACCTGCCCCCTGTTGCGCTCGTCGAGGTCCACGCGCACGCGCAGCCGGGACGAGATCGGCGAGCACCGCGAGCGGCCGCTCGCGCCCGGTGCCCGCCGATCTCGCCGGCGCGCACCGGCGCTGCAGGACGGTGCCGGCGAACGGAGCGCGCACCCTCGTCTTCTCGAACAGCGGCCTCGGCCCTGGTGAGGTTGGCGCGGGCGATGGTGAGGGCGATGTCGCGCGCATCCGGCGCCTTGGCGGTCGCGGCCTTGCGGCGGGCGAGGTCATCGCGCGCGGCCTCGAGCCGGCGCAGAGCCTCGGCGACCTCCTTGCGCGCTTCGGCGAGGGCAGCCGGATGTGCCCGCTCCGAAGCGAGGCGGTCGTGACGGCGCCGGGCCGCGGCCAGAGCCCGCTCAGCGTCGGCGGTGCTGTCCTCCGCCTTGCGCAGGTCCGCCAGGACGCCCCGCGGCGCGGGACGGCATCGCGCTCCTGCTTGCGCAGGATCGACCTGGGCTTCCGCGGCAGCGAGGCGTGCGCGGGCTTCCTCGTCCTCGAGGCGCGGCGATGAGGTCGCCGGCGCCGACGCGGTCGCCAACCTTGACGAAGATCTCGGCGACACGGCCGAGGATGAGCGCATCGATGCGCACCTCGCCCGACACCGGCTCGACCCTGCCGGGCGCGGATGCGACCCACGCCGGCTCGGCGGCGGCCGGCCTCGTCGGCACGGTGGGCCGGCGCGCGAACGGCCGCAGCTGGGCGATCCAGGCCGGCCGGTCGGCGAGGCCCTCGCCCAGGCAGCGCCGCCCCGCGCCTGCCGACGGCGGCACACAGAGCAGCTACCTGCTCCGGCTCCAGCTTCATCGCGCGAACACGCTCGCCGGGTCGAGGCGCATGATCTTCACGATCGCCGAGATGCGCGCCGCCGCAGCACATCAGGAGGGTGATGCCGAGGATGAGCAGCGAGAGGGCGGGCGTCAGCACCACCGGCATGGCCGTCTCGGCACTGAAGGCGACCACGAGCAGGCCGACGAGCGCGCCGAAGGCGCAGCCGATCGCGGCGCACAGGACGGCCTGTGCCAGAATCACCCTGTGGATGTAGCCGGCGCTCGATCCGAGCGCCCGCAGGGTGGCGAACTCCGGCAGATGCTCGCGCGTGCCGGCATAGAGGCTCTGGCCGACGACGACCGCGCCGACCAGGACGCCCAGCGCCGGCGCCGGCAATCAGCGCCGAGCCGGCGCCGGTGCCGAACAGCCAGTGGCCGATGGTGCGGCGGCGGAACTCCGCCGTCGTCAGCACCTCGGCCTGGCGCAGCTTCGGCAGCAGGGCGGAGCGCACCGTCGTCGAGGTTGGCGCCGGGCCGCAGGCGCACGAGCACATAGGTCGCCCGGTGCGCGCTCGAGGCCGAGGTAGGCGCGGGCGCCGGCGAGCGAGGTGAAGACGTAGGGCAGCGTGGTGAACGAGCGGATGCGAGCGCGTGACGGCCGCCACCCGCGCCTTCATGGCCCGATGATCTCGGCCTTGTCGCCGACCCGCCAGAGGCCGAGGTCGCGCAGATAGGTGCGGTCGACGACCACGGCGTCGGGCGTGCGCGAGCGCCGCGGCCGAGCCGTCGACGATGTCCCAGGGCGCGGGGCCCGCCGGCGCCGGGCTCGGCGCCGACGAGGACCACCGGGATCACGGCCGCCGCTCGGCTTGCGCCATTCGGCGAAGCTCACCACGACCTCGGTTGCAGCCGCCACGCCGGGCGTCGACAGCGCCAGGTAGCGCTCGTGGCCGGGCAGCGTGGCGCCGTTCTCGAAGCTGCGCGTCTCCGCCGGCACGATCCACAGGTCGGCCTCGAGCATGGTCGATCAGCGTCGCGATCATCCGCTCGGAGCCGGCGTAGAGGCCGAGCTGGATGGTCACCAGCGACGTGGAGAAGACGAGGCCGACGAGCGTCGCCGCCAGCCGGATGCGGTCGTGGAGCAGGTTTCGCAGAGCAAGCCTGAGGATCATGGCCCACGGGTTGGCTCGCGCGCCGGGCCCTGCCAACCGCTCCCCGGCGCTGTGGAACTGCGCCCGGAGCTTAGCCGACGGGCCAAGGCGGGAACGCGGCACCGCGCGCGATGGTTAGCCGGAGGTTTGCGGCGCGGCCGCAACAGTGCGTCGACGCCGACACGGCGACGGCGGATGGTAGGCTTGCTGCTTTGACTGGCCCGCGGTGTATCGGCATAGGATGCGCGACGACGAATTCGAGTGGCACGACGCGAAGGCGAAGCTCAACGAGCGCGATCATCGGCGTGTCGTTCGAGAAGCCCGCCGTGCTTTCGACGATCCCCGCGCGATCAATCGGCTGGACCTCGATGAGACCGGACGAAGAGCGCATGCTCCTGACCGGCCTCGTTGGCGACGTGCTCTTGACAGTGTGCTACGTTGAGCGCGGCCGCCGTAAGCGCATCATCTCCGCCAGGAAGGCAACGAAACGTGAGCAAGACGAATACAACCAGCGCGAACGCGTCAGGCGCAAGAGGGTCCCCGCTCCAAGGCCGATCGAGTACGGCATGACGCCGGAGATGTGGGCCAGGCTCGAAGGCCATGACCGATGAGGAGGTGCTGGCGGCAGCCCGCCGGGACCCGGACGCGCAGCCCCTGGAGGACCGCGACCCCGCCAGCCTGGGGCCGGCCGGCACGTGTCGCCGCGCCACGCGAATTCGCTGGGCTCTGCGCATGTCCAAGGCGGAGTTCGCCAGGACGTTCCACATCCCGCTCGCCGTGCTGCGGGAGTGGGAGCACCATCTCAGCGAGCCGGACGAGACGGCGCGTGCCTATCTCGAGGTCATTGCGCGGGAGCCCGAGGCGGTGCGCCGGGCGCTGTCGGCGAAGCCCGCGAAAGCAAGGCGGGCGGCCTGACAGGCGCCCTGATCGCCTGTCAGAGTCCGCCCGATCCGTCCAGACGGATGAAGGCCTTACGCCGCGGCGAGGCGCTCCGCCTGCGTCAGGAACGCGTCGAGCGTGCTGCGGCTCTCGGGGCCCATGACGCCGATGGTGCGCATCTGCGCCTCGCGCCACACCGGATAGCCGAGCTGGATGACCTGCGCCCCCTTGGGGGTCAGATGCAGGCCGCGCCCGCGCCGGCCGGCGGGCGGGTCCATGGTGATATGTCCGTCCTTCAACAGCCGCTTCAGGTTGCGCGACAGCGTGGACTTCTCGATGTCCAGGGTATGGCCGATATCCACCGCGGTGATGCCGTCCTGCTGGGCGATCTGGGTGAGCAGCGTGAACTGGCTGACGGTGATGCCGAGCGGTCGCATGGCATCGTCGTAGACGCGCGTGATGATGCGACTGAGCTGCCGGACGCGCGTCGAGATGCAGGCCGCCGAGGTGTTCTCGGCGATCTCCGTGATATTGGCCGGCGCAGTAGCACCGTGAGTCATGATGTTCATGGGCCCGGTCCTCTTTGCCCGAATTGCCTCCGGGGATGCCCGATTCGGCGGAGCGTGTCACTCCGCGAGGCAGCCATGGTCGACTGTTTCCGGTGAAGAGATCGTTGCTATGCGGGCCGGCTGAGCCCGGCCGAGCCTGTCTACCGCAGGACCACGGTAGCCGTTGCCAGGGCGGCGATGCCCTCGCGCCGGCCGGTGAAGCCCAGGCCCTCCGTGGTGGTGGCCTTCACCGCGACGCGGTCGAGGTCGAGCGCGAGGATCTCGGCGATGCGCCGGCGCATGGCGTCGCGGTGCGGGGCGATCCGGGGCGCCTCGCACAGGATGGTGACGTCGACGTTGGAGATGGTGCCGCCGCGCGCGCGCACGCGCGCCGCGGCGTCGGCGAGGAAGAGGTGCGAGGCGGCGTTCTTCCAGCGCGGGTCGGTGTCGGCGAAGTGCTCGCCGATGTCGCCGTCGCCGATGGCGCCGAGCAGCGCATCGGTGAGCGCATGCAGGGCGGCGTCGGCGTCGGAATGCCCCTCGAGGCCGTGGCGTGTGGGCGAGCCGGACGCCGCACAGCCAGACATGGTCGCCGGCCGTGAAGCGGTGCACGTCGAAGCCCTGGCCGGTGCGCACATCGGGCGACGGCGAGCGGGTCAGACCCGCGCCGACGTCGCATTCGCTTCTCCGTCGGCGGCGAGGTCTGACCCGTCGCAACGGTCCTGGTGGGTCCTCCGCCGTGGTGAGCTTCACGTTGGCCTCGCTGCCCTCGACCAGCTCGACGGGGATGCCGGCCCATTCGGCGACGGCGGCATCGTCGGTGAGGTCCTCGCGCCCAGCGGCCGCGGCGGCCTCGTGCGCGCCGAGGATGGCCTCGAAGCGGAACGCCTGCGGCGTCTGCGCGCGCCACAGGCCGCCGCGGTCGAGCGTCGCGGCGATGCGCCCGTCGGTCCCGGCCCGCTTCAGGGTGTCGGCGAGCGGCACGGCGGCGATGGCGCCGGGCGTGCGCTCGAGCGCGGCGAGCACGCGGTCGACGATGTCGGCGGTCACGAACGGCCGGGCGGCGTCGTGGATCAGCACGCGGCCGGGCGCGTGGGCCTTGAGGGCGCGCAGGCCGTTGAGCACCGAGCGCTGGCGCGTGTCGCCGCCGAGCGCCGGCGCCAGGAGCTTGGGATGGACCGGCCGACTGATCGGCTGGTCGTAGAGCGGGCGGTCGGCCTCGGCGATCACGACCAGCGCGAGGTCGATGCCGGGGTGCTCCAGGAACACGGCCAGCGTGCGCGCCAAGCACGGTCTCGCCGCCGAGGTGGGCATACTGCTTCGGTGTGGCGCCGCCCGCACGCCTGCCCTGGCCGGCGGCGACAATGAGGGCGGCGGTGGTCACGCGGGGGCTCCCGGGGCTGGGGATGAAGAAGGACGCCCCAATTACCGCATTCGGGCCGGACACGACAGCCGGCCGGCTCGCCCGACGGGCTCGAGCGGCCTCGCCTGTGAAGTGCGGACTCCTTCTCCCCGCAGCCCTCGGCCATGCGCGTCGCAGGCCACAGTGGTCCGAGGCGACGGGGAGAGGGCACCTGTTCGTCTCTCTCTGGTAGGCGTGCCTCCGTCCAGGTGCTGCATCGAGGCGACCCTGATGCCCTTGCGGCCAGGGGCGGAGCCAAGTAGAGGCTACCGCTGCCGAGCGAAAGGAAGCCGCCACGATGGATCGGCAATGCCCCCACAATCGCAGGGCGTGATAAGGCTTGGGGAATGCACGCGCGAGGCGCCGGTTTGGGCTTGCGAAAAGCCGGGCACCGCGCTAGCCTGCTCAAAAGTAAGGCAAGAGGAGAGACTGCCTAATTAATGGGCAAATGCGCAAGTGTTGGTCTCGGGACGCCCGACGTGGCGCCAATCGCGATTGGTCCGCACGCGCTGCGAAGTCCGGTGCTGCTGGCGCCGATGTCGGGGGTGACCGACCTCGTCTTTCGCCGGCTGGCCCATGGCCTGGGCGCGGGAATGGTCGTGTCGGAGATGGTCGCGAGCGAGCATCTGGCGACCGACCGGCATGGCGTCCGGGCGCAGAGCGCAAGGGCGCGATCTGGAGCCGTTTGTGGTGCAGCTCGCGGGCTGCGAGGCGCGCTGGATGGCGGAAGGCGCGCGCATCGCCGAGGCGCTGGGCGCCGACATCATCGACATCAACATGGGCTGCCCGGCGCGCGAGGTGACCGGCAAGCTGTCGGGCTCCGCGCTGATGCGCGACCTCGACCATGCCACCCGGCTGATCGAGGCGGTGGTGGGGGCGGTTGACGTGCCCGTCACGCTCAAGATGCGCCTGGGCTGGGACCAGGAGAGCCGCAACGCGCCCGAGCTCGCGCGGCGCGCCGAGGCGTGCGGCGTGGCCCTTCTCACCGTGCACGCGCGCACCCGCTGCCAGCACTTCAAGGGCGTGGCCGACTGGGGGTTCGTGCGCAAGGTCACGGGCGCGGTCGGCATTCCCGTGGTGGTCAACGGCGATATCCTGGATGCCGCCTCGGCGCGTGCCGCGCTGCAGGCGTCCGGCGCGCAGGCGGTCATGGTCGGGCGTGGCGCCTGCGGTGCGCCGTGGCTGCCCGCCCGCATCGCCTCCGACGCTCGCCACCGGCCGCGATCCCGGCCCGCCTGCGCTCGCCGAGCAGAGCGCCGATCGCGCTCTCGCACCTGGAGGCCATGCTCGAGGCGCGAGGGCCCGGACGTGGGCCTGCGCAACGCCAGGAAGCACATCGGCTGGTATCTCGCCAGCTCAGGCCAGACCGGCCGGCCTGTCGCCACCGTGCGCGACTGGCGCCGGCGGCTGTGCACCTCGGACGACGCATCCTTCGTGCGGACTGGCCTCGCCGCATTCTACGACGAGGCCTGGAAGGCACGCAAGCCGTGGAGGCGGCGGCATGAACGCCGAGCCGGCGCGCGAGCGGATGGGCTCGAGCCCGCGCCGGCACATCGAGCACGATCTGCTGCTCGCGGGCTCTGCCGCATCCCATTCTGGTGCTGGGCGAGGACGACCGCGTGCTCTATGCCAACGCCGCGGCGGAATCCTTCTTCTCGCTCAGCCAGGGCGTGCTCAAGCGCCAGACGCTCGCCGACATCATCGCATTCTCGAGCCCGCTAGGCGCCCTGGTGGGCCAGGTGCGGCGCAGCGGCGCCACCGTCAACGAGTACGGCATCGAGGTGGGCCTGCCGCGCTCGGGCACCCACAAGCTGGTCGATGTGTTCGCCGGCGCGATCCCGGAGCTGCCGGGCCTCATCGTGCTGATGCTGCAGCAGCGCTCCATGGCGCAGATGATCGAGCGCCAGCTCACGCACCGGGCGGCGGCGCGCTCGGTCTCCGGTCTCGCCGCGGTGCTGGCGCACGAGATCAAGAACCCGCTGTCGGGCATCCGCGGCGCCGCGCAGCTGCTGGAGCCCGGCCTCGAGGAGGAGGACCGGGCGCTCGCCCAGCTCATCTGCACGGAGACCGATCGCATCCGCAACCTGGTCGACCGCATGGAGGTGTTCGGCGACGAGCGCCCGCTCGGCACCGAGCCCGTCAACATCCACCAGGTGCTCGACCACGTGAAGCGGCTGGCCGAGACCGGCTTTGCCGGCGACACCAAGGTCGTCCATCGACTTCGACCCCTCGCTGCCGCCGGTGCCCGGCAACCGCGACAAGCTGATCCAGGCCTTCCTGAACCTCGTCAAGAACGCCGCCGAGGCCATCGCCGAGGGCCGCGAGCCCGGTCGCATCGTGCTGCGCACCGCCTTCCGCCCGGGCATGCGGCTCGCCGTGCCCGGCACCGGCGCCCGCGTCAGCCTGCCCCTGATGATCGAGGTGGAGGACAACGGCCCCGGCGTCGCCGAAGGTCTAAAGCCGCACCTGTTCGACCCGTTCGTGACCACAAAACGCACCGGAACCGGCCTCGGTCTTGCATTGGTTGCCAAGATCATCGGCGATCACGGCGGCGTGATCGAATGCGAGTTGGTGCCCAAGCACACGGTGTTTCGGGTGCTGCTGCCCCTGCAGGACCAGCGGCGGGCGCGAAAGAACATAGGAAGGCATTACATGCCAGGCGGAACCATCCTGATCGCAGACGACGACACCGCGATCCGCACGGTGCTCAACCAGGCGCTGGCGCGCGCGGGCTATGCCCCGCGCGCCACCGGCAACGCGGCCACCCTGTGGCGCTGGGTGTCGCAGGGCGAGGGCGATGTCGTCATCACCGACGTGGTCATGCCCGACGAGAACGCCTTCGACCTGATCCCCCGCATCAAGAAGCTGCGGCCCAACCTGCCCATCATCGTCATGAGCGCGCAGAATACGCTGATGACGGCCCTGTCGGCCGCCGAGAAGGGGGCCTACGAGTACCTGCCCAAGCCGTTCGACCTGAACGAGCTCGTCTCGATCGTCGGCCGCGCGCTGGCCGAGCCCGGCCGGCGCAAGGAGCCCGCCAGCAGCGAGCCCGACGGCGACGAGCTGCCCCTCATCGGCCGCTCGCCGGCGATGCAGGAGATCTACCGCGCGCTCGCCCGCCTCACCCGCACCGACCTCACCGTGATGATCACCGGGGAATCCGGCACCGGCAAGGAGCTGGTGGCGCGCGTGCTGCACGACTACTCCAAGCGCCGCAACGGCCCGTTCGTGGCCATCAACATGGCGGCGATTCCCGCGCGAGCTGATCGAGAGCGGAGCTGTTCGGCCACGAGAAGGGCGCCTTCACCGGCGCCCAGCAGCGCACCGAGGGCCGCTTCCAGCAGGCCGAGGGCGGCACGCTGTTCCTCGACGAGATCGGCGACATGCCGATGGAGGCGCAGACCCGGCTCCTGCGCGTGCTGCAGGAGGGCGAGTACACCACCATCGGCGGCCGCACGCCCATCAAGACGGACGTGCGCATCATCGCCGCCACCCACCGCGAGCTGAAGTCGCAGATCCAGCAGGGCCTGTTCCGCGAGGACCTCTACTACCGCCTCAACGTGGTGCCGCTGCGGCTGCCGCCGCTGCGCGAGCGGCTCGAGGACGTGGGCGACCTCGTGCGCCACTTCCTGCGCCAGGCGGCCAAGGCCGGTCTCGGCCAGAAGACCATCGAGTCCGCCGCCATCGAGCGCATCAAGCGCTACCACTGGCCCGGCAACGTGCGCGAGCTGGAGAACATGGTGCGCCGCCTCGCCGCTCTGCATCCGGAGGACACGCTCACCGCCGACGACCATCGATGCGGAGCTGGTCGAGGCCGCCCCGCCGCCGCCCGCCGAGACCGGCAAGACCCCGCGCGAGCTCTCCGAGATGGTGGAGCGCTACCTCGCCGGCCACTTCGCCAGCTACGGCCGCGAACTTGCCGCCCGGCGGGCTCTACGACCGCGTCCTGCAGCACGTGGAGCGGCCCTTGCTGATGGCGGCGCTGGCCGCCACCCGCGGCAACCAGAATCCGCGCCGCCGCCCTGTTGGGCCTCAACCGCAACACGCTGCGCAAGAAGATCCGCGACCTCGACATCCAGGTCTTCCGCACCCCGGTGGCTTGAGCCGCCGTGCTGCGTCATCCTGGAATTTCGCGTCGGCGAAATACCAGGGACCAGAGCGCGCGGAGCGGTCGGGAGCCTTGGCCCTGGGTACCGGCGCTCGCCCTGGCGGGCTCGGCCGGCATGACAGAGGGCGTGGGGGTGATTCCAGCTGACGTCGGTGTGTGGCGCCACTTAAGGGGGGCCCACTACCACTGGCATCCCGCCGATCAGGGCGCGCCGGCGAGCACGGCGACAGCGAACGCACGCCGATGGCGGCCGCGGTGGCCAGCGCGACAAAATGCCGGAGCCAGCAGCGCGGATCGGCCCAGCCTCCTCTCGCCACTCCCCGCTGGTGCTCGATCGTGCTCCTGCAAGGCGCGCTCCCGGGTTGGATTGGACCCGCTGGGGCCACGTTGGCAGCGGACCTTGTTACCTGCGTGGTGACGCACGGATCCGTACTCTCCCGAGGGCGTTCAGATTGTGGGGCCTGCGCCACACGCGCGGCTTGACGCACGCACTTCAAGTGGTTAAGCCACAGATTGTCGCGGAAATGCCACAGTGAGGCGGGATCTGTGTGGTCGCTTTGCTGCAGAGAGGGTCAGCACTCCGGTGACAACAGACGATCTCGTCTCTCGCTTCAAGGTTGCGGCCGGCGTCCGCCGGTGCCGCGCTCGGACGGCTCGCCCGCCGCTGCGCCGATGCCGCGCGCCGGGCCTGGGACCGCGCTGATGCCGCGCGCCCCGAAGGCATCGGGGCCGGCGGCACTGGCGCCGCCGATCCGCTGTCCGACAACGCTCCGCCGCTGCCCGGCACCAGCGACCGGGCGTTCCGCATCGGCCTCGTCGTGGTCAGCCTGTCGGTGGTCTCGGGCGCTCGCCACCTACCTGCTCCTGACCGGCCTCACCCCCATCAGGCCGCAGCGCGAGGCTGGTGCTCAGCGCGCTGTTCGTCAACCTGCGTCCTGGTGATCGCCATGGTGGCGGTGATCGCGGTCCAGGCGGCGGGCCTGTGGCGCGCCTGGAAGCAGAAGGTCCCCGGCGCCCGGCTGCACGCGCGCATCGTGGCGCTGTTCAGCCTGATCGCCGCCCTGCCGGCGCTGCTCCTCGCCTTCGCCGCCACCACGCACCTTCTCGCGCGCGCTCGACAGCTGGTTCAACCAGCGAGACCATCGCCATCGTCCAGGAGACCACCAATATCGGCAAGGTCTACCTCCTGGAGCACGGCCAGGTCATCCGCACCGACGCCATCAACATGGCGCGCGACCTCGACGAGGCGGCGCCGCAGGTCGGCCGGCGACGTCAGCCAAGTTCCGCGAGCTGATGGTCGGCGCAGGCCACCCTGCGCGACCTGCCGCCGCCTACATCCTCGACGCCGAGGGCGCGGTGAAGCTCGCGGTCCTCGCGAACGCAGAAGGTCCCCTATCGTGCACGCCGCCTGCCGAGCTGATCGCGCTGGCCGAGCAGGGACAGGTTCCCCTGACCATGCCGACCAAGACGCCGGGGCTCGAGGACGACAGCATTCCCTACAGGAGCTGCCCGTGCGCTGACGCGCGATGCCCAGCGCGCCGCGTCGGCGCCATCGCCAAGCTCCGCAACTATCCGGGCTCCTACCTCTACGTCGCGCGCGGCGTCGACGCCCGAGGTGGTGCGCCACCTGCGCGACACGCAGAAGGCGCGTCGCCTCCTACGACCAGCTGAAGGAAGGGCGCGGCGGCCTGGTGCTCGCCCACGCGCTCATGTACTTCATGATCTCGCTCACCGCGCTGTTCGCCGCCATCTGGGTCGGCCTGTGGTTCGCCGGCCTGTTCGTGGCCCCGATCCGGCGCCTGATCAGCGCCGCCCAGGAGGTGGCGCGCGGCAACCTCAAGGTGGAGCTGCCGATCCGCCGCGGCGAGGGCGACCTGCGCCGGCTGTCCATGAACTTCAACGCCATGACCAAGGAGCTGGAGAGCCAGCGCACCGAGCTCGTCAACACCAACCGCCAGCTCACCGAGCGCCGCCGCTTCATGGAGGCGGTGCTGTCGGGCGTCTCGGCCGGCGTCATCGGCCTCGACCGGCGACGGCGCGCATCACCCTCGTCAGCCGCTCCGCCGAGAAGCTGCTCGGCCGCGACGAGCGCCGACCTCGATCGGGCGCCCGCTCGCCGACGCGGTGCCCGAGTTCGCGGCCCTGGTGCAGCAGCGCCGCCGACCCGGCGGCCAAGAGCCGGCGCCAGCGGCAGGTCACGCTGGTCATCGGCGGCGAGGAGCGCAACTTCTCCGTGCGCATCACCGAGCAGGCGCCGAGCGAGGAGGACCACGGCTCGGTCCTCACCTTCGACGACGTCACCGAGCTGGTCTCCGCCCAGCGCACCTCCGCCTGGGCCGACGTGGCGCGGCGCATCGCCCACGAGATCAAGAACCCGCTCACGCCCATCCAGCTCTCCGCCGAGCGCATCAGCCGCAAGTACGCCGCACGCCATCACCGAGGACCGCGAGACCTTCGACCGCTGCACCGAGACCATCATCCGCCAGGTCGGCGACGTGACGCGCATGGTGGACGAGTTCTCCGCCTTCGCCCGCTCGCCCAAGCCGCAGATGGAGGACCACGACATCCGCGAGGTGGTGAAGGCCGCGGTGCTCGACCGCCAGATGGCGGGCGCACGACATCGCCTTCGACACCAAGGTCGGCAAGGAGCCGATCATCGTCACCTGCGACCGGCGCCTGATCTCCCAGGCCGTCATCAACCTGGTGAAGAACGCCCAGGAGGCGATCCAGCCGTACGCCGAGAGCACGGACAGGGAGCCCGGCTGGGCGGGCCGCATCGAGACCATCGTGCGCCGCAACGGCGACCGCGTCGACATCGAGGTGATCGACAACGGCCCCGGCCTGCCCAAGCACAACCGCACCCGCCTGACCGAGCCCTACGTCACCACCAAGGGCAACAAGGGCACCGGCCTCGGCCTCGCCATCGTGCAGAAGAGCGTCGAGCAGCACAACGGCGCGCTCTCGCTGGAGGATGCCCCGCCGGCGCCCGGCCGCACGCACGGGGCGCTCGTCCGCATCAGCCTGCCGGCCCGTCCCGCCCCGCCGCGGCGCGGCGAGCCGCAGCAGCCGCAGCCCGCAGCCGGCCGCTGCCGCTGCCGGCGGTCGAGTCGCCTGATCGTCAGTCAAGTGCCAAGGAGCGACCGATGCCCTCTGACATCCTGATCGTCGATGACGAGGCGGACATCCGCGAGATGGTGGCGGGCTTCCTGCAGGACGACGGCCACCGCACGCGCATCGCCCGCGATTCCGACGAGGCGCTGAAGGCGATCGAGGAGCGCCGCCCGCAGCTCGTCATCCTCGACATCTGGCTGCAGGGCAGCCGCCTCGACGGGCTGGAGGTGCTCAACATCACCAAGAAGGCGCACCCCGACCTGCCGGTCGTCATCATCTCCGGCCACGGCAACATCGAGACCGCGGTGACGGCCATCAAGCGCGGCGCCTACGACTACATCGAGAAGCCGTTCAAGGCCGACCGCCTGCTGCTGGTGACGCAGCGCGCGCTGGAGGCCTCCAGGCTGCAGCGCGAGGTGCGCACGCTGCGCGAGCGCTCGGTGGTGAGCTTCGAGATGATCGGCCACTCCGCCGCCATCAACCAGCTGCGCACCCAGCTCGACCGCGTCGCCCCCACCAACAGCCGCGTGCTGATCCGCGGCGCCGCCGGCTCCGGCAAGGAGCTGCGCCGCGCGCGTGCTGCACGAGAAGTCGCACCGCAAGGACGGCCCGTTCGTGGTCCTGAGCGCGGCGGCCATGGCGCCCGACCGCGTCGAGGAGGAGCTGTTCGGCACCGAGGACCACTCCGGCGGCGCCCGCAAGGTCGGCGCGCTGGAGGAGGCGCACGGCGGCACGCTCTACATCGACGAGGTCGCCGACATGCCGCTGGAGACCCAGGGCAAGGTGCTGCGCGTGCTGGTCGAGCAGAAGTTCCAGCGCGTCGGCGGCGGCCCCAAGGTGGCGGTCGACGTGCGCATCATCTCCTCCACCAGCCGCGACCTGGAGCGCGAGATGGCGCGACGGCCGCTTCCGCGAGGACCTCTACCACCGCCTCAACGTGGTGCCGCTGCGCGTGCCGGGCCTCGCCGAGCGGCGCGACGACATCCCCCAGCTCATCCAGTTCTTCGTCAAGCAGGTGGCGCAGTCCTCGGGCCTCGCGCCGCGCAAGATCGGCGAGGACGCCATCGCCGTGCTGCAGGCGCACGACTGGCCGGGCAACGTGCGCGAGCTCAGGAACAACATCGAGCGCCTGCTGATCCTCTCCGGCGGCGACCCCGACGCCATCATCACCGCCAACCTGCTGCCCGAGGAGATCGGCTCCAACGTGCCGCTGCCCGTCAACGGCGGCGCCGAGCACCTGATGTCGCTGCCCTTGCGCGAGGCGCGCGAGATCTTCGAGCGCGAGTACCTGCTGGCCCAGATCAACCGCTTCGGCGGCAACATCTCGCGCACCGCCGAGTTCGTCGGCATGGAGCGCTCCGCCCTGCACCGCAAGCTGCGCGCGCTGGGCGTCAGCTCGCAGGAGCGCAGCGGCGAGGCCCGCCCGGCGTAACCCTCTCCACCCGTCATCCCGGAAGCCGAGGCGCTCGCGCCGAGGCTATCCGGGACCTCCATCAGCGAGTCGAACCTGACAGATCCCGGCTCGGCGCGCTGCTCGCGTGCCGCTCGCATCGCTCCGGCCGGGATGACGGGTGGATGGGGCCTCCCATCCGATGGGAGGGCACGCGCTTGGCCGCAACGGGCGGATCGGGCATTGTTCAGGGCGAGGTCGTGTAGGTTGGGTCGAGCGTCAGCGAAGACCCAACACAATGCAGCACTCAGCGCCCTGATGGTGTTGGGTCTGCGCTTCGCTTTACCCAACCTACAGCAGGTGCTCTCGGGGAGGACGCATCATGCGGTCTGCCATTCGATTGCTCGTATTGCTTTGCTGCGCTGTCGCCGGCTTCTGGCCCGCGCCGGTTGAAGCCAGGCGCGTCGCGCTGGTGATCGGCAACGCGGACTACAGGATCGGACCGCTCGCGAACCCGGGCAACGATGCCGCGGCGGTGGCCGAAACCCTGGAGAAGCAGCTCAAGTTCGACAAGGTGATCCTGAAGAAGAACCTCGGCCTCGACGGCTTCCGGCGGCGCTGCGCGAACTCGCGCGCGAGTTGGCGCGGCGCCGAGTTCGGCGTCATCTACTTCGCCGGCCACGGCATCGAGGTCGGCGGGGCGCAACTTCCTCATCCCGGTCGATGCCGCTCTGGCGCGGCCGCGCGACGTCGAGCTGGAGGCGGTTGCGCTCGACACCGTGCTCGGCCAGCTCGACAGCGTCAGGCGGCTCAAGCTCGTGATCCTCGATGCCTGCCGCAACAACCCGTTTCTCTCGCCGGAGCCAGGCGCAGCGTCGACACGCGGGCTGATCCGCGTCGAGCCGGAGGGCAACACGCTGGTTGCCTACGCCGCCAAGGACGGCACGACGGCGGATGACGGCAAGGGCCGCGCACAGCCCGTTCACGGCGGCACTCCTGAAGCGCATCGTCACCCCCGGCCTGGATGTGCGGCGCGTGTTCGGCTACGTCAGCGACGACGTGCTGGCGGCGCACCAGCCGCACGCAGGAGCCTTACCTCTACGGCTCGCTCGGCGGCGAGGAACTCTTCCTCCACCGGCGAGCTGCGCGCCTCCGGGCCTGGCGGCGCCTCGGCCGGCGCAGTTGAGCGATGCCGAGCGCGCCTGGGCGGCGCGTCAAGGACAGCACCAGCATCGCCGTGCTGGAGGCCTTCCGCCGCCAGTACGGCGCCTCCAACGCCTTCTACGACCGCCTGGCCGAGGCGCGCATCGAGGACCTGAAGAAGAAGCAGGTCGCCGTCGTCACGCCGCCCCGGACCCGTGATTGCGCCGCCGAAGGTCGTCGAGCCTGCGCATCGCGATATCGCCCTCGCGGGCGGCGAGGCCGCTCACGCAAGCCGAGGAGCGCGCACTCAGGCCCAAGACGGCTTCAAGGACTGCGACGGCTGCCCGGAGATGGTGGTGGTGCCGGCGGGGAGCTTCATGATGGGCTCGCCGGCGAGCGAGGCAGGCCGCGACAACGCTGAAGGCCCGCAGCGCAGGGTGACGATCGAGCGGCCGTTCGCGGTCGGCAAGTTCGAGGTGACGTTTGCCGAATGGGACGCCTGTGTGGCCGCGGGCGGCTGCAAGCACCGGCCCGGCGATGCGGGCTGGGGCAGGGGCCGCCGGCCGGTCATCAACGTCTCCTGGGACGACGCGAAGGAATATGCCGCCTGGCTCTCACGCAAGACCGGCAAGACCTACCGGCTGCTCAGCGAGGCGGAGTGGGAGTACGCGGCGCGCGCCGGCACCACGACGCGGTACGCCTTTGGCGACACGATCACCAAGAGCCAGGCACATCGAAGGATGCGGGCACGCCGCGGACGATGGAGGTCGGCTCGTTCCCGGCCAACATGTTCGGCCTTCACGACATGCACGGCAACGTGTGGGAATGGGTCGAGGACGCCTGGCATCCGGACTATCAAGGCGCACCAGATGATGGCTCGGTGTGGCCAGGGGGCGACATCTCTGCGCGTTCTGCGCGGCGGTTCCTGGCACGACCTTCCAGACAACCTCCGCTCGGCCAGCCGCGTCGGGGTCCATCCCGACCACCGCTACAGCGATCGTCGGATTCCGTCTTGCCAGAACGCTCTAACTTCTTGGTCTTTACCTCCTTACCTCTTGAGCACACCGATAGACGCAAGCACTCGCTCGTATCGCGGTCGCGAAGCGACCCGAGTTTTTTGCGGATGGACGGGGTCAGACCCGCAGGGTCTGACCCCGTCGGGTCACATGAGACGAGGAGAACATCAGATGGCCGTCTACGAGTTGCGAACCTACACGCTCACCGTCGGCAAGATGGCCGAGGCGACCAGGCTCTACCAGGAGTTCGGCTTCCCGGCCCTCCAGAAGGGCGGGCACGACGGCAAGCTGGTCGGCTATTTCCAGGCCGACACCGGCATGATCAACCAGCTCGTGCATCGTGGAAATTCGACGACGACGCCGACCGGCGCAAACATTGGGCGGGCGTCTACGCCAACAAGGACTTCATGGAGGGCTTTGCCGCAAGTTCCGGCCGCTCGTCATGTCGCAGGAGGTCAAGCTGCTGACCGCCGCGCCCTGGGGTCGCATCCCTGATTGGACGGGGTTGACCCTGCGGGCCATGCGGGTCTGACCCCACGGCGACATCGGGCGCGGCCGGCTACTTTCGCGGTGAGCTTGAAGGACTCGACGAAGCGCCGCGCGGCCTGCTCGCCGCCGGCCACCTTGTATTCCGCGATCACCTGATAGAACCAGTTGCCGGTCTCGTAGTAGCGGGCTTCGACCTGCAGGCCGTCCGCGCAGCCGGCCCCGCGCATCTCGCGGCCCTGTCCCTTGGGCACGCTCAAGGGGCTTTGGCCCACCACCGTCTGGCACTTGAAAGAGCCGAAGCCTGCCTCGACCCCCTTGTCGAAATTGACGCCCGACTTGGTCAGCGTCGCCACCACCGTGTACTTGAGTTCGGTCCCTCCTGAATGTACTTCGTGGAGCGGACGATGCGCGCCTTCGCCCCCTCGTTGATCACCGAGGGACGCACCGTGATATCGCCGGAGAATTCGGTCTCGAACCCCTCGCTCTTGTAGACGTGCTTGCGCCATGTCTGGGCGCTCGCATCGATGCTGATCGCAGCGAAACAGAGCAGCAATGGCGTCACGACTTTTGCCTGCCAGCGCATCCCTCATCTCCCTCATTTTCCCCGCGCCTGCCGGGATGGTACGCCGTCTCGGGGTGCATTGGCAGCCGGGCGGCCGAGAGGAGCGGCTCCTGTAGCGCGGCGCCCACAGGTCGGAACAGGGGTCAGACCCCTCGGGCAAGCCCGCGTTCAATCTCCACCGTAGGAGGCGAGGGGTCTGACCCCTTCCCGGGGCCTTGGCATCGGGCCGTCCGCGCCAGCACGGAGCAGTGGCAGGGCCGCCGTTCGCCCCGCGGCCCGACAGGCCCGCAGGGCCCTTGCACGGCGCAGGGGCGCGCGCCCGGGAGGAGGGCGCAACGTCAGCTTCCGCCAGCGTCCCCTCCAGCGCCTTCAGGAGCCCTTGGCCTGCGCCAGAGCCGCGTCCTGCCGCTGCTCCTCCGTCCGGGTATCCAGCGATCTGCCGTCCCAGACCGAGACATGGGCGACGATGGCTCCGTCCTCCGTGAACGTCCCGATCTCGTATTCGCCGCGCGGGCGCTTCTTGATGATCAGCTTGGGATCCGGCATGGACCCCACCCTAGCGCATGTTCAGCAGAATTGAACATGAAAACTCCGGTTGATTAAGGGTCAATGGGCACCAAATCCGGCCCGCAAGACCGTTGGCACTGTTTCGAGATGCAACCGTCATGCCTCCAGGGTAGCCCATGTGGGGCTCCTGGGGTGTCGCAGTAGGCAAGCACGCACCTGTACCGCGTGTCTCCCGCAGCCGGCGCGGCAGGCGAGCGGCGGCTCAGGTCGCCGGCTACTGGGGGAACCTGTAGGCCACGCCGATGGCGAGCTGCGGCGACCACAGGTCGGCCTCCAGCTGGCCTCCACCCTTCAAATCGGCCGAAATGTGCGAGTAGCTGAGCTTGAACTCGGTGAACAGGGACCATGTCGGGCCGAGCTTGTATTCGAGCCCTGCCAGAACCTGCACGGCGGGACCGGCAAGCTGATACTCGTAGGTCTTGCTGCCACCCACTGGGTCGAGTGTCACCTCGACATGCGGGATGGTGACGCCGACACCTGCCCCGACGTAGGGCACCAGGGCGCCGTTCATCGTCGGGCCGAAGCGATAGAGAAGCTCGAACAGCAGAAGGTTGTTGCCGTCCGTGAACTCCAAGCGGTCGTAGACCGGGTCGGCGGCGAAGTTCGATATCGGCGAGCGCCTTGGTATGGATAAAGTCGACAGCCAAGCCCCAATGCTTGCCCAGCCAGTAGGTGCCGCGCACGCCCCAATAGGGCGGCATCTCGAACGACCCGCCGTTCCAGTCGACCGAGCGGTCATCCTGTACGCCCGGAGCCTTCAGCGCCACCGTGCTGCCGAAATTCCAGTTGACCCCGCCGAAGACGCCGATCTGCGTCTCGGATCTGCGCCCGGCGAGCACAGGCAAAACCCCGCGATGGCTACGGCGGCCCACAACCTACGGCTCATGCTTCTCGCCCCCGCGAGCTTGATGGCAGCGGTCGACGCCTCACCAAATCAAGTCGGCGCGCAGAATAGAGCGTCATCGGCCGGACGCGAAACGATAATGTTCGCTTGCAGCAAGTGCAGGGCCGGTCGATGCCAAGATGTTGCCCGAATGCCACTTCGTCCGCGCCCGTGGCTTCCCCGCAGGCCGGCGTCAGGTTCGCTTCGTCTTGCCCTTGCCGGGCCTGGCCGCCGGGGGCTTCGCCTTCGCAGCGGGGCCTGCCGCCTGACCGGCTTTGCCTTTCAGGGTGCGGCTGAGGATGTAGACGACACCTGCAGCGGCCACGCCCAGAAGCAGCAGCACGGGCAACGGCATGTCCCAACCCCATCCGCTCGGCCCGGAGCCGCGGAACCGCTCGCGCACATCGCTCCACTCGGTCGGCTGGTGTTCCTCGGTGGTGGTCTTGGTCTTGGCACCGGCCGGGCCGCCGGTGTCGCAGCCGGCGCTCTCCACCCGGCAGTATCCTTTTCGCTCCGGCCCAGCCGTTTCCTCGCACATGGCGATCGCCTTGCCGTTGGCGGTCGCCTGATCGGGGCCGATCCCCAGCCGGCCCCGGGCGTGCCCGACTTGGGATCGTAGGCCACCGCAAAGCACTCGCCGCTGAAGGTCGCCACCACGCTGCAGCGCTCCGCAGCCGCGCGCGCCTTGAATGTCCGGCAGCGCTTGAGGGCCGTCGCGGCGGCCGTGGCCATGGGTTCGTCGACCACCATGCCGAACGCGATGCCGTCCCTCACCACGTCCCCCGTCGAGCCGACGGCAAGGGCGCCGTCCGCCCACGCGCTGCCCGCTGCACCGGGGAGCAGCAGAGCCAGAACGGCGGCGAGCATGCCCGCTGGGACCTTGGCCATCGGCGTTCTCCTCCCCCGGGCTCGGGGCCGCGGACGCGCCCAGCGCGCAGCGCCGCGCCGGCATCCTTCGCGTCGATCTTCGTCCCCAGGGCATCTTTGTTGCGTCGCAGCAGTGCGTCAAAATGCCTTTGCAATCAACCCTTTTACACGTGTGTGACGACTCCCTTCGCACTCGCGAAAAACACCATATGGCCATCGTGAGCAACTCGAGGCTCCCGCGCACTTCCGTGCGCAAGCTGTCTGCAAGAGGAGAGATGATCATGAGAAGCATCCTGGCCGCGGTCCTTGCCCTGTCGGTGCTGGCCGGCGCCGCCGGCTCGGCTTTTGCGGTGGACGAGGATTTCCCGCGCGACTTCTGGAAGCAGCAGGAGCGCAACCTGCCATAGCTCCGGCAGGTTCGCCCCTGCGCGAGGCCGGCGCACACCCGCACGGTGCGCCGGTCTTGATTTTCAGTGCCGGGGACACGGGGTCAGACCCGGGTCATGCCTCTCTTCCACGCTCGAGTTCTGTCCGAGGTTGGCAGCGAGGGGTCGGACCCGGGCCTGCCCCGGCAACCCACTCGGCACGCGATCGGCGCTGCCGAGGCAAAGGGTAGATGATGACAGGACGGGGCGGTTCGCGGAGCAGCCGTGTCCGCTGCGGCGGCGGCGACCCGCCGGAGGGCTGAAGAGGGATCGTCCGAGTGCCACCGCGCTGGCATTGTGCGGGGTTGGCGTCCTCTCGGGACCGCCGCTCTGGCCCTCGTCGCGAGGGGTCGCGGCGCGGCAACGAGCCGGCTCGTCTACGCCCTCTGTCTGGCGGTTGCGCTGACGTTCTCCTGGTCGGCAGATGCATCTCCTCTTCATCCAGGGACGCGCGCCCGCCCTCGTCCTGCCCGCGGCCTGCCCTGGATCGGCGCGCATTTCCGCCTCGACGCGCTCGCCGCGTTCTTTCTCGATCGTCGTCAACCTCGGTGCGCGCGGGCGCGAGCCTCTTTGCCATTGGCTACGGCGAGCACGAAACCGCGCCGGACCGCGTGCTTCCCTTCTATCCGGCCTTCCTGGCCGGCATGAACCTCGTCGTGCTGGCCGACGACGCCTTCTCGTTCCTGATCGCCTGGGAGTTCATGTCGCTCACCTCCTGGGCGCTGGTGATGTCGCACCATCGCGACCCCGAGAACCGGCATGCCGGCTATGTCTACATCCTGATGGCGAGCTTCGGCACGCTCGCTCTCCTGCTGGCCTTCGGCCTGCTCGCCGGCGGCAGCGGCGGCTATGCCTTCGACCAGATCCGCGGAAGGGGGCCCGCGTGCTGCCGGGGCGTGGTGCTGATCCTGGCGCTGCTGGGCGCCGGCTCCAAGGCCGGCCTGGTGCCGCTGCACGTCTGGCTGCCGCTGGCGCATCCGGCCGCGCCGAGCCACGTGTCCGCACTCATGAGCGGGGTCATGACCAAGGTCGCGGTCTACGGCTTCATCCGCATCGTCTTCGACCTCAACGGGGCGCCGGCCTCTGGTGGAGCATCCTGGTCATCGCGCTGGCCGGCATCACCTGCGTATCGGTGTGCTGAGCGCGTTGATGCAGCACGACCTGAAGCGCCTGCTCGCCTATCACACGGTCGAGAACATCGGCATCGTCTTCATCGGCCTCGGGCTGGCGCTGGCCTTCTCGGCACACGGTATGCAGCGCTCCGGCCGCCATCGCGCTGACCGCAGCGCTGCTGCATGTCTTCAACCACAGCCTGTTCAAGAGCCTGCTGTTCTTCGGCTCGGGCGCCGTGCTCAACGCCACCGGCGAGCGCGACATGGAGCGCCTGGGCGGCCTCATCCACACCATGCCGCTCACCGCCTTCACGTTTCTCGTCGGATGTGCAGCGATCTCGGCGTTGCCGCCGCTCAACGGCTTCGTCTCGGAATGGCTGACGTTCCAGGCCATCCTGCTCAGCCCCGCCTGCCGTCCTGGGGGCTGAAGCTGATCGTGCCCGCCGTCGGCGCCATGCTCGCCCTGTCGGCGGCGCTCGCCGCCGCCTGTTTCGTCAAGGCCTTCGGCGTCACCTTCCTCGGCCGGCCGCGCAGCGTGGCGGCGCAGCGCGGCGGAGGTGGACCGCTGCTCGCTAGCCGCCATGTTTGCCTTCGCGGGGCTTTGCCTGCTGGCGGGCATCCTGCCCGGGCTCTTCATCGACGCCCTGGCGCCGGTGGCGCACAGCCTCGTCGGCGCCCGCATGCCGACGCAGAGCACGATGCCCTGGCTGTCGATCGTGCCGGTGGCCGAAAGCCGCAGCTCCTACAACGGCCTGCTGGTCTTCGTCTTCATCGCCGGATCGGCGCTCGCCGCCGCCGAGGTGATCCACCGCTACGCTTCGCGCGAAGTGCGCCGCGGCCCGGCCTGGGACTGCGGCTTTCCAGACCCCGACCCCGCCACGCAGTACACGGCCGACAGCTTCGCCCAGCCGATCCGCCGTGTGTTCGGCGCGACCGTGTTCCGCGCCCGCGAGCGGGTCGAGATGCCGCCCCCGGGCGACCCGAGCCAGCCCGCCTCACCGTCACGCTCCGCGACCTGATCTGGGACCCCCTCTACGCCCCGCTGGCTGCCGGCACCGCGCTGGCCGCGGAGAGGCTCAACCGCCTGCAGTTCCTCACCATCCGCCAATATCTGAGCCTGGTGTTCGTCGCCCTCGTCGGCCTGCTGCTGGTGCTGTCGATATGGTCGTGATCCTCGACCTGACCTCGGCTTCGTGGTGCAGGGCCTGCAGATAGCGCTGGTGCTGGCGCTGGCGCCGCCGCTGCTCGGCTTCACGCGCAAGCTCAAGGCCCGCCTGCTGCGCCGCCGCGGCCCGCCGCTGCTCCAGCCCTACCGCGACCTTGAAGCTCACCGCAAGGAGGCGGTGCTGGCGCAGAACGCCTCCTGGCTGTTCCGTGTGGCGCCCTACCTGATCTTCGCCGCCACCTGGGTCGCCGCCGCGCTGGTTCCCACCTTCGCCACCGGCCTCCCCTTCAGCTGGGCCGCAGACCTGATCGCGCTGGCGGCGCTGATCGGCTCGGCGCGCTTCCTGCTGGCGCTCGCCGGCATGGACGTCGGCACCAGCTTCGGCGGCATCGGCTCCACCCGCGAGATGCTGTTCGCCTCGCTGGCCGAGCCGGCCATGGTGATGATCGTCTTCACCGTGGCGCTGGTCGCCGGCTCCACCCAGCTCTCGCGCGATCGCCAACTTCATGCTCGACAATGCCACCTTGCGGGTCTCGCTGGGGCTGGCGGCCACCGCGCTCGTCATCGTCGCCGTCGCCGAGAACGCGCGCATCCCGGTCGACAACCCCGCCACCCACCTCGAGCTCACCATGGTGCACGAGGCGATGGTGCTCGAATACTCCGGCCGCCACCTGGCCCTGATCGAGTCCGCCGCCGCGCTGAAACTCCTCCTCTACGTCTCGCTGATCGGCTGCATCTTCGTGCCCTGGCATGCGCCCCTGGCAGCGGCGCCGGGCGCTGGCGATCGGGCTGCTGGCCTACCTCGGCAAGCTGTTGGCCGGCGGCTTCCTGCTCGTCCTGTTCGAGACCTCGATCGCCAAGATGCGCGTCTTCCGCGTCCCCGAGTTCCTCGGCATCGCCCTCATGCTGGGCCTGCTCGGCACCCTCCTGCTGTTCGT